>CBDCMQ010000001.1:0-64011 GCA_965219205.1 Dehalococcoidia bacterium
AGGACGTAATTGCCAGTTTGCAGCTATCGGCACCGGGACAGGCCACGACATCAGCAACCATGTTGGCATCCGGCTCGCCGAAACCGATGTCTGTCAGCTGGCGATGCAGTTCTTCCAAGGATTCCGGCCGAACATTACGGAGAATTAGATTCTGGTTCTGATCGGTCCGGGCGTGGCCGCCGGAGAAAGTCCGCATGACTTGGGCCAGCTGCCTAAATTGCGAAGTAACGATATTGCCCATCGGCACCGTCAAAGAAACAGCGAACAAACCTTCTTGTCTCTGTGAGCGTACGTTGGTTCGGCGCCAGCGCTCGTAGCCTGGAGCGTTTTCACCCTTGGCCGCCACTATGCCGCCTGGTTCTTCGAGCGCCATTTCTTTGAGCGCCTGGACGTCGATCGGCTCCTTGGCCCACTCCTTGGCAAGTTCATCGTTGACCTTGGCTTGGAATTCCTCCAGGCCGATCTTGTTTACTAAGAACTTGATTCGGGCCTTGTTGAGGTTCTTGCGCAACAGACCCGGCAGGTCACCTTCGCGATCGAAAACTCTCAGAATTGCCTCGGAAACTTTGATGTATTCTCCGTCATCAGCCTTGGCGAAGTCCCAGATCACATCGGCCTTCCGCGGCATCGTCGATGTTCCACCGCCGACCCGAATCTCGAAGCCGAGGACCTCTTTGCCCGTCGCGTCCGTTTGCTTCTTGGAAATAAAGCCAATGTCGTGATATGACGTCCCGGCGCAATCGCTGGCACAGGACGAAAAAGCGCTTTTGAACTTTCGCGGCAGGCGCTGACAGATTGGGTTACGCAACATGTTGCGCGCGTAGGCCGTCAAGTATGGCGTCGCATCGAACTCTTCGTCCTGACAGACGCCGGCGAAAGGGCATCCAGTGACGTTCCGCACCGTGTGGGCACAGGCCTCGCGCGTGGACAATCCGGTCTCGCCGATTACGCGCATCACTTCAGCCGTATCATCGAGATTTACGAAATGAAACTGGAAATTCTCACGTGTCGTAATGTGTCCGCGCCCGAGCCCGGAGTAGGTTTCTGACACTTCGGCAAAGGAATCCATTTGATCAGCGGTCACGCCACCGTACGGCAGCTTGATTCGCATCATTTGGTTGTCTTCCTGGCGTTGGCCGTAGACGCCTCGTGAAAGCCGAAAAAGCTGGAAACCGGTTGGGTCCTCGTCACCGATCCGGAACTTCTTCGCCCGCGCCTCGAACTCGTCGATCTCTTCGGCGATTACGGGCAGGATGAACCCTGGCTTTATCTCCTCGGGCACCTTTGGTGTCGAACGCTTCCATTCTCCCGGACCATGGTTATCGTCCCTTCGATTAAAGTGGACTAAGTTGACCAACGATGTAGACAATCTAGTTTGCACAGTCAATATTGTCAATAATCGGTGACTCTAGCCTACTACTGGGCTCCCTGCTCCGTCCAGCGATCCATCGATTTACTGAGATCGCGAAGTAACGACCTACATAAGCCAGATCGAGATTAGCGCGACGAGGCGGCGCAAGATCAGGGCAGTTTCCCCTCATTCTTGAGCACGATAGCATTGGCCGCATGACCGCGGCCGGCCAAGACCAGAAACCGTTCACAATCCGCTCCCTGACCTTTAGCGTCTACCTGCCCAGTTTTCTCTTTGCCATCGGCCAAGGCGCGATCTTTCCGATTGTGCCGCTCTTTGCCAAGGACCTGGGCGCCTCCTTGGCTATCGCCGGCCTGATCGTCGCGGTTCGCGGCATTGGTATCCTGCTGATGGATTTACCGGGCGGTATCTTCGTCGCCCGCTTCGGTGAGAAGGCTGGCATGCTCGCGGGGACTACCCTGGTCGCAGTTGTTGCTGCGGCCGCGGCCTTCAGCCCCTCACCAATCGTGCTGGGAGTCTTGATGCTGATCATGGGCGGCGGCTGGTCATTCTGGCAGCTCGCTCGCCTCTCATACGTCAGTCAGATTGTGCCCAACGAACAACGCGGCCGGGCCATCGCCCTGCTCGGCGGCGTTTCCCGTGGCGGGACCATCGTAGGCCCTATACTCGGCGGTCTCGTCGGCAGCGCCTTTGGCCTCGAATTCGCACTTCACATTCAGGCTTTAGCCGCAGCCGCCACTGCTGCAATGGTTTTTCTAGTCGTCAAGCGGACCTGGCCCGCTGAGCGAATGCCAACCGACAGTATCAGCGGGCGCTTGCTTACTGCAGTGACGGAGCACCGGCGGGTTCTGCTGACAACCGGCGTGCCGATTATCGCTTTGGCGGTAATGCGCCAAGGACGTCAAATATTCATTCCGCTGTGGGGCGACGAACTGGAATTGGAAGTTGCCACTATCGGCTTCGTATTCGGCCTCTCGTCCTTCGTGGACACGGCCATGTTCTACCCGGTCGGCGTTACGATGGATAAGTGGGGCCGGAAGTTTACAGCCGTACCTAGCCTGGTACTGCTGGCCTTCGGTCTGCTACTCCTGCCCTTGGCAGGCGACCTTTACAGTTTCGTCGCCATCGCTCTGCTTACCGGGCTAGGAAACGGTTTCAGCTCCGGCATCGTTCAGACTCTTGGCTCGGATCTTGCCCCGGCCCGCGGCCGGGCTGAGTTTCTGGGCGTTTGGCGGTTGATCTCCGATGTCGGCAACGCTGGTGGGCCGCTGACCATTAGCCTGATCACGGGTTTCGCCAGCCTCGCAGCCGCGTCTGTCGCCAGCGGCGGGCTCGGCCTAGCCGGCGCCTTTTTAATGCTGGTCTTTGTCAAGGAAACACTAAAGCGCGGGCCTCGCTATGCTACAGACCCGCCAGCTAAGAGCCCTGATTCCAGTTGATGATCACCCGGCTAGGGCAGCCGGTTGAACCAAACGAGCCCCAGTCCGCCCGCGATCAGCGAGATGATCAGTGCCACGCCGGTTAGGGCAAATGTGACCTCGGTCTCTTCGTCCTCGAAGTCCCTTTCGAGAGCTAATTCATCGTAGATCTGCTGCAAGTCGGCGCCATCCTGGGCATTGAAGTAACGCCCACCTGTGAGTTCGGCCACATCTCGCAGAATGGCCTCATCCAGCCTCGTAAACACCGACCTTCCGCGAATTTGCAGCACGACACCCTGGGGCGTGCCGATGCTAATCGTGTAAATTTTTACGCCGGCCTGCTGAGCCTCGACAGCAAACTGTTCCGGAGGCGGACCCAAAGTGCTCTGACCGTCTGAAATCACAACAATACTCGCCGGCGGCAAGTTGGCCAGCTCCGTGGCCGCCGCCGGTGGGGCGCCGGGAACTGGCGGCGCCTGGTCGCTCTCCGCGTAAATCGCGTCAAGGGCGACCTGCAAGCCGCCACCCATGTTCGTTCCGCGCTCCGTTTGCAGCCGATCGACCGCGGTGAGGGCTAGCTTTCTGTCTCGATCTGGGGGAGCCACCAGCGCGCCAAAATCACTAAATGAAACTATGCCGATTTTTACGCCGTCGGGCTGGTTTTCGATGAAATCCCTGACGGCTGCCTTCGTCGCTTCAAGCCGGTCTGGTTGAACGTCTTGCGCCTGCATCGATCCTGAAACGTCGATCGCCAAAATTATTGTGCCGGTGTTTACCAGAACCGGGATCGTGGCCATGGGACGAGACAACGCAACGATCATCAGGGTGAGAGCCGTCAAATACAGCACTGCTGGAATATGGCGCTTGATCCCGGGACCCTTCCCTACCGCGTCTTTCAAGAGAGAAACGATGGCATAACGCAGCGCGTCACGCCGCCGGCGTTTCTGCATCCAGACGTAGCCAGGCGATGGCCGGCACCAGGGCGAGCAAAAACAGCGCCTCCGGCCAGGTAAACGTCATCCGGCCACTACCCGGCCGGTAGCCCGCCGGTGGGCGTCGCGCCTCAGGGTGGGCGAACTTGCTAATGTCCCGGACCATGTCTCCGTCTGTGTTGAGCCTGAGCAGGTCCACGCCTCGTTGCGCGAATGTACGGCTTAGCCGCCGGTTGCGTTGCTCGACCAGCGCCTGGAAGCGGGACTGAAAGCCGCGATAGCGTGTGTCAACGTAGACCTGCTCGCGGGTCTCCGCATCTTCGAACACTAGTGGCCCGAGTTCCGGCAACTCCGTCTCGCGGGGGTCGGCAAGCCAGACTGAGAGCACCTCATGGCGCTCGGCAAGACGAGTAAGATGCCCTTCCCAGCCCGGCGGCGCGAAGAAGTCCGAGACGACAATGACTAGCGATCTACGTCTGATTGCGCCGGCAACCCGGTTGAGAGTCGCGGCGAAGTCTGGGACCACTTGCTTTGGCTGACTCCTGCTTCCCGGGCTGAGCAGGCGGTGCAGCAACCGCAGCGTTTGCATTTGGCCGCCGCGGGGCGCGATCACTTCGTCATCGCCACTGCCAAACAAAACGGCCCCGACTCGGTTGCCATGTCGCGTAAGCAGGCGAGCCATGGTTCCGGCAAAGTCCACCACCAGATCTCGCTTGGTCGAATTGGCTGTACCAAAGTCAATCGATGGGGAAAGATCGAGGATAAGCCAGGCCGTGATCTCACGATCTTCGATGTACTGACGCACGTAGGCTGAGTTCATGCGAGCCGTGACGTTCCAATCCATGTAGCGGACATCGTCTTCGGGCTGATACTCTCGCACTTCTGCTAGGTCATAGCCGTGGCCGGTGAACAAAGAGCGGTAGTCGCCTTGCAGCATTCCGTCCAAGCGCCGGCACAACTTGCCAGTCCAGGCGCCTCAGGAGCGCCTCAGCGTTGCGCTCACCCGCAACCCCGGTCTTAACCGCAGCAACAGCTCCTGAGGTCATGGGGACTGAACATTCTCCCCGACGGGCGCCGATGTCCAACGCAGCGGGTCGTCACTTAGGGGTCGTGCCGGACGCGCAACAGCCTCGAGGACCCGCGCGATAACCACATCCGCCGTTATGCCATCCGCCAGCGCCTCGTAGGACATCACCAGCCGGTGGCGGAGAATATCGGGCGCCAGGTCAACCAGGTCCGCCGGTATGGAGTAGTCGCGTCCCCGCGTGAATGCCAGCGCTCGGGCAGCCAAAATCAGGTTGATTGAAGCACGCGGGCTGGCTCCGAAGGTTATATAGCCGGCGATATCGTCAATGCCAAAATCATGCGGCCGCCGAGTCGCTCCAGCCAAGCGCACGGCATACTCAATCAACTCCGGGTCCACGTAAACCGCGTCCGCCTGATTTTGCATTTCTGTCAGCTCTACCGGAGAGATGATCTGAAGCGGCGTCGGCAGTCCAGCCGTAGTGCGCTGGACAATGACGATCTCCTCTCGGTCAGTCGGATAGCCGACCAGAACTTTCATCATGAAACGGTCGACTTGTGCCTCGGGAAGCGCGTATGTGCCTTCCGTCTCGATAGGGTTCTGGGTTGCCAGTACGAGAAATGGCTCTGGGACCTTGTGGCTCTCACGGTCAATGGTCACCTGATGCTCCTGCATCACCTCCAGAAGGGCCGATTGAACCTTGGCCGGCGCCCGATTGATCTCATCTGCCAACAGGAGATTGGCGAAAACCGGGCCAGCGAGGTTGAAAACTCACCGGTATTCTGGTTGTAGACCCTGGTTCCGACCAGGTCAGCTGGAACTAAATCCGGCGTGAACTGAATCCGGTCGAACTGACCGCCGACCACCTCGGCCACGGTGCGAATCGCCAGGGTCTTTGCCAGGCCGGGAACGCCCTCCACCAAGATGTAACCTCTTGAGAGCAGGGCCACGACGATTCGTTCGAGGAGGTCCTCCTGGCCGACGATTACCTTCTTAATCTCGAAGAGCATTTGCTCAAGCGGAGTGGATGTTTCCTCAACTTCAGTTTGACGAGCCATGGAGACTCCTTCGCTGCGTTGCCCACCGAGGGCAACAGGGGGAATTAACCGAGAGGTGCGATAAGCCCGGAAGCTGCCTCGATTGGCACGGCGAAACCGATACCGATAAAGACGCGGCTGTTGGTTGGGTTGAAGATCCCCGAGACGATGCCTACCACGCGTCCATTCCGATCGACCAAGGGCCCACCGGAATTGCCGGGATTCACAGCCGCATCAAACTGGATCATGTTTTTCAGCACCTGGCCAGTTTCGTCAATGATGAAACTGCGGCCGATAGCGCTAATGATTCCTGAAGAGACACTGCCCTCAAACGAAAAAGGTGAACCAATGGCCAAAACAAGATCGCCCTGCTGCACACCACCAGCCAACGTGGCGGCTTCGACACCCGCCGGAAGATCTATGACAGTGACAACCGCCAAATCGCGATCCGGCAGAGTCTGAGTAACGGTTCCTCTGGCTGATGAACCATCGAAAAAGCGCACAGTCACTGTCGGGCTATCGATAACAACGTGATAGGCGGTGAGAATACTGCCGTTGAGATCGATCGCCACACCCGAGCCAACACCTCGCCCTGCATCTGCTGACTTGGAGACCGTGGTGATCTGCACCACGGAGGGGCGCAAGAGGGCAAATATTTGCGGCTCCAGGGGCGGCGTGGGGGGCAATTGCATCGATCTGCTGATCTGCTATGCGGCGAATGTCGGCATCTTTGTACTGCCCAAGAGGAGGGCTAAATTCCAAGTAGACCAGCATGATAAGCACGCCGACCAAGACGCCGACGGAGGCGGCTAACGGCGTTCGGGTGGATCGAAAAAAACGCGCGACCATCTTGAACAAACGGGCTGTTTACAAGCCCTGTACCCCCTGTTACCCGAGCCAAACTCGACCGTGAATGCAGAGAAGTTAAATATCCGCTGTGTTTTTCTTAACGAAGCGGAGCCAAGATTCGGCCATGCGTTGGACAAGAAGGGCTAGAAGTCAGGGTATTTTGGGAATCGACGGGAGCAATCGGGCTTTGGCGCCTGGCTACTCCCGTTTCTCAGCGAGGCCGGTGACGATTTTTTTAGGAGATTGTCTCCGTCTCATAGCCAGCCTCTTGCCAGGCCTTCATACCGCCCTCGACGCTGAAGACCTCTTTCAGCTCGAGAGTCGCGGCGGTTTCGCTGGCTGTCGGTGCATTCAGGCCCGCTTCGTCGATAAACAGGATATCCTTGTCGGTCGGAATCTCCTTGCCCCGCGCCATTATCGAGACCATGGGAAGGTTCATCGCTTTCGCAACGTGGGCGCCGGCCCAGGATCCTGGAGGCCGGACATCGATGGCTTGCGCTTCCTCACCATCTAACATTTCTTTGGCTTCTTCGACGCTGATTCTTGTGAAGCTCTCGCCCGGGTTCTTGGTTGGCATTTACACTCTCCTATGCTCAGTCAGTGACGGGGAGTCTTGGGAAATTCCAAGCGAAGATTACACATTTCATGCTGAAACGCAATGGTTAACGTTGGATTCGCGGGCTATCTAGCGGGCAATCAGACGCTTCGGGCCTGACCCGGCCTGAGAGGGAGAGGAGCCAAGAAGCCAACTCCTAGAGTCCGCCTAAGGCGTTTACTGAGTTTCCTCAACTCGTGAGCTAACTGCTCTTCTTGTCGTTGACCAAGACTTCGACAACAGATGGGTCGGCGAGTGTCGAGATATCGCCCAGGTTATCGAACTCGTCCTCGGCAATCTTGCGAAGGATGCGGCGCATGATCTTGCCGGAACGTGTCTTTGGCAGACTGGGAGCCCACTGTAGAACATCGGGCCGGGCAATCTTGCCAATCTTTTCCGCCACAAACTCAATCAGCTCACTCCTCAGGGGTGGCGTTGCCTTGAAGCCATCATTCAACGTTACGTAGGCGTGGATGCCCTGACCCTTTATCTCGTGAGGTGAAGCAACGACGGCGGCTTCAGCGACCGCAACGTGCTCCACCAGCGCGCTTTCAACCTCGGCGCTGCCAATGCGGTGTCCCGAGACATTGATCACGTCATCCACTCGCCCTGTAATCCACCAATACCCATCACTATCACGGGTGGCTCCATCGCCGGTGAAGTAGTAGCCCTTGAATTGGCTGAAGTAGGTCGAAAAGAAACGCTCCTGGTCTCCGTAAACGCCCCTCATCATCGAGGGCCACGGTCCGGCGATGCAGAGGTTGCCGGTCGCCTCACCCTCATCCGGCAATCGATTCCCGTCGCTATCAACCAGGATCGGCTGCACGCCGAAAAACGGCAGCGTCGCGGAGCCCGGTTTGAGATCTACTACGCCGGGCATGGGCGCGATCATGGCCGAGCCAGTCTCTGTCTGCCACCAGGTATCGACAACTGGACAATTCTCCTTGCCGATATGCCGCCAGTACCAGAGCCACGCCTCTGGGTTGATCGGCTCGCCGACCGTGCCAAGCAGCCGCAGGGAGTCCAGAGAGTGGCGTTCAACTGGTTCTAGGCCTTCTCTTGAGAGCGCCCTAATCGCGGTAGGCGCCGTGTAGAACACGTTGACCTGATACTTGTCTACGATGTCCCAGAAGCGGCCGGCATCCGGGTAGGTCGGTATGCCCTCAAACATGAGCGAGGTCGCTCCATTTATCAGAGGACCGTAGATGATGTAGCTATGTCCCGTGACCCAACCGATGTCCGCCGTGCACCAAAAGGTGTCCTCCGGTTTGTGATCGAAGTAGGTGTAGTGGGTGAGACTCGCCCCCAGAAGGTATCCGCCGGTCGTGTGCAGCACGCCTTTCGGTTTTCCGGTGGAACCTGAGGTGTAGAGGATGAAAAGCGGGTCTTCCGCATCCATGACTTCCGCCTCAGCAAAACCTTGAACTTCCGAATCGCGCATTAGCTCCTGATACCAGTGGTCACGGCCCTTGATCCAATCCAGGTTCTCGTGAGCGGTGCGGCGGACGACGATGACCGATTCAATCTGGGTCTTCGCCCGTTCTAGGGCCACATCGACGTTTTTCTTCATCTCGATTCGTCTGCCGCCCCGAAAGCCACCATCCGAAGTCACAATCAGCGAGGGTACGCAATCGTCAATTCGGTCGACCAGCGACTCCGGTGAGAAGCCGCCAAATACCACGGAGTGAATGGCGCCGATGCGGGCGCAGGCAAGAACCGCGATGGCAATCTCGGGGATCATCGGCATGTAAATCAGCACCCTGTCGCCTTTGCTGATGCCACGGCGCTTCAGGACATTGGCGAAGCGACAGACCTCTTCATGGAGGGTCTGGTATGTATAGACGCGTGATTCGCCGGGCTCATCTGCCTCCCATATCAGCGCTGCCTTGTTTTTTGCTGGTGTCGAAAGGTGACGATCTAGGCAATTCCAGCTGGCATTTAGCTTGCCGCCGCGGAACCAGGTTACCTGGGCTTTTGGGAAGTCGTGCTCGAGCACGGTGTCCCATTTTCGAAACCAAGTCAGCCTCTCCTTGGCCATCTGGCTCCAAAACGCCTCAGGATCAGCAATCGATTGCTGATAGAGCCGCCCATATTCCTCGCGGGTCAGGTTCGCCTGATCGGCAAACTTCTTCGGTACCTGGATTAAGTCCTCGCCTTGCATCACGCTTACTCCGATCAGATTCGCTTGTATTCTAGCCTCGCCCGCCGGCGATCAGCTTCCTTTCCGGCGAGCGGTTCAGGGCATACATGGCGTAAATGCCCAGTGCCGGGCCCGGGGCGAGGATTGCAAAAGTCCAATGCCACCCATGGCTGGCTTCAATCACCGGAACCAGCCAAATAGTAATTACTGTGAGAGAGAAACCCAAGGCCAGCTGCAACGTCAAGGCGGTGCCAACGTATGTCTGGTCCGCGACCTCACTCACCATGGTCGAGAATTGGGCCGAGTCCGCGACAACCGCAAAGCCCCACACAAGAGCTACAACTAGGACGACAGCAATCGGCGCGTCAAAAATCAACCCAATGCCCGCCGCGCAGGTTCCGGAGACGAGCATCGACGCGGCGGTTGTTTTGGTCCTGCCCCACGTGTCTCCGAGTTGGCCTGCCACAATGCAGCCAAGCGAGCCAATGCCGATCACCGCGAAGGTTGCAAGGCCAGCCCACCTCGTGGCGTCGGCAATGTCAGAGCTCACCAACCGATCGGCAAAAAACAAGGAGAACCAGGCCCACATAGCGTAAAGCTCCCACATGTGGCCGAAATAGCCTACCGACGCCAGGAGCACGCCGCGGTTGGAAAAAACACGTCCAAGTTGGCGCGGGTCAAAGATTGCCTTCAGAAAGGGAAACGGTCCCTCGCGGACGGCTAGGTGGGTCAGTGCAGCCCCCGAGAGGGTAAGAATCGTAGTGACCAAGATTACCAGCTGCCATGAGACGCCGCCTAGGCCATTCACTAGGTGGGGTGAAGCAGAACCGAGGGTGAGCGCGCCAACCATGACACCCAGCGCCAGACCTCGTCTCTCCTGATACCAGGTGGCTATGAGCTTTAGCGAAACCGGGTAGACGCCGGCGAGACAGAAGCCGGTAAGAAAACGTAGGAACAGCGCCGGGTAGAAGCCCCCGGCCAGGATAACCAGTCCGTTTGCGACCGCGGCACCCAAGGCCGCGGCGATCAAGAAACGCCGCGGCGGCACAAGGTCCGAGAGGTTCAAGGCGGCCGACAAAAGAGCGCCGCAGAGAAAGCCGACTTGGACAGCGATTGTGATTAACGATTTTTGAAATTGGGACAGGCCCCATACGTCGGCCACTTGTGGGATCACAGCCGTGGCTGAAAACCACGTGGTCATCGTCATCACGATTACGACAGCCAGTACAACGAGGGCCCTGCCACTTCCCGCGGCAGCTTTGCTATTTTCGATTACCGCTGCCAAGTTTTTCCAGTGACGAACTTGCCACAAAGGCGGCAGCCATATACCCGGCTCGTCTCAGCGCCAACCTCTTCGTCCAGCTCCACCCCGACGACTTCTACCCAGTCGTGCATGCAATCCAAGTCAGGGATGTACGCCAACTCTTCCGTTGCACAGTTGCAACCCCAGTAGGCGCCACACTTGGGACAAAGTGAGTCAGCGGCCATAGCCTGATCATAGCTAATCCACAAAACTCTGAGAGTCTAGATTAGGATACAGATGCGTCCCGAGCAGCTTCGAGGGCGCGTTGGACGAATTTCTCGGTAAGATGCTGCCAGTTGTGGCGCTCCCGTCGAACTTCCCCGGCGGCCAGCTTCAGCAACGTATAGGCTCTGAAGAAACCCAAGCGCAGCTGCAGATCGATCGAACGGAGGCTTTGGTAGCCGGCCAGGAATCCCTGCTCAAGCCGAAGGACCAGGTCCGGCGAAAATTCATCTCTAATCGCGATCTTTTCGATTTGCGAAATAAATGCTCCGAGGTCGACTCCTGGATCACCTAACGCTATTTGGTCGAAGTCCAAGCCCCAAAGTAGTTCACCGTCCCACATCAGGTTGGCTGGATAGAAACCCCGATGAATCACAACCTCTTCTTCGGAAGCCATGCCGGCGGCAAGCACATCTATAATTTCGATTGTCGTTTCCAGTTTTGGTTTGAGTTTCGCAATCTGAGCTGCGATTTCGCTTCGCGAGCCGCGCGCCTTGCGAGCCTCCCGCGTAATCGGCTTGCTCTCCAGAACCGACGGTTTTGGCAACGCATGTAACACGGCCAACCATTTGCCGGCGGCCACGAAAGGCTCTGTTTCACCCTTTGCGATTAGGTGCCGCAGCTCTGTACCTTGCACTTCTTCCTGCAAGATCAGACCCAGGGTTTCATCAAACCCGAGCACTCGGGGAAAGGCCAGTAATCTCGGGTCCACCTGACCACCTAGCCAACGCAGTGTTTGATTTAATTTAGCCGCATGATCAAGGTTTTTTTGCCACTTGCCGATCACACGGACGTTATTGAGGCTCCCATTCGGGTCATCCAGCTCGTACCTGATGGTGCAACGTCTCCCGGGTTTGTGGTTGAGGACCTCAAATCCGGCGAGCCGCACCTGTTGCTCCCGGTTTAGGTGTCGGGTCAGCAGGGGCTGGAGGAAGGATTGATTGACAGCACTGGATAGCGCTGGGAAATTCGTGTCAGCCGAGAGGCTCTCTACAGAGCCGCTAGGCATTCCCGAGCCTCATCGATCAGCAACTGAGAACGATATAATCGCGAATCTGCATAGGTGTGCGCTTGTTGCCGAAAGCTATGGATTCCCATCCGGACCAGAGCGATGACTCGAAACAGGGCTGCACGTTCCGCGATGCCTTTTCTGTCAGAGCCGGCAAGGTAAGCGTCAAGGAAGACTCGTCCATACTCTCGAGGATCGTTCCGCTCACCTACGACAGCCTCCCTGTGTAGGTCAGCAAGAAAATTCCCGACATCGACCGCCGGGTCACCGCGGCCAACACTATCGAGGTCAATAATCGCGATCCGGCCATCGTCGACAAGCAGTTGACTACCCTTGAAATCACCGTGAAGGAAAACAGAGCTTTTCTCTTTCGTGTCGGAAATGAGCGGGGCGACATCGTTCAGCACTGCTATCGCTCCAGCCGCCAACTCCGGTGCCGCCAATCGAGCCCGGGCGGTCCGGTTGTGCGTGTGCTCAAGCTCATCTTTGACCCGCCACTTGCTCTTGGGTGCCAGGTGAGACGGAGTCGCGTGGATCGCCAATAACGCTTTAGCGGCGAGGTCCACGGCCGCCTTGGCTTCGTCAATTCCCGAGTGGACCACGTGGTCGTAGACGGAGCGACCGGTCGCGAGTTGCATTAGCAACACCCGGGACTGACCGCTTGGCAGAAAAGTCTCTGGCGCCCAAACCGTAGGCTCACTAATTGCGCTGCGAAGGGCGACTGAGGCCCGATGGAAGGCTCGCATTTTACCCTTCTCTCGAACCGCCTTGGCAACGAGACCCCGGCCTTCGGTCGAGACAACGCCCGGGAAGGCTACAACGCTGGCTTCGTGTGGCCGGTAGGTTACAACTTCCGGAGCTCTTTCCGGCGTCTCTGCCGTCGAGGCATCGAGGCCAGAGGCCTGCATGAGCCGCGGAAGTCGCTTGGGGTCGAGAAGGTGAGCCACCCCCGGCAACTGCCAATCAGAAGGGAAACGCTCGAAGAGGCAGTTGATGTCCGCCAGGTAGACAGCCTCTTGATGGCGGCGTCCTCGCCGCTGGTAGCGCTTTCGAAACGCCTCCTCAAGCCGTTGGTCCTTGGCAAAGCTGATCACTACACGGATCGTATCAGCGGCTGGCGAATCGAACTCTACTTCGCAGAGAGCAAAGCACTGTCTGCCGGGACGATAGGTGAGGTGCCTGACGGTCAAACCGGTTGCGGACCGCGACTCAGCCAAATTCGGCAAAACACGCGAATTGAGCAGTTCGATCATTCTCGAGGGAGACCATAGCAAGTCCAGATCGGGCATCCTTCGATCCGGTCTGAGATTCGTAGGAGTGCTACTGGCCAAGCCGAACTCCTGAGCTGATCAGCGCTTCGGCGCGCCCGACTATTCGCTCTGCATTATGTCTCCAGGTATGCCAACGCTCCACACCCAGGCGAGCCTCCTGTCCGAGCCGAGTCCCTCGGTCAGATGACTGGAAAACTTGTCGAATCTTCGCCGCGAGGTCGGCGGCGTCGCCGGGTTCGTAAAGCAGGCCGTTCACGCCATCCTCAATAATCTCAGCCACTTGACCAACACACGCCCCCACTACCGGCTTACCAACCGCCGTGGCCTCGAATAACTTGATCGGCGAAAAATACGGGTCTCCTTCAGCAGCATACGGGACGGCGATCAGATCCATCGCTACCAGTAAACCGGGTACCTCATCATGTCAAACAGCGCCGCTTAGGCTCAAAAATGTCTCGTTGAGAGCGTTCAGATCTGACCAGCGCGGACCATCTCCGACGACTAACAGCCGATAGGTTTTGTCCTCGGTGTGCAGCTGGCGAATCGCCTCCACAAGCGTGTCCACGTCATGCCAGAGTTTGAGACTGCCGACGAATCCTACTAATTTCTCGTCTGTCCTTGTTTTCTTAATTAGGCCGGACAGCGGCACGTCGGGACTGAATCGCTCGACATCGACCGCGTTTGGAAGAACCTCGATATCTTGCAGTTCAACACCGAGACCGACCGCATATTCGGCCAACGCGTCTGAGACCACGAGCAGATTCCCAGCGCCAGTTAGTACCCGGCGTTCAATGGCGTCAGCCGTCTGCTTGAGCTCGAGCTGGCGGTATCTTTCCTGCTCCTGACGTAGGGGAGCGTTGACTTCCAGCAGCGGTACTTGGATTTGGTCTGCCAACTCCAAACCTGCATAGCCAAACAACGAATAGCGCTCGTAGATGAAATCTGGTCGCCATTGCGCAAATTCTGGTTGCAGCACAATCTTGAGCTGCTCCAAAAGCAAGAGCCGGTCAAATTCGTTGGCCAGGTGCTCCGGTTCCGGCAGGTCGAGCGCAATCTGGGCCGCCGCCTCTTTAGCCATGCCCGAGAGCGCGACCGAACGGAACGTATCATCCGGGGCATCAACCGCGGGCGAATAGACGCGGACTTCGTGACCTAAGCTCTGAAGGGCGCTAACCACTTCGCGCAGGTGGACGGACGCACCCTTCACTCCCGAAACTGGGATGCCAGCATCGCAGCAGAGGTAGGCGATTCTCATGGGTCTGAGATGCCCAGCAGGCTCTTGCTCACTTCAGCTTCGGCACCGAATCGAGTAGACCTTGCAGCCATTCCCACTCCTTTTCCAAGCCCTCACGCAGCCCGATTTGCGGCTTAAAGCCCAGGTCCTCAAGCGCCCTTGACGTGTCAGCCACGGTTCGGCGCGCATCGCCAGCTTGACTCTCGCCAAAGCGAACCGGCACGTCAATACGGCTGATATCCATGAGCATCCGAACCGCTTCGTTTAGGGATACCTCCCCACCGCCTCCTATGTTATATACCGAGCCCGGCTCCGCGTGCTCGGCCGCGAGCCTTACTGCCCGGACGACGTCTCCAACGTAGGTAAACTCCCGGCTTTGCAAACCATCACCGAAGATCTCAATCGGCGTCTTGTCATGCAGCGCGCGACCGAAGACATGAAAAGCCATGTCGGGCCGCTGCCGCGGACCATAGACAGTAAAAACCGGAGGCTCACGGAAGCCACTTGATGGCCCTGCCCATAAAGCCGGCAGAGATTTTCAGCCGCTAGCTTTGTCAGACCGTACGGTGAGATCGGCTGTGGCTTGACTGTTTCCTCTATCGGAAATGCCGCGGCGTCGCCATAAACGGAGGACGAGGAAGCAAAGATTAGCTTCTTAACTTTGCGACCCTTGCAGGCTTCCAGTAGCCGCTGAGTGGCCAAAAGATTGTCGCGCAAATACTGGTCGAAGGAGGCGTCCCAGCTAGATCGCACGCCGGCACGGGCCGCGAGGTGAAAGACGTAATCGACATCGTCAACCAGCGGCTCCGCGTCGATATCAGCCAGATCGCCGCGAACAAAACTAAACCGGGCGTTCTCCTGGCTGACGGCCAGGTTGCGCTCTTTGATCCAGGTCTCATAGTAGTCAGAGAAGGAATCAACTCCCTGTACATCCCAGCCCTCGTCAAGGAGGCTCTCAGAAAGCTGTGAGCCGATAAACCCAGCGACGCCAGTTACCAATGCACGCAAGCGATTAAGCAGTCTTCCCGGCGCTCTCGCCCGCATGGGTGGCCGCCAAAAAAGGCTGGACAGCTTCACTGCTGTCACGTCCGAACTAAATCTATCACTGACCGTTCGGCGGCCGTCTGCCCCCAAACGTCGCGCCAGGTCTCGATCTCGGATCACCGATTCTAGAGAACTGCTGAACGCGCTTGGATCGCGCTCCGGCATCAGCAGGCCGTTCTCCCCGCTAGTCACCAATTCCGGTATGCCTGAAATTGACGTGGACACCACTGGGATTGCCATCGCCATTGCCTCCATCAGAACGTTGGGAATTCCGTCACGGTCGCCGTTTCGCAAGACACGGCATGGCAGCGCGAAGACAGTGGCACGACGATAGATATCGACCAAGGCCTCCTGGCTGCAGGCGCTGGGCATTTCCAAAACATCATCGAGCCCCGCGTGCCGCCGGCGTTGCTCCAGCATTCGACGGTCCGGTCCCTCTCCGACAAGCAACGCGCGAAACTGCACACCGTTTGTTCGGAGGCGCGCCAGAGCCTCAATGAGGTCAATAAACCCCTTTTCGCCACAAGCCGGCCCACCGACAGCACGAGAGGAGCCGCTTCGTCGCTGTCCGAACTACCGATGTCGGGGCTGAACTTCTCGATGTCTACACCATGGTATGCGAGCTCAATTTTCTCTCGATCGACTGGTGCCACCAGGGACCGTAGGTACGTTTGATTCGCTCCCGTGCAAGTCACCGCGAAAGCGGCCATTTCAACTTTCTCCTTGAGGTTGCGTGGCCGGGCAGTATAAACGTCCTTGGCATGCCCCGTGAAACTGAAAGAAATCCCGTTGAGCATGCTCGCCAGCATTGCCACCTGAGTCGCTTGATGGGCAAAGTGAGCGTGAACGTGCGCCACCTTCTCCTGCCTCAGATCCCACGCCAGATAAAGCGCCTGCAACAAACGCTTCCAAACATCAATGCTGCGATCACGGATTGAGACACGCCCAACGTACGCCACGGTCTTGCGAAATCGCAATGGCTCTAGCTTCCGCATCGCACTAGCTCTGCCAAGGAGTTTGCCAAGGCTTTTCCATAAGGGGTCCGGTAAATACTGGACGGGGGACCGAATTAGCCGGACGGCTCCGTGCTCCACCGCCTCGACGGGTTGTCGATACGAGTAGATGCGCAACGGCGCGTTCAACACGAAGGATCTCGTTGGCTATAAAAGTTTCGGATGTTTGGGGAAACATCCGAATGAGATAGGCGAATTTCGCCTCCGACACACCAGTCTTATTGCTTTGCGTGTATGACGCCGGTGTTGAGAGTGAGCTCCGAGTGTGCTTCTGCGGTTTGATGCCCATTCTCTGCTCCACCCACCTCATTGTCGGCAAGCTTCAGATTGAGACGCTGCGCCTCCAAAAGCAAGTCCGGCGAGTAGCTCAGGTCCTCGGCGAAGCTAATTAACTGCTCGATGTCCTTGGGCAGGCAGCGGCCACCCACCGGGTTGCCGTGCATCACCGCGCCATATGTTGGAACGCGAGGATCTTCTGCCGCCAGCCTACCGACCAAGTGAGACGGTATCCCAACTTTCTCGCAGATCATGTGAATCTTGTTCCAGAACGAAATGAGCGTGTGAAGGTAGGAATTTAGCGACAACTTGACCATTTCGGCAACCGCCGGCTCACAGTCTTCGTCATCAACGATGCAAAAATCGAGCTAAGCCACTCACCCAACTCCCGGTCATGGGTACCGATCAGGATTAGATGAGGGTTGAGTGTGTCCCATTTAGCCGTTGCCTCTCGCAGAAACTCGGGCATGAACAAAACCGGCCGGGCCAATTCTTTGGCAAGCTGGTCAGTCGTACCGGGCTGGACGGTCGAACGAAGCACGGCAACAGGACCCAACGGCAACGCAGCCAGTGCCTCAGCCGCGTTTGTTTCAGGAACACAGACGAAATCCGCCTCAATCCTTTCAGCCCCATCGCGAGAACCGAATCCGTCGGCTGAAGCCGCCTCCAGCCGGTCTGAGGCAACGTCCTGAACGAAAACTAAATGACCAAGCCGGCGGAGAACGTCAGCTGTGGCACTCCCCACCACACCGTAGCCCGTCACTCCCAACCTCATTGCGTGCTCCTTAGATTAGCTGTCCCAATTCCACCCAGGACATCTCACGACTCTATCCTAGGCCAGAAGCGCTTCCGCCGCACGTCTTGCGCCATCCAGGGCCGGCATGGCTTCACGGTTCGGAACGGCGTCGTCGACCAGTAGTTCGAAAACACCTCTTGCCCGCCGTGACGGCGTCAACTCATCAGGATCGATCATATGGATAAGTCGTCTTTGTGCAAACAGCTGGCTGCGAATCCGCTGCTCGGCGCTTGGCCCGGGGCGCGGTACTACCAATGCTTTCTTCTGCCAGGCCATAACTTCGCAGACGCTTTTGTAGCCGGCCATCATTACGACAGCTGAAGCCCTTTGCAGCCAGTATGTTGCATCCTCAAAACCTCGCTGGACATCAACCGGCTGCGATTCTGCCATTAGGCCCAGCGTCTCCATGTCGTCATGCGGGATGTTGGGCCCGGGAAGAACCACGGCTTCCATCGGCATCTCAGGTTGCAAATGTGGAACGGCCTCGATAAAGGTCTTGGCCAGTGGAAAGAGGTCCGCTCCGCCGCCACCCATCACGAGAACCAGCGGAACCTCGTCCGCAGACGGTGTCACGCCAGAACGGGCTACCTGCGAGCCACCGGATGGGTCCAGTGAGACGTAGTTGCAAAAAATGACGTCCTTGGAACGAGACCTAAGGTCATAAATTGAAGCAGAATCATGCAGTTCAGAGGTTCCATAAATCAGGACCGCCTCATAGAACTTCAGGTAATCGTAGCCACCGGCCGCCTGCCAGGCTTTTTGAATTACTTCTGGCCGGTCCAACACATCGCGCAGGCCCAGGAAAAGACGAGGCGGAGTCGTGTCACTCATTGCTTCATCGATTAGCGGCTTCAGTTCACCGAGAGCACCCACCGGCATGTGATCGACCAATATGACGTCTGGCCGGAATTTCTGATAGGCCTTCACGATCAACCGTGACCGCAGCTTCAGTGTGTCTTCGAGAGAAATCGATAGACTTGACGGCGCCCAGCTAGAATCGCCGGTCTTAACAATTGTCGGAAGCTTTAGATAATCGACGCCTTTGGGCGGAACAAAAAATGGCGCCGCTGGTGAGTCGGCGACGATTAAAACACTTGCTTCGGGTTCTTCTCTAAGGATCTCTCTGGCGATGTTGGTAGAACGCCGGAGATGACCGAGGCCCAAGCCGTCCTGGCTGTAGATGAGAATGCGTTGACTCAGAACGCTACCTCCGCGAACTCGCGGCAGCCAGCACTATCGAGGTGTCGAACCGCGACCGCCAGTATGAAAGGATGATTATCCTCTTTAGGCAGGCGAAGGTCCGTTGTTGGATAGCGACCCAAATCCAAACCGGCATTCAGAAGCGGCACGCGTTGTTCCGGGCGCAGCAAAGAATAGCCGAACGTTCCACCACCGCCTGGAGATAATTTAACCGGCCTTATGCTCACTAAATCCTCAGCCAGTGTCAAGAATCTCCGTTTTATGTTGTAACGCTTGTTTTAACGCACGGGAGCCCCAGAAAGTTACCGCCCTAATCGAATCAAAATACACCACCATCGGTCGGTGATCTCGTTCAGAAAGATGCCGTACACGACAATGATGAGAAGGCGGGGACGATACGGAGTCCCAATGCAGACGTACGGGTCGATCATCCCAGGCGGTCCAACCCTGGCTCGTCTCCTCCCAGAGGGAGCGCAGGAAGGCAGGGAGGAGCCACGACTATCACGTGAGGCGAAGGCGCGCCTCAGGGCTGTTGAGTGGCACAAGGATCACGGCGAGAAGGTGAGTCTGACGGCAAGACGCTTTGGACGCAGCCGCTCAACCCTTTACCAGTGGCTAGAGTGCTACCGGCTCCAGGGTCCGCGGGGTCTGCAAGACCGCAGCCATAGGCCACACCAGGTCCGCAAGCCGACTTGGAGCCTAGAGTTCGAAGCAGCGGTGCTACGCCTGCGCCAAGACAATCCCGTCTGGGGCAAAGACAAGCTACAGCCGATCCTCAGACGCCAAGGGGTCACTATCTCGGTCTCGATGGTGGGCCGCATCCTCAGCCGGCTCAGACGCCAAGGCAAACTGGGGCCTGCGAGTCTGAAGGACCCTTGCATCGTCTCTCGGCCTCAGGTGCGGCCCTATGCCGTGCGTAAGCCCAAAGACTACGTCGTCAAGGCGCCGGGAGATCTGGTTCAGGTGGACAGCGCCGACGTGCGCTGGACCGGTATTACCCATGCCTACAAGCACTTCTCGGCGCGTGATATTGTCAGCCGCTGGGACGTCTTGGGTGTCTCCGGCCGCGCTACCGCCGGCACGGCGCGCGACTTCCTCGATACGATCATCGAGCGTATGCCGGGTCCGGTGAAGGCGATCCAGCTGGACGGTGGCTCTGAGTTCAGGGCCGAGTTTGAGGCCGCCTGTGAGCAGAAGGGGCTGCGGCTTTTTGTGCTGCCACCACGCTCCCCCAAGCTCAACGGCTGCCTGGAACGAGCCCAGCGCACCCACAAAGAGGAGCTTTACCAGTTGGTTGACCCACCCGACTCGCTCAGCCAACTGAGAACCCAGCTGCTCCAACAGGAGCAGCGTTACAACACTTACCGGCCCGATCAGGCCCTTGGCCATCTAACGCCGCAAGAGTGGCTGCTAGCATTCACCGAGAGGAGGTAAGTGTCCGGCATCTACTGGACGAGTACAGCGGACTAGCTGGATGATCATTTCTGGTCTAGGCTACATAAGGTTGTTAGCTCGCACGCCCTACCGTATTCTTGTGACATGGAGTCGGGCACGAAAGCACCTGTTGTAAGCCCAAGACTAATCCTTACCGGAGGCGAAACGCTTCGCGGTTCGGTACGGGTAGGTGGCTCCAAGAACGGTGCCGATTACGCCCTCGCAGCCTGTCTTCTGACCGGAGACGAGTGCGTGCTCGAAAACGTCCCCGAGATTGAGGATGTTCGCGTAATGGCTGCCATCCTTGGTTCCCTGGGCGTCGAGGTTACCAATGAGGGCGGCGGTGTTTGGCGGGTTCAGGCCAATAGCATTACCCGTTTGGATGCGCCCAACGAGCTCGTTGTCAATCAAAGGGCCAGCTTTTTGGTGATGGGGCCGCTCCTTGGGCGTTTTGGCGAGGCAGCCTGCTGCCCGCCCGGTGGCGATGTTCTGGGAACACGCCCGCTCGATGTCCATATTTCCGGCTTTGCTGAGTTGGGCGCCAAGATTTCCCGGCGCGGCGAGCAATATGTGGCGAACGCGACCGACAAGGACGGATTGTGCGGCACGCGAGTCTTCCTCGACTATCCAAGTGCTACCGGAACCATGAATATTATCTTCGCTGCTGTCCTGGCACGCGGTACTTCAACGATCATTAACGCCGCGGCTGAACCGGAAATAGTCTGCGTGGCCGAGATGCTCAATGAGATGGGAGCGAGGATTTCCGGCGCTGGCGGAAGTGTCATAGAAATAGAAGGTGTAGATTCCCTGCATGGCACGACGCATCAAGTCACTCCGGACCGTTTGGAGACGGGTTTGTTCGCTCTCGCCGCCGCGGTCACCCACGGACGAGTGCGTTTGGAGAATACGGCCCCCGGGCATTTGGATGCCCTGATCACAAAAATGCGTGCCGCTGGCGTGGGAGTGGAAGTGGATGGGAGTGCTATCGAGGTGGAGGCGGAAGACCGCGAATTTCGCAGCGTCCAAGCTCAGGCAGTACCCTACCCAGGCTTGGCAACCGATCTGCATCCGCCTCTGTCCGCTTTTTTGACCCAGTGCAAAGGTGTCAGCGTGATTCACGAGCGAGTCTACGAGAACCGATTACTCTATATTGGTGAGCTGCGAAAAATGGGTGCCGATGTCATTTCCGCTGGGCAAACGGCGATCATCACCGGACCGACTCAGCTCTATGGCACCGTTGCGCGGGCGCTCGACGTGCGTGCGGGCGGTGCACTAGTGCTGGCAGCGCTCTCGGCCGAAGGCACAACCGAAATTCACGATGTTTATCATCTCGACCGGGCCCATGAGGATTTGGTCGGCAAGCTTCGGCGCCTTGGCGCCATCGTCGATCGTTAACACAGGACCAACGAAACTATGCTGGCAAAAAGAATTGGGATCGACTTAGGGACAGCCAACGTCCTCGTCTTCGTCAAGGGAGAGGGCATTGTTATTCGGGAGCCGGCTGTCGTGGCGCTAACGACTCGCGATAACACTGTAGTCGCGGTCGGAACAGCGGCGAGGGACATGATTGGCCGAACACCCGGCAATATTAGTGTGATCCGGCCGATGCGGCACGGCGTGATCGCCGACTACCTAATAACCGAGGCCATGCTGCGTCATTTCATCAGCAAAGTAGTAGGCCGAATCAACCTGATCCGTCCTGAGGTCATGATCTGTATCCCTGCCGGTGTCACGAGTGTGGAGCAACGAGCTGTGCGCGATGCCGCCGAGCAAGCCGGCGCGCGACGTCCTGCTCACTTGATACCCGAGCCGCTGGCCGCGGCGATTGGTGCGCAGATACCGGTCGGTACTGCCAGCGGAAACATGATCCTGGATATTGGCGGTGGCCGTTCGGAGGCCGCCGTAATTTCAATGTACGGTATCGTCGTCAAGGAGTCCGTGCGCGTTGCTGGTGACTCGATGGATGAAGCGATAATCACCTACGTAAAGCGTCGCTACAACCTAATAATTGGCGACCGCACCGCCGAAGAAGTGAAAATGGGAATCGGCAGCGCGGTTCCGGTCACCAAAGAGCAGGCCATGGAAGTCCGCGGTCGTGACCAAGTCTCAGGTCTGCCAAAGACGATCATCATGACGACCAATGAAGTTGTGACTGCGCTCCAGGATTGCCTGGCGACCATTGTTGGCGCCGCCAAGGCAGTACTGGAGAAAACACCACCAGAAATGGCGTCTGACGTGGTCGATCGAGGCATCATTCTCACCGGTGGTGGGGCGATGCTCGATGGAATCGACGAACTGATCTCGGAGCAGACGAACGTACCTTGTCAATTGGCGGAAAATCCGCTCAGCTGTGTTGCCTCCGGGGCTGGCGCGGCCCTCGAGTACCTAGACGTTATCAAGCGCTCGCTGCCAACAGAAGAAGAGCTACTTGTTTCCAACCAGCCCTAAGGTAAGTGCGATCCGCCTGACTGGGTGCTGAAGCAGGACCGCTTGTAGGCGGCATTTTCTGAGCTATCAGAGCTCACGGCGAAACTTTACTGGCCATCGTTCTTGAGATAGAAGGTCATGCTCTGTAGGGCAAGGACCGGGTCAATGTTACGCACCTGAACCCGGCCCGGGACCGATATCGAGGTAGCGGCATAGTTGAGGATCGAGCGAACGCCGCCATTCACAAGCTCTGCGATTATCGGCTCCGCCGTGGCAGCCGGAACGGCAACGATGCCGATATCTACTTGATTGTCGGCGAGGTACTCCGGAAGGCTGGACACCGGATGAATGGTGAGGTTTCCCACGACCGTTCCGCCCACCTCCGGATCAACATCAAAGGCGTCGACAATCACGAAGCCCTGGGGTTGGAAACCGTCGTAGCTGAGAATTGCGCGCCCGAGATGACCGACGCCGATCAAGATCATCGACCACTGTCGGTCCAATCCCAGGATCTGGCGCAACTCCAACGCCAGACGTTGAACGTTGTAGCCCCGGCCCTGCTTGCCGAACCGTCCAAAGTAGCTAAGGTCTTTGCGGATTTGGGCTGGTGTTACCGCCAACAGGATGCCGAGTTCGTGAGAGCTAACGACATCACGGCCCTGGGCTTCAAGACTGTTTAACGATCGTGCGTAGATCGGCAGTCGGTCGATTACTACAGCGGGGATGTCAATGGGCAATTCACACCAGACAGTTTGAGAGGCCAGTTTGAGAAATACGGCACAATCGTAGGTGGGCCCGGAATTAAGGTCAATTAGCAGGCAGGCATTGTTTTGGCGCCGCCACGGGCTGTCTAGTGGGGTCATGTTAAAATCAGTGCAACCACGAGAGGTCCCATTTTGCTACTGACTTATTCTTCACTGATTGAACAAAGCTTTGTGCTTTTCATCACTTTCTTTGGCGCGGTAATCACTGCTTTAGTCGCGGGTATCGCGTTTCATGAGTTTAGCCATGCTTTCACAGCGGATCGTTTGGGCGATAAGACCGCTCGCATGATGGGCCGCGTAAGCCTGCATCCGGCGCGTCATTTGGATCCCACGGGAACATTGTTCTTGCTAATCGGAGGTTTCGGTTGGGGGAAGCCTGTGCCCGTAAATCCGTCGCGTTTACGCAACGGCCCCGAGAAGGGCAGGGCAATGGTGGCCGCCGCGGGTCCTTTGTCCAATATCTTGCTTGCTGTACTGGCATCTATGCCTATTCACTTCGGCCTAGTCGATTGGCGCAGCCCTTTCTTGGGACCTTGGACGGTCAGCGGCTGGGGTATCGCTGAGTTTGCCGGCCTGTATCTGACCTCGATCATCATTTTTAACGTGGTGTTGGCCGTGTTTAACCTTCTGCCAGTCGCGCCTCTAGATGGCTTTTCGGTGGCCGTCGGCCTGCTGCCACGTGATCTATCGCTGACAGTTGCCCGGCTGGAGCCGTACGGGCCGGGAATCTTGATGCTTCTAATCGTCATGCCGTTCGTAACCCAAGGTTCAGTCAGCTTGCTTCACGATGTGATGTCACCGGTTATAAACGCCCTCACCGAAGTCATATCGGGTACAGGGGAACGGGCACTTGGCTAGGCCGATTTACCGCTCCCGCCAGGTGCTCCACTCTTTTAGGCCTAGTCTTTTCGGTTCGCAAGTCGAGGAAGTCAAGGCAACCTTGACCGATAAGGAATTGCAATTGTTCTTCGCCATGCAACGACGAGACCAATGGCATGCTCTTGACGTAAAGCGCCGGCTAGTCGAGAGCGGTGTTAATGATCGAGATCTGCTTTCCGCGGCCCTTCTTCACGACAGCGGCAAGGGTGTTGTTCCGCTTTGGTTACGGGTCACCAAAGTGCTTTCCCCGAGTCTGGTGCGACGCCTCGCGTCAGCGGGCTCAAATGGCTGGCGAGCCGCCGCATATCGTTTGATTCATCACGCAGAAATTGGTGCTCGCAGGGTGAGTGCAGCGGGGTCCAGCTCAACGATTTCACGCCTGATCGCTGGTGAAGTGCTGCCTAATGAGAGATCTTCGCTGAGGCTGCTTCAAGCGGCCGACGACGCCAGCTAGGCGCTGGCCTCAGCTAACATGAACATGAGCGCGCTGGATTTTCCCGGTGTGAGAGGGGGAGGGGGAGGACGCTATGGGTAAATTGGCGATTATTGGACTTGGTCTTGTGGGCGGCTCGATGGGCCTGGCCCTCAATCGAGCAAATTCCGTTAAAGCCGAAATCGTCGGTTATGACCGGGATCGTGCAGTCGGTCAGCGCGCCTTGAAGGCAAAGGCAATTCATCGACTGGAGCCGACGCCGGAGGAAGCAGCGCGGGGCGCCACAATCGTCGTAATCGCCACCCCGATCACGGCGGTAAAGCGAGTGTTTGAAGAGATTGCACCCCATCTGCAGGCTGGAACGGTTGTGACCGACGTTTCCAGCACCAAGAGTGACGTATTGGAGTGGGCGGAACAACTGTTACCACCCGACGTCCATTTCGTAGGCGGCCATCCCATGGCTGGCAAGGAAAGTTCCGGCCCTGAGGCGGCGGAGGCCGGCCTGTTCGACGGACGTCCTTACTGCGTCTTGCCCGGCATCAGCGCAGCTAACGGGGCGGTAAATGCTGTCCTCGGTCTCGCCACAGCGATTGGCGCCCGGCCGTTCTTCCTTGACCCAAAGGAACACGATGCTTATGCCGCGGCGATTAGCCATGTTCCCTTGATGGCCTCAGTAGCCCTTTTCAGCCTCGTAAAGGGTAGCGCCGCGTGGCCGGAGATGGCCGGAATGGCTGGTCCGGCGTTTAACGATCTGACTCGTCTTGCATCCGGGCAGCCGGAAATGGCGCACGATATTTTTCTGACCAATCGAGAGAACGTCTTGCATTGGGTAGAGCGGTACATCGCTGAACTACGTAAGCTAGCTGACCTTATCGAGAGCGATGACAACGAGGGACTTTTTCGCGACTTGGCCGAGGTCCAAATGCAGCGAGAGACCTTCCTCAGTGAGCCGCCGCGGCATGCCGACCCAGGAAGGGCGGTTGATGTTCCAACCTCCTCGGAGGCGTTTATCAGCATTATGGGTGGGGGTCTCTGGCGAGAACGGGCCAAAGAGCTCACGGACTCCTTCGAAGAGACGGTCAAGAAACGGGAGCGCGAGGCGCGGCTCCGTCGCAAGGACTAGGAGCTGGGGAGGCACAAGTGAAAGCCACCGTCAGACCCGTCCCACGTTTGCGCGGCCAGATCGAAGTGCCGGGTGATAAATCGATTTCGCATCGCGCCGCCATCTTCAACGCTTTAGCCGAAGGCACCTCTGTCGTACGTGGTTTCCTCCAGGGCGAGGATTGTCTCTCTACGGTCAATTGCTTGCGTCAGCTCGGCGTGCAGATGGATCTCGATGAAAGCTCGGGTGCCCTAACGATTCGTGGGGCCGGGTTACGAGGCTTGCGTGAGCCGTCTCAAGTTCTGGATGCCGGCAACTCCGGCACAACCATGCGACTCTTGTGTGGCGTCCTGGCTGGGCAACCTTCTTTCTCTGTCATCACGGGAGATCAATCACTGCGAGAACGGCCGATGGAGCGCGTTCTAGCACCGTTACGCCAGATGGGAGCTTCTGCCTGGGCTCGCGAAGGAGGCCGCGCACCAGTTGCGATTCACGGTGGCGATCTGCGAGGCATGCGCTATCAGATGCCGGTCGCGAGTGCACAAGTAAAATCTGCCCTGATTCTGGCCGGACTGTTCGCTGAAGGAGAAACAGTCCTTGATGATGTGGGCCACTCGCGTGACCATACCGAGCGGATGCTCAACGCGATGGGTGCCCAAATTCTTAGCGACGGCCTGACTCACCGAGTGTCGCCCCTTGAGCGGCTTGTCGCGAATGACGTAAGTGTGCCCGGCGATATGAGTGCGGCAGCCTTCTGGATTGCCGCGGCCGCGGCCCACCCCGACGCTGACATAGTTTTGAAGGCTGTCGGTGTCAATCCAACCCGCACGGGCTTGATAGAAGCCCTTGAGGCGATGGGGGCCGAGATCAGCGTCACAAAACAGCGGTTTAACAGCGGGGAGCCAATCGCGGAAATCACAGTGAGGAGCAGCGGGTTGCGCGGCATAGAGGTGGATGGAGAGCTCACGCTGCGCCTGGTCGATGAAGTTCCGGCACTGGCGATAGCGGCTGCCCTGGCTGAAGGTAGAACGGTAATTCGTGATGCCGCGGATTTACGGGTCAAAGAATCCGACCGCATCGCGACCGTAGCCCGCATGCTGAAGGCCTTTGGGGTCGAGGTTCAAGAGCAACCAGATGGCATGATTATCGAAGGGAGCGGGCGGCTTTCCGGTGCGCAACTAGATTGCGAAGGAGACCACCGGCTAGCCATGGCCTCTGCTATCGGCGGTCTAATTGCCGAAGGTGAGACGATAATCGAGCGTTCTGAAGCAGTTGACGTGTCTTATCCCGGCTTCTGGCGTGATCTTGAAGCTATAAGCGGAGCCACGCTAGTTACTCGTTAGGTCGGGGAATATCAGGGAAGATGTTCGCTTGAGCGAAGAAACTCGTCCGGCTGGCAAAGCCAGGGTTCCGCCACCGGCTGACTTGCCGCAGATACCTGATGGTCCGCCCCTGCTAATCGTTCTGTCGGGCCCTTCCGGATCTGGGAAAGATGCCGTAAGGGATCTGTTGATGGCCTGGGATTTACCGGTGCATTTTGTCGTCACGGCAAACACTCGGCCGGAGCGACCAGAGGAGGTTGCTGGCGTCGATTACTTATTTGTAAGCGAAGCTGAGTTCGATCGAATGGAACGTGATGGCGAGTTACTTGAACATGCTATGGTCTACGGCCAACGCCGTGGTATCCCGCGTTCTCAGGTGGTTGAGCCCTTGGCGGCGGGACGAGATGTGATCGCAAGGGTTGATGTTCAAGGCGCGGGTACGCTGAAGGAGTTGATTCCAGACGCCGTGCTTGTTTTTATTGCGCCGCCATCCCTTGAGGAGGAGCGCCGCCGTCTGGTTTCACGCGGTACTGAGGACGAGGAACAGCTAAGGCTGCGCGGTGACGCTGCCAGCCAAGAGATGCAGGCCGCGGCTGACTTCGACCACGTTCTGGTGAACGAGACCGGCGCCCTAGAGGATACCGCTCGCCAGCTGGTCGAAATCATCGTCCAGCAAAAGGGCAGGGGAGCAGCGCGCTAGCGGCGGGACCCTAAAACGTGGCAAAGGCCCAGAGTGACGGGCTCAGGCCCACGGTCATTGCCGGCGTTGAGGGCTCGTTTTCCCCTCCTAGCGCTGCCGTTGCTCCCGGCAAGGCCCAAGGCCATTGCCGGCGTTAAAACAGGCGTTGAGGGCTCGTTTTTCCCCTCCTGGCGCTGCCGTTGCTCCCGGCAAGGCCCAAGGCCATTGCCGGCGTTAAAACAGGCGTTGAGGGCTCGTTTTTCCCCTCCTGGCGCTGCCGTTGCTCCCGGCAAGGCCCAAGGCCATTGCCGGCGTTAAAACAGGCGTTGAGGGCTCGTTTTTCCCCTCCTGGCGCTGCCGTTGCTCCCGGCAAGGCCCAAGGCCATTGCCGGCGTTAAAACAGGCGTTGAGGGCTCGTTTTTCCCCTCCTGGCGCTGCCGTTGCTCCCGGCAAGGCCCAAGGCCATTGCCGGCGTTAAAACAATCGAAATATCTCACAACCGCCCGTGTTGTTACTTGGGAGCGGAAAGCCGCTGCTTCGCGTGGCGCGGTCGCGGCAGTTCACGGCGTCGAATCCTGCATGATTGGGGACAGGGAAGGTCACATTGAGGCCAAGACGACAGGCTCTGCTTGATTACGTAACCCACGAGCCGCCAGAAAGTGGCTCCACTGAATTGCAGCTCCTTTTGCCTAGGATGCTCGGCAAACGGGCGCACGCACATGACTTGCGGATGGGTCTGAGGATGGCACATGGCTGAGCAACATTCATTGGCCTGGGAGCCGTTATTTCCGGCAGCCAGCAGATTTACGGGCTCTGGCCTGCCGGACTGGCTGGCCGCGCACTTAGCTGCGCAGGAATCAGACGGAGAAGCGAGTGTTTTCATTTGCAACGATGCCTCAGCCGGCGACCTTCCCGCCTTGGAGGCGTTCGAGGGTTTGGTCGCTCTTAATTCCACACTCTCACCACCTCGTCTTCGTGAGGCTGGATTCGAATACGTGACGACCTTCGCCGCGCTGCCTAGCATCGAAGACCCGCGCTGGCTGATTCCTCTGGAGAGCAGTTCAGTTGCCGCCGGAGCGCTGAATAACTACACGCCTTATCGGCAGGCGGCCCGGCTAAAGCTAAAATCCTGCAACTAATGCTGCACACCGGACCACTGTTGTGGCGACCGCAGAAAATTTTAGTGGCGCGCCGCGATCCGCCTGACCTGTTGCAGCTGCTCCATCGCCTTTTAGCCAAAACAGAAATCCACCTGGCCGTTTCCACTGGCACTGCCGGACCAGGCCGCAAGTCAACGCTCTCAGTTCTCGATCGAAGGGGAGCACCGTTGGCCTTTGCCAAGGTTGCCGAGACTGCTACCGCCGAGCGTCTCATGCAGAACGAGGCCCAAATCCTGCGTGAAATCGGCGAAGTCAATAGACCGCAGGTTGCGGGGCCCCGGCTGCTCTTTGCCGGCCAGCTGGACGGACATCCGGTTACGATTCAGTCGCCAGTTTCTGGCTGGCCTGCGCCCAGAAACATGCGTGAGAGTCATTTCCTGTTCCTCCAAAGCCTCTCTCACGGTCTGCCGCGCCCAGCGATTGAAAGTGCCTTCTTGAGGTTGCTGCCTGAGCGTCTGGACGCTGTTGGCTTGAGCAGTGGAGATCTCCCTCTGGTCCTCCACCGAGCAGTCCAAGATCTGGCCGAGATCAATCTGAGTCCCACGCTGCTGCACGGCGACTTCGCTCCCTGGAACCTGCGTCTTGAGAGGGATGCGATCAGCGCATTTGATTGGGAATACGGCGTGCTAGATGCCCTGCCCGGACTGGACGAACTGCACCATCACTGGCAGACGGGCTTCTTGCTCCACGGCTGGAGCGTGACTCAGGCCGACGGATTCCTCCGGGACTGGGTTTCGCGGCCTCCGGCTTCATTGGTATCGGGGCAAGCTGAGGCGCTGGTAAGAATTTACTTGCTGCATGGGCTGGTTCAAAGACTAGAGACCAGGCACGGGGACTCTGACGAAATGGTTGGCAGGTATTTTGAAGTCCTGAATCGCCGTGTGGCGGCTCAGGTGGTGCCGGCTTGAAAATTCTGATGTCGGCCTACGCATGTGAGCCGGGTAAAAGCTCAGAGCCAGCGGTTGGCTGGAACTGGGCGCTGCAGGCGGCTCGCTGGCACGAAGTCTGGGTTTTGACCCGCAGCAATAATCGCCAAGCGATCGAAACCGCGATGGCCGAGTCACCGGTCGAGAATCTCCACTTCGTTTACCATGATCTGCTGCGATGGGCTTCCTTTTGGAAGCGAGGCGGTCGCGGGCTCCATCTTTACTACTTGCTCTGGCAGCTTACGGCCCTGGGCCTGGCCCGTCGGCTTCGAACGGAGATTGGTTTTGACCTTGGTCACCATGTCACATTTGTTTCGTATCGCTTCCCGAGCTTTCTGGCCTGGCTGGGTATCCCTTACGTCTGGGGTCCCGTGGCTGGCGCGGAAACGGCGCCCAAGTCGTTTTATCACACCTTTGGTTGGCGCGGAGTAGTACACCAAACGATTAGAGATACGAGCAAGGCGGTTGTGAAATTCGATCCTTTGGTGCGCCGCACGGCTCGCCGCGCCCGCACGGTTATCGCTGCCACTCCGGAGACGGCCGCTGCTCTTGAGTCACTAAATCCGGGACACGGCCTGACGTCTCTGGCGATCGGCTGGGCTGGAGGGTTACGCCCGCCGTCGCTTCAACCCGGACCTTTGCGTGTAATCTTCGTAGGCCGTTTGATCCACTGGAAGGGCCTGCATCTGGGCCTAACCGCTCTGGCTAAGGTTTTGGAGATCCGGCCGGACATTACTCTGACCGTGGTTGGCAATGGTCCAGAAAGGCGTCGGTTAGAGCGACAGGTGGCTCGCCTCGGCATCACCAGTGCCGTTACGTTTACCGGACAGGTGCCGACCGAGCTGGTTCACGACCTCCTAAGGCAGCACAACTGCCTCATCTTTCCAAGCTTTCAAGACTCGGGTGGCTTCGCGGTTTTGGAGGCGATGGCAAATGGGTTGCCGGTGATCTGCTTCGGCATTGGAGGGCCGGCGCTTCTAGTAGGTAAGAATACCGGCATCCGCATCCAGCCTGACCGTCCCGGCCAGGTCGTCGAGGAGATGCAAAGCGCGATGGTCCGATTGAACGACGATGAGGTCTTGCGAGCCGATCTTGGACGCGAAGGACTAAAGCGAGTTGAGCGAGAATTCGCCTGGGAAAGATCGGGGGACCTGATCCATGACGTCTACAGCCAAGCCATTGAGCTGGACTCCGCAGATTGAGTCTAGACCGGCGCGCATCAGTTACTGATTATCCGAATTTGCGAAATTCGAGTTCTGGGCTTCGTGCGCACGCCCACATCCATACCATGGCTCACGTGGAATTCTTTGCGCATTTCAGCCACTGCGGCGTGCACCAGGGCACGGCTAGGCTCGCAGTAGCGAGGGCAATCCGCTTTGTGCAACGGAAGAGTCGAGCTGGCTACAAAGCCTCTAGCAGGTCACGCGATTGTGCAGCGATCACTGCCGTTCTTCGAGACCCAGGCGCCGGGCCGTGCGCTCCGTTAGGTGCTCCAGGATGGCACGCCTTACGTTGCTGACCACACTCTCAGGTGACCCGGAGGCGTCGATGATGACACCGTTCGGCAGCTTTTCCACCAGGTCCCTATACACCTGAACTTGGCGGGCCGTCTCCTCCAATGGCACCTGTATTTGCCTGCTCTGGATGGTTTCGGCCGGCGCGTCCAGAAGAATGACGAGATCCGCTTTGGGAGCGAGCCGCCAGGCCAGCTCGGCCAGCCACTTGGCCCGCCATACCGGAATCGCTTCGGGTCTACAACCAAGTCGGCAAAATCGCGGTCGAACACGAAAAGTGTGGAGCGGAGCAACTGTGGACGTACCCAGAACGAGTGATAGGCTGCCAACACCGTCGACATTGCCGCAAGCTTAAAGATGGACAAGGATAGCGGCCAAGGCCGAGCGTCATGAGGCCCGCTGGCCGCCAACTTCTCACTGTGCCTTTCGAAAAGACGCGGAGGGAAATGAGCGACGTGGATCCGCCAGAAAGCAGCTTTCAAGGCCGCGGTCACTTCCTGGATCGCGGTGGTTTTACCTACACCATCAGGCCCGACAAACGTAATTTGCAGTCCCGTGGGGCGCAGGCACCGCGTAACATATCTTTTGGCCTCTCGCAGCCAATGGGACGGCATTCCCAAAGGGTTGCGCAGAGTCAGGCGCCGGCGGAGCTTGGATCTTATTGGCTGTGCGTGCCGCCGGATCTGGCTCCAATCACCACTCTCGGCCGCGTTGATTAGACTTCTTGCGTTTTTGCTGCCCCACCATCGCTCAATTTCCCCGCGACATCCCACTGGATCATTCTCGTAGAGAACGGCGAGGCGATGCTCGCGCACGTCATTTAGGTCAGCTTCTAGTACCCTCTTGACCAGATAGCAGATGAACTCCAGTTCGGTCGAAAGAGCCCAAAGCTGGCCCCGCCACTGTCTGGATTCGAGAAGCTCGTTCGAGGAGTATAGGATCTGGCCGCCTGGCCCGTAATCAGTGATGAAGTCGAGCCTCAAGGGGAGACCGGCGCTGTCCAGGCCATCAGTAACGACGAATTGATGCGCATGAGCATCGCCTGAGCGGTGAAGATCCTGGACAACATTCAGTCCGCCCGCGGCCAACGCCTTTGGCACCAGCGCCTGGACATACTCCTTAGGAACCAGGATGTCCACGTCTTTTGACGGCTTGATTCTGGAGCCGAAGTCATGACTATGAAGGACTGCGTGCGGGATTTGCGCCGCTTCCAGAGCGTCGAAAACAGAGATCATAAGAGCGGTTGGTCCGGTAGAAGTGGCCTCAGGGGATTTCGTAACCATTGTTTACCTTTCTTTGAGCGTTTGTTCGCCGTGGGTTCTAAGGGCTCTTTCATGGATCATGGTGATTGCCAGGCTGGCGCGTCAGGAGCCTGAACACGGCGCGTGACGCGCCGATACTGTATTTTCCAGAGTAACCAATGAAATTGAATGCTTAATCAGTACGGCCAATGCTGCCCCTGTCACTCCTCCAACGGCCGCGAGCAAAGCGCCGCCGGTGACGAAGAAAAACGCTGACGCTGCTCTGACTAAGAACAGGGCTTGGGTTTCCTCTACGGACCTCAAGCCGGTCCGAAGCGGTAGCGCCATGAACCTGAGGAAAAAGGCGATAGACGTTATCCTCAGCACGCCGGCAAATTCTGCGTACTTCTCCCGTAAGTCACGCGCAGGATTTCCTCGGCAAATAGAAGTATCAGAGCAACGAAAACTACCTGAGCAGCGCCGCCAATGAATGTCGCCCATCTCAGGAGCCTCTCCATTTCCAGTCTCGATTCTTGCCTCAACAATCGGGCCGCCATCGGTGGAAGGAGAGTCTCGAGCGCGTTGACCATCGGATTGGTAATGCGGGCGAGCGTACCTGCGGCGACGAATGCGCCGACTCCCGCTGGTCCGGCAAACAAAACCAGGAGAACCGTGTACAGGCGGTCAGATACCTCCCGCAGGAGTTGCGCACCAAGAAGCCAGCGTCCGAATTCCCAGTTGCGGCTCACGGACTTCCAGGCTCGTCGCGCCCTGGGCATCACGATGATGTCTCGGCGGACCTGCCAGCCGCCAACGGCCGCGGCGATAGCGCTTGTGGCGGCAATGGCCAGCAGTGCCGTTTCAGGGCGCAGTTCGCCGCTGACGTACAGCCCGGTCAGAGAGGCAGCCTGGCCGCCATAACTCACGACATCGTTGATGGCCGCCGCGGCCACCTGCAAGCGCGCGCAGAAAACGCGCCGAACGAACTCCTGAAGCTGCCAGAAAACGGCCGCGAGCACCATCGCCAGGAGCAAGCTCTCGAACGGTGAAACCAGAGCCGCGATCACGAGCCCGCCACCGACAATTAGCGCGAAACCAGCTTGGGCAACGGCCGTGCCGGAAACGTAGCTCCGATACTCATCGCCATCCATTTGATCAATGAATCCCAGGCTGATTACGTTTGGGTAGGGCTCGGTTCACCGAAGCAAGATAGATGGCTGGCGGAATTTCGCCCGCTGCTCAACGCCCCGGTTCTTTTGGCGGTTGGGGCAGCATTTGATTTTCACTCCGGCCGGATCAAGCGGGCGCCAAGATGGGCACAGCGCTGCGGTTTTGAATGGCTGTTCAGACTGGCAGCAGAGCCGCGTAGGCTCGCTTGGCGCTACGTTGCAACCAGCCTTCGCTTCGGTCAATTGCTGGTCGGCGATAGGCTACGGCGCAAGGCAGTTCGAACATGATTGCTGGCAAGCTGACACGACCGCCGTTGGCAGCGAGGCATCCGATAACCAGCGAGGTTAAGGTGTTGATTCTCGCCGCCAATCCAAGCCCTCGCCTGGGCGACGGTTCCCAAGGCAGGCCAGGAGCCCTTGTGGAAATCGGCTCACGCCTAGGCAGCGGCGAATTGGACCCTAACCTTCGCGGGCGTAGTGCCGCTTTGAGCGCATAGTCACCGGAGTGTACGTTGTTTGGTCCACTTGTCGTGCCTGTGATTCCTCAGACCTAGAGATCATCCTTTCGGTCGCGGCGGCTCCATTGCCGGAGGCGTTGCTCTCCGCGGCAGAACTCGCCATGGCGGAGGAAACCTATCCTTTGGATTTGGCCTTCTGCACCGCTTGTTCGCTGGTTCAAAGTGTTCAGACTGTTTCGCCCAAAAGGATCTACGACCAGGGATATCTTCATTACTCCTCCTATTCCGCATCCCACATCGGCAGCTTTCAGGAGCGGGCGCGAGATATCACGAAAGCAAGAGGGCTTGGAATTGACAGCTCCGTTAGTGAAATAGGCAGCAACGACGGCGTGATGCTCAAGAAATTCAAAATTCACGGGGTTCAAGTCTTGGGAATCGATCCGGCGCCTGGGCCGGCTCACGAAGCCCGCCGCTCTTCGATTCCAACGCTCCCGGCCTTCTTTACGCGAGATGTCGGTATGCGTCTGTTTGAAGAGGGACGTTGCGCGGACGTGATCCTGACCAATGACGTTTTAGCGAGCGCTCCGAGCTTGCCGGGATTTCTTGCCGGCGTAGCAGCGCTGCTGGAAGCTCAGGGCATCGCCATCATTGACGTACCTTACGTGCGAGACATGATTGAGCTTAGTGAGTTTGAAACAATTCATCATCAGCACCTGAGCTACTTCTCTGTCACCTCTCTTGAGGGCCTGCTGCGCCGCGAACGATTGCATCTCAATCGGGTCGAGCATGTCCGTACCGGGGCAGGACACCTGCGAGTTGAGGTTGGGAAATGGGGCCGCGCCGACGAATCAGTCGAGCGGTTTCTAAAAGAAGAAGAGTCGATCGGGCTTACGAGGCTTGCGTTTTACTCGGACCTGGAGTCCCGCCTTGAGGCCGCTAAGTCAGGATTAACAGAAACTCTGGAAGCACTAAAGAAGGACTGCCGGAGCATCGTTGGCTACGGCGCCACCGCGAGATCGAGTGCCATGTTGAACTACGCGGGCCTTGATGATGGCTTGTTGGACTACGTTGTGGACCGTAACGCTCATAAACAAGGCCGATTTCTGCCGGGGGTTCATCTACCTGTGCTTCCAGCGGAGCGCCTGATTACCAGTCGGCCGGACTACGTTGTGGTTCTTGACCACGAGTTACGCGATGAAGTCGGGCTTGAGCAAGACCAATACCGTGACGGCGGTGGGCGGATAATAGTGCCGCTGGAAGAAATCAGCATTTCATAGCCACGCTGGCTCTAAATTGAACTGGCCCAGCCAAGGGCGAGCCATTCAAGAACTTATATCTGCAGAGACACGAGACTAGGGGCAGACGTCGGAGGTCGGGCTTGCTGGAAGCTGGACAAGGTCGCCCACAACGATATCGTGAACCTTGAACCAACCAAGGTTCACTTCCAGGCCAAATTGATACGCATGCTCGGTGTTATGAAACTCCTCCGACCTGGCCTCCATATCGACGATGGCAACTATTTCCCCGCAAGCGGCGATAAAGGCGACTGAGAGCGGGATCGGCACATCTTTCATCCAGAATCCGCGGCCGCGCTGTTCGATTACAAACAACATGCCGTCGTTTTCTGCCAGGCTCGTGCGTCCGGTTAGGCCGCGGCTTCGCGACTCGACTGTGTCGGCAACCTCGACAGTCAGCTCATGGTTGATTCCAGCGCCGGTGACTAGGGTTAGCCGTAACCCTTCACCTCCCCGATCATTGCCGCAGGCTAGAAGAATTAGACCAGCTAAAATCAGAACTGACTTTGTCACTAAACCTCCTAGAGGGTGAAAGCCCTTCTCGTCACATTTCAGCTTACCGCGCTGACTTAGACTCGGTAATCAGGGGGAACACTAGTGTTGCTGGGACGCCCAGAACTGCATGGATGAAAATCAAGAAAATGATTCAGGGTCGTTGCCCGCGATGTGGTGAAGGCCAAATCTTCGCGCCTGGTTTTCCGGGCTTGATTTGGGCCATGAATGAAACCTGCGAAGAATGCGGACTAAAGTTTATGCACGAGGAGGGATATTTCCTTGGCGCCATGTACGTTAGCTACGGTCTGGGTGTAATTTCGGTCCTGCCCGTGGCGATGCTGCTTGCTGTAGTCTTCGATTTGCACCTGGCGCTAGCCCTCACGTTGATGGTGTTGCAAACCGTGACTAGCGTGCCGCTTTTCTTGAGATACTCGCGAGTGATCTGGCTGTATTTTGATCAGACGTTGGACCCCCGATAGGGAAAGCGGGAACGGCTTCTCAAACTAATCGTGTCCCAGTGTCAATCGATGATGTCGTTTTCTTCGGCGATGATTTCCAGGTCGAGGCGCAAGCCTTCGAGGTAGGCCACAGCCTTGGCGACCACCTCACTAGCGTGGGCGGAAGTATTGGCCACCGCGCAAATAGCAACTCCAGACAGCTGCCAAGAATCGTTGTGAGCGACCTCGGCGACTGAAACGTTGAAGCGGTTGTGCAGGCGCTGCTGAATCGACTTGAGCACCTGCCGCTTGCCCTTCAAAGAGCCGTTCTCAGGTAGCCGCAGCGTCAAATTGCAGAGGGCAACGCTCATTCTGTCTTGGCGGTTTGGTCACCGTTGCTGGAGAGAGGTGGCAGTTCAGAAGGACTCATCAAACCAAAATGCTCGAGAAACTTTAGCGTTGTGGCGAAAAGGGCGGGGCGGCCTGGGCCGGGTGCACGGTCCACCTCCTCGACTAAACCTCTACCAACCAGGGAGGCGATGGCTGCGTCAGAGTTGACCCCTCGAACCTCTTCGACGATGGCGCGCGTGATTGGTTGCCGGTAGGCGATGACGGCCAATGCTTCAAGTGCCGCCCCAGATAGCCTTTGGCGAGTTTCAACCCCGAGGAAACGCTCTACGTACGGGCCTGACTCCGGTGCGGAGACTAATTGGACTTGATCCTGGCCGCGCTGGAGCCGGATGCCGGACTCCTGGTATTTAGCATCGAGTTCGTCAAGCGCTCGTCTAACGTCGTCAGCCGATAGCCGCAGTGATTTCGCAAGTGTAGAGAGTTCAACTGGTTCTTCAGCGACAAAGAGGATGCTCTCAACCACCAGCGCGAGACGCTCACGAGGGATCGCCGGCAATTGCTCCATCGTCATTCTGGCCTAGCTTTTTTCCTCTTTGACTTTTCAGGATCAGGTTCCGGCTCCGCTTCAGGTGTGGAATGGCTGTCGCCATCGAGCTGAGGAGGGCCCGGTTCAATCGCTTCGCTTGCCTGTGGACTTTCCCCCGGCTCCACCTCAGAGGCATCCGGCACCGGGACCGCGCTGGGCGAGGCGGTAGGTGCTACGGCTGCTGGCTGTAAACGTCCGGTTCTTGAGCGCGCTTCCCGGTAGTGCAAGCGAGCCCGAGGCGGGCCGACAAGGGAAACGTGAACCTTGCCGGTAAGCACTTCTCGCGCGGCATCGCAGGCTTCATCGGTAACATTCGCAAGATTTGCCTCTGGGTTGACGTGCAGGTCGAGGAAAAGCTGCACTCCCTTGCGGCGGGGGCGAATGGTGGCCCGAACGTCGGAGATATTGGCAATTTGTTTCACGGCCTCTTCGACCCTCTGGCCGATAGCGTCGGTGGAGAGAACCGCGTCACCAACCTTTAAGTCCGCGACTTTGACGTCCCTGGCGGGCCTGGGCCACACCTCGAGGCTTACGACCAGTAGAGAGAGAAGAGCGATGAATGCGCCGATACCGGTTAGCAGAATCTTCTCAGGACTCTGGTTGTTGTCGTCTAGCCACTGGACTGAATCGCGTAGACTGTCAATCGATTCATCGGGAATCGCCCAGGCCAAGACGATGATACTGATGGCTCCCACCGCGAGGGCTAGGCAGACAATCACAAGAACGATTCGATTCAGCAGGTTCAATTAGCCGCTTCTCCAAGCATGTAATCTTCGACTAGCCCCGTGAGTGTGACCGGCGATATGCAATTGTAGAGATCTTCGTCGCTGGTGAGGCGTACGCGAACATACGTGTCGGTGAGACCTTCCCAAACGGCTCCTTCGCGTTGAGTCTCCCAGAGAACGGGTGTTGAACTGCCCAGCATATTCGTCCGGTAGGCTTCGGACATTTCGGCAGCGAGAGCCCTGAACTTTTCTACCCGATCATGCTTCACCGGCTCGGCCACCTGGCTGGGCATTTGAGCAGCGAGAGTTCCCGTGCGCTCTGAGAAGGGGAACACATGGACATTTGCGAAGGCCTGTTCACGAGCGAAGTTGTAGCTTTGCTCAAATTCCGCCTCGGTTTCGCCGGGGAAGCCGGCAATAATGTCGGTCGTGATCGCCACGCCTGGGATTGCCGAGCGCAATCGGTCAGTGGCCTCACCATACGTGCTGGTGGTGTAGCGGCGACGCATCCTGGCTAAAACAGGATCGCTGCCGCTTTGCAGGGCGAGGTGAAAGTGTCGAGAGAGGCGGCGGTCCTGCCAGAGCTCCAGCAACTGTCTGGTAAGGTGCTGGGGTTGCAAGGAGGACAGGCGGATGCGCGGAACGGATGTTTCCTCCAGGAGGCTGGCAAGCAATTGGCAAATTCCGCCGTGCTCGTCAGTTCCAAAGGCTCCGAGCTGAGTGCCGGTTATGACGATTTCCTGCGTCCCCTCTGCTTCCAGTTCTTTGGATTCATCGACGATAGCCGCAATCGGCTTGCTGCGTTCCCTGCCGCGGGTTTTAGGAATAACACAAAAGGCACAGACGTCGTTGCAACCTTCCTGGGCAGAGACAAAGCCACGGGTTTTTAGGAAGACCGGACGGGTTCTTAGTGCTTGATCCACCGGCCGAAGTTCGAAGAGGTGTTCTGCAAGCGCCTGCTGGTCTACCTGGCGATAGACAAGGTCAGCACCGAGCGCGTCGATCACCTCAGGCGAGGCGGTCTCGACCATGCAGCCGGTCAGCGCGAGCGACGCGCCCGGCGCCAGCCGCCGAGCGCGTCGGGCTTGGTTGCGCGATTTGCGGTCTGCAACTCGGGTTACAGAGCAGCTGTTAATCACCACTGCATCGGCCCCAGACGCGTCGTCACTGATCTGCCAACCGGCACCGCGCAAACTGCGAGCCATCGCTTCCGAATCGGCGATGTTAAGTTTGCATCCGAGTGTGAGCAAAGCCACGGTCGGCGGCGGGTTATTCGACATAATTAGACAATGCCAATCATAAAGATTGGCTCACCTCTGTCAAACCTTAGCCTTGCTCTGCCTAGTCGAAGAGGGGGTCTTTTACGGTGGCGCTAAAGCCGGCCGGCTGCCGGCGCAGGCCTGGGACGTCGCTTCGTACGCCGGTCCAGAGCATAGCAGCGACGAAGACTGCCGCCATGGTGAGCACAATGTTAGCGCCACTGGAGACATCCACGTAGTAGCTGGAGTAGAGGCCAACGAACCCGCAGGCCGCACCGATGCTGACAGACAGGATCGTGAAGCGTCCGAAGTCGTCGGTCAGCAGCCGTGCGGTTACCGGTGGGATGACAATCGCGGCGGCGATCAGCGTGACGCCCATCACCTGCATCGATACCACGATCGCGCCGGCCAAGATCAGGGAGAACAAGGCATCGATTCCGCCAGTTTGCACACCAAAGAAGGGCGCTACTTCAGGGTCAAACGTAGTGAAAAGGAGGCGCCTGTAGATCAGGAAGATCAGCACAAACGCGGCCAGAGTTACTCCAGCAATCGCAAACAGGTCTGTTTCTGACACGCCAAGGATATTGCCGAATAAGGCCGCATCGAAGCTGCGCGTGAAAGTCCGATAGCGGCTGATTAAGGCCAAGCCTAGGGCGAAGCTGGCAGTTGTAACCACTCCAATTGCTGCGTCGGCGCCGATCGAGGGGCGGGCTCGGGTCATCCGGTTTATCAAAATGGCCGACAGGAATCCCCAGAGGCTGGCGCCCACGTAAAAGTTGAGCGAAATGATGTAGCTGACAACGGCGCCGCCGAAGATGGCATGGGAGAGGCCGTGGCCTATGTAACTCATCCGCCGCAGCACAATGTAGACGCCGAGCAAACCGCAAAGAGCCCCGACTAAGGTTGCCGCGATAATGCCGCGGACCAGAAACTCATACTGGAACGGTTCAAACATCAGTGGCGGTGACCTCCCGGAGTGCCGACCTGATGCGTGTGGCGGGCGCGGCCGATCTGGTGGGGTGCTTCCGCCACGAGGGTCATGCCTTCGTGTTGGATAACAGCCATCTCAGCGCCATAGGTCCGGCTGAGATTCTCCGGGGTATAGACCTCGGCCGGTGAACCCTGGGAGATGATTGTTTGGTTTAGGCAAATCACCCACGGCAGGTGAGCTGCAACGGCATTGAGTTCGTGAGTGCTCATTATCACCGTGACGCCCTCGTGATTGAGGTCGTCCAAGAGGTGGAGGATGTCGTCGCGTGTCTTGATGTCAACGCCGGCGGTTGGTTCGTCAAGAAGCAGCACGCGAGGATCGCTAATCAAAGCCCGGCCAAGGAAGGCACGTTGCTGCTGACCGCCGGAGAGGGCCCGGATCTGGCGTTTGGCCAGAGACTCGATTCCCAGCCGCTTCATGATTGTGTGTGCTTGTTCTGTGGCTTCCTTACGGCTCCAGGGGAACCAACCCTCGGCGGCTCGCCCCATTAGGATGACTTGCTCAACGCTGACCGGAAAATTCCAATCTATGGCTTCAAGCTGGGGTACGTAGCCCGCGAGGGTTTGGCCGTCTGCGACGCGTTTTCCCTCGATCAGCACATCTCCGGACTGGATTTTCACACCTCCGAGGATGGCACGCAGGAGCGTGGTTTTGCCGGAACCGCTGGGCCCGACCAGGCCAACGAAATCGCCGGTGTAGACAGTCAGAGTTATGTCGGAGAGCACGGGTGTCTCTCCGTAGCTGCAACTGACGTTGCGGAACTCAACAATCGGATGGTCAGGGTCAATCTGGTGGGGATGAGGATGAAGCACTTTTCCCCCTTATTGCGGGTAACTGGCCCCGCTGGGTCCGTCGGGGAAAACCAGGCCGGTTTCAATCCTATCGACACTGCTAGCGTCACCGCCGAGTGCCGGCACCATACTGCGGATGTTTTCGACCATCAGGCCAAGGTACGAGTGAGAGTAATCGCCCGGTTCACCCGGGAGATCATCATCGCGCAGTTGATCGACAAACTCGGCGCCGGTTTCGCGCGCGATCTGCTCCAGGACCGGACTGGGGAAAACCTCGGAGCCGAATATGGCCGGAACCCCTTCCGCTCTAATTTGATCGATGATTTGGGTGATAGCGCGCGGCGAAGGTTCGGAAAAGTCCGAGGGTTGAACCGCCCCAATGACCGTCATGCCGTATCGGGCTGCAAAATAGGCCCAAGAGTCGTGATACGTGAGCAGCTTCCGATTCTGGGCCGGGATCGACGCAACCGCCTCTTCGATCGCCTGATCGAGCGCTTCGAGTCTGGTTTTCAGCTCGGCAAAGTTGTCGTTATAGTAGCCCTGGTTGGCGGGATCAAGGTCAACCAAGTGATCGCGGATTATCTCAGCGTAGGCCAGCGCCATTAGCGGATTCGGCCATAAATGAGGATTTGGCCGCCCTCCCGAGGCCGGAAAACTGAAGTCAAAGCGGTATTCAGCCTCCGTAATAGTTGAATTGCCTAGCTGAACAATTTGGGCGCTGATTTTCTTGTTGGCTTCAGCCAGACTGATAATCGGGTCTTCCAGGTTGAGCCCGTTGACAATGATCAAGTCAGCCTCGGCAATCCGACGTACATCTGAAACGGGCGGATCATAAGTATGAGAGTTGGATCCCTCCGGAACGAGTCCGAAAATTTCGACTTTCGTACCACCGATATTCTCGGCCAGGCTGGTGATCGGAGAAACACTTGTGACGAGGTTTAGCTTGTTTGGATCGTCCTGATCAGCCCCGGAGCAAGCTGCCAGCAGTCCAAGCGAAAACGCCGAACCCAGGAGCACAGCAATGGTCCGAGAGAGGTTCATTTGTCGAAACCAGAACTAGTCCCGCGGGACTAAATGCTTACCAATAGTATTTGCAACTAATTGTATTTGTGGCTAGATGCACCGTCAAGCTAGTGAAGTCTCTGCCTACGAATCTTGCGGGCAGGCATTCCGCGGGCCGCTAAGGCGAACTCGATTTAGAGCGTGCCGCGGTGCTGGCACTCTGTTCCCCGGCAGTTTCGAGAACTTCTTCCTGATCGAGGAAACGAAAGAACAGCAGCGTAATAGCGATCAGCGCTGCCGCCTGCCCGACAGCACCCATGATGATGCCGGCAACCTGCTGGTCCTCAATGGCAGAGAGGCCGAAGAGGCGTGGGGCGGTTTCGTAGAAACCGTAGACAACGCCACCGCTGGCGATCAGAAGTAGGGCGAGGACTTCCATTGGAAAACCGGTGACGAACAGGTATAAGAGGCGAGCGCCGTGGCCTAAGTTCGACAGTTGCGGCAGAGGCTGAATCACCGGCAGCCAGAAAAGCAGCCCAGTCGCCATAAAGGCGATGTGCATTGTGGCATGAACAGCAGTCTCCCTCAGCGCTGCTTCGTAGAGCGGCGGCGCGTGCCAGATCCATATGTTCAGTATCAAAGCCGCTGCAGCGAAAACGGGGTGGGTGAGGAAGTATGCAAAGCGAGGGACTTTTCCGGGTGGCAATATGCCTTGAAACATCGCCGGCGCCAAACCGAGTAGCACAAGCGGTGGACCGATTGTCGTCAGCACTACGTGTTGAAGCATGTGGATCGAGAGAAGCCTGTCCGCGGCGGCATCCAGCGGGGAAACCAGGCCGACAAACATGATCAAAGAGCCCGCGTAAAAAAAGGCTGCCTTAACCCAATCAAAGCTCTTTGTCCGGAGAGCAACGTAAAGGTAAATGCCACTGACAATCAGTGCGCCCACCACAACCGTGGGCTCGAAGTGCCAAGCGCCCCAGGAAAAATCGTGACCGCCGTGCAGCAGAACTGTTGGAGGCATGAGGCTTAGCGTCCCGGCTTCCAGCCGCCTTGCAGGTCCACAGCGCGCCTCACTATCTCGATTCGGCGCCGGCCGACGATGTTGAGGGCAACACCAACCACTCCGGTTAGAGGCGTGATCAAGCCAAGCGCTAAAAGAATTGCACCAATATCCTTAGAGTTGGCTGGATTTTCCTGGGTGACCAAAATCCAACCGATGACACCCATTCCAAGGCCAAAATGAAACAGCAGCAAGAAGAAAAACATCGGCAGCTCGAGTTGGGAACCGCGGTCGGCCGGTGAGCGCAACGGCGGCAACTCCTGGCCCGCGGTGCTGGCCTCGCTCAACGCATCGGCGAAGCAAGACTTGTGGATCCAGTTCTGCTTGTGAAGCCCGGCATCCGCCCATTCTTCAATGATCTTGCCACAGCGACTGCAGCGTCCCGGCCACTCGAGCATCATCAACTCACCCCGTCTTGGCATTATGGCTTGCAACGGACTTAGGCGCATCGTCACTGGTCTTAAGCGCTAAGTCGATTCGCGTGGTACGATCGAACCACAAATGCGCTCCTGGTTTCTCAAGATTCTCTTTCTTTTGCCCTTTTTTCTTGTGGCCTGTTCCTCGGGCAGTGACGGATCCAGCGGTGCTGAAGATCCTGGTTCCGATGGCACGCTTGTCTTCGACGATGTGGTCGTTGTCGGTGAATCCGAGTTCACGCCGATCATCGCCAATAGCGAGATCGTCGTCGGTCCCAACCGGCTGGCCTTGGGAATTGTCGATAAACAGGGCCTTCTTGTTGTCGACGCAAGGGTTTTCCTGACCTTTTACGACCTCAACGATGGCCAGGAAGTCAAGTTTCTGGAAGTAGAAGCTGTGTCCCGCGTGCCCGCTCGTGATGCCGGCCTCGATGAGGTAATCCAGCATACTCACGCCGACGGCAGTGCCCACGTTCACGTCAATGTCAGCGAACAGGTTGGCGTCTATACGGCAAACGTGACTTTTGAACGTGCCGGCATTTTTGGCGTTGTGTTGGAAGTCGAGATTGAGTCTCCCAAGGCGAGCGCAACCTTACAGACCCGGTTTAGCGTCCTTGAGGCCGGAGTTACACCGCCGATTGGATCGCTCGCTCCACTAACCCGCAATCTCACGGTCGATGACGTCGACGATCTGGCTATCATAGACAGCTCGGCGGAGCCCTCGTCCGATATGCACACGACGACGATTGCCGATGCTATCGCAAGTGAGAAGCCCACTCTGGTGTTGTTCGCCGCACCAGGATACTGCGTCAGCCAACTCTGCGGCCCTGAATTTGAGATCATGCGCAAGCTGTTCCTGGAGTACGGCGACCAGGCTGAATTTATTCACGTTGAGTTCTTCAAGGACCCTGGAACACCGGAACGGGCTCCGGTCGATGCCGTGAGTGAGTGGAATCTCCAGAGCGAGCCCTGGTTCTTCCTAATCGATTCTGAGGGTGTGATCGTCGCCAAGTTCGAGGGCCCAACCAGTCTTCAGGAGCTCAAAGAAGTACTAGAGGGCGTAATTTCCTAGGTGAGTGCATAGACCCAAATATAACGCCTCGGGGTTTCCAGTGACCGCCTCTGCCTTACGGTTGTTTCTTTAGTCGCTGCGTCCAGGCGTGTGAAAGCACGGGGTTAGGGTAGCCGTCCATCCCTGGACCAGCAAACGCAACTCGAATCGGCCCATCAATTTTGACAGGGTGCTGAAATTCACGGTTGAATTCTGGGCCGGTTTTAGCGGGCGGTGAAAGTTCCCATCATCACGTCCGGGTGAACATCGCAGCGGAAGAAGTATATCCCGGCCGCTGGAGCCGTGAAGCTGTATTCCATACTTTCTGGCCCCGTGAAAATTTCACCCTGGAAGATCGGCTCGCTCGCATCGCTGTCGGTGTTGAGGGCGAAGTTATGCGTCACGCCGGCGTCCTGGTTATCGAAGCTCACCACTACCTCGCTGTTCGCGGGAGCTTCCAGTTCGTCCGTGTCAAACAAGGCGTTGCTGCCAACTAGCTCAAGCACCGTCGTTCCGGGCAAGGGGGTGGGCGCTGGGCCTGTCGTTGCTGTGGCTGCCGGGACTCGAGTTGGGAATTCTTCCAACCGGGAATCGATGCCATCGAAGGATCCGCCAACCACACCCATGAAAACCAGGGCGAGCGGAATCAGGGTGAAAAGGAAAATTTGCCAGCTCTTCATCGGGCCGTTCCTTCCTTAGTCCTAATGAGCTGACGTGGGCCGGGCGGATGGATCGCGTGCGGCGCGGGCATCCCAGGCTGGGCGCTCGCTGTGAACCTCGGGCAATTCGTCAAAGTTGTGCTCAGGGGGTGGCGAAGATGTCATCCACTCCAGGGTGTTGCCTTCCCAGGGGTCAGCACCCGCGGTTTTCGGCGCGGTCGCCATGGTTCGGATGAAGTTGGCGATAAATATGACGAATGAGACAGCAATCATAAAGGCGCCAACGGTGGAGATCAGGTTCCAAACTTCCCAGCCCTGGCCGCTCTGGTATTCGGCGATGCGGCGAGGCATTCCCAGGAGGCCTAGAACATGCATTGGCATGAAGGCCATGCTCATGCCAACAAGCATGAGGAAGAAATGGGCTGCTCCCCAGGTTTCGTTGAGAAACTTGCCGGTAAACTTCGGGAACCAGTAATAAATACCGGCAAAGACGCCAAACACTGAACCACCGAACAGCACGTAATGAATGTGGCTGACCACCCAGTAGGAATCGTTCAGCGCATAATCAATTGGTACAAAGGCGAAGAAAACGCCGTCTACGCCGCCAATCAGGAACATGAACAGGAAGCCGATCGCGAAGAGCATGGGAGCTTTGAGGCTGATGCTGCCGCCCCACATGGTGCCAAGCCAATTGAACATCTTCACGCCCGATGGGACGGCAATCATCATGGTTGCCAGCATCGTCCAAATCGTCAGCGGCACGCTGAGCCCGGTGGCGAACATGTGGTGCATCCAGACCGTGAAGCCGAGGACGCCAATCCCGGCGCCGGCGTAGATCACGGCCTTGTACCCAAACAGTGGCTTGCGTGAAAACACCGGGATGATCTCAGACACTATGCCCATGGCCGGCAGGATCATGATGTAGACGGCTGGGTGCGAATAGAACCAGAAGAGCTGCTGCCAGAGGAGAGGGTTACCGCCCTGACGCGGGTCAAAGAAACCGGTACCGATGAAGCGGTCGGTAAACAACATCGTGAGGACGCCGGCTAGGACCGGGGTGGCAAACAGCACAAGCACCGATGTGACCAGGATCATCCACACGAAGATCGGCATTCGCAGTGGAGTAAGTCCTGGAGCCCGCATTGTGATGGTGGTGACCAAGAAGTTGATCGCGCCACCCATAGAAGAGATGCCAAGAAGCTGCAGGCCCAGGATCCAGAGGTCGGTACCGGCACCCGGCAGGAAAGTCTTCTCGGTCAGCGGTGGGTAGCTGGTCCAACCAGCCTTGGCGCTGCCGCCGTCGACGAAGAAGGAGCTAAACATGAAAAGCGCTGCCAAAGGAATTAGCCAGAGGCTGAAGGCGTTGATCCTGGGGTAGGCCATATCCTTGGCGCCGATCATCAGCGGCAGAAAGTAATTGCCGAAGCCGGCACCAACAGGAATGATAAACAGGAACAGCATGGTCGAAGCATGCATCGTGAAAAACTGGTTGTACTGGTCCTGGGTGAGGAAGGTGGTCTCAGACCAGGCAAGCTGGAGGCGAACCAGCAGCGCCAAGACTCCGCCCACGAAGAAGAACAGAATCGTGAAGGCCAAGTACATGATGCCGATTTTTTTGTGATCGGTGGTGAGTAGCCAGGAAAGAAGGCCACCGGCCTCCTTGTACTCGTGTACTGGTCTTGCTAAAGCCCCAGTTGCCATTGATTTGCTCCCACAGGTTTCGACCTAATGCCCGGCCTGCCTAAGATAAATAAAGAATTAGGTAGAGGAAAACCCAAACGATGTCGACGAAATGCCAGTAAAGCACGCTGGCATCGGCGAAAAGGTGCCTCGCCGGCGTGAAGTCGCGCCAGTAGGTGCGGATGAAGACGACGAACAGCATTGCCAAGCCGGCGATGACGTGCGCTCCGTGGAACCCGGTCATGATATAGAAGGTGCTGCCATAGACGCCTGAATCGGCGGTCAGGCCCTCGTCCATGAGGTTGAACCATTCGTAGCCTTGCCCGGCGATAAAGATCGTGCCGAGGATGATTGCCCCGGCCATGCCGAGGAGAAACAGCGAGTTGTTGTTGTTGCGGGAGCCGACGATGCCGATATGGGCGACTAGACCGCTGAGAACAAGAATAGCCGTGAGCACGCCGCCGAGAACGGCTTCAAGTTCGTGCGCACCCTCCGGGGGCCAAACAACGGCCTGGCCGCGGACGAAGAAATAGCCCGCGAAGAGACCGCCGAATAGCATGATCTCCGAGGCCAAGAACAGCACCATGCCCATCATGCCGCGACTCATGGTTTCCGGGGTCGAATGACTCGTAGTGGTTGCTGCCGTTGCCTGAGTTGTCATGCCTATCGCGGTCCACTTTGTGAATCATTTAGAGTTGTCGATCCGGATTCCAGGCTAATGCCCTGCGCCAACTTCGTGGTTGCGAGCCACTCGTCGTAGTCCTCCTGTGAGAGGACCTCCAGGACAAATAACATGTCGGAGTGGCGCAGACCGCAGAATTGGAAGCACTGTCCGGTGAATGTGCCGGTCTCCGTAAAGGTTAGGTGCATTCGGTTTATCGTTCCGGGAACAGCGTGGACCTTATAAAGAGTGCTTGGCACCGCGAAGCTATGGATAACGTCGGTTGATCGGACGTCGATGACAATGACGGTGTCAACCGGGAGAACCAGGGTCGGCGGCGTCAGATCGTCATAGTTGGGTGGCAGCGGCTGGATCTTTATTCCGTCATCCGGGTAGATAAATTCCCACCACCATTGGTGCCCCACGGCCTCGACAGTTAGCCCAATTTCGTTGTCCTTCGGCGGTGTTTTGATGTCAAGCACGAGGATGTAGGAAGGAATGAAGAGCGCAACCAGAATGATTATTGGAACAATTGTCCACGCAAGTTCGAGTCCTGTGCTGCCATGAATCTGCTCGGGCATCTCCGGCCCGCGCCGGCGATAGCGAAATACCGCCCAGATGATCCCGGAAGCAACAATGAAGAAGACGAAAAAGGAAATTGCCAGAGTTGCCTGGTAGAGGATCACCACGTCATCGCCGGCTTTGGTGATCGAGTTAGGAAGTTGGAAAACAGTGACTGCCCCAACGACGGTAACGACCGCCAGAATCAGGATTAACAGTCCCGCAATTAACGTCGAACCTGACGGCTTGCGGCTGCCCTCAGGGGGCTGAGTCATCCAGGTTCCCTCCTAGTAATAGCTACCGAAGCATAGGAGCGGCCATATTTAGAGTCAAGCCTTGCAGCCTGTACATCAAAGCTGGATTATCGAGCTCGGCCGGGGACGAAGCGGCTTGTTTGACTTCGAATGGTAGCGCTAATTATAGTGAATCGGTCCCGCGCCGAGGTAGCTCAGTCGGTAGAGCACAGCTCTGAAAAAGCTGGGGTCGCCGGTTCAAGTCCGGCCCTCGGCACCACCGCCCTTATCTGAATTCCCCCAGGCAAGGCTAAGCGTCATGGTAAGATCGATAGCATGATTTATTGCGATCTGGCCCTCCTTGATTGGATGCGAAGATCATGACCCCTTTGAAAATACTGCAGACACCTGAACTGCGTGAGCCAATCCTGATCGCGTCATTTGCGGGCTGGTCCGATGCTGGTGGGGCGGCAACTTCCGCGGCCCAGTATCTCATTGAACGCTGGAGAGCCAGCAGACTGGCTGAAATTGACGCTCAGGAGTTCTTTGACTTCACCCAGTTGCGCCCGACCGTTCGTTACGAAGGTGACCAACGGCTGATTGACTGGCCAGAAAATAGCTTCCACGTCCACAAGTCGGACGAGCAAGATTTGATAATTCTCAATGGCATTGAGCCTCATTTGCACTGGCACGTTTACCTGCAGGCCCTGATCGAAATCATTGATCAATTCAAAGTGAAAATGGTCGTGACGGTTGGCGCCCTGTTCGTAGAGTACCCGCACACGCGACCGCTGCGGGTTACTGGCAGCTTGCCGGATGAAGAGATGCAGCGCCGGGCTGGAATTGAGGTTCGTGGCGGACGTTACGAAGGACCAACCGGCATAAACGGCGTGCTGGGCGCCACGTTGCGAGAGAAGGCGATTCCGTCTGGGACAATCTGGGCGAACGTGCCCCACTACGTTTCCGCGGCGCCGAATCCGCCAGCGACACTGGCACTGCTGAGGTCGCTGATGTCGATGCTTTCGATGGAGGTGCCTCTAGGTCGAATGGTGCGGGCTTCGGCCGCCTTCGATGAACAACTCAGCGAAGCGACATCTAAGAACGGTGAAGTTGCTGACTATGTGCGCACCCTTGAAGAGCGCTTCGACGAGGAAGTTCAGGATGAGCTGCCGCTGATCGATCTACCACCTACCGAAGCTATCGTCAAAGACATCGAAGAGTTTCTGCGGCAGTCGTCAGCGGACGACTAGGAAACCTTTTCCTCTCTCGTCCGACCGGGACCATAGTCCCGGTCGCCGCCTGATTGAGGCGGCATTTCCAGCAAATCCATCTGGCCTGTCTTCTTTCTCCAGCTTTGCTTATCCTATTAAGTGCCTGCGATTTGGGAGTGGTCGGGTCATCGGACTTTAGAAAACGGCTGGTTTGATGAAAGGCGCCTGTGAAAACCGAGTTTTTTGAATCCGACCCGTTCACACCGCGTAAGGCAGAGTTGCTGCTTAGCATCGACACGGAGTATCGATTTGAGAAAGGTGACGAAATCGTGATCGACGCGACCGGTAGACCCACCAAGGTTCGGGTGGTGGACGTTCAAGTAAAAGTTACGGACGGACTGCTAAGCAGGGAAGTATTGGCGCTGAAGATCTAGGCTTGGCCGCCTAGCATGTTTCAAATGCGCATGCCGCCGGAAAGATGGCTCAGGCAGCCCCAAGCCCGGCCTCGGTTGACGACCGACAAACACTCCGAATCCAAAATGAAAAAATTCCTGCGAGAACCATCGATCTTAGTATTTGCCGCCATCGCTGTCGTGGGCTGCGGTGTCCCGATCACCGCAGCCCAGATTGCGGCCACTGCAGAGGTGGAGAGAACTCGTGTCGAGAGGAAGGTCAGAGTGACCAGTCGCTGATGTCGAGTGAGGAAAGTCAAGCCCCTGCTGGGGACACTTCACTAGAAGGGACGACCGCGACGCCACTAGCCCCAGTCGCGGTTCTGGGCGAGCTGGAGTATCCTCTGACGCCGGCTCCGGCGCCAGAGGATACTCCAACGCCTACGAACACGGCTACCGCCAGTGCGGTTCCTGCTGCGGAAAGCCCAACCCCAGCGCCGCCATCCGCCACGCCGAGTGCAACTGCTACCGTCCCGCCGGCACCGGCTCCTGATTTCCCCGAAACGTTGATTGCCCTGCTCAACCAAATCCGTACTGACAGGGGCCTGTCAACTCTCCGGATTGTGCCGGCCCTGGCGCAGGCAGCCCAGGGTTACGCCATCTACATGGCAGAGAACAACTACAGCAATCAATATTTCAGCCATATCGGGCTGGACGGTTCGACGCCGAACTCCCGAATGATCGCGGCCGGCTACACGGCTGGCTGCAAGGGAGAGGCAATCTCCGCGGGTCAGGCCACGCCGGAGGCCGCGCTCAGCGGATGGCTGGCCAGTCCCGCGCACGCAGCGATTCTGTTAAATCCAGATGCGAGCGATATTGGTGTCGGTTATTTCTTTAAAGCAGGAACCTACTTCGGTCACTATTGGGTTCTGGATACAGGTCCGGCGGCTTTCCCGTGTCCGTGAGTTAGAGAATTTCGGAAACAGAGAAGGCCAATCCTTAAGGATTGGCCTTCTCTCTTACTTATGGCGCGCTGAGTGGGATTCGAACCCACGACCTCAGCCTCCGCAGGGCTGCGCTCTATCCACTGAGCTACCAGCGCCAATCTGGTGCCGAAGGTGGGATTTGAACCCACACGAGCTTAAGCTCACTACGCCCTGAACGTAGCGCGTCTGCCGTTCCGCCACTTCGGCGCACCAGCTCACAGTGTACATCGCGAGGCATCGAGGATCAGCGATTCCGGCGTGCCGGGCTGATCAGCGTTCCTATTGAGCCAGAAGACGACTTCAACCCCTCCGGTTTGGCGGTGAAAGCATGGTTCGAGGCAAAAAATAGGGTGATCCCTACTGTCGGCGACTCGGCTGAAGTTTCTAGTATCCACTTGTGGAGCCGGAGCGGATTGCTTCACAGGCGGGGAGGACTGGAACAGCCGGGAAAAGATGATATCGAGCGCCCTTAAATCGACTGACGCCCCAGATGAGAGGGCAGCTGCCCGAGACAAAGCGCGAGGGATGCGTGAAGAGGAGCGCCGGCTGGTGCAGCGTGCGATCGAACGCGATGCTGGGGCATTCGCAGAGCTATACGACCACCATGTCGTTTCGGTCTATCGTTACATCTATTCCCTGGTGCATGACACCAAACAGACGGAAGACTTAACCGCTCAAACCTTCCTGAAAGCGTGGGAAGCGATCGTCGGCTACAAGGAGCGGGGCGCTCCGTTCATCGCCTGGCTGCTGCGAATTGGATACAACTTGACAATCAGCTACCTGCGTTCCCGGCGCGAGTACTTTGCGCTGGAAGACACCCACGTCGATCAGAAGTTGCGCGGTAACCCGCAGCAGGCCCTGGACCAGTATGCAGATGAGCAGATCATTCGCGAGGCGATTCTCCAGCTAAAAGAGCAGCAGCGCCAGGTAATTCTGCTGCGTTTCGTTGAAGGCCTGGATTGCCAGGAGGTTGCTGAGATGGTTGGCAAGAGCGTGCCGACGGTGCGGGTTATCCAGCATCGTGCTTTAGGAAATCTGAAAAAGATAATGTCGGCCTAGAGCCGCCATGACTCACAGTCCGCTGATCAAAGCATTTTTTAAAAGTGAGATGGAGGTCAAACAGAAACCATGAACCTTGCTAAACCGAACAACGCGATCGATAGGAACATGTTCCGATTTGGGGAGGGCAATCAGTCGCTGGTCCCTAAAATTCGCCTGCCCGCAACTGTTACTCCGTCAGCCAATTTCGTCGGAGAGACGCGTCGGCGCCTTCTCCGGCTGGGCCACCGCAAGGAATCAAGCCGGCGCCGGGCGGCCTAGAACCTACTACCCTTCGAAACGTAGGGAACGCTGGTAATAATGATCAAAGAGCCCTGGGCGTCATACCTAGGGCCCCTTTTTGAATTTTTACGCGTCGAAACATGACGTAGAGATGTTCGTGATCCCGCTTTCAGCGGCAGAGCTGGCTGAGCTCAATCTGCAAAGGCCTGCTCACGGTCTATCACCAGCCCAAGCGCGTCAGGCGAGTAGCTTACGCGACTTCTACCCGTTAGTTCCCAAAGCGTGGGACCGGGCAATAGCAACAAGGGACTCTACGCTATTGGGTTCATCCGGGTAGATCGCAAAGCCGATACGCGTTTCATGGTCGGAAAGCTCTTCACGGAGTCGCGAGATTGCTGCCTCAGCGCCAGCCTGGGCACAGTGCACTAAGCAGGCGGCGAATTCTAATGGGGCTAATGTGGTCGACGTGTCGATAGAACGAACCGTGCTTGCAACAACGCCGGCTGCTTCCACAGGCCTGACCGGCTGAGCCCCCCGAGACGAATCCTTAGCCTCGGGGGCAGCACCTTGAGAACAACTACTGCCATCGAGTAACCGTAACGCCGGCATCGCTCAGATTCCTCTTTGAGCCTCAGATCGAAATACCATCTCTGGTGGAGTCCAATGCCGCTGTCATGAATCGGAATTGACCGTGCAACTTGAGTGATTCGGTGAAGCCCCACCTTAAAGTCCTTTGGCTTTTCCGGAAACAAAGTCATAAGCAGCGGTCCAGACGCAATCCCCAGGGCAGTGATGCGAAAGGGCCAGGCCTGCAAGGTGGCCGCAGCTACTACAAGGAACACCATTGCGGCGACCCCGACTGTCGTCCGGTTAGGCTGAATGAAGCTCATCGCTTTCACCACGCGGGTCCTGAGAACTCGATATTCCTATCTAGTTGTTTGTCGGCAGCGCCGAGAGGGAGTTTAGCGCCCACGAACTTAGCACCACAAGAGTTTCTTGAGTGGCTCTCGCAGGTTCCTTCGCGCCAAGCTGTAGAAGCCATGGAGACTCTTCTCAGGGCCTAGTTGTCGTTGGTTTGCCGTCACGGTTGCTGTCAAAATGCCCTCGGAGCCTCACCGGGGCATTTCCTATGTGAAATTTGGATACAAGAAGTGGTGGGCGGTACAAGACTTGAACTTGTGACCTCTTCCGTGTGAAGGAAGCGCTCTGCCAGCTGAGCTAACCGCCCTGGGGAGCAAAATCAGTGTAGGTAGGGCCCGAGAGGACCGTCAAGAAATCGGGATTTCTAAAAGTGAGGCCATTGCCGCTGCGTGGCCACTTAGGCAGCCAGCGGCTTCGTGTTCAAGTCAGCTTCGGCAATGGAAGCATTTCGATGGCCGCGATGGCCGCGATATGCATCAGTGACAAGCAGGCCAAAAGAGATCAACAGCGCCCAACCGTAGAGTGAGCCCAGCAGGAAATTGGCAACCGGATTCAAGACGGCGAAATCGAAAGCCAGACCAAAGGGCAGGCAAAGTAGGAGCGCAGCGCTCCACTCCCAGGCGAACCAGCGGCGTGAAAGAAGGACGGGCAAGGCAAAGAGCGAGTAGCCTGCCCAGGTTATCGGTCCGAGGATCAGAGCCCCGAGGATGGCCACGGCCGAAATTTGCCTCCGCGGCGGGTGTCGCAGGCGAGCCCAGATGGCGAGAGCGGCAAGGAGCAGACCAGAGGTGATTAGGCCGAGCCACGCGACCCCGAGCCGCCCCGTGATGGCGATCAACGAGCTGTTGCCGGGCATTTCCAGTCCCCCGAAGGCGCTGGAGGCTGTGAGCCATTGACCATAGATTTCCGGGCCTTCGAGCAACAGCGGTACGAGACTAATTCCCGCGGCAGTGGCCGTCGCGCTTAGGCTCATCTTGCGATCGCCGGAGAGGAACAGCAGAGCCGGCCAGATCAGAAAGGCCGGCTTGATCGCCACTACCAGTCCCAAGAGCAGACCGGCAATTGCCGGGTGCTTCGGTTGCAAAAGCCAGGCACCAGCGACGCCGGCCAAAATCGGGACATAGATTTGTCCGAGGCCGACCGTGTGCCATAAGCCGCCGACCGCGAAGGTCCAAATCACGATCAGCGGCGTGACATTTTCGCGATGGGACCTCAGGAGTGCGAAGGCGATCCCGGCGTAGAGAGCCAAGGATGAAATCTGGAGCACGAGTTTCGCTGTTTGAGGGTCGATTTCGCTGATTATCTCGAACGGGTAGACGGAAATGGGCGGGTTGAGATTTGGCGCAGCCACGATCACGCCGTCAAATGTGACCTGATATGTATTTTCGTAAATGCCGTATGGGTTTTGGTCTCTGGAAGCGGCCGCGCCGGAGGCGACAAAGGAACCAAAGTTCCTCAAGCCACGCCCAGAACCGAAGGCCGAGGAAATCCCCAGAATGATCGAAATCACGAGGACTAGCCCCAGGACGAAATGTCCCCAGCGGGCTAATTTGGGCGTGATCATCTTGAATTTATGATCGCCTGTTTTTGCGCTCTCAATAGGAGCCAGCGCAGACTGGTCAGTGGAGTTGGGTGGAAAGGGCCGAGTTCGCCGAGTGGGCTCTGCCACGGGGGCCAGGACTAGGCGTTCTTGCTCGCCAGCACAATCATCCTGCGGCTCGTTAGCGAGTAAGGTTCACTGCCGAAGCCACCCAGCACCTGGTCGAAGCTAAGGCCAGCTCTGCCCAACAAAGCGATTATTTCCGTGAGCGTGTAAAGCCGAATGTGGTGGCCGCCTACCTCCCGCGTTGTGCCATCCTGCCCCATGGCCGTGAATGTTACGTGGTTCCTGCTCGTGGGCAGGTCAAACTCGCGCTGCTCTAGGTAGGTCGTTCCGTCCTGTCCCCTGTGCCAATCCTTTTGAACGTAGTTTAGAATCACCCACTCGCGGTTGATCATGTCCAGGAGTAGGCGACCACCGGGCTTCAAAGCCGATGCCACAGCTTCGAGGACCCGTGCATCTTCGTCTTCTGATTCCAGGTAGCCGAAAGCGCTAAACATGTTGATCACCGCATCGAATCGCGCGGTGAAGGGGATATTCCGCATATCGGAGTGGACCGTGCTGATCGTGACTTTAGCGCTGGTGGCGGCTTCCTCAGCCAGAGCTAGATAATCGCGGCTGAGGTCAAGTGCATGAACCTCGTAACCTCGCTGGGCGAGGGCGACGGCATGGCGCCCCGGTCCGGAACCGAGGTCGAGTAGCGACTGGCCGGCTCTCAGCCCTAGGACTTGTTCTACAAAGGTCACTTCGCTTTGAGTCCGCTGCTCGGAGAATTGGAAATCATAGACATCGAGGTAGTCGCGGCCAAAGAACGACTCGTACCAGGGCTGCTTGGATTCCGCCATGCCGTTCCTTTCAGACACTACCGGCAGAACTAGCGGGAGCCGACAGTCGCTTTATACTAAAGCAAGCTTCCGACGCCAGGTTCACGCAGAACGAGATGTCACTCAAAGCCTCGCCAGGTTCACTAACGATACGCTGGACATCTCCCTCAGGGCGGCTAGGTAAGGAGAAAATGGTGCAGAGATTTCAGATCACCAAGACAATCGAGTTTTCCTATGGCCATCGCCTGCTTAATCACGAGGGCAAATGCCGGCACCTGCATGGCCACAATGGTCTGGTTGAGGTCGACGTGGAGGCTGAGGCGGTCGACCGTCTCGGCATGGTGATCGATTTCGCGGATGTCAATGACGTGGTCAAGACCTGGATCGATGAGAATCTCGATCACCGCATGCTGCTGAGCGGTGACGATCCGGCGACGCCGATCCTGGAAGCAGCCGGTGAGCCGGTGTTCGTCATGGCGGAAAATCCCACGGCCGAAAATATCGCCAAACTGATCTGGACTGCATCCCGGAACCAGGGTCTTCAGGTAGCCGAGGTCCGGGTCTGGGAAACGTTAACCAGCCGGGCGGCCTATAAGGGCGACGATTGGAGCGAGTAGCAGTTCTCTGCAGCGGTGGTCTCGACAGCTGCGTTCTGCTGGCCCACCTGGCTCACGATCGCCAGGTGTTTCCGTTGTACGTCGACGCTGGGCTGGCCTGGGAAGTTCACGAACGCCAGGCCCTGGAGACCTTCCTAGATGCCGTGCAGCAGGCCAACCTCTCGCCGCTCACTGTCCTGGAGATGCCGGTGCGCAAGCTATACGGAGATCACTGGAGCACCAGCGGCAAGGATGTACCCGACACAGACGCACCTGACCTAGATGTTTATTTGCCCGGGCGAAATGTCTTGTTGCTTGGCTTGGTTTCTGTCTGGGGTTCGATTAACAACGTTTCGGAAATCGCGATCGGCTCCCTAGACCAGAACCCGTTTCCCGACGCGACGCCTGAATTCTTCGCTGACTACTCAAGATTGCTAAGCGGCAGTCTGTCGCACGAAATCCGGATTGATGCACCGTTTCGAAGCCGAACCAAGGCTGAGATCATCCAGGAGTTTTCATCGCTGCCGCTTGAGCTGACTCTAACTTGTATCTCACCGCGGCCAAATTCGGCGGGAACCGATCCAGCCGTTCTGCACTGTGGCGCCTGCAACAAATGCAAAGAACGCCAGGATGCTTTCCGCAAGGCAGGCGTTCAGGACCGGACTCTTTATGCGACCGAGACGTCTACTTTAGGTTGAGCCGTTGACCTCTTCTACAACGCCATCGTAGAGAGCGATTTGGGGTGGACCAGCGATGATCCCTTCCATCGAGCCCCCCTGAGCGTGAGCTCGGTGGAATTCCGGTGAGCCCATCCAGGCCCTAAAGTCAGCCTCTGAGCGCCATGTGGAGTAGGAAAGGAACTCGGTTACGCCGCTATCAGTGGCTTGATTGCGCAGTAAGGCAAAGGACTGAAATCCGTCGAACTGAGAAAGGTATGTGTCGCGGCCCCGCCAGCCAGACTCAAATTCATCTTCCTTGCCGCCGATTATTTTGAATTTGTTCATGGCCACAAACATACCAATCACCTCGATTGCCAGAAAGTTGATTTCGGAGGGGCGTTGCTTAGATTAGTGGTACCCCAGGAGGGATTCGAACCCCCGACGCGCGGCTTAGGACGCCGCCGCTCTATCCAGCTGAGCTACTGGGGCGCGCTCCTCAAGTGTAGCCGATTCAGCCCCAGCAGATTCGCGCAACTAGTTGGTCCGGCCGGCACGTGCGTGTCAGTCTTGCTGGATATGGTTCCGGGGACTAAGAAGAGAAAGATTGGTGCTGGCGGTGGGAGTCGAACCCACGACCTACCGATTATGAGCCGGTCGCTCTAGGCCTCTGAGCTACGCCAGCGCGCCTAGTCACTATACGAGTCCGCATCGCGGGCGGGCAAGGCGGCCTTGCGCGGGCCGATCTGCTGCACATAAGCGACAACGCCGAAAGTCCTCAAAACCTCCAATAGCAGAATCTCCAATAGCAGAATCTCCGGTAGTAGGCGGTCCCAGCGTTAATTAGAAGGATAATATTCAAAGCCAGCTCGGCGATTCTCAGCGCGACTTCGATATGAGAACTAAAATGGATGCGTAATGCCCGCTAAGACTGAGGATACAAAGCAAGCTCGCTTCGCCTCCCGGCTCGCCGCGTTGCCGACGCGGCCCGGCGTTTACATCATGCGAAACGAGAAGGGTGACGTCATCTATGTTGGTAAGGCGGCGAGCCTGCGAAATCGGGTAAGAAACTATTTTGGCGCTCCACACTCTCTAGAGCTAAAGACTCGCGCACTCGTCGAGCAAATCGATGATTTTGAATACATCGTTACCAAGACCGCCCAAGAGGCGCTTCATCTTGAAGCGACACTGGTCAAGCGGCACCAGCCGTTTTTCAACGTCCGGCTCAAGGACGATAAACATTATCCCTATTTGCGAGTGGACGTGCAGAATTCTTGGCCCAGGGTTGAGATCGCGCGCCGCGTCGGCAACGATGGGGCGCGGTACTTTGGCCCCTATGCATCGGCATCGTCGGTCCGGCGCACGCTAGGCGTAGTCAAGAAGTTGTTTCCCTGGCGTTCTTGCACCAAGGCGATTACCGGCACAGATCCGCGCCCTTGTCTCGATTACTTCATTCATCGCTGCATTGCGCCATGCACCGCCTACTGCACGGCGGAGGAGTACGACGAGGTCATTCGCCAAACGTTGCTTTTCTTGGAAGGCAAAACCGGTGAGGTTGTGAAATCGCTGCAGTTGCAAATGGACGGTGCGGCAGACGCCCTTCAATTTGAAAGGGCTGCCCTGTTTCGCGACCAAATCAAGGCAGTTGAGAATGTTGCTGAGAAGCAAATCGTCGAGCGAATCCGACCCACCGATGAGGACGTTTTTGGCCTGGCGCGAGATCCGACCACGGAGCAAAGAACCAATGAGGAAGCTTGCGTGCAGGTCTTTTTTATTCGTGGCACTCAGATGGTGGGACGCGACTTTTTCACCCTAGATGGCGCTGAGAACGAGCTTGATGGCGAGATTCTCGGCAGCTTCCTCAAGCAGTTCTACGAGTCAGCGGTTTACATTCCGAAAACCGTCGTCCTTCCTATTGCCGTGCCAGAGGCGCCATTGATAGCCGAGTGGCTAACGGAGCGTCGCGGCTCCAAGGTAACGATCACGGCGGCCCAAAGGGGTACCCGGCGGCGGATGGTCGATTTGGCTTCCGAGAATGCTCGCGAATCATTGGATATGCTGCGGGTTCGGTGGCTGGCCGACACGACGAAGCGGGACCAGGCACTGAGTGAGCTTCAGGAGGAACTCGATCTACCTGGCTATCCGCAGCGGATTGAGTGCTACGACATCTCGAATATTCAGGGCAGCAGTTCGGTTGCTAGCATGGTTGTGTTCATCGATGGCCAGCCGCAGCCCAAGGAATACCGGCGGTTCCGGATCAAGACCGTGGAGGGCGCCAACGACTTCGCCTCAATCGCGGAAGTGCTCAGCCGCCGCTTCAAGAGGTGGGATAAGGGGCCGGATGGGCAAGAGTCCAGAGCGGCCTTTGCAACCGACGATGATGCGGCTTCTGAGATGGACTTAACATCAAACGGTGATACCTCTCCCGAAGGTGGTTACTCTAGCGATGGTGAACAGAGAACTACTGAGGGCTGGGGTGCGCTGCCAGACCTGGTAATCGTGGACGGTGGCAAGGGCCAGCTCTCAGCCGCTCTGGATGTAATGAGAAATCTGGATTTGAAGCAAGTCCCTTTGGCAGGCCTCGCCAAGCAAAACGAGGAGTTGTTTGTACAGGATTTGGCCGAGCCGATTGTTCTGGACCGGACCTCTCAGGCGCTCTACCTCGTGCAACGCATTCGCGACGAGGCCCACCGCTTTGCGATTCAGTATCACCGCAAGGTCCGCTCTAAGACGGGCATGGCCAGCGCGCTCGATTCGGTGCCGGGTATTGGGCCGAAGCGAAAACGCGCATTGCTGCGCAAGTTTGGTTCGCTCAAGGGCATCCGAGAGGCTACAACCGAGGAAATCGCCGCCACCGTAGGTTTTACGCACTCGCTCGCGACAAAGGTCAAGGAAAGCCTCTAATTCCAAGCTCCGCAAAGATTGGAACCTACCCCGCGTAGTTGTCGTCTAAGGGGTAGGAAAACCTTGGGAGGCCGGACATGCGACAGATCAGTTTCGGACTGGTGATTGTTGGTGCAGTAGCCCTGGCGATCTTGATTGGCACTGACAAACGGAGAGGGCGACGAGCCGGACGCTGTTGTCTCACCGCTGCCGTCAGCCACCGCGACGGCAACAAAGCCGACACCAACCACCTCACCCGGTGGTCCGATCGCCTCGCCGTCGCCAGACAGCCCTGTTTCGGCCACGCCGAATCCGACATCGACTACGTCCGCCACAGCCGGCCCAGGTGGAATTGCGGGTCCTGGGATGCCGGCACTGCCTAAATCTGACCTGCCACCATTGCCGTCTGGAAGGGAGCGAGTCGATGCGTCGATCGATGGCCTTGGAGTCTTGACGCTCGAGTCGTTCCCTCCGCAGTACGTGTTGCAGGTTGAGGTCGGACTCCCGAACGGCTGTGCTGAGCCGGCCGGACATGAAGCAAGCCGCTCGGGCAGCACCATTCACGTACGTGTGCACAATTCCATGCCCAAGGGTCAAGTCGTTTGTACTTCGATCTACGGCATGTACCAATTGAATATCCCCTGAATATCCCCCTCGGCTCTGACTTTGAACCTGGCACGAAATATTCGATTGAAGTCAACGGCCAAAGCGTGGGTTTCACCGCTCAGTAGCCACGCCGAGTTGCCCGCTAAGGTGTGCGCGGGTATCATCGGGGTCGCTATACGGCTGAGTGCGAACAATAGAAAGGACGGTCGGATGCAGATAGCTCGTTTCGAGGTTGGAGGGCGGATTAGCTATGGCCTCGTGGAAGGGGATTCGCTGCAGCCGGTCGATGGAGACCTCTTTGGTGATCTCAAGCCCTCAGGTCCACCAGTTAGCCTGAGTTCGGTTCACTTGTTGTCGCCGGTTGTACCGCGGCTGATGCTGGCCGCGTCCCTCAACTACCCCAGCCACCTCGGCAATGCTCCGGTTTCACCAAGGCCGGAGCTATTTCTAAAGTCGAACAACTGCCTCACCGACCCGGAGGCCGAGATTATCCTGCCGACCGGCTCCGAGCGCGTCGACTATGAAGGCGAGCTGGTCGCGATAATCGGTAAAACCTGCAGGAAGGTGCCGATCACTGAGTCATTGGATTATGTCTTTGGTTACACCTGTGGCAATGACGTGAGTGCTCGCGACTGGCAGCGGGGTGATAACCAGTGGTTCCGGGGTAAGGGTTGCGATGGCTTCGGCCCCTTGGGCCCGTGGATTGAGACTGACATTGACCCTACCAACACCAATCTATCAACTCGGCTCAATGGCCAGGAAGTGCAGAGCTGCAACACTGGTGAAATGATCAACACGGTCGCGGCGATGATTAGCTTTGTTAGCCAGGTAGCAACCCTGGAGCCGGGGGATGTGTTCTTCACCGGCACCTCAGGCCGGCCCACGGCACTGGGGCCAGGGGACGTGGTTGAAGTGGTCGTCGAGGGCATCGGCACCCTTCGCAATAGCTTTGTAGCTGACACGGTGGCTTCAACCTGGGCAGATTTGCGCTCTGACTGAACGATCTTAACTTCAACCCAACATTCAACCAAAAAGTGCCGCCAGAAGGGCGGCACTTTTCCTGCGCGCCAAAAGTTTGGTTTAGGCGGTCGCGGGCTGTTTGGCAGCTTCTGAAATAAATCGCGCCACCACCTCGTAGCCCTCGGGCGTGGCGAAGCAACCTCCTTCGGGCTTAATCCAGAGGCGGGAGGTTTCGATGCTGTTGAACAACTCAAAAACGTGCGGCAGGGGATGAACCGTATCGGCGCGATTGTCGCCGCGGGTGATCAGAGTGGGAATCTTGACTGCTTTCGCCATCTCTCGCAGGTTCAAATACTCCTGCACCGCTGGGTCGTTGCGGATGTTGAAATAATTGCGCACGACTTCGGCCCAGTCGGACCCGTGCTGGGCCTCATAGCGCTGTTGAGCCGCTGGCGGGAGATCGTCCGTGTTTCCCATTCGGGCATTGAGTGCCTGGTTGCCCGACGATTCGTTAGCAATGATTGGCATGTCGAGAATCATTGAGCGGACCCGCTGGGGTTGATTGATACCGAAGCGCAATGCTATGCGAGCGCCCAAGCTAACGCCAAAGAGATGGACGTTTCGGATCTCAAGGTGATCCAGCAGGCCACCAACGTCTTCGACCCAGGCGGCGGGCGGCACCAGCGAGGAAATCCTCGCGCTTTGCCCCATTCCCCGCATGTCTGGAGCGACGACGCGGCAGGTCTTCGAGAGTTGTCCGATGTCAGCGGCAAAGGTTGCGCTCGATGAAGCAGCACCGTGAAGCATCAACAAAACTTCGCCGCTGCCCGCCTCCTCCCAATGGTGATTCAGTCCGTTGATGATTGTGTCTGGCATTTCTCCATCTCTCTTTTGCCTTCTTTTTATGACTAAGTAACTCTCAAGACCGGCTCGTATTTTACGCCGCGGCTCAAATATCAGCAATCGCCTGTACTCGTCCAGTAGATGCCGGACACTTACCTCCTCTCGGTGAATGCTAGCAGCCACTCTTGCGGCGTTAGATGGCCAAGGGCCTGATGGGGCCGGTAAGTGTTGTAACGCTGCTCCTGTTGGAGCAGCTGGGTTCTCAGTTGGCTGAGCGAGTCGGGTGGGTCAACCAACTGGTAAAGCTCCTCTTTGTGGGTGCGCTGGGCTCGTTCCAGGCAGCCGTTGAGCTTGGGGGAGCGTGGTGGCAGCACAAAAAGCCGCAGCCCCCTTCTGCTCACAGGCGGCCTCAAACTCGGCCCTGAACTCAGAGCCACCGTCCACCTGGATCGCCTTCACCGGACCCGGCATACGCTCGATGACCGTATCGAGGAAGTCGCGCGCCGTGCCGGCGGTAGCGCGGCCGTAGACACCCAAGACGTCCCAGCGGCTGACAATATCACGCGCCGAGAAGTGCTTGTAGGCATGGATAATACCGGTCCAGCGCACGTCGGCGCTGTCCACCTGAACCAGATCTCCCGGCGCCTTGACGACGTAGTCTTTGGGCTTACGCACGGCATAGGGCCGCACCTGAGGCCGAGAGACGATGCAAGGGTCCTTCAGACTCGCAGGCCCCAGTTTGCCTTGGCGTCTGAGCCGGCTGAGGATGCGGCCCACCATCGAGACCGAGATAGTGACCCCTTGGCGTCTGAGGATCGGCTGTAGCTTGTCTTTGCCCCAGACGGGATTGTCTTGGCGCAGGCGTAGCACCGCTGCTTCGAACTCTAGGCTCCAAGTCGGCTTGCGGACCTGGTGTGGCCTATGGCTGCGGTCTTCCAGACCCCGCGGACCCTGGAGCCGGTAGCACTCTAGCCACTGGTAAAGGGTTGAGCGGCTGCGTCCAAAGCGTCTTGCCGTCAGACTCACCTTCTCGCCGTGATCCTTGTGCCACTCAACAGCCCTGAGGCGCGCCTTCGCCTCACGTGATAGTCGTGGCTCCTCCCTGCCTTCCTGCGCTCCCTCTGGGAGGAGACGAGCCAGGGTTGGACCGCCTGGGATGATCGACCCGTACGTCTGCATTGGGACTCCGTATCGTCCCCGCCTTCTCATCATTGTCGTGTACGGCATCTTTCTGAACGAGATCAGTCCGCTCTGCCTTTAATCCACGTGAAATCGGCTTGAAGTTGCCGCATCTGGAGAAAAATCATTCCGGAGGCAAGGCCCCTCCCCTTTCTTGCTAGTAATCCCTAGAGACAGGCCTTCTATTGCTGATTACCTGCAACGAAGACCCTCCACGTGGAGGTTTCTGGTTTGTTCCTTGACGTTTGCGTTAGAGATAGCTACATTCGCAACAAATGGCTGAGACACAGCAGGATCAACCGTACCTTCAGATCGGTGAAGTCGCAGACCGAACCGGCGTGACCCAGCGCACCCTGCGGTTCTACGAAGAGCGGGGGCTGTTGCAAGCTCCAACCCGGATGGAGGGCGGCTTTCGTCTTTACTCCGAAAACGACGTGGCACGGGTTGAGCAGATCAAGCGCCTCCAAAGCCTGCTCGGCCTCACCCTTGCTGAAATCAAGGAAATGGTCGAGGCGGAGGAAGTCAAAGAGGAACTCCGCGCGACCTATCGGCCCGATCTAGAGACCGATGAGCG
>CBDCMQ010000002.1:0-309615 GCA_965219205.1 Dehalococcoidia bacterium
ATTCCGCCTGGAGCGGATGCGGTCGTCCCGTTTGAGGAGACCGATGAGAAGGCGGGGCGGGTTTTTGGATCCTTCGCCAAGGGTGGCGATTACGTCGGAATCCTCCAGACCGCCTCCCCCGGCGCCAACCTCCGCTACGCCGGCGAAGACATCCGCAGCGGAAGCCTGGTGATGCAAGCCGGAACCGAACTGGGACCCGCCCAGCTCGGTGTTCTGGCTTCGCTTGGCCTTGAGACCGTCACAGTCCATCGACGCCCAATCGTTGCGATTATTTCTACCGGCGACGAGCTGCTCCTGCCAGGTCAACCTCACGAGCCGGGCAGGATTTACGACAGCAATGCCCCGAGTCTGGCAGCTTTGATCACTGAAGCTGGCGCCTCTCCTTTACCGGTTGGAATTGCCCGCGACACGATCGAGGACTTGACGGAGAAGCTGCAGTCCGGGCTGAAAGCTGATCTGATAGTTACATCCGCCGGCGTTTCTCGTGGCGACTATGACGTGGTGAAGGACCTCCTGGTTCACGAAGGCGAAGTCGAGTTCTGGACCGTCAGAATGCGGCCCGGCAAGCCATTAGCTTTCGGGACCTTTCCGTCTGGTGATCGAAGGGTGCCGCACCTTGGCTTGCCAGGTAACCCGGTCAGTTCAATGGTTGCATTTGAGCTGTTCGGTCGGCCGGCAATCTACAAGATGATGGGCCGGTCCGGCTGGGAACGCCCCCGGCTAAAGGTAAGGGTCAGAGACCGCGTGGTTAATCCGGATGGCCGGCGGTTCTACGCGCGCGCAATTGTCAGCGAACATGATGGCCAGCATTGGGCCTCCCTGACCGGCCCCCAAGGTTCTGGAATCCTCACCTCAATGGCCCTCGCCAATGCTCTTGTGGTTTGTCCAGAAGACGTGCCTCACCTCGATGCCGGCACCGAAGCCGAGGCCATGATGCTTGGACCGGTGCAAGACGCTTAACTGCCTCAAAGAGCAGGGTAGGTCCGACTACAAAGTTCGACGCTGCTCGAATCCCTGAAACAAGCCACTAGCTGCCCTCAGGATCGAGGAATTCGCCGACTACCGTTTCGACCAAATCTGTGGGTACATCGCTGGTCACAATCGGTCTTCCACGTCCTCCAAGAGGACCCACCTTTGGCCCCCACCGATTATCTTCTTGTCCATAGAAAGGGCCATTTTCACCCGATCCGGGTCAAGCCCGGCTGGCGGCCGCTGCGCCATGCCTGCCCGGTCAATCAAGCGTGCCAACCGCTGGACAACAGCATCCGGTGTAACTCCTGTCCGGCGACCGATCTCGGCTGCCGCCAGCATCCCGGCACTAACGGCTTCACCATGAAGCAGCGCTTCGTATCCGCCCGCGGCTTCAAAAGCATGCCCCAATGTGTGACCGAAGTTCAGCAGCTCGCGAGTGTTCGCTTCGCGCTCATCAGCGCTCACAATTTCAGCCTTGATCTCAATGTTGCGCGCCACCAGTTCCGTCATCAGATCCGGATCGAGCGCCAACAACTCCTCAAGTCTCTCCTCAAGTAGCGTCAGAAGCTCTGGGTCTCTGACGAACGCGTGCTTGACGACCTCGCCGAACCCCTCAACTAGCTCCCGTCGCGGCAGCGTGGCCAAGGTAGAAACGTCCGCGACGACTGCGCGCGGCTGATAGAAGGCACCGACGATGTTCTTCGCACCCCCATGGTTAACTGCCGTTTTACCGCCGATGGCCGCATCAACCATGCCAAGCAGGCTCGAGGGAACCTGGATCAGTGGCACGCCGCGCAAATACGTAGCTGCAACATAACCAGCAAGGTCGGTAACCATTCCGCCACCGAGGCCGATTATCGCGTCGCGTCGCTCGGCGCGATGTGATGCCAGCCAGTCGTAGGCCAGCCCTGCCTGGTTGAGGCTCTTGCTGGCATCACCAGGCGCCACTGCATAGGTGTAAACAGTGAAGCCGCGGTCCCGAAGGCTGGCAACGGCCGGCTCGCCCCAAACCGCCAGAACGTTGGTGTCACTGATCAGGAAGACGCGCCGTGCCGTTGACGCCCGCTCGGCGTATTCTCCCAAGTTTTCCAAAGCACCCCAAGATACGTAGGCCGGGTATTCACCGGAGGCTGCCCGCACAAACGCCCTCGCTCCTGGCGCATCGATGGTCGCAGGAAGCAATGGGGGCGCGCTGGCAAGTGAGTCGATCCGGCCGGGGAGCCCGAAGGCACCATCTGCATGGGTCCGGTACCATCGAGAAATCTCACCGGCCACCTCAGCGGCAGTTAGCGCATCCGTATGAACCGTAAAATCGGCCTGCGAATATAGCGGAGCCCGCTGAGCCTTTAGGCGGCTGATTCGTGTCAACGAGTCGGAACGTCCTAACAGGGGACGCTCGTCCCCGTCTATGCCAGAAGCCAACCGAGAATAGATGGTCCGAGGCATTGCCTCCAAGCAGACCACAAGCCCGCTTTGGCAAATTCCGCGGCGCGTTTCATTCAGTGTGGTGGCCCCGCCACCGGCAGCCGCAACTAGCCGATCTTGGGTCGTCAAACGAGAAAATATTTCCGCTTCGAGTCTCCGGAAAACCACCTCGCCATCTTCGGCAAAGATCTCAGGGATCGTCTTCTCCACCTCTGCGGCGATCAGCTCATCACTATCCACGGCGACCCAGTCCAGGTCCTGTGCCAACAGACGCGCGACCGTGGACTTGCCGGTACCGGAAAATCCGATCAGCGTAATTCTCCGAGGTGTGCTCATTTAAACAGAGAAGGGTTGTCACCACGCGGGCCAATAGTTTCTTGATAAGCCCTGAAGTTGCGCAGCGATTCCTTGATGTTGTCTCCGCCAAACTTTTCCAATGCGGCATCCGCTAGGATGATCGAGACCATGGCCTCACCAATCACACCAGCCGCAGGAACAACGCAAACGTCGGACCTTTCATAGAAGGCTGGTGTCAACTCAGCCGTGATTAAATCGGCGGTCTGCAGCGGACGAGGCAGGGTTGAAATAGGCTTGAGCGCGCCGCGGACTACCACGTCCTCACCGTTAGTCACGCCTCCCTCAAGGCCGCCGGCACGATTAGATGCATGGCGCCACGGGCGATCATCCCACTCGCCTCGAGGCAGGATGACGTCCTGAACCTGAGATCCGGGCAAGACGGCGGTCGTAAACCCACCGCCAATTTCCACGCCTTTGACCGCCTGCATGCTCATTACTGCCTGCGCCAGACGACCATCTAGCTTGCGATCCCACTGGACAAAGCTACCCAGGCCAATCGGCACGCCGGTTGCCCGCACCTCGAAAATCCCGCCGACCGTGTCTTGTGTCTCACGGGCCTCATCGATGCGAGCGGTCATTCGCGACTCCGCTTCGTGGTCGGCGCAGCGCACTGGCGATTCCTCAATCGCTTCCCAATTCAGAACTTCGGGCAACTCCGCGGTGACCTCGCCAACAGCGATCGTGTGGCTGTGAACAGCGACGCCAAAGTCCTCAAGCAAACGCCGCGCTATCGATGCGGCGGCCACACGTGCCGCCGTCTCTCTCGCACTGGAACGCTCCAGCACGGGACGAACATCGTCCAGGCCGTACTTAACCGAACCGGCGAGGTCCGTGTGACCCGGGCGCATTGCCGAAAGCCGTTCGATCCCCTCTTCCACCGGTTCAATCGCCATTCGCGTTTGCCAATTAGAATTCTGCCAATCGCGATTTTCGATTCGCAGGCCAATCGGGCCGCCCATCGTTAGACCGTGGCGTACGCCACTGACAATCTCCGCGAAATCCTGCTCGATCTGTTGCCGTTTGCCGCGTCCATATCCCTGCTGGCGTCGGCGTAAATGCCCGGCGATGTAGTCCGCTGAAAGAGGCACACCCGCCGGCATTCCCTCAACAATAACCAGCAGGCCCTTTCCATGTGACTCACCGGCCGTGAGGAAGCGAAATTGCATTTCAGTTTCTCCTCACTGGGTCGTCAACCCAGGTTAAGGGCTCCACCGTTATTGGCCCGCCGCCCTCTGACGAATAACGACCTTCATTGAGGGTGATGAAGTCTGGCCCTGAAATAACATCCCAATCGACCAAACCTACACGACTGCGCTCGATCTTGGTGCTGAGGATGCACTGGGCTTCGGCGTAACCTGACTCGTCCCTAAATGACGTGTAAACATCGATCTGAACCAGATCAAATTTAACGTTGGGCACGTCATACATCAGCATTTCGGCCAGCTTTAGCGTGATCTTCATCCCTTCATTGAGAGGACTGCTAATTTCGGTTCGCTTGCCATCGGTCAGGGCGTACTCTCCCTCGGCGCTGCAACTCACCCGGGCAGCTGTTCCAGTCACGTTAATCACGTTGACAGTCTGCACGCCATACCAGAGCAAGGCAGGGGTTCCCTTTGGTACACGTGCCGTACGCCAATTCTCGGCCTCATCATCCACAAGCTGTCGCACCGCTTCAACGTCACCGCCTTGAACCAGGCCACGCCAGTGCATTTGGGCGCGCGTTTCTTGCACGATCACGTATGCGGTGAGCAGAAGAACGATCAGAATCACAACAATGCCGTATTCCATCAGCTACTCGCTCTCGCCCAAAGCATCCCGCGCGGCCTTAAGCATTATGTCTAGCGGTGGGTCTCGTCCGGTCCACAGTCTTATTGATTCAACAGCCTGTAAGACCAGCATATCCAATCCGCCGATAACGTGAGCGCCCGCCCGGGCCGCACCTCGCAGAAGCACAGTCTCTGGCGGGTTGTAAACCAAGTCGCAAACCCAAAGGCCCGGCCTTAAAACCTCTGCCGCCACTGGCGAATCCTCTTCCACTTTCGAACCGAGCATGCCAATCGGCGTGCAATTCACGACCAGCTGCGAATATCGAGCGGAATCGGCAAGCGCTCGGTCCCGCCATTCGATGGCTTCAAACCTGGCTCTCCCTGGCTGCTTTGCATCCAGGTCAGCGACCAGCCTTGCAACTCTCGGGCTTGAGCGTCCGGCGATTTGAATTAGCGCTGCGCCTGCTTCCGCCAAGCCAAAGCAAATTGCGCGTGCCGAACCGCCGGCACCTAGAATCAACCCGTTCTTATCTCGAGGCTCGAAACCGGCACGCCTGATCGAATCGATAAACCCATTCTTATCTGTGTTGTAGCCGACTAGCCGACCGTTCAGCTTGGCGATGCAGTTTACGGCTCCGATTGCCTGGGCAGAAGGGTCAACCTCATCCAGAAGAGACAGGACCATTTCTTTGTGAGGCACGGTTACATTCATACCGATCATCTCGGGATCGCGGAGCTTCTGTAACGCCTCCGCAACTGCCTCTGGAGCGGTGGGCCATGCATCATAGTGGGCCTCGACACCCATCGCTGGAAAAGCAGCATTGTAGATTGCGGGCGAAATCGTATGACCCAGTGGCGAACCGATGATCGCTAGATTTTTCATTGCCGAATATCTTCAACCATGGCTCAGGTCCCTATGGCTGAAACTGGCGGATATTGGCCTGATGCTGCTCAAACGTCTCGGCGAAGGCGTGGCTGCCATCATTACGAGCCACAAAGAAGAGAAAATCTCGTGGGGCCGGCCGAATCACGGCGATTATCGAGTCGATTCCAGGATTGGCAATTGGACCAGGCGGCAATCCTGCCTGCAGGTACGTGTTGTAGATTGAGCTAAACTGCAGGTCCTGCAGCGATAGCTCACCCTTCCAGTAGCCAAATTCGACGACGCTCCCAGGCCGCGCCGTGATCGCGTACTGAACCGTGGGATCCGCTTGCAGCAGCATATCGATATCGAGCCGGTTGCGGTAAACACTCGCAATCAGAGCTCTTTCCTCCGGTAGAACTACTTCCCGTTCAACTATCGATGCCAAAGTTAGGACCTGGTGCACGGTCAAACCCTGGGCGCGTGCTTCTTCACGCAATTCCAGTGTGAATCTTTCAGAGAGAGTCTCTACCATCGTCAGAACGACTTCGGTCGCTGTGACACTGCGGCTGAAACTGTATGTCGCCGGGTAGACGTAGCCTTCCAGAGTTCCGGACCCTGGTCGGCTGGCAAGCAAATCAACATCGATGGCTGTGCCCGAACTCGCGAGCGCGTTTGCCGCCGCTAGAAACTGCTCCGCTGATACGACCTCGAGGCTCTCAAGCAGTTCAGCAACCTCCTCAAGTCTCCAACCTTCGGGTATTGCCACAACTCTGGTCGCCGTTAATCCGTCACTGATCCGAATTAGAGCGTCAACCGAGCTAGTCCCGAGCAGGAATTCATACTCGCCGGCAACCAAAATGCGCTCAACACCAGTAATCTTGGCCAGCCACTCAAAAGATGAACCGCTATCAATTATTCCGGCAGCCGCCAGACGCGCCCCTATCGAGGCCGCCGTGTCCCCGTCATCCACTACGATCAGCAGCGGTTCATCATCGGCAACCAATTCAAACCGCACGCCGGTCTCTGAAATCGAACCTGGCGAACCCAGGATCACCCAACCGGCGGCGCCGAAGATTAGAGCTAGGGCAACGCCGACAATCGCCGAGCCAACGGTGTTGCGATCCTTCATTCGTTTCCTTGCACTTGCAACCGCTCGCGATCGAGGAACGCCTGGAGAATGATCGATGCTGCTATTGCATCGATATCCGCCTCTGGCCGCTTGCGACTCACTTTCCTGTTTCCAGCAGGCCTCTGATCAGCAGTGCGCCGTATCGCCTCCGACGTAGAGAGACGCTCATCCCAGAGATACACGACAATTTCAAGACGTCGCTCCAATTCGTCAGCAAAGTCAGCCGTGCTTTCGGCCTGAGAACCGGATTCACCAGTCATGTTCAGCGGCAGCCCGACCACCACTTCCGTGGCCTCATCGTCGCGGATTACTGCCGCTATCGCCTCGAACTCGCCGGCCTTCCGGTCTCGTTCGATGGTGCGCAAAGGCAGTGCGAATTGACGCTCGGGATCGGAGATGGCGACGCCAATGCGTCTTTCACCAACATCCATACCTAGAACTCTGCCTTTTTGCCGATTTTGTTCCATCACAGTTTCGAATCATCATAGCCAACCGAGTCGTGGCAGTCCTCACGAAGCTCCCCGTCTTTGGTTTAGACAGATTCGGCTAATTTGGTTTCAATCAACCGGCGGCCGGCTTCGATAGCCGAATCGACCTTCGCTGCATCGTTTCCTCCCCCTTGAGCCAATTCAGGACGGCCGCCACCACCGCCGCCAGCCTCACGGGCGGCAACTCGCACAATATCGCCGGCGCCACAGAGCTTTGCGGCAGCAGGTGTTGCCATGGCCAGGAAGGCCGGCTTTCCATCTATTGTGGATGCAAGCAAGATGATCGCTTCGCCAAGACGCGATTTTAGGCCATCGCCAAGGTCGCGCAGGAAATCGGCGTTCGGTGCATCGCTGACTCTGGCAACAATCACACTAACGTCAGCAATCTTGATTGCCTCAGCAAGAATTGAGTCAGCTTCGACCCGCGCGATCCGCCTTTCCATGTTGCGCATCGCCTTCTGAAGATCGTCGACCTCCTCTTTGAGTTCCACAACACGCGTGTCTATTTCGGTTGCCGGTGTCTGAAGCACGGAACTCAGTCTGGCGATTATGTCTTCCTGCTGGCGCACCCGCTCGGCGGCTACTCTGCCGGTCACAGCCTCGATCCGGCGCAGTCCAGCACCGATTGACGATTCGCCAGTAATGACAATCGAGCCGATATCACCAGAGGCGTGTACGTGGGTTCCGCCGCAGAGTTCTTTGCTAAAGCATTCCAAGGCATCGTCATCGCAAACACCGACTACGCGCACGATGTCCGCATACTTATCACCGAAAAACGCCAGGGCACCTCCTTCCAGCGCATCTTCGTAGCTTTGATGCTCGACCGAAACGAGAATGTTTTCGCGCACTGCCTTATTCGCCAACTCCTCAACAGCGCGAATCTCGGCCGCGGATATTCCCTCTACATGAGTGAAGTCAAATCGCAGGCGGTCCGGCGTGACAAGTGAACCTGCCTGCCTGGCATGCGAGCCTAAAACCTGTCGTAATGCTGCATGCAAGAGGTGCGTTGCGGTGTGGTTGCGCATCGTGTCATAACGAAGCTGCTCATCCACGCGTCCCTCCACCGGGTCCCCGACGCTCAAGCTGCCCGAGTCCAGCTCACCAATGTGAACCGTGAGCCCGCCCTCTCCGATGGACTGGGTGTCCTCCACCAGAAACCGCCCGCCTGGCCAGATAACTTCTCCTCGATCTCCAACTTGGCCCCCACCCTCCGGGTAGAACGGCGTGTGATCCAGAACCAGCTCGACCTTCTTGCCTTTCGCCGTCTCTGGCGTCAACGTTTGAATCACTTGCGAACCACCGAGGACAATCGCGTTGATTACGGCCAGGGCTCGCGTCGTTTCATAACCGACAAATTCGCTAGCGGACAAGCCTATCTCTGAATACGTCTGGACCCGTCCGGCGTCGCCCTCGAAGCGAGTCGCCGCGCGTGATCGCGAACGCTGCTCCTCCATGAGCGCTTCAAAACTTTCAGGGTCGGCAACACTGAAGCCATCGCCTTCCAAGAGTTCCATCGTTAGTTCGGGTGGGAACCCGTGCGTGTCCCATAACTGAAAGACTTCAGCACCGGCCATGCGTTTGTCCGGATGTTGCCTCTTGAAATCCTCTAGCTGAGTTTGACCGACCAAAAGGGTCTCAAAGAATCTGCTCTCTTCAGCTGCCAAGGTCTGGTTTACGAAGCGGCGCTGCTCCTCGAGGTTTTGGTGTTCCACGCGCATCAGGTCGATTACCGATTCGGCAGTTGCAGCTAGGAATTGTTCGCCTGGAGCGAGACCTTGGCCAAAGCTAGTTGCTCGCCGAATCAGGCGGCGCAGGACATACCCGCGACCGTCATTGGCGGGTGTCATGCCGTCGGCCAGCAGAAAGGTCGCCGCGCGAGCGTGTTCTGCAACAACCCGAATCGCTCGGCGCTGCTCATCGGAAGCTGCCTCGTACTCCAAGCCAGCCAATTGGGAGACCCGGGCAACAATTGGCTTAAACAAGTCTGTGTCAAAGATGGCGGGAGGCTGTTTCCAGTTTCTCTTCTTCCCCTGCCAGTCGACTCCGGCCTCCCAAAGAAGCGGCGGTGTCCAGCGCTCCAAGCCAGCGCCCGTATCGACGTTAGGCTGTGGCAGAGGTGTTCGCGATCCATCCTCGCTTTGGAAAAGGGTCATGAAGACTAGATTCCAGATTTCGAGGAACCGGTGGCATCCCGGAAGAACACAGTTGGGGTGGCACTCGTGCTCCTGCCAGCCTTCGTATCGGCCGAAGTCGTAGTTTATCTCGCTGTTCGGCCCGCACGGGCCCACCGGTCCCGCGAACCAATAGTTTTCTTTCTCACCGTATCGCACGATCCGCTCAGCTGGGACGCCAACTTTTCGCCACAACTCGAAGGCCTCATCATCATCGTTGTAGATCGTCGCCCAGAGCCGCTCCTTTGAGAGACCAAGCCCTTGAGGCTGCGGCGAAGTGAGCAACTCCCAAGCCCAAGGGATGACTTCTGATTTGAAATAATCTCCAATGCTGAAATTCCCCAGCATTTCAAAGAACGTGCAATGCGAGTCGTCGCCGACTTCCTCTATATCACTGGTGCGAAAACACTTCTGGATCGATGTCAGGCGAGGTGCAGGTGGGTCTGCCACTGCCATGAAGTACGGCTTGAACTGAACCATGCCTGCATTGGTGAAAAGCAGGGTCGGGTCATTGGCCGGAATTAACGATGCAGAGGGGATGCGCCGGTGCTCACGCGCCTCGAAAAAGCCAGTGAAGAGCTGCCGGATTTCGTGCGTATCCATGTTTCCTCATCTGTGATCATAGGGTTTAGGCTTGGCGCGGCCTGTCTCGTGAAGGTCGAAAATCGGATCGGCTAGGACTCCGTGATGCTAATCGACGAAACTGTATCCGAGCTGCTAGCTTCACTGTTGTTTACATCTAGAAGAGTAAGTTCGTCCAGGATCTCCAGGCCCGCCACTACCTGGCCGAAAATCGTGTGTTTGCCAGTTAATGAAGGATAGTCACCGTAGGAGATGAAGAACTGTCCGCTCGCCATGCCCACCGCCCCTCGGACGAAAGGCTTGTCGGTAGTTTCCTCTGCTATATCAAACCCGGGTGTGCCAAGGCCGGTCCGAGTCGGATCACCGGCCTGGGCCGTAAAAAGTGAACCATCATCGTTGGTAACAACCTGCATAAACGGCGTGTTGTCGTAGTAACCATCGCCAGCTAAGAACACGAACACGTTGACCGCCTCTGGTGCCGCGTCCGCGTAAAGTTCAATTCGAATCTCGCCCTTTGCCGTTTGAATAGTCGCAACGTAAGTCCGGGTCGGGTCGATGGTAAATGCCGGAGCGGAGTCGTAACGCTTAACCGTAACCTCTGGCACCTCAGAAGCGGCCGGACCGTCATCCAGGGGATCTGCGATTGCAACGTCCGGCGCCTCGTTCGCCCGCGGTGAGCCGCTGTGTCCGCCACCACCAATACCGAACGTGCCGGCGAACAAGCTGCCAAGAATTGCAACAGCAAGGAGCATTCCTACGGCCAGGAACAGGGCTGGATTGGTAAGGAAGCGTAAAAGACCGGGCAACTCTATGCCCCGCATCGCACCGCTCCTGGCCGGACCCTGTCTGGTGCGGCGGTTTCGGCGGTTCTGAGGCTGCTGTCTTCTTATGCTCATATTTCCTCAGCCCTGGTCGGCTCTCGAACTCAATTCACATTATAGCAATAGGGGTGAGAGCGCCGACTCTAAGCCCCGCTCACCGCGAGTCGAAGACGAGGTCAGGTTGCCATTCGCCTTCGCCAACCCGATGCAGAAACGCAACCAATGTGCCATCCCGGCCGTAGGCCCGGCACAATCTTGAATCAGAGATGGACCTGCCTTCGACTACCAAAGCAGTTTGGCCCCTGCGCAAACGCAACTCGTTCGATTGACCAAGCAGCAGCGCTTGCCAGTGCAGCAAGACTTCATCCGGAGCATATAACCGATCACGCCAGACGCCACCTTCGAGATCGGCCTCGAGGGTCTCAAGAGGAACCGCTTGATCGAGATGGAATCTGCCAACCCTTGTGCGCACGAGGCCGGAGAGCATTGCGCCAACATCGAGGATCTGGCCGAGGTCATGCGCCAGCGAGCGCACATAAAATCCCTTACCGCATTCGATTTCCAAACGGAGGATCGGTGGCGCGTAGTCTAGAACCACAAGCCTATCAACCCGGACCTGCCGCGTGGGAACTTCTATGGCCTCGCCTCGTCTAGCAAGCTTGTACAGCGGAACACCCTGGCGTTTGATAGCACTAAACACCGGCGGCGTTTGTTCAATTTCCCCAACGAAGCTCTTGAGCGCCTGATTTACATCCGCAGCTGAGACACTTGAAGGGTCTACCTGGCGGACGCTCTCGCCCTCAGAGTCGTAGGTGCTGGTCTCCCCCCAAGCTCGATGGTTGCTTCATAAGTTTTACCGGCATCTACCAAGTACTTGCTAAGTCTGGTCGCCTGACCGAAACAGAGCGGCAAAACGCCGGTTGCCGCTGGGTCCAGGGTGCCTGTATGCCCGACCTTCTTGACCTGAGAACGCCGCCGCACGAAACCGACGACATCAGACGAAGTCCAGCCAAGTGGCTTGTCTACGATCAGGAGACCGCTTTCGTTCAGTGGTTACCTCCGCGTAGCCGCGTCTTCATCGTCATGTTTGGCCTTGCTGATCAGCTCTAGCAGTTCGGCGCCTTCTTGAATTGAAGTGTCAAGTTTGAAGACCAGAAACGGGATGCGCCGGAGATCGAGCCGGCTCTTGAGCTCGCGGTGGAAATAGGCTGCGGCGGCGTTGAGCGCCCGTAGAGATTCCGCCTGCTCTTCCGGAGAGCTCATGATGCTCACGAAAACACGAGAATTATTGAGGTCAGGAGTTACTTCTACCCGGGTAATCGAGATCAAACCGCCGAGCCGAGGGTCTCGCACCTCTCGCAACATGAGCTCGCTTAACTCATCCCGAATGAGATCATTGATCTTGTCGGTTCGTCGGGACATCGATTACCTCATTTGCCACCGGCAAAGACTCGGCGACCGAGCGTTTAGGTTACACGCTCCTTGTGATAGAACTCGAAAATATCGCCCTCTTCGATCGCGTTGAAGCTCTCCAGTGAGATGCCACACTCGTAGCCGGTCTGGACCTCACGAACATCGTCCTGGAATCGCTTGAGATTGGCACATCGGGTTTCGGCCAGAATCTCGCTGTCACGAAGGACTCGGATAAAGTCGTTCCGCAGGACAGTACCGTCCCGAACCATACATCCGGCGATGTTTCCGAGGCGGCTGACCTTGAAGATCTGCCGTATTTCGGCATGCCCATCGATCACATCCTCGTAAACCGGCTCGAGCATTCCCTTGAGTGCGAGGTCAATGTCCTCAACCGCTTTGTAGATGATGTTGTATTGGCGAATCTCAACATTTGAAGAGCCAGCCAGTTTCTTGGCACCGGCATCCGGCTTAGCGTTGAAACCAATAATGATCCCCTTGGAGGCCACCGCCAGCATCACGTCCGACTCAGAAACAGTGCCGGAACCAGTATGAATAACTTTGACACGCACGGTAGGGATGCTCAGCTTCTCCAGCGCATGCTTTATCGGCTCAATTGAGCCTTGGACATCTGTCTTAAGGATCAGGTTGAGCTCCTGCACCTTGCCTGAACTAATTTCGCCAAACAATGAATCAAGGTTAACGGCGTTTGCCTCACCAGCAAGGGCAAGTTCACGCTCGCGCCGGCGATCCTCAACTTCGCTGCGCGCCGCTTTCTCGTCCTCAGACGTATGAAACGTGTCACCCGCGAGAGGAACTTGGTGCATTCCCAAAATCTTCACCGGTGTCGCCGGACCCGCCGCGGTCACGCTCTTGCCGTGCTCGTCGAACATGGCCTTTATCTTTCCGGTACCGTCGCCGGCGACAAGGACGTCTCCCAGCTTGAGCGTGCCCTTTTGAACCAGGAGCGTCGCCACCGGGCCTCGCGTCGTTGTTAACTCTGCCTCGATAACGGCGCCCGTGGCTGGCCGATCAGGATTGGACTTCAGATCTTCAATTTCGGCGACCAGAAGGATATTCTCGAGGAGGTCCTCGACACCCTCACCCGTCTTCGCGGACACAGGAACGCTGACAATGTCTCCGCCGAATTGCTCAACCAGAACATCGTATTGAGTTAGCTGCTGCTGCACTCGATCTCGGTCCGCGCCCGGCACATCAATCTTGTTGAGTGCAATGATCAGCGGCACACCGGCGGCGCGCGCGTGGTTGATAGCTTCAATTGTCTGAGGCATGACACCGTCATCAGCGGCGACAACGATAACGGCAATGTCGGTAACCTGAGCGCCGCGCGCCCGCATGGCCGTGAATGCCTCATGGCCCGGAGTGTCCAGAAACGTAATTACCTGATCCTTGACCTCAATTTGGTAGGCGCCAATGTGTTGAGTGATCCCGCCGGCCTCACCAGCCGTGACGTTTGTCTTGCGAATAACATCTAGCAAGCTGGTTTTGCCATGGTCAACGTGACCGAGGATAGTCACAATTGGCGGGCGCTTCTGCAGCAGCGCGGGGTCTTCTTCTTCTTCCTCTGGCAGAACTTGAACAAGCGCAGCTGGTTCAGATGGCGCTTCCACGACGTCAGCCGCTTCGCTTTCATGGGGCTCGAAACCAAAATCGGTGGCGACGATGGCGGCGGTGTCGTAATCAACAACCTGGTTGATACTCGCCATCACACCGTTTTTCATCAACTCTTTGATGATGTCAACGGCGGAAACCTTCAAAAGATCAGCAAGGTCTTTGACAGAAAGCGCACGCGGCAACTCAACTGTCTTACTTTCTGTTACCAAGAGTTCCCCATTTCTGTTCCCGATCGGTCCATCAGACTATCTTCGCCTGCGTCAAGCCTTCCGTAAATTCGGTCAGCTGCGCTCGGTCTTCGGTGCGGAGTTTAGTTCGCAGCGGCGTTTCCAACCGGCCTCTTTTAATTGCTTCCTGCCAGCATTCCGGCCGCCGGCAGAGATAGGCTCCTCGTCCTGGCTTTTTCCCCGTCAAGTCGATCTCGGCGCCACCTTCAGGTCCCCGCACAATTCGCACGAGCTCACGTTTACCGCTGCCAGTACGACAAGAAATGCACGTGCGCTGCGGCAACTTGATCGGTGGGGCGGCCAAGCTGTTCCTACTCCTCATCCTCATCACGCCGGAAGAAGTCAAAGTCCTCACCTTCCAGGACCGCCTCGAGTTCTTCCTCGATTTCTTCGTCCAAGGAGCGTCGGTCTCGCCGTCCCGCCGCTGCCCGGCGGGCTCTAGCCTGCTCCTCCGTTTCTCGGAACGGGCCCTTGCGGCCAGGTCGGGGCTTCTTGCCCTTGGGAGCCTCCGCAGGCGCTGCGGGCTGTAGCACCTCCTCGGCAAACCGCACGCCGCCAGGGCGCTCCGGATCGGCGGCCGTCGTCTCCTGAGCCGCTGGCTCTGCTGGCCCAACAGTAGCCTGATCCTCAACCTCGTCTGCGACGCCGGTCGGCGCTGGCTCGGTGATTGAAGCGGCTTCAGCATCGGCCGCGATGTCAGCCCAAATCGGCGTCTCGCGCTGAACCTCCGGATCGGCAACCATCTGAGGCGTTGGCTCTGCATCTTTTTCTTCTTCGGGAGCACTCAGGCTTCTTATGTCAATACGTAGGCCAGTGAGCTTTGCAGCCAGTCGGGCATTCTGGCCCTCCTTGCCAATTGCCAATGACAGATGATGGTCGCTTACGACAACCTCAGCCGTCGTACCGTCCGGTAGAATCTGAACCGAGTGGGCTTGCGCTGGACTCAAGGCGTTCATGACAAACTTTTCCGGGTCAGGATTCCACTGGACAACGTCTATTCGCTCACCGTTTAATTCGTTGACAATATTCTGAATTCGAATTCCTCGCAGACCAACGCAAGCGCCTACTGGGTCCACACCCTCTTGTCGCGAGTACACCGCAACTTTGCTGCGAAAGCCCGGCTCACGCGCAATCGCTTTGATTTCGACCACACCGCGGAAAATCTCAGGAACTTCCATCTCGAAGAGTCGGCGGAGCAGATTCTTGTGAGTGCGTGAGACGACGACCTGAGGACCTCGATTGGCCTTCTGCACCTCCAACAAGTACAGCTTTAGGCGCTGTCCAGGCCTGTAGTGCTCGGTCCTTACTTGCTCGGCCGGCAGCAGAACAGCCTCGGTCTTGCCAAGGTCGATGTAAACGTGGCGAGCTTCCAAACGGTTTACGACCCCGGAAATTATGTCGCCTTCCTTGCCGGAATACTCTTCAAATACGACCTCACGCTCGGCCTCGCGCAAACGCTGCAACACTACTTGTTTTGCAGTCTGCGCCGCGATGCGGCCAGCGTTCTGGGGCATGACCTCCACGTTGATGAGATCGCCAACGAAAGTATTCGGTGCCACGTCTTTGGCGTCTTCCAGGGTAATCTCGAGGTCGGAATTCTCTATCTCATCGCGGCTCTGAACCACGGTTTTCTGGGCAAAAACCCGCATCCCTCCAGAGTCGCCATCGATCCTTACGACTAGGTTTGCTTCGGCCAAAGCATCCTTTTTGTAAGCCGAGGCAAGAGCTGCCTCAACAGCCTCAAAGACCACCTCTTTGACCAGGTTCTTTTCGGCCGCGAGCTGCGTGATCGCGGTCAAGAAATCGTTTTTTAGATTGGTCGTCGTGCCGCGGACTGCCGTTGCCACACGCTTCTCCTTGGCAAATTGCTAACAAAAAAGTGGGCCAAGACCCACTTTTCTCAACACACCCATAGCCTCCGGCCACTATAGCACCGGGCTTGGAGCGCGGCAATCCAACTTCCTTAGCGAACCATTCTCAGGCGCGGCATTCAGGAGGGCCGGTAATCGGCTGCCCGATTTCGCGATGTTGAGGTTGGCGTGATGAGTTTGGCACACCGTCGATGCCTAACTAGCCTGGACCAACCGGCGCCGCACTCGATGCGAATGCCATCAGACTTCCATCTCTGGTAGATTTTGAAGTGCCCCAGGGCGTGCCCCTCGCACCACGCGCCGTCTGGTCTTATTCTAGGCTGGTCCTGGAAAATGCGTAGCTAACCTGGAATGAATCCAAACCTGTTTGGTGGACGGAGAAATTGATGACCGATGGCTTTAGCAGGGTAGCAGCCGTGAGTGAAGTCCCGGCGGGGGAATTGAGGGCTTTCAAAGCCCCGGACGGAGTCGAAGTAGCTATTGCAAACGTTGCCGGCGAATTCTATGCCTTCATGAACATGTGCAGCCACGAAGACGCGAGCCTTCACTTTGGTTGGCTAAACTCGGAAACTTGTGAAGTAGAATGCCCCCTCCACGAAGGCCGCTTTGATGTGCGTACCGGGGCAGCAACCGGAGACCCCGCGGTATTTCCTGTTAAAACTTACTATGTTCGTGTCGATGGTGATGACATCTTGGTTGGACCATCCATAGCTTGAGGAGTTTCGTGTGACCGAAGTCAAGTACCTGGTTATCGGCGGAGGCTTGGCCGCGTTTCACTGCGCCAAGAGTTTGCGCCGGACCGACGATGAGGGAAGCATTCTCATGATCAGCGAAGAGGATGTGATTCCTTATGACCGGCCTCCTTTATCGAAGGAGTCAATCCGCGGTGAAAAGACTCTGGCCGATATCACTTACGAGACCCAAGACCAGCTAACCGAACAGCGGATTGACATCACGCTTGCATCGGGCGTAACCGGTCTCAACGCCACCACCAAGACAGCAACTTTGGCTAACGGAGATCTCATTCACTACGAAAAAGCCTTCCTCGGCGTTGGAGGCCGGGTGATCCGGATCCCGATCCCCGGGGCCAATCTTTCGGGTGTCTATTATTTGCGTGACATCGGCGACGCTGAAGCTATCCAAAAGGAAACTTCCCCCGGCAAAAAGGCCGTCGTGATCGGCGCCGGATTCATTGGCATTGAAACAGCCGCTTCGCTAACACAAATGGGTGTCGAAGTTACAGTGATCGAGGCCCTGCCACATATCTGGGCTCGATTCGCCGATGAGGAACTGGCCGGGTTCTTCCAGGACTACTGTACTCAGAAAGGCGTCACCTTCGTCACTAGCGCAATGGCAACCGAGATTCACGGCGAGAATGGCTGCGTACAGTCGGTCGGGACCAAGGACGGCACTTCCTACCCTTGCGATTTCGTTTGCGTTGGCATTGGCATCGTTCCCAACGTGGAGCTGGCAAACGATGCTGGCCTTAGCGTTGACAATGGTGTCGTTGTCAACCAGTTCATGCAGACGTCCGACCCTGACGTATATTCCGGCGGCGACGTCGTCAACTATTTCGACCCGGTGTTCGAAAGACGCCGGCGCGTCGAGCACTGGGGGCATGCCGAGTACTGCGGCCAAATAGCGGGACGCAATATGGCGGAGGGCAACACCACCGCCTACGATTTCCTCAGCTACGCTTGGTCGGATATCTTCGATTTGAGAATAGAGACCGCCGGTGACGAGGCGGAGCATGACAAGGTCATAGTTCGCGGCAAGTTTGAGGATGGCCACTTTACGGTCCTCCACTTGAAGGATGGCGCTCTGACCTCCTACTTGGCTGTGAACGGCGAGTTGCGTGAATTCACCGCCTGGCGCCGTCTAATTCGCTCAAAATTCGATCTCAGCGACAAGGTTGCCGAGCTCCAGGATCTTGACTTCCAGGTCAGGGCCCTCGCTCGCCCTTGAGCCACAGCATCGTGGCATCGATTTTTGAATCGGTCAGCACCAAGCTGACGTAAACTGAGAGCCGAGAGTCCAGATGACAGGTGCAGAATGACAACAGAATTGGCGACTTTGGCCAATGGGTGCTTTTGGTGTACAGAAGCCGTCTTTCAGCGACTCCACGGAGTTGCACAGGTAGTTTCCGGTTATACGGGTGGCAGCGTGGCAGACCCAACCTATGAACAAGTCTGCTCTGGAACCACTGGTCATGCCGAAGCTGTCCAGGTGAGCTTCGATCCCGAGGTTATCTCTTATCGCGACGTACTCGATGTGTTTTTCAGCTCGCACGACCCTACAACCCTGAATCGGCAAGGCCCTGACGTGGGCACCCAGTACCGCTCGGCAATTTACTATTCAGGTTCTCAACAACGAGAAACAGCTGAGCAAGCCAAACTCAGCGTTGACGAATCAGGCGCTTACCCTACCAAGACGGTTACGGAAATTGAGCCGCTCGGGGAGTTTTTCCCTGCCGAAGACTACCATTTTGACTTCTACGAACGGAACCGTGAGTCCCCGTACTGCAGGGCCATAATCGACCCGAAGGTGCAAAAGCTCTACAAGGACTTTAGTGACAAGCTGTCGGGTTAGGACCGGCTGGACTATCTCCTAGCGCCTTAAGGAAGTTAACTCCTAGCGCAGACCCTTGACTAAGTCGGCAAGCCGGTCCCGGACCTTCCGGAACGCGAGGATTTGTTTCTCCTCCTCACCTTTAACCCGTGATGGATCGGGGATGCTCCAATGTAACTGCGATTTGGAATCGGGGAAGACCGGGCAGTTCTCCCTGGCTTCATCACAAACCGTGACCACAAGGTCAAACGCCTGACCGATAAAAGCTTTAGCGTTCTTGGCTTCCTGGGCCGAAATGTCCAGTCCAATCTCGGCCATTACTGAGACCGCCTGAGGATGGAGTTGCCCTGGCTCAATACCGGCGCTATGCGCCTCAAACTCATGACCGCGAAACCCGCGCAGCAGTCCCTCGGCAATCTGGCTACGGGCAGAATTGTGAGTGCAGATGAATAGCACTCTTTTCACGAGACCTTCTGCCCTTCGATCTCAGTCTCAGTCGATGGTTCTCGCAAGAAGTGGAACAGTGGCGCTGCCACAAGCGCTCCGATTATGGGTCCCACCCAGTAGACCCAGTGATCGGTCCAGGCGCCGCTCAGAAGAGCTGGGCCGAAGGAGCGCGCCGGGTTCATTGATGCTCCAGCGATCGGACCGGCGAAGATAGCCGCAAGACCGACGTATGCACCTACTGCAACGGCCGCGAGCGTCGGCTCAATGCGGTCCCGTCTCGCCACACTCAAGACCACCATTACCAAAAAGAAAGTAAGCAGCGTTTCCAAAACTAGAGCCTGCCAGGCCCCGTCACTTGGCAGCGACGCGCCGAGATTTGCCTGCTTGTCGAAGAGAGCTCTCAGCACGGCCGACGCGGCGACAGCACCGGCTAGCTGCGCTCCAATGTACGCAGCCCCCTTGGGAATCGAAAGAAAACCACGCGCACAAAATGAAACTGTGACGGCAGGGTTGATATGGGCCCCCGAAACAACACCAAAAACTACGATCGCCGCCATTACTGCCAGGCCAAAGCTGAGACCAACGCCGACGGCGGTCACACCACCGTGAGAAACCGAGTCAATCACGATAGCCCCGGTTCCAGCGAAGACCAGCAGAAAAGTGCCGAGAAACTCTGCCGTAACGACCTGAACCCCATCTCTGCTCATAAAGACCTACCCAAAGGGACCGGCAAAGCAAGCTTCGGTGCGGGGATCTTTTGGACTGGGGAATATCTCTTTTGTAGGGCCGAATTCAGCCAATTCACCCGCACGATCCTCCGCCATCATCCTCACCGCCGTGTAGTCTGAGACCCCCGGCAGCCTGCTGCATATTATGGGCAACGATGGCGCTCGTGGAATCCCGCGACGGCTTTCTCATCAGATCCTCAAACCGCGACAGGGCGATCGGGTCCAACCCACTGTAGGAGTCATTCATAAGAATCACTTCCGGCCTCACGGCAAAGCACGGGCAATGCCAGTCAAAAGAATGGATTTAACGCTAGCGAGCCGAACATTTTCTCGGGATCATAACCGGACTCTTGCCGAACGTCTTCGGTTTCGCTCTAGGAAACCGACCAGTGCAATTTGTCGGCGAAACCGATCTGCGGCGGGCCTTCGGCTATTTGCTCATGCAAAATACGCGATGAATCTTCGTCGGCCGGTTCCCAAGTCATGACACGATAAAGCGGCGGAAATAGTATGTCCCGCGTGTAGATGCTGTGGCTGGCTCCCTGGACCCTGCGATGCGATGGGTATAGCGCCGGAATTTCAGTTGCGGAATCAACTTCGTCACCAAGTGCGAGCCAGATGCGGGCAAACTCTTCGTTCCTGGCAAGATTGTTCACCAACTTCGCATAATGCGCCGAGGTTCCCAAATGCGCGGTCCACATCCAAAAAATGCGGATGAGCGGCTCGAGCCCGGTCGTCTCTTCCCCAAGGTCCGGCAACCTTTCGCCATCGATGCGAAACTTCGCCAGATTAACACCAGACGCTAGCTTTGCCTGATGAGGGCCCAGGAAGTGCGCGAAATAACTGTTCCAGGCGCGGACGTAGAACAGCTCGTCCAAAATGAATGTCGGTCGAGGCGCAGACAACCGGACCCGCGCTTCCTCATGAAAGCCAGCAGGCACACCTGGATTTTGAGCGTAGGGGCGCGAAAAGAGCCGCTGAACAAACTCAGTTTACATCGGCGAAAGGCTGCAAGCCTCCGCGAACCGGGTCAGGTCATTCACAGCAGGTACAGTCTGGCCGGACTCCCAACGCCGTATTGTCGCGCCCGAAACGCCAATTTGAAGTCCAAGCGACTCGGGAGAACGACGATGGCCATCCTCATCACGCTGCCGGTAGCGAAAATTGGCAAGCCAACGCGAAGAGCTATCGGGAAAGAGTGGACTGGTAGGAAGTCTGGGCATAAGCGGATTTAGCTTAGCGATTTTCGTCTGGCAGAGGGACCAAGTTTACGGCTTAGATGTGAACATTAGGTTTCCAACGGCTTTAAATCGGAGTACCATCCGCCAGTACACCTACACTAGTACACCTACACTAGTACCTAAGGAATCCACCCACTAACCAATCGGGCGTGAGATTCAATCCTGGCGAGGGCATTGCGCGACGCTCGGCTTTGGCCGCGAGTATGGCAGGGTTTCAATCTAACGGCAGCATCACCACGCCGGTGCCGAGTTTGGGGTAAAAGAATGTCGATTTTCGCGGCATGCGGTCGCCGGTGTCGGCAACAGCGATTATCTGCTTGACCGGGGTCGGGTTCAGGAGGACCGCCATATCCCATCGGCCAGAGGCAACCGCCGCGGCGGCCTGAATGTGATCCTCCGTGTAGTCAATTTCCTCGGGCGCCTCGTTAAAGCCAATCTGGGCTAGCACCGCGTGATGAAGAATGGTTACATCCAGGCGGCGCCAGGCATCACCCTGACTCGACGGAGTTAGCGCCGCGGCCGAATCCACGTCCTTTGGCACAAGAAGCCGGAACCTGGCTTCGCCCGTCCCGACCAGACCAAATACGGGTTTGTCTTGGCCCGCTGATGCCAGCATCACAGCAAGTTCATCCAAGCTTGGTGCAGAGATTATGTCAAATAGGTCTTTTAGTGATGCTTCGACGTTTACCTTCGGATCAGGCAATCTCAAAATTCGATCCGTCGACAGCACCACTAGACCCGGATCATCCGCGGCTACTAAAGCGGCGAGAATAAAGTTCTCTGGCTCGGCGCCGGTCCAGACTTGTGCCCGGCTGCGTCGTGAATTGCGAAATTCGAGCGCGGTCTCATATCGATGATGCCCATCGGCAATATATAGCCGCTGGTCTGCCATCGCCTCGCAGAAAGCTCTGGCCGCGGCCTGTCGGACGGGCCGCAGGACATGCCGCTCCCCGGGCAATTCCGCGTCGAGCACCGGCTCCTCTATAGCTTCGGGGCCCAGCAACGACATGGCATTACTGGTATGGAGGGCCATGACAGGGCTGAGATGCGCCGACGTTGCCTGGATCAAATTCAGGCGGTCCGCCTTGGCTGCGGCGCCCGTGACCTCATGTGGCAGAACTATTCCCTCGTCCCACTCCACAAGCCGAAGCTCACCAAAAACCGCTCGACGCTTCTGGCGCTGGCCATGGTTCGTAAATTCCTGCTCGTAAACAAAAATTCGTGGCTCATCGTCGGTAACCAGTACACCATCACTGCGCCACCCGGACAGAATTTCAGCAGCGCGCGTATATCGATTGTCACTCTCGGTGTCACCCGGACGTCCTTCACCATAGTCAATGTGAGAAATGTTAAACGGACTTCGCCCGTACAAGGTTGAGCGCTCAGACTCAGACACTACGTCATAAGGCGGAGCAACCAAATCGGACGCGTCACCGGCTACCGCTGGATCGTATCTGAGGGCCCGGAACGGCTTGAAATCGACCACAACTCAATGATAGGGCGGGGCCGGGCCTGGAGAAAGCTAGACCGCTACAGGGATGTTAGGCCCGCGTTCGTCAGCGCGGTCCGTTGAGCAGCGAGCGAATCATTGACACCCTTCTCAGCCAGTTCCAGCAGCGAGTTCATTGAATCGCGATCGAACGTGCCCTGCTCGGCCGTACCCTGCACCTCAACGAATCTTCCCTGCCCGGTTATGACAACGTTGAAATCAACCTCAGCGTTAGAGTCCTCTTCATAACATAGGTCCAGCAACCGCGTACCATCGACAACTCCCACGCTAGTGGCCGCCACCGGACCATCCACGGGTAGCGAGTCGTAGGTCCCATCCTCGACTAGCTTTTGCATCGCCTCAATCAAGGCCACGTAGGCGCCGGTGATCGAGGCGGTTCGGGTTCCGCCATCAGCCTGGATCACGTCGCAGTCGACTGTAAAGGTGCGTTCACCGAGCTTATCGAGGTCAACCACAGCACGTAGAGAGCGGCCAATCAAACGTTGAATTTCATGTGTACGGCCGCCGATTCTGCCGGTCACCGACTCCCTTGGACTCCTGGTCGAAGTTGAGCGCGGCAGCATTGAGTATTCAGCGGTCACCCACCCCTGGGTTGTTCCTCGCAAGAAAGCCGGCTGACGGTCCTCGATGCTCACGGCACAAACGACCACAGTATTACCAAGGGATATCAGCGCGGACCCCTCGGCGAACGCCAAGTACCCGACCTCAATTTTCAGGGGTCTCAGAGAATCGTTCTGACGACCGTCAATTCGCGTTTCCATCCGTCTCGTTTCGAGCCGGATTATAGCATCGGAGCGGTCGATTTACGTTCGATCACGCGACCGAGCGGAGTCGGCGTGACGCGAAGTTTTGCCTGAGACTGGCGCGAGATTTGTTCTGTCGCTCGCTCGATTCGTCTCGAAGAGCGTGAACCTCGGTAGTCAGCTCCGCCAAGGTCGCTCTAGCATGAATAGTTCGGCAAACAGCTCTTCGACTAGACCCAAGTCTGCGGACAGGTCACCTTCTGGGCCCATGAGTTCGCCGAGGCCAATGTGGATGTTACCCGCCTCCTCTGCAACTGGTTGCCCTTCGGCCACGGGCTGCTTGCTGGAAGACTGTGCCGGCGTGGTCTTTGCAAGGTCCTTTTCACGGATCCTGATTGAGTTGGCGGAAGATTTCGCTCGACTAGCCAGGGGCACGAGACCATAAAGCCCCGCGAAAACCATCAGGACCCCAATTGACAAAACAATGAATTGGTTGAGTTCCGATCCTAGCATCGGTAGTTCGCCTCCTGCTCGCTTCCTCGTTGTAAAAACTTAATCGGTTCAGGTGCGAGGTTTCAGCAGGGGGGAAATCTCCTATTTCTGGGCTACATTTGGCTCAACCAGCTCGGCTGTACCTTTCTCGACTCGCAACCATAAGTTGATGCCGTCAGTAATGAACTCCAATCGGCCATTGAGGTCCGTCCGCAGAATCGGTATACCAGCAAAGCGGAGCCGGGTGGTCGGCGATGGATGACCGAATGGGTTGTCAGTACCGACACTGATGACAGCAATGTAAGGGTCTACGGCGGCAATAAATCACGCGCTACTACACCCATCCGATCCGTGATGGGCGACTTTCAACACCGTGGCGTGCAAGTCACCTCGCGAGTCGAGGAGCAGATCTTCACCCACCTCGGTGACATCACCGGTGAGAAGAAAGCTGACCTCACCATAGACCAGCCTCAGGATCAGGGAATTTTCATTGAGGATATCCGAACCACCACTCACTCCGCCTTCCTTAGGGCTCAAAACTTCCAAGTAAACGCCACTGCCAAGTTCGGCCTGCTGGCCAGCGCTGGCAATAATCAGAGGAATATTCCTTCGCTCCAGTGCGTCACGCCAGGCGACGTAGGCCGCAGTTTCGCCCTCCAGCTCACCGCTGATCGCTTGTCCAACCTCGTAGCGTTCAACGACAGGAACTAGACCCACCAGATGGTCGTCTTGGGCGTGGGTTAGCAAAACAACATCTATGCGACGGTCGTTCGCGGGCACTACTTCGCCGAGCTCCTGTAACAGCCGGCTGCCGCTTCTGCCACCATCGATCAGCAGGCGATGGCCTGCCGGGGTCTCCAGGAGAACCGCGTCGCCTTGGCCGACATCGAGGATCGTCACCCTTAGGCGCGAATCACCCGAATCGAGGGCGGACCACCAGACTGCCCCTGCTATCACGACTAGTCCAACCGTGGCGATAGAGACACTCGTGAGTCTCGCACTTGCGAGCGGTTCAACCATTCGCCGGCTTGACCTCAACAACACCAGCCCCGCCCCTGCGATTCCCACATAAGCAATCAGCGCTTCTCTGGAACCAAGACCGGCAATTGGTACCGCCGCCCTAGGCAGCGAGGCGCCGAAGCGGCCGACCTCGACCATGTAGGCCAGCGGTAGATACGCAACCTCCCCAACCAAGCGGCCGAGGCCGGTATCAAGGACTCCGGCGATAGCATTCACGCCTGAAGCACCAAGCACCAAAGGGAAAACCGGCACGATGACCAGATTCGTCGCAAGGGCGATCGGAGATATGCGGTCGAAAGTTATGGCGATGATCGGCATGACCGCCAGTGAGGCGGCGGCGGTCACGGCCAGGTGGTCCCCTACCAGTCGGGCCATTGCCTCCGGCATCAACCGGCGCAAATGCAACGCGGCAAGATCCTGAATCCGGCTGGCGAAGAGAACTATGCTCAGAGTTGCCGCAAAGCTGAGCTGGAACGCCACATCGTCAACGATCAGCGGTTGCCAGAAGGTCAATAGCAGCCGCCGTAAGGATCAGCGCGTGCAAGCTCTCGCGGGGCCGGCCCGCGAGCGAAGCGGTCAGGACTACGACCGCCATGATGGTCGCGCGTAGGACAGAAGGAGAGGCACCAACCAAAACAGCGTAGAAAACAATGATGAAGATCGAACAGCAGATCGCCCAGCGGCGGCCAATGATCCAGGCTAAGGAAGCGACACTGAAACCGGCTAGGAGCATGACGTTGTAGCCAGAAATTGCCACCAGATGAGAGATTCCGCTGCGATTGAAGTCGTCAGTCAGGTCCCGCGGGATCGACGATCTTAGACCAAGCAGAATCCCTTTGGCGAGTGCAGCCTCTGGCTCCGGCATGGAGCGCTCGATCGCACTAGCGAGAGCAGATCTTGTGGTATAAATTCTCCGCAGCACTGCGCTGCCACCACCGCTTTCGAGGCTTTGAATGGAAGCGTAGAAGCTAAGCTAAGCGATGCCCTGCCGGGCGAGGTATTCGCGATAATCGAAACCTGGAAGGTCGGGTGGCATCGTTAGCCTCCCAATCAGCTGGAGGCGGTCACCATACTCAAACTCTGGGAACAGCCGCGCCGTTACCAGCACCGCGCCGTCGGCAGCCTCCCATGTTCCTTCATTCGTGAGCACGGCTTCGACCGCTAGTTGGAATCGCTGGCTCGTTTCCCGCTCCTCCGGATCTACCCTCACTGTCCCCATCAACGTAACGGGCTCGCCGGCGTTACGACCCAAACAAAGTCTCATTTCCGGCCAAGCCATTGACCGTATGGCTCGCGTCGTATCTAAGCATCGCCCCAATCGTGACAAGAGCGATCAAGACCGCTCTTGAAGCGACTTTGCGATTGCGGCTCGCAAGGCCGGCCAATACGATCACGATGGTAACGATCAGAACCGCGGGCAGAACCGCGGGCCACAACCAACCAACGCCAAGGGCAGCTGCGATGATGCCGGTAAACCAGGCCAGGCTCAGCAACAGTACTGCCACGGCTCAACCACGATAAGTTCGCGGATTTTCTCGGAAGTGGCAGCGGGTACAACGCCTCGCTCCACTAGCTCCTCGATTGTTTCGAAAGGTCCATCAACGGTTCGAGAATCAACGATGCGTCTGGAGTATGCCTCACCGATTCCGGGCAGGAGATCGAGTTCCTCTTCTAATGCCCTATTAATATTGATCAGTGTCCCTGGTGCTGTTGACAGCGCTTCCGACTGGGCAGTCCCGGGTATAACAATCTGCTCTTCATCCCTCAATCGGCGTGCAAGGTTAAGAGCACATCGAGGTCTGCTCCCGGCGAGGGGCCACCGGCTGCTGTTGCAGCATCGAGGACCCTATCGCCGGCTCTGAGCTCGTAGACACCTGGCGTGATAACAGCCCCAATAACATGAACCTGAATGCTGCTGCCTGGCTCTAAGCCCGAACCCCGAGTTAACTCGATAGGAGGCGGCGTGTCATTTCCCAGTCTCACCGCCACCAAGCCAGCAGCCAACACCAGAAGAACTCCTGCGAAAAGAAGCAATTGATTTCGATCAGGCAAACCAGACCTGCGATTCCTGCGATACACGATCAATTCGCAGGGGATAACATTTAGGGCTTGAGATCCGGATAGTCAAGCCCCGCGGAGCTACCGGCCTCCCTTCTATCCTGCAGGCCAGATGATTCAATTTCCTCACGAACCTCGGGCCAGCACCGAGGTATTCAGCCGCGACGGCCACAAACTGGCACCCTGAATCGCGTCGTAATCAAGCACGCCCTCGTTATCCGCCGCGGATTTCTGCTGAAGCACGATGTTGTTCTTCCGGGCCGCTTCATCACCGAGCTGATGGGCGACCTGATTTGAGTCGATATCTCCGATGCAGAACTCGCGAATTGCACGAGTATCGCGAAGACGACTGACCCAAGCCTGCTAGAATTTTTCCGTGGATGAGCATGCCCTTCGTGTCCTGGAGTTTGACAAGGTTCTGTCCCGCGTCACCCGGCTGACTTCGTTTCCAGCCGGCCGGGAGCTGGCCGAGCTCTTGCGTCCCACCACCGTCTATGAGGACGTACTCGAGCGCCAGAAAATCCTGGCTGAAGCAATCCGATTTCGTCAATTCCGCACGCCTCTGAGCCTTACCGATGCCGCCGATATCCGGCCGGCCCTGGAGAAGGCGGCGCTGGATGGCATGCTTGAAAGCCAGGATCTGCTGGCCGTTGCCGCGACCCAACGCGCCGCGCAGCAAGCGCGGTCCGACTTGAATCGCGCCGCAGCCTCACTACCACGTCTCGGTGAATTGGGGCAGAGAATGACAGACCTGCCCAACATCATCAGCGAAATCGGCCGGTCCTTGGATCAACGCAGCGAGATGCTCGATTCGGCTAGTCAAGCCCTTTCACTGCTGCGCCGCAACATAAAAATTGCCCACGATCGCCTGCATTCGAAGCTGCAAGATTTCCTCACTTCCTCCTCGGGCCGACTCGCGGCCCAGGAGTCAATCGTTACTCTGCGCGATGGCCGCTACGTCGTGCCGATCAAGGCCGAGTTCCGAGGCGAAGTTCGCGGCATTGTCCATGATGTTTCCTCCAGTGGCGCCACGGTCTTCGTCGAGCCGCTCGTAGTCGTAGACCTCGCAAACCAGTGGCGCGAATTGCAGATCGAAGAGAGGCGCGAAATAGACCGGATATTGCGCAGACTCAGCAACCTGGTTGGCGCAGCCGCAACGGAGCTCGCCCAAAACGTGGCTTACTTGGCAGAGCTGGATTTGCTGCTGGCAAAGGCACGATTTGCCGAAGAACTTGCCTCAAGTAACCGGCCCGTCTTGCCAGCCTCTGAACTCGAGAGCGATCCAGCCACTTGGTTGGTCCAATCGCCTTCGCAATTTCACCTAGTTGAAGCCCGGCACCCCCTTCTGCAAGAGCCAGTGCCGGTCACGATTCGTCTTGATGGCGATGATCGCGTTCTACTTATCACTGGTCCTAATACTGGCGGCAAAACAGTCGCGTTGAAAACAGTGGGATTGCTCTGTGCCATGGCGCAAGCCGGCCTGCCGGTTCCGGCTGAAGAGAACAGCAAGGTTTCGGTCTTTGAGGAGCTGCTAGCCGACATCGGCGACGAGCAGAGTATTGAGCAGTCGTTATCCACTTTCAGCGGGCATTTGATGAATGTTATTGCCTTGCTGGACAAAGCCGGACCTCGATCGCTTGTGCTGCTGGACGAATTGGCCGCGGGAACAGACCCGGCCGAGGGTGCCGCGCTTGCCAAGGCTCTTCTAACCCACTTGATGAGCAAGGGCGCACTGACGATTGCCACCACTCACCACGGAGAACTAAAGCTCTTCGCCCATTCAGAGCCCGGCATTCTCAACGCGGCGGTTGAGTTTGACTCCCAAACACTGGCGCCGACCTTTAGGATTACGCTCGGAGTCCCAGGCCTCAGCAACGCACTAGCAATTGCCGCGCGCCTAGGGCTGCCGGAGCCGATCATTAAGGAGGCCCAAGAATCGCTAGCCCCGGATCAGGTAGCAATCGATTCTCTGTTATCCGATTTGCGGGAGGAGCATGCAGCGGCGGAGGCCACCCGCCAGGCTGAAGAAAGGGCACGACGTCAGGCCGAGGACGCTCAGGAACGCGTTGAAGAGCGCTTGGCAGGGCTAGATGATGAGAAGGCCCGCCGGTTAGACGAGGCTACTCTCGCCCTTGAACAAGAAGTCGCCGCCGCTCGGGATGCTTTGAGTCGCGCCCAAAAAGCAGCGGCGCGCCAAGCGGCATCTCCTACGCCGGAGGATGTGAGCGAGATCAGTGAAGCCGTGAACACGGCGACCGATACAGCGCGACGCCTACGTAGACGTTCTCGCCGCCGGCGTAAACCGGCGCCGCAAATTGACCAAATCCAACCTGGAACCCAAATCTGGCTTGACGGCATCCCGATGGCCGCTGAAGCCCTATCAGCGCCCGACAGCCGCGGTGAGCTGGACGTCAGCCTGGGCGGCCTCAGGGCGCGAATCTCAGTTGGCCAAATTATCAGGCTAGAAAAGGCCGCCCCACGCGCGATAGAAGCCATAGCCGTGCCAATGCCCGCGGGTGCGGCAGACCAAATCGAGGTCCGCGGGCAAACCCTCGATGACGCGCTGCCCAAGCTGGAACAGTTCTTGGATGAAGGCTTCCGAGCCGGCATTCCTCGCTTGCGGATCGTTCATGGAAAAGGCACGGGCAAGATGCGCAACGCGGTCCGTGAGCTGCTCACTCGCCATCCCCTGGTGAAGGAATTTAGTTTTGCCGCCCGGCCCGAAGGCGGAGAAGGTGTCACCATCGCGGAAATGGCTTTGGACTCACCCCAGCAAGCCAAAGAAACGCCCACACAGAACGTGCTTCGCTAGCGTTCGTTTTTGGCGCGGCACAACCAACCTCTCAGCCTCTTGCTGACGGTCTGACTTCCGCATAACCAAGCTTCAGAGCGGGAAATTTCTGACTATATATAAACAACACCTAATGACAAACTCGTCAAAGATAAGTATACTCTATTCATCGGCTAGAACAGGCATCAGGAAAGGGCCAATTTTGTATCACCTCTGGGACCTCGAAGAGAAATTTCAGCGCGATCGAAGAAACACGATGTCCGTCGTGGAGCACGCGCGTGAGCGGGAGCGCATTGCTGTAATCGATCAACTGCAAAGTGAAAGCCTCGGCGTGCGGCGCCTAGTCGCGTCAGCGCTGGTTCAGCTTGGCGTAAAACTTGACCCCAAGGCGGCGGAGTACCTGGCCTCCGAGGAGGAAGCCGCCTAGCGCTTCCACCTCAACTGATATACTGGCCAATCATGGCCAGTAATGAACCTTCGGCGACATCAGGCGAAACCGCGGCAACTGGCTCCAAAGAGCGCGAAATGCGCTTTGGAGACCAGCAATGCCCTCGCTGTCACGAGTCATTCACGGTCAGTTATTGGTCCAAGGACACCCTGATCCAGGCTCGATGTATGAGTTGTGACCTCAAATGGCCTCTGCCGCACGTCGTGTAACAGCGCAGAGTTGAGACCGTGGTCAACCAAAACCAGCTTTCTTTGCCTGGGCAGCCGGTGCCCCTCATGTGTGCCCGTTGCGATTAACCAATCGACTATAAAATCGATCTCTTAGCAAGGCTAATTGGCCGGTTATCGGTGAAGCGCTCGCCACGAAATTCACTGCCTATCCCGTCCAAAGGGCTCCGACTGCTAGACTTGCGCCGAGATTGAGCTTCATCGGGCCCTAGTGAAGGCTGGTCTCGATGCGGGCCGCGTTAGGCCAAGCCCATCAGCAGCCGGCGGCTTGGCCCTGTTTAATCGCTGCGATGGCGAGGAGGCAAACCAAAATGACTGGTCTTCCACAGCTACCTCTGGGACAAACCGGCGTAGACGTGACAACCCTGGGTTATGGGGCGATGGAACTCAGCGGCAGCTCTCGCAGCCCACAGATTTCCGATTCGGACGCTGATGCGATCTTGAACGCGGTGCTCGACGCCGGAATCAATCTAATCGACACGTCGATAGACTACGGCCGCAGCGAGGAGTTGATTGGCAAGTTCATTTCTCACCGTCGCAGCGAGTATTTTCTCGCTTCGAAGTGCGGCTGCGTTCCCGGTGCTGAGGGAGGTGCGGAGCACATTCATACTGCGGCCAACATCAGGGCCGGTGTCGAAAACAGCTTGCGCCTGCTAAATGCCGACCACCTTGACTTGGTCCAATTTCACCGCAGCCTCACCCAGCAGGAGTTCGAGGCCGAGGGAGCCCTTCAGGAAGCTTTGGCCTTGAAGAAAGAAGGAAAGGTTCGTTTTATCGGCGTTTCCGGAACCCTGCCAAACCTCGACGGGCAGGTGAAAATGGGCACCTTCGACGCATTCCAGATACCCTATTCGGCCCTTCAGCGCGAACACGAAGATGTTATTCAACGCCGTTGGGATGGCGCCAAACTGGACGAGATCATGGACGGAATGAACCGCATGGAATTCATGCTTCGTTTCACGCTTTCACACCCGGACCTCGACACAACGATAGTGGGAACCAGCAACGTTCAGCACCTGCGGGACAACGTTGAGGCGGCGATTAAGGGTCCGTTGCCAGCCGAGGTCTTCGAGGAAGCAAAGAAGCGCCTGGCCCTGGCTGGCACCCTGTCCGACTAACGCAGGTTAGAATCTCGTGAGTTCCGCCCTCCGCTCTACGCGGAATCCTCTCCTCCGAGCGGCCAATCCAGCCATCTGCAAATGGCCTCGCCCATAATCAAATCCTTGTCATGTGCCGTTAGCCACGGCAGTTCCTCCGTGAACAGATCCGCTGCCTGGCGCCAGGAGCATGGCAGCCGCGTCCAATCGGTACCCCAGAAGGTTCGCTCCGGCCCGAACGCGTCGAAAACCCGACGAATGTACTTGTGCAGCCCTGGAAACGGGTACATTTCTGTGCTGTAGCAGGGCAGGCCAGAAGCCTTCACCGCAACGTTGGGTAATCTGGCCAGCCGGAGCACCTGATCGAGGTTCGCGAACACGTCATCATCCTTGCCTGGGCCCAGCGCAAGATGATCCACAACTAGCCGAAGACCAGCATGTCGCTCAGCGATCGATTCCAGAACCGCGATCGACCCCGGAACGTAGACCATTAGAGGTATGTCGGCCTCCTCGGCTGCAAGCCAAAGCCAGTCCGCTGTGCCGTCGGTCATCCAAGGTCGCGAGCGGTCAGTGTGAAACGTGAAACGCGCGCCTAACATTCCCGGCTCAGCCTTCAAAGCTGAGAGGTCTGAGGCATCAGCCGACTCCACCGGTAGCCTGCCCATGATCGCGAACCGGTTCGGGTGCGTGCGGGCGGCGTCGAGAGCGATGTCGTTGCGGTCTCCTTCCCAGGACGGTGGCACGAGAATGGCACGATCGATTCCCGCCTCATCCATACCTTCGATAACCAACTCCTTGGTCACCGGGTAAGGCTTCTGGGCTTCACTCGCTCGGCCTTCAGGCCAGGGGCGTTCGGGGCTATCGGCGCCCCACACGTGGACCTGTGCATCGACAATCATCTTCGTACTCTCCGATTCGGATTCCTCGAGTTAGGGTGTCATCCCTATTCGCTACAGTAAGCCATAGCCTGTGGTGACAGAGGTTCGGCACCAGGTGTCCCCGGGCAACGTCTTGACTCCTTCGAACCATAGAAGAAATGACGCCATTTTTACAGACACTTAATTTCTGGCCCTACGTGCGCGGCCTATTCTGACGTTGTTATAGAGAAGCCCAACACGGGTTGCCTTGCAACGAAGGAGGCGTACTCAATGACGGAACCAGAACAAACCCAAACGCCAATCATGCAGCGAAGTTCTACGCGCAGAGCAGTCCTGGCAGGAACGGTTGGGGCCGGAACCGCCGCCTTGGCCTACGCCGCCTTGGGCGCCCGATTCGATGGGGATGCAGGCACCGCCGGTGAACCGGCGCCAGAGTCAGCCGCTAGTATCTTGCCCGAGGAAACCGCAGTCGCTGATACGGCAACGATTGAGAGCGAAAGCGGACGCGTCAGCCACTTGCTCCGCCGCGCCGGCTTCGGCGTCAATCGTGAAGAGTTCGAGCGGTATCAGGCGATGGGCCTAGACCAAACGATCAGTGAGCTGGTGAATTACACCCAGGTCGATGACAGCGAAGCCGAAGAGCTCGCCGCCCAGTTCCCGATCGAACCATCCGAGCGCGGGATACCGCCGATCTGGTGGCTGACCCGGATCGCCAACACCAGGCGGCCCTTGCAAGAGAAAATGACCCTCTTTTGGCACGGACTACTCACGAGCCAAATCAGTGAAGTGCGCGATCCCACCGCAATGGTGGCCCAGAACGAAATGTTCCGCGCCCAGGCATTTGGCAGCTTCCCGGAGATGCTGAGGACTGTCTCCCAAGACCCGGCGATGATGGTGTATTTGAATATTCACGGCAGCAGCCGGCGGGCACCAAATGAGAACTACGCGCGAGAACTGATGGAACTCTTTGCCCTCGGAGAAGGCAACTATTCCGAGGACGATGTTCGCGAAGCGGCCCGCGCCTTCACTGGCTGGCAGGTGCCACGAACCCGTCTTGAGCAGAATGTATTCCAGCTCGAGACGCCGGTCTTCCGTCCAGGCCTGTTCGACAATGGCACCAAGTCATTCCTGGGGCAGTCTGGCAACTTCCGGCCGGACGACATCATCGGCATCATCTCCGATCAGCCGGCCTCGGCTCGATACATCGTGTGGCGCCTTTTCACATTCTTCATCCACCTCGATCCGTCAGACGACGAAATTGAGCCGTTTGTTGATGTTTACAACATCAACGATCGCCGTATCGGCCCAGTGGTTGAAGCCATGCTGCGCTCCGACGTTTTCTACTCGGACATGGCTTATCGAGCCCTGGTCAAGAGCCCAGTTGAATATGCCGTGAGCGCGATTAAGGCGCTTGGCGCGCAACGCAGCCTTCTGGAGTTTCTTGGCGGCAACGCGAGACAGCCAGAGGCAAGCACATTTAGCTCAATGGGCCAAATCCCCTTTGAGCCGCCAAATGTTGCCGGTTGGTCTGGCGGAGCTGCCTGGTTAAACAGCGCGACGATCTTCGCCCGGCTGAACTTTATCAATCAGATCACCGGCGGGGCGCCGGCATCAAGTCCGCGGGATCGGCGATCTGACCGCCGCCCCCCAGCACCGAATATTCCCCAGCCGGACCTAACAGGCCTCGGCACGGCGGAACAAGCGCTAGCCCACTTCCTGCCAATGGTTCTGGACAACAACGTCTCCGCCGAAACCCACAACGTGTTTCTGGATTATGCCGGCGGATCTGACACCGAGCTTAGCTCCGACGCCTTGCGAGGCCTGGTTTATCTCATCCTCGGTTCACCTGAATTTCACCTCAATTAAGGAGGGTGACATGATCAACAGGCGCAAATTCCTCCGCGAAAGCCTCGCCGGCGGATCTCTCGGAATAACCGTGCCATCGATCTTCGGCAAGGCAATTGTCGCCGCCGCCGAAGAGAGCCAAAGCCTATCAGTGTCAGGCAAAACTCTTGTGATCATCCAAATGGCCGGCGGGTATGACGGCATCAACATGGTGATACCGTACCAGGACCCGGCCTATCGCGACCTCAGGAGCACGCTTGGTATCGCCGAATCCGACATGATTGTTGTTGACGATCGTGTCGCCTTCCACCCGGCCATGAGCTCCATGAAAAGTCTGCTGGACACGGGTAGGCTGGCGGTTATCGAAGGTGTCGGCTACCCGAAACCCAACTATTCCCATTTCAAGGCCATGGACATCTGGCAGACCGCTGATCCTGACGGCCAGGCCTACGATGGCTGGCTGAGCCGCTACTTCGACGGGCTCACCGATGGCGGCGGCCACCCGCTCGCGGGCGTAAGCGTGGGTCGCCGCCTGCCAATCGCGTTCAACGCTTCCGGCGCACCGATTCCAGCGGTCGAAAGCGTGGAGACCTTCGCTCTGGACAGCGCCGCCGGTGATCCTCATGCGGACGAGCGCCGCACCAGTCTGCTGAATCTGTACGACCTTTACAGGCCGGCGAACACACCATTTGCCTCGCTTTTGGACTTTACGTTGGACAGCGCCTATCTAAGCTCAATCGAACTCTCAGCCGCTCATCAGGCGTACCAGCCTGCCGTGGACTATCCCCAGAGTTCGTTGGCAAGCGGACTGCAACTACTGGCTGAACTTATCGATTCAGGGGAGGAAGGCACGCCACTCCGCGTGGGACATGTGACCTTGGGTGGCTTTGACACGCATGCTCAACAGGCTACCCGTCTAGAAGATCTGCTAACTCAGGCGAACGAAGCGATTAGCGCCTTCCAAGCAGATATAGATGCCCACGGTCACGCTGACAACGTTTTGGTCATGGTTTGGACCGAGTTTGGCCGAAGGCCTCAGGAAAACGCCCAGGCTGGGACCGACCACGGCTCAGCCGTGCTTATGTTCCTGATCAGTAATGCGGTTAACAGCGGATTTCACGGCGAGCCACCGAGTCTGACAAACCTGGACAACGGCAATCTTCGATTTACCACCGATTTCCGGTCTGTCTACGCCACAATCCTCGACCGATGGCTTCAGGCACCTTCAGTGGACCTCCTCGGGGTTCAGTTCCCGCAATTAGACCTGCTTCGGAGCTAGTCAATTGAAGCTTCGCAAGCAAACGGCACTCAAGTCGGCAATCCTAGCCGCGGCCACTGGTCTCCTTCTGGCGTTCGCGGGCTTGATCAGGTCAGAAGCCAGCGCTGAACTCGAACCGAGTTTGCCGCCTGACACCCCAGATTACGAGAGCATCTTTACGCCGGCCGAAATTGACCGAACAAGCGACCCGAGCCCTTCACGAGCAACCCAGGCTGAGCAGCCCAGGCCCGATACACTGACTCGAGCCAGCTAGCGATGCCAAACCAGCCGCCCGAGACTCGAGCTATGCAGCTAGGCTTCATCCGCCGTGAATGAGATTGATCACACCTTCTGGTATTTGACCCGGCCTTCCGGGTTTGTGGCTTATCTCTTGCTGTTCTTAACGGTTGGCTTTGGAATGTTAATGTCCACTGACCTCGTTGGACGGCGACTGCAACGCTACCAGGCGTACGATCTGCAGCGGTTTCTTTCCCTGGTCACCGTACTGTTCACGGTGTTTCACATTCTGATTGTCCTGCCCGATGCCTTCTTCAGTCTTTCTATTTGGCAGCTCTTGGTGCCACTAACCTCTCCTTATGAGCCAACCTATATGGCCCTCGAGGCATCAGTTTCTATCTGATTTTGATTGTTATTGGCAGCTTCTACATACGGCGCCTAATCGGCTATCGTGTCTGCCGTACGCTGCATTTCGTCACGTTTGCAGCCTTTCTTTCCGCGTTGGCCCACGGTATCGGAGCCGGCGCCGACACTTCCTCCGTTTGGGCTCAGGAGATATATATCCTGACTGGCATCGCGCTCGGCGGCCTTGCCCTGCTCAGACTCTTCAATCGTTCTTCGCGAGGTCTTGCTGCCCGAGCCAGCATCAGCACAGAGCTAGACTAACTCTGTGGGGCAGTCCGGTCCTCATAGCAGCGGCCCGGTTTCAAGCCGGGGCTCATGCTATAATTTCGTTCGGTAGTTTACTCAAGGAGCCTTAATGTCCTCAGTCGTCAAGAAACGGCGTAAAAAAATCCGCAAGCATAAGTACGACAAGATGCGGAAAAAAACTAGATGGGCGCGAATGCACAAATAGCGTTCCAGCCGCCGTCCTCCAAATTTGGAGGGCGGCGTTTTCTATTCGGAAGAAAATGTCAGACTTCGAACTTGAATTGCGCCAAAACGAAGCGAAGCTTGTCTTTCTCGCGGTGGCCTACCACCTGGGGAGGCCCGGGGCAGAACTGGATCCTCTCACCAAACAAGCCGCTGAGCATGGCCTGGCCGAAGTATCTCGCGATTTGCAGCCTCAACTGAGACTGGCGCTGGCTCGTATATCGCTAACCTCATCGCAGGTCACACGACTCCAGTCCGGCATGCTCGGAGCGATCACCGAACTCAAGGCCTACCCAATGTTTGAGCCTCGTTCGACTGGAGACGGCGGTGTTCGCCGCAGCACCGTACCAGGATTCGACAACTCATTAGTCCACCTCTTCCCGGAATTGACGGATGATCCTGACCTTTCCCTAGATATTGCCGAGCGAATGCTAATCTTCAAACGGCGCTTCGACCAGGAGGTGGCAGACCGGCCACCCGGCCCACCAAAGCAAGAAGTTAAAGCTAAACGCCGGAGTTGGTGGCGCTTTCGCCGCTAACGGTCACTGCTCGAACGAAGTTCTTGAAATAAACAAAGTTTTGGTTGCTGAAGTGCTTTTCCTACGGCCAGACCTGTGCCTAGAATGGCAAAGCTGTGAATAAACAAAGGAGATAAGTATGACCTACACAATTACCGATCCTTGTATCGGTACAAAGGACCGGTCCTGCGTCGACGTTTGTCCTGTCGATTGCATTCACGACGATGGTGACGACGATCAGGTTCTGTACGTCGATCCCGAAGAGTGCATCGACTGCGGAGCGTGTGAACCTGCCTGCCCGGTGACCGCGATTTTTGCCGAGGACGACGTGCCTGACAACCTTCGGGTTTGGACAGATATCAACGCACTCTGGTTCAAGGACAAGGCCGGGGCTCGCGCCAAAGTCATCGAAGTCCACGGTTCTTAGAGCCGCCCAAATGCGAACAGAAGGCCGGGCTTGAAGCCCGGCCTTCTTGGTTTTCATTGCCGGTCGACAGCATTCCCCACCGCCCACGGCGCTAGCCAAGACTAACTACAAATCGAGTTTCTCCTTGAGCATCCCAACCAACTCGTCAATCCGAACCCTTGACTGCTCCATGGAGTCACGCTCGCGAATTGTCACCATTCCATCATCCAGAGAGTCGAAATCCACGGTAACGCAAAACGGCGTACCAATTTCATCCTGGCGCCGGTAGCGGCGGCCGATCGACTGGGCATCATCCAGCTGGGTCATAAATTGCGGTCGCAGTAGAGCGTGAACCTTACGCGTGAGCGGGCCCAGCTTTTCATTTCGGGACAGCGGTAGCACAGCGGCTTTAATCGGGGCGACTAAGGGACTCAGTTTCAAAACGACACGCGTTTCACCCTTGACCTCTTCCTCCTCGTAGGCGTCGTAGAGCAAAGTCAGAAAAGTTCGATCCACACCGGCTGCCGGCTCGATCACATACGGCACGATGTGCTCATTGGTCTCTTCGTCAAAATACGTGAGGCTCTTGCCGCTATGCTTCGAATGTTGCCGCAAATCGTAGTCGGTCCGATTGGCGATGCCTTCCAGCTCTGACCAGCCCATGCCAAAAAGATACTCAATATCGAAGGTCGCCTTCGCATAGTGAGAAAGCTCCTCCTCCGAATGATGTCTGAGGCGGAGATTATCGGAGCGAATGCCCAGTTTCTTAAACCAGTCCAGTCGCTCCTGCCCCCAATGCTCATGCCAGAACTCGTCCGTGCCCGGCATGACAAAGAACTCCATCTCCATTTGCTCGAACTCGCGGTCCCTAAAAATGAAATTGCCCGGGGTTATTTCATTGCGGAAAGAGCGGCCTATCTGCGCGATGCCGAGGGGAAGCTTACGCCGCATGCTTGTGACGACATTATCGAAATTTGTGAACATCGCCTGAGCCATTTCCGGCCTTAGATAAACTTGGTTCGCATTATCTTCAACCGGGCCGACAAAAGTCTTGAACATTAAATTGAACTGACGAGCTTCGGTGAACTGTCCTACCGCGCCGCATTGAGGGCAAACATCTCCTTCGAGATGATCCGCCCTAAAACGGTGTTTGCACGCCTTGCAGTCAACCATGGGGTCTGTGAAGGTCGCGACGTGGCCGCTCGCTTCCCAGACGCGAGGATTCATTATTATCGAGGCATCAATGCCGACGACATCATCGCGATCTTGAACCATCGCCTTCCACCAAGCGCGTTTGATGTTGTTTTTCATTTCCACGCCGAGAGGGCCGTAGTCCCAAAAACCGCCAATTCCGCCGTAAACCTCGCTACCGGGGAAGACGAAGCCACGCCGCTTGCAGAGGGAGACCAGCGTCTCGAACTGCAACTCCGGTCTTTGTTCAGACATTTCCCTCTCCTGGCTGAAGATTTCTAGACTTCGTCCTCATCCTCATCGTCCTCATCGAATTCCTCTTCGGTATCCAGCCAGAGGACATCAACTTCATCGCTGTTACCGAGCGCATCCTTCAGAACTCCCATAAGCCCAGAATCAGCTCCTTGAACTTCGAGCATAGCCAGCATGTCGCGGTTGATGTAGTAGTCGCGATCGTCTGACCACTCTTCCTCGAGATTGTCGATTAGAAAATCGAGTTGCTCCTCGCTTAGCTCACCAACCCGCTTGTAGAGAAGAATCATTTCCTGGCTACCTTTCTTCAACTCGACGGCAACAAAAGCGCCCCGAGATTCTCGGGGCGCACGCAGACTCAACCGTCAGCGTGACCTACATGTCGTCATCTAAGAGGCCCGCTACCAGACGTAGATGCCCTCTGCCTCGAAAGCTAAGCGAAGCTTGGAGTTCTGTCAATTCCATCGCTGCAATGACTCAGCCGGCGAGGCTGCTGACCGACGATATCGGAATCCTGAAATGCCGCATGAGCCCGACCTGAGGAGTTCAACAACGCCGCGATTCAGGCACCTTCCACAGGCTCATCCGACGCTGATGCGGCTAGAAACTTCTCGCGAAAGGTCTCCATCAAAACAAAGGTAAATTCACCGCGCTTCGATGTGGTGTGAGGCTGAAAACCAGCTCGCTCGAAACACTTCTGGGCACGGAGATTCCAATCAAGCGTTTTGAGGTGCACGCGATCAATCTCCAGCGTCTCAAAAATGTAAGCGACAAACGTTCTGATTAGGTCCGTTCCGTACCCGCGACCCCAAAATTCTTTAAGGCCGATTGTCACTCCGATTTCAGCCTCCCGGCGCTGAAAATCGACATTGTAGTACATGATATTGCCCAGATGCCGTCCGTCGAAATCTTCAACCGCCACCGTTCGCCTGTACGCGCTCGGGTGGTTTAACTCGTCTCGGAAGATCGCAAGGTACTCGTAGTAACTGCCGTGATATGGCCGAGCGGCGTCGAACGCGGCCAACTCTGGGTCTCGACGCCAGGCATAGTCCTGCGCCGCATCCTCGATCATTTTTGAACGGAGCAAAATGAGGTGCCCGCGGGCCAACTCACCGTCCACAACCGCGGTCATGAAGCCTCGGTCTCCAGTTTTTCGTCCGCCACATTTAGCGCCTGGCGTACTATTCTCGCCTCATTCTTATGGGTTAGCAGCTTGAGCGCTTTCTGTGCCGGAACCCATTGGACTTCGTCAAACTCATGGTCATGCAAGGAAACATCACCGCTGATCGGGCGCATAAGAAAGTGGCGCACAGTTTTCAAATATCGCACACCCTCCTCCGGCCTGCAAAACCAATAGCGAATATCGCCAATCAGACCGGCGATTTCTGTCCCAACTCCGGTTTCTTCCTTCACCTCGCGCAAGGCTGTTTCGTCTAGCGTTTCGCCTTCTTCAGGTGTGCCCTTTGGCAGAGCCCACAGACCGTCCGCAGTACGCCCACACATGAGCACTTCAACCTCGTGCTGGCCCGGCCGCAAAACTACTCCACCGGCCGAAATGACCTTCTGGGTCTTCAGCGCGGAAGCCATTACGGCGCGGCTATCCTCATCGGATCCTCGTCGAAGTCAATCTGGGCCATTGCCTCCTCCACCGCCTCTCGGAGGTCATCGTCACCCTCGAACAGAATACTCTTCAGCGCTACGCGGGCCTGGGCGCCGGCAATTTCGCCCAAGGCCCGGACGGCCACGAGCTGGACCTCACGGTCTGGATCGGCCACTGCCAGGTTTTTGAGGGCCTGGACCGCGCCGGCATCGCCGATTTCACCCGCCGCGAAGGCAGCCGCGTGACGCATTTCCGGCGCCAGGTTATCCATCTCGTCGATCAGCAACGGTATCCACACCTCATCAGCACTGCGCCCCATAGCGTCCACCGCGCCGACCCGCAGCCAAAGGCTTTCCTCTTCGCGGTAGATACTTTCAATGAGGTTCTCTGTTTCCTCTCCGCCAAAGGCGCCAGCGGCTTCGATCGCACGAGCGCGCACCCGCTCGTCCTCTTCCAGGTTTTCGGTACTTTCAAACAAAGCTTCTTTAACCTCGACAGAGGCACGAGCGTCTAGGAGATCAAGCGCCGCGGCCAGCGCATATCGGCCAAGCGCAATCGCACATTCCCGCCGTACGTCGGCAGACGGATCATTGCGAAGCAGGTCGATATAACGCGCCATAAGATCGAGTCCTTCATTCTCATGGAGACCCCGAGCCCCGGCAATCCGAGTCACTTCGTCATCGTCTGAGAGAGCGAGCTTGAACACCGCATCAAAGTTGAGCTCCACATTGTCTTCGGCGAGCTCGGTAATCTCGGTCAATATGCCAAGCCGGCGATCCGTGGAAACTTCAAACCAGGGCTCGGCGAAAAGACGCGTCTCCTCTTCATCGAGATTGGAGATACTAATGAACTGCTCGGATGACAGGCGTTTCGATGCGTCGGAGATCGCGGTAAGAGTGGATTCAAAGGACATCTCTATCCCAATCTAACCAGCGCTATATATCATGTCAAACCTGAGTTGAGCGGTCCGTTTCCGCCCTCAAATCACGAGACATCAACTCTTGAACCGCTGTTGCGGGTGTCTTCCCTTCGTACAAAACTTGGTGAAGCGCCTGCCCGATCGGCATTTCAACCATGAACCTGGCTGCCAGGGCCGGAATCGCTCGCGCCGTCTGGGCGCCTTCCACCACACCACCGATCTCGTCCAAGGCCATTTCAAGGCTGCTACCACGGGCCAGCGCCAGGCCAAGTTGGCGGTTGCGCGAAATATCGCTCGAACACGACAGAAATAGATCTCCTAGTCCAGCCAAGCCCAGGAATGTCATCGGCTCCGCACCCGCGGCAATACCCAGCCGAGAAATTTCTGCAAGAGCGCGCGTCGTCAGCGCAGCCTTCGCATTTTCGCCATAACTAAGGCCGTCCGAAAGCCCGCAAGCAATGGCCACGACATTCTTCAGTGCGCCGCCGATTTCTACGCCAACAAGGTCGTCGCCGGTGTAAACGCGGAATTTCGGGCCGCCGAGCAACGCCTGAACCTGGGCACCGCGTTTGGCAGATGAACCTGCAACAACGGTGGCGGCTGGCAATCCGGCGGCGATCGGGCGGGCAAAGTTGGGCCCAGACAGGGCCAAAAGTTGCTCCTCACTGATCCCCGCGGCAAGAATCATCTCTGACATTCGCCGGCCAGTCTCCGGCTCCACACCTTTGGTTGCAGTAACGACCGTTGCCCGCTGGTTGATGAAACCGGAAACGCCGGCCAGATTCGCCGCCATCGCCGCGGACGGCACGGCGATTACCACCACATCTTCCTCCGCCAGGCGCTGACGCTCCGCGGACGCGGTCAATGTTTCCGGAAATGCAATGCCGGGCAAATGGCGGGCGTTCTCGCGCTCCGCCCCCAGCCGATCGGCCTCTTCAGCCGTGCGAGTCAATAGTAGGGTCTCGTTGCCACTTCGAGCCAATAAGATTGCCAGCGTCGTGCCCCAGCCAGTTGAGCCAATCACGGATATCTTCGTCATATAGTCCTAGCCGGCCTCAGATGCGCTACCCGTCTCTCCAAGCTTTCGCTCGGTGCCTGAACGCAGACGGCCGATGTTGTCATGGTGCACGGCAATGATCAGCGCAGCTCCCACAACTGCCGTCGTCGCGTAGGCCCAAGAGTGAAGGTCGGCCGCTGCCAGCCCTGCAAAGATGCCACCGGCACTTGCCGCCGCTGTTATAGAAGCTAATGAAACGTAGCGAGTCAAGTAGAGAGCAATTCCTGCCAGTGGGATAGCCGCAAGCGCGGCGAGCGGATTCAGGGCAACCAACGCCCCGGCTCCCGCCAGTAGACCGCGGCCCCCGCGAAAACCGGCAAAAACCGGCCATACGTGACCAACGATCGCGGCGAACCCAGCGGCCGCCCGCGCCCAGGGGTCATCGGTGTAAACCTGCGTCAGCAGGACGGCCGCGACTCCCTTTCCAAAATCGCCCAGAAAAACCGGCAGGGACCGCCTCAGGCCCAGAACCCGCAACGAGTTTGTAAAACCGGTCTTGCCGCTGCCATAATCACGCAGATCGAGGCCACGGAAGAGACGGCTAATCAACAAACCAACCGGTATCGCGCCGATCAGATAACCGGCAATGGCAGCAGCGATGACTTCATCCAATTCGGTCTACTCTTCTGCGCGGCTGCGGAAAATCATTCTTAGCCCGGCGCCGCGAAAGCCGAATTTTGCCCGCAGGACATTCTCGAGGTAGCGCTGGTAGGCGCCGCGCAGCAAAGACGCGTCATTAGTAAAAAAAACAAAGGTCGGCGGCTGAATCCCCGCCTGCGTAACGTAGAGCAGCTTGAGTCGGCGATGACCCCCAGCCGGCGGCGGGCGCTTGGCCATTGCCCCGCGGATCGCGGCATTTAGCTCGCTAGTTTGCACTCGCTTTCGCCGCTCTTCCCCAGAGGCCCGTACTTCGGTCAAAAGGTTATCAATGCCTTCGCCCTCGATTGCCGAGGTCAGGACCAAAGGAATCCAGGTTGCGAACCGCAAACGTCTGCGAATTTGCCCCACGAAGGCAGCCCGATCTGTCTCATCCCGCATTAGGTCCCATTTGTTGCCGCAGAGCACCACCCCCGTGGAATGCTCTAGTGCCAGGCCAACAACATGGAGGTCCTGTGCCCTCAACCTCTGTGAGGCATCGAAAACAACCACCGAAACATCGGCGCGGTCAACGGCTTGCCTGGAGCGCACGACGCTGTAGTGCTCGATCGAGCCTTCGATACGGCCTGGCCGGCGGATTCCGGCCGTATCGATTAGCGTCATTGCTTCACCTTCGTAGGCAAACGGTGAATCGATGGCGTCTCGTGTCGTGCCGGCGATGTCACTGACGATCACGCGATCCTCGCCAAGAATCGCGTTAGCCAAGGCAGACTTGCCAACATTTGGCCGGCCTATTAAGGCAATCTTGAGACCCGCGGGAGCAATAGCATCCTCATCAGGAAGGCGAGGAAACCCGTCCAGGATCGAGTCAAGTAACTCGCCGACACCCCCACCATTCAAGGCGCTAACCGCTTGCGGCTCCCCTAATCCAAGTTCAAAAAACTCTGTCGCTTGCTCGCTGCGCCGTATGTTGTCCGCCTTGTTTGCGACGAGGATTGTCGCCACTCCGGAGCGCCGCAATATTTCAGCGACCTCGTAGTCAGCAGCTGTGATGCCTGACTTTGCGTCAACCAGAAAAAGCGCCATCAAAGATTCCTTAAGGGCTGTGGTGACCTGGGAACGAATCTCATCCATATAGGCGCCCGATCCGGCCACGCTGGTTGGCTCCGATACTCCGCCCGTGTCAACGATGTCAAAATATCGACCGCGCCACTCAACTTCCTCGACCAAGCGATCCCGAGTCGTACCGGGAATGTCCTCGACTATCGCCCTCCTGTTCCCAACCATTCGGTTGAACAGCGCCGATTTCCCCACGTTCGGGCGGCCCACCAAGGCGACCAGCGGCTTGCTCACGGCATCCGGCTCAGCCAAAATCGCGTCTTCCCTCATTCCGATATCACGATCACAACTTGGTCCGGATCACTTGAAACGACTTCCACTCCCGGCGGTGTCAGAATCGTTGGAGTGAGAACGTGAACACCAGGTTCGAGGTCCAAAACAGTCACAGTCGCACTCACCAAACTTGCATTTAGTTCCTTGAGCGTTGGCAAATCCCCAGACAAGATCAAAAGAAGCGACGAAGTCTGTAAATTTGCCGTCAAACCTTCGCCCAAGCCGGTCACTCGCGGTGCAACAGTCAACGCTATTTCGCCTTGCGTCGCCGCGATCGAAAGAACGACCGTGACTGACTCTGGATCTACCTTGATGCCGGACGGAAGCCGCAGCTCAACAGTCATCGTGATGTCGGCCGTGAGGTTATCCACGTTTATCGGCTCTGTCATCAGCGTGGTCAAACCGCGGATCGCTTCCACCGCGCCTTGAACGGAAACCACGGATGGACTAACGCTGATACCAATAATATTGAAGCCATCCGCAACATCACCCTGCACATCTGGAATTACTGATAACGGCAGGGTGACCTCTTGTTGACTAATTGTCACCTTTATGTCAATCATTATCGGCTCGATCAGCACGCCTCGGATGTCTACCCCTCGCGAGTCGCGCACCGTGAGAAAGACCTGCTGGTCCACGCTCGCCTGAAGTTCGTCGAGATTTATTTCAGCAACAGCGCTGGTTATCGATCCCACGAGGCTAACGGCCCCGGTCACTCGAACTACGCCTGGATCAGGGTCAATCGAAGACAGTCTGAATCCCGAAGCCACTTCTCCCACAACATTGGCCACAACCGGCACCTGCTTGGTGGCGGAAGGTTCCAGCTCAACCGTTACCAGGGACTGCTGAACCTCAACGATGTCCACTTCTAGGTTACTCGTAACCCTAGCGACAACCACCAGTTCGGCTGACCCATCGCGCAATCCTCCAAGGTCAACCTCAACTCTAAAATCGGCGGTCGAAAGCCGCTCCAGCGTTTCGTCATCTGTGCTAATCCGGATCCTTACCGCCGGTGGCGTAATTCGCGCTACCGCCAAGCCATCTGGAACGTTTACAGGTTTAACTTCAATCGAGGCGCCAAACTCCAATTGGCGCCGTGGCGTCTCGGCCTCGGTTACGATGATCCAGAGGATCAACGCCGCGATCAGTGAAACGATAGCCAGAGCAACTGGTGTCACAGTAAGACGCCATCTTGGTATGGCGGGGCGCTGCATTAAGTGACCTGTGAGGCGGCGTCTTTGGGCACCTCGTTTCCCCGCCGAGTTGCGAGGGCTTCCAGGGTAGCTCTGACTCGATTCTCATCGCTCAATGGAATCAACCGCCCTTCGGAAGCTATGGAAACCGCGCCAGCCTCCTCGGAAACAACGATCGCTATCGCGTCCGTCTGCTCGCTGATACCCAGCGCCGCGCGATGGCGCGTGCCTAGGCGGGAAGAGCCAGCACCGGAGGACAACGGCAGAGTACAGCCGGCCGCCACCATACGCTCATCCCGAACAATCAGTGCTTTGTCATGCAGCGGCGAGTTCGGATAGAAGACACCCTCGATGAGCTTGGCGTTGAGCCCCGCATCAATGCGTACGCCGGTCTCGATGAAGTCCTCCAATCCGGTACCTCTCTCGAGCACAATAATCGCGCCATGACGCTCTCGTGCTAGATCCATGACCGAGGTTACAATCTCATCCAGTGCCGCGTCCTGCTCTGTGTGAGAAAGCCAGCTGCGCACGCTGCTTCGACCTGCCTTCTCCAAAGCACGTCTAATCTCCGGTTGGAAAATTACGATCACGCCGACAACCAGTCCCGGCAGTGAGTTCCTGATTAGGAAGTTAATCACACTGAGATCGAGGATGCGTCCCAGCAAGAAGAGTGCCAGAACCATCGCTATACCGCCGCGCAGGAGTGTCATTGCTGTAGTTCCACGAAGCGCCATTAACAAGGCGTAAATGATGACCGCCATCAGCAGCACGTCGAGAACCGCGGCGAAGCCGTCCAGACGACTCAAGGAGTCCCGGACATCGTCGATCAATTGTTCCATGGATTTCCCCGCTAAAGGGCGCCCTCTTCTCCCATTAGCGCTGCCATCAGGGCCTTCTGGGCGTGCAGCCGGTTCTCTGCCTGATCGAATACAACAGATTGCGTACTCTCGATCACCTCATCCGTGATTTCCTCGCCGCGATGGGCTGGGAGATCATGCATAAATATCGCATCTGGTTTCGCCAGAGCCATGAGCTTTTCGCCTACCTGATAGCCCTGGAAGGCCTCTAACCGTTCGCGCCAAGCCGCCTCCTGGCCCATTGAAGTCCAGACATCGGTGTAAACAACATCGGCTTCTCGAACCGCTTTTTCTGGATCGGTAACCGTCTCAAGAGATCCACCGGTTCGTCGGGCCCAGACCCTTGCCGCCTCTACAACCTCCGGAGGCAGACTGAACCGGCTTGGTGAGGCAATCGCCATCTCGACCCCAGCCAAACCCGCGGCGAACGCCAGGGACGCGGCAACGTTATTGCCGTCGCCGACAAAGGCGACGCGCACGCCTTTCAATCGGCCCTTCTTCTCTCGAATCGTCAAGAGATCAGCCAAAGCCTGGCAGGGGTGCTCTTCATCAGAAAGGGCATTGATTACAGGCACGTCAGACGCGGCCGCAAGGTCTCGAAGCGCTTGCTGCGCGTAGGTCCGCGCCACTATTGCCGAGACGTAGCGACTCAAGACGCGGGCCACATCGGCCACCGGCTCTCGCTGCCCAAGGCCCACCTCTGCTTGAGAGAGGTAGATAGCCGTTCCGCCAAGCTGCTTCATGCCCACTTCAAAGCTAACGCGAGTCCGCAGCGATGGCTTTTCGAATATTAGAGCGGCTGTTTTGCCAGCAAGGATCGGAGGTGTGCCGTCGCGTTTCATCGAAAGCGCGGTTCGCAGCAGAAGATCCAGTCCTTCCGGATCGAGGTCAGTTATGGAAAGTAGATCGCGGCCCAGCATATAATGTTTTCTGAGAATCGGTATTAACGTTGGGACTAATTTTGTAGAGGGAAGTATAACACGGCACCTTTGCCAATCGCTGCTGGGTACGAAGTGTGCACCTGTCATCGCTCGGCTCACCGTTTACCGCAAATGGATGTAAGAAATTCATTGAGCCGCTCGTACGTCTAGACGTATAGTGAGGTAACCCCGTCGCCCCGGATCCAGCAGCGTGTAAGTGGTGCGCGCTGGCGGTTCGGACGGCATTAGCCCCAGTTGTGTGCCCGCCACAGATGTAGGGGCGGGGAGAGTTGGAGAACAACCCTCCGTGGCAGATACCCTCTATCGCAAGTGGCGCCCCCGCTCTTTTACAGAACTTGCCGGGCAGGAACACGTTGCCACTACGCTTCAGAACGCACTCGCTTCCGACCGGGTAGCGCATGCCTATTTATTCGCGGGACCCCGCGGTACAGGTAAGACCAGCACTGGTAGATTGCTAGGCAAGGCGCTTAATTGCCGCGACCGCCAGGGTGGCGAGCCGTGCAACCAATGTGATTCTTGCAATGACTTCCTGGCCGGCCGGGCGATGGATTTGATTGAGTTAGACGCTGCCAGCAACCGTGGTATCGACGAAATCCGCAGCCTACGCGACAAGGTCGCCTTCGCACCTGGTTCCGGCGATTTCAAGGTTTATCTCATAGACGAAGTTCATATGTTGACCGACGCCGCCTTCAACGCTCTGTTAAAGACGCTAGAGGAACCACCGCCACACGTCATCTTTATTCTCGCGACGACCGATGCTCACAAGGTGCCGGCGACAATAGTTTCGCGCTGTCAGCGCTTTGACTTCCGGCGGATTCCTCTGACTGCCGCGGTGCGCACCCTGAGCCAAATCTGCCAATCCGAAGGGATCAGTTGTGAAGAATCGGCGCTTGAAATGATCGCCCGGTCGAGCACAGGGAGTCTTCGCGACGCCATTAATCTCCTCGATCAACTGGCGACATCCTACGCAAATGAGCTCACGGTGGAGGCTGTTCGGAGTGGTCTTGGGCTGATCGGTGACGAACGCTCCGGCGTTCTCGCTCGCCAGGCCGTGACCGGCGATGTCGCTGGTGGCCTGGCGCTGATTGCCTCAGTGCGAGACGACGGTCTTGACTTGCGTCAATTCCAACGTGAGCTGATCGAAGATCTACGTAGCCTGCTTCTCGCCAAATCGGGTCTGAAGCCACACGAAGGCACTACGGCTGAGCGGATTAGCGAGATGCAGGAAACTGTGGCCGGCGTTACGACCCGGCAAATCCTCATCGCCCTGCGCGCTTTCGGAGAGGCGGACCTGAGAGCTGATCCCAACTCCACCCTCGCGCTGGACATCGCGTTGGCCGAAACGGCGCTTGGCCCATCCGGCCAATCGGGCTCTGTAAGTCAAGAAGCCCCGGCTCGCCGTGAGGGAGCCAGTTCGGCAACCGCACAACCTAAAGAGCAGCCCAAAGTCAAGGAGTCATCGAAGGACCAGCCACCGGCAGATCTGCCGGTGAGTGCCTCAAGTCCGCGGCCGGAAAGGAGTGGTCCCGAGGACCCTCAGGCCCCGGCGCAGCCACCAGCCTCAAATCAATCACCTGCCGCTGAAGCCCCCCTTAGCCTCGCCTTTGCCCGTCAATCGATGCAGGAAATTTACGATCGAACCCGGGCAGCAAACGTTCGTGTCGCCGCGCTGATCAATAGCGTCTGCGATATCATTGAAGTTGATGACGCCAGCCTGACCCTGGGGTTTCGGTTCGAAGCGCATCTCACAAAGGCTTTAGCGCCAGAGAGTCTACAACTCCTGACGGAGACTGTCTCGGCGGTGATTGGGAGGCCCATGACGGTGAAATGCATCCAGGACCCCGGCATTGAATCCTGGCGTCAGCGAGATTCAGCCAATCGCAATCCGTTAGTGCGAGCGGCCCAGGAAATGGGCGCCCGCGTTGTTTCATCAGATACGCCAACCGAACCGCCCGAGTAGCGCCCAACGGAGAATACCAATGAACAAGGACACGATGGCACAGCTTGGCCAAATGCAGGAAAAACTGCAGAAGGCTCAAGAAGATATCGAGAACCGGGTTGCGCAGGGTACCGCCGGCGGTGGTGCCGTAAATGTTGAAATTACCGGCGCCTACAGGGTGAAAGCTCTGAACATTGAGCCGGATGTCATCGATCCGGACGATCTCAGCATGCTTGAGGACCTGATCAGTGCGGCCGTAAATGACGCCTTACAACAAGTGCAGGCATTTCAATCAGATCAGCTCTCAGGCTTGACCGGTGGACTCGGGCTTCCCGGACTCCCCGGCCAAGGAGGTTCAGGCTCTCCCGAGGAGAGCGCTGCTCCGCCGCCATCAAATCGCGCCGCACGACGAGCCAGTAAAAGGTAGCCCGTGAACGAATCGCCGTCCTTTGAAGGAAGGACAGCCGCACCGGTTGCCCGGCTGATTGAGGAGCTACACCGGCTCCCAGGAATTGGGCCAAAAGGTGCGCAGCGCCTTGCTTACCACCTGCTTCGAGCTTCGTCGGAAGACGCCAAAGCCTTAGCCCAGGCGATAATCGAGGTTAAGGAAAAGATCACACTCTGTGGAATTTGTCAGAACATCACCGAAACCGATCCTTGCCTGATCTGCTCCGATTCATCCAGAGACCGCAGCATCGTCTGCGTAGTTGAGGAACCTTTGGATATCCTCGCGATCGAACGAGCCCGCGGCTTTCACGGCCTTTATCACGTGCTGCACGGTTCGATTTCACCGATTGAAGGCGTCGGCCCAGAGCAGCTTAAGTTCCGTGAACTGCTGGAGCGCCTTCGTGATGGCGCCGTACAAGAGGTGATCATGGCGACAAATCCCAACCTTGAGGGAGAGGCGACCGCGATGTACGCGAGCCGCTTGCTGCAGCCCCTAGGGGTCCGGGTTTCACGACTGGCCCGCGGTCTACCAATGGGCAGCGACATAGAATACGCCGATGACCTGACTTTGGCGCGGGCCTTAGAGAACCGTCAGGAACTTTAGGATGCTCCCGGAGAGCATAGCCACCGCCGCCCTGGGCCCGGAGCTCTTCTAATGCCACAGCCCCGCGTATACAAGACTCAGGCGGTCGTTCTACGACAACGCAAGCTTGGCGAAGCTGACAAGATTGTCACGCTTTATTGCTCGCACCTTGGCAAGGTTGACGGAGTAGCCAAGGGTATTCGTCGCACCAAGAGTCGCTTGGCCGGACACCTTGAGCCATTAACCTTTGGCTCCTACCTGCTGGCGGCAGGTCGCAACCTCGACGTTATCACCCAAGCCGAAACAATCGACGCTTTCCCAAAGATCCGCGGCGACTTGCATCGACTAAGCCTCGGCATCTACTGCACGGAGTTGGTCGATCGGCTGGTCCCCTTGCGCTCAGAGGGCAATCCAATTTTCCGCCTGCTTCAAGAGACGCTAGCTCTCCTCGATCGGCAGGATGTAATCGAACTGGCTGTTCGCCGGTTCGAGATGCGCTTGCTCGACCAACTTGGCTACCGGCCGGAGATGAACAGCTGCGCCGTCTGTGACAGGCGCCTTGAGCCGGCGCTTAACGTTTGGAGCCCTGCTGCTGGTGGCATCGTCGGCCCGGAGTGCGCCGATGACTCGCTGAGTTCGAAACCAGTGAGCGTCAATGCAATCAAGGTTCTGCGAATACTGCAAAAAGGGTCGTTCGCGGATGCCTTCCGTCTACATCTTGAACCAGACCTGGCTTCGGAAATCGAGTCCTGTATGGAAGCTCAAGTTCACTTCGCCCTTGATCGTGAAGTCCGCAGTGCTCGCTTTATGGAAACTTTGAGGAAAAGTGAAAGCAGTTTTCCCTTCCCGGACAGAGTCCATCAGACCCAAAATTGAGATTCTGCCGCGGCCAACCAATCCGCTCACTGCCTGAATCACGTATTATCTAGACAAGCAAAGTCAAAATTGCATCAGAAGGAGCCTTGTGGTGCCCCTGTACGAGTACTACTGCAATAACTGCGAAGGAATTTTCGATGCGCTGCGTTCAATGCGCGAGGCAGCCGATCCAGCGCCATGCCCGGTATGTGATGGTGACGCAGCCCGAATCATGCCGACATCATTTACAGCCTTCAGCTTCCGTGACGGCTTGCCGCGCCGCATCCCGGATAAGGGAGGTGCCTGGCATCTGGGTAAGGAAGTTTCCCAGCCTATCACCGGGCCAGGCGAACACGTCGCCTATGAGCATCCCGAAGTAAAGACCGAGGTCCACCCGGACAACGTCACCAAGTACGTCAGCAAGGGTGACAAGGCAAACCAGAAAGAAAAACGTCGTCTAGAAAGGCGCCACCTCAAGATGCTTAAGGAATCCAAGGTACCGATTGCCACGGGGAAGGATGGGCCGGTCGTTTCGCCGAAAGAAGGGGCTAGCGGCCACGTCGATTAGACGCGGGAAAGTCAATAAAAAGAGCCGGGCGCACACCCGGCTCTTTTTGATCTCTGATCGTCAGCTAAAAGCGCCTCAACGTGACCCAATTAGCAACATCAATTAGTGATTCTCTGGCCTCCGAAGCCTCAATCGGCGCCAGTGCCGCTACGGCCTTGTCGCGAAAATCGCAGGCGACCGCGTAGGACTCATCGAGCACATCTGATTCCCGGATCATTTCTAGTGCCCGCCGCAAATTCTCTGTCCGCTGCTTGCCGGAAAAATAGCGCTTTACCGGGTTCTTCTCTGGATTTCGTTCGATCAGCAGAAGCGCCGGTAGGGTAAGAGTGCCCTGCATGAGGTCACTTCCTGCCGGCTTGCCCAGCTCAGCCTCGTCGCCGGTGTAGTCGAGGATATCGTCAACAATCTGGAAAGCCATTCCGAGGTTTTCACCGTAATCGCCGAGAGCCGCGACTTCTGCCTCAGACAAGCCGCCGATCACCCCCCCGCCCTCAGCCGCCGTGGCGAATAGAGAGGCAGTCTTGCCGGCGATGCGATTGAAGTATTCCATTGTCGATTGGCCATAGCTGTACGCACTCATGTCCTGGTGCAACTCACCTCTCGCCATCCTCATGAGCGTCCTGGCAAAGAGCCGGATTACATCGATATTGCTGGTCCGGGCGACCAGTTCGGCGGCGTGGGCAAACATGTAGTCACCGACCATGACAGTCGCAGCGTTATCGATTTGGGAGTTGGTTGTGGCTTGCCCTCGACGAGTCGACGCCGCGTCGATCACATCGTCATGCACCAGCGTTGCCGAGTGTAGCAATTCAATTGATGCGGCCAACGGAACCAAGGAACCTAAATCGTAGCTGCCGAGTCTGCCGCCAAGTAGAGCAATAGCCGGCCGCACCCGCTTGCCGCCCGCATTCAAAACCTGATCCATGGCCTTGGCTAAAACCGGAAAGTCGGCCGGGCTAAGCGAACTTAAGGTTTCTTCAACCCTTCCGAGATCATCGCGGATTGGCCCGTAGAGCGTCATCGACACAGTCGTCGTGCTCAAGTCAGAGCCGCCCGGAAGGGTTTGGCCTGTTCGCTGGCCGGGATTCGAAAAAGGCGGGATGCGTTGCTCGCGGTCGCGCTTGCTATTTCAGCCTCCTGGACGCGGTGCAAGGCGCTCATCCGCCGTGCCACCTCTAGGACGAAAGCCGGCTCATTGCGCTGTCCGCGATATTCCTGCGGCGCTCCAAAAGGCGAGTCAGTTTCGATCACGAGGCACTCTAGCGGTACAGCGTTGGTCACTTCACGTGCCAACTCCGCCTTGGGATGAGTAACCGACGTGTGGATCGAAATCATAAACCCCAACTCAGCATATTCTAGGGCTTCTTGGACCGTACCAGAGAAGTAGTGCAAAACACCAACCGGCCGGCCGCCAAAATCAGCGGCCACCCGGCGCGCCCAGGGCTGCAGGATGGGCCTCATTTGGTCCCAAGCATCGCGACAGTGAATTACTACCGGCTTTCCATGCCGCTCGGCCAACGAGAGCATGACTTGAAGAGTCTCGATTTGAGTTTCGCGGTCCGAGTGAAGACGAAAAAAATCCAAGCCAATTTCTCCAACCGCCACGACCTTGGGATGGGCCAAAAGCGTTTCGATCTCCTGGAGGGCAGTCTGGGTCAGCTCGTCCGCCTCGTGCGGATGGTAACCGGCTGTCGCGAAGATGGAATTGTAATTTTCCGCCAACTCGAGAGCACCCAGGGCCGTTTCCAGATCAACTGCTGGTACGATTATCGTCCCGACTCCGGCTTGGTTCGCACGCTCCAGGACGAGGCCAAGGTCATGGTCGAACTCCGTCCCTTGCAAGTGCGCATGTGTGTCAACCAAAGGTGTCACGAGTGGGCATCAGGATCAGCCTCGATAACCTCGAGCTTCCTGAAGAGTGGCTCAGGCGGGGGAATCGGTGCATCGACTTCCGGCCGCTGAACCGACCATCCCACCGACTCGAGTGATGACTCATGACCGAGCATTGCCTGCAGCCTGCTGGACGAGAACGGCAGGTAGGGATAGAAAGCTACCTTTAGTGCCTCGATTGAGGCGAGAGCCGTGTAAAGGCTGCGCGCTGCGCTCGGTGGATCCGTTTCTTGAGTTTTCCAGGGCTCTTCTTGATTTAAGTATCGGTTGGTCTCTGTTGCATAGGCCAAAGCCGCGCGCAAACCCTCGCGGAAATGGCAGGCGGCAATGCTGCTACCCACGGACTCCACCATCCTGTCACCGTCTTGGAGAAGAGCCTCGTCACCGGGGGTCAAGCTTTCTGGGTTTGGAATTCGCCCCTCAAATGTTCGGAAAGTCATCGTCAAGACACGGTTCACGAGATTTCCCCAGGTGGCGACCAATTCCTCGTTGTTGCGACGCACCAGATCCTCATCGCTAAACTCGCTGTCACTGGTCTCTGGCATGATCGATGAAAGGTAGTAGCGGATCGTGTCCGGATCGAAACGCTCGAGATACTCAGGCAAGAAAGGCGCTGTGCCCAAACTCGTGCTTGCCTTGCTACCCATGAAATTTACGTACTGGTTGCCGGGCACGTCGTAGGGTAGATTCAGACCACCGTGAGCCATCAGCCAGGCCGGGAACAGCAAGGTATGGAAGACGATGTTGTCCTTGCCGATGAAGTAGTAGGTCTTGCTGTCTGAAGCCTCGAAGAAGTCGCGCCAGGCGTCCGGCGAACCCTGCTCCGTGGCCCATTCCTTTGCCGCGGAGATATAACCCAACAAAGCCTCGTACCAAACGTATATCCTCTTGCCTTCGCCGAGTTCATCTACAGGTACCGGGATTCCCCACTCGATATCCCTAGTAATCGCCCGATCGGGAAGACCTTCCTTCACCAGGCCTAGAGAAAAATTGAGGACATGCGAGCGCCAGTGACCCTTGTCGGTCGACAGCCATTCGCGCAGCGGATCGGTGAAAGACGAAAATCGAAAGAAAAAGTGCTCTGATTCGCGTAATTCAGGTGTCGTGCCCGTAAAGCGGCTGCGCGGCGAGATCAGGTCCGTCGCGTCCAGCGTCGCACCGCAATTGTCACATTGGTCGCCGCGGGCGCCCTCGTAGTCGCAGCGAGGGCAGGTGCCCTCGACATAGCGGTCCGGCAAAAACCGGCCGGCCTGTGTATCGAAAAACTGCAACATGGAATCCTTGTAGATGAAGCCTTTGTCGAGCAGCTCCATGAAAAATTCCTGCACGGTTTGGCGATGATTCTCCGTCCCGGTTGTCGTGAACAGATCGAAGCTAATCCCCAGCCGCTGCCAATTGTCCTGAAATTCAGGCAGATAGCGGTCAACGATAGCTTGCGGGGTCGTCGCTTCCTGCTCCGCTCGCACCGTAATCGGCGTACCGTGCTGGTCGGCGCCCGAAACCATCAACACGCGGTTTCCGGCCGCGCGATGGTAGCGCGCGAAGATATCGGAAGGGAGGTAGGCGCCGGCAATCTGGCCGAGATGCAGTGAACCGTTGGCATAAGGCCACGCCACACCGATGAAAATCGTCTCCACCAAGAATTATTGGCCCCTTTTAGAAAGCATCGTCATTTTAGCACAGGGTTCTTTCACGCCAGGCGTCTGCAGACCGCGCGGAATGAAGCACGGCGGTGCTCACGCTCAGCTAGTTAGGCACGAAATCACAGCATGCACGACAGCAGGATCGTCACTCGGTTCAATAGTGCGCGGATCGAGCAAGATCTTGTCATGCTCAACTCTAGCGACGATCGGTGGAATCCCGTCGCGCAGCCGCCGCGAGATTTCGCTGGCGTCACTGCCCGACTTTGATGGAACAGCAAGTAATCGCGTTGGCAGGCTCTCCTCCGGAAGGCTGCCGCCACCGACCAGCGACCGCCCGTCCACAACCTTGGCTCCGTGACCTACCGCTCGCACCCATCGCTGTGCCCGACGTTGGATATCATCTAGCGGCATGGAGATCATTCGCCAAACCGGAATCGCCTGCTCGGCCTCATCCTTCACATAGTGCAACAGCGTCGCGTTTAGAGCTGCGATTGTCGCCTTGTCCAAACGAAGAGCCCGCGCCAGTGGGTGCTTCCGTAGAGAGTCGATGATGCTGGATTTGCCAACGATGATTCCCGCCTGAGGCCCACCTAGCAACTTATCGCCAGAGAACATCACGAGGTCCGCTCCGGCCGCCAGGCTCTCTTGCGGCGTCGGCTCGGCTGGAATGCCGTAGGTGCGAGTATCCAACAGGCAGCCACTGCCCAAGTCATCAAAAAACAGGAGACCGCGTGAACTGCTCAGGTCTGCCATCTCAGAGATGGTCGCGGCCACGGTGAAGCCGGCTATGCGAAAGTTGCTGGAATGGACCCGCATCAGCCCGATTGTCTGCTCCGTGATCGCGTCTTCATAGTCCCGCGAGTAGGTACGATTCGTTGTCCCAACTTCAACCAGGCCGGCTCCGCTTTGACGCATCACGTCGGGGATCCGGAAACCGCCGCCAATCTCGACCAATTGGCCCCGCGAGATGATCACCTCCCCGCCCTGTGCCAAAGCGGAAAGAGCGAGAAGCAGAGCCGCTGCGTTGTTATTCACCGCTATCGCAGCTTCTGCACCCGTCACCCGGCACAGCAACGACTCAACGTGCGAATGCCTACTGCCCCGCTCACCCGGCCCGAGGTCGAACTCAAGATTGCTATAGCCGCGGCTGACTGCCGTCATCGCCCCCGTCGCCGCCGTGGACAGCGGCGCTCGCCCGAGGTTGGTGTGAATCACAACTCCTGTTGCATTGATCACCGGATGCAAACTGGCGCGAAGCGAGGCGTAGGCTCGCTCCAAGGTTGCCGCGGCAATCGGTTCAACTTCCGTGGCCGGCGCCCCACCCTCAGTGATATCATTTCGCCGGCTCGCCAACTCCTCCCTCACGGCGGCGCTGACGACGCCCGGCCCGAGCTCAGACGCCGCGACACGCAGCGACTCAACGTTGAGTAGCTTGTCCACGGAAGGCAATCGCCGAAAAGGGCTATTGGTCATCAGAGCGATTCTACAGGCTTGAAAGGGTGCTGCGCGGCCGGTCCAACCTTATCCATCCGTTTGACCCCTAGATGCGCCATCGGTAGGATTCGGCTTAACCCCAAAAGGAGAACAACGTGCAGAACTTACGCATTCCTGGCCCAACTCCGTGCCCTCCGGAAACCTTAGATGAACTCTCCGGACAGATGATCAATCACCGCGGTCCCGAGTTCGCGGCGATGCAGCGCAGAATCATCGAACGGCTGAAAATTTTCTTCCGCACCGAAAACGAAGTTTCCATCCTGACCAGTTCAGGGACCAGTGCGATGGAAGCATCACTTGTAAATGTCCTCTCCCCTGGTGACCACGTTCTCGTTGTCTCGATCGGCGAGTTTGGCGAGCGCTTCGCCAGCATTGCGAGTGTCTATGGCGCCGAAGTCACGAAGATTGATTTTAATCCTGGGACCGCAGCGGACCCCAAGGCCGTCGCTCAGGCCCTCGCCGCCGATATGTCATTCAAAGCCGTGCTAGTGACTCACAACGAAACGTCTACGGGCGTAACCAACGATGTTGCCGGCATTGGCAGAGCGATTCGTGAGGTAAACCCTGAAATTCTTTACATCGTCGATGCGATTAGCAGCCTCGGCTGCTTGCCCTTTGCCACGGACGCATGGGGAATCGATGTCGCCTCAACCTGCTCGCAGAAGGGCTTCATGATTCCGCCCGGTTTGGCATTCGTCACCATGAGCCCACGCGCTTGGCAAGCCTACGAGACGGCAAAGATGCCGAAGTTTTATCTCGATCTGGGAAAGTACCGGAGCTTTGCCGAGCGCGGTCAGCCACCCTTCACGCCGGCGGTGTCGCTCTATTACGGGCTCGACAAAGCGTTGGAAATGATGGCCGATGAGGGTTTTGAGCAGGTAAACGCCCGCCATGCTGCAATCGGTGAGTACACTCGGGGCAAAGCCCGAGACCTCGGCCTGCAAATTCTGGCAGACGGCCCAGAAGCGTCAAACACCGTCACCAGCATTCGAATGCCGGAAGGTGTAGACGCCGCCGAGCTTTTGAAACTCCTCAACACCGAGTTCGATACAGTGCTCGCGGCAGGCCAAGGCAAGTTAATGGGGAAGATCGTCCGTATCGGCCACATGGGAATGACCGAAACCAAAGACATTGACGCGGCGACGTCAGCGCTGGAATCAGCTCTTGACCGGCTTGGCTACCGAAAGCCTGCCACTGTTGGTGGCAGCTAAGCCCTCCTTATGGCCAAGGTACTCGTCACCGACAGGATAGCCGAGGACGGCCTGGAAATACTCCGCACCGAGGCCGATGTTGACGTCCGCCTCGGCATTTCTCCTGAAGATCTGATCAAGACGATTCCGGAGTATCAGGCTCTGGTAGTGCGCAGCGAGACCAAGGTTACCTCTGACGTTCTAGCTGCCGGCAGCCAGCTCCTGGTAGTCGGCCGCGCTGGCGTCGGGGTCGACAACATCGACCTCAAGGCCGCCACCCAATGCGGTGCAATCGTCGTCAACGCACCCGAGGGCAACACGATCGCCGCGGCAGAGCACACGATCGCCCTAATGCTAGCGCTGGCTCGCCACGTGCCCGAAGGACATTCATCCCTCAGTTCCGGTACCTGGGACCGTTCCAAGTTCCTCGGGGTCGAACTACGAGGCAAAACCATAGGCATCATCGGCCTCGGCAGAGTGGGCATGGAAGTGGCCCGGCGAGCCCGTGGTCTGGAAATGCAAGTCGTGGCGCATGACCCTTTCGTATCCACCGAGCGAGCTCAGGCGCTGAACATCCGGCTCACGACCAAGGAAAATGTCGTTGCCGAAAGCGATTTTCTGACAATCCACGTACCGCTTTCGGCAGCCAGCCCAACCCTGGTCGGGGAACCTGAATTTAACCTGGCCAAGCCGGGCCTCAGAATTATCAACGTCTCACGCGGCGGGCAAGTCGACGAAGCTGCATTGATCGCCGCCCTCGACCGCGGCCAAGTAGCCGGCGCCGCGATCGATGTCTTTGAGCAGGAACCGCCATCGATGGACCTGCCGATCCTCACCCATCCCAAAGTGATCGTCACCCCACACCTGGGAGCATCCACGGCCGAGGCTCAAGAGCGAGTGGCCGTCGATGTCGCACATCAAGTCCTCGCTGTCCTGCGAGGAGAACCAGCTCTTTACGCCGTCAATCTTCCTTTCATGGCGGCCGATACCTTCAAGCTGATCTCGCCTTACCTCCAAGCCGCTACCCAGGCAGCGGCACTGGCCACACAGATATCGAGTGGCCAATTCGAAGGCATCGAAATTGAGTACCTCGGAGAATTAGCGAGCCTTGAGGTCGCACCCATCACAGCCGCCATAGTGCAGGCCTTGCTTGCGCCGGTCGGAGAAGAAAACGTCACTCTGGTCAACGCCAGCCTGATCGCCGAACGACGCGGCATCAGAATCACCGAACGCAAGGGTCACTCCGAGGGCATCTACAAAGACCTGATCCGTGTCCACGTCGGCACCAGCGACGCCAAAACAACCGTCTCGGCTACGACCGCTGAAGACGGCCCTCACATCGTTGAAATCAACGATTTCTGGCTGGACATATCGCCGGGTGCAGGCAAGCTTCTGCTGTGCGAGAATGTTGACCGGCCAGGAATGATCGGCCGAATCGGGTCGTTCCTAGGCGAGAAGGACATCAACATCAGTTCAATGCGAGTAGGGCGAGAGAGCGTCCGGGGACACGCCCTAATGGTAATTGGCCTTGACGACGATCTCGATGCAGACACTCTTGCCGAGCTCGGGTTAATCCCAAACATCTTCACGGCCCGCACCGCACGCATATAAGCTGACGGCATGCTAATTTGAGGGCAAGAGGGCCGTTGTATAACCGGCAAGCCCCATTTCGAATCGGCTTTGGCGCCAGAGCCAGCCTAACCGATTAAAAGTGAAGCCAGAATAATCCTGCAATCGTCAAAATCGGTTCAGAGGAGCAGGTCATAGCAACAAGCATCAGCGAAGCTCAAATCATGGCTCGCGCCGACGCGCTGCGTGATAGTGAACCGGATGCGTTCGTCGCCCAGGCTGAAGATGTCGGGCCGCACATCCTCGCGGTTCGTGAAACTCTAGAGGCATTGGCAGAGAGCGGAAATTCGCTCCCGGGGCCCGGAATCAGCTACCTCGGCGAGGCCGCCAGCCGCCAGGTTGGCTTCGCCCGTGCCCGGCTGGACCACGACCGCAAGGCCGCCCTCGAAATTCTCACCGCCCTGTTCAGGCTTGGCACGCCACCTCAGCCGGACGGCCGCTACGAAGGTGAATTGATTGGGCTTTCCACCGGCCTGCTCTCCGACCCCTTCTTCGAATGGCTGGGCCGCATGTATTTACCATGGCTTGGAAAGACCTTTGATGCCAGGGCCGGCTCAGGCGACAACATTTTCACCGACAATGCCTGGTCAAAAGCGACCGGCAAGCTCGGTTGGCCGGAGTACCGTGTCCACGATGAAGCTCTACCGGAGACGGTAAGAGTTTTCCCGTTTGAGACTGGAGTAACCGAGGCAGTGGAAGACGAAGGGCTTTCCGTGCTGCGCCTCTTATATGCTGAGGCTCCAAATCCACTGCCGGTAAGACGTATCGTCGATGAGCTGGTTGAGCTCCCTGGTGGCTATCTGCTCGGCAAGGCTCACATGCGGGGCCTGCGCGAATTTCGCCGCGTCTGCTTTTTTCGCTTGTTGCCGGCCCAATAGACTGTGTCCCGCCTAGTACAATCAGAGAAGTCATGTAAGTTCGTCTCGCGATGCTGCAGTTTTTCTTTGCCGCAGAAATGCCGCCAAATCCTGAAGTGAAGAGGTCAGCGCAATGCCAACCGAAGTCAGCGATTTTGAAACGCAAGTTATCGCCCAAAGCTTCGAGAAGCCGGTTCTGGTTGATTTTTGGGCTCCATGCTGCGGTCCCTGCCACATGCTGGGTCCGGTCCTAGAAAATTTGGCCGAAGAGGAAGCGGACAAATGGGAGCTCGCCAAGCTCAACACCGACGAGAATCAAGAGATTGCCCAGCGCTTCGGAATCATGAGCATCCCAGCCGTGAAGTTGTTCAGCGACGGCGAAGTCGTCGACGAGTTTGTGGGCGCCCTTCCCGAAGCCTCCGTGAGAAGCTGGCTCTCGGCAGCGCTTCCCATCGAGCACCAATCCGTTATTGATCAAGCTCGCCAAGCCTTGCCAAACGATCAGGAAAAGGCGATTCAGCTGCTGGCTTCCGTCTTAGAAAATGAGCCTGCCAGCCCTGCCGCTCGAACTCTTTTCGCCCAGGCCTTGGTGTTCGATGACCCCCAGCGGGCACTAGAGCAGCTCGATGGCCTCGACCTGAGCGATGCTGATCTCTTCCAGCAAGCTGAATCCGTTCGTGTCCTTGCCGGCTTGTCGCAAGCCGCCGCGGCGGCACCGGAAGAGCCTGGTAAGGAAGCCTACGTTGAGGCCGCGAGTCTGGTAATCGCCAAGGAATTCGAGGAAGCGCTGGAAAAACTAGTCGCGGTGGTCCGGCTCAACCGGGAACTCGACAACCAGGGCGCCCGGCGCACCTGCCTAGCGCTGTTCAAGCTCCTGGGTGACGACAATGAGCTGAGGCGAAAGTATCGTCGCGTTCTGGAAAGAACCTTGTTTTAGCGATCGAGGGTTGTTCTCCAGCGTAGTTGAGCCGAGCGCGCAAACAACCTCAGTACAACTGGCTCATTCAGGAGCGTAAATATGAACGAATGGCCGACGAGCCAATGGAAAGAGCGAAACGAAAAGGTGATCGCCGACTTTCGCGCCAACGGCGGCAATCCAACCGGGGCCAACCCCCTGCTGTTACTCACCACGAACGGCGCCAAGAGCGGTCGGCCGCACATAACGCCCCTCATGTATCTCTCAGAGGGGGACAGGTTCGTTGTTTTCGCGTCCAAAGGCGGCAACCCGAAGCACCCAGCCTGGTACCATAACTTGGTTGCGAATCCGAAGGTAGCGGTTGAAGTCAGCGGCGACACCTTTGAGGCGAAAGCCGTGATAGCAGAACCGGCCGAGCGCGACCGCATCTACGGCCTGCAGTCCGAGATTTTCCCCATGTTTGCCGACTATCAGGCAAAGACCGAGCGAACGATCCCGGTGGTCATTTTGGAGCGTCGGACAGACTAAGCCTGTTAGGAGCTCCCGCCAAACCAGGTTCGAGCCCGGGTTTCATCTTTTCGGGCCCCGCACCCGTGGGCCAGTCAATCGAGGGGCGAGGTGGTATGCTTCTGCCTGCCGGAAAGCTGAGATGTCCAGCGAAAGGAAAGCTCGTTATTTCAGACGCTGCATCCTCAAAATCCGACCTGAATTACCAGGTTGTCGGCCAGAGAATTTTGGCCGCCATCATCGACTTGACAGTCATCGGTGTCCTTTTTAGCGTACTCAGCGCTCTTTTTGGCGGCGATGGCGACTCTGACTTCCAGATCAGCCTCAGCGGTGAGCCTTTTCTCTTTGGAATCGCGGTAACCTTCGCCTACTATTGGCTGCTGGAAGGAAAAACCGGCGCCACGCTCGGAAAACGGGCTTTGGGCCTGGTTGTTGTGAAGGCTAATGGCTCCGAATGTGACCTTAGCACGGCGGCGATCCGAACCGTCCTTCGAGTTGTGGATGTTCTCCCTTTACTTTATCTGCTCGGCCTCATCGTGGTCGCGGTCACGTCCAAGAATCAACGCGTTGGTGATCTGGCGGCGGGCACGCTGGTTGTTTCCAAGCTTCCGGCAGCAAGCGCGGCTTCGATTCCCGAACCTGAAACTGCCGAAGCGCTCAGAGACCTAGCAAGGCTCCACGCCGACAGCATCCTCACCGACGATGAATACGAAGACAAGCGCCGCCGGCTAGTTGAGAAGCTCTAACGCTTTCGGGCGTCAAAGTCTGAATGCTCTTTTTCGGCCACCTTCGCCGGCCGCACTATTCGAACCCGCAGGCAACAGCCACTGCCCAAAATCTGCATCGGCCGGCCACAGCGATTTCCAGGTATATCAAATCTTGGCGGCGGGCGGGTTGAGACATCAGCTTCACATGACTTCTCTGAAAAGGGCGTGATCTGGGGAGGGGCAGCCACGCAGTGCACAGTCGCCGAGAGCTCAGCCACACTTCATTGGCGCAACCGGTCCGGCCTAGCGGTACGGCGAACGCCATGAGGACATGGCCGACAGTTGTGCTGGCCTGAGCAAAGTCAGTCATCCTGCTGTAGCCCTGGCACTGAGGTGATTCACATGAGAAGTCGTTCGTGGTTTTACATCCTTCTTACTTACTTAGGGTGATGTGTGGATCTGCGCTGGCTGCGGCCTGCGGCGGCGAGGCGGACCCGGCAGACAGCCCACCAGATGGCGAGAATATCGGAGGTATCCGGGCGACCGACACTTCTACGAGGCAGGCCGAGGCGACCCAAGCCGTCGCTACAGCCACCTTCACAAGCCAGCCGACGGTGACTCCAGAACGGCCGACATTTACTCCCACGCTGCCTCCAACTGCGACCTTAGAGGCACCTACAGAGTCGCCCACGGAGATACCAAGTGGCAGTAGCGCGAAAATAGCCTTCGTTTCGGATCGAGACGGCAACTGGGAAATCTACATCATGGATGCCGACGGCTCCAATCTCATCCGCCTCACCAACATCCCCGGCTATGACAACTTTCCTGCCTGGTCGCCGGACGGCAGCAAATTGGCCTTCCACTCTACCGGCGATGGTAACAGCGAGATCTACGTGATGAATGCCGACGGCTCCGGCCTGACCAACCTCACGAACAACCCGGCCAACGACGAACACCCAGACTGGTCCCCGGGCGGCAGCCGCCTCGTGTTCCACTCCGACCGCGATGGCAATCGTGAAATATACGTTATGAACGCAGACGGCTCCAGCGTCACGCGTCTCACCAGCGTCTCCGCTGCTGACGTCTTCCCCGCCTGGTCGCCTGATGGTCGGCGCATCGTCTTCCAGTCCCAACGTGGCGACAGTTGCGATATTTGGGTCATGAACTCCGACGGGACTGGTCAGAGTCGCCTCGGCAGTAGCCCTGCCATCGACTTCTCTCCAGCCTGGTCACCGGACAGTAGCCGCATCGCATTCGTCTCCAACCGGGACGGCCCTTTCGAGATATACGTCATGAACGCCGACGGGTCCAACGTCACCCGTCTCACCAACAGCCCCGGCACCGATACCGGTCCGGCCTGGTCACTCGACGGCAGCCGCATAGCGTTCAGCTCCAGCCGCGACGGCAACCCCGAGATATACGTCATGAACGCAGACGGTTCGAACCCGATCCGCCTCACCAACGACCCAGGGGTAGACTTCTTTCCTGCCTGGTCGCCGGTTCAGAATTAGCTTGGACTCAGTCTCAGCCACAGCCGGTCAGCCGGGCTCAGAGACTGGCCTGCCACAGCGTATTCAGCGAAAACGCGTGCCCGAAAGGCTGAAGAGCGCTCTTCGTCCTATGTTCGGCGGGTTGTTAGGTTGTCTCCCGGGCTGAATCGGCGGTGAGCAGCGAAGTTTGCTTCTTCATACGCCCGAGTGCGAGGACGAAGCAACCGCTCTAGCCACGGCTCTACTCCTCTGATAGGAGCCGCAAGAGCCCTTTTTATATCTGTTGGTGGGCCCGGCAGGGTTCGAACCTGCGACCAAACGGTTATGAGCCGTCCGCTCTGCCACTGAGCTACGAGCCCGATGTTTGAATCCTAGCACACGGTCCGTGAGCACCCACGATGCTTCGCCTACCCTTTCTAGCCAGTCTCGAAACGCTGGCTTATCTTACAACCGTAGCTCACTGGAGTGGCCCGGGAAGAGACGCGACTTGGGGTCGATGAAGCGCTTGGCGGCGTTGGCCGCGACGGTGCCCTGCGCGAAGCCGGTGACAATCAGGTTCATCGCCTCACCACCTTCGACAGATGCAATATCGCCGGCCGCGAAGACGCCCTTAAGGTTGGTCTCCATAAAAGCGTCGGCCTGCAGATGCCGGGCATCGGCCTGGGTAATGCCCCAACTTTCGATCGGACCCATCGAAGCCTTGAAGCCGATGCTAATCAGAATGATGTCGACCTCGATGTCGCGCTCCTCACCGGTCTTGCCGTTGAAGATCGTGGCGCCCTGAACCGAGCCGTTGCCAACCACCCGTTTCAGCTCCCAAAACGTGCTCATCGGGATCCCGGATGCGCGGACCGCTGCCAGGCTGGCCTCATGGGCGCGAAACTCGTCACGCCGATGAATCAATTCGATACTGGAGGCCCAGTCTTTGAGGTTGAGGCACCAATCGATAGCCGTGTCACCGCCGCCGACAATTAGCATGCGCTTGCCGCGAAACGGCCGCTTGTCCTTGACAAAGTAGTGGACACCCTTGCCCTCGAACTCGTCCACGCCTGGCCTATCAAGCTTGTTCGGCGCAAACGCGCCGACACCGGCGGTGATCAGGACGGCTCTGGTGAAGTGGCCGTTGTTGCTGTGGGTGCCGAGCCGCCAAACTTCCTCCCCATCAACCATCGCACGGGTTAGGGTGTCGGCGCGCTCTTCGAAAACGTAGGTCGGCTCAAACAGCTTGCACTGCTCGAGCATTAGGGGCACCAAGTCCTTGGCTAGTATCTTGGGAAAGCCCGGCACGTCATAAATGTACTTCTCGGGATAAAGCACCGTAAGCTGGCCGCCCGCCTCCGGCAATGACTCGATGATCTTGGTCGTCATGCCGCGCAGCCCAGCATAAAAGGCGCTAAACAGACCGGTTGGGCCAGCGCCAATGATTGTCAGGTCATAGACTTCTTTGTCCTGCATGTGCCCCTCAGCTATCTGGAATTTCTATGGATTCCACAGGGAATTATAGGGTGGACCGCTTCCCTACCGGAACAGTCTGGGCAGCCCCATCATGATACGATTCCTCCCACTGCCAAGCCATTAGCCTAAATACCCCGGGCGAGCCGAAAATTGAACGAAAATGGGGCCTTTAATCCACCGCTGCGTCACATGCTCGCGAAGGCTGCAACTGGTATCCCCGAGGGCAAAAACTGGGTCTACGAGCCAAAGTGGGATGGCTCCCGGGCACTGGTTTTCTTCGATGGGGAGCAGATTCGGCTGCAAAGTCGCGATCTCAAACCGCTCAATCGCTACTTCCCCGAGCTTGAATCTGAAATGAAACTGGTCCTGCCTTCACCAGCCGTCCTCGACGGCGAAATCGTCATCGCCACTAACGATGGCCTGGACTTTGACGCGCTGCAGATGCGCATCCATCCAGCCGAATCGCGCGTCAACCTCTTGGCGCGCGAGGCACCAGCGTCATTTGTCGCCTTCGACCTTCTGGCTCTGGGCCGGGACGATCTGCGCTCCAGGCCCCTGGCCGACCGTCGCCACCTGCTAGACGAGACTTTTGGCAAGATCCGGCCGCCGGCCTACCTGACCCCGGCAACAAACGATAGCGCACTTGCCGCCGACTGGTTTGAGAGATTCGAGGGCGCCGGCCTTGACGGAGTCATCGCCAAGCAAACCAATGAAGCCTACAAGGCCGGACAACGAGGCTGGATCAAAATCAACCACAAGCGCAGCCTCAATTGCGTGATCGGCGGCTTTCGCTGGAACCGAGGCGAGGAAGGGCGCTCCGTCGGCTCACTCTTGCTCGGTCTCTTCGACAACATGGGCATCTTGCACCACGTTGGCGATACGTCCAGCTTCAAGGCACAGGAGAAGCGCGACCTCGTAAGCAAGCTGGCGGAGTTTGTTTCAGAGGATGCCAACGAGGGCTTCGGCCAAGGCCGTACACCAGGCGAGCCGAGCCGATGGACCGGCGGCCGCGACATGAGCTGGGTACGGTTGCGGCCCAATTTGGTGTGTGAAGTTAGCTTTGACCAACTACGGGGCGACCGGCTGCGCCACGCCGCCACGTTTCTGCGCTGGCGCCGGGAGAAGTCTCCCTCCGAGTGCACTTTTGACCAGATTGCCGTCGTGCCAGCCTACGAACTGGAGCAAATTTTCAACCCCGCCTAATTCTTCGCCTTCCGGCTGGGCTGTACCCTGGGCGGCTCTCCCGCGGCTTTTGGGAATTGCGGTGGCCACGCTGCGTCACCTTGACCTTCGCGTTCATGACGCTCGACGAGCCCCAGCAACGGCTCCAGCGAGAACGACTGATCATCAATCGTCGCGGAGGGATCGCCCCTCTCCTGCAAACGCGCTGGAACAGTCTCAATCGTGAAGTTACCCAACTCGACACCGGCTAACTCATCCCATTCGAAGGGACAGGAAACCCTAGCATCAGGGGTCGGCCGCACCGAGTCGGCCGACGCCACGGTGCGCTCGCGCGCGTTCTGGTTGTAGTCGATAAAGACGCCATGCCTCTCTTCCTTCCACCAGGCCGTGGTTGCCAGCTTTGGCACGCGGCTCTCGACCTCGCTGGCGAGCGCAAGAGCCGCGCGACGCAACTGAGAGAACTCCCAGCGTGGCTCAATCCGAACGTTGATGTGAATGCCACGCGAACCCGATGTCTTCGGGTAACTCTTGTAGCCGAACTCATCGAGTACATCATTGACCACCAAGGCCACGCGTTTTACGTCTGTGAAGCTGGCCTCCGGCGTTGGGTCGAGGTCAACCCTCAGTTCATCCGGGTGGTCGACATCGGCTGCACGCACAGGCCAGGGGTTCAAGTCGATGCAGCCCAGATTGATCACCCATGCCAGGCCCGCGGCTTCGTCGCATACAACCAAATCCGCGAATCTACCGCTGGGGAAGGCCACACGGGCGGTCGAAATCGAGTCTGGATGTTTGGCAGGCGCCCGTTTTTGAAAAGGGCCTCGGCCTCCGCCCCGTTCGGAAAGCGCTTCAAAACCATCGGCCGCTTCCTGATACCGGTCAGCGCAGCATCGGCGACTGCGACGTAGTAATGCACCAGATCGAGCTTGGTGTAGCCGCGGCGTGGGAAAAAGACCTTGTCCGGATTCGTGATCCGAACTTCCTGATCGCCGATTTCTAAGACAACATAAGGTGACGCCAGAGGGCTCCTCCCAGAGAGTTTGTCATTAGTCTTAAACCCGGCTTGCACGGGATGGTACTCACGGTGTTGATCATCGCTTCCAGGCCAAAGGACTGTACTGACCGGGGCAGTGCAGCCGGGCCCGCAGATCGAGAGCGATGCTACAATAACCTAGCCTCCAGAAGTGAAAAGCCACCCACTTTGTTTGGCTTTTGGCGTCCAGCCTCAGAGTCTTGGCTCTGATACGGTCCCTTAATTCGGCCACGTAGCATGGAAGGTAAAATGACGGAATCAAGCGACCCAGGGCTCAGATTCTTTCGAGATCTCTACTCGATCGATGTAGCAATGGCCAGCAGGCTGCTGGACGCTGCACTCTCGAAAGGCGGCAACTACGCCGAGCTCTATTTTGAGCACCGAACTTCAGCCAGCATCACCTTCGAGCAGCAGGTCGTGAAGAGCGCCAACCGAGCGATCAGCCAAGGTGTCGGCGTTCGCGTCCTGCTCGGTGAGGCGGTCGGTTATGCCTACACCGAAGACCTCAACAGCGAAGCGATGCTGCACGCCGCCGAAACAGCGGCCAAGATCGCGTCCAGCGGCGGCAAAGCTCCGCCGATGGACATCATTCACTATGACTCAGCCAACTTCTATTCAGTCGCCGCCAGCAGCATCGATCTCCCCTCCTCGGAGAAGGTTCAGCTCCTGCGGCGAGCCGACGAAGCTGGACGTGCCTTTGATGCTTCCATTGCCCGCGTTGACATCAACCTGGCGGACGAGCTCAAGTACATAGCGATCTTCACCAGCGATGGGCGCATGTCGGGCGATGTGCAGCCGATGGTGCGCTTCAACGTCACCTGCCTCTCCGAAATCGACGGCGAGCGCCAGACGGCGCGAACCGGTGGCGGCGGACGCATGGGCATGCGCTATTTTGAGGTAAGCACCCCGGAAGATCTGGCCCGCGAGGCCGCCCGGCAGGCGGTCCTACTCCAATCTGCCATTGAAGCCCCAGCCGGGACCTTCCCCGTTGTCTTGGCGGCGGGCGACTCCGGAATACTGCTCCACGAGGCCATCGGTCATGGTTTAGAGGCTGACTTTAACCGGAAAAAGACCAGCAACTATTCCGATCGCGTCGGTGAGCTGGTTGCCTCCCAGCTCTGCACCGTGATTGATGACGGAACGATCACGGACAGCCGCGGCTCGATCAATATCGATGACGAAGGCAACCCTCCAGGCAAAAACGTTCTGATTGAAAATGGCATTCTCCAGGCCTACCTGCAGGACCGGATCAGCGCTGATGCCATGTCAACCCAGCCGTCCGGTAATGGCCGGCGCCAGTCATTCCAGCACTACCCGATGCCCAGAATGACCAACACCTACATGATGGGAGGTGAATCGGACCCAGAAGACATCATTCGCTCGGTCAACAAAGGTATCTACTGCGTTGCCTTCTCCGGCGGCCAGGTCAACATTAGCAATGGTGACTTTGTCTTCAGCGTGACCGAAGGCTACATGATCGAAGATGGCAAGATTACCGCGCCGATCCGCAACGTGAACTTGATTGGCAATGGACCCGAAACCCTGACCCAGGTGACCGGCGTCGGCAACGACTTTGAGTTGAGCGACGGCCGCTGGACTTGCGGTAAGGACGGTCAATCCGTACCAGTCGGTGTCGGTGTTCCAACTGTGCTCGTATCCGGCATGACCGTTGGCGGCACCAACATGGGCTAGCGCCTCGCGCCAGCCCAATTTCTTCCGCAAAAGCCAAGGAGTATCTCAGTGCCGATGTCAAAAGGGTTCGAAGACCGCCTTAATCCGTTGCTCGCGGACTTGGCGACCGAATTTGGCACCCCGTTTCATATCTACGATGAGACCGGCCTGATCGAAAACGGCGAACACTGGAACCGGCTGTTCTCCGGCATTGATGGCTTTCGCGAGTTTTTCGCCGTCAAAGCACTGCCAAACCTTCGAATCCTGGAAATCCTCCAGAGCGACCTCGGTTTCGGCTTCGACTGCAGCTCGATACCAGAGCTGCTCATGGCCCGGCAGGTTGGCGCCAAGCCTGACAACATTATGTTTAGTTCAAACAACACCTCGGCCACTGAATATGGCGAAGCCTTGTCTCAAGGCGGCTGCTTATTAAACCTCGATGACGTCAGCTTTATCGATAAAGTTCCCCAACTACCGGAGCTACTCTGCTTCCGATACAACCCTGGCAGCCGTCGGACCGGAAACACCATAATTGGCAAGCCGGAAGAAGCGAAATACGGGTTACGCCACGACCAGATCGTCGAAGCCTACCGTCTTTCGCGTGATCGAGGTGTCAAGCGCTTTGGCCTACACACCATGGTCGTCTCCAACGAACGCAACCATGAGTACATGATCGCCACAGTACAGATGCTGCTTGAGCTCGCGAAGGAGATCGGGAGCGAAGCCGGCATCGAGCTCGAATTCATCAACATCGGCGGCGGCATCGGTATCCCCTACCAGCCTGAGGACGCCGCCTTCGACCTCGAGGCCCTCGCCGATCGAGCTGGCGAGTTGTTTGCAGACTTCGGGCGCACCCAGGGCTACCGCCCCAAGCTCTATATGGAATGCGGGCGGGCAATCACCGGACCACACGGCGTTCTGGTCACTGAAGTCATCAACTTGATGGAGAAGTATCGCAACTACGTTGGGGTCGATGCCTGCATGTCGTCGCTGATGCGTCCGGCAATGTATGACACCTATCACCACATCACGGCCATGGGTTCTGACGGATTGCCTAGAGAAGGAGTCGCCGGAGTTTTCGATGTTGTCGGCTCGCTCTGCGAAAATAACGATAAGTTCGCCAAGCAGCGGGAGTTGCCTCCCGTCAATGAGGGAGACTACTTGCTGGTCCACGATACCGGTGCTCACGGATCGGCAATGGGTTTCCAATACAACGGCCGTCTAAGGCCAAAAGAGCTGCTGCTCCGGCGCGATGGATCGGTTGAGCTGATTCGCCGCGCCGAAACCAACGAGGATTATTTGCGGACCCAGACCAACTTCGAACCACAAGTCATGCCAGCCAATCAGGGTGCACGACGATGAATGAAGACACCCTTTCCCTGGCATCGGATATCGTCGACAAAGCCCGCCGCCTTGGTGCTGACGAGGTCGATGCTTACGTAGTCTCGTCTACCGAGTCTTCGGTGCAGGTCCGCCGCGGCGATGTCGAGCGAGTAATCGACGCCGGCTCGCACGCGGTTGGCATCCGTGTGATCAAAGACAAACGTACGGCCGTCTGCTCGACATCGGATCTGACGCCGCAGGCCATCGAGCGCATGGTCGGCGAAGCCATCGAACTGGCGTCGATTTCTGAGCCAGACGAATACGCCGGCTTGCCGAATCGGGAGGAGCTAGCGAGTGGCCAAGCCGAGAACCTGCAGCTCTACGACGAGCGAATCGACTCTATTTCAACGGAGGAGATGCGTGACGCAGCCTTGCGTTGTGAGCAGGCAGCGTTCGATTACGACAAGCGTGTAACCAACTCGGACGGCGCCTCGATGGAGGTTAATCGTGGCGAAGTGGCACTGGCAAACAGTTTGGGCTTCGCCAGTTCTTATGCCAGCACCCATGCGTCGCTGGCCATAGAAGCTATATGCGATGACGCCGATGGCAAGAAGAGGAACGACAGCTGGTTCACGGCTGAGCAGGCCCTCCACCGCCTCGAAAGCCCGGAAGACGTCGGAACCAAGGCGGCTCAGCGCGCCGTCACCAAGCTCGGCGCACGCAAGGTGGCAACAACCTCGGTGCCGGTAATCTGGGAAGCACCCGTCGCGAGTTCCCTGCTACAAATCTTGGGAATGGCTATCTCCGGCGAGGCCCTCTACCGGCGCTCAACCTTTCTCGCAGAACTCGAGGGCCAACAGGTGGCTTCGCCTCACCTCAGCTTCACGGACGATCCTTTATTGCCGGGGAGGATCGGCTCCCGTCCTTTCGATGGCGAAGGTGTGCGGTCCCGGACCATGCCGATTTTCGAGGAAGGGGTCTTTCGCGCCTTCCTCTTCGATACCTATAACGCGCGCCGCCTCAATCGGAGCAGCACCGGCGCAGCTCAACGCGGCCTCGCCACGCCTCCGTCCCCGAGCACCAGCAACCTGGTTATGAAGGAAGGCGATCTGGCTCCGGAGGCTCTCTACGCCGATCTCAAGCAAGGACTGTTGATCACTGATTTCATGGGAATGGGGGTCAACGTGACCACTGGCGACTTCTCGAGGGGGGCCGGTGGCTTTTGGATTGAAGACGGCAAGATCTCATATCCAGTCACCGAAATTAATCTATCGGGCAACCTCAAAGAGATGTTGGCGAACATCGACGCTGTCGCCAACGACACCCTCTGGCACCTGGACAAGGCAACTCCGAGCTTCCGCATTTCAGAAATGACGGTCAGCGGCCTTTAGCCAAAAACGCAGCGGTCCCCAGCCGGCTTCGCATTTCTACAAGGAAATTTGTCTAGCGGGCCGGCCCGAAGCTGAGGCGTGTTGTCGGCTGGCCTGGCCGTGGCTTCGCCCACTCGGCGATCCTCACGCCGCCGACCCAAAGAATGCCGCGTTCTGTGACGAAGAGCGGAATGGTATCACGCTGAGCCCGCGGCACATGACTGTCTATGAAAAAATCTTGAAGTTTCTTGGTTTGTGTCATGCCGGTTGGTTGAAACCGGTCACCCCGTTGGCGGCGGCGCACGATTAACTCGGATCCCGCCGCTTCGCAGTCGACTTCGATCGAATGCCCGCCTTCTGGCGGTGGGTTTGCCGAGGCAGCCATTAGGAGGCCGCCAAGTTCAACCTCGCCGGGCACCGCAAGCGAAACCTCATAGTCCGGAAGCACGCCAGCGGGACTTTTCTCGAGCTGGAGCAGCAACGCAGAGCGATCCAGGCTCGCTTCAACCCCCTCGCCAAGTCGAGCCTATCGCCTGTCTGGCCTCTCAGTATGAGCCGGTCGATGGCTTGAATATGGCGCGAATTCAAGTCCGTCAAATCACCCGCTACAGCTCGAAACGCTAAGCGAGCGGCGCGCCGCCTGATACTGGGTGCCGCCGTTTCGAACCAGGCCCGTGAAATCAGGGCAGTGCCTTGAATCTTTTCAACGGCCTTTGCGGCAACATCGTCGAGGACCACTCGGTCCTGACTTGCCGACTCTGCCAGACGCACAAGAGCGCTCTCGATACGAGGATTGAAGCTCTCAAGCAGAGGTAGTAATTCCTGTCTTACTCGATTGCGGCGAAACGCCGGCGACTGGTTGCTTTCATCCGCGATCGGGTCGATGCCGCTCGCAGCGCAATAGGCCAAAGTGTCCCGACGGGAAAGTGACAGCAGTGGTCTGACTAAGCCCAACCTAGACTCATTCTCGCTGCTCGCTGGCCATTCCGACCTGGGCTGCATACCGCCTAGGCCGTCCAGGCCGGTGCCACGCGTGATGTTGAGGAGGATGGTTTCCGCCTGATCGGATGCGGTGTGACCAGTAGCCACCCTGTCCGCGCCAAGCTCATGAGCGACCCGGCGAAGGAACTCATACCTTTCACGACGGGCCGCATCCTCCGGAGAACGACGCTCCCGTTTCGCGCGCCCGCGCATGTCCCCAGCGCCGGAAACGAAACAGACACCCCCGCGGGCGCACAAGCCGGCGACGAACTCGGCTTCTCGGTCGGAAGCTGCTTTGCCGCGGAGGCCATGATCGAAATAGGCGACGGCGATGCTCACCGGGCGACTCCGAGCGAGTCGCTCCAGAATCAGGAGTAAGGCACTGGAGTCCTGCCCCCCAGAGACAGCAAGGAGGAGAACGCCACAATTAGGCCACAAAGAGTGTCGTTCCATATAAGCCTGGACTCTTTGATCTAGCCGGCGGCGCAGCGCCGTTTGAGTACTGGAGAAATCAGAATCAGCCATAGCCGCAATCGAAGTATACGAATGATTGAACGTGAGCGGCCGCCCGGGCCCTGTCGTTCAAGGTCTAAAAAGCCGCTCCCACCAGGTGCTCCCGGCCTCGCTTTCCTCGGGGAAGACTCGAGCGCGTCGATTACGACCAGAGTCTCGCCGGGCTTGACCAGCCCAAATACCTTGCGCGCCATGAACTCGACGAACTCGTCGGTGCGCAAGTAATCTCGAATCTGGACTAATTGGTCTTCCTGACGCTGAAGTTCGGCGACTGATTCTCGCAGCCGGCTTTCGTCGTCGGCCAAGCGATAGGAATTCAGTAGATTATTACCCGCCGAAAAAGCCAGATATCCAGCCGCCACAAGGCTTGCGACCAAGATTATTCGACCCGGGGAGATTAAGGACGGAAGCCAACGCAAGATTCACTCCGAACCCGCCGCCTGCGAGTCTAACATAACGAGTGCCTGAAGACTGTACTCGTCCAGTAGATGCCGGACACTTACCTCCTCTCGGTGAATGCTAGCAGCCACTCTTGCGGCGTTAGATGGCCAAGGGCCCGATGGGGCCGGTAAGTGTTGTAACGCTGCTCCTGTTGGAGCAGCTGGGTTCTCAGTTGGCTGAGCGAGTCGGGTGGGTCAACCAACTGGTAAAGCTCCTCTTTGTGGGTGCGCTGGGCTCGTTCCACGCAGCCGTTGAGCTTGGGGGAGCGTGGTGGCAGCACAAAAAGCCGCAGCCCCTTCTGCTCACAGGCGGCCTCAAACTCGGCCCTGAACTCAGAGCCACCGTCCACCTGGGTCGCCTTCACCGGACCCGGCATACGCTCGATGACCGTATCGAGGAAGTCGCGCGCCGTGCCGGCGGTAGCGCGGCCGTAGACACCCAAGACGTCCCAGCGGCTGACAATATCACGCGCCGAGAAGTGCTTGTAGGCATGGGTAATACCGGTCCAGCGCACGTCGGCGCTGTCCACCTGAACCAGATCTCCCGGCGCCTTGACGACGTAGTCTTTGGGCTTACGCACGGCATAGGGCCGCACCTGAGGCCGAGAGACGATGCAAGGGTCCTTCAGACTCGCAGGCACCAGTTTGCCTTGGCGTCTGAGCCGGCTGAGGATGCGGCCCACCATCGAGACCGAGATAGTGACCCCTTGGCGTCTGAGGATCGGCTGTAGCTTGTCTTTGCCCCAGACGAGATTGTCTTGGCGCAGGCGTAGCACCGCTGCTTCGAACTCTAGGCTCCAAGTCGGCTTGCGGACCTGGTGGGCCTATGGCTGCGGTCTTCCAGACCCCGCGGACCCTGGAGCCGGTAGCACTCTAGCCACTGGTAAAGGGTTGAGCGGCTGCGTCCAAAGCGTCTTGCCGTCAGACTCACCTTCTCGCCGTGATCCTTGTGCCACTCAACAGCCCTGAGGCGCGCCTTCGCCTCACGTGATAGTCGTGGCTCCTCCCTGCCTTCCTGCGCTCCCTCTGGGAGGAGACGAGCCAGGGTTGGACCGCCTGGGATGATCGACCCGTACGTCTGCATTGGGACTCCGTATCGTCCCCGCCTTCTCATCATTGTCGTGTACGGCATCTTTCTGAACGAGATCACGGACGCTTTTCAGACCAGACGCGGCAGACTAGAATTCCCATGTCATGGTCCAAGAAGCCGAGGCGGGTCAACGGCGCTGGCTCTTGAAGGCGATACGGGATTCAAGTGGTGAGCTCTTTAGCCAGTTTGCCGGCGTTCCCGACCAACAGTTACGTTGGCGTCCGGCAGAAAACCAGTGGTGTCTCAAGGAAATTGTCGCTCACGTGCGAGACGCCGAAGTCCTCTGTCTAAGCCAAATCGAAATAATAACCAAGTCTTTCGAGCCTCATCTGCCACACGAGGCGATTGATGTGCTGCCATCGGAACGAGACTACTGCGGGGCCAACGTCTCAAACTTATTGAGAGAATACGCGGAGGCAAGAGAAGAAACCGTCTGGCTCCTAAGCATACTGAGTGATGACGAATGGAACCAAGTTGGCCACCACCCGTATCGTGGACTCACGTCGATTCTTGAGCTTGTGCAATCGGTTCATCAGCACGACCTGGAGCATCTCTACCAAGCTCACCGGTTGCGCCGGCTGATCCTCGATCAGCAGCGGGGGGGGCAGTCTAGGAGGACTCCAACTCCTTGAGCCTGAGATAGTGCTCGCCGTCATCGCCCCAGATCTGACGGTTAAACATCCGCATGATCTCTTCTGATGCACCCCCATCGGAAAAAGTCAGCAACGCATCCTCGATGCGAAAATCGCTCAGAATGTAGCGGCCAAAATCTGATGTGAGATAGAGCTGACGGGCGGCACTGAGAAATTCGCTATCACCCAGGAGGTCCCTGATCTCATAAAGAAAGACGTCGGCCGCTTCGTACAGGCCGTCAGAAGCAAAACGCCGCGGCAGCAACAGGTCCGGAAATCGCGAAGCCGCGAGCTTGCGGCCTTCATAGAACAAGTCGAGATCAGCCGTCACCTGTCTCCACTCGGGCGCCGCATCCCGGTTGAGGCGCTCGATCGTCATCACGGCGTAGAGGTCCGCCATGCCTTCATTGAACCAGGCTGGGCCGATCGACCAGTAGGTGTGGGCGAGTTCGTGAGCCAAAATAAACGGAGATAGCGTGCAGCAGCGCGCGATTCGGATAAATTGGCCGTCGTTATAATCGTTGATCCGGAATTCTCCGTTGACGACTGTCATTACGGCGAGCGGGTAAGGGACGCCAACTATAGCTTCCAGTGCCGGCAGCATCAATCGCAGACTGGACATCTCGCCGGCGCCGTCCTGCCCTGGCTCGAAAATCAACAGCAACTCCACCTCACCCTCGGCTGTCTGAACTTTTTCGTACAGGTAGAGTTTTTCTTCAATTGTTTCCTGGCTCACATAGGCGGTTCGCGGCCCGGAATAGCTGCCGACGAAGGAAAGAGAGCGCTCTACAAAGAGTGCCTCGTCACGTGTCAATCCATCTTGAAACCAGGGCTGCGCCTCAAAGGTTTCGATCATGTCGCCACGCGTGCCTCCGTAGCGGGCGAACGCGAGCTCAACATCGCCGATCCCGGCGCGCTCGAGCGGCCGGCCAATCAAAAAGTCATTGCCCGTGTCAGTGACGGTTGAGGCTTGTTGAGCCTCAGGAAGGCTTGAGCCGCCTCCTGAGCATCCGAGCAGGGCCAGGCAAGCTACGAAGGCGAAAACGGTTGGAAGTCTAGGCACGCTGCTTCTCAAGGCTTCGTGCAGCACTTACTAGCTCCTGAATTCCAGTAAAGCGCCCAAAGGACGGTATGAAGTAAAAGCCCTGGATTAATGGACTAACTTGCTCGACAAGCTCATGAGCCAGCTCAATACCTCGCTGCTCAGCCGCGTCTCCGGCTCTCTCAATAGTCTCCATAACCTTGGCCGGGACCGGGGTAATGCTCTGGTTGAGAAACTTGGCTTGACGTTCCGAATGGATTGGCCAGACTCCCAGGATAATGGGCGGGTGCTCAGGGCCCACCCTTTCCAAGAATCGTTCGATCGCTTCAGTTTCAAAAACCGCTTGCGATAGGAAAAAATCGGCGCCAGCCGCGATCTTGCGCCGGAAAAGTTTCACTTCGGCATCGAGGTCCGCTGCAGCCGGATTGACTGCGCCGGCAATGAAGAACTGCGACGGCGGCTTAACCGGGTTATCGAGAGCGTCGAAGCCGCTATTCATGCTCTTTAGGATCCTCATCAGGCCGAGGGCGTTGACGTCCCATACCGCCGCCGCCTTCGTGTAACTGCCGAGGGCATGAGAATCACCCTTGATGCACAGCATGTTGCGCAACCCCATGGCGTGAGCGCCCATCATGTCGGACTGTAGAGCCATGATGTTGCGGTCTCGCGTGGAACAGTGAACCACCGGTTCCAGCCCCGCCTGTCCGCGAAGCATACCGGCCATAGCGATGGCACTCATGCGCACTTCGGCCAGAGGGCTGTCCGCGACATTAACAAAGTCAACACCGAGGTCCTTAAGCGTCGCCGCCGCCACCATTGCCCGCCCGATTGCCAGGCCGCGTGGCGGATCGAGCTCCACGCCAAGAACCAACTTTTCGGCCGCTAGTTTTTCCCGCAAATCCCGCGGTTCGCCCTCAGCGTCACTCTGCCGCTCCGGGCTTATCTCCATATTATGTTCAGTTCGCTTCTCGTAAAGAGCGCGACGAATCGCGGCGATATGACGCGGCGAGGTACCACAGCATCCGCCTACAATGGCGGCGCCTGCAGCGACGTACCGGCGAGCATAGTCGGCCATGTCCTCAGCTGTGGTGGTGTAGACAAGTCGGCGCTTCACAAGCTGAGGAGCACCCGCGTTTGGTTGCGCGACGAGCTTCAGTCCCTCAACGCACGCCATCCCACGCAGCACTCGCAGCCCATGCGCCGGTCCTTCATCGCAGTTGATTCCAACGGCATCGGCGCCTGCAGCGCTCAGACGTGATGCGACGGTCTCAGGAGCAAGTGAATCCAGGTTGCCGCTACTGTCGAAGCTCACTTCTGCAACGACTGGTGTTTCGGCGGCAACTTGCTTCGTGGCGGCGATCGCCAGACAAGCCTCGCCGATCTTGGTAAAAGTTTGGAGCAGAAACAAGTCGACGCCTTCGGCCGCCAATGCCTTCGCTTGCTCCTCGAAGGCCGCGGTTGCTTCCGCATCGGAAACATCCGCATCGAGCGGCCCGATGTCCCCGGCGACGTAAACTTGGCGGCTGACCTTGGCAGCAACTTCGCGGGCGATTTGGACGCCGTGTCGGTTGAATTCGCCAACCTTCTCGGCCAAACCGACGCTAGCCAATCGAAACCGATTGGCGCCAAAAGTGTTCGTCTGGATGATGTCGGCGCCGGCCTCCACATACTCTTGGTGAATTTCACGCACGATACTCGGGCGACCCACGTTGAGCTGCTCCAGGCAGGCGTCCGCGGGAATTCCGCGTTCAAGCAAAGTTGTCCCGATCGCACCGTCACCGATTAGCACTCGCGAACCGAGAGCGTCGAGAAAGGGAACGCGTTCCAGAGTGGTTGAAGCGCGGCTAGCAGATTTAGCCATTACCTAGAGGATAAGCAGGCAGTTCTTGAGGAGGCAACTCCTCGGGCGCCGGAAGGATGGACCTAGCTAACTCGCCTGGGCCCGGAAAAAGGCCAAACTTGGACGCGGCTGCTGATCCTGAGCCCGAGGCAGAAGAGCAGCAATCGTCTCGCGATCGGTGTCATGAGCCAGAACGCTGCCTGTGACCAGGCTGTCCCTGCTGCTCTCTATGACACGTACGAGCAACCACTCGCCGTCAAACTGGCTGTTGATTTCGTCAATGGATAGGGTGGTTTCTTCTTCTGCAGTCATGATCCTTCGATTCTAGAACTCACCGCCAGGTCAGACAACCGTCATGGTGAGAAAGTTGCTAGCATGCAGAGGCACTACTCTTAACGACTGCTGGATACGCTTTTCTCCGCTGCCACCGCGTCCTTGGAAATCAGATCGAAATCCTCATCGCTGATCTTGTGTAGATTGCCTTGGAATGCAAGCCGCCAGTGCTCACCACGCGAACGCGTCATCTCGAGTCGCGGCGCGTAATCCTTCACATCTAGCCGCTGACCCTCGTCAAGAGTCACTGAAGGAGACGTTTTCACCCTAAACGGATAATCCTCGCCAGGCTTCTTCTCACTCTTAAATACAGGGGTATGGTCCTCAAATACCTCTGAAGTAACCTTGACGATGCCGCCAAATTTCATCACGCCGACCAAATAAAAGATCAGCTTATCGCCGGGTCTCATATCAGCGGCCATTCGGCCGCGTGTGCTCTTGAAGCCAAACATATCAAACCCGCGCTCGCGGGCGATTTCCATGTTCTCCGCAGAACCGACCACAATCCAGTTAGCCATCACTACTCCCTCCGAATCCAAAGGAAAAGCGCCCCGATGCCGGGGCGCCTTTCACATTCAAATCCTGGTGAACGTTCGCGCTAGCAGCATGCCTTTGCTGAGCCTGAACCATCCGCGGTTTGGAAGCTAGTCCCACAAGCGCAACTCTTGACTGCATTTGGGTTGAAAATCGTGAAGCCGCTCTTCATGATGTCGTCGACGTAGTCGACTTCAGCGCCGGAGATTAGGGGTGCACTTTCCTCATCGATGAGGATCGTGATGCCCTCAGCCTGAATAGCGATGTCGCCTTCCTCGGGATCTCTGGCAATTGACATTCCGTATTGGTAGCCGGAGCATCCTCCACCGGCCACGAAAACCCGCAAAGAGCCGTTTTCGACCCCTCGCTCGCTGAGAATAGCCCGTGCTTTCTCCGCGGCCTTCTCCGTCACAATAACAATAGCTTCGCCGGTTACCATCAACAGCGTGCTCCTTTGAAAGCCACGGCCCTGCCGCAGCCGATTAAACGAACTGTGCCCTTATTATACCGCCGCACCTCCAAATAGCAACCATCGTATTCCCGTATTCCCGTATTCCCGTATTCCCGTATTTGTTGGCGGGTTTGACGGCCCTGCAAACGGCGCATATCCTCGATTTCAATGAATCCTACTCACCGCATCTACCTCGACCATGCCGCCACGACTCCGCTTCACCCTCAAGTCCTAGAAACGATGCTGGCCGGTTCTCAGTCCTCGTGGGGCAACCCCTCCAGCATCTACCTCGAAGGCCGCGAAGCCCACCAGGCCCTCGACGCCGCGCGCCGAGAGGTTGCCACGCTGCTTGGCGCTCAAGCCAACAACATCGTGTTTACCAGCGGTGGCAGCGAATCTGACAATTCCGCCATCCGTGGCGCTGCATTTGCCAGCGTTAGCCGCGGCCGTCACATCATTACCAGTGCAATTGAGCATCACGCCGTGCTCCACTCCGTAGAGCAGCTGGAACGCGAAGGCTTCACCGCCACCTACTTGCCCGTCGACAAGGAAGGCAGGATCGATCCGAATCAGCTTGAAAGGGCCTTGCGGCCTGATACGACGGTCGTTTCAATCATGTACGCCAATAACGAAGTTGGCACGATCGAGCCGATTCCGGACTTAGTGGAAGTTGTCAGGGCATATGACCCACGCATCGTTTTCCACACCGATGCGGTCCAGGCTGCCGGTGCTCTCGATCTGAGCGTTGAACGACTTGGAGTCAATCTGCTGTCGATAAGCGCCCACAAGTTCTACGGGCCAAAGGGTGTTGGCGCCCTCTACATTCGCCCCCGGACCCCCTTCATCAGTCAACTGCTTGGCGGATCACAGGAGCGCGACCGGCGCGCTGGCACCGAGGATGTCGCTGGAGCACAAGGGCTGGCGAGTGCCCTGGCCCTCGCCTACGACGAGCAGGAAAGCGCCAAATCTCGCATACGTGAACTGCGTGACTACCTATGGCAAGAGCTGCCCTCGCGTCTACCGGGTGTGAACGTTACGGGAGCCTTGGACCCAGAAGTCCGTCTCAGCAACAACTTCAGTTGCTGCCTTGCGGGTGTCGAGGGCGAAGCGGTCCTGATCCAAATGGATCTCAGCGGCATCTCGGCCAGCAGCGGCTCAGCCTGCACCACCGGCTCGCTCGAGCCGTCCCACGTCTTGACAGCAATGGGCTATCCGGCGGAGATAGCCCGTAGCAGCTTGCGCCTGACACTAGGACGCGAAAATACGCGCGACGATATTGACTACCTGTTGGACAGGCTACCGGTAATCGTTGAGAAGCTCAGGAGTCTCGCATCCTCGCCAGGCCGTCAACCGTGACCATTTGCAAATGTTTCCAGCGGCGCGAACAAGTTTGTTCCACTGCGGGACGCGAACTAGAATGATAACCATGGAGCTTCTAAACAAGGCACGCTGGCGCTAATGGCTGAACCCGACTTTCCTATCGTTTCATCAACTACCGTCGAGCAGGATTTGGAGCAAAACCTGCTCCTTGGCAGCGTGGACAGTATCCTCAATTGGGCTCGCAGCTCGTCGCTGTGGCCAGCCATGTTCGGCCTAGCCTGTTGCGCCATCGAGATGATCGCGACAGCGACTTCCCGGTACGATATCTCCCGCTTCGGTGCCGAAGTCTTCAGAGCCTCGCCCCGGCAAGCGGACCTGATGATCGTTGCCGGCACCGTAACCTGGAAAATGGCTCCTTCGGTGAGGCGGGTTTACCTCCAGATGCCGGAACCCAAGTGGGTAATCGCGTTCGGCGGCTGTGCCACTATGGGCGGGCCCTTCGCCTTCGGCTACAGCACTCTTCCGGGCGTCAATCTAATCCTGCCGGTTGACGTTTACGTACCAGGCTGCCCGCCCCGGCCCGAATCTCTGCTAACCGGACTCATGCTTTTGCAAGATAAGATTCGCGAAACCAAGGACGGATCTCCTCCGCGCACAGAACCAAGCGGCGACTTTAGCCAGTTCCTGCCAGCTAACGATCCGATCCGGGCAGAGCTAGAATCGCTCTTTCCACCCTTTGCCGGGCCAACCTCGCATCGGTTGCTGCAATGCGCCTACTGCCAAAACGGCTACTCCTCCGAGGAGCTCGCCGACAGCAATTGGACTTGCGAAACGCCGCTCGATCAGCGTCCTCAGGGGCGCTGCTATTTCCGGTCTTAGAATTGCCAGCCTAGCGCCAATTTGTCCTAGTACCTGAACCAAACGCGCCCTGCGATATCCTTTCGGCTGATCGGACCCAGTTGCCTGCTATCCGTACTTTCATCCAGGTTGTCACCGAGAAGAAACCATTCCTGGCCTCCCAGCGTTTGCGGCTGGTCTTTGACCCTCACGGAGGAGCCCGGTCCAGCGGCAATCCGCTTCAAATCCAGACGACCGGACGACCCAGGTTGGCGCGCGGCCACAACCTCGCCGATTCTGGGCTGTCTCAATCGGTAGGAAATGCCTTCCAGGACCAATCTGTCACCCGGGGCAAAGGCCTGCAGCATGCTGCGGCCGTCCACCTGGTAGCGACGCACTGCCGATCGGGCCACCCAGCCCAGGGTTGCCACCAATAAGGCGAAAGGGGTTAGAAACCGCACGTCAGACCTGAAGAAGGGCCGGGGGGATCCCCGACCCTTCTTCGACCTCTGCTTCGCTTTTAGCGATTGTCCACGTAAACCAACTCACCGCCGACGGCCTGGTTGGAACCGGCTTTGCGCGTGGCAACGCCTTTGGTTTCCCAGAAGATTTCAGCGATGCGGTTGGTTGCCTCTAGAAGCTCGTTCGCGGCGGCGGCGTCAACTACTTGCTTGCACTTCGATGCCGTCTTGTTGGCGTTCCAGATAGTTGTGTGCAAGTCCGGATACTTTTCCAGGTGTTCGGGCTTGAAGTAATCGTGCCAGAGGATGTCGATCTCGCGCTTGCAAACCTCGGCGTGCTCTTCTTTGGTGCTGATGTAGCGGGTCAAAGAGTTGCCATAGGTGTCCATTCCCGCCTTGTCATTCCCGCCCATTTCCAAACTGCCAATGAGCTGATTCATACGAACAACCGTAAGGGCGGCGATTTGCGACATGTGCGGATCGTAAATACCACAGGGAATATCGCAGTGGGCGGAAATGCTGTCTGGTGGGGATACTCGATCAACAAGCCTTAGCAGCGGGCTGGCAAAGCGGTTCATATCTTCTCCTTTTCGAACGAACCAGTCACAGGGCAGGGAATACCCCTGAGTCAAAGGGGATAATACTCCAGGTGCGCCACGAAGAAAACGCCTCGGCGGCATCTGCGATCGGAAAACAGCGCCATGCTAGAATGCGCTCACTAAATCGATTCGAAATCTAGAGGTGTTGTCCTGCTCCAGGTTCGTAAGGCGGTGATTCTCGCTGCCGGACACGGTACGCGCTTGCTCCCGCTCACGAAGGCTCAGCCCAAGGAGATGCTGCCGCTTGTTGACCGGCCAATTATTCATTACGCGGTTGAAGAGGCCGTGCAGGCCGGCATCGACCAAATCATCATTGTGACCGCAATTGGCAAACGCGCCGTTGAGGACTATTTTGACCGCTCGCGCGACGTTGAGGATCTGCTGGAGCAAAAGGGTGACATAGAGCGACTGGATGAGGTGCGCGGCGTTTCCCAAATGGCAAACTTCGCCTACGTTCGTCAGGGTGAAGCGAGAGGCATCGGCGATGCCGTACTTACGGCACGCCACCTCGTCGGCGATGAGCCATTTATTTTGATCCTGCCGGATGACGTTATGGTTTGCGATCCTCCGGCCACGCGACAGTTGATTGACACATTCGAGAAACATCACGGCAGCGTGGTTGCTGTCGAAGAAATACCAGAATCGGATGTCTCCAGCTATGGCATCGTTGAGGGTCAGCAGGTCGCCGAGGGCGTGTTTGCGCTGGAGAGATTGGTGGAAAAACCTCAGCCAAGCACGGTGCAGAGCCGGCTGGGCATCGTAGGCCGTTACCTCCTGACTCCAGCAATCTTCGAGGCAATCGCACGGACCACTCCAGGCGCCGCCGGCGAGATTCAGATTACTGACGCTCTCCAAATTCTTGCCAACGAGGAAGGTATGTTCGCCTATCAATTCACCGGCCAACGCTATGACACGGGACGTCCCCTGCTCTTGCTCATTGCCTCGATTGCCATGGGTCTCAACCGGCAGGACATCGGACCAGGGCTTCGCGAACACCTGCGCGGCCTGGACTTGAATCAAGAGTAGTGCGGCTTCTTTCACTCGGCTACGGGCTGCCGGACAGCCAAATTGATAATCACAACTGGGCTAACGCACCAGCCTTTTTCGATTACGACGCCGTCATTGTCGACCCGGCTCGTGCAGTCTCAAACTTCATCACGGAACTCACCCAGAGTGGCGAGACTTACGTAACCTTTAGCGACGAGCCAGTCCTCGACGGTCCTACCACCGACGCAGCCGTTGGTCTCGCAGACCTTTTGCGACAACGCCGCGGTGAGACTGAACGCATGCTCGCCAAGGGCGGACTCATCATTTGCTTCGCCTACCCTGACGTACCTCATCCAAAGGTTTCGGGCTTCACCGGCTGCCACCGGTACTATTGGCTACCTGCGCCGCTAGATAGTGACTACGGACCAGCCTATCTCCAACCAGCGACTGGCAAGCATGTGTCCGGAAGCGACTATGAAAACCCGTACGCGGACTTTCTTGAGCTCGTGCGCGACAATGTTTCTTACCGGGCGTTCCTAACCGAAGGCGCCGCCGGATTTGGCCAATCTCTCAGAGTTCTTGGCCGCAGCCCGGGTGGCGCGCCAATCGCCGCTGAGATTGCGGTTGGTGGCGGCCATGTCGTCTTTCTGCCAGCGCTGCCACCAAACCTGTCTCACTCTGAGCGCGGAAAGGCCGCCGCCAGGCTGGTCAGCGCGGTGCGCAACGCTCTGCTGCTGGATGCAGATGATGAGCCGCCAGAATGGCTCGATAATCACCTGCTGCCGGACTTAACTGAAGCAAAAGAGCGAGCCGATTCCGCCGAGACCCGGCTGGAAGAACTAGAACTCGAGATGACGGAGGCACGTAACGCCTTCGTCGGCATAGATCGATACCGCCGGCTGCTCTGGCAAGAAGGCAAATTTGGCCTCGATCTGCCGGTTCGTGATGTTCTGACAAAGCTTGGATTTAGAGACCTATCCACAGTGGATGAGCCACCAAGCTTTAATTTCGACGGCGAGGCTTTGTTCGTCGAAATAGAAGGAAGCAGCGGCAGCATCGGAATGAATCCGCATTACCGCCTCCGACAACGACTCGAGCAGCGCATTGCCGATAGCGGGCGCCGCGTGCGAGGCATGATCGTTGTTAACGGCCAGCGCGAACTCGACCCCGCCGAGCGGACACAGCCGATTGATGATTCCCTTCGCGTTGCTGCCGAAAGCATGCGCTACTGCATCGTGGACAGTGCACAACTTTTCGACGCCCTGCGGGACCAGATGGAAGGCAAAGGCGACACTAAGGCGTTCTGCCGTCGGCTCATGGAGACCGAGGGAGTGTTCCGGCCACAGCCACCGGAGGAAGCCGGCGAATCTGAAGAGGAAACAAATGACGACTGACGGCGGCGAAGCTAGCGAAACCGATCAAGGCTGGGCGCTGGTGCTCGGTGCCTCCAGCGGTTTCGGCGGCGCCACAGCTGTGGAGTTGGCCCGAAACGGCCTGGACATTTTCGGCGTTCATCTTGATCTGCGAGCCACATTGCCGAATGCCGAAGAGGTGATCAGCGCAATTGAGAAAGCGGGCCGCCAGGCTGTTTTTTTCAACGTCAACGCCGCTGACGCCGACAAACGCGCCGAAGTGCTAAATACAGTTTCTGAAAAAACCCAGGCTAACGGCTCCCACATCCGTGTCCTCATGCACTCGCTCGCCTTTGGCGCCTTGAAACCAGTAATTGCCGACGACCCCAAGGATGCGCTCAGCCAGCGCCAAATGGAGATGACCTTAGATGTAATGGCGAACAGCCTGATCTACTGGGCTCAAGACGTTGCGTCGCGCGATCTGTTCCGGAAAGGCAGCCGGATTTTCGCCATGACAAGCTCGGGATCGACGCGTGTCCTTCGTAGTTATGGAGCGGTTTCTGCCGCCAAAACGGCGCTGGAGTCGCATATTCGTCAGCTTGCTTTTGAATTGGCACCGATTGGCGTCGCTGCCAATTCAGTTCGTGCTGGCGTCACCGACACCCCGGCATTGCGACGAATCCCTGGCTCTCCCGAACTTCTGGAAAGAGCCGCCAACTACAACCCAAGCGGTCGCGGGACCACTCCGGAAGACGTAGCAAAGGCTATCGCGGCCCTACTCGACGAGCGCCTTTACTGGATGACAGGAAACGTTCTTGGCGTCGACGGTGGCGAGGACATAACTAGCTAGGCGCAAGACGAGTGAAGGGCACTTAAGACGGCAAACCGTCATACTAATTTCCTATGGGCGCAGCCTGGGCTTATCTGCGTTGGTTCGGCGCGTACTGGCTTTCGCGAACCGGTTTAATAGTCGGGCGCTTCCTCCCGGCCCGCCTGCTGTACGGCATCGCTGATCCCTTCGCCTACATCGCCTACTTCCTTCTGGTACGTCACCGGGGAAACCTGATTCAAAATCTGCGACCCGTGGTCGGCGAACAACAGGCTCCAGCCACTGCCCGGCGCGTTTTTCGCAATTTCGCCCGCTACGTAATCGATTTTTATCAGTTACCCGCGCTGGGAAAGCAGGCACTTGCCAAGCGAGTCGATTTCCACGACTGGCAGGCATTGGATAAAGCTCTGAGCTCGAACAACGGCACAATCTTCGTGACCCTGCATTTAGGCCAAGCAGAGCTCGGCGCCGGTGCGCTCTCAGCTTACGGCCACCCAATCAGTGTCATCGCCGAGACCTTCGATTACGCGCCGATGAACAAATTTCTTCAGGACTTGAGGCGTTCCCTGGGAATGAAAATCATTCCTGCCCGGTCCGCCAAACCCGGTGTACTGCGCTGCCTCAATCGCGGTGAGGCTATGGGGTTAATGTTCGATGTCGTCGAACCCGGCGAGGGCATAACGGTTGATTTCCTCGGCCGGCTGGCTGAGTTTTCCTCAGCGCCTGCACGTATCGCCATACGGACTGGCGCAAAAATCATGCCCGGGATTGTTTCTCGCCAAAATTTAGACGATACAAGGTTCTTGACCGAGATCGATTTCGGCCTCCAGTTCCAGCCAACCGGCGATGAGGAAGCGGATGTTCATGCCCTTACCCAGGCTATCGCTAACTCTCTTGAGCCGATGGTTAGCCAGCATCCTGATCAATGGTTTGCCTTCCGTCCCGTCTGGCAACCTGCACCAGACCAGAAGACCGAAACGGCTTCGTGGATGCGGTGGGCCCTCTCTCTGGCGATGCGCGGCGGCGGTATCCTGCCGCGAAGGACGGCCTATGCGTTGGCACAAGTAGCGGGTGATTTCGCGTTCTTGGCTCGCGCCGAAACACGCGCCAACGTTAAGGACAATATGCGCCACGTCCTCGGGAAGTCTGCCTCCGACCGGGCTGTCTCCGAAGCCGCCCGCGAGGTGTTTCGCAATGTCACTCGATACTACGTTGACCTGGTTAGGTTGCCTCACCTAGCCGCCGATGAGTTTCTCGAAAATGAGATCGAGATCCACGGTCTCGAACAGCTCACCGGCCCGACATCGCAGGGGCGAGGTGTTGTTGTCGCCACTGCCCACTACGGCGGCGCCGAGATGGGAGCGCAGGCGGGCGCGATGCTCGGACTTCGCGTCCTGGTCCTGGCCGAACCTCTCCAGCCACCGGATTTTGCCGATGCTATGCACCAAATGCGCACCGTCCACGGCGCCCGCTACGAAAACGTCAGTTTCAGCTCAATAGCTGGCGCCCTGCGACACCTACGGGCCGGTGGGGTTCTGGCAATGACCTGCGATCGAGACATTCAAAACTCCGGTGCGCCGTTAGCGTTCTTCGGAGCCGTAACCAAAATGCCGCTGGGCGCCGTCGAAATGGCCGCTCGCACCGGCGCCGTATTAGTGCCCGCGTATAGCCATCGTTCGGGTAAGAAAATTGACGTCTATTTTGATAATCCGCTCGAACTCGTCGACACGGGGCGTCCAAAGCAAGATGCACTGGTCAACGCCGCGGCGGCTCTATCCCGAATCGAACCTTGGATAAGGCAAGACCCCGGCCAGTGGATGGTCCTCGAACGCGTATGGAAACCGAGCCGAAATAATTCACAAAAGGCAGAACCTGGTCAGACGCGAACGGTGCGGCTCAATCAAGGCGTGGCCCTGACTGAGCCTGATTCCAGCTTTCAAGACCGGGATCAGCCAGCATCCGCCGCACGTATCCAATGATGCGCTCTAACATGGGGAAAGCGGATCTGCACATTCATACAAGTGAGGGCGACGGCCTTGATTCCATCGGGACAATCCTCGAGTACGTAGAAAATCAAACTGATCTTCAAGTGGTCGCGATAACGGAGCATGATAACCTCGAAGTCTCATTGCGGGCCCGAGAACTGTGGGCCCAGCGCCGCTACAACTTCGATCTCATAACTGGCAATGAAGTGACCACCTTGGATGGTCACGTCGTGGCCCTGTTCCTGGAAAAGCCTATCCCCAGCCTGCGCCCCGTCGAGGAGACGCTAGCAGCGATTCATGCCCAGGGTGGCATCTGCTTTATCCCACACCCGGCAAATTGGCTAACCCGCAGCATCGGTCCGGGCACATTACGGCGGGTGAAAGAAAGGCACCAGGATGATGTCTGGTTTGACGGCATCGAGACGGCAAACGCTGCCCCGTCCACGCGTTTTTACCGCAACAAGGCAATTGATCTGAGCTGCAAGTACGAAATCCCCGGCGTTGGATCATCAGATGCCCATTTCCTCCAAGCGATTGGCAGCGCCTACACGGAGTTCAGCGGTTCCTCGGCACAAGAACTAAAGTCAGCCTTTCAGTCCGCGCAGATAACCGCTCAGCAGCGTGCTTATCCTGGTTTGCGTGACATCGGCATCGGACGTAGTCTCGCGCTACCGATTGCCGGACTGCGCGCTACTCCTAAGAGCCTGGGTTGGCGCCGCACTGTCTGGAGTTTCGTAGGCAGGTATATCAGGTGAAAATCGGCCTGGTGTCACCATATGATCTCGCTGTGCCCGGCGGGGTAAATTCGCACATTCAGCACTTGGCGGAAAACTACAAGCTTCTCGGCCACGAAGCTCGGACTATAGCTCCTTCCTCAGACGTGAGCAACCTCAAGCACGACACAATCGTAATTGGCCGCCCCTCTTCGATTCCCGCAGGCGGATCCATCGCTCGAATGTCGATGTCACCACGGCTCGCGAGGCCAGTGAAAAGAGTCCTGATCGAAGAAGGCTTCGATGTTGTACATGTTCATGAGCCGTTGGTTTCCTTCATGCCGCTTCAATTCCTGCGCTTCTCCAACGCTGTCAACGTCGGCACTTTTCATGCCGCTCGCGAAAGTGGCGCCCACCTTTACACCTACACACGTAGGCTGCTCATGGAGGCCTTCCGGCGCCTGGATGGAAAAATCGCAGTTTCTCAGGCGGCGGCTCGCCTTATCGAGCCTCACTTTCACGGCTACTACAACATCATCCCAAACGGAGTCGATACCAACCGCTTTTCCGTCGATCGTGAACCGGTTCCAGAGCTGGACGACGGCATGCTCAACATTCTCTTTGTCGGCCGATTGGAGAAGCGCAAAGGACTGAGATATCTGCTTCGGGCCTTCGCCAGGGTTAAGGCAATTCAGCCGAAAACCAGGCTCGTAATCGTTGGCGGCTATGACGCACGGCAGAAGCGAGCGTATCAGCGCTGGGTCAGCGAATCTAGCTTGCGGGACGTGGAGTTCATTGGCTTCGCCCCGGATGAAGAACTTCCCCGCTATCATCGATCGGCCCACATCTTTTGCGCGCCTAACACCGGCAACGAAAGCCAAGGGATTGTCCTGCTGGAAGCAATGGCGGCCGGCCTACCCGTAGTTGCAAGTAACCTCGGCGGTTTTGCCGAAGTGATCACACACGGCGTTGACGGGTTGCTGGTGCGACCAAAGGACAGCGAGGCCTTGGCCGAGGCGTTGATTGAGTTGGTGAGTAGACCCGAGTTGAGGGCAGAGCTTGGTTCTAAGGCTCGGGACAGCGCCGAACAATATAGCTGGGAGCGGATTTCCCAAAGAGTCCTTTCTTACTATGAGCGGCTCGCCTACGAGAAAAATTCCAACTCAGTCAGCCAAAAAGTGGCTGAGGAGGCTTAGGTGTTCTTGATTCCCCGAACTCTTCCCCGCCAGGTGACGAGTCCCGTGGTGGCAGTCTTGTCACGGCTGGGCATCACGCCAAATCAGCTCACGCTGGCTCAGTTAGGTGGTGGGTTCGCCGCTGCCGGGCTGATCGGTGCGGGGGAGTTATTTTGGGGCGCTATCGCCTTGCTGGCCGCAGCCGCGCTCGACGCATTCGACGGCACATTGGCGCGGACGACCGGACAAGTGACAAAGTTTGGCGGCGTCCTCGATTCTACTGTAGACCGCCTTTTCGAGGGAGCCGTGCTCGGAGGGGTTCTCTACTACTACGCGGATTTGGGGGCCAAAGAAGAGAGCCTTCTGGCTTTCACGGCAATGGTTGGCTCGTTCACCGTAAGCTACGTCCGTGCTCGTGCGGAGGTCGAAGGAGTCGAAATTTACGACGGCCTATTTACGCGGGGCGTTCGCATCCTGTTGCTCTCCGCCGGCCTCGCAGCAGACCAACTCGGCATCGTGCTTTGGATTCTTGCCGTGATGACCCTGGTTACCACGGCACAACGGCTATATATCGTCTGGCTCCGACTGCGGCCATCGGATGACAAAGGCACCGAAAAATGATAACTCCAGAAGATCAAATCACACTGCGCAAAAAATTTGCCCGCGATCTGACTAGCCGAGTCCGGCTTGACCTCTTCACGCAAAAGCCGACCAAGATGTTCCTCCCGGGCCAACAGGAATGCCCTTTCTGTGAGGACGCCAAGACCCTGCTTGAAGAGGTCACCGAATTGAGCGAAAAAATCGTCTTGAACGTCCATGACGTTTAGCGAATCTGAGAACGCTGCCAAGGATCTTGCAGTTGGCCGTATTCCGGGCATTGTCATTCGGGGCAAGGGCAATCGCCCCTTACGATTTCTGGGGCTGCCAACCGGGGCTCAGTTCCCCGGCTTCATTGAAACTCTGGTGGAAGCATCCCGCGGTGGCGGAAACCTGAGTCCGCAGAGCACAAGGGAACTTCGCAAGGTGAAAGACGACGTCGACGTCAAAATTCTCGTATCACCGAGTTGCAGCCACTCCCCAGTCCTGGTTCGTACCGCCTTCAATATCCGCTTACAAAATGGCAGGGTCAAAGTCACGGCAATTGAAGCCGGAGAATTCCCTGACCTCATCCAGCAGTACATAGTTAGAGCCGTGCCAACCACCGTTATAAACGAATCCGTGGCAATAAAAGGAGCAATGGACGAGGCAACTCTCATCGAAGTTCTGCAAAGGACAGTGGAGGGCAAACCGCTCAGGGACGACATGAAGGCTGGGCCGATCACTCCGATGGTCGCAACAAATCCCAGAAAGGTGCCTAACCCTGGACCACCTGGCCTAATAATTCCTCGCTAGCACTCGAAATGAACAATCTGACCTTCCGCCCTGCGATTCGAGAGAAGATCGTCCTCGCGGCCGAAACAGACTTCACACGCCTTAGGCCCTTCATAATCCTTGGGCTGATGTTCCTGGCGCTGCGAGCTCCATTCCTCAATTACGGCCACGGTACTGACCCGGACGCCTGGCGTGTGGCCCTTACAGCCCACCACTTGCTTGAGACCGGAGAGTATTTCCCCTCACGCCTTCCCGGCAACCCGCTCCACGAAATGGTGATGACACCGCTTATCGCCGGCGGCTGGATTGTGACGAATTTGGCTACAGCCCTGATCTCCTTGTTGGGTGTCTATCTTTTCGCCCGAATCGCAAAGCACCACCAACTGCCGCATTCAGGTCTGGTGACGGTTGGCTTTGCTTTCACTCCACTGCTTTTCATCAACAGCATTTCAACCATGGACTACATGTGGACGCTCACGGCGATTCTTGCCTCATATGATGCGGTGCATCGACGGCGGCCGGTCTGGGCGGGACTCTTCTTGGGCCTAGCGATTGGGTTCCGTCTGCAAAGCGCCCTAATTTTCCCTCCGCTCGCGCTGCTGTTATGGCGAGGGGAACTCAGACGGAGCATCTTGCCATTCGGCCTTGCAGCCGCAGGAACGGCATTCCTGGCTTTCTCTCCTGTCCTCGCCGTGTACGGCTTGGATTTCTACAATTTTTTCGACGCGGCGGTGGCTCTCGAAGGTGTCCTGCGCCTCCTCGGTAAAGAAGCGCTGGGAGTGATCGGCGGCCTCGGTGTGCTGACGGCGGCGCTGACCTCGAGACGACGGCTCGCACAGCTGCCACGAGACCTTGGCAAAGACCCGGCCGCGGCGGCTTGGGTGCTGATCATTATTCTCTACTTCGTCTCTTTCTCACGCTTGCCACATGAGATCGCCTACATGATTCCCATGTTCCCGTTTGCCTACTTTTTGATGGCCCGCTATTTCACACGACTCGCCCTCGCCGGAGCATTGAGCGCGATAATTCTAGCGGGAATCATCGACTTGACCACGCCATCAGACTCACTCAGCCTCTCCTCGCTCAGCGCGGCGAAGATCGGCCGCGGTCTAATCCTATCCAACGCACAGACGATGACAAGTCAGCGAGAATTTGTCGAGGAAGTGGTCGGCTCAGACTTGCCGGATCATTCCATCGTAATGACCGGGTTCATCTTTCCTCAGCTCGCGGTTCGTGAGCGCGACCATCTTGAACCGCGAATTTTGCAGCTAGACTATGGGGCCGTAAGCATGCTCTCCGATCGCGGCGAGGCGGCCGACGACGGACGCGATGTTCGATACGTTTGGCTTCTCGCTTACGAAACTTTCGACGCATTACGCAGCCAGGGCTACACGTTCTTCCTTGTCCCAGACGCGGCTAGCGGCACCGCTGCCTTGTACGATTATCGCCCAAGGCTCCTCGGTGCTACGTTCCTGCAACTCGACCAGCAGAGGCCATCATCGGACAAAGGCGCGGCCAGCACGGACCGCTAACCGTCGACGCGAGCTCGACGGCGCAAGAGGAAGAAGCCACCAGCACTCAAACCCAAAAGCACGCCTACGCCCCCAGCCACAATGGGCAGAACCGAAGAGCCGGACTCATCTCCGTCAGACTCGGTGCTTCTCGCTGTTGGGGTCGGATCGGAGGTCCGCGGCGTTTCGACCGCCGCGGGTGGCGGGCCAGACCCAAGCGGCACTAATGTTGGTATCGGATCGTCAGAAGACTGATTGCCAGCGCCGATCACAACGATCTCGGGCAAGCCGACACTAAGACGCCAGGCGTTTTCGAGACCAAGACCATCGAAACCGTAAACTTCAACCAATGCGCCATCAAGGTTGTCGAGGCGCAGCGCGGCGACAAACTCTGCAAACTTCTCTTCGCCAAATTCCGCAACCATGAAGGCAATGATCGCGCCAGACTCACCGTAAAAAAGCGAGACCGTCGCTGCCGCACCTTGGGCGGAACCCGTTAGGCTGGTTATCGGAAGGACCGCGTCCCGTCGAATTGCAATCTGGAGTGCTGATTCTTCGTCAGGTAACAACTCGCGCTGCGCGTAGGTTGAGATGCCTTCATTTATCCAACCGGGAAAGGCAATGTGGTTCCGAGTCGCCTGTCCGGTAACGATGTGCGCTAACTCGTGACGGACGATGTTGAGGAAATCAACGTCACGGGAAACCAACGCCGTGTCGGATGCTCCAACCTCCCCCAAAGTTCGCACACTCGAATCGGGACCCCGGCCGCGCCGGGCCGCAACAGCAGGCTGGAGGTCGTCGGCGGTAGTGTAGACCCAAATCTTTACGGGAAAATCGACGTTCGTGTCGAGCAACTGGCTAAGGCTATCTACCGTTTCACGTGCCGTCCGCAGGACTGTTCTATGCGTTTCATCACTGCCAAAGTAAAAGTAAACCGTCAGGTTCCCGTCAGAAATCGACTCCCATTCGAAACGGTCGTCTTCATAAGTGGCGCTCATTTCTTCCGTCGAAAAGGTATTTCCGTCCTCATCCTCGAGTTCCCAGTGGTAGACCACTACGCCACCGGGAACCAGATTGCTGACGGCCGTGTTTCCGACAGTCGCTTGGCAGTTGACTACGAGGCCGGTGGTACACTGCGACCGCACTGAAGCAGCAGGGCGATCGGGGAGGACGTTGTAGCGCAGACGCACTGATGTTATCTGGGCGTCACTCGCTGCGAAAACCGTGAACAGAATGCCATCCGGGAACCGGTTGCTCGTCGTCTGACTCCGAACTTCGATGCCCTCAGCCGAAACGATTTCCTGTGAGAAGGTGCCAGCGGCACCGAACACCAGCGCGAGACCAACGGCGAACCCAAGAGCCCACCTCACGAGCTGGCTCCGATCGTGGACCGCAAGTAAGCCATCATCAGGCCATCCAAATCTCCGTCCAGGACGGCGCCAGTATTTGACGTCTCGAAGTCGGTGCGATGGTCCTTGACCATCTTGTAGGGATGCAGCACATAGCTGCGAATCTGGTTACCCCAGCCCGCTTCGACATGCTCGCCTTTGAGCTTTGCTTGCTCTTCCTGTCGCCGGACCAGTTCCTGCTCGAGAAGACGTGACTCGAGCACTCGCATCGCGAGGTCCTTGTTGCGCCCTTGTGATCGCTCGTTCTGACAGGTGACGACAATCCCCGTGGGAATATGAGTGACTCGAACCGCCGTTGCGACCTTTTGCACGTTTTGGCCCCCATGGCCAGACGAGTGATAGATGTCGATCCGCAGATCCTCCTGCTTTATCTCCACATCAACCTCCGCGTCCGCTTCCGGCATGACCTCAACCAAAGCGAAGGACGTGTGTCGCGCATGCGCGGCATCGAATGGCGAGAGACGGACCAGCCGATGCACCCCGCGTTCGCCTTTGAGGTATCCGTATGCTGACTGACCTTGGATCTCAACCGTGACGCTCTTTATCCCAGCTTCTTCACCGAGAGTTGAATCGATTACGTCTGCCTTGAAGCTGCGAGCATCACACCAACGAACGTACATGCGTAGCAGCATCTCTGCCCAGTCTTGCGATTCCGTTCCCCCGGCTCCGGCGTGAATTGCGAGGATCGCATTTCTTGAATCGTATGGGCCGCCGAACGCCAGCTGGTCTTCTAGCCTCTCAAGTTGCCGCTCTGCTTCGTCGGCATCAACGGAAACTTGCGTGATCACCTCATCCTCCGCCTCGGCCTGGGCAAGCTCGAGAAGATCGATGGCTTCCCCAACCCGGCGCTCTATTCCACGCCAGGTCGAAGTAGTCTCGTTTAATGAAGCCAGGCGGCGCATTGCGGTTTGGGCTGAGGATTGATCATCCCAGAAACCTGTCTCCTGCGATTTGGATTCGAGCTGCCGTGCCTCGGTTTCTAGATTCGCGACGTCAAAGACGCACCATTGCGTCTGAGATTCGCGCCGCTAGGATTGGGAGGAGCTCACCTGGTTCCACGTTGATTGGCCTTTCGACAAGCGATTTAGTCTTGAGATCCAGTCTAGCAGTACACAGCTCGCGGGCTGGTCGTGGCACCTCCATGCCAACATTTTACAAATCAGGATCGATGTATGATTTACGAGGTTTGCCAATCTCTCAGATTTCGGGACTCCTTTTCGCAGTCCTGGCGTTTTTTAGCGTCACGGCATGCGGAATTCAATTCTCCGGCCCATCCAATGAGACGGAGCTTTTCAAAAGCATCAGCGTAACCGGCGATTTGAATGCAGGCTCCGCTCTAACAGTGACAGTCTCAGTGGCTCAGGCATATTCGGTGCCAGTGACAGTCGCTTGCTTCTATGAGATGCCGGAGACGTTGACCAAGGATCAGAAAGACCTGCGCTTCAGTGAACGGGCAATCAAGATTGGAGAATCTCTCCTCCAGCCCAGTCCCCCAGTGCACCCTGGTGACGGCGGAACACTCAAAAGCGTAATTTTCAACTTTTCTATTCCCGAGCCGGGTGACTACTTCCTTGCTTGTCTGACGCCGGCTGCACCGGAAAACAGCCTCGGAATTTCCTTCAGAGTAACAAACCTCTCAGATTGACGACGCGTCGGCGGTAATCATCAGCCGGGCCAGTTGCCGCCAGTCTTCCCTTTGCTCATTCTCACTCCTACGAACTGTGGAACGCCGGCCCACGTGATAAAGGGGCATGAGCTGTCTTCTAAACCAGGGAACCACACTTCCGGAGGAATGCTTTGGGGTGGCATCATGTGACTCGATCTGCCCGAGCGCGTAGAGCGCTACCCCGCCCAAGGCCACGACGATCCTAGGATCAACTGACATAACTTGAGCGCGCAGGAATGGCAGACAGCGGCGCACTTCCGCCACTGAAGGCCTCCGGTTACGCGTATGTGGATCGAGTGGGTTGCAAAGAAGCGCGTCAGTAATGAAGACTTCTTCTCGGCTTAAACCAGCAACCGACAGAAAGGCTTCAGACCGGCGTCCCGACTCGTCTCCAGAGAACGGTATCCCGGTGCGGCCAGCACCGCGCCTACCCGGGGCTTCCCCAACAAACATCACCCTAGAAGTCAGGGAGCCGTTGACCTCGCCTAGCACGTGGCTAAAGGCCATGGACTCACAAGCCTGACAGCCCGCAATTCGGCCTACTAGCGATTCGAATTCAGCACCGGTCGCCGCTTTGCCAGCGTGGTTCATCAGACCAGTTTGCTTTATATGCGTCTACTTTAGATGCCGCTAGTTGTAGCCTGAGACTCCCTGGTTAGCTTCAGAAACTACGATGCAGAGTTGGAGTTCCCGTTTGACCCAGTTCGGCGCGCACTGACATGATGAGCCAGCGCTTTGAGTGTTGAGTCCCTTCCTTACACCTTACTTCTTCTCCTGGCACAGTTCACAGCCGGCATAGCGGCGCTTGTCTTCTTTGTTCTGCTGCGCGGAACCTTCCAGGCCGGTTTTATCCGCGCTTGTAGTTGGATCCTCGTAGCCTGCGCCGTTATGACAACAGCAACGGCGCTGGTTCTCGATCCGACTCCAAACGTGGAAAACTTTGCTCTCGATCTCGATCTGATGGACCCGATCCGCGCCGTTGCTCTGGCCCAGTTGCTCTTTAGCCTCGTCTTCCTCGTCTACGCTCGTCGCACTGATGAACCGTTCCTCGCCTTTGCCACCGGAGCGACCACCGTGGGACTGGGCGCGATCCTATTGGTCCTGCTGGCCTCCCTAGTGCGCATGCCGACCTGGAGCGTTGCCGGGCCACTCCTCACTCTGTTCACTGGTGCCGCCATTCTTGGCTCCGCTACGGTAGCGATGGTCTGGGGCCACTGGTATCTAGTGAATCCAAAGCTAGAAGAGGGGCCGTTAAACGAGCTTGTCTTGATTACGCTGGGAGCCGTTCTCTTAGGACTGGTAGCTACCGCAATTAACGCGATTATTCCGGTGGGATCACCATTCGAGTCGAACGCGCTTCTCGCAATTGACCTGCCTGAGAACCCAGGTTTTTGGCTGCGCATCGGACTAGGCCTGATCTTTCCAGCAGCGCTGGCTGTCCTCGCTTACCTGTCAAGCAAAGAGCGATCGATGATGTCTGCGACTGGCTTGCTGTACATCGCAGTCGGTTCGGTCCTCGCCGGTGAAGCAGTCGGGAGAGGCTTGTTGTTTGTCACAGGTGCACCCGTCTAAGCCCAGCGTGAGCCGACGAACCGCATCAATCAACTGCTAGTCAGGGCATTTTGTTCAAGGCTTTTGCCAGCAGTTATTTGCGAGGCTGGGTCCAGGTTCGCGCTGTCTTCTCTATTAGCTCCGCTTGGTCGCCGGTGGCGCGAAACAGAACTGCGGTAGCTTCGGCCAAGATTTTGCCCGGCCCTGCCCTCAATTCAGCGAAGACATCGAGAGTGCGCCCGCGATCGCGTTCGATGTGGCCACGCACGAAAAGTGGCTGACCAATCGGAACAGGCTCCCGAAAACGCGTCTCCATCTTTCCGGTGAGCGCCCAAATCCCTACTCCGTATGTCGCCCAACATGTCGCCCAACCCATTGCCTCGTCCAATAGAGTCGTAACCAGTCCTCCATGAACAAAGCCGGGGTAGCCTTGATGCTCTTTTTGGGCTATGAACTCAGCCTCAGCCCACTTTTCAGCGTCCATCTGAAAATGAAGGTGGAGGCCGATTGGATTGAGCTCCCCGCAGGCATAACACCAGCGGGCTAGGTCAACCTCGCTATCGGCGTTGTTGAAACTTTGGCTTTCCACTGGGTCAGTCACAGGTTGACTTCGGCGCTGCCGGAAATTAGCAGCTGACCCTCCTGGTTCAGGCACTCGATTGCATATCTTTGGCGCCCATCTGCGGCACCTTCATTCGCCTGAGCACTGGCAGTAATCACGTCACCTGGGCGGGACGGAGCGCGAAATCGAACATCGAGCTTGCCACTTTGCAGCCATTTGGTCCCAAACGTCGCCGTCATCATCTCCGAAACCATTGCCAGGACCAGCATCCCGTGGGCGATGGTGCCACCCATAGGCGTTGTCTTGGCATAGGCCTCATCGGTGTGAATCGGGTTGTGGTCACCGCTGGCATCAGCGTATCCGTTTAGCATTTCCTGTCGCAGTGTCCGGACAATTGGGCTCACTTGCGACGCACTCACGAGCCGTCCACCGGAGACATTACGGTAGCTTTGGCGGTTGAGACGGTGCGCCCTTCGATTGAAACCTCGGTCGCCAACACAGAAACTACCCATCCTGACCTTTGAGAGCGCTGCGCCAGCCGGGCGTGAAATTCAACCGAATCACCAATATTCACGGCTCCAAGGAACTCCACAGATTCGTTGACATGGAGACTGCCGGAAGGCAAGCCCACGCTCTCAAGCAGGTTGCCAAGCGCTAATGCGACCACAGCAAGAGGTGGTACAACGCCGTCATCCTGGTAAACCGGCAGCAGATCACCTACAGCCTGAAGATAGGCTTCAACGCGCCCAGGCTTGATTTCCATCGTCACTGAATCGAAGACATGGCCGACGGCCAGGTCCGCGATAGTATCGCCCACGCCTAGACCACCGGGTCAGCCATGTTGGCGCGACCCCACCCCTCCAAGCGAAGCAAGGCAGCGCCAAGCTCCGTCCCCTTGGGAGTCAGGTTGTACTCAACCCAGGGAGGCATGACCGCCACAACATTGCGCTCGATAATGCCCAACTCCTCCAAACCTTTGAGCCGGTCTCGCAAGGTCCGGGAATTACACCCGCCGACGGCGCCTGCAAGCTCATTGAAACGCCGCTTGTCACGCATCAATTCATAAATGATCCTGGGGACCCATTTTTGGCCCAATAAAGCAAGCGTCGCCCTGACGGGGCAATACACCGACTCTTCGTCCAGGGCTAGCTTCAGATCGACCAAAATCGAAGACGTTGACACGTCGCTAGTTTACAACATGCGATGAGAAGACGAGTGTCGTAGGGCCCTTACCGCGAGACCTGTTGGTCCGGCTCCCGGCTCAGGACTACAACACCTTCGGGCTCAGTGCGCCCAGTCGCTGAGTCGCGCTCGAGCGTGATCCACAAATCGGTCACAGGTCCTGCCGCTTCTTCCGGGAACTCAATCAAAAGTTGGGCCGTACCGTCGACGTCAGGGAGAAAATTGGCCACACGAACCAGAGTGTCGCCCTTTGTAGCCCAAAGTTCATAAGCTAGGCCGAGCGAAGTTAAAGGGAGCTCAGAACAAGTCAGCGCACCCAGCGACTGCTGTGTGCTCCATACGTAGTTGCAGGTGGCGTCGGGCGCAAGGATATTCCCCGTGAGTTCCGTAGGAATCAGGTCCGGGTCGAGGGCAATAACTATTAGCGTAGCCTGCTCTTCCAGGGTCGTCTCCAGCCGTTCCTGCTCCCGTTCCTGCTCGTTTTTGGCCGAAGTAAGATCGCCCTGCAGCTCCAAAAGCGCGAATCTTTGCTCGCTGTCAAGCTGAGCAAGTTCCTCAAGCGCGTTGTTGTCCTCTCCTAATCGCGTGACCTCATCTGCGAGCACCTGGTTGTCGTTGTGCAGCCTCGTAAGTTCGCTGGAGAGTGTCATCGCCCAGGCGACCGCCCCAATCGCCAACCCAATTACCACGACTGCAGCAGCGGCTCCCACCCAAGGACTCCGTAGACTGGGTATCCAATGTCTGCGCGCCTTGCCGCCCTCAACCGCTCCCATAATTCGTTCTTTTAAACGGCCGGGCGGGGCATACATCGGTACAACAAGGCTCAACTGCTCGGCCGCCATGGCGTAGGCCTGAAACCTAGATTCGCAATCGATACAGGTCAGGATGTGGGCCTTAAGCCGGGCCTCAGCCTCTGAATCTAAAGCTCGGAGTGCGAGGGCTTCGAGGTCTTCCTGAAAACCTTCGCAACTCAAGAGATATTGCTCCCTACATCCCTGAGATCGATGAGCACCGCACGGAGTTTCTGCAGTCCAAGTCGAATCCTGGTCTTGACCGTGCCAATGGGTTGGCCCAGGCCGTCAGAAATTTCTTGCTGGGTGTAGCCCCCGAAGTAAGCCATTTGAATAACAACGCGCTGATCGGAGGGCAGACTGGCCAGGGCGCGCTGAATGACAATTCTTTCCTCGCTGGCTACTGCAGGATCCTGCCGGCTAGCCGTCGCCGGCACCGCGGCGAGAATCTCCTCAACCGCCAAACTGGGAGGTTCTTCAAATCTAAACCGCCGGCCACGGCTCCTCTGTTCATCTATGGACCGGTTTCGGGCTATGCTCAGCAGCCAAGTCAAAAACCGGCCTCGACCCATGTCGTAAAGGTCGGGCCGCCGCCAAAGGCGAAGAAACACTTCTTGAGTCAAATCTTCAGCCAACTGTATGTCACGCACCATTCGCAAACACATTGAATACACGTAGCTTCCGTGGCGGTCGTAGAGCACCTCTATCGCCTTCACGTCGCGCTGGGCCAACGCCTTTACCAGACGTTCATCGGTCGCCGAGGCATAATCGGAATTCGACAGCGGATTGTCGGTACTTCTTACGTCCTCCCTTATGTCTACGTCCAAGGAGGCAGAACGGATTGCTTTTTGTTTTTCGACCGGGCTATCTAATGACAATTTGCCCTCCGACGATCGAAATCTCCAGATCGCTGCATTGATCTTATCCTAGAAATGACTGCCCCGAACTATGTCGATAATTAAACCTATCTATCAATTGCTCGCTGGCAATCAAACGTTCGAGTCGCACGGGAACTAAGCTTTTGATCTGGCGCCTAGGATTTGTTGAATTTGGTTCCGGCTCTCTAGCATTGCTAAACTCAGTACGAATAGTTGACCCTACGAGAGACATCAGAATGCGGCTAGCAGCGAACTGCTCGGCCCAAGCGTTTATCTGTTTGACGCATCGTGGTATATTTACTAAAGCGTCTTAGCAACTTAGGGTGTGGGCCGACTGCCCAGAGGACAATGGTCACCGATCCATTTGACAACTTCATGGACCTTGTTGAAGCCGCCAGGATTCTGGGTATCCACCCTCAATCGCTGCGCCGGCTGATTAAACAAAAGAAGGTCCCGGCGATAATCTTTGCTGGAAAGTATCTGATAGCCCGCGACAAGCTGGAGATGTTCCAGTCCAACTACGACCCACGCCCCGGCCGAAAGCCGTTGAGACGTCTGCTCTAGCTCCTCCATGTCGAACATAAAAGACGGCTGATTTTACAGGCCGCCTTTTCTTATCAACTGCGTTCAAATCAAGCTGGCGGTTTGATTTCTATCGAGTCATCATTGAAGTCACTAAGCAGCAATTCCAGCTCTATGGAAACGGCCTGATCCTGTTCGTCCTTGCCGCTGAAGAGCATCACAATCTTGATTGGCACCCCATCATCGGTCAGCCACAAATCGAGCTGCGCCTCAGCCAGATCTGAAATACCACTGGTGTCACCCATCGCCTCTCCAGCGGCGAGTAACGCGTCTTTGCCGAAGGAATAATGGGTCGTCGAGATTCCGCTGATTTCTTCCTGGCTGATCTCTGCAGCTTCTAATACCTCCATAGGCAAGAGATCACTGATTGCTTCGATGGGAACTCCGCCACTTAGGTCGAACGACTGCCCGCCGGCCGGCGCTTCCTGCCAGACACCGGCAAACTTCACCCATGACTGACTTCCGATTTGGACAACCGAAATTTCCTCGCCGCCAAATGTCAGCGTTATCTCGAAGCGGTCTGGCGCTACGAAAGCGCCTTCAGCCCGTAAGTCGGATAACGCGCCCAGGAGCAGGGCTGAGATAGCGCCTCCGAGCTCGTCCTCCTGATCGCCGGCCAGGTTCTCGCCGAACTCGAGCTTCATCACCAGGTCAAATCGAAAGCTCTCCAGGGCGATCAGTGCCGAGGCGGTTCTTTCTAAATTGACAGTTTGGATAGAAGCACTTCCCGAGCCACCTGCCGGCTCGCTTACGGAATCGCTCCTCTCTGCCTGATCATCTCCCCCACAAGCAACGACCAATGTAAAAAGGAAAACGAAACCCGCCGTCAGCAAGCCCTTCAAATTAGGCATTCGCCACCTCCCACGTGAATTTAGTGTCGGCAGTAGCAAGCACATTCGTTAGAAGTTTGGCTCACCGCGATTCGATTGCAGATACTCTATCGAATTGCGGTAGGGCTCTTCATCGATGAGGCCGCTGGACATTAAGTAGTTGAGGATCACTTCGAGGGTGAGGGCTGAACGGAGGTTGATGCCTTCTTTGCGCAGTCGTTCGCGCGCGCCCTGCTGTCGGTCCACGAGGACAAACGCGTCCTTGACGAATAGGCCAGCCTCACGCAGCCGCTCCGCAGTCTGAAAAATGCTACCACCGCCGGTCACCAAATCATCAATAATGATCGCGCTTTGGCCGGGGGTGTACACGCCTTCAATCGGATTGTCGTCAGTCGGATTTGGGTGTAGGTAAATCATCGGACTTTTCGCGACCAAAGAATACGCCGTGCCGATTAGCAGCCCTCCAATTGGAACCCCGACCGCAAGCTGAAACTGATCCATTTGCGGATTGCGCATGGCCTGGAGTGCGGTTATTTCCTCATGCATAACATGCGCCGCGCGCCAAAGCGCCGTTGGATGACCAATGAGCTTTCTGACGTTGAGATAAACAGGCGAACCCACGGCGGTTCGGCCGAGCGTAAATTCGCCGAATTCTACGGCGCCAAGCCGCCACAGTGCATCAGCAAGCCAAAGGTTGGAATTGTCGGATTGCACCATGCGCTCTAAAAAGGCCGGAGGCCAACTGACTGGCCTCCGGCTATGAACCAAACATTCGGCGAGTCTCCCGAAGCTAAAATCCAAGCCTGAATGTACCCTGCTTGGATTCCAGAACGTGTGCTCTAGATTAGCATTGGTGAAACATATGTCAACCAAAATTCCGGATGCTAAACAGCCGTCCTTCGGTACTCAAGCGCAATTTGAGCGAATGCCGGCTGTTTAGCCGGAGGTCATCGGCAGCAAATGAGAGAAGCCTATTGCGCTTGGCCAGGATTTTGTACAAAATGCACTTAGCACTCACCTCCGGTGAGTGCTAACCCTTAACTCACTTACTAGACATCTTGCAGGAGGTCTAAACATGGCGAAGCAGTTGTTGTTTGATCAGGAAGCCCGCTCAGCAATGAAGGATGGAATTGACGCGCTGGCAGAGGCGGTGAAAATCACCCTCGGCCCCAAGGGGCGTAACGTTGTCCTCGACAAGAAATTCGGCGCACCGACGATCACCAATGACGGTGTGACTATCGCCAAGGAAATCGAGCTCGCTGATGCGTTTCCCAACATTGGCGCCCAGCTTGCCAAGGAGATCGCATCCAAAACCAACGACATCGCTGGTGACGGTACGACAACCGCTACCGTGCTTGGCCAGGCCATCGTCGCTGAGGGCCTCAAGAACGTAACTGCCGGCGCCAACCCGATGGCTCTGAAGCGTGGGATCGAGAAGAGTAGCCAAAACATAATCGACCACCTCCGCACCAATTCCACTCAAATCACCGAGCGGGATCAGATGGCCCAGGTTGCCGCCATATCCGCCAACAATGACGATGCAGTCGGTGACCTCATCGGCGAAGTCATGGAAAAAGTTGGCAAGGACGGTGTCGTCACTGTTGAGGAATCCAAGGGCATCCAAACCGAAGTCGAGTACGTCGAGGGAATGCAGTTTGACCGAGGCTACATATCACCGTATTTCGTCACTAACACGGACAAGATGGAAGCCGAGATCGAAGATCCTTACATCCTGATTACCGACAGAAAGATTTCGGCCGTCGCCGATATCCTTCCGGTGCTCGAAAGAGTCCTCAAGGTATCAAAGAACTTCTTGATCATCTGCGAGGACTGCGACGGTGAAGCTCTCGCCACGCTAGCCGTCAACAAACTGCGCGGCACAATCAGCGTCGTGGCAGTCAAGGCACCGGGATTCGGCGACCGCCGCAAAGAAAACCTCGGTGACATTGCCGCCCTCACCGGGGCGACTCTAATTAGCGAGGAACTCGGCCGCAAGATTGACTCGGCTGAGCTCGAGGACATGGGGCGCGCCCGCCGCATCGTCGTCGCGAAAGAGGATACGACCATTGTCGAAGGCCGAGCCTCCAAGGAAGACATTGAAAACCGCATCAACCAAATAAAGTCATCGCTCGAGAGCACAACCTCCGACTGGGATCGAGAGAAGCTCCAGGAGCGCCTTGGCAAACTGGCTGGCAGCGTCGCCGTAATAAAGGTGGGCGCGGCCACGGAAGTGGAACTCAAGGAACGCAAGCACCGGGTTGAAGATGCTTTGAGCGCCACCCGCGCCGCAATCGAGGAAGGAATCGTTCCCGGTGGCGGTGTTGCCCTAATTAACGCGCTGTCCATCCTGGAAAACCCAGATCTTGAGGGAGATGAGCGCACCGGCGTCGCAATCCTGCGGCGTGCCTTGGAGGAGCCACTCCGGCGCATCTCAATAAACGCCGGTCAGGATGGTTCGGTGATTGTTCAGGAGGTTCGGACCCTGCCAGCAGGCCAGGGGTACGACGCTGCCCGTGACGAATTTGGCGAAATGATCCAGCGCGGAATTATTGACCCTCTCAAGGTCACTCGTTCCGCCCTCGAAAATGCGGTAAGCATCGCCGGCATGGTCCTCACCACAAACTGCCTGGTCACTGACCTCGTCGAGAAGCAAAGCGCTGCCGGTGCACCGCCACAGTACTAGACCGGCGCCGGTCGGCTAGAGGACGAGGCTCTTGTTTAGCGAAAACGGTGTTCAGGTCGACTTCGATGAAGTGAATCGGCTCCTCGACACCGCAGACGTTTACGTGGTTGGCTTCGGCACTTTCCAAAATCGGCTTCTGGTGGACACACGTTCTGACGCAACCGAAGTGCCCCTGGTTCGGGTGGTTAAGCCGATCAGTTCGCCGAGGGCGCGCTTAGCGTGGCTGGCTAAGAGGCGGCCGACTTTGGAGGAGCCGCGATCCTTCACTTTCATTCCATGGCCTCACTCAATCAGCTTCCTAGCCGAAACAGGAGTCTGGGACAAAATTTGCCGGAGCGTCACGGCAGATATTGAGCCGGCAGTCCGGGAACAGTGTGACCAGGCGTTTCGAGAATTGAGGGAGCAGGACAGAGAGGCAACACTGGCGATCCTGAAAGGGGAGAACTGCCTGACCCTCTGGCCGCGTGAAGACGGAGCCTAGTCTCTCAACATCGCAGCCAAGCTAGCTAAAATCAACTCAGGAGCGTGGTCGTTCTTGTGTTGGGTTTAGCGATAATCGAAGTGCCTGTTTCGAATTGCCTCGGTGACACATGAATAAGGACGCCAACATCTACTCATTTGCGGAAATTGTCGCTGGACTCGCCGATGCCTACGGTGAGCCGGAATGGCGGCCCCACCACGACCCGATGAGCGAGCTCGTTCTCACCCTACTTTCACAGAACACGTCTGACACAAATTCCGGCAGAGCATTCTCTAGGCTTCTGCAGTGGTTCCCTGATTGGCATGCGGTTCTCGCTGCTCCGGTTGAAGACATCGAGGAAGCGATTCGACCGGGCGGGCTGGCCCCCACGAAAGCACCCAGACTCAAGGCAATGCTGGCTGAAATCCAAGACAGAACAGGCGCTCTCGATCTTGCTTTTCTCGCGGATTGGGAAACTGAACCCGCACGGGAATGGCTGCGCACGCTGCCAGCAGTCGGGCCCAAGACCGCGGCCTGTGTCCTCCTATTTGGCATGGGAAAGCCGGGTTTGCCGGTAGACACTCACGTCCATCGTGTCGCCGGCAGGCTTGGTCTCATCGATATCCGGCTAACACCGGAAAAGGCCCAGACCTTGCTTGAGGCAGCGGTTCCTGAGGCAGACCACTACAGATTCCACATGTTACTGATTCGCCACGGACGCCACACTTGCATGGCTCGAGCTCCTGCATGCAGCGGTTGTCCTCTCAGTGAACGTTGCCCGTCCAGCGCGATCACGGCCTGAAGGACCACCTCAGAGGCTCGGGCAGAGCTGGTCCGGCAAGAGCGCTGCTCGCGTGTTTCGTTGACACCTACAACGGCAAAAAACTATGATCCACTTGTTCAAGCTCTGAAATTCAGGCAGGTTTTTGCTTTGAATCCATCCATCGAATCCCAGGGAAAGGAAGGTCTCAATGCCCATCACGGCCATTGCAGCGATCGCCGTAGTCGGTGTTCTCGCGCTGGTTGTTGGGGCTCTTATCGGACAGGCTTTACGCGATCGGAGGGAGAAGGCACGGAAAGCAACCGCGTCCGATGACGCGGAACGCATAATTTCTGAAGCCCAAACCAAGGAAAAAGAAGTCCTCCTTGAAGCTAAGGAGGAGTCGATCCGAATTCGCGACCAGGCCGATTCAGAAGCTAAGGAGCTCCGGCAAGAAGCCCTGCGCCTCGAACAGCGAGTAGCGCAGAGGGAAGAAAACATAGACCGCAAACAGGATGCGATAGACCGTCGCGACAGTTCGCTTTCAGATCGGGAGAAAAAACTCGAAGAGGCTCGCATTATTGTAGAGGAGCTGACCGGCCAGCGAATGGCCGAGATCGAGCGCGTTGCCCACCTCACGCAGGCCGAGGCGGGTGCCATCCTGATGACCGAGACAGAATCGGAAATCCGTGAGGATGCAAACCGGTTGGTTCGCCAAATTGAAGAGGAAGCTCGTGAGAACGCCGGGCCTAGAGCTCGCGAAATAGTTACGGCAACGATCCAGCGCATCGCCACCGAAGCCGTCTCGGAGTCAACCGTTAGCGTCGTCCAGATCCCCAGCGAGGACATGAAAGGCCGAATCATCGGCCGCGAGGGGCGCAACATTCGCGCCCTGGAGCACGCCACAGGCGTCGACCTAATCATCGACGACACGCCAGACGCTGTAATGCTCTCCTCGTTCGATGGCGTCCGCCGAGAGGTTGCTCGTGTTGCTCTTACGCGCCTCCTTTCGGATGGCCGGATTCACCCGACGCGGATCGAAGAAGTGGTTGAAAAGTCACGCCAAGACGTCGAAAACGAGCTGAGGACAGCGGGCGAAGAAGCCATGGTGACGGCAAACTGCGCCGGCTTGCATCCAGAAATCGTACGGACACTCGGACGGCTCAAGTACCGCACGAGCTACGGGCAAAACCAGCTTATGCACGCCGTGGAGTCCTCGCAGATCGCGGCGTTGCTTGCCCGGGAAACCGGCAGCGACGTGAATGTCTTACGCCGCGGCGCGCTGCTTCACGACATTGGCAAGGCCATCGATCGGGAACTGGAAGGGACCCACGCCATCCTTGGGGCTGAGCTGGCTCGGCGCTACTCGATTTCGGAGCCGATTGCACACTGTATCGAGTCGCATCACGAGGAGGTACAGGCTCGTACGCTGGAGGCCCTGCTGGTCCAGGTGGCGGATTCGATCAGTGGCGGTCGCCCCGGCGCGCGGATGGAGGCACTCGAGTCCTACACTAAGCGCCTTGAAGCATTGGAGACGATCGCCGCTGGCTATGGTGGGGTGGAGAAGGCCTTCGCCATTCAAGCCGGCCGTGAAGTGCGAATTCTGGTCAAACCCGACCAGATCGATGACCTTGCCGCCATGCGTCTGGCGCGTGACGTGAGTAAGCAGATTGAGGAATCCATGGAATACCCCGGCCAAATCAAGGTCACAGTAGTACGCGAAACACGGGCAACTGACTTCGCCAAGTAGGCTGACGAGTGCGGATCCTCTACATCGGTGACATAGTCGGTTCTCCTGGCCGTCGCGCAGTCTCCGCGTTACTGCCTGGCTTGCGTCGCGAGTTGAGCCTCGATTTCGTCATCGCCAATGGTGAAAACGCAGCGGCCGGCCGCGGCCTGACGATGAAGACCGCCAAGGAGCTATTTGCCGCGGGAGTCGACACGATCAGTTCCGGGAATCACATTTGGGATCAAAAAGAGATTATCGAAGAACTGAACGGCAATCCCCCAATTATCCGGCCGGCGAATTACCCGGCTGGCTCGCCTGGCCGCGGCATCCTGACCAATATGGGGGTCACCGTCCTCAATTTGCAAGGCCGGACCTTCATGGCTAATATCGACTGCCCATTTCGTACGGCGGACTCGCTCCTAACCGACGAAGTCCAAAGCCCGATCATCGTGGACATGCACGCTGAGGCGACCAGTGAGAAGGTGGCGATGGGCTGGTATCTCAACGGCCGCGTAGCTGCTGTCCTCGGTAGCCACACACACGCGCCCACGGCAGACGCTCGCATACTTTCCGAGGGTACAGCCTACGTTTCCGATGCAGGAATGTGCGGCGCTCGAGACAGCGTGCTGGGATTTGAGGTGTCTGCCTCGCATAACCTATTTCTTTCTCAGCTACCTACTCGGCTGCCGGTCGAAGAAAAGACCAACATTCTGATTCTCAACAGCGTAATGGTTGAGATTGACGATCCTACTGCAAAGGCCGTCAGTATTCAGCGTGTTGATCGGGAGCACACAATTGACAGCTAAGGCCGACTTCCACAACCACAGCACCGCTTCCGATGGGCGGCTAAAGCCATCCCAACTTGTGGACCTGGCCGCGGCAAATGGCGTCCGCGTATTCGCTGTGACTGACCACGATTCCACAGAGGGAATCCAGGAAGCTCGCCAAGCTGCTGCTCGCCACCCCGACCTTTTCCTCGTCCCAGGCTGCGAGCTGAGCACCGATATCGAGGGCGCGGAAGTCCATGTCCTCGGTTACCTCACAGATGAGATCTTGGACAATCCAGAATTTCAGGAAAAACTCACCGCTTTTCGAGCCGGCCGCTTCGAGCGTGGACGCTTGATGACCGAGAAGCTGGCCGAGTTGGACGTTCCAATCAGCTGGGAACGGGTTCTTGAAATCGCCGATGATGCTTCGGTTGGCCGGCCTCACGTTGCGCAGGCGCTGCTGGAGGCCGGGCACATTAGCTCCCTCAAAGAGGCTTTTGACCTTTACATTGGGCGCGATGGCCCCGCTTATGTTGAAAGGGAGAAGATGACACCGAAAGAAGCAGTGGAAACGCTGAAGCGCTACGGCGCTCCGCCGGTGTTGGCTCACCCGAGCTACATCAGGGGCCTCGAAGGAGTCTTACCAGACCTGAAAGAAGCCGGCCTGGTTGGCATGGAGGTTTACTACAAGGACTACGATGAGGCGCTGGTCGAGCAGCTTGCCGCCATCGCCAAGAAGTACGATCTAATGCCTCTGGGTGGCAGCGACTATCATGCGCTGAAAGGGCCGGGCGAGCGTGAGCCCGGCGATATTCCCCTCCCAAGCCGCATCGCCAAGGATTTCGTTGAAAGGGAGTTGCCGTGGGTCCCGACGGGAGCGCTGACCTAGCGCCAGACACTGACGACACCACTTTTTGTGCCCGCCATCCTCAGGTCGAAAGCACGCTGGCCTGCGGACGTTGCGGCACCTTGATTTGCCCACGCTGTCTAGTTCAGACGCCGGTCGGCATCCGCTGCCGCGAATGTGCCGGTGTGACCCGTCTCCCAACCGTCACCCTCAGCCCGATGTTTATGGCACGCGGACTTGCTGCTGGCTTGGCCGGAGGTGCCGCCGCGGGTGCCGCGTGGGGATTCATTACTCGCGGCAGCAACTTTTTCGGGCTATTTGTGTTCATGATCGCCCTTGGGGTCGGCTGGGCGATTTCAGAGTCCATAAGTGGTGCGACAAACCGAAAGCGATCACCAATCTTGCAGGGGTTCGCAGTAATCGGTGCAATCACGGCTTATTTAGTTCACAACCTGGTCAGCGGCGGCGCGATACTGCCTTCTGGCGATGCCTGGGGCTACATCGCCGCCGGTGTTGCCGCTGTTTTCGCGGCTTCTCGTCTGCGTGCTTAGCGCAGAACGAGGGCTAGAAGGATAATCAGCGCAAAAAGCGCGGTGGAAATCAGGCCGATCTGCTTTAACTCGCGGACCAAGTAACCGCGTTCAAAAATAGGCAGCTGGCCTGGCGTGATCCGAGTTCCGGACCCCTCGCGCGTCTGGGTTACCATATCCAGCCGTCGGCGGGGCCGTCGCTGAACTTGGTTGGTCGAACCCGGCTCCCCATCCGGGGCACTGTCCTCTGTGACCGCTGGCCCCGAAACGTCCTGGAACGCGGAGGACGCGGTTCGACGCGCTTTCCGTTTCCTGCTCTGAGAGGGAACGTGAGCTTGGCGAGATTTTTTCGGCATCGTCGAATTATAGAGGCGGCCGTCGCGGAAAAACAACGATTAGCGGGATACAGGCCCCTCATACGTTCCAATTGTCCTTGCTCGCCAGCGCTTGATCGAATCAACCCCTCCTGGAAGCCTTTTTACTTAGCCGGATGCTGGTAAACTGCAGCCAACCGATCAGGAAGGTGGATGATAGATGCTGGAGCAGACAGACGAGCATGCCAGTTACAACCGTACGACCCTGCGTCATGAGGCAATGGCCACTGTCGCATGTGAAGAATTGGAAATAGAAACGACAGCCGCCCCGGGCTTCCAGGACATCACAGACCAGATCGCATCAATCGTGGCCGACTCAGGTGTGCGATTCGGCCAGGTGACTGTCTTCTCCACCCACACAACTGCCGCGATTCGCATCAACGAAAATGAGCCCCTGTTGCTGCGCGACATGGCCCGCACCCTCCGGCATCTCGCACCGGCGAATGCTTACTACGAACACAACGACTTTGGCCGCCGAACCGTAAACATGAACGATGATGAATGTGCCAACGGCCATGCTCACTGTCAGCACCTCTTTCTATCCACCAGCGAGACAATCCCCGTCATCGAAGGCCGCCCCGCACTGGGAACTTACCAGCGCATTTTCCTGATCGAGCTAGACCACCCGCGCTTAAGGAAAATCATCGTCTCGGCAATGGGCTGCTGACTAAGCGGCCGCACCGCCACGCCCCTTCCTTAAATCCCAGCCTGGATGAACCTTCAAAACCTTGGAGAAGATGAAAATGTCCAGCTGCGGGAAATAATCCGCCAGCGGATCGAAGAGTTCGGGCCTCTTCCCTTCTCCGAATTTCTTCAGCTCGTGCTTTATCACCCGGTGCACGGCTACTACGTAACCGGCAACCCGGCCCTGGACTATAAGTCGAGCCCAAACGTGCACCCTGTGTTCGGCGCTTGCATCGCCCGTCAGATTGCCGACTTCTGGCGACTCCTGAATCGGCCGGCGACCTTCACGGTATTCGAAGCCGGGGCTGGCAGCGGACAGCTCGCTAGTGATATCGTCATGTTTCTGGATGTTGAGGAGCCGGAACTCGCGCGATGTCTCCGTTATGTACTGCACGATCCAGCGTCTCAGCCTGGTGAGGCCTCCACGGCACGAGGCAAGAAGACAGTTGAAGGCAACCGGTTCGAAGTTGCCACCGAATTGCCCGCTTCCGAGGAAATCGAAGGGTGCATTCTTAGCAATGAGTTGCTGGACGCCCTGCCCTTCGAACGCGTACACCAGCGCGAAGGAAGCCTTCTTGAAATACGAACCGCTTTCGAGGACGGCCACTTTTTCGACGTAGCCCAAGAGCCTTCGTCAGAAATTCTCCAGCACTTCCGGAATCTGGGCGTCGAATTGGCAGAAGGCAACCAGGCTGAGGTCAATCTGGGAGCGCCCCGATGGCTAACGAGGGCTAGCGGAGCTTTGCGACGCGGATACATTTTGACACTTGACTATGGCTATCGGGCAGCCGAACTCTACGCACCGTGGCGCCGTATGGGTACAATGTTGACCTTTTACCACCACACTTCCGGCGAGAACCCGTACGCTCACATCGGCCGGCAGGACATCACCGCAAGCGTCGATTTTTCCTCCCTGGATTCAACTGGGCGAGCCGCCGGTTTAGAGACAATCGGCGAAACATCGCAGGCAGAATTTCTCGCAGCGCTTGGCATTGAGGATGCAGTATCTCAGCGACCTGGAGCTACCGAAATCGAAGCGTACTACGCTCTGCGGCGAGCAGCGATCGAATTGACGGATCCAGCAGACTTGGGACGGATTCGTGTCTTGATTCAGGGCAAGGATGTTCCGAGCCAATTGCCGCTTGGCCTCTCGTTGACGCCCTTGAGCGGTAGCTTCTAGACTTCAACCGGTGGAGTCCTATAGCGACATCGTCCTTGATCATGCTCGCAGCCCTCGAAATCAGGGCGTTCTAGACAACGCCGACGCGCGCGGCGTCCAAATGAACCCGGTATGTGGTGATACCTTTATTCTCACGTTGCAAATTGAGAATGAAAGAGTTAGTGACGTTCGCTTTTTGACGCAGGGCTGCACGGCGTCCGTGGCCACGAGCAGTATCCTTACCGAGATGGTTAAAGGCCTAACCTTGGCCGAAGCCCTCGACATCACCCACGAAGATGTCTCAGAGGCAGTGGGTGGATTGCCGCCCAGCAAGTTGCACAGCGCTGCTCTGGTGATTGATGGCTTACGGCGAGCTATTTACAGTTACCGCGAGGCAGTCTTCTAGACCGCGCGGCCGCAACTTGACATGTGAGTTGGACTGCGGCTACGCTTTTTTTGCTTCCAGAGGTGGCGCTGGCAGGCGGAGGCGAAGATGCGTTTTATTTTTGGATTTCTTGCCGGTCTGACCATGGGCTACGGCCTGTCAACTTTGCTTTCTAACCAGGCCGAGCCACCGGGTCACTGACCAGGTCTCCTGGTCCAACCAACTTTTTCTGAGCTAAGCAACGACCTCACTCAGGAAGATTTCTACTAGCTCCGGATCGAGCTGGTCGCCAGCCGCAGTCCGTAAACGGCGGGCCGCGTCGCGGCTATCGACGCGTGGACGGTGAGGCTTCTCCGACGTCATGGCTACATAGGCGTCGGCGATCGCCAAGATACGGGCCTCTATTGGGATCTCGTCCGCCACTCGGCCATCTGGATAACCACGCCCGTCCGGACGTTCGTGGTGCGCGCCGATCCATTCGGCAACTTCCTCGCGGCCATTGATGCCGGCCACAAGGTCGCGTGAGTAGCCGGGATGTAGACGCAACAATTCAAGCTCATCGACACTCAGGATACCTGGCTTAGCCATTACCCGCTCTGAGACTGATAATTGGCCCACGTCATGGAGCAGAGACGCGAGACGCAGCTGCTTCAAACGCATTTCCTGAAGCCCAATGCTGCGCCCCAGCGATTCGACAAGGCTCGCCACACGACTCGAAACCCCTGTCGTAAAACTGAAGCGCGAGTCAATAAGATTAGCGAGCGTTTCTACAGACGGCACCAGACGGAACGCCTTCGATTCCTTGACGCGCCCGCAATGAGCCGCGATTTCACGTGGCAGATTCGCGCTGAAAAGTCCGAGCCAAAATGAGTCCCCGGCCCCAAGGCTGCGCAACGCGGACGCAACTTCCGGGTCACATTCCTTGCCAGAAAGCCGACCGAGCCAGAGAGACAGATTGCGGCGGGCTGAAAGCGGCGAGCTCTGACCTAACAGACCTTCAATCTGATCGGCGAGCGCCACTATTCGGCTGATCAAGGAGATCTCATCCCCGGCCAGACCGTGCGGGTAACCGCTGCCATCCCAATTTTCATGGTGGCTAGCCACCGCTTTAACGGCATTTTCGGGCAACACTAGCTCCTGTGCTGCCCGGGCACCGTGGATAGTGTGATCAACAATGCGTTCGACCACGAGCTCTGGAGTGTCGCTGGCACCGACCGCCACTTCTTCCGGTGTCATCAATGGCGAAGAGGCAAGCAGCAACCTTTCATCGCCGCGCGTGACCTGAGCAAGGCCGGCGCCGATGACGATTGCCCCAATGTCGTGGGTTAGGCCTGCGTAGCAACTGGCCAGCCGTTCGACCCCATCGACCCCTAGTTCTTCAGCGATGGAAACGGCAATATAGGCAACTCGTTGCGCATGACCGGGAGACCGGCCCTCCGCCAAATCTAGGGCGGTGCTGAATGGAACCAGCAAATCACTCAGTGTGTGTTGGGGCAGACGTTTTGCGGCAGGCTCGCCGTCGCGGGCGCGGCCCGCGACTTGAACACTCCGGTCACTGACTTCACTCACGCTTCGCCTATCTCCCCTCGAATGGATCCGTGATCAGAATTGCTTCGTGTTAGTTATCGGCAGGCCGGTAGCGTCGGTTCATAGACAGGCCGACCATCTCGGCGCATTTCCGGCAAATCAATCCCGGGTTTTGCCGGTGGTCGCGGCCCGTTTAACTTCATCTGAAAGAAGCAGCAGGTGGACCATTTAGTGTGAGGTTGCGGTTCCTCGCGAGAACCGATGAGCTCAAAACAGACTCTCTGAAAGTCCGTACCTTGATTTCAAGACGCTGAATCAGTAGATTCTCGATGGGCCTTCCGCGTCGGAGGCTTCTTTTTTGCACGGAGCGGAGGTATCAATGACGCTCTTGATCGTTGCACTAGTGGCCAGCTTTGGCGCGCTCTCGTTTGCTTTTGTCGTAGCCCAAATGATTCTTAAAGAGGACGAAGGCGACGATGTAATGAAAGAGATCGCCGTAGCTATTCAGGAGGGTGCAAGCGCTTTCCTTCGGCGAGAATATGCCTTCCTGGCCGCGTTCGTTGTCACGGTTTTCGTTGTACTGACAATCTTTATCGATTACGACGTTCTAGATCGATTTGGCGACCAGCGCGGTAATCTGACGGATTTGCCTAGGACCGCCATAGCCTATGGCATTGGGGCTCTAGCCTCGGGCCTCGCTGGCTTCATCGGCATGCAGATCGCCGTCCGCAGCAACGTGCGGACGGCCGCGAAAGCGCGTACTGGCCTAAATCCCGCCCTTAGAGTCGCGTTCTCCTCGGGCGTTGTCATGGGTATGACCGTCGTGGGGATCAGCCTGCTCTGCCTGACAACCCTCTACATAGTCCTCGAAGATGTCCAGCCATTGACCGGCTTCGCTTTTGGCGCATCATCCATCGCTCTGTTCGCCCGTGTGGGCGGCGGAATTTATACAAAGGCGGCCGATGTCGGTGCCGATCTGGTCGGCAAGGTTGAAGCGGGGATTCCGGAAGACGACCCGCGGAACCCAGCAGTTATCGCTGATAACGTCGGCGACAACGTCGGCGATGTCGCCGGTATGGGCGCTGACCTCTTTGAGTCCTACACCGGTGCCATCGTGGCAACGATGTCGCTAGCGCTAATCGCAATCGTCGCAACGGAGAACACCAACGCCGTTTTGAATCCCTCCGCTATCGCCACTTTCGACTCAGATGCTTTCGTCCTGCCTTTGCTAATCATGGCGATCGGCATCGGGGCATCGATCATCGGGACTCTCCTCGTCCGCACTAGTGAGCAAGCCAATATTGGCAGGCTACTCTGGGCTCTGCGCACCGGAATTTTCTCAGCCAGCGGCCTTGTCCTGGTGGGAAGCGCCGCGGCAATTCTAATCATGGATCTCGATTTCGCGCTGTTCTTCTGTGTGCTCGCCGGACTGGTGGCCGGCCAGGCCATTGGCACGGCGACCGAGTACTACACGGCTTACGAATACAAGCCAACGCAGAAGTTGGCCGAGCAGGCAGAAACCGGCGCCGGAACCATTGTCATCGGCGGTCTCGGTCTCGGAATGATCTCTACCGCGATTCCTATCTTGGTCCTCGCTGCCGCAATTTGGTTCACATTCGAAATTGCGGGACTTTATGGTATCGCGCTGGCCGCGGTCGGCATGCTCTCCCCCCTCGGGGTCACGCTGGCTTCAGACGCCTACGGACCGGTGGCGGACAATGCCGGTGGTATTGCTGAACAGGCCCACCTGCCACCTGAGGTGCGTGAGCGCACCGATGCACTGGACAGCCTGGGCAACACTACAGCCGCAACCGGCAAGGGATTCGCGATTGGCTCCGCTGTCCTTACGGCCCTGGCTCTGACCGTGACCTACTCCATCATCGTGGACATTGAAGTCCTCAATCTTTTGGATGTGAACGTGCTGATTGGCCTGCTAATCGGCGGGCTAATGCCATTCATTTTCGGCGCGCTCACCATGGCGGCCGTAGGCCGAGCGGCAATGAGCATGGTGTCTGAGGTTCGCCGCCAGTTTCGCGAGATTCCCGGGATCATGGAAGGAACAACCCGGCCCGAGTACGCCAAAACGGTGAGCATCGCGACGGAGGGTGCGATTCGGGAAATGATTGTACCGGGGCTATTGGCGGTCTCAGTGCCGATAGCCGTCGGCGCAATAATCGGCGCTGAAGCGCTGGGCGGCTTGCTGGTTGGCTCGATCATATCCGGATCAATGCTGGCTTTGATGATGGCAAATGCCGGCGGAGCCTGGGACAATGCCAAAAAGTATATTGAAGCTGGGCACGGTGGCGGCAAGGGATCTGAGGCGCATAAGGCTGCCGTTGTCGGCGATACCGTCGGTGATCCCTTCAAAGACACGTCAGGTCCGGCTCTCAACATTCTGCTGAAGCTGATGTCGATTGTCGCCGTTGTGTTCGGGCCGCTGTTCGTCGGCTAGCGACCGGGTTGCAGCCATATGGAGATTTCAAATGAGATGGCCTGGATCTTTCCAGGCCATCTCATTTAGCTTCTAACTTAGACGCTCTTCGAACAGGCGCAGGCGGTCCTCAAGCTGTGCCTGCCTGATCATCAAAGCCAAATCACCCCGCGTACGTTCCAGAATGCCACGCACACTGTCCGTGGTTCGGCGTAAGCCGCCGGTCATCGCGTCAGGGTAATCGACGGTAACGAGAATCCCGTAGACCTCATCCATTACCTCAAGCGCCTCTTTGCAGCTTTCAATTTCACCAGCGGTGAGTTTGTCCAAAAGATAGCGCCTAAGCGCGCCGACGACTTCTCCAAGACCGTTCAAATAGGAAGCTAGACCAACCCCCAAGTCTTCGTGGGTTGGCAGGCCGCCACGACCGCTAATTAACGCCAGAGTGATCCGGGCTTCGGCATACTCTTTCGCCGAATCATGGACAAACCCCGCGTGGAGAATATCAGGATGGTCGTTGAGCGCCGTCTTCACCTCCGACAAGAGCTCACCGGCCCTAGCGGACAATTCCTCCGCCCGATCGAATTCGCCCCGGTGCACATCTCGAATCGCGTTGGCAGAGTAACGAATCGCCTCCCGCGAACGGCTAAGACCGGCCTCACGCACGACATTTTTCGCTGCCAGCGCCTGCCTGGCACTTTCGGCAATCAGTTCGATTTCGCTAAGGACCTCACGCACGTTTCACCACCCGGCCCCGGAGCGACGCCTCAATCCAGACATATAGTGAGCATCATGGTCGCGGCTTGGAGCTACTCGTCCTCGATAGCGTTTTCGATTTGCTCGACTCTTAGGACACGACCCTTAGCATCGAGCTCAATCACGACCGCGTCTATGCGGTGATTGGCCGGAGCATCAGGGTGCTCCTGAACATAAGCAGCGGCTGCAGATCGGATGTGGTCCGCCTTGCGGCCGGTGATTGACTCCTCCGGTGTACCCATCGACCTACCCCGGCGACTGCGAACCTCGACGAATATTAGGTCCTCGGCACGGCTGACGATGAGGTCGATTTCGCCCTCCTTCGTGCCCCAATTTCGTTCCAGGATCTCGTAGCCCTTGGCTTCAAGATGTGAGGCCGCCACCCGTTCTCCAAAGTTGCCCAGCCGGCGCACCCGACGTCTATCGTGAGGCATCGATGAACTCCGAATCGCGAATTACGTCCTCGACCGCAAACTTCTGTACGGCTAGCCAGCTCCGGCGATGTTGAACCGAAGGGCCGTAACGCCAAAGACGCTCGAGGTGATCTTGGGTTCCGTAGCCTTTGTGGGCTGCGAAACCGTACACCGGGTAAACCGAATCGAGTTCTCGCATGACACTGTCACGTGCGACTTTGGCAACGATCGACGCCGCGGCTATCGAACTGCACGTTGCGTCACCTCTGACTATGGCACGCTGGGGTAACGGATTGTCAGGTAGCGTAGCAGGGCCATCGATGAGCACATGCTGCGGACGCAGTGGGAGGGCATTTAAAGCGCGCGTCATCGCGGTACGATTGGCGGGAGCAATTCCCCGCTCGTCAATTTCAGCCACTGATGACCACCCAATACCATAGGCCAGAGCCTCACGTTTAATGACTGCAGCCAGGCGTTCACGGTCAACGGCGCGCAGCACTTTACTATCTCTGATTTCACCGATCCAATCTGGTCGCCAATCCGGAGCCAAAACGACCGCGGCGGCGAAAACTGGACCCGCCAGTGGACCTCGACCAACTTCATCGACTCCAGCGACGTAGGGACAACCAGTAACCCAGAGGGCTTCCTCGATTGAAGTGGACGGCGCGGGTCGGGGGCCAGCCGCCATACATGGCATGGTAGCACGGGGTAGCCGGGGCCTCCATGGCCTTTATCCGCTATGATTCTGAAGAATGAGAGGTGGCAAAGATGCCGGTGATCCATGTCGAAATGTGGGCAGGCCGAACCCAAAAACAAAAACAGGACCTCGCAAAGGCCATAACTGAGGCAGTCGTCAAAATCACGGACACGTCACCTGACGCAACTATCGTGATATTTGATGATGTGCCAAAGGAGAATTGGGCTCAGGGCGGCACACTTTCGTCCGGAAATTAGAGGAGCAGGCGCCTGTAAGAGGACCAGCCAGCTCGCAAAGCTCCAATGTTATAATCGAAAGGTATTTTGGGCGCTTGCGTAATCTTCGAGATCGACCTGCGTTCCTGGTAAAGGGGTCATATGGGTTCACGCTGGATGCGTAACAGTTTCGTCTATCTGCTTATCCTCGTTGCGGTCATCGCCATCGTCGTCATGTTTTTCCGGCCGTCTTCGGGTGCGGACTCCAAGCAAGACCTCAGCGTAGTGATTTCCCATGCGAAGGCCGGCGCTATCGACAAAATCGTCGTCTCGGGCGACTCGCTAAAGGTCACGCGTACTGATGCAACGAGCTATTCATCCCGAAAGGAAGAAGGCTCCAGCATCTATACAGTCCTCGCGGACAACGGCGTTTCTCCAGCCACAACCGCCGGCATCGCGATAGAAATCAAGGCGCCCAGTGCTTTCGGTAACTGGGCTGGATTACTCCTGACGTCGCTGCCAATCCTAATCTTTATTGGTCTGATCATTTTCATGATGCGGCAAGCCCAAGGTTCTAACTCGCAGGCCATGAGCTTCGGCAAAAGCAAGGCACGAATGTTCACGGCTAACAAGCCGTCTGTATCATTTGTGGACGTTGCCGGTGTCGACGAAGCCAAGGAAGAATTACAAGAAGTCGTCGAGTTCCTGAAATACCCAGAGAAGTTCGTGGCGCTCGGCGCCCGAATACCCCGAGGAGTCCTGCTTGTGGGACCACCTGGCACCGGTAAGACGCTGCTGGCTCGCGCAGTTGCGGGTGAGGCTGGCGTACCGTTCTTCTCAATCAGTGGTTCCGAATTCGTCGAAATGTTCGTCGGAGTTGGTGCCTCCCGCGTTCGCGACCTGTTTGACCAAGCCAAACGAAACGCGCCCTGCATAATCTTCGTCGACGAAATTGACGCTGTCGGCCGCCAACGCGGCGCCGGCCTCGGCGGCAGCCACGACGAGCGAGAGCAGACCTTGAACCAAATCCTGGTGGAGATGGACGGTTTTGAGACCAACACCAACGTCATAGTTGTTGCGGCCACAAACCGGCCAGACATTCTCGATCCTGCTCTACTGAGGCCCGGCCGCTTTGACCGCCAAGTCGTTATCGACGCCCCTGATGTCAAAGGTCGGGAGGAGATCCTCGAAGTTCACGCCAAGGGCAAACCCATGGAAAATGACGTGGAGCTCGGTGTTCTCGCGAAGCGCACTCCGGGCTTCTCAGGGGCCGACTTGGCGAACCTAGTAAACGAGGCAGCGATCATGGCGGCTCGTTTCAACAAGAAACGGATTAGCATGCCGGAATTTGATGAAGCAATTGACCGCGTCACGATGGGGCCGGAGCGCAAGAGCCGTATTCGCAGCGCTGAAGAAATTGAAAAGGTGGCGTTCCACGAATCCGGGCATGCGGTCGTCGCATACATGCTCGATGACTTTGATCCCCTATTCAAAATAACCATCGTCTCGCGCGGCATGGCCGGCGGTTACACGCTTGCGTTGCCAGATGAAGACCGGCATATCAACACCAAATCCTACCTCGAGAAGCGTTTGGCCATGACGCTGGGAGGACAGGCCGCCGAGGATATCGTCTACGGCGAGATGTCCACCGGACCGAGTGATGACATCAGCAAAGTAACCAAGTTGGCTCGCACCATGGTCACGCGCTACGGCATGAGTGAACAACTTGGCCCGCGCACGTTTGGCCAAAAGGAAGAAATGGTTTTTCTTGGACGCGAAATTTCTGAGCAGCGAGACTACTCAGAAAAAATCGCCGAGGAGATTGATGACGAGGTCCGCGTGCTTATTGAGAGTGCACGGGAATTGGCCAGAAGCATCCTCACAGAAAACCGTGCCAAGCTGGACCAATTGGCTCGCAAGCTGCTGGAAGTGGAATCCCTCGAAGGAGAGGCTCTGCAGGCCCTTATGCGGGCGCCTAGCGATCAAGATCCGCCGCTGGATCTGCCGTCAAGAACGCCTCCCGACCTCACTCCGCCGCCAATCGAGCCAAAAGCACATCCGGACGACGGCGCCCCACGGCAGACCAAACCACGACGCGGTCTCGCCTGGGGCAATTAGCGCCTGGACACAAAAGAGGGGAGCCAAGGCTCCCCTCTTTTGTGTCCAGGCAGGAAAATGAGACTCAGATTGTCTGCTGGGTCATTTGCTGGTAAAGCTATGCTATCAAGGACCGCCAACTAATACTCGGAGAGGATTCCATGAACAAAGCAAAGAGAGTCGCTTGGGAAAAGCACCGCGCCAAGAAAAAGAAGCTAGAAGAAAGGAAAAAGGCCGCTAAGCAAGCCGCCCCGGCCAGCAGTCAGAGCTGAGCGCACGGCCTGCCATGTGATGTGGCTGCATCACTAATTGGAAGCTGAGTCCAGTGGCGGGCTGCTCGCGGCGAATTCGTTCGACGTGTTCGACATTTATGAGTCCTCTTGACTCGGTTCGGCTAGCGCAGGCGGCTTCACCAAAGTTTTTGGCCCTGAGCCGGACCAACCCACCACCAGAATTACGCTCAAATGCCAAGCCATCATTCCTTCGAGGGGTGGCCCGGCAGTACAATTGTTGAGACAATCCAGCTCACCTGAGTAAGATCCAGGTGGTTCGCTTTTCACGCGGAAGAATGACCAATCTATCTTATTGCTTAGACCGGTGTTGATTTGCCCTTAGACGCAATAATCGTCCGCGGCGCCCGTGAGCACAATCTCAAGAACGTCGATGTGACCATCCCACGCGACCAACTGGTCGTCGTGACCGGCTTGTCCGGGTCCGGGAAGAGTTCGCTCGCGTTCGATACAATCTACGCCGAGGGTCAACGCCGTTATGTTGAGTCTCTCTCCGCCTACGCTCGACAATTTCTCGGGCAGATGGAAAAGCCCGATGTTGACTACATTGAAGGCTTGTCGCCGGCGATCTCCATAGACCAGAAGGGCGCCAGCCGAAACCCACGGTCCACGGTCGGTACGGTAACCGAGGTATACGATTATCTAAGACTGTTTTTCTCTCGAGCGGGCCGTCCTCATTGTCCCAAATGCGGCAGGCCAATCGAGCAGCAGACGATTCAGCAGATCGTCGACTCCATCCTTGATCTGGCGCCCGGTAAGCGGCTTCTTATTCTTGCCCCGATTGTGGCAGACCGGAAAGGCGAGCATCTCGGCGTACTCGAAGACGCCAGGCGCGCCGGTTTCGTGCGCGTCCGCATCGATGGCGAGGTCCGCGACCTCGAAGAAACGATTGAGCTCGCTAAGAACAAGCGCCACACGATTGAGATCGTTGTTGACCGCCTGATAACCGAGGAAGAGGGCGGTGAGGGGTCCGCTGGGTCGAGCAGCCGGCTCGCCGATTCAGTCGAAACAGCTCTGAAGCTCGGAAGTGGATTAATGAGCGCCTCGATAGACGATGAGGAGGAACGGCTCTACTCGGAACACCTCGCGTGCCTCCATTGCAACCTATCATTTGGTGACCTCGCGCCTCGCAACTTCAGCTTCAACAGCCCTCATGGCGCTTGCCCGGACTGTACCGGTCTCGGTGTCAAAATGGAAATTGATCCTGCTCTGGTTTTACCAAATAAGAACCTGTCGATTGCCGAAGGGGCGATTCTTCCCTGGTCGCGGGCGTCTTCCCACAGTGGATGGTACTACCGCATCATCGAAGCAGCAGCGAAGAAGCACGGCTTCGATCTCAAGGTGCCGGTCAAAGACCTGACCGAGGACCAGCTTCAAATCGTTCTCTACGGTGACCCAGCCCCGGTCTCCGTGACGTACGAAGGCTCGGGTCGACACTCGCATACCTGGGAAACCAAATTCGAAGGCGTAATAACCAACATTGAGCGCCGCTACAAGGAAACTGACTCCGACTATATTCGCAATGAGTTCGAGCGCTACATGGCTTCGGTGCCCTGTCCCGCCTGTAAGGGTGCGCGGCTCAAGCCGGAATCTCGCTCGGTCAAAATCGGCGGCAAGAATATCACGGAAACAACAGCGTTGAGCATTGTCGATGCGCAAGAATGGTTCGCTCACATCGGTTCCGTTGACACGCCCCTGAATCAGCGTGAACAAGCGATTGCCTATCAAATACTGAAGGAAATTCGGGCTCGTCTCGATTTCTTGGTAGAAGTGGGGTTGGACTATCTAACCCTGGACCGAGGCACGGCAACCTTGTCCGGAGGCGAGGCCCAACGCATTCGCCTGGCATCTCAAATCGGCTCTGGATTAATGGGGGTCTTATACGTCTGTGATGAACCGACAATTGGACTGCATCCGGCCGACGACACGCGGCTGATTCGCACCCTGGAGCGCCTGCGCGATCTCGGCAACACGGTTCTGGTTGTCGAGCACGACGAATCGATGATGCGGGCGGCCGACTATCTCATTGACATGGGCCCAGGCGCCGGCGCTCATGGCGGCGAAGTTGTATCAGCCGGGGAGCCGGACCATGTTATGGCGGACCCGAGCTCGATCACTGGGGCCTATCTCAGTGGTGCCAAGCAAATACCAATTCCTTCGACCAGACGGCCCGGCAGCGGTGAGTACGTTCAAATCCAAGGGGCGCGGGAAAATAATCTAAAGAATCTCGATGTCGAAATTCCTCTTGGCAAGTTCGTCTGTATAACCGGCGTTTCGGGGTCCGGCAAGAGCACGCTAATCACCGATATTCTGCACAAAAAGACGGCTCAATTACTCTACTCGGCCCGTGAGCGGCCCGGAGAGTGTGACGCAATCGTTGGACTTGAGCAGCTCGATAAGGTAATAAATGTCGACCAATCGCCAATCGGTCGAACGCCACGCTCCAATCCCGCCACTTACACGGGCATGTTTACGCCGATTCGTGAGCTGTTCGCGTCGGTGCCAGAAGCCCGGCTCCGCGGTTACAAGCCCGGGCGATTCTCCTTCAACGTTAAAGGTGGCCGCTGCGAAGCCTGTCAGGGCGCCGGTTACATAGAAATTGAAATGCAGTTCCTGCCAGACGTAACCGTGCCCTGCGAGGTCTGCAAAGGTCAACGCTACAATCGCGAGGCACTGGAAATCCCCTTCCGAGGCAAAACCATCGCTGAAGTGTTGGCCATGACAGTTGAAGAGGCGTTGGATATGTTTGCCGCTTTCCCCAAAGTACGCAGCCGGCTTCAGACGCTGATGGATGTTGGACTCGGCTACATCACCTTGGGCCAGCCGGCGACTACCGTATCCGGTGGCGAGGCCCAGCGGATCAAGCTTTCGACCGAGTTATCACGCCGATCAACTGGCCGGACTCTCTATATTCTTGATGAGCCGACAACCGGTCTATCGTTCGATGACGTGAGTAACCTGCTTTCAGTCCTCCAGCGTCTGGCCGATGGCGGCAACACGATAATTGTGATCGAGCATCACGTCGATGTCCTGCTGAACGCCGACCACATCATCGACTTGGGACCGTTAGGTGGCTACAGAGGCGGCCAAATCGTTACGGAAGGCACGCCGGAACAGGTCTCCAAACACAAGAAAAGCCTGACCGGCTTCTATCTTCGCCAAGCTCTCGAGCGGCGCAAGTCCTTGGTGGCGGCTCGATAGACCAAAATGGGCGACCCAGCGCGGCCCCTAACAATTCCCGATGCGCTCGACCTTGCCGCCCGCGAGTTTGGCAGTAACTTAGCCTACGTTGAAGGCAGTGGAACCACTCGAAGGTCACTCACCTGGCGTGAATTATCGCTCCTTGCAAAAGACTCGGCTGCGGGACTCGTTGCCGGTGGCCTAATTCGTGGCGATCACGTGGCTATTTGTTGTGAAAACAGCATCGATTGGGTCGTCGGATTTATGGCCGCGACCTACGCCGGTGCGGTCGGCGTTTTAGTCTATTACGACCTCACGCCCGAAGAAATCCGGCGCCAAGTTACCTGGGCCGAGTGTCGCTATCTTTTCGCTTCGAGGTCGGTTCTCGAAAAGTTGGAGACTGGTATTGATGGAGTCGAGAGAACGATCTTGCTCAAGAGGAACGGCTGGCAAGGAGTCACCACCCTAGCGGATTTGTCGGCAGCAGCGAACGCCTCGAATCGATCAGAGCTCGATGATCGTGGACCGGCGACACATGACCTCGCCACAATCATTTATACGTCCGGCACGACGAGTGGCGCCAAGGGTGTGATGCTCACGCACGAGAACCTGATTTCAAACGCTCTTGGCGCCAGGGAAGCAATCCGGTTCAGCACGAAGGACTCGACTCTCTTAGTGTTGCCCCTTCATCACGCCATGCCCTTTCTGGCTGCTGTAGTCCTTGTGGCTTTGGTTGGGGCACCGGTCGTCATCGAGAACGACCTGCGGCGCATCCGCGATCGACTCCAGGAGTACAAGCCCACAGTATTTTTTGGCGTTCCGGCTCTATTCGAAGTCGTTTATCGCGGCATCCTGTCACGCGCGGAGGCGGACGGCAGATTGCAGGCTCTTCGGAGGGCCCAGCGCCTCGCAGGACTAGTTAAGCGGCTTACCGGTGTCAACCTTGGACCATTGCTTTTTCGGTCGATTCATAAAGCTCTGGGTGGCCGTATGCGTTTCCTAATGAGTGGGGGTGCGGCGCTCAATCCAGCAACCGCAAGAGATTTCTTCAGCTTGGGTCTGCCACTATTGCAGGGTTGGGGAATGACCGAGGCATCCCCAATCGTCAGTCTTCAGAGATTTTGGCCCTGGCGCTTCCGCCTCACACGCTACTACGAGCGGCACATTGGCAGCGTAGGCCAGCCGATAGACGGAGTCGAGGTCCGGCTGAATGACCTGCCAGAAACAGGCGTTAGTGCTGCTGAACCAGGCGAAGGCGAAATGCTGGTCAGAGGGCCCGGAGTCTTTTCCGGCTATTGGAACGCCGACGACCAAACCGAGGCAGCCATCCAGGACGGATGGCTGCATACCGGAGATTTGGGGCGCATAGAAAAAGACGGCGCAATATACCTGACCGGGCGCAGCAAGTACATCATCGTGCTCGACTCAGGCGAAAAGATCCATCCTGAGGAGCTCGAAGAGAAGCTAACTCAAAGCAAACTCATCGAAGACGTCTGCATTGTGGGAAGACATCGTCGCGAACGCATCCAGGTGACGGCGGTTCTGTATCCCAGCGTTGAGGAAACTCGGCGCCGCTGTAGCGCGGAAGGAATCTCCGTGCTGGAGGCAGAGATCCGGGAGTTAATAAATCAGGACATCGCTCGTCTAAGCAAGGAGATGGCGGGATATAAGCGAGTGGCCCTTATAGAACTCAGCGATCAGCCCCTGCCCAAAACCCCGCTGAGAAAAGTTGCAAGAGGCCAAATCGCCGAAGATTACAAATTCTCGCTTGACCGCTGGCTCGATTCCGCCCAAAGCGATAGCGGGTCACTTTAACGTCCAACCAATGCAGCGGCGCCGAAGGAGGTCGTCAGCTCGGTTTCACGGCCAATTTGGACTGTACTCGGTTGGTTCCGCAATCACTTATTCTGGCTTGTTGGCCGCCGAGATTTGACACACACTCGCTGCCAAGTACCATCCGATATGTGGAAGGACCGGAGATTCTTTTTCGATACCGCGGTTATATCCAGGATGGCGTTAGCGACTTCTTGGCGACCGGCAACGCACCTCTCGATGACCTTCTCCGCTACCAGCTAGGCTGGAGCAGCGATGGGGGTCCGAATCTCGGCAAGTGCCTAAGGCCGGCAATGTGTTTGCTCGCCTGTGAATCGCTCGATGGAGATATTGAGCACTGTATTCCAATCGCCGCCGGCGTCGAGATGGTCCACAATTTCACGCTTATTCACGACGACATTGAGGATGGGGACGAACTTCGTCACCACCGCTCGACCGTCTGGGCCTATTTCGGCCGCAATCCGGCAATGCTGTCAGGTTTGGGCCTGTGGACCGTCGCCTACAAGATGCTGGGACAAGCGGCTAACCATGGAATGCCGGCAAAAAGGCTCCTTGAGGTCCGTGGTGTCCTCAATGAGACCTGTAGCGAAATCATCCAGGGCCAACACCAGGACTTGAGCTTTGAGATACGGCATGACGTTGCCCTGACCGAATACATCGAAATGATTGGGCGCAAGAGCGCAGCCTTGTTCGGCACATCGCTTCGTCTCGGCGCACTCGTCGCCGGAGCCAGTTCAGAGGAGGCAGAGCGCCTCAACCTTTTTGGGCGTCAACTCGGCGTGGCATTCCAGATTCGCGATGACATCCTTGGCATTTGGGGCGAGGGCAGCGCCACTGGAAAACCAGTAGGGTCTGATATTGTGCGCCGCAAGAAATCTTTACCGGTGGTTCACGCGTTCGAGCAGGCAGTGGGGAGCGATAGGGAGCTTTTGCGGTCCGTTTATAGCAAGGAAGATGTCAGCGACGCGGACGTGAATGACGTGCTTGAAGTCTTGCAGCGCTGGAATTGCCGCTACTTTGCCCAGGGCCTTGCCGAAGATTACCGGTCAACGGCGATGGACGCGTTGTCCAAAGCCCATATCAACAGTGAGGCGCGTCTGCGCTTCGATGAATTGACAACATTCATTCTCGAAAGAGACTACTAGTCCCTTCGGGTTCAATTTCGCTAATCGAAAGGGGCCGTGCGGTCGAGAATAATACAAGGTGTTCAAATTCATATCCCGACCCGACGCAAACAGAGTTAAGGCTTCCTCTGCCCTGCTCCATTCTTATCAGATAGCACTGTTCTGGCGGCGATTAATGCTTGACGCCTTCTTCACCTTATTTGCAGCAACCATCCTCTGGGTAATACCGTGGTTCCCCTACGGCCTTAGCATAGAAGACTACAACAGCAATATTTCCCTCTTGATTGGTCTCATGATTCTCGCTACGACCGCGGCCTTCGCTTCTATCTTTCTGCGTGAGACCAGCCGCCGGATCGAGCAATCCTTCATGGCCTGGTCGAATATCACCGGAGAAATTAGCGACTGGAACAGGCGGAAGTATTTCCTCGAGCGAATCGTGCTCGAATGCTCTCGTGCTCAGTCTGACCACGGATCTTTCGCTGTGTTTTCTCTGCGAGTAAGTGTGCAGCCTGCTAATGGCAACGAGAATGTCTCGCTGTCAATACAGGCACTGGAGAGATTCGCCGGGGATTACGATTGCTTCTCCTCACTTGGCCCCAATGAAGTCGGCCTAATTGCCCTAGGACTGCAAGACAGGGAGGCGAAAGCAAGAGCGCAGCAGCTAGTTCAAGCCGTAGTGGATGGGTTTGCTGTCGACGAGTCTAGGGCCGTCGACATTAATGCTGGCTGGGCGGTTTACGGAAAGGACGCCGAAGAGGCGAGCGCCTTGGTAGGCATAGCGAGAGAGCGGCTCATGCGAGAAAGCCAGATCGACTCTACGAGATTTGCTGAACCTCGGGAAGCTGATCCCTCAAACGCCGCCTAAAGCAACCTGGACAACTAGGAAGTCTTCCTCTGGCCGATACGGCCTGAGTCTCTCCAGCCGATCTGCCAAACAGCCTCCAGGATCTTTTCCATGCGGTCATTCAAGAGATTGAGCTGCGCATGTCGGCGGCTGTCATCAAGCGCTCAATCCGGATATCTGCCCAACGGACGTGCCGTTCTTCGTCACTAGCAATACGGATCTAGTAACTCTCCAACGCCCGGCTCGACGAGCGAGACTAATTGGCCGCACCGTCGCATCGTAAGCAGCTTAATGCCGCGGTAACAGGAAATCAGCCTGTATAGGTCCGGCTCCTGCGACCAGGCAACATCGTAGGCTTTGCCGACTGGGCCCTCGCGCCGGTCCGACGTCACACGACCTCCTACTCGGATTATTTCTTCACCGATCAAGCGTAGGTGACGCCTTTCATCCTCAAGATGCGCTTTCAATCCCGCCTGAAGGTCAGCGTCGTTCGAATTCTCGCGCCACTGGTCCAGGAATGCGACACTCTGAATCTTTGTTTGCCACAATCGATCTAGGATCACCAGAACCGAGGACACTTCGTTTGCTTCGCTTGTTGATCCCATTACTTCCCTCGCCCCGAGAATCGGCTGGGAGGCCAGCTATCCGTTGTGCTTGGAATCAATATTTGTCGGGATACATACGGAATGCGGGATAGAGAATGCTCAATCTTCGTGATTCCTGCCAGCTATTCGCAATTGTTGAACCGGTGTCAGATGCTTCTGCGGCGCCGCAGCCTCGTGCCTCTCTCGTTTGGACAGGTCTAGAGAAATCTCAGCAGCGGTGAGTAAGTCCTTACGGCTTGCCCCGTCCTCGGGGTAGGAAACAATAGCGGCAGACGCCGTGATGTTCTGCCTCTCTCGTGAGTCGTCACCAAAGATCGAGATGGCTGCGAGCTTGCGAACGATTTGAGAAGTCAGTTGAACAGCCACGGCCCGATTTGATTCCGGCAGCAGCACAACAAATTCATCTCCCCAATAGCGAGCCACCACCTCCGGCAAAGCCACCAAGCCGACTAAGGTCATGGCCACTGATCTCAGAAGCCGGTCGCCGAATGAGTGTCCGAACTCGGCGTTGAACCGACTAAAATCGTCGATATCGAAGAACACTAGGGAGAGGTCTCGATCGTAACGCCGAGCTCGAACAACCTCTTCCTCAAGTGCCTCGAGGAAGTACCCTCGGCTGTGAGCCCACGTCACCGGGTCGATTCCGCCGAATCGCGTTGTCTTCTCGCCAGCCATCATATCCTTCAGAGCCAGCGTGCAATGGCCCGAGGAAAGCTCAAGAATCTCAAGAATCTCAAGGTCTGGCTCTTTTCCAGAGAAAACGAAAATACACAGGCCAAAAGCTTCCCCCTCCATTACCAGGGGAGCAACCGCCACCTTTGATATTTCGAGTCTACGACGTATCTGATCGCAGGTTTTTTGGCCGACTTCATCCTCGAGAACAGCGCGCAGATCATCCCTGAGCGCAACCTCGCCGCTCTCGAGCACCTCACGTCGCCAGCTACGAAGAGGTAACGACAGCTCCAACTCCGATAAGTCTTGCCCGGCGGCGAGACACGCCTGCTCCAACCCATAATCCTCGATGCTGGAGAGGCATTCGGCGCTAAGCAGCTCACGACGGCGATCCAACAGCAACGGTATGGTCACTATGGCTCCAGTAACCCGAGGGGAACGTTCCAGGAACAGGGCGAGCATTTCCTCGAGCGTTCCTGCACTATGCAAGAAGAGACGGAGAACGCTCAATTCGCGAAGCCGCTCAGCTTGTTCAAGCAGGGCCTCGCCGCTGAGTTGAGTATCGCGGCGCTGCTCTATACGGGTGGTGTTTCTTAGTGTGTCCCGATTAGGGCCCTTTGGCGATTTGGAAGGCCTCTTTGGAAGTAGCTTCAACCTCCTACGCCACCTTTCTTTTGCCAACCAGGATCGAAATCTCGTTGCCGCGGCTCTCTGCCGTACATTCTTTACCGAACACTTCCTCGGCCGCTTTGGCCAATGCGTCCGGGTCTAGCGGATCGGAGAGCGAGCTCAACCCAACCGAGATGCTGTTGGAGGAATGGTTGAGCAGGGCCGGCTGGGTTGAATGCTGCACGCGGTTTAGAGCCTGGAAGACCTGCACCAGTTCCACCCTGCCATCGGAATTTTCGATAATTACTACTGGCGGCTTCACGGGCAAGTCATCTGAGGCTCGTTCCTCTGCCCCTGCCATCGAAGCCATCAAGCTAGACGGAGGATCCTCGGCTGACGGCATCTCGGCGGAGGACTCGACGTCGTCAATATCGGCTCGCGCCTGTTCCACGGCCCGCCGCACTTCGTCCCTGCGCACGTGGTCGTCAGGTTGAGGCTCAGTGTCAGTATCCAAGCCCAATTCAGGCGTTAATGGACCGGATAGGAGATTTGGGGCCACCGCTGGCTCTGGCTCCTGATCCGCTGGGTCGGTTGTTCATTGTTCTGCGATTCCGGCGGAAGATTCTGGGACATTAGCAACATTATCAGGCGGCTGTTCTCGCTCAATCTTGGGCCATTTCAGGGTCGGCCCCGCCGGCTGAGGAAATTCAGCACGGTCGGACTGAGGTTCAGTCTGTTTCGGATCTGCATGAGGATTGTCGTCATCTGATTCCACTGACCGCAATCCATCATCCATCTCCGCCTTCACCCGCTCCACGGTGCGCTGAAGTTCCTGCCTTACAACTTCAACATCAGGCGCAGCGTTGTCGCCTTCCGGCTCCGGATTCACTGGCGACGGTGAGGCTTTGCTGATCTCATGGCGGACTTCGTCCGACGGTCGGCTTACTTCAAGGCGCTCAGCGTCATTCGCGGTTTCGGCCTCGTGCCGATCTCCCCACTTTTGCAGTGGAACGTCAGGTTGGACAAACGGAAGCGAACCGCCCACTACGTCCACTCCAGGCTCACTCGCCTTTTGAGTCGAAGGGGCATGGTCATCCAGACCACTCTTTTCCTCGATCGCAGCCGCAAGCTTGCGCACACTGAAATGCACCTGAGCAAGGCCGGACGAAAGCGAACTTATAGCATTTTCGAATTCTTCGACGGCTGCCAAAAGGTCTTCAGTATCGGCTGCTTGAAGGTTGTTTTCGTTGATCATCCGGTTCGATCCCTCGAATATTCCACAGGTTATTTTCGACCGGACAGCGCTGATTCTGAAGTAGGGCTTGAGTCGCCTATGAATCAATCCTGATTTTGATCAATCATGCCAGCGATCCATAAACCAAAGCCCCAGCAACAGCACAGTCGTACTGGCGGCATTTCCTTAGTTTCTGCAACCCACATAACCTCACGGAACACACCGGGTAGCTACAATTGGCCCCTCAACTTTTGATGGCGGAGCAAGTTTTGTGATTTGTGATCTGCTGAGGAAGTTTCCGGATACAATGCGGACGTTGAGTTCAGGTATCTCTGTTTGGGGCTCACGACCTTTGAAGTGGCCCCGACCGCGGCCGAAAACTCTTTCCAACCTCCAATCGCCATCCGGGTCGGCGCCAAGCTTCCCAAATCCCTCAACGAAAGGAAGTACTAAGAGAAATGTCAGCCTCTGTTGTTGCTCTTTCCGTTCAAGCCGGTTCAGGAGGCTTCGACATTGCTCGACAAGTGGCTGACCAGCTTGGATTTCGCTACTACGACTGGGAAATAACTTCGGAAGCTGCTGCTCGGGCCGGCGTCTCGCCAACCGAAGTCATCGCCTCCGAGCACATGCCGGGATTCTTCGAACGTATCATGCGCCGGCTCGCTGCCTCCTCAACGGTGACATTGGAGGGAGGAGGTGCGCTCGCCGAACCATCTCCCGCCATCTGGGCAACCGCTCTCCAAAGCATGGACTCTGATGAGTACCGCCCATTCATAGAGAAGGTAATCCTTGAGCTTGCTGACCAAGGCGATGCCGTAATAGTGGGGCATGCAGGCCAGCACATCCTTCGCGAACAAGCCGGCGTCCTCAAGGTGATGATTCATGGCGCCGCCAAAGTGCGCGCGGAGCGTCTGTCAGGTGAGCAAGAACTCAACTTTGAGCAGGCCCTCACGAGCGTTAATCAGCTTGACAAGGATCGCGGCGACCTTTTGAAAAAGCTCTACAAAATTGACTTGCTAGATGTCAGTAAATATGACCTTACGCTAAACACTGACCAGATTGGACTGGATACTGCGACCGAAACGATTACGGCCGCGGCGAAAGGTATGGCGTAGTATCTACCAACGCGATCACGTCTGAGAAGCCCAGCATTTGTCCGCCGTCTGCCGATCACAGAAAATCGTTCCCATCGGACCAAGATTCTGCCTAACCGAACGGCGCCCGTGATACGCTCTAACTGATTGGTGTCCGCTGTAGAAGGGTTCGTCCTTGACCAATCCCACCCGCATGCAAAGACTTGGCATCGCCCACTACAACATGGCGTTCTCATGGCAAACGCGTACAGCCGAAGTAGTACGCGCCGGTGGTGACGACGTTTTGGCTTTGCTCCAACACCAGCCGGTTTTTACTTTCGGCCGCCGAGTTCGGCCGCAGCATCTCCTGGTTTCACCAACCGAACTGGAGCGCCGCGGTGCAGACCTTATTGAAAGCGACCGGGGCGGAGACATTACCTTTCATGGCCCGGGCCAGCTGGTGGGCTATCCTATCATCAACCTAAAACGTCAACATCTTGGACCAAGCGACTACGTTTGCCGTCTAGAAAACATGATGATTCAGGCGCTTGCCCAATTCGGCCTGGCCGGAGAATCGGTCAGAGGCCGGCCTGGGGTCTGGCTGAATGGCGAAAAAGTCGGCGCGATAGGCGTACGAGTCCGCGGCGGCGTCACAACTCATGGATTCGCCCTCAATGTTGAACCAGATCTGTCTTGGTTCGAGGCCATCGTCGCTTGCGGCTTAACCGGCACCAGTGTGACCAGCATCGAGCGCGCCCTTGGATTCAGCCCGGGCCTCCGAGTGGTTGAAGACACCATTGCCGACACCTTTGCTGAAATTTTCGAATGCTCTCTGGTCGAAGACGCCTCAAACCTTGATTTATCTCCGGGTTTCGAAAGAATAAGAGCAGATGGTATCTAGCCCTCGGTCGCCAAAGCCAGATTGGCTCAAAGTCCGTTTCCCATCGGGAGAGCGCTACAGACGAGTTAAGGGCCTACTGCGCGAGCATGAGCTTCATACAGTTTGTGAAGAGGCACGTTGCCCAAACATCGGGGAGTGCTTCAACAGAGGTGAGGCTACTTTCATGATCCTGGGTGAGATTTGTACCCGCTCATGTGGATTCTGCGCCGTGACTTCCGGCAAGCCCAAGCCTCTCGACCTGGTTGAGCCCTTGAGGCTCGCGCGAACCATCGAGACTCTCGGCTTGGACTACGCCGTAATCACCTCAGTAAATCGCGATGATGTGTCCGACGGTGGTGCCGAAGTCTTCGCCGAATGCATTCGAGCGATCCACCACCGGTCGCCATCCTGCCAAATAGAGGTGCTCATCCCAGACTTTGAGGGAAATTGGGACGCTCTTAGGACCGTCGTCGAAGCTGGACCCGTCGTTCTCAATCACAACATGGAAACGGTGCCCCGGCTCTACGGCCGGGTCCGGCCCAAGGCCCGCTACCAGCGTTCACTGGATCTAATCCGCCAGGTCAAGAAGATCAACCCAAAGATGAATACCAAATCCGGCATCATGGTTGGACTTGGCGAGACACTTGACGAGCTGTTTGAAACAATGAGCGATCTTCGAGCCCATGATTGCGATCTCCTCACAGTCGGGCAGTACCTTCAGCCAGACCAGAATCACTTGCCCGTCATGCATTTTTACCCTCCCGACAAATTCGCAGAGATTCGGACCCACGGTACGCAGCTCGGCTTTCGTCATATCGAAGCTGGACCGCTAGTGCGTAGCTCATACCACGCAGGCGAGCAGGCGCGAGCGGCTTCCTCACCACGCTAGGAAATTGGACGATGGATACGGCTGAGTATGACATCGCGATAATTGGTTCGGGGCCCGGCGGCTATGTTGCCGCGATTAGAGCCTCCCAGCTTGGCTTGCGCGCCGCCTTGATTGAGAAGGACTCCGTAGGCGGTCTATGCCTTAACTGGGGCTGCATCCCCAGCAAAGCTCTGCTTTACTGCGCCGAACTTGTCAATCTTTTCCGGCGCGGCTCCGAGTTCGGTATTGGCTACAGCGATTTTTCAGCAGACCTCGGGGCAGCAATCGACCGTAGCAGGGGCATTGTCGCTACGTTTGTCAAGGGCGTTGAAACTCTGCTGAGTCAGAACAAAGTGGCAGTTTTTCGCGGCACAGCCCGGCTAGCTGCCGCCAATAGCATCGTCCTCCAACCCGGAAACGAAACCATTGAGGCTAAGAATATTCTGATTGCCACTGGCGGCCATGCGCGTCCGCTGCCTAATGCCGCGGTTGATGGGAACCGAATAATTGGCAGCCGCGAGGCTCTTGAGCAACGAGACTGCCCGTCTTCAGTCATAATCGTCGGCGGCGGTCCAATTGGTGTTGAGTTCGGTTACCTGTACCGCTCCTACGGCGCCCAGGTGACGATTATCGAAGCCCTCCCACGTCTCTTGCCAAACGAGGACGATGACGTTAGCCGTCAGCTGGAACGCTCGTTCAAATCGCAGGGCATCGCGGTTGAGACCGCAGCCCACGTCGAGAGCATAGTTTCTGATGACGACGGCGTAACTGTCGCGATTACTACCAGTCAGGAAAGCAAGGACCTGCGAGCTGAGAAGGTAATGATCGGCATCGGCTTTCGCGGCAATACCGAAGACTTGGGGTTGGAGCGGCTAGGTGTGGACCTGGATCAGGGATTCATAAAAGTAGACGAGTTCTGTCAGACCAACCTGCCCGGTGTTTGGGCCGTCGGCGACGTGACGGGCAAGCTGCTGCTCGCTCACGTGGCTTCGCACCAGGGAGTCATGGTCATGGAAAAAATAGCCGGCAAGAACCCGCCGCCGCTAGATTATGAGCAAATTCCGCGCGCCGTATATTGTCAGCCTCAAATCGCCAGCCAAGGACTCACTGAGGAACAGGCTCGCGAACGTGGCCTCGACGTGCGAGCCAGCCGGTTCCCTTTCCGAGGCAACGGCAAAGCTATGGCTGCAGGTGAAACGGAAGGTTTCGTAAAGCTAGTATCTGAACGGCAAACCGGTGCCATCCTCGGCTACCACATTGTTGGCCATAACGCCACGGAGATACTCGGCGAAGCGACGATAGCGAACGCGATGAACGCCACCAACCTGGATTTGGCCGACGCCGTGCATGCCCACCCAACTCTATCGGAGGCCGTCAAAGAAGCAGCCCTGGCCCTAAACGGCGAAGCAATTCACTTCTTTTCGCAACCACGCGATTAGCGGAACTGGCAGAGCTTCGTGTCCCAAGCGCTGCCGACCAACAATCCACTTGAAGCGCTCCGGGTTTCTTGACTCCAATTATGGGCTGCGTGACACTCAACCAATGCGGACCATGCGGGCAGCATTTGTCCGATCGGAGACTAACAACGGCGTCCTCCTTGGCGAAAGTGGCAGCCAACGAGCCGACCAAGTAGAAAGACTGCGAAATTCAGCGAAAGCCGGCAGCAGTTCGAAAAACATCCTCATTGAGCTGGTCCGCCAGGGTAGGCTTGCCCATGCCGCCGAGTGGAAGTTCTGGGATCAACCCAGCACTTGCGTGTCACCCACTGGCCTTTTGCCCGTCAGCGTTTTCGAAATGGACCAAAACCGCCTTCTAGGCTTGGAAAAAGAAATCCAGGAGCAAGGAGAGCCCGATATTCTCTGGGTCGAAGGCCCTCACAACCCGGCCTACTTGCAGAGAATTTTTGAGCTGTGCGAATCAAGTTTTAAGGTTGTCTATTCCAAGGACTGGAAGCCGTGGAAAATCGAAAACCTTTCAGCCTTCGACCTTTGTCTGGTCGACGAAGATTCTCAAGCTGAAAGGGTCCATCGCAAAACGCCGGCGCTCGCTTGCGGCGTCTGGGACAAGCTCATCGACTACGAAACCGGGTACTTCCCCCTCAATCGTCCAAAAGATTTCGACCTTTGCTATGTCGCGTACTTCCGACCTCGCAAGAACCATCGACTCCTCTTCGAAGCGATGGCGGCCCTGCTTCCAACCCGCCGGGTTTCCTGCGTCCTAATCGGCGGCAACCGCGACGATTACCAGTCTGAGCTAGAGTCCTTCGCCTCGGCCCTCAATATTGACATCACGTTCGCCGGCGAGGTCGGTGAACGTGATGTCAATGATTATGTAAACCGTTCACGGATCGGGGTCATGATGTCCGAGAAGGACGCCGCCCCGCGCGTGACTCTGGAGTACCTGGCGGCCAATGTCCCGGTGCTGGTCAACTCAGAGCTTCGTGCCGGGGCACGCTACGTAAACGAGCGATCTGGTGCCGTTTTGCCACCTCACCGCTTGCACGAAGGTATCGCCGGGATCCTGGACAACTACGGCGACTACTCGCCGCGCACAGAGTATCTAGCACAGTTCTCCCGCGAGAAAGTCGTTTCTCGTTTCGCGGCAATTCTTGACGATGCCGGCTGTCCGCTCCCGCCGGGAAACATCTCTTTGGGAGGCTGATCCAGGAAGTGCGATATTGTTTTTGCGTTCTCGGTTGGTACTTCTATCCGGACTTTTTCGAGCAACTCAATCGCATGCCTGGTGATAAATACATAGTCAGCCACCGAGAGCCGGACTACTTTAAGACCGCCGAAATACCCGCCGGAGTAGAAGAGCGGGTTCGCTTGTTTCCCAATGTCGGTCTCGATTGGAGCCTCTACTCCCAATTCAAGGAGAACACGGATCTCTCAGCTTACGATTTTGTGATTTACGTTCACGACGATGTCGTGATCAAGGATCTGAGATTCCCTGAGCTAATCATTGAGCTCTTGGCTGATCAAAGCATCCAGGTTGTAGGTAACGGCAAGAATGGAACCGACTGGCAGTTTCGTTTCGCCAAGTACCGCAAACGCATGGTCGGCGACGAAGATGATGACTTCGTGGTGCGCACCGTTCGCGGCTCCTTTTTCGCGGCTCGCACTGACATCTTCAAGGCTATCGGCAACTTTCCCGTCTATTGGAAGGCCCAGGCTGGCTCCAAGCAAAACAAGGGCAACGTTTCCCTGCGCAATTTCGGCTATGTCATCACCAAGCACTTCGGCGCCGAGAGCATCACCTACCTAGACTGGGATCACTACCTCGACACTCCGTACCTTAGTGAGTTGGTGCGCGGGCAGAGGCTGCCTCCGCCGGTTTAGAATCAAACCAGCCTCCTCACTGCAAGTAACGGGAAATTTTCATGAGCGCAGCCAAATTCTCCGATCTCAGAGACGATCCCGTGATCCTGCTGGGCATGCACCATTCCGGTACTTCAATCTTTTCGGAGGTCCTGAATCGTTACGGCGTGTTCATGCACGTAACGATGCGTCATCACGAATCGAAACTTTTCACGCGCGATGTCAACGGCGCAATGATCATGGGCGGGGGAGCGAATTGGGCGAAGGATCCAATCCTGCCGGTGGAGGAAGTATTGACCAAGACTAGCGAGGTGCGCGATCTGCTCGAACATAAGGCTGCGAAGAAGTTCATGAGAGACGGCTATGACGGCGTCTCACCCTGGGGATGGAAAGACCCGAGGACCTGCGTAACTCTGCCACTGTTCTTGGATATCTTCCCGCGAGCCCGGCTATTGCATCTCGTACGAAACGAAGATGATGTCGCCGAATCGCTGGCGAGCAGGAGCAAGAAGGATCTTGGGTTAAATCGTGATCGCGATTTCTGGCGTTCACTCCACCAGTAACACGTGACCCGCGCGCGGCAGTACGGCTCCAATCACCGCAACTACGTGGAATTCAGCTACGAAGATTTCTGCCTGAGCCCGGTCGAGGTGACCAGATCGCTCTTTGAATATCTCGCGCTGCCGTTTACCGATGCTCTACAGACATTTCTCGAAACTACGGTGTACCGGCATCGCATCGGCATCGGAAAGAGCACTGGCGGTACCACAGGCCAAGCCTAAGGGCTGAGGCGACGGGCGGAAACGTCTCATATGGCGCCGGGCTGAGCAACGAAAAGCCGCGGATTTTAAGGCATTTTTTCTTTTTCGGCGCAGAGCCCGACCGCTCGGGACACCAACTCCGGCCAGGAGATCTCAAGCGAAAAAAGGAACGAATCGCCCATTTCAGAAGTACTGCTTGGTAGTGAGATGACAGCCATTGTGGGTCGTAACCTTCCTGCCGGAGCCAGACTGCCTCAAACACGTCACCACACTGATTCAGGATTGGACCCGTCCGGCTCCGCTTGAGAGCCCGGAATGCCAGATAGCCAAGGAAGTAGCCGGCGTCGGCGTTGACTCCGGACATTCGCAGATTATCAAGATCGAGAAAGGCGAGGCCTCCCGGGGTCTGATAGACGTGGCTGTGGCGAAAGGCTCCGTGAGACAAAGCCAACGGCTCCGGTGCAAGGCTCGCAGCCAGCAACCCGAGAACGTCGACTCTGTCCCTAAGAATTCGGCCCGTCACTGGCTCGACCGATTCGATGTCTGCGACATCATCGATTAGCGAGTTGACGATCTGCTCCGGGCCATTAACCTCCAATCCGTCAATCCTGATGCCCTGGAATCGCGCCAGCTCGCTACCAGCGTGCTCGACCGCAATCTGCAACCCACTATCGGCCCGATTGTTCTGCGGCAAGTGCCGGATCACTTCGGAGAGCGAAGTGGCATTTTCTAGTTCTGCCGTCACCAACATTCGCGTTTCGCGATCGTAGAAGACCGTCTTCGGAATCGTCCAACCGATCGATTTCGCCTTGAGGGATGAATTAAGATCATTAAGGATGCGGAACAAATCCTCGCCGCGATCGTCTCGGAATAACTTGGCGAAGAACCTCTTCTGTTGGGAATTTGATGTCACGGAGTACTCCAGAACACAGCGGCGCCAGGATTTATAGCCAACCGGCGCAACCGACACGGCTGCCTCTCCCAAATTCAATGGAGAAACGAGTCGCTCTTGAATCCAGGCCTCCGAGGCCGCGGTTGCGATTGCTGGAAGCACACTGTCATGGGGAAAGACCTGCAGCCAAACACGGCGGTCCTCGAGGTAAGTGCCCTCTCCGTTCTGGCTTCGACCAGAAACACCCTCGCTGAGCAGTTCAGCCGAAGCAACGAGCTGCCCGCCCTGACCCGGTGCGGAGAATGTCCATTGCACCACGCAGCGCCGGCCCGGCCAGTAGCGCACGTAGGTTCGCCGTGCCTTCCACCCCGCCAGCGCCAGGCCGCTCAATGCTGCAGCGGCTTCCACGACATAAGATGGCGCTCCGCGTACCGCGGCGAATTCATCGAGCCCCGAAAGGGCGGAATCTTGAGGAATTGATCGAAAAGTACTCATGTAGATCCGTAAAAGGATGCCAGATTCTGACCTTCACAACCAAGGGCGTCCGAAAGCTAGTTGGCTTAGGTGTCTGAATATTAATCAAATTAGGACGGGCCAATGGCCCTTTCCCTACCATGCCCCTAGATGTTGGGTAACCTTATACAGTCATCATGAAAAAGGAGTTTCAGTTGATCGAAGGCGTACGCGTAGTCCCGCTGGAGCGTCACATTGACGACCGCGGTTACCTTTATGAAGTCATTCACGCCACTGATGACTTCCTGCCGAAATTCGGGCAGACCTATGTGGTTGGCTCCCCAACTCGAAACACCGTGCGAGGTTTCCATCGCCATGATCTGCTCTGGGACTACTTTTGCGTCGTCAAGGGTGCGGGCAAGTTCCTGGTAGCTAGCGCGCCAGACGCAGAAACGATGGCCGCATCGAACTCCGGCAAGGCCATCAAGCCAGCGGAACTGCAAAGCTTTGTTCTAAGTGAGCTAAAGCCGAGCCTTCTGATTGTCCCTCCGGGCAACTGGCGCGGCTGGATGTCACTCGAAGATGACACCGTCGTCGTCTCCACCGGTTCCGAAGTCTACAGCCAGACAAATCCAGACGAATTCCGCGTCTCCCCAGATGTTTTTGGCGACGTCTGGACCGTAAGGGGCCGCTAGTCGTGCAAGTGCTGGTTACTGGCGGTGCGGGCTATATTGGCTCGGTTCTCGTGCGGCGTTTGCTGCTTCGAGGCCATAAGGTGCGCCTGCTAGATCGACTCTACTGGGGCCTTGGACCAATCAACGACGTTATCGATAACCTGGAAGTCATTCACGCCGACATTCGTGAAATTCAAGATCAGTGGTTTCAGGGTGTCGACAGCGTAATTCACCTAGCTGGTCTCTCAAACGACCCAACCGCCAATTTTGACCCCACGGCGAATTGGGAGATGAATGCCCAAGCGACCGCCGACGTGGCGGCCGCTTGCCGGCGCACCGGTGTCAGGCGACTGGTTTTCGGATCTAGCTGTTCGCTGTACGACAGCCTGCCGGATGGAGCCGTCTACGACGAGGATGCGCCGATTGCACCTCGCGGACCCTACGCTGAATCCAAGCGTTTTGGCGAAGAAGCCCTGCTGGAACTGGCCGGGGCTGACTTGTGTCCAGTGATCTTGCGTCAGGGAACCGTGTATGGATTTAGCCCTCGCATGCGCTTCGACCTCGTCGTCAACACATTCGTCAAGGATGCGCTATCCCGCGGACAATTGCAGTTGCATGGCGGGGGCTCAATGTGGCGCCCCCTAGTCGACGTTCAGGACGCAGCCGATGTTCAGATCGCCTGCATCGAAGCTCGGGAAGAGGATGTTTGCGGCCAAATTTTCAACGTTGTTCAGGACAACTATCAGGTGCGAGATTTGGCCGACCTCGTGGCCGAGTCGGTTGGGCGGTACCGCGACCAAGTTAAAATAAGCGTGGCTCCCGAGCCTCCCCTGGTCCGAAACTACCGCTGCTCAAGTGAAAAGCTCTTCCAAACGCTTGGCGTTCGGCCCTCTCGCAGTGCCAGTGAGTCCGCGGATAACATGGCCGAGGTATTCAGCGAGATGGATCCTGGCTCCTTCACAAACCCCAGGTACTACAACCTGGCCTGGATGGTTCTCCTCAATGAGGTCCACGCTAGTCTGCGCCCATTTGACTACGTCCTGCGCCGCGACGAAGCGACTAGCTGGAAAGAATAAATGGGCCGCGTAGCCCTGATTGGCAGCAATGGCCAATTAGGGTCGGACATCATGCGGCTCTGGAGTGGCTCCCGTCTAGCTGCTTCGGGCGATGATATTGTCGGCTTGGTCCACTCCGACATCGAAATTCGGGAGCCGGATCAAGTCGGCTCAGTCCTCAAAGGAATCCAACCCAGCTTTGTAATCAACACAGCAGCCTTCCACCGGGTGGATGACTGCGAGCTGGATCCCACTGACGCGTTCTCCGTGAACAGCCTGGCAGTCAAGAACTTGGCAGAAGCTTGCCGTGAACTCGGTTCAGGGCTTTTGCATGTCAGCACTGACTACGTTTTCAATGGTGATTCAGGTGCACCTTACTCCGAACTGGAGCCACCGAGTCCCGTAAGTGCCTATGGGGTCTCCAAAGCGGCCGGAGAGCAGTTCTTACGCTACTTGCTTCCAACCGACCATGTATTGGTCCGCTCCTCAGGCTTGTACGGAGCAGCCCGTGCCAGTGGCAAGGGAGGCAACTTCGTCGAAACCATGCTGAAGTCGGCAAAAGCCGGCAAGAGCATCCGAGTCGCGGATGATCAGATTTTGTCCCCGACCTACACACCTGACCTTGCCGAAGCTATCCTGGAAATCATTGCTAGAAATGGACGCGGCACGTTTCACGTCACCAACTCGGGACACTGCTCCTGGTTTGAATTCGCAGCGGAGATTTTCCTCCGCGCCGGCATGAAACCGAACCTGTCCGCAGTTACTTCAGCCGAAGACGGCTCGCTGGCCCGAAGACCAGGATATTCTGTCCTTGAAAACAGCCGGCTGAGTGAGCTGTCCTTACCTCAATTGCGGCCATGGCAGCAGACCTTGGCGCACTATCTGGCAGCAAAGGACGGCGGCGCTGCTTCCAGACGATAGTTTTTAGGATCAGTTTCGAAGCACGGCCTTGGCGTTTCACCGGCAATCGGCTGGTTTTTGGACCGCGAAGGTTCTTGCCAGGCTAATTTACGCGCTTGATCATGCGATGGGACATTTCTTCCTGGCGATCGCGACTGCCATCGTCGTTGAACCGCAGCCAAGTATTGAGGAAGGCCGGGCCAACCCGCCGAAAGCCGAGACGATGATAAAGCCGTCGCGCCGGATTTTCGATATGAACCTCAAGGGTGACTCGTTCGCATGAACGGCGCAGCGCTTCCTCGACTACGTAGTGAACGATGGCGCTTCCCACGCCTCGCCCCCGTAACTCAGTTGCGACCTCAAGGGCAAACAGGTGCAGGGTTGGCGTGCCATCTCGAATCTCACGTATGCTCACGGTTCCGGCTAGCATTCCGTCAACCTCGGCCACCAGCTGCTCCCGGTACCCCAAGGACTGCTCTCGCCACCGGTTGGCGATTTGCGCTTCACTGGTCTCCCGAATCACAGCCGCAAGCGGCCCCATCTCGTGATGACGAAGCGGCCGCACCAGAACAGACTCGTTTAAATCCGGGGTCGCAATGGCTTGCATAGGGGGAAGTGCTCCTTTGCTCGATCAAATCATAACCGAGGGCCCACCAGGCCCGCATTGACGATCTACAAAGACGACAACGATAATCATTGGGAGATAGTGTCATGACAACACTAAGGGTTGCGCTGGCCCAAATAAACACAACCGTCGGTGACTTGGAGGGCAACTCCTCCAAGGTCATCGAATACGCGAATCGCGCACGGGAATCTGGCGCCGATATCGTCGCCTTTCCCGAGCTTACCCTTCCCGGTTATCCACCCGAGGACCTGCTCCTTAGGCGCTCATTCATCGCCGACAACCAGAAGGCGCTTCGCTCCGTCACTGAACGCCTGCATGGCATTACCGCGGTGGTCGGCTTCGTCGATGGTGACCAGGAAATTTATAACTCGGCAGCCGTCATTCACGAAGGGCGTGTGGCAGGCGTTTACCGCAAACAGTTCTTGCCCAACTATGGCGTTTTTGACGAGAAACGCTACTTCCAAACCGGAACACGATCGCAAATCTATACCGTGGCTGGCACGCGCGTAGGCGTTAACATTTGTGAGGATATCTGGTTCCCGGAAGGCCCAACCAAGACGCAATCTTTGGCGGGCGCCGAGGTTATCGTCAACATCAACGGCTCGCCTTTCCATCATCTGAAGCGCGACATCCGCGAGCATATCGTAGAGACCCAAGCATTAGACAACTCGGTTTACGTTTGTTACGTCAATTTAGTTGGTGGCCAGGACGAGCTTGTCTTCGACGGAAACAGCGTGGTTTTCGACCCGGAGGGCCAGGTGATCAGCCAGGCGAATTCTTTGTCGGAGGACATGCTCTTCACCGATCTCAACCTTGATGCCCTGCACCAAAAACGCCAAGGCGGTCCGCAGCGAGAATCTACTCGGTTGCCTACCGCCGTGGACCAGGTTTACATCTCTGGTGACTCAGACCAGCCATCACACCCAGAACTGCCCGACCATAAACCCACCGTTTTCGACGGCGACGCCGAGGTTTATCAGGCGCTGGTCCTTGGAACAGGCGACTACGTGCGCAAAAACGGCTTTGAAACGGTCATTGTTGGTGTTTCTGGCGGCATAGATTCTAGCCTTGTCACCGCAATTGCCACTGACGCATTGGGACCCGAGCACGTCGTAGCGATCTCAAATCCATCCCGTTACTCATCCGAAGGTTCAATTGCGGACGCTCGTCAACTGACTGACAACCTCGGAATAAATTTGATGATCATTCCGATCGAGACCGGACACGCCGCCCATCTTCAGATGCTAGGCGATGCCTTCGCCGGCACCACACCCGGCACTGCCGAAGAAAATTTGCAGTCCCGAATTCGCGGCAACATTTGGATGGCCCTATCCAACAAATTCGGCTGGCAGCCGGTCTTGACCTGTGGCAATAAAAGTGAGATGGCCACCGGCTACGCGACTTTATACGGGGATATGGCCGGCGGATTTGCCGTGATCAAGGATGTACCGAAGTTGATGGTTTACAGCCTTGCGCGATATCGCAATGAAGTTGCCGGCCGCGACCTGATTCCTAACGCCGTGATCGAAAAGCCTCCCTCGGCTGAGCTGAAGCCGGAACAACTGGATACGGACACTCTGCCGCCATACGAGATTCTTGACCCGATCCTCGAAGCCTATGTGGAGAATGACCTCAGCCTCGATGAGATCGTCGCGATGGGCTTCGACGAGGCGATTGTTGAGCGGATACTGGCCCTGGTCGACCGCAATGAATATAAGAGGCGCCAGGCACCACCCGGGGTAAAAATCACGCCACGAGCCTTCGGGCGTGACCGCCGCCTTCCAATTACAAACCGCTATCGGAACCGCTCCTAGGAGTAATCCACCATTCGCCCGTGAGCACCGATGCCAAATCGCCAGTTCGGTACGTGCCTCACTTCCCTTGACTCATATTTGGCCCGGACATAGGCTGAAATCCAGTGTCAGTGCACAAAATACTCACTGAAATTCTCTTGCGCTCTGGCAGTGGCAAGTCGGTAAGGAAGGCCCCCCTCAGACCAATGACGATAGGCTTCAACCCGTTGCCAGAAATGCGAGACTGGCATTGACCGGTTTCCAGCGGCTTTGCATCGTAACCAGTGGTGTAATTTTCGGCTTGATTGTGCTCGGCGGCGTAGTCCGCGCGACCGAGTCCGGTTTGGGCTGCCCTGATTGGCCGCGCTGCCATGGGAGCTTCATTCCGCAAACGGATAAGGCAACCCTAATCGAGTTCTCTCACAGGCTCACGGCCACAGTCGCCGGACTTCTGGTGCTTTCCGTCTTGGTTTGGGCTTGGCGGTCCTTTAGGAAGGTTCCAGCGATTATTCTGCCAGCGACCCTGGTCCTGATATTGATTATCCTCCAGGCCGGACTCGGCGGCATTGCCGTACTAAATGAATTGCCGCCTGAGGTCATAACCCTTCACCTTGGCTTAGCCATTACGATCTTGTCTCTGATGTTGCTGCTGACCCTCACCTCCGGCTCACTTGGACGGCCGTGGCCACGGGTTGAGGCCAATCCTAATTTCATTCGCCTCGCGTTCGGCGCCGCTGGACTAAGCCTCGCCCTGATGTTGGTCGGAGCCTATGTGGCTGGCGCTGGCTACGGCCTGGCCTGCAGCGGCTGGCCTGCTTGCAACGGCGACCTCATTCCTGCGACCGGCTCCGCTTCGGTTCAGGTACACTTCTTGCACCGGGTTCTAGCCTTGCTTCTAGGAATTTGTTTGGTGACCATGGCCTGGCTAGGCTGGCACGAGCGGCGAATCTCTCCGCTGGCCGCTTCCGCCGCCGTCCTCGCTTTCGGCATCTACCTGGCTCAGGCACTTATTGGAGCTGCAAACATCTGGACCAAGCTGGCTGACGAAGCTTCGATCTCTCACCTTGCGATGGCGGCCCTTCTCTGGGTCGTGTTGGCACTTCTCAACATTCGCCTTCACTCCCTTGACGAGCTGCTGCCGCGTTCTAGCAGCATGGCGCGCGGTTCTCAATTGGCAAAGGCTTCCCAATGACGGCACGGGCGCGATCGCTGCCGCTATCCGAGCCAAGGCACCTCCAGGGATGGAAGGAAACGGCCGCTGCCTACATTTCCCTGACCAAACCGCGCATCATTGAGCTGCTCCTGGTTACAACCTTCCCAGCGATGGTTGTGGCAGAGGATGGCATTCCAAACCTGTGGCTGGCACTCGCTACGCTGATTGGTGGGTCGCTTTCCGCCGGAGGGGCTAATACCATCAATTGCGTGATTGACCGCGACATCGACGCAATCATGAAGCGAACTCAGCACCGCCCTCTGCCAGCAGGCCTCATCGCACCGGAGCGGGCACTCGTTTTCGGCATCGGCTTGGGAGTGATCTCTTTTGTCTTCCTCACGGTCACCGTCAATTTACTAACGGCGTCCTTAGCCCTAACAGCGCTCCTGTTCTATGTATTCATCTATACCATGTGGCTGAAACGCTCTACGGTTGAGAACATCGTCATCGGCGGCGCCGCTGGTGCGGTCCCACCGCTCTGCGGCTGGGCGGCAGTAACAGGCAGCCTTGAATTGGCCCCGTTGATTATGTTCGGCATCGTTTTTCTCTGGACACCGCCGCACTTCTGGGCTCTGGCAATTGGCTACTCGAACGATTATGCCAACGCCAACATTCCCATGCTTCCAGTTACACATGGCGCCAAGGAAGCGCGTCGTCGTAGCCTGGTCTATTCGGTAGCCATGGTCGCGATTTCGCTCTCCCTTTTCGCGACGGACACTGTCAGCTGGATTTATCTAGCCGCTGCCATAGTCTCAGGTGCAATTTTCATCGCGCTGGCTGGTGCTCAGCTTCTTCAAGCTTCAAGCAAGGCCGCAATGAACCTGTTCCGGTATTCGATTGCCTATTTGTCCATAGTCTTCGTGGCGATGGTTGTGGATAGACTGGTTTCTGTCTAATTCAGGAGAACTCTAAATGCGAATAGCTGGACCCAACCTCGTGATCGGCTCGATGCTTTTTCTCTTTGTTTTCGGCATATCCGCCGCCACCTTGTTCGGTTTGTCTCAACTCGTACAAACCGATCAGCCGGTCTCCGCAGCTGACAATGGCAGTGACGACGCAGCGAGCATTGCAGGCGACAAAGGAATACTCAATCTCGTAGCCAATAACCTTTTGTTCGACAAAGATAGCCTCGTTGCGTCCGCGGGAACCGAGGTAACCATCGTCTTCAATCACCAAGACGCCGGCGTCCTGCACAACATCGCTGTCTATACAAACAACAGCGCCAGCGAGGTGATCTTCAAGGGCGAGATCTTCCCTGGACCTGAGATCCGTGAGGAAACGTTCACCGCGCCTTCTGCACCAGGAAGCTACTTTTTCCGTTGTGATGTCCACCCTGACACGATGACAGGAACGCTTGAGGTTCGCTGAGGCGGCTCAAGCAGCCTTTGGTGGCCCGCTTTTTTGATCCTGCGTCTTAGGCCCGCGGCGTAGCCTCGATTCGGCACGAGAGGTATTCCGTGCCTCTTCAAGGAAAACTGGCCCCTTGCAGCGCTCGCAGCGAAGTCGCGATCCGGGCTTCAGTTCCGGCCCTGTGTAACCGGGACGTGGAACGAAGTCACTGACCTTGATCTTGCCCTGCCTTGGGCCAAGAATCTGTCCGCTGACATGCCCGCAGTGGTAGCATTTCGCGTCTGCCCCGTTATCAACTTCACTAGCCGACACTATCATCCACCCCCGGCGACAAACTACATTCCTGATGAGAAGTTTCGGCCACTCCGCGGCTGAGTATAGATGCGCTGAAGTTTATTCTCGTCAGTCCGAGCAAATTAGGCGGGACTACCACGCTGCCATAGGCTAAACCCCTAGGTCAGAGCGTCGTAAGTAGTCCACCGCGGAACAGGATGCTATACTGTGCGCGGTCCAAATCGGGGGCCTTGGGAGTGTTCTGTGCCCTGGTGAACCAGGGTATTTTCTTGCTGCAGAAAACGAGGGGGAGAAAGGCTGTGCCCGAAACAACGCTTGCACGCGGACTCAAGGACGTGGTTCTCGATACGACGGAATCGAGCTATATCGACGGAGAGGCGGGCATTCTTCTCTACCGAGGCTACTCAATCCATGATCTGGCGGAAAGCTCCAACTTTGAGGAGACCACATACCTCCTCCTCCACGGTGCTCTACCCAATCAGCAAGAACTGTCGGACTTCAGCAAAAGACTAGTAAGCTATCGAACTCTTCCGGACCAAGTCCTGGGAGTTATCAAGCTGGTTCAGAACTCCCACCCAATGGATGTACTGCGCACGGCAGTGTCCGCGGTCGCGGCCTTCGATCCGGACGTGGCCGACAACTCGCGCGATGCGACAATTCGCAAGTCAGAGCGGCTGACCGCCCAGTTCCCAAGCATCGTTGCGGCCCATCATCGGATCCGCCAGGGCCTAGAGCCTCTTGCACCACGAGTTGACCTGGGACACGCGGCCAACTTCCTTTACATGCTTGATGGCAAGGAACCCAACGCCGAGGCCTCGGCTGCCATCGACCTCGACTTCCTCCTCCACGCCGAGCATGGCGCCAACGCGTCCGCATTCGCGGCGCGGGTTACAGCCTCAACCCTTGCCGATCTGCACTCCGCCATCGTCACTGCGATTGGCACTCTGAAGGGTCCGTTACACGGTGGCGCCGCCGAAGCTGTCCAAAAGATGACGTCTGAAATCGGCGATCCGAGCCGCGCGGAACAATACCTCAAAGACAAGATCAGCCAAGGAGAAAAAATAATGGGCTTCGGGCATCGTGTCTATCGAGCCGAAGACCCGCGTGCCCGCCATATGCGAGGCAAGTCCAAGGACCTGGGCGCAAAGCTGGGGCATGAGGAGTGGTACAAAATCCTCGAGCAGGTCGAGAAAGATATGTCGCCGTACCAGTCACGTGGAATCTTCGTCAACGTCGACTTCTACGCCGGCTCGGTCTACGCGTTGCTCGACTTGCCGGAAGATTTGTTCGTGCCGATCTTTGCCATCGGCCGCATTCCTGGATGGTGTATCGAAATCTTGGAGCAGTTCGACAACAACTTGTTGATCAGGCCGCTACTTGAGTACACGGGCCCCATGAATCAGGAATATGTTCCAATCGACAAGCGCTAAATTGGGCACCGATAAATGAAAGGGGAGCTGGAAAGCTCCCCTTTCATTTTGTTGATTTGGTTCCGAAAGCTAGGAGGTCACACTCTTCACTCTGAAGCGCACCGTGCCGCTTGGAGCCACCACCTCAACCACATCCCCCGTCTTTTTCCCGACGACTGCTAGACCAACCGGGGACTCGGCTGAGAGACGGCCAGTACCAGGCTTTGCTTCGGCCGCGTTTACGATTTGGTACTCGAGCTCAGCCCCACTGGCCAGATTCGCCAGAATTACGCTGGAACCGACATGAGCCGTCCCCGGAGCCGAGTCACTGCCTGCATCATCGACCACAACCGCCAGACGCAGCATGCCTTCGAGCTCACGTACTCGAGCCTCGAGCTTGCCTTGGGCCTCTCTTGCTGCCTCCAATGGGGCGTTCTCACGCACGTCACCATCGGCTCTGGCGCTATGAAGATCATCGGCAATCTGCGGACGCTGAGCTATCAAATTCCCCAATTCGGCTTCTACTGCAGCCTGCCCATCGGACGTGAGGTTTACCTCCGCGGGCTGACCACTAGAAGCGGCGGGGCGCTTTTGATTGGCGGCGCGGCGCACCCTGACATGGCTAACCAGCCGCTCTCGGGTAATGTTGTGCTTGTGGGCGTAAGCTAGGAAGCTCTTTAGCGAATCCGCGCGTGCCCCGGCATTCGGAGAATTGGTGCCGAAGCTTTCGATGTAGGAAGCGACGTCAACCGGTCGAAGTTCAGATGCTGAGCGCTCCTCACCAAACCATCGAGCGAAGCGCAGCGCCTCTTGACTGTCCTGATGCTTGTCGGGTGCAAGTGAATGAGCAAATCGACGAGCGGCATCGCTAATCGATTGATCGCTTTCTACCATAGCCCGATTCTACATCGGTCGCTGCTGAGGTCAAACCGGTCGACTGTTAAAATAGTTCGTGCCCTTGGATCTGGAGATTAATGTCACCGAACTGGGCTTCAGTCTAGGAGCTCAGCAGCTGCACCAGTTGCAGCGTTACCGCGATCTTCTGGTCAGCGCGGCGCAGCGGTTCAATCTGACAGCAGTCCGAGAGCCCGCGGCGATTGAGCAGCGTCACGTTCTTGAATCGTTGGCTTTCGCCGCAGCTCTACTCGAGGAGCGTGTCCTAGCCGCCGACATGCAAGTCATGGATTTGGGGAGCGGCGCCGGTCTACCAGGCCTGCCATTAAAGATTGCCCTACCGGGTCTGCGTGTCTGTCTGGTCGAATCTCGCGCGAAGTCCTGCGCTTTCTTGCGTGAAACGATTGAGGATTTGGCCTTGACGGACGTGGAAGTCCTGGAAGGAAGATCTGAAAACCTCGGCCGCGGCCCAAACCGTGAAAACTTCGACCTCGTAACCGCGCGAGCGGTTGCGCCTTTGCCCGTATTGGTGGAGTATGCCCTGCCCTTTCTCCGGCCTGGCGGCCATCTGGCGACCACGAAGGGCTCCGCTAGGGTTGGAGAAATTGCCGATGCGGCAGCGGTGCTGAAAGAGTTACAGGGCGACATAACCGGAACGCCGGGCTTCCAGCCGCCGGGCGGCATAGCTCAGACAATTGTCCTGGTTCGCAAGGTGGGTGAAACGCCATTCCGCTACCCCAGGCGAGCTGGCGTGGCCTCCAAGCGTCCGATTAAGTGAAGCACTCGTGCTAAGATTCAGGTCGCTTCTGACCCAAAGGATTCTTTCACTCCTGAGGAGGTAATCATCAATCTTGGATTTTCGAGAGATCTCTAGCTGGCTGCAAAGATTGGTCTACCTGGACTCGAGAGTCTTTGAGGATATTCGCAGCAACCCCGCAGCGACAATCCCAGGCCTGTTTATCGTTACGGTCGCGATGTTGCTCGGTGGCCTCGGCGGCTGGCTATGGTGGGTGCTTCAAGATTTCGGTCAAAGCAGCGCAGGTTACACCTACTCTATTACCAGCAAAGACATACTGGTTCATTCGGGGCTCATCGGCTCGGCGATTGCCGTCGTTCTCTGGGGCTTGGTCTGGATGGGTATCGTCTACTTCATGCTGACTCAGATCTTTCGCCAGCGAGCCTATGTTGAGCAGTTGTTACGAGTGATGGGGCTTGCGGCAGCTCCACTGGCCCTGATGGGGCTTATGTTCTTGCCCGGCATCTTGCCGTCCGGCCTCGGCGTAGACGGGCTTTCATTCGGTATCGGGCTCGCTGCCCTGGCTCTAACCTTTGGCTTGACCGGCATCGCCATTAGCAGCGTCACGACCGCGGACCCGGCTCAGGTGCTGGTAGCCAATGCCACAGGCTTCCTGGTTTGGGCAGCCGTGCTGAGCTTGCTAGCCGGAAGTGGATCGGAGCCAAATGCACCGGGAATCTTCCTCTACGACACGACGACAGAGGCTTTGAGGGAGTTCTTCAACCTCCCCGGCCTCTAATCCCGGCGACCGGCCAGCTTGCCGCCTTCGAGGGCGATTTGCTACGCTTCGGAAGGAAATCAAGGGGCTGTAGCTCAATCGGGAGAGCGTTTGACTGGCAGTCAAAAGGTAGGGGGTTCGAATCCCCCCAGCTCCACCAGCTTTTGAATCTAGATGCGGGCTACGAGGCCCGTTTTCTTTTTGTCGCGACCAAAGTGACAACCACCGAGAAAGCCGCCAGATTCAGAGCCGTTATTTTTTTGGGGAACCAAAGCATGAAATCGAGCCATCGATGTGTGAAAGGCTGGCCAACTTGCTCGTGCGATAGTGGGAGGACCTCTGGAGTAAGTAGACTCGCTTTGTCGAAGAATTGTAGGGCATCAAGATACAGCCGAAATCGATCCGGATGTTGGGAAAGCTCCAAGTGCAAAAATCGCTTGTTGTGATCCCGTGCAAGGTCTAGTTGAGCACATCGCCCTCGCAGGGAATCAATCTGGTGACAACCCGAGCTTCTGGGAGGGATGAGCCGCATGGAATTCATGCTCCGCTTCACGCTTTCTAACCCAGACCTTGACACCACCATCGTTGGGACCAAGAGCGTTGACCATCTTAAAGACAACGTCGAGGCAGCCCTGAGAGGTCCTTTGCCGTCGGATGTGATCGATGAGGCGAAGAAGCGTTTGGCACTGGCGGGCTCGCACTCCGAGTAGATGAGACTGCCTTACAATCAGCCGATATGCGGCCCTGCGTTTTTGTCTGTCCGGCTCGGCGCTCTTTTATAGGGGGGCCACCGCGGTGCGTTAAGATGCGAGGGCATAAGGAGGGCGCGATGCTTTCAGGGACCATTTCAGTAATGCCAACCAACCCCGCCATCGGCGCGGAGATTAGCGGGATCGACCTCGGGCAGCCGCTGGATGAAAAAGGACTCGGCGCCATTCGAGAAGCCCTGACCGCGCATGGCGTAATATTTTTCCGCGACCAGGACATCTCGGTCGAAGCACAGATGGCCCTGGGCGCCGCGTTTGGCGAGTTGATTGCCCACCCCAATGATCCAGGCCTTGAGGCGCACCCAGAGGTGATGATAATTCACGCGGACGAGTCGTCGAAACGCATTGCGGGAGAGAGCTGGCACTCTGATGTCTCCTGCGAGTCGGAGCCGCCGATGGGCTCGATCCTGCGCATTCACACACTGCCGCCGACCGGCGGCGATACCCTTTTTGCCAGCATGTATGCGGCCTATGAGGCGCTGTCCGAGCCGATGAAGGCTTTTCTGGCGGGGCTCACGGCGATCCACGACGGAGAACCCTACTACCACAGTGTGAATACACGCATCGGCCGCGAGGACAGCGGCCGCAAATTCCCATCGGCGGAACATCCGGTAATTCGTACCCACCCGGTCAGCGGCCGCAAGGTGATTTATGTCAATAAAATGTTCACGACTCAAATCGCCGGGTTGGCAAAGGCTGAGAGCGAGACGCTACTGCAGTTCCTTTTTGAACACGTTCAACAGCCGGAATTCCAGTGCCGTTTCCGTTGGCAGAAGGACTCGATTGCCTTCTGGGATAACCGCTGCGTGCAGCATATGGCGATCTGGGATTACTTTCCCGCCATGCGCTCCGGATACCGGGTGACGATCAAGGGCGATCGGCCAATTTGAAGCCCGCCCCGTCACCGTGGCCTGACTGACGACGACCTTGAACAGCTAGCTAGCTGTTTTGCCAAACGATTCCTGGAATATGCGTGCCTCCGAGCGAAGGACCGTCAAAAAGCATGTGATTACCATCACATTGGCTTTCCCCAGCCAACCTTAGGATATTCAGTAGCATCTTCATTAGAAGCACAGCACGGAACTCCAAAAGGGGTGGGCCATTGAAGTGGAGAAGCGTACTAGCCGTTTCAGTGGCGGGACTATTCCTGCTCGCGGCCTGCGGCGGGTCTGAGTCGGAAGATGCCGCCTCGGCCGCACCGACAGCGCAACCAACGTTGGAACTAACCAGCTTGGAGCAAGATTACTTGTTCCAGATTAGTGCTGCCTGGGACCTATCTGGAACCAAGGCGGCGTCCTTCAGAGCTGTCTTCGCACAGGCCTGGCCGACGCGCGAGCGTTTGTTCACGGCCCTGTACGATGCCGGTGCCGGCACGGCCTGGGATGATTCGCTGGCGGCGGTGGAAAAGCTCGAACCGCCGCGACGCTTTCAAGACGATCACGAGATTTTGCTCGCTGGCCTGGCAGAGCTCGCTCGGATCGATGCCGGGATCGGCGAGAGCTTGAAAGATGATGACTTAGTAGGGTTTGAAGTGCTGGACAGCGAATTGGGTGTCGCCAGCGGACTGTTATTTGCTGACCTCTCTCCGGCGGTCTGTGAGGCTCTCACCAGTGCGGATGAATCAGGTTCTCCCTGTCGAAGTGGTGAACAGCTGGCCGGAGGAGAATACGGTTTGAAGCTCGAACTGATCATGCTTCGGTACGAAGCTCAACTTGGGCCGCGTCTAAGACCATTTGAGGTCGTGCTCGCCACTGAGGAGGAAATCATCCCCTTGCTCGACCAAACTTTTTCGCCACTGGTGAGCGTGACTGAAGCGACCTTGGCAGAATTATCTCAGTTAGAGCCACCGGAGGAACTGCTCGTCGATCACGAGATCTTGGTCCAGTACGTCACGGACCAGCAGAGCCGAGTTCGGGCCGCGCTTGAAGCAATTGAGGCCGAAGATGAACAAACCTTTGATCAGCTTGAAGGGGACGGATTCGCGTTGTTTTGCGATACCCAGGCGTTGCTCTCAGAAAATGCGCTGGCCATAGTCCACGGACACTTCCTGGCCGACGTGCCATGCTTAGAGAGCCTTCCCTGATAGATCAAACTTTCTGAGCAACCTCGCACTGCCACTCTGACAATCGGCCATAACTCGAATCAATAAGCGCCCTCTGAGCGGGCCGCCTATCTCATCCAGAGCCAGCCGCGCGGGATATTCCAGCACCCCGATCCCAACAGCGTGGCCATCGAGGTTTCGATCCCTGAGCAAGCATCCCGAAAACTGTCAGCTTGAGGCTTGGCCCGGAGTTGGTAAACTGCGGTCAGCGGCGGCCCAGGCGTCTGAACCAATTCGAGCGAAGAGTGAGGTAGAGCGGTGGAAATCAGGTTAGCGCCGGAAGACTTTCCTTATACGTCGATTCGTATGCCGGTGCTCGCGAGGCATGGCGTGGTCTCCACCAGTTCACCGCTGGCGGCTCAGGCCGGCTTGCGGATGTTGTTGCAGGGTGGCAACGCGGTCGACGCCGCGCTGGCCACGGCGATCACCCTTACGGTGGTTGAGCCCTGGGTCAACGGACTCGGTTCAGACTCCTTCGCGCTGATTTGGGACGGGGGCAAGCTGCATGGTCTCAACGGTTCCGGTCGCTCTCCCGCCGCCTTTACGCCCGAGCTGTTTGCCCGAGCCGAGGTTGAGGAAATGCCGACACACGGCTGGCTGACTGTCACGGTGCCAGGGGCCGTTGCAGCGTGGCGCGACTTGCATGATCGCTTTGGCCGGCTACCCTTTGAGTCCTTGTTCGAACCAGCGGTCGACTACGCCGAAAACGGTATCGCCCTGGCGCCGGAGACCGGGTATCGCTGGAGCGTTGCCCAAGAGACTTTCTTGGAGTCACTGAGCGGCCCCCAGCACGAAGGCTGGTTTAGCACCTTCATGCCCGATGGCCGGGTGGCGCGTCCCGGAGACGTCTGGGCACTGCCCGACCACGCCAACACGCTCAGAACCATCGCCGAGACCAAAACCGAGGCGTTCTACAACGGCTCCCTGGCAGAGGAGATAGCCGCATTCGCCGCCAGAACCGACGGCTACATCACCACCGAGGACCTTGCGGCTCACTGCTCTACCTGGGTCGAGCCGATCGGTGTCAACTATCGTGGCTATGACGTCTGGGAGATACCGCCAAATGGGTCCGGCATCGCTGCCTTGCAGGCGCTGGCGATCCTAGAGGGCTTTGACATGGCTTCCCATCCACGCGAGTCGGTCGAGAGTTACCACCTGCAGGTGGAGGCTATGAAGCTGGCCTACGCCGATGCCTACCGCTACGTTGCCGACCCTGACCACGCTGCAGTTCCTGTGAGTGGACTGCTCGACAAGAGCTACGCCACCCAGCGGCGGGCACTGATCGGCGAAGGCGCTGCACTGCCAACCTTCGGCGAACCAGCCAGCGGCGGGACCGTCTATCTTTGTGCCGCCGATAGCCACGGCATGATGATTTCAATGATTCAGTCAAATTACCAAGGCTTCGGCAGCGGCGTGGTCGTACCTGGAACCGGCATCTCGCTGCAAAACCGGGGCCGCGGCTTCTCGCTAGAGGAGGGTCACCCCAACCGCGTGGCACCGGGAAAGCGCCCCTACCATACGATTATTCCCGGCTTTATCACTCGTGACGGTAGCGCGGTCGGTCCGTTCGGCGTCATGGGCGGCGCCATGCAGCCGCAGGGGCATCTCCAAATGATCGTCAACCAAGTGGACTACGGTATGAACCCGCAGTCCAGTCTGGATGCACCGCGTTGGAGGTGGCTTGCGGACAAATCCCTAGCGCTGGAGAGGGAAGTGCGGCCCGATATAACCCGTGGTCTCATGGCACGCGGCCATGAAGTCACGGTTGAGCAGAACGGCCCAGTTGTAAACACAGGATTCGGACGCGGTCAGATCATCCGTCGGCTAGACAACGGTACCTACGTTGCTGGCAGCGAACCCCGGGCCGATGGCTCTGCGGTCGGGTATTAGCGTCAGATCGATCAGCTCCTGACACTAGAAACGCCCTCTTCAAAGGGCGTTTCTATTTGTCGTCGGCTAACCATCGTCCGTCTCGTCAGTCGGGAATCGCCTTCGCGATCAAAAATGAGAGAATAAACACCGCTGGGAAGGTCAAGATCCAGGCAGCAACAATGTTGTAGGCGACGCCCCAGCGCACTGCTGAGAGTCTCCTGGTAGCTCCGACTCCCATGATCGAGGAGCCGATGGTGTGCGTGGTGCTCAAAGGAATTCCGAAGCGAGCCGTGACCGTAAGAGTCGTCGCAGCGGCGGTTTCAGCGGCGAAGCCCTGGTAGGTTTCCAGCTTTGTGACTTTCATGCCCAGCGTTCTCATGATTCGGTAGCCCCCGAGCATAGTGCTAGCGCCAAGTGTGGTCGCGCCGAGAATTATGACCCAAAGCGGCACGCTAAATTCGCTGGCCGGCGTGTCATTATGGATTGCCAGCGCTAAGGCCATAACGCCAATCGCTTTCTGTCCATCGGCAGTGCCGTGGCTGAAGGCCATGAATGCAGACGAAAGGATTTGCATTGGTGCAAACAACCTTCGCACCGATGAGGGGTTCACCTTCTGGAACAGCCAGAGAATGATCACCATCAGGACAAACGCGCCCAGGAAGCCAAAGAATACAGCCGACCCGACACCGAAGAACACCTTCCGCCAACCCTCCCACTGCAGCGCGTCGAATCCAGCTGTGGCCACAGCCGCGCCTGCCAGGCCGGAGACGATGCCGTGGCTTTGACTGGTCGGTAGGCCGATATAGGCAGCTGATGTGCTCCAAAGGATCACTCCGAGAGCACCCGCCGCGACAATGTCAAGGGTCAGACCCTGATCGAGGTCAAGAATGTCCTTGCCAATCGTCGTGGCGACCGCTGTGCCGGAAAGCGCTCCGACCAGGTTGAGCACGGCCGCCATGGCGAGCGCAACGATTGGCGTAAGTACGCGCGTGGAAACTACAGTGGCAACCGCGTTGGGTGCATCTGTCCAGCCATTGACGGCCTCAAAGCCCAGAACAGCGATGAAGGTGAAAATCAGAAATGCGAGGGTGTCGGTCATTCGCGGGCGCCGCCCGTGGCTGGCCTATGCATGCTTAAGGACAATTCCTTCCAGGGCGTGAGAAACTGCCTCACAACTATCTGTGGCCCTCTCCAGGAGATCGTAAACATCTCTCCACTTAATAACTTCCAGATTGTCCATATGATCGCGGAAAAGCTCGCCCATCGCGGATCGGAAGAGCACGTCGGCCTCATTCTCGAGGGTGTTGATTTCGTGAATCTGATCGAGGATCCGCTTGAGCTTGCCAGTCTTCAGAGCGCCAATCGCCGTTTGAATAAGCAAGCACTGGTGATGGGCGATTTTGGCCATCTCAATCGAAGCCTCAGTCGGCGCCGCTATCGAGTAGACGTTCATCACCGTGCCGGATGCTTCGACAAAGTCAACAACGTCATCCAAGCGCTGCGTAAGAGCTGCAATGTCCTCGCGGTCAAACGGCGTGACAAAAGTCTGATGCGTAAGCCGGTAGAGCTCGTGGGTGACGTTATCAGCCTCGTGCTCAAGATCCTTCAAGTGCACTGCCTTCGCTGCGACATCCGTGTAGTTGGTCAACATTTCCACCAGTGCCTCAGATGTAACCACAAGGCAGCCGGCAAGCTCTTCAAAAAGGACATAAAAGCGACGATTCTGAGGCAGTACGCTCATTATCAGGCACCCTCCACCACCCTAATTCAAATCCTTCGATCACCGTAATGCCTTCGCCCATTAGGTGATAGCCCCTGTACTCGTCCAGTAGATGCCGGACACTTACCTCCTCTCGGTGAATGCTAGCAGCCACTCTTGCGGCGTTAGATGGCCAAGGGCCTGATGGGGCCGGTAAGTGTTGTAACGCTGCTCCTGTTGGAGCAGCTGGGTTCTCAGTTGGCTGAGCGAGTCGGGTGGGTCAACCAACTGGTAAAGCTCCTCTTTGTGGGTGCGCTGGGCTCGTTCCAGGCAGCCGTTGAGCTTGGGGGAGCGTGGTGGCAGCACAAAAAGCCGCAGCCCCTTCTGCTCACAGGCGGCCTCAAACTCGGCCCTGAACTCAGAGCCACCGTCCACCTGGATCGCCTTCACCGGACCCGGCATACGCTCGATGACCGTATCGAGGAAGTCGCGCGCCGTGCCGGCGGTAGCGCGGCCGTAGACACCCAAGACGTCCCAGCGGCTGACAATATCACGCGCCGAGAAGTGCTTGTAGGCATGGGTAATACCGGTCCAGCGCACGTCGGCGCTGTCCACCTGAACCAGATCTCCCGGCGCCTTGACGACGTAGTCTTTGGGCTTACGCACGGCATAGGGCCGCACCTGAGGCCGAGAGACGATGCAAGGGTCCTTCAGACTCGCAGGCCCCAGTTTGCCTTGGCGTCTGAGCCGGCTGAGGATGCGGCCCACCATCGAGACCGAGATAGTGACCCCTTGGCGTCTGAGGATCGGCTGTAGCTTGTCTTTGCCCCAGACGGGATTGTCTTGGCGCAGGCGTAGCACCGCTGCTTCGAACTCTAGGCTCCAAGTCGGCTTGCGGACCTGGTGTGGCCTATGGCTGCGGTCTTCCAGACCCCGCGGACCCTGGAGCCGGTAGCACTCTAGCCACTGGTAAAGGGTTGAGCGGCTGCGTCCAAAGCGTCTTGCCGTCAGACTCACCTTCTCGCCGTGATCCTTGTGCCACTCAACAGCCCTGAGGCGCGCCTTCGCCTCACGTGATAGTCGTGGCTCCTCCCTGCCTTCCTGCGCTCCCTCTGGGAGGAGACGAGCCAGGGTTGGACCGCCTGGGATGATCGACCCGTACGTCTGCATTGGGACTCCGTATCGTCCCCGCCTTCTCATCATTGTCGTGTACGGCATCTTTCTGAACGAGATCAGCCCCCTAAAGTTTTCCCCTGGAGCATGGTGGCGACTAACCCTCGGGTTTCAAGGCGGTCGGAAATCTTCACGGGCAATCATCCATATTGGTGCTGTAGAATCTCTCTCAGAAAAGCCAGGATTGGAGATGCGCCCTTATGACCATTGCCTTTAGAAATGAAGAACTTCTACGCATGGTTGACGCCGAGAACGGGACGGTTGACCGTCGCATTTTCTCTGACCAGGACATCTACGAGCTTGAGTTGGAGCGCATCTTCGCCCGATCCTGGAACTTCATGGCCCACGACTCGCAGATCCCCAATACGGGCGATTTCTTTACGACCTTCATCGGTGAGGATCGGGTAATCTGCGTTCGCGATAACGATGGCAACCCTCGGGTGCTGGTCAACACCTGTCGCCACCGCGGCAACGCCGTTTGCCGGGCCGAAGAGGGCCACGCCACCAGCTTCATGTGCACCTACCACGGCTGGACCTATGACCTAAAAGGTGACCTTGTCGGCGTTCCCGGCTTCAAGGAGGTCTACCATGAGGAGCTCGACCGCGAGAGCTGGGGCCTGATCAAGGCCGCCAAAGTCGACACCTACATGGGCTTCATCTTCGCCAATATGGATCCGGAAGCCCCCGAGCTCGACGATTATCTGGGCGAAGTCGGCCGGCTTTCACTCCTGCAACTCGCTGGACGCGGTACTGTCCGATTCATAGGTGGAGTTCAGAAATACACTCTGCCCTGCAACTGGAAGTTCGCCGCTGATAACGTCTGGGATTTTTACCACCCGGCGATTACCCACGCCTCTCAAATCATGGCGAACTGGCGACCAGGTCCACAGATGAAACTATACGAGCAGCCACACATCGTCCTGCTCGGCGACTACGGCCACGTCCTCAGCGGTCCGCAATACACGGAGGAAATCCGGCCGATGCTCGAAATTGGCTTGGGCCACAACACGGACTGGCGGCACACGCCGGAAGGCGAGGCCAAGCTCGGCCAAGTCGGCGCCAAGGCCCTCGGCCATCCCAACATTTTCCCAAACATGTGGCTCGCTTTTCCGGGGTCCGGTCAGGTGAGCCTGCGGCTGCCGCGCGGCCCGATGTCAACCGAAATCTGGTGGTTCAGCATCGAAGACACCAGCGCCACGGACGAAATGAAGGCCACTAGCAAACAGCGAGCAATCCACACCTTCGGTCCGGCGGGGATGCTGGAGCAGGACGACGGTGAAAATTGGGGCCAGAGCACCCGAGGCTCAACCGGTGTAATCAGCTTCCAATCACGGCTTCACTACGCCATGGGGCTCGGCCGCGGTGAAATCGTCGATGACGAAACTGGTCCACCGCGCATCGAATCCGGTGTCAACGAGCACGCCCAGCTTTGGCTTTACCGAGCCTGGGCCGATTGGATCGCCGCCGATAGCTGGGCCGACCTCAGGTCCAACCACACGAGGGTGCCCCAGGACCGGGTTTGAGCAGACAGGGCTACCGACAGAACTGACCTAGGCAGAGTCTCGCTCACAAGCGGACTTTGTTCCCGGCTGAGGTTGAACCACTCAAGGGCAGCCAGGTCAGCGCACTTCCGCTCAACTTTCGACGCTGCCAAAGGCGCGGCAGCGTCGACTTACCGCGCCATAGGTGTTTTAATTCTGCCAATCTCCAAGCGTAATGTCAGGATGAAACTCAAGAGGGGAAAATTGTGAAGTATTCGTTTCTCGGTCGGACCGGCGTTCGTGTTTCGAAACTTACTCTTGGCACAGCGACTTTTGGCGTGGCGCCTCTCGAGGAACATACCGGCCGCCTCGTCGGACGAGCACTGGAGCTTGGCATCAACTTTTTCGACACGGCAAACTCCTACGGCAACCAGAAGCGCTTTGACCGTCCTGAATCCTTGCCGGCCAATCAGCGCAAATCGGCCGAGGAGATGCTCGGCACCGCGCTCCAGGGGCATCGCAACGAAGTGATCATCGCCTCGAAAGTCATGGAGCAGATCGGTTTCGGACCAAACGATGGTGGCTGGACCGGCGGCGGCCTCAGCCGCGTGCACATCATGGGCCAAGTGGAGGAGACCCTTCGGCGGCTGCAAACCGATCACATTGACGTGTATTACATGCATCATCCCGACCCGGTAACGCCAATCGATCAAACTCTACGGGCATTCGATGACTTGATACGGCAAGGAAAAGTGCGCTACTGCGCCTTCTCTACGTTTGACGGCTGGCGGATGATGGAGGGACTGTGGCTGGCGGAACGCTATGGGCTCAACGCCCCCGTCTGCCACCAGACCGCCTACAATCTTCTCAACCGCGCGATCGAACGTGACATTGTGCCGGCCTCCCTAAAGTATGGCCTGACTTTGAATCTCTTCAGCCCGCTGGGCGGAGGCCTCCTTGCAAGTCCGGCCGTCCTCGAGAGGACCGTCACCGGCAGTCAGCGCTGGGGCGGGCCCGGTTTCACCGAAGAGGACATCGCCAACGCTCGCCGATTCTACGATGTTGCCAACGAAGCGGGTGAATCGCCCGCCCACCTAGCGCTCGCCTGGCTCCTCTCCCGGCCAGCGGTCAGCAGCGCCATCATTGGCCCGGAGACACTTGAAGAGCTAGAGACAAACGCCGTGGCCGGAGATCTCGAGCTCGATGGCGACCTCATGGAAACGGTCGACGCGATCGGCCGGCTGCCGCCCAGGCCGACCCCGAGATCGCCTATCTAGTTCCATCTGGCCGTGCTGGAATAGATTTCCCCAGTATTGGAGTCTCAGCCGCACAATTGCGACCCGGAGACAGACCTGCCACACGGCTCTTCCCAGCCGAAACCCGGGGGCGTTAGACTCCTATCGTCATCACCTTGGATCTAATGAAGGAGAAAAATCCCATCCCAACTAGCGACGAAATTAAAGCCAATCAAGCAACCATATGGAGCAGTGCAGGCCCGACCTGGACCGAATGGGATCAAGTACTGGAACGCGGCCCTCGCCCCATTAACGAATGGCTATGCGCTGCCGCTGGCCTCACGCCGGGAATGGAAGTGCTGGACCTCGCGTCAGGCGTTGGACAACCGGCCGTAACCGTCGCGGAGCGTGTCGGACCCTCCGGGCGGGTTATGGCCACGGACATTGCCCCAGGCATGATTGAAGAGCTCCAACGCTGCATCCAGACCGCCGGACTAACTAACCTTGAGGCCCGCCTCATGGACATGGAATCTCTCGACTTCCCTGATGAAACTTTTGACGCAATTACGGCTCGCTGGGCTTACATGTTCGCCCCCAACGCGGTTGGCGCCATTTCTGAATCAAGACGGGTGTTGAAGGCGGGCGGTCGTATCGCGACAGCGACCTGGGATGTCGCCGAGAAGAACTGGTGGCAGGGAGCGCAGATTTTCGAAAAGGTTCTCACTCCAATCCTGCCGCCACCACCGCCCGATCCAAACGCGCCAAATCCCTTGCGCTTCAGCGACCCGAATCTGCTTGAGGATATGTTCGCTTGAGGATATGTTCAAAGAAGCGGGAATGTCAGGAATTTCAATCGAGCGAGTCCCGTTCACTTTTGAATTTTCATCCGGTGAGGAATGGTGGGGCTTTATCTCCAGCGTCAACGCTCCGGCCGCAGCCAGACTGCGTCGCCTAGATGAAGCACAGCTGGTCCAAGTTCGCGAGCAGAGCATACTGGAGATAGAAAAGTTCAGCTCAGGTGGCAAGCTCTCCCTTGGTGCGGTTTGCCTGTGTACGGCCGCGCAGAAGTAACGAGTCACACTAGCGTCGAGAAATCGTGTCGTCGAACGACAACGCTCATGTCAGGCAGAGTAGCAATACGGCTCGATCATCATTGAGATTGGAATTGAACTCCTCGGATCCGGAACGATTCAGGTTGCCGTGGACCACGAAAGGACAATCATCAGCATGGCCGACATTGTCAAAGTCCTGATCCCCCTGGACGGCTCCAAGCTCGCAGAGCATGCGCTTGCCTACGTCCCGGCGCTCCGGTCACTTGGTGACACACATTTCGAATTCGTCACCGTCCTGGACGCTGATTCGGACCGGCACGACAAACGTGGCGAAGCCGAGGATCGCGAAGAAAACCTTCTCTTAACTTACGTGCTGGAGATCGCCGGCGAAATCCAGACCCACCTCGGAGTAGAAGTTGACACGAAGGTTCTTTCCGGCGCGCCGGCGCAAAGCATCATGGAGGAAGAGGAGAGCTTCGGCGCTGACTTCCTAGTCATCTCCACCCATGGTGCATCAGGAATATCGCGTTGTCGTTTCGGCAGCGTAACCGACAAGCTGATTCGAGGTGCCGGCTGCAACACGCTCGTAATTGGACCCGCGGCTGCCGAGCGGGAGGAGTGGCTGATTGGCGAGCTAACGCCGCCATTCAAAAACGTGATGTTGCCGCTGGATGGTTCAGCGCTAGCCGAAGAGGCGCTGCCGGAGGCGCAGAGGTTCGCCGAAGTTTTCGGCTCCCAGCTACATTTGATTCGGACCGTCTCACTGACGGCGCTCGGCGCCGATGTTGCCTCTGCCAGCAGCTATTGGACCGAGATGAGCGAGGCCTTGGTCAAAGAAGCAACGGAATACCTGAAGGACCTCGCCAGCCGTCTGCCAGCCAGCATCAATACGTCAATCGAAGTTCAGATTGGCTCAGCGTCCGATCAATTGACCGAGTACATAACCAAAAACTCTATCGACCTTGTGATAATGACAACTCACGGACGCAGCGGCCTCACGCGTACCGCACTGGGCAGCGTCACGGACCGGCTGTTGGGTGGTGACGCGCCGGTTCTGGTCGTCCGCCACCGGGGCTAAGGCGCGCCCGGAAGATCAAATTGAGACGAGCGCAGACTAATCGGGGCCATTGCCAGAGGGTAGCGTCAAACCATTGCCGATTCAGCTAAAGCCTCGACAGTTCCTTGAATTGGTGGCTGACACCGCGATCAACTCTCTTGAGGATGATAAACCTCAGATCAGACTGCGGTCCTCATTGGTTCAGCTCTACTTCGAGAGCCAAAGCCAACATTACGAAGTTTGGCCGCGCCGCCCAGCCGGGCTTTTGGAACTCGGACTGCACTTCGAAGGCCCGGTTGATGAGAATCTCCGTCGCATTGAGTGTCTGATTGAAGCAATGCCGGAAATTGTCGCCAGCCTGGGACCGCAAGTCGATCTGGAGGAGTGGACCGCAACTTGGTCACGCCTCCACGAGGTTCTGCCGCTGCCCACCTTCGACGACAATTCGGCGACCGAACTAGGCAATCGCGTGGCGGCCTACGTCAAGGTTTTGGAGCCGATTGTGCGACCGTTGGGACCGATGCCACCGGCGCCGCCTGTAAGCCAAACAGGCGGCAAATGGCGACACCACCGGAAATAGATCCTCAGCGTGAAGGCGAAAACGCTGACGGCAGCAGAATGCGGTTACGCTGGGCAAAATAGGGACTTTCGGAGCTAGTTGGCGGCCAAATCCCGTCGGCCACTGCCTTGTTACGCACCGCCAGCCGTTCGTCCATGCTCTTGTACGGCCAAAGATGGACGAACTTGTTTACGTTACCGAATTGAACATAGCCACCCATGAGCAACGGCGACCGCTTGATCCGCTCGGGTAGACTTTTCTCCCAGGTCTCGCTGATAGAAGCCGGCTTGCCGAGGATGAAGTTGTACTCACGTAGTTCGTAGATCGGCCCGTGGTCCCCCGGCTCGAAGTCCGGCAGGAAGGGAAACGGCCTGACTATTTCCGACTCCGCGTGAACAATGAATTCCTCGAGTTTCGGCGGCCAGTTCGCATTCTCCCGCAGCTCCCGCTGAACTCGATCCCGCTCATCAAGATCTGCGAAAGCCCAGATGTGAACGATTTCGTTGAGCTGGCCAATCTCGGTGTGAAAGGATCCAACCAACGGCGCTTTTTCGCCCGGCTGCTTGTACGCTTCGCCAAATCGCTTTTCGACTTCCGGTACCGTGCGCGGCTTCACCTCGTAGGTTCGTATCTCGTAGATCATGTTCTCCCTCACTTATCCATTACGGTAATTTGTTTTCCGGAGCGCCGACACTCAAGGAGTTTCTAGGTCGCGAAGTAGCTCGCTATCCTGACCATTGCCTGGATCGGCTGGCTGAAGCAAAGTCAGTATAAGCACACCACGTGGAGCGACACATCTTGCCCTCGCATAGAATGGTGCCACCGGTAGCGAAATCACGGGAGGCCCAACATGCCGATTCGCGGAGTGCCCGGTGTCATTTAGGCCCGTGAAGCGTAGCGGCCACAAGCATAGGCCGCGGACGAATCAAGGAGTGACTTCCTGACTTCCGAATCAACCCCTCCAGAGAGCCCAGTCCGGTCGCAACTCGATGAGGAGGCGGTTGCAGGCCAATCAGAGCCCAGCCGCGGCTTCTACTCGCTGCGCTACCGCGATTTCCGTCTGCTCTGGCTCACCTCGCTGCTTTCTAGCGCCGGCCGCACGATTCAACAACTGACGCTAGGCTGGTTGATCTTCGACATTACCGGCTCAACTGTCCTGCTGGGAACAGTGCAGTTTCTCTACCAAGCGCCTTCGCTGGTCACAGCGCCACTGATCGGCGTGTTCATCGACCGGTTCGACCGCAGGCGAGTTCTGATCGCCAGCCAATTAGCCCTGGCTGCGGCTGCCACGCTGCTGGCAATTGATACCGCCGCGGGCACAGTTCAATCCTGGCACGTATTGGTCTTCGCGCTGGTCAGTGGATTCGAAAACACGGTGATCCATGTCGTTAGGCAAGCCTTGATCCCGCGCCTGGTACCGCGACACGCGCTGATGAATGCGATTTCCTTGAACTCGATCGGCTTCAATATCACCCGCATCGGTGCACCGTTCTTGGCCGGCATCTTGCTGGTCAACCTTGGCGTCAGTGGCAACTTTGTATTGCAGGCCCTGCTGGTTATTGGAGTGGCGATAGCGGCGTTCCCGATGCGTATTCCTCGCATGGATGGCGGCGGCCAAGCGACGTCCGATGAGGAACCGTTTTGGAGCCAGATAGCCGCCGGCGCCAGCTTTGTCTGGCGAACTCGGACGATGAGGGTCCTATTTGCTACCCAGTTTATTTTCATGCTTCTCGCAATGCCATTTGTCTCCTTCCTACCCGCGTTGGCGGAAGATGTCCTCCACGTTGAAGCAGACGGATTGGGGCTGCTCTATACGGCCACCGGCGTTGGTGCGCTCATTGGCACGGCTGCACTGGCGGCGGCGGGCAACGTTCATCGGAAGGGCCTCCTGGTCCTGGCATCATTCGCCATTACCGGCTTGAGCATGCTGGCTTTCGGTTTGCTGAGTTGGTTACCCGCTTCACTGCTGCTTCTGGCGGTAATGGGCGCGGCACAGATGCTATTTACCGCCGTCAACATGACCATGGTTCAGAGCAACATCCCCGATGAACTTCAGGGCCGGGTCATGAGCCTTTACCAAATGGGACACGCGAGCCTTGCCGCCGGGACGTTGGGCCTGGGCGTACTAGCAGATGTTCTCGGTGTAGGCGAGGCGATCGCCGCGATGGGCCTGATCCTGCTGGGCGTGGCCCTCGCCGGCCGACTGGCAGTACCGACATTGCGCCATATCTGAAAACAACCAGAACCAAATCGGGTAGCCAGAGGAATTCAACTCCTGCAAAGAGCCGCGTTTCAACCGGTCAGCCGCAGCGGCCGTTGAGGATGGCTTTAGGTCATGTCAGCCCAGTTCTTGCCAGCCTTGACGTCAATCTTGAGCGGAACCGACAGGGTCAATGAGGCAGGCATAATCCTCACTACGATTTCACGCAAAGCATCAAGTTCCTCTGACGGGCCTTCAAAGATCAGCTCATCATGGACCTGGAGCAACATCTTCGAGCGCAGGCTCCTACTACTTAACTCCTTGTCGATCTCAATCATCGCCACCTTGATGATGTCTGATGCGGTCCCCTGGATCGGCATGTTGATTGCGATGCGCTCCGCTCCCATCCGGACGTTGAAGTTTGAGGAGTGGATGTCCGGAATGTAGCGCCGGCGTCCAGAGAGGGTTTCGGCATAGCCGCTTTCTCGCGTGTCGGCAACGATATCGTCGCGCCAACGTTTGACTGCTTCGTATTTTTCGAAGTATCGCTTGATGAAGGCGCCGGCCTCATCGCGGCTGATCCCCTCCCTTTGAGCCAGGCCAAAGTCCGTAAGTCCGTAAAGAACGCCAAAATTGAATACCTTAGCACGGCTACGCATCTCGCGCGTGACATCGGCAATATCAGCGCCAAATACCTGGGCCGCGGTGGCGGCATGGATATCCTCATCCCTGAGAAACGCCTCGATTAGCCCGGGATCTTGAGTAATGTGCGCTAGGATTCGCAACTCGATCTGGGAATAGTCGGCTGAGAATAGATACGGGTCAGGCCCGAGGTCGCGAGCGACGAAGGCCCGGCGAACTTGGCCACCGAGTTCGCTGCGAACAGGAATATTCTGCAGATTTGGATTGTTGGATGATAAGCGGCCGGTGGCTGCCACGGCCTGGTCGTATGTAGTGTGGACACGCTGGTCACGTGGGTCCACGGCACCGGGCAGTGTATCGATGTATGTCGATTTTAGCTTGGTCAACTCGCGCCACTTTAAAATTATGTCAACAATTGCGTGCACCCCACGCAGACCCTCTATGGCCTGCGCGTCAGTCGAATATCCCTGCTTGGTGCGGCGAGTTTTCGGTAACCCTAGCTCTTCGAAAAGCACCTGTGAAAGCTGCGGTGGCGAGCCGATATTGAAATCGTGGCCCACCTCAGCGAACGCGGCGGTTTCGAGAATTTCGACTTGCTCGGCCAGGCCCTGAGACATGTCCCGCAACACGCTTACATCCAGGGCGATGCCCTCAGCCTCCATGCTGGCGAGAACCGGCACCAGAGGCATCTCAACATCGGAAAAGAGTTCCCACATGCCCAGTTCACGTAGCTCTTTTTCCATCGACTCGCGAAGGCGAAGGGTATAGTCAACATTTTCACCGGCATAGGGCAGCAGATCTTCGGCCCTGGTCTGATCGACAGGAAGTTGCTTCGAGCCGGCTTTGCCCAGGAGATCGATGATTTCACGCATCTCGAAACCGAGGCGGCGGGAAACGATCCATTTAAGGCTTAACGAGCCGGAGCCCGGCTTCGCACTGTCGCTGAGCGCGCCATCACCGAGAATATAAGCGGCCAAGAGAGTATCAAAGGTCAGGCCGTTTACCGCGAAGCCCCGGCTGGTCAAATGGGCGAGGTCGTACTTGCCGTTGTGCGCCAATTTCTCGACGGAGGGGTCGGCGAAGAGCGGCGCCAGGCGTTCAAGTACAAGCTCGGGAACAAGCATTGGTTGGCCACCGAGTACTGGCTGGTGGCCAACCGGGATATAGGCGGCTTCACCGGGATCGGTAGCAACAGCGATTCCGATCAAAAGGCAGTGGTAAGGGCTGGGGCTGCCGGAAACCTCGAAATCGAAGGCGAAACGTCCTGCCGAGCGAACTCGGGCGATTAGGACATCAAGCTCGACTTCGCTGGAGACAAGTTCGTAAGATACGTCGGGTTGATCGTCCAGAGGCGATGCCGACGAAAAGCCCTCCTCGACCGCCGGTAGGCGCGGCACTAAAGTACGAAATTCAAGGTCACGCAGCAAATCAAGAACGCGCTGCCGATCGTAGGATCCCACCGCAGCATCGGCCAATTCCAGCGACAAGCCGGGCACGTCGGTCCGAATCGTCGCCATTTCCTTAGCGGCGCGTACCTGTGACTCATGGCCGCGAAGCGCCTCGCGAATTTTATCCGGCTTCACCTGCTCAATGTTTTCGAAAATCGCATCAACGTCGCCGAACTGGACCAAGAGCTTGGTGGCAGTGGTATTGCCGATTCCGGCGACACCGGGGATGTTGTCTGAGGTGTCGCCCCGCAGAGCCTTGTAATCGACCATTAACGGCGGGATAAAGCCATAACGCTCGATGGCGGCGGGAGCGTCGTAGTTCACGTGATCACGCTGGTAGGGCCTCAGCATGTACACCGTGACGTCTGACCGAATCAGCTGGATCAAGTCGGAGTCGAGAGTGACGAGATAGGTATCGATGCCGGCCTCCGCCGCCTCGAGCGAGAGAGTCCCGATCACGTCATCAGCCTCAAAACCCTCGGCGCTAAATACCGGAATGTTGAAAGCTTCCATCATTTCCAGACAGCGATTTATGGTCTGGCCGATTTCCCAGGCCGCCTCCACGGGGCCGAGGGCTTGCTCAAGGCCGAGCATCGCTTCGGAAGCCACATCGGCACTTTCAGCCGTCTCCATCAAGCCAGCCTTGATTTGGTCGCGGCTCTCGGCGCCGGCGACGATTTGGGCGATTTCGCGGCGGACATTTTCATCAATCTCCGGCACGTCACGGAGCGATTTAACAACCTGGGCCTTTAGTCCCTCAAACCGCGTGGCCTTATAGGAGGCATCTCGCACGTGACGGAAAGTTGGGCCCGGCAGGTCCATGGCTACCGCTATGTGCGTGGGATTCAGGTCGTCGATAACCGAAAGGAGGGTGTTGGTGAAACCGAAGACTCCGCTCGTATTCTCACCAGTGCGCCGGGCGACAAGCGGCTTATCTTTGAGGGCATAGTAGGCACGATGAATGATGCCGTGCCCGTCAAGGATAGCCAGTAAGGGTTTTTGGTTTTCTGAGGTCACGACGGAATTATACGCGAGGTCAGAGTCAGCCGGACTACCAATGATCGTACGGCCCTAGCGGTCTTCCGCCGCGGTCACGCTGGCTGGCAAACGGCGAGTCCGCGATCCAGCTTTTGCTCAGCGGCGCCATGTCGTGTCAGAATGATCTTCAGGCAGACTAGATGACCTCAGTTTTCAGCGTCCTCCCAGTCGTGGTTCGCAGGTTCGCGGCGAATGCACGCTTGCTAGCCGCCGTATTAATCGGTGCTGTGCTGGCTGCCGCGCTGTTGTCCACGACTTCGATCTACACCGGAGCGATTCGAGACCTCGGGCTTACGTTCGCACTGCGTGAAAGCGGCCCGATCAGCAACGATATTTCCGTGCGGAGTTCGTCACAGACGGCCGAACGTGACGTGTACCTCACCAACCGCCAGTTCATCGGGGATACCGCCAATTCGACAATTGGTGACCTGATTGTTGACACCAATTACATGGGCCGCAGCGCCACGTTTTTCCCGGCGCCCCCCGGAGAGCTTTTCGATGAGGCCAACTCAAGACCTCGATCTCACTTTCAATTCTTTAGCCGGCTTGATGAACACGTACGCTTGGTCGAGGGCCGGATGCCGGAGAATACCGCGGTCGTCGGCGGCAGCGCGCCGTCGGTAGAAGTGGCCATCGGAGCCGAGACAGCTCAACGCGTCGGTATAAGCATTGGCGACAGTTATGACCTCTTTGCCTTCTGGGACCTTGAGGTCGCCCCGATCCGCGTAACGGTCGTGGGGGTGATAGAACCAATCGATCCAGACGAGATCTATTGGCGCGGAATAGACAACATCTTCACTTACCTCGCGTCCGGCTGGAATACGATTCCTTTCTTTATTTCCGAAGAGACCTTCTTTGGGGCGATTGGCGGTTACCTACCAGCCATGAGCAGCAACTACTGGACTTTCCTTTACCTCGACACCTCGAAAATCGATGCGCGAAATTCGGAAGCAGTTCGCGGTTCACTTCAGACGTTCAACCGCGAAATGAACAACAAGCTGAGTCGAACCACTCTTCAAACGGCGCTGCCGCGCCTGCTTGAAACTTTCGACGAAAAGCTTTTCTTCACCCGCATTCCACTTCTCGTGCTGGTGCTGCAGATCGCTGGGATCGTCCTCTATTACCTGTTTATGGTTTCGACAATGCTGGTAGAGCGACAGTCGGGCGAAATCGCATTGCTCAAGAGCCGTGGTGCCACAACGCCCCAGGTGATGCAGATTTACGTAATAGAGGGTCTTTTCGTTTTTATCGCTGCTCTTGGGTTGGGACCACCACTGGCAGCCATCGTCGTCAGGTTGCTTGGGCACACCCCGGCCTTCCAGGACCTTAGTGGAGGCGCAAGCCTCAGCGTTCGGCTGTCAGCCGGGGCTTATCTGTGGGCAGCCGGCGGCGCCCTGATGGCATACGCCACGCTCTTGCTGCCGGCCTACTTGGCCACACGCCGGACCGTCGTACAGCAACGAGCGGCGGCGGCTCGCCCGCCGAAAGCCGCTGCCTTTACCCGCTACTACCTGGACGTTGTCCTTGTAATCCTGGCTGGAATTCTGCTCTACCAACTGGACCGGAGCGGCACGCTGTCAACGGATAGGCTTTTCGGCGGACAAAGCGTTGATCCGGTACGGTTGCTGACACCCGCGTTTTTCATCCTCACCGTGGGCTTGATTTTCCTTCGATTATTCCCGTTGGTGCTGAAGCTTATCGCCTGGATTGTCGCGCGATCACAAGGGACCGCGATCCTGATCGGGATGTGGCACCTGGTCCGTAATCCGGTTCACTACTCGCGGCTGGTTCTGTTGCTGATGTTGGCTACGGCCGTGGGAACCTTTGCTGCCAGTTTCGGTGCAACCTTGGACCGCAGTTACAGTGACAGGGCAGCCTACCAAGCTGGTGCAGGTTTAAGGCTGAGCGAAATCCGTCAGACGGAGTCTGCCGGCCCGCAAGAATTGGTCGAAGATCTCAAGCAGCTTACCGGAGCATCCTCAGGCACGAGTGTATTGAGGTCCGGTGGATTCCCGTCCCCAGTTGGCAATGCCTTGGTCAGTTCCAGCTTTGATCTTCTAGGAGTGGATGGCGCTGAGATCGCCACGATCGGGCTCTTTCGCGATGACTTCGCCGCAGAATCTATGGCCTCTCTCCTGGCGAAAACCGACATGGACCCGTCTGCGAGCACGAATATCATGCTGCCGCCAGACGCCCGGTGGCTCGGTATCTGGATCAATCCAGTCGATTTGAGAGGCAGGGCTGGAATAGCGGTTGAGGTAAAGGACGCGACCGGTCGCTACTTTAGCTACATCCTTGGGCCCAGGCGCGGCAGCAATATGCCTGAAGGATGGCATTTCTTGGTGGCTGATCTTAGCGTTGATCCCAGAACCTTTGACAGTGTTCAGTTTGGCTCTTCTACCCCGGTAGCGCCACTCTCGGTCCAGTCAATAAGCATTCGGTTTACAAGCCGCTTTTCAGCCTCGAACGGCACTTTGTTGCTAGACGATTTGCAAACCAGTACCGATTTGACCCTCCCCGGCAGCTTGGCAACCGACGGGGTAGTTTTTGACCCCACCCGCGAATTACCGAAGTTTACCCAGAGCCAGATTATCGTTTCCTTCGATTCTGTCGACGACTGGCAGACGGTCCAAGGTACCACGGGGCAGGCCGTACCAGATGAAATACGCACCGTTTCCACCGATAATGCTGCCATTGTCACCGAACTCACCTGGCGGCCCTCCGGCGGGCTAGCACTCACTCACGGAGTCCAACCGAGGGTCGAGAACCAACCTCTTCTGGTTCTGGCTAGTGAAGCCTTTCTGGAGGAAACCAACTCGACCGTCGGTGAGACCCTCAATGTCGGCGCCGGTGGCAGCTTCTTCGACGTTACGATCGTCGGCAGCTTCGATCTATTCCCGACCCTTGAGGACCCCAGAAGTGAGCCGGCAATCATCGCGGACCGGGAGAGCCTCTTAGCAATGCTCAACGCGAACCCGAGTGGCTCAGCTATTTACGCCGATGAAGTCTGGCTTACTCCAGTCGAGGGGTCAGTGGAAAAGGTCAACGAGGCCGTCCTGAATGGCAATCTACGCGCCAAGGTAGTCAGCATCCAGGAGCTTCGCGAGGCGCAGGAGAAGGATCCGTTGGTGGCGGCGGGCTGGGAAGGCATATTGTTCATCAGCTTTGCGGCCATCCTCCTGTTGAGCGTTATCGGCTTCTTGATTTACTCATACCTCACCGCCCAGCAGAGGACGCTCGAATTCGCCGTGCTGCGAACCGTTGGCTTTTCGAAAAAGCAAGTTGCCGTCGTCGTCGGCTTCGAGCAGGCCCTGGTTATCGGCCTGGGAATGGCAGCTGGCACGTTGATGGGCCTGCGCCTTGGCACGCTCATGATCCGTTATATGGGTGTGACGGAGACTGGTGACGATGTTATCCCGCCTATGCTGCTCCACGTGAGCTGGTCAACAATTGGCACGGCATGGTTCGCTCTCGGCGCGGCGTTCCTTGTGACCATGGGAATCGTCGTGCTACTCTACTCGCGCCTGGCGCTCCATCGAGTACTGAGAATCGACGAATCTTAGAGGCATGAATACGAACCTAGAACAGCCAGGCCCATCTTCAACCGTTGCCAAAGAAGAAAATTACGTCCTCTGCGAAGATCTGTTCAAGATCTACAAGCAAGAGGAGCTTGAAGTCGTCGCGCTCAGGGGTTTGGACCTCAAAGTGGGGCGCGGCGAGATGATGGCAATCGTCGGCGCATCCGGTTCAGGAAAATCAACCCTTTTGAATATCTTGGCAGGTCTGGATCTACCTAGCGCGGGGAGCGCTCAAGTGGGCGACCGGAACCTGCTGACCATGACCGCTCCAGACCTCGTGACCTACCGGCGTCAGGAAGTCGGGTTTATCTGGCAGCAGACCGCCCGCAACATGCTGCCTTATCTCTCCGCACTGCAAAATGCCGAATTGCCAATGATTCTCGAGGGAATGGATTCCGGCTCGGCTCGGAGCAGAGCACGAGAACTCTTGGAACTGGTCGGCCTTGGACACCGTTTGCATGCCAAGCCCGACCGGATTTCCGGCGGCGAGCAACAACGCGTCGCCGTGGCAATTTCCTTGGCCAACAATCCGGCCCTTCTGCTAGCGGACGAGCCGACTGGGGAACTCGACTCACAAACAGCATCTGAGGTATTTGGCGTTCTGCGGGCGCTAAATGAGAAGCTCGGGGTAACGATTATCGTCGTCACGCACGATCCCGCAATCGCTAACCAAATCGATCGAGTCGTCGCCATCCGGGACGGCAGAATCAGCACGGAAAGCTTCCGGAGGATTGGTTTTAAAGGGACTGAATCTTATGTGTTCCACGACGAATACGCCGTAATTGACCGGACTGGGCGCCTGCAAATTCCCAAAGAGTACCTTGAAAAACTGGACGTAAAGGACCGAGCCCAGCTCAAACTCGCTACCGACCACGTTGAGGTATTCTCCGAAGATTCGGCCGAGCCGGAGGCTCGTCCCGATGACTGACAGTCCGTTGGTTCGCGTCGAGGGCGTCAGCCGTTCCTTCGAAGTTGGCGACGAGACCATCTCAGCCGTAAAGGACGTTTCTTTTACGGTCGGCCACGGCGAATTCTTAGCGATAATCGGTCGATCAGGCTCGGGGAAAACAACACTTTTGAACACTTTGGCCGGACTGGACATGCCGACTTCCGGCCGAGTATTGATCGAAGATCGGGATGTGTCCCAGATGAGCGACAGCGAGCTCACGGACTTGCGACGGCACACTATTGGCTTCGTGTTCCAATCATTCGGGCTTCTCCCCCTGCTTTCTGCTTACGAAAACGTCGAAATTGCCCTGCGCATCGCGGGCGCCGGCCGGGGCAGGCGGAGCCAGCGAGCCAATGAACTGCTTGAAACCGTCGGCCTGACCAGAAGGGCACATCACCGACCCTACGAAATGTCCGGTGGCGAGCAGCAGCGAGTCGCAATCGCCCGCGCGCTTGCAAACGAGCCAGCGTTGATCCTGGCTGATGAGCCGACAGGTGAATTGGACTCGACTACCGCCGCATCGATCTTCAAGTTGCTGCAGGAGGTGATCGCCCAAACCAACGTCACGATTATCACCACAACCCACGATCGACTAGTCATGGAACAAGCCAAACGTGTCCTCGAACTAGCCGACGGGGTGCTTCAAACTGGCGAGACCACCTTTCAACGCGACCGCGCTGAAGCAATTACGGTACCCAGGCAAAAGTCCGATGATCCCAACTTGCCCGTTCCACGCCCGTCAGCCGAGGAGGAACGGGCCCAGTGGGAACGACCGGAGAAACGGGGGACAATCTATCAACCGCCCGGTCCGCCCGGCGACCCTCCATGACCGATCAGGTCCTACACGTGGACCTAATTTCCCTGAAGCCGACTACAGACGCCGCGGAACAAAGAGATCTAATCAGTGAAGCCGCCGCTCTCCTATCCCTGGAGCAGGTTGTGGGCGGCGGAGTCATAAAGGCAGAAGCCGGCTCCCACTTTGACCTTGCGGTATTCTTCGCGCTCACGGATTTCGCGGCGCTGGAACCATTTGGGACCCATCCGGCCTATTCGCGCTTCCTTCAAGGCAAGGTCGCTCCCCTTCTGAAAGCCTTTGCCGGGGCTGACATCACCATCGACAAACCCCTGGAACTGTTCGACGGTTATGGCGCTTGCCTTGCACTGGCGGCACCGGAAGAGGCTTACGACTGGGAGATCCGCGAGAAGCTAGAGCAATGGAGAGATTTGGCTATCGGAACCGCAAGTGTAATTGGACTGGCGATCGGCGAGCGGCAGCACTACCGGGGCTTCGCGATGAGTTTTTCTGACACTCCGTTCGACCCGCCCGGACCACCGAATAGCCGGTTCGACACGGCAATAGTCAAGGGAAGGACGCGACCGCTGGCTTGAGCATGCCACGCCATTCCCGCTCCCCGATACGAGCCTGGGTTCTGATCCTTATTGGCCTCTTCGCCCTGGTGACCCTGGTCGTGGGCTTGCCCTACCTGATCGCCGCCGGCGATGCTCGGCGGCCTGATGTGGAGCGATTCCCCGCCCGGCTAGAGCTTCCGCCAGGGGTCACCCTTGACGATCTTCAACAAGTTGAAGTGGAAGATGTTGTCGATGGCGACACAATTGATGTTCTCGTCGGTCGCAGGAGCGTTCGAATTCGCTATTACGGAGTCGATACGCCAGAGCGAGGCAACGTTTGTTTCCGTGAGGCTCTAGACCGCAACGGCCTGCTGGCAGGATCAAAAATCTGGCTGTTGGCTGGTCCGCGTGACAGCGATCAGTTTGGCCGTCTGCTGAGGTACGTCTTTACCGCTGAGGGAGTTTCGATCGATGCAACGTTGGTGGCCGAAGGCCTCGGTGTAGCCTGGCAAAGCGACGGACAGTATCGAGATCAGATAATTGCTCTGGAAGCCGAAGCACGGGCCGCAGGCAGGGGCTGCCTGTGGGAGTAGCGTTTTCCGGCCAGCTCTAAGGATTCAATGCCGTGTCCGGTGCACGATCCAGTTCAAAAAACAGACCACGGCTGTTGTCGTAGCGAATCAGTGGCTGCCCGGGGATGTCAGCGTACCAGGCCACCTGGTTCGCATTACTGGTCGAAATCTCTAGACGCCAGGCGACAAATTCACCCGCCGGAACGATAACAGTCTCGTGGCCGCTGACAAACAGCCTTACTTTTTGGCTGCTACGTTGGTTTGTAATGATGGTGATGTAGCTGGCTTCGTACCCGATATCAAATGGCAATGTCCGCCAGAGAAACAGCGACGTGTCGTTATCGTAGGAATGCTCCGGGACACTAAGCCCAGTCTGTTTGTCGTCCTGCCTGATAAGAACGCCTTCCTCCGTGTAGGTACTCATGATCAATACATCATCATCGGTGGCGTCAATCTCTCGATCAGATGAGATCGGTTTCAGCGTCCTGCTGTCGACGATGACGGTAGAAATATCGGCAGAGTTTTCACTTGTGAATCGCTGCTGCAGAGTGGTCTCACCGTTTTGCACATCCACTGTCAGCACCTGCCGGCCTAGGATTTCCCCATCACTATTCTTGACAACGTAGGTATGGCTCTCGTTACGAAACCAGGGAATCGAATCGACAATGTCCGAGGTCGGTGGACCCGAATCCCCCGAACAAGAGGCCGCGATTAGGAGTAACAGAAGCGAAAATCCGGGAAGAACAAGCCTGTTACGAATCAAGACGCTTAAGCCATCACCTCGTTCACGGCTTGGAGAGTGTAGTCAATGTCATCGGCATCAATTCCATAGTGCGTGACCATGCGAAAAACGCTCGGGCCACCGCTGAACAGTATGCCGCGTTCCTTCAATCCGGCCCGAAACTTGTTTGGATCCTGACTTTCAAGCTTGAAAAACAGGATGTTGGTATGTACCAAAGATGGGTTGACGGCAACGCCGGGAACGGACTGTAGGCCCTGAGCCAGCTTGCTTGCATTCGCGTGATCCTCGGCCAGGCGATCAACCATCTCATCCAGCGCAATTATGCCGGCGGCCGCAAGCACGCCGATTTGGCGCATCCCACCGCCAACCATGCGACGTATGTGCCGGGCCCTATCGATAAAGCTGGAACTGCCGCAAATCACGGACCCGACCGGACAAGACAGCCCCTTTGATAGGCAGAAACTGACGGTGTCCGCATCCCGAACCAGGGCATCGGCAGTTGTTTCAAGGGCAATGGCCGCATTGAAAATTCGGGCCCCGTCAATATGGAGAGCAGCGCCGGCTTCGTGCGCGATACCGGCAACTTCGCCAGTAAAGACAGCAGAAATTGGCGACCCATTTCCAGCATTGTGAGTGTTTTCCAGGCAAACCAGCGCGGTCCGTGGCTGGAATTTGTCCGGCAGTCGCACCAGGCTCCGTACCTCATCGAGGTCGAACCGGCCATGCTCATCGTTATAGGCCGTTCGAAGCTGAATTCCACCGAGGGCGGAGGCGCCGTCAACCTCCGATCGCAGGATGTGAGCCATACTACCAACGATAGCCTCGTCGCCACGCTGGCAATGGGTCAGAAGCGAAACCAGGTTGGCCATCGTGCCACTACTAACAAAGAGGGCAGCTTCCTTGCCGACGCGCTCAGCCGCCATCTCTTCCAGCCGTATGACGGTCGGGTCATCGCCGAGCACATCGTCACCGAGCTCAGCGTTCAACATTGCCTCGCGCATCGCAAGGGTCGGCTGGGTGACAGTGTCGCTACGCAGGTCAATTTTTGGCATGCTTTTACCTCAGCTCTTTTATGAAAGTGTTGTGCCGTTCAGGGTCCTGTAAGGCTCGTCGCCGCGCACGGCGCGGAGCTGCTCGGTGTGTTCCTCTTGCTTCAGCTCTGCCAACACAGCAAGGCAAGTGCTATCGGAAGCGCCCAGGGACTGGAGGCGTTGATTGACCGCTTCCCAAGCGCCACATTCGACAAAAGTGCGAACGCTCCGTGGCCACTGGAAAGCAACGATTCGCTCCGGAGCGGCAAAGCGCGGCCTCAGCCGCTGCAACTCACGGAACCGGGCCTCAGAATTGCGAGCCCGGTCTACTACGCGCACCAGCGGCATTTCCTCTCCAGCCGTCCGCGTATCAACCAGTAATCGTCTTTCAAAGATCTGAAACATAACTACAAAGACTTCGGCAGTATTGATCACCGAAAGCACTTCGCCGATGTCGACACCAAGATCGTCTTCCACGCTAATTCATTCTAGGTTCGCCCTGCGGCAGCGGCAAGCTGGTGTACTCGTCCAGTAGATGCCGGACACTTACCTCCTCTCGGTGAATGCTAGCAGCCACTCTTGCGGCGTTAGATGGCCAAGGGCCTGATGGGGCCGGTAAGTGTTGTAACGCTGCTCCTGTTGGAGCAGCTGGGTTCTCAGTTGGCTGAGCGAGTCGGGTGGGTCAACCAACTGGTAAAGCTCCTCTTTGTGGGTGCGCTGGGCTCGTTCCACGCAGCCGTTGAGCTTGGGGGAGCGTGGTGGCAGCACAAAAAGCCGCAGCCCCTTCTGCTCACAGGCGGCCTCAAACTCGGCCCTGAACTCAGAACCACCGTCCACCTGGATCGCCTTCACCGGACCCGGCATACGCTCGATGACCGTATCGAGGAAGTCGCGCGCCGTGCCGGCGGTAGCGCGGCCGTAGACACCCAAGACGTCCCAGCGGCTGACAATATCACGCGCCGAGAAGTGCTTGTAGGCATGGGTAATACCGGTCCAGCGCACGTCGGCGCTGTCCACCTGAACCAGATCTCCCGGCGCCTTGACGACGTAGTCTTTGGGCTTACGCACGGCATAGGGCCGCACCTGAGGCCGAGAGACGATGCAAGGGTCCTTCAGACTCGCAGGCCCCAGTTTGCCTTGGCGTCTGAGCCGGCTGAGGATGCGGCCCACCATCGAGACCGAGATAGTGACCCCTTGGCGTCTGAGGATCGGCTGTAGCTTGTCTTTGCCCCAGACGGGATTGTCTTGGCGCAGGCGTAGCACCGCTGCTTCGAACTCTAGGCTCCAAGTCGGCTTGCGGACCTGGTGTGGCCTATGGCTGCGGTCTTCCAGACCCCGCGGACCCTGGAGCCGGTAGCACTCTAGCCACTGGTAAAGGGTTGAGCGGCTGCGTCCAAAGCGTCTTGCCGTCAGACTCACCTTCTCGCCGTGATCCTTGTGCCACTCAACAGCCCTGAGGCGCGCCTTCGCCTCACGTGATAGTCGTGGCTCCTCCCTGCCTTCCTGCGCTCCCTCTGGGAGGAGACGAGCCAGGGTCGGACCGCCTGGGATGATCGACCCGTACGTCTGCATTGGGACTCCGTATCGTCCCCGCCTTCTCATCATTGTCGTGTACGGCATCTTTCTGAACGAGATCACGCCGGTTGGCGGCATTGCTTCGAAAGCCAGCACAACGTTGGCCTCAAGAAAGGACACGGCTCAATGCCAATATTTTCCAGCTTTAACGATTTGGCGCTGCTTGGCAGCCAGCCAGGCGGAGACCAACTTAAGATTCGATACCGAGCAGTTTCTTACGAGCCCCATCGTAGCGGGCTTTCGCGCGGCTTTCCCGGTTCAAAAGTGCCTTTAACTTAACTGGGTCAAGGCGGTCACCATCCAGCACCACTGCGTGCAAGGCGGTGAGTTGAGTCTGCCAATCCGCGAAGGCTTGGCGGTAATCGCTCTTCTCATCGTCGCTTACCATTGGCCAAGTATAGCGACAGAGAGGCCGCTATCCGAGAGCAATCTGGCCGAAAAGATCTGGAGCGGGCCGTGCAAGAAACGAGAAACGAACGACAGTTCCTTGATCAAGTTGCCAAGATTATCAGGCCAGAAGCCGTCGAAGTAACGCCGGAGGTTCGCCGCTTCTTCGCCACAGATGCGCTTGGCCAGCGTGGCGAACCACAGGAAACTGTACTGCCCCTTGCCGTTGCCAAACCGGGAAGCGCCAACGAGGTTGCAAGCCTGCTAGCTCTTGCTTCTGAAGCGAAAGTCGCGATTATTCCCTATGGCGCCGGCACCGGGCTAATGGGTGGGGCGCGAAGCGGCATCAGAGCTTTGGTCCTGGATATGTCATCTCTCAATGATATTCAGATCACAACTGAAGACCGGGTCGTTTGGGCTGGGGCGGGCCTAGCCCTGAAAGAGCTAGATGCAGAACTAAATGTAGAAGGCCTTTGCCTAGGTCATGACCCCTGGACGTTTCCGGTTGCGACCGTCGACGGGGCGGTCAGTACCAATGGCCTCGGCTTCAAGGGAGGACTCTACGGCGGGATCGGCGACCAGGTCCTCGGGCTAGAGGTTGCCTTGGCAGACGGAACGCTCGTTCGGACCAAAGCGGTGCGGCGCAGTTCCACCGGACCGGACCTTGCTCGCCTTTTTGTCGGCGCCGAAGGCACACTTGGCGTCATCACCACCGCCGCGCTGAGGGCGTTTCCCCAACCTGAACGGCAGGAACTAAGCGCCTTTCAATTTCCACGTTTCGAGGATGGACTATCGGCGATTGCCGAACTTAACAAACTCGGCTTGCGGCCTTCACTTTTGGACTACGGAGAGGAGCATGCCTCTCCTTGGCCGGACCTCACCGATCGCGCTGAGGAGCTCCCGATCCTCTATCTTGGCTTTGAGGGCCTCGAGGAGGAAGTCTTGGTCTTCGTCGCCCGGGCCGCCAGCGTGATTCGAGCTCAAAGCGGAGAGGCTCTGCCTCAAGCCGTTGCTCAGACCTTTTGGGACAACCGCCACGTAAGTGCGGAGCGGTTTGCCAGAACCAGAACTGGAGAAAAGCCGGGGCGCCGCAATCCGGGATTAGCCTTCGATTTTCTTCATGTGGCGCTGCCGGCGTCCAAGACTTTAGCTTTCCAGCAGAGATGCCACGTGAGAGCGGAGGAGGCCGGTGCCGCCGTCATAGAGTGCGGCATTTGGCTTGGTCCAGAGTTGTTTTCAGCCGCGTTCGCCATCCCTGAAACTCTGGGAGGACAGAAGATCTTGAACCTGATGATGGACGACCTGCTTCGCGAGGCTCAAGACTTGGGCGGGTCAATGGAGTACGTCCACGGAGTTGGCAGCCGGCTCAATCACCTGATGGAACGCGAACACGGAAATTCGCTTGAACTACTGCACAAATTAAAAGCCGCGCTGGACCCTCAAGAAATCTTGAACCCAACCAAGTTGGGGCTAAAGAAAACCCGCCGTTTAGCGGACGACTAGCACCGACGCAGCCGCATGGCGCACAAGCTTCTCGGCAGTACTGCCGATTAAATAGTGGCGCGCCGGCGCCGGCTTCCTGGAGCCCACGACGATCAGGTCGGCGCCGGTTCTGCGGGCGGCGGCGTCAACCTCGGGCGCCGCGGCGCCCAAGAGCAGCTCGGTCGAGACTCTGTATCCGCGCTCTGATAAGCGCTCAGCTACTATGCCAAGAGCACGCTCCGCCACGCCGCGGTGCTGATCGCCGGCAGCCTGTGCTTCTATAAGTGCCTTCTGCTTTCGGGTGGTGCGGCCAGAGCCTGCAAAGGGAGTAATTACATAGCTGAGAATCAGCTCGATGCCCTTTGGAAGCCCAAGCCGATCGATAAATGCAAGCGCACGCCGAGCCTCAGCATCGGTCGGCCGCACTACGAGAACGGGCACTGTCGAATGCTGAACCACTCCCTGGCTCACGCTTCCGAGGACCATCAGACTAAGATTGGAGTGGCCCTTGGCGCCGAGCACAATGAGGTCAGCCGGAGGGCGCCGCGAGGCGCGAAGAATTTCTTCGATCGGATTGCCCCACCGAGCACTAGCCTTGACACTGATTCTGGGGGGATTGAGTTCGGTCGCTTCCTGCTGCGCCAGATCTTCAGATTCCATGAGAGCTTGTTTACGAGAAGCGGGGGTTACTTTGGTGAGAAAAGAGGGGTCCGGACGTGCTCCCGACAGAACGGAGTGCGGTGCCACTGATAGGACCTCGAGGCGGTCAGCCACAGGCAAAACCAGTTGCTTTAGCAGGCCGGCTGACCTGCGAGCGGTGCCGCTACCATCGGTTGCGTAGAGGACTCTCAGCTTCGGAGCTTGTTCGGAAGACACCTGTCTCTAGACCTCGAAGGGGAGCATACCCTAATGTGGAGGGCGACTCCACTTCACGACGGGTGCAGGTGGGGGGATGAGCAAGGCTTGGGAGGCCTTACAAAGGAGAAAACTCAATGTCGGGACTAACCGCACTTGTGCCGCTGGACGGCACCGAGCTCTCTGAATCCGCTTTTGCTCTTCTGCCCGCGCTAAAGAACTTAAACGTGGACCGGGTCCGCCTTTTAAGTGTATGGGAGGAAGCCTGGGCTGAGGGTGACGCTGTCCCTGGCCGTCATGAAGGCGAATTGGGCGAAGTCGCTCAGCAAGGTAGATCGTACCTGGATGCGTACCTGGGAAACCAGTCCAAACGCGTAGAGGAGCTGGGTTTTAAGGTTGAGACCGAGGTCCTCATTGGCAAGGCGGCGGAACACGTGCTCGAGGCCGCGAGTCAGCCGGACGTGGATCTTATTGTTATTGCAACTCACGGACGCTCCGGGATTGCTCGGTGGCGCTTGGGCAGTGTGGCCGACAAGATAATTCGCAGCGCCCCTTGTCCGGCTCTGGTTCTCGGGCCAAACGTTGATAGCGAACTTGCTTCGTTTACCCTCGACCGCCTCCTGGTTCCCGTGGATGGTTCGGAAATGGCCGAAGGCGCAATCTCACTAGCAACCTGGATCGCGGACTCGGCCAAAGCCGAAATCGATCTGGTCCGGGTGGTATCACTAACGCCGGTTGCCATGGACCAATCGATGGGTGTTTACCCGGTGGACCTCGTCACAGCCATGGAAGACGCGGGACGATCATATCTTGATCGTGTCGCGGAGGAGATTGGCGAAAACCGCTCGGTAAATACGACATTGCTGATTGGAACAGCGGGCGAACAAATCCTGGAATACATGAATGAAAAGCCGGCCAGCCTTGTAATTCTGGCGTCCCATGGCAGGTCCGGAGTGGCTCGTGCCGCACTTGGCAGTGTTGCCGATCGATTACTCCACGGTCCCTCTCCCGTGCTTGTATTCCGGCCCGATGAAGAAGCGGAAAGCCGGCTCCTGGATGCAGCGAAGCAGGCGTCGCGGGCGTGACGCGGCGCGGAGAAACGAAATTCGCCGAAGGAAAACGGTGGTTTGCCAATGCCTGGTCCGGGGGGTCGAGCCAAATCCTTGGCCCGAAAATGAGTTCTTCTAGTTACGATGTCACCGTAATCGGTGGCGGAATCATCGGTACCGCCACGGCAATGCGTCTGTCGAAGGCTCACCCTCAGCTAAAGATCGGCCTGATTGAGAAGGAAAGTGCAGTCGCTGCCCATCAGACGGGCAACAACAGCGGCGTGATTCATTCTGGCATCTATTACGCGCCCGGATCCCTCAAGGCCCAAAACTGCGTTACCGGCGTCGGCATGCTCGAGGAATTCTGCCACGAGCATGATATTGAATACGAACTCTGCGGCAAGGTCATAGTCGCGACTAGTGAAGACCAACTCCCGCGTCTCGATGAGCTGTTCCGCCGCGGTCAAGCGAACGGGGTGCCGGGGCTCGAAATAATCGACGCGTCACGCCTACGCGAAATTGAGCCTCATGTAGCTGGAATCAAGGCCCTTCACTCCCCGAACACGGGCATCATCGATTATTCGAAGGTGACCCGCGCCTACGCGGCTGAAATAGCAAAGAACGGTGGCGAAATCCAGCTCGGCACGCGTCTCAACTCGGTCGAGACACGAGCAGACGTTACGACTCTTATGACAAGCCAGGGTGAGATCAAAACACGCTACCTCATCAACTGCGGTGGCCTCTACTCAGATGTTGTAGCCCGCATGATGGGGCTTGAGGTGGACGTGCGCATTATTCCGTTCCGTGGCGAGTATTTCATGCTTCAGCCAGATGCGCGCCGGCTAGTTAACGGCCTGATTTATCCCGTACCGGATCCGCGGTTTCCATTCCTGGGACCACACTTCACCAGGACCATCCATGGTGGGGTGGAAGCGGGGCCCAATGCGGTGCTAGCGCTGGCTCGAGAAGGCTACACGAAGACAAAAGTGAACCCACGCGAGGTAGGCTGGACCCTCGCTTATGGCGGATTCTGGCGCATGGCCTTCCAGTATTGGAACATTGGCCTCCGAGAAGTGCAACGCTCGGTCAGCAAAGGCGCTTTTACAAGGGCGCTACAAGTCCTAATCCCACAGATTCGCCAGCAAGACCTTCAAACTGGCGGTGCCGGTGTACGAGCGCAGGCCGTTGATGCCGCCGGCCGTCTGATCGATGACTTTCGCATCGTAGAGGCCAAGAGCTCAATCCACGTTCTCAATGCTCCTTCACCCGGCGCAACTGCCTCTCTGGCCATCAGCGCTGACATCGCCACGAGGGCGCAGCAGAATTTCGATTTGTAGGGAACGAGCTCCTCAGTTTTGCTGACCAAGGGTGACTAGCATTTCAATCCAGCCTCAGAAAAGCTGTAAGAAAATCGCAAAAAAGTCCCACAGATTCGCTAACTAATTGCCAGACCTTTTGTGTTATTCTGCTGTACATATTTGGGATAGCCGAAGCCGCTCCATATGCATCCTCGAAGGCGGAATCCGACTAAAGAAAACAGGAGGAGTTCGAGATGGCACTGATGGACAAGACTCTTGTCTGCACCGACTGTGGCCAAGAGTTCATATTCACAGCGGACGATCAAGAGTTCTACGCCACGCGTGGTTTCACGGAGCCCAAGCGCTGCCGTCCTTGCCGCAGCGCGCGCCGCAGCGACCGTGAAGGAGACGCTTCCGGCGCTGGCGGAGGCAACTTCAACCGCGCACCGCGCCAGGAGCGTGAGCTCTTTGATGTCGTTTGCAGCAGCTGCGGTCAGCCAACAAAGGTGCCGTTCCAACCGCGGGGAGACCGGCCGGTCTACTGTCGCGAGTGCTTCGACCGCATCGGCGCCGGAGGGCGTAGCAGCGGCGGGGAGACTGGCAACTTCCGGCGTTAGTACTGACGACAGCATTTCGCGCAGCTCCAACTTCGATTGACTGCGTTTTCCGACGAGTGCTATATTCAAATTCGACATTGGTGATCTTTAAACAAGACAGACCCGGGGATGGCGCGCGATAGCTCGCGAATTACGAGTCAACGACCGTATCAAATCACGAGAAGTCCTCGTTATTGGCGAGGACGGCGAGCGCCTCGGCGTAATTCTCACATCCGAAGCGATGGAGAAAGCTCGCGAGGCGGACCTAGACCTGGTTGAGGTCGCGCCCAACTCGGTACCGCCAGTCTGCCGCATGCTGGACTACGGCAAGTTCAAGTACGAACAGGCGAAGAAGGAACGCGAATCTCGCAAGCTCCAGCACGCCTCCGTCTTGCGTGAGATTCGCATGCGGCCCAAAATAGATTCGCACGACTTGGAAATGAAGGCGAAGAATGCCGAAAAGTTTCTCAAGAGTGGCGACAAGGTGAAGGTTACTGTCATGTTTCGCGGCCGTGAAATGGTGCACCCCGAAATCGGGCGGGCCATTCTGGAGCGGGTGTCGGAGCAGTTGAAGGAAGTCTCGGTTATTGAACGCGCCCCGAACATGGAAGGCAGATTCCTCTCTACAATTCTGGCGCCAGGGCACGTCAAGCCGGCAAAGGAGGCTGCCCAAGCCGAGGATGGTGAGGGCTAAGCACTATGCCTAAATTGAAGACTCACAAAGGCGCCAAGCGGCGCTTCCACATCACGGGCACCGGCAAGGTGATGCACCGCAAGGGCCAGATTAGCCACCTTCGCATTCGAATGTCTGGTCGCGCAAAGCACCAGGTCGGGAAGAAGCAGATGGCTTCTGACTCAATGCAGAAGCGTGTACACCGGCTACTGCCGAACGCCTAGATTTAAGGAGCAGCAATGAGCCGGGTAAAGCGCGGCGTCGCCGGCCGGAGGCGTCACAAGAAAATAATCTCACTCGCCAAAGGCCATAAAGGGCTGCGCCACCGTCTATTTCGACGAGCGAACGAGTCCGTGCTTCATGCGCTGGACTATTCCACCCGCGACCGTTATGACCGCAAGGGGCAGTTCCGTCGACTATGGATCACAAGAATTAACGCCGCGGTTCGGGCCGAGGGTATGTCCTACAGCCAATTCATCCATGGACTCAGCAAGGCTGGCGTCCAAGTAGACCGTAAGGTCATGGCCGATCTAGCCGTACAGGATAGCGGAGCCTTCAGTTCACTGGTCAGCAAGGCGAAATCGACGCTAGTTTAGCCATTCAAGTTCGGATCGAGAAAGGGCCGGGATCCCCCGGCCCTTTTTGGTGCCCGCTAGCCGCCGAGAAAAACTTATAGAATCCCGTCAAGCTCCCCTAAGTTGAGCGCCAACCTCGTTCTCGAGCCGGCGAATGATGCGCTGGCGCGCCTCGGCAACGTCCGCGTCCGTGAGCGTTCTGTCAGAGGTTTGGAAATCCACGGCAAAGGCTAGGGAGCGTTTGCCCGCTGGCAGAGGCGTGCCTTCGTAGACATCGAATAACTGGACGGCACTGACCAGGGAACTAGAGGCTATTAGCTCCTGAACCCGGGCCGCAGAAACTTCCGAGTCGACCAGCAAGGCGATGTCCTGGAGGACCGCAGGAAAGCGGGACGGAGACGAGTGACTAATCTCGTGTTCGATGCCTTGCAGCAGCGCGGCTATATCAATTTCAAAGAGGAAGACCGGTCCGTCTATCTCGAAGGCGGTTGCAACCTGAGGGTGCACCTGCCCGATGACACCGACTCGAGCGCCGGACGAGTACAGCTCCGCAGTGCGTGAGGACAGCATGCCGAATTCTTGTCCCGGCCGAAACTCCACGCGAGCGCGTGTGCGCTCAAAGATCTCCTCGAGAAACCCTTTGGCGTCGAAGAAATCCACCGGCTCCTGGGTGGGCTCACGCCAGCGTCCCTCCTGAGAGCCACCAACGACTCCGACGAACAGCTGCGTCTCCTCCGGCAACTCATCATCCGGCCTAGAAAGGAACGTACCCGCGCACTCGAAAATGGCAACTGTGCCACGCTCACGCCGCAGGTTTGCCGCCATAGTTTGCAGCAAACTGTGACGCAGGGATGTGCGCATTACAACCTGCTCGCTGCTCATCGGGTTCTCAAGACGCATTGGGGGGTGAATCTCAAGCTTATCCGCCGGCTCAACCAGCAGCAGTGTCTCAAGAGTTGTCAGTGGATAGGTGATTACCTCCTGGAGTCCCGCGGCGGCGGCGGCAGTCTTTAGCTGCTCACGCAATTCCCGTTCCGGCTCCTCAATCGGAGTTGGAATTGAGCCGCTGAGACTTTGCGGCTCCAGCCGGTCATAACCAATGACGCGAGCTAACTCTTCGACGACATCGTCAGCCATGCCCACATCCATTCGCCAATAAGGCGATCGAACAACGTAACGGTCTGGCGGAACCCAGCGGCAGCCAAACCCGAGGTCGGACAGCGCGGACCGCACCTGGGTTGTCGGCAAGTCAACGCCGAGCACCTGAGCGATACGTTGCTTGGTTACAACAACCCGCGTGTCGGAACGCTTCGAGGGATAGGCATCAACAAGGCCTTTGGCGGCCCTGCCGCCCGCGATTTCAACTAAGAGTTTCATTGCGCGGCGCGCGGCTGCGGCGGCAAGGTCCGGATGCAAACCCTTTTCAAAGCGGATCGATGCCTCGCTCCTTAGCCCAAGAGCCTGGCTCGTACGCCGAACGCTGGCAGGCGCAAAAGTTGCTGCTTCAAGCAGGACGGTCGTCGTCGCCGAGGTTACCTCTGCGTCGGAGCCGCCCATCACGCCAGCCACGGCTATCGACTTGCTTGCATCGGCGATAACCAGCATATCCGGAGTCAAATCGCGGACATTATCGTCGATAGTCCGTATTTGCTCACCCGGATGGGCGCGACGAACGATGATCCGCTGACCGTTTAGCTTTCGATAGTCGAACGCGTGCAGAGGTTGGCCCATCTCCAGCATCACATAGTTTGTTATGTCGACTACGTTATTGATTGGTCGTACGCCGGCGGACAGAAGCCTTTCCTCTATCCATTCGGGCGAAGGACCCACCTTGATCCGCTCCACAACGCCGGCCAAATAGCGGCGGCAGAGGTCTCGATCCTCGATTACCACGGACGCACGCTGGCTCGCGGAACTGGATGCCGCCTCGTTGTAAACGCGCTCCGGCTCCTTCACCTTGACGTGAGTTTGAGCAGCCACTTCCCAAGCCGCTCCAAGGATCGACATCAGGTCAGGCCGGTTTGGCGTGACCTCGATATCGAGAATTGTGTCGCCGATGACCTCACTCAGGGGCTGGCCAATCGGGCTGTCGGGCGGCAGGACCAGGATTCCCTCATGCGATTCGGAGAGACCTAGCTCTTTCTCGGAACAAACCATGCCGGCGGATTCAACACCGCGAATCTTGGCTGCCTTGAGAACGCTCAGGTCACCGGTGCTTCCGTTCCGAAGGCGGGCTCCAACGCTGGCAAAGGCAATCTTTTGGCCGGGCGCGACATTCGGTGCGCCGCAAACCACAGTCGGAGTTTCGGGTTGATTTAAGTCGAGCGTAACCAGGCGAAGACGATCCGCATCAGGATGCGGCCCGACTTCCAGGACCTCCCCAACGACAACATTCTGCCAGTCGTCACCCTGGGCGATGATTTTTTCGATCTTGACGCCCGCCAAGGTTAGGCGGACGGCCAGTTCCTCAGCCGGAATGGTTAAGGGTACGTACTCAGAGAGCCACTTTAGCGAAACGAGCACAGTTCACCTAAAACTGCCGCAAGAAGCGCAGGTCATTACTAAAGAAATAGCGAACATCATCAATGCCGTGACGTAGCATGGCGATACGTTCTATTCCGAAACCGGCGGCGAATCCAGTGTAGCGGTCAGCGTCGTACCCAAGGTTTTCCAGAATCTCCCGGTGGACCATGCCGGCCCCGCAGATTTCTAGCCAGCCTTCGTTGGCGCAAGAGCGGCAGCCGGCGCCGCCACACAGTCCGCACTGAATCGCAACTTCAGCGCCGGGCTCAACAAAGGGAAAGTAGTCGCACCGGAAGCGTACCGGACGATCGCGACCAAACAAAGCCTGGGCAAGCTGAGTCAGTGTTCCTTTCATGTGGCGCATCGACAGGCCTTCATCCACGGCCAGCAGTTCAATTTGATGAAACATCCATTCGTGCGAGGCGTCAGTGGCCTCGTACCGGTAGACCCTGCCTGGCACCGCAAGGCGAATCGGCGGCTCGTTCTTTTCCATAAAGCGGATCTGATTTGGTGAGGTCTGAGTCCGCAGCAGCCTGGAGCGCGTTCCATCTTGTTGACGCTCTAACCAAAAAGTGTCTTGGGTGTCACGCGCTGGATGATCCTCATGCATGCGCAGAGCATCGAAGTTATAGCGCTCCGACTCGATTTCCGGTCCCTCCGTGACCTGAAACCCCATCGCCACAAGGGCATCCAGAATATCTCGAATGGCCTGAGTGATTGGATGTAAACGTCCAGCTAGTCCGCGGCGGCCCGGCAGGGTGACATCGAACGAACCTGCCTCCAGGCCAGCAAGATCAGCGTGCTCCAGATCGGCCTCTCGGCCCTTAAAAGCGCTCTCGAGCTCCTCGCGCAGCGCGTTGGCCGCCGAACCTTGCGGCCGCCGTTCCTCAACCGGCAGTTCACCAAGGCCTCGAAGCACTTGGGTAACTTCGCCTTGGCGGCCCAAATAGGCTATGCGCCAGCTCTCAAGAGATTCTGTTTCACTCGCGGCGATCAATTCTTCAAGTGCACGAGCACGCAACGCGACAAGGTCGGACAACGATCGCTCCTCAAACGGCAGTAGGGCTTGTTTGCCTCGGAGGCGGGGGAGTGAGACTCAGCCCGTAACGTAGAGGCATTATGGCTAGCCTGCCATCCAGGGTCAACGAAAAATCGAAGCTAAAACCGGCTAAAACCAGGAAAACTCGATGAATTTGAGAGAAAGACACAGCAGGGTCTGAACTTTGCCCGTCGGACGGAAACCGAACACAAATGTGGCACGTTTTTTATCTCGGCCAAATCCATCTCAAGGACCAAAAAGAGAGTCTACAAGGGCGCCTGGAACGATTTGCACTTCGTTGCGGAGCCCATCACTGAAAACGAAGCCCCCGTCCGGCAAGGCCGCAACACCAAGCGGGAGACCGCCGCTCACCGGCTCCCAGGATCCCAGCGAAGTACCGTCCGTGGCGAACAAGAGCAGAAGTCCGTTGGCCGGATCGGATGCCACGATGCGGCCATCGGCCAAGATTGTTAGATACGGTTTATCCGTCGCCTGGCGGCTGGTCCACCCGGCTTCGAACGCGCTAGGTGAAGCCGCTCCGGGCAGAAAACTCTGGACTCGGCCGTTCCAGGCGTCAGCGATGTACAGACGGCCGGAAGCATTCACCGCCAAACCGACCGGCTCTGAAAAGTCACCTAGCCCGACGCCGTCCTGGCCGTAGGTCCCGAGCTCCTGACCATCGCGGCTGAAGTTGACCAACCGCTTGTTGCCCGTGTCGGTCACCCAGATTGTGCCGTCGGAGGCAATCACTAGATCGCGCGGCCCGTACAGCTGTGTGACAGCTGCATCCGGATCGACGCCCGGAACGCCCCAAGCAATAACAAACTCAAACTCAGGTGAGAATTTTTGGATTCGAAAATTCCAAGTGTCGGCCACGTAAATGAATCCCTCGGCATCAACCACGACAGACCAGGGCTGATTTAGCCTTCCGGGTTCCGAGCCGGTGGTACCGAAACTGGCGATGTAAGTGCCTTGAGAGTCGAACTGATGAATCCGGCTGGCGAGCGCATCGGCGATCCAGATGTTGCCTTCGGAATCGGCAAAAACATCGGCGGCTTGAAGAATCTCACCGGCGCCCAGACCCGTGCGCCCAAAGACAATTCTTCCGTCCGGTAAGACGCTCGGCTCAGCCGGCGGCCGCGGCGCCTGACCGGCGTCGAAGGAGGCAAAACTAATCGGAAAGAATGCCACACCATCAGTTGAACCCGTGGTCCCCTCAACCGGGCGGCGGTAAAGAAAAAAGTCGCCGAGAGACTTGACACGGCTACCACTCGTAAGAACATCGGAAACCTCGCCAAAAAAACTCAGGTCCTTGTAGGTTTCATTGAACCACCAGCGATGTTTGTACCGTGTCTGACTGTAGCCCGTGGCATCAATCTTGGTGGCATTGGTCGCGTGCACCAGCAGCACGGCGCCCTCGGCGGCCTGATAGTCTGCCACGTCATTTACGAAGGCCACGCTCTTGTAGTGGCGTAGGTACCAGGCCCAGGGCCAGGCGTAGCCATCGGTCCCATCGACAACGATCGGGAGATTCAGGCCAAGGCCGCTTTGGCGAGCTACCTCATCGATGCGGTCTCTAAGCGCCGGGATATCTGGTGACGACTGCGTGTAGACCAGCACTTCAACCGGAGTGTCGTCGTTCTGAAAGGACGCAGTGACCCCGGCTCGAACCGTAAGGATGAAGAGCGCGGTCACCGAAACAGTCACAAAGGCCCTACCAAAGTTGCGCCAGCCTCCAATGACGGCGCCAATGATCCAGCCGACTAGTCCGGCGCCGAGAACCCAGCCGGCTATTTCAGCAAACTGAGAAGGACGATCGACCAAGAGCAATACCGCGGCCGCGGTCAGCAGAGCAGCCGCCAAGGTCGTTAGCCGAAGAGCGCTTTTGAACTCAAGCAGCTCGATCAGCCGCGCTAAGGCGACGGCCCCGGCAAGCGCTAAAGGCAGCGCAATGTGGACTTCAAGCCAGGGCATCTTCTCCCCGGCCACAGAGAGTCCGACGAACATGCTTACTAACCAAAACAAGAGCCAGCGGCTCAATGAATTGCCGGAAGCAACCAACCATATGCCTCCAACAAGGGTTAGCAGTAGGGGCAGGAATTCATAAAGCGGCGTGACGAGGGCGTAGTAGTAGTCGGGCTGATTACCTCGGCGGACGTCCTGCTGTCCGAGCCAGTAATCAAGCGAGCCCCAGATGCCAGACAAGAAACCGTCGACGTTGGTGAAAAATGTCGTGAACAGCAGGACAAACGGCAGATAAAACGCGACCGCCACAAGCGGCCAAACCTTAGGACGCCAGATCATTCCTACGTACGTAGAAGCGACAAGAAGACTAACGACGGTTACAAGCCGAAGGGTTTCTTCCTCCGGGGCCGCGACCCCTTTGTCACCAACGAAGGGCAGAATCTGGATGCCGGCTGTAAATTGAGGCAGGGCTAGGGTGCCGGCCACGACCAGGAGATCGCCCACTGGTGGGAGCGCCGGGCGACCGTAAGGTTTCTTTCCTAGAAGCGGCCAGAGCGCGGCAACCAGCCAGGCAACAGGGAATAGAACCAGCGTTCGAGCGAAAACCGGCAAATCACGAACTTGCTCCCCCTCACGTCGCTTTCCTAGTTCAATCGCGAGCATCAGATCGAGGAAGACGATGACGATCGCGACAAAAATAAAGGTGACTTCCTTGGTGGCGAAACTCAGCGCCATGAGAGCCGCCAGGCCGATCAGATAACCCGGCTTTTGGACGTCCAGATAGCGCCAAATGCTGATCACCATCGCCAAAGTCCAGACCGCAATGTAAATGTCGTTGCGCAGGAACCGGCTGAAGTAGAGCAGAGTCGGGGAGAAAGTGAGTAGGACAGCGGCAATGATCACCGCCGTCCACCCGATTTGGCGGCGCAGCAGGAGAGGCAGACCAACGAGCACTACACCGAACAGGGCCGGAATCATGCGCGCGCTAAAGTCGCTGTCGCCGAAGAGAAAGTAGCCAGCTGCGCCGACGTGGAACAGAAACGGCCCGTGCATCAGCGGATTGTGGATGTAGGGACGGCCGTCGGCCAGGTAAAACGTGAACTGAGCGTGAAGGCTCTCATCGTGGTGCAGGGCCTGGGAGTCCAGGGACCAGAAGCGAAGGACGGCCCCAACAACCATGAGTGCGACGATCGCTGCCCAGCCTCGATGCTCGTTCAACCACCCGCCAAAGCGCGAACTCTCTTGCGCTAGGAGCTCGCGGCGTCCAACGGCTGGCTCAGCCAAAGTAGGCCTCGATCATGGCGTCACCGAGAGGGAATCCTGTGTCTCGGGAGGAATCCTATAGATCACCGTCTGGCCCTTACTGAACGCGACCGGTAGTCCGGCGGCAAACTTGTTGAGGCCGGCGTCGCCATAGAACCCGCGCTCCACGCTGCCAACGAAAACATAGGTCACCTCATATTTTCGCAGAATAATCAGCGCCTCTGCTAGAGATTCGGTTGAAAAAGCCCGCTCGACATCGGCTTGGCGCTGAGAAATCAGGTCCAGATTCCGGCCCCATTGCCGTTCGTGACCGAGCCAACCCAGCACGGTTGGGATGCCGGTCCAAGCGGAAATCCGGCCAGCGGCTGAGTATTGGCCCCCCACTGCCTCTACCAAGCGTTCTTCCTGGCAGGCACGCTGCATGAGCCAAAGGAGGGCATTGTAATCATCGCGTTGAATTGCTTTAACAAAATTGAGCCCATCCAACGTGCGATCCGCCCTGCTAAAACCATCGGTGCGCGATAGCGTCGCGCCGATGGGGTATAGCATCGCGCCCGCCAAAACCAGAGTAGCGGTTGCACCCCAGGCCCCTCGTAGCAAGCTTGCAGTGGTTGCGTCACCAAATTGCCATCGCCGCCCAAGCCACCAGAGGCTGTAAGCACCGCTAACACCGAGCAGGATCCAGGCCTGATAGGAAAGCTTGAAAACCGTGTTCAGCCTGCTGGCAAATACATCGGTGATGAAGAAGAGCTCACTTCCGGTGATTAAGAGAAACGCAGTCGCCATAGCGACAAGAACAGGTGCGAGAGAGTCACCCTCCTCACTTACAGTCGAAGCTGGTTCAGATTCAGGCCCTTTGATCACGCGGCGCAGAGCAAGCAGGCAAAGCGAAAGGCTTGCTGCGAAGAACAAGAACGGCAGCCAGTTCCAGCCTCTGGCGACAACCGCATCCGGTAAGGCGTCGAAGCCATGCTTGGCGATCAAGAAGATGGCCCAGATAGCGACCAACGCGTAGGGCACAAGCACCGCGGCCACGACCTCAACTCCTCGCCGCGGGAAGCCCCTGCTGAAAAGCAACACTAGCGGCAGAGGCACGCTAACGGCTACCAGAGGTCCCCAAAACAGGGCGCTGTGCAGAGGCCGTGTTGCTCCATCGCGAACGACATCCAATCCCAGCGTCTGGCTGCCAAAACTCAAGTAGAAAGGCAGATAGAGCACCGCGGCCAGAGCCGTCAGGGGAAAGAGAAATCCTAGCGAAGCACGGACAGCATCAAAGACGCTTCGCAGCCGCGCCAGGTTGGCTACAAGAACCATCGCACCAACCAGGAATCCGAAGGTCGGAAGATCCCACGCATTAAGGAACCCCAGCCCACCAATGAGCACACCACCGGCCAGGAGTCGCGCTGGTTGGCTGATCCAGAAACTCTGGTCGAGCCTACGAGCTGAGCGCCAAAGACTCAGACCGAGCCCGAAGACGGTAAGAACGAAGGGAATTGCCATGACGTGGGGATGAAGGTCCCCAAGAAGGAAGCTGAAGAAGGGGAACTCGGTAATTGAGCCGGCATCGGGTGAAATGCGCGTCGCCCGCCACCACCACCAGAAGCTCGATTCTTCGTTCGGGTACTCGATGCACCCGCCCGCCAACGAAAGGAGGCAGGAACGGCTCTCTTGAGCACTGTTTAGATTGGCGATGTCGACCCGTTCGATCACATCTTGAGGCACATAGCCGTTGGCAACGCCGAATTCGAGAACGCCTTCGAGATTGCCGATAACCGCAACTAGGAGGATGGCGAAGATGCCCACGATAATGCCTGTCATGAGGGACGCGCGGCGCGTTAACCGGACGATTTCGTAGCCAAGCCCGAATGCGGCAGTCACGGCAAGCGCTGCCGTGCTCGCTAGGCCGAGATTAAACGCAACGGAGTTGGATACCACTGAAAGCTTGCCTACCATGGCCTGAAGTAGATAACCGAAGTAGTAGTAGCTGACCTGAAAGCCGGCCAACCAAGGATCATCGGGCGGGTAATATTGGCTTCGGTCGGCAGCGTTCAGGAACATGAAGTCCATTGGCTTCTCAGTTCCGGCTATCTCCGGGATAAAAGAACGCAAGTAGGCGGCGGCAAAAAGAGCCAGGAAAAAGATGGCCTCAACGGCCAGGACGAAACCGATGCGTTGCCTGAGAATGCCAACAATACCGCGCCAGCGCTTACGTAGGATCAGGACGGAAATGATGGCAAGCGGCAAGAATGCCCAAACAACGCTGCCAGGCCTGTTTGGGAGGAGGTGCAGCGAAAGCGCCATCCAGAACAGATAACCGCCAAGAAGAAGGCCGACGGGTTTAGCGAACGCGTAGCCGCGGCCGGGAAGCTTGTCAAAGATGAAGAGCGAAATTGGCAGAACAACAAGGCTGATTCCTTCGATAACCAGCCACCAGGCAAAAGTGTCAAAGAACATTAGAGTCCGCCTGAGCTAGGGGCCTTGTCTACTCAAATAGAGCTTCAACAAAAGCCTCCGGATCAAACGGGCTAAGATCATCCTCACCTTCGCCGGAACCAACAAAGCGAACCGGCAAACCCAGTTCATTACAGATTGCAAACACGATCCCGCCCTTTGACGTGCCGTCGAGCTTTGTGAGCGCGATGGCCGTAACATCAACGGCTTCGGCGAAGGCTTTCGCCTGCAGGAGTGCATTTTGGCCGGTGGTCGCATCTAGGACCAGCAGCACCTCGTGCGGTGCCGACGGGTCCTTGCGCTCGATCACCCGCCGGACCTTGCGCAATTCCTCCATGAGATTGAACTTGGTATGGAGACGTCCGGCGGTATCAATGATGGCGACCGCCGCGTTATCACTTTGGGCTGCTCCGATGGCATCGAACGCAACAGCGCTCGGATCGGCGCCTTCGCGATGCGCGACAAGTCGGGCATCCACACGATCTGCCCAGGTCCTTAATTGCTCGATCGCGGCGGCACGAAAGGTATCGCCGGCAGCGACCACAACCTGATCACCTTCTTTGCGGTAGAGATGTGCCAGTTTGGCTATGCTTGTCGTTTTGCCCGTACCATTCACGCCGACAACTAGGATTACGCCGGGCCGCGGCGGCTGCACCACGTCCTCCCCCCAAAGAGCTCCACGCGTTGGCACTGCCGTAAGCAACGCCATGAGCTCTTCCTTGAGGATCCCTCGGACATCGTGCGCATCACTAAGATCTTCTTTTCCGACCCGCTCTCGCACCCGCTCGAGAACGGTCTCGCTGGTGTGAACCCCAACGTCGGCGCCAAGCATTACCTCTTCGAGCTCTAGCCAGAGGTCGTCGTCGATCTTGCCCCGATCGAGGATGCCGCCAATCCGGCTGAACCAGCTTCGCTTGGTTCGGTTGACCGCGAGTTCGGTCTTGGCTTCAACCTGCACTTGGGGAGCTGCACGTCGGAATAAAGGCAAGGGCGGGCTCCATGCTCTAAGGATTTGGTCCTTATGGATACCCACCGATCATATCAGCGTGGAAATCGGTAGCCAACGCCCTAGTTGCTGGTCACTGGGTCTGCGAGGCGCACGGAGAGAATCCGAGAGGTGCTATCAGAGCCCATAGAAACTCCATAGATCGAGTCGGCGGCCTCAACTGTCCTTGGATTATGGGTGATGATAATGAACTGCGTCTTCTCGCCTAGGTCACGTAGAGCTTCGACGAACCGCCCAACATTGGACTCATCCAGAGCCGCATCAACCTCATCAAGAACACAAATCGGCGAGGGATGCGCCTCCAGCAGCGACAACAAGAGGGCGAGGGCTGTGAGGGTGCGCTCACCGCCTGAGAGCATGGCCAATGTGCTCAGCCGCTTACCCGGGGGTTGGGCACTAATATCTATGCCACTGTTTGCCATGTCGTCAGGCTCAGTTAAGACAAGATTTGCCTTGCCGCCTGCGAAGAAGGACTCGAAGTAGCGTTGAAACTGCTCGTCAACAACCGCGAAGGTTGTCTTGAGCCGGTCACGGATGCTCGATTCGAGCTCGTCGATAGCATCGACGAGGGTCGTCTCGGAGCCTGTCAAATCGTCAACTTGGCCGGTGAGGAAATCATGTCGTTCCTTGCTCTCACCGTAATCGACCTGAGCCTGCTCATTGACCGGACCCAGTGCCCGAATTTGGCCGCGGACCTTTGTGACCTGCTCTCGCAGTGCTTCGATATCGACATCCGCTCCGCCGCGCACCGGCGGCAAGCCCTGCTGTTCCGCGGCGGGAGGAATCACATCGCCGGCCGCCACGACGCTATCTCTTTCGATTTGAAAGCCTTCGCCGGCCATGCTCTCGCGCAAGGCGCTGAGCTCCTCGGTGCGCAATGTCACAGATGCTTCTGCTTCTAGCTGGGAGCGCTCGACTTCGAGGAGCCTGGAGCGCGCCGAGCCAAGCTGGTCACGCATGCTGCGCTCGCGGCCTGCGAGGTGCGCCAATTCCTCTTCGGCGGGCTCCATCTCGTCAGCAAGCGCGCTGAACTCCTGGCTCGCATGCAGCAATTCCCTGGCATCAGCTTCTCCGCGCTCAGTCATGTCAGCGATTTCCGCATCTACTCCCCGTAGGAGAACCTCGCGATTCCTCAGGTTTGCTTCCACTCTCTCGAGGTTGGCTCGAAACTGCTCGGCCTGACGCGAAAGGGAACGGGCTTCGCCTTCCAGGTCAGCGTGGGCGGCGGTGGCTTCGGAGACCGCATCAATAGCGTCTGATCGGTGCGATGTGATCGTGCTCATGGCCAATTGGTCGCGCTCCAGCGATTCGCTAGCCTCGTGCATTTCCTTTTCGAGGCGCGTCTGATCTTGAACCAGGCGTGCACGCAGTCCTTGCCGATCTTCTTGCCCATCGCCCTGGCTTAGCTCTCGCCAGAACGCCCGGGCCTCACTGCGGAGCAGAATCAAACGGCCGCGGTTTTCGAGCAAAGCGCTCTGGCGTCCCCCACGTGCATCGCGCAGGTTTTGAATCTCAGGTTCCAATCGCGCTAGAACCGTCGTCGAGCCTTCCAAGGCCCCCTGCTCGCCCTGTAGACGCTTGAGTAAATCAGCGTGCCGAGACTCGAGGGTCTTAATTTGATCGGGCAACTCATCAAGTTCTTGCTGGCGGCCGAAGGACTCCGAGGCCGCATTGCTTAGTCCTCCAGCCACAGAGCCATTAGAACGCAGAAGGGTGCCATCCATGGTCACAACTGCACCGAGGCCTCGGCGCAGGACCTGGTGAGCCAAGGCTAGGTTCTCAACAACTATCACGCGACCCAGCAGGGCATCCACCAGCGGGCGAAAGCGGCTTTCGAACCGGACTAAACGCGCCGCGACTCCCACGATACCCTTCTCTCGAGTAAGGCTGAGCGGTGGCGAAGCGTGAATACTATCCAACGGAAATACCAAAGCCCTCCCGGCCTCCCGTTTTTGGAGCAGCTCGACGGCCGCTAGAGCGTCAGTCTTGTCACTGAAAACCAGCGCCTGAAGATTTTCGGCCAATGCAGCGTCAATTGCCTGCTCCAGCCCCGGTGGAACCCGGACAACATCACGGACGAAACCAATGAGCCCTTCCGCAGCCGTACGCCGGTCGGTTGCATCATCAGATCCCGTGTCTCCAGCGAGCAAACGGGCGCCAGGGTCCATTCCCTCCGTGGAATTTTGGAGCCGGGCAAGTAACTCTTGACGCGCTCGCATCTGACCAAGTTTGCTTTCCATTTCCAGATTGTCATTTTCAAGCGTGCGGAGATGTGACCGGCTCGATTCAATCATCGCCGCGAGTCCAATACGCTCCTGTTCGGCGTTTTCTAGGTCTCGGTCGAGATCCCGAATGTGGTCACGAGCAGTCTCAAAGTCGCGACCTATGTCTGTGAGTTGCCTCAGCAGATCTTGCCTGCGATTGGTTCGACGGGACCCTTCACCTTGATCCTCAGCTTCATCATCATCCAATTGCTTCAACGTTAAGGAGGCACTGTTGGCTCTGGCCCGAGATCCGCCAAGCCGCTCCTCACTCTCGGCGATCCGCCGACGCAATGCAGCTTGGTCCTGTTCCTGCAAGCTGATTTCCTGACGTCGCGCCACCATCAGGTTTTTGGTTTCTTCGATTTCAGGCGTTATGGCAAGCAAACGCTCTTGATCGCTGGAGCCTGAATTCTGGAGATCGGATCGCTCGTTGCGCAAGGATTCGATTTCGCTCGCCAATTCGGAGCGCCTGCGCGCCTGGCTTTCGCCACGTTCCTTATCTAAAGTTAGACGTTGCTCAAGAAGATGAACTTCGTCCGAGAGATCACGGTAGCGCTGCCTCCGCGTTGAAACTTCCTTCTCGCGTTCTTCGACAGCGGCGGCGAGCGTGGTGAGCCCCTCCTCGAATGTCTTGGTTTCGCCAGAATTGACCGTCAAGTCCTTATGCCTCTGATCCAAGGCAGCCCTGGCACCGGTTAATAATTCCTGGGCAGTGGCCCAAAGCCCCGTATAAATCTCTCGCTGCGTGTCAACCAGCTCCCGTGCTAGCTGGGAGTGCTCAACCGCACGCGAGGCTTGACGCTCGAGCTGCCTGAGCCGCGGTCCAATCTCCTCGATAAGAAGGTTTACTCGCTCAAGGTTCTCCCGTGTTGCGGCGAGCCGATCTCGCGCTTCGTCCAATCGCTGACGCAGTAAGCGCACATCCGCAGCCTCTTCAAGGAGGCGACGGCGTTCTTCCGGGCGCATAACCAGGACCTCCTCCACAAGGCCCTGTCCCATGAATGCGTAGCTGTTCTGGCCAACCTGAGCGCGCTGAAAAAGGTCTAGAACGTCCCGAAGCCGTACTTTCGCTTTATTAATCAGATATTCGCTCTCGCCGCTACGAAAGGCCCGACGCGAAACGACAACCTCGTTGTAGTCGATCGGCAGCCAACCTTCGGAGTTATCGAGAGTGATCGCTACTTCTGCCATCCCAACCCCGGACTTCTGGCTCGAGCCCGAGAAGATTAGATCTTCGAGGCGCCGAGCCCGCACGCTTCTGGTCGATTGCTCGCCCAGCACCCAGCGGACGGCCTCGGCGACGTTACTCTTGCCAGACCCGTTCGGACCGACAACAGCCGTAATCCCAGGCCCAAATTCAAACAGGGTGCGGCTGGCAAAACTCTTGAAGCCCTGTAGGTCGAGGCGCTTGAGGTACATTTAGCCGCTCACTCCGTGGTCTTCAGCAGATTCAGCCGACTCAGCCTCCTCAAATGCCCTGATTGCATGGCGCGCTGCTTCGCGCTCCGCCTCCTGCTTGCTGAGGCCAACCCCACTACCAATTACCTCACCCTGGACGTGCACCTCAACTGTGAATATTTTGCGATGATCGGGGCCTTCTTCCTGGACCGTGCGATAGCCCGGCCCGCGTTGCCAGCGAGACTGAACCATTTCCTGCAAACGGGACTTGGGATCCATTGGAGTCGACCGGCCTTCAAGATCGATTTCTGAGCCTATCGCTTCAAAAATGAACGAGCGTGCCACTTCCAGACCGGCATCTAGCGACACCGCTCCGACGACCGCCTCGAAAAGGCTGGCAATATTGGCCGCACGCTGTCGACCGCCGACAGCTTCCTCGCCGCGACCAAGCAGCAGAAAATCGCCAAGGCCAATCTTGTTGGCAAACCGTGCAAGGCTATCGCGACGCACCAAATGGCCGCGCCATTCCGTAAGCTGTCCCTCATCACAGGCGGGGCAATCCTGGAACAACCGCTCGGCAACCACGTAGCCAATTACGGAATCACCAAAGAACTCCAACCGTTCATTGGATTCAAGCCCTTCTAGGGGATTCTCATTTAAATAGGAGCGGTGGACGAATGACGTCCTGAGAAGATCGTGGTTTTTGAATTTGAGACCGAGCCTCTCCTCAACCTCGGATTCAAACGACATTCTAGCTGCGACCCGACTCCGAGCCGAATGACCCGTTGAGCCCGTGAGCAGAGGACTTTCTTGGTGGGATGCTACGGTGGGTAGCGGGTGGGCGGGTCACCCTGCGTCCTTCCGTCAATGCAACCATCAATTACACCCCTTCGCCGACTTTCGGCTGTCCTGATGAAGCGCGCAACGCGCGTCTTCCAAGCTTCGGGATTATTCGAATCATAGGCACCGGCGAATACGGGTGTCAAGGAAAATTTTGGCATAATCGTGTAAGCTAAATAGCAGATCATGGGTGATTTTCGCAACGGTGTTCAGCCGTCAGAGCGGCTAGAGAATGCGCTCGCACCTGAGGCCTTAGCGGCCCTCAACACGTGCATAGAATTAGCGACTGCCCGACGCCTCTCTCTCTACCTCGTGGGCGGCGCAGTTCGCGATCTGGCCCTGGCCCGAAACCATATTGACCTTGACATCGCCATTGAAGGCGAGCCAGCAGGTCTTGCGAATGAACTGGCCCTGTGCGTCGGAGGCAAAGCAGTGCTGCATCCCCGGTTTGGCACAGCCACCGTGTCGAGCCCCGGATTTCAAGTCGACCTCGCCCAGACCCGCCGAGAGACCTACGTGCGGCCCGGTGCCTTACCCCAAGTCGAACCGGCTGCTTTGCTTGAGGATCTCGGGCGGCGTGATTTCAGTATCAACGCTGTCGCTTTGCGGTTAACCGAGCCGAAGGGTGAGATTATCGATCCATTTTCAGGGCTTGACGATCTGAGCGGTGGCATCCTTCGAGCGTTGCACCAAAATAGCTTCAAAGACGATGCAACCCGTGTCCTTCGCGGGGTCCGCTACGCCTCAAGACTGCAGTTCCGGTTCGAGGAATACACCGAGGAATGGCTCATGCGCGACACGGCCTACCTTGAAAAAATTAGCGGCCCGCGGTTGCGGCGAGAACTAGCATTTATTTTTGAAGAGACAGAGGCCCCAGCTGCTGCGCTTAAGGCCCAACAGTACGGAGCTCTTGGGGCTATAAGTCCTGAGCTAGGCACGAATGAAGACATTGGCCGTCGCTGGCGCAGCGCGCTGGGAGGTTCGCGTCACGCCTTGCTTGATGAGCTGGGCTTTTGTCTTTTGGCGGCGCCGAGCACGGCTGGCGAATCCGAGGCCGTGAGCCGCCGGCTGCACTTGACCGGCCGAGTTGACCGGGTTCTTACAGAGTTCGTGCGATTGAGGGACCTTTCCGCTAAGCTGGCAGAGGCCCGCGCAGATCCCGCCGCGGTAGTCGACCTTCTCGACCGGTTTCCAGCAGCCGCCATCTGGGCGCTCAGCGTCATCGAGGGCGGAGCAACTGGCGAGGCTTGCGACTCTTATCTCGGCAGCTGGCGACACGTGAGGCCCCGGCTTAGAGGCAACGATTTGCTAGCTCTCGGCGTGGAGCCGGGAGTCGCGATCGGTGAGGCTCTAAGTCTCCTGCGACGCGCCCGGCTTGAAGGTCGCGTCGAGACGCGCGACGATGAAATCGAGTTGATTAAGGTCGGCCAGAACGCCGCCAGAGGGGTCAAGAAGAAAAATGGCAGGAAAAAAAGAGCCCCGACTCGCCCAGAAGGTTGACTGGCATTTTTTCAGCTTTCCGGTAGCCTTTGCGTTTGCTTTGGGAGCGTTTACAGCAACTATCCTGGCTCTGGCCCTGTGGGTGCCCCTTTTCATAGTCTCGTTGTTTGGTGTTTCCTTTGGCACCGCTCACGTTATCAGCCACTGGTTTCAGAATCGGGCGGTCACGCGTAAGCACAACCGGGACGAAGAGGCTGAACGTGAGCGCCGAGCGTTGGCAGCACGCGCCGCCAAATCAGCAAGCGCCCCAGAGCAACCAACTGCCCCGGCCAAGCGCCGACGGCGCCGTCGCTAGTCCGAAATCCACGCGGCAGACTCCAGACACTGCTGCCGGTGGCAAGCCCGTTCCGGCTACCTAGCCCTCGGCGAAACGCTGGAGTAACGCGGCAACGTGCCGGGTGCCAAGACGGAAGTCCTCAATGCGTATGTGCTCATCCGGTGCGTGATCACGCCCACCGATGTAGTTCACCCCCACCATCACACATGGCAGGCCGAGATCGTGGACAAAATGGTACATCGGTCCGGTCGCAGGCATGTTTGGCATCACGTGGGCAGCGCGTCCATAGGCGTCGCGGGCGGCATCCTGGGCTAAACCCACAAAGGGATCCTCCATTGGCGTCCGGGCAGGAAACTCGGTGGAGAACTGGTGCAAGATAACGTCGTCAAATCCATTTTCGTTTAGGTGCCGGCGCAGCTTGCGCATGATGTCTTCAGGATCCTGATCGACAACCAACCGGAAATCGAGTTTGGCACTGGCGCGGGAAGGCAGGATAGTCTTTGCTCCTGGGCCCTGATAGCCCGAAGTCAGACCGTCGATCGTGCAGGTCGGTTCAAGGACGTGGCGCCGATTGTAATCCACGCCTTGGACGCCGAGAACGGCACTTTCAATTCCCAGATCAGCCATCATCTGAGCGCCCTCGTCTGGTAGCACGCGCAGGCTGGCAAGTTCCTCTTCGTTTGGTGATCGAACATCATCGTAGAAGCCATCGATCAGGATGCGCTCGTCGGACCCCTTGAGGCTGGCAACCGCCCAGGCTAACCGCCATGCCGGGTTCGGCACTACTGTGGCGTAGGAAGAGTGGACATCCCTGCTGGGACCTCTCACTTCAAGCTCTGTGTAGAGCAGACCTTTTACCCCCAACATCAAGGTTGGGCTGCCATCCCAAAATGCGTAGCCCCCCTCCCAAACGCAGGCGTCAGATCGTACCAAATCACGATGCTCCCGCAAAAAAGGCGCAATCTTTGGACTGCCGATTTCCTCGTCACCCTCGATAAAGAACTTGACGTTACACGGCAGGCCGCCAAGGGTCTCCTTTAGGGCGCTGATGGCCAATAGTCTTGAGGTGATGTTGCCCTTATTGTCTGACGCACCGCGGCCGTAGAGCCGATCGCCACGCCATTCTGGCTCGAAGGGCTGGGTCGTCCATTCGTTCAGCGGATCGGCAGGCTGCACATCGTAGTGGTTGTACAGCATCAGCGTCCGCGAACTCTGGCCGGGATGCTCACCGTAAACGACGGGAAAGCCGCCCTCCTCTTTCTCAATTATGCGAGTTGTGAACCCCTCCTTCTCCAGCAGGTCAGCCGTATACCGCGCGGTTTCCTCAATTGACTGTCCGAGGGCACTGACAGTGGGCAAGCGGCAATATTCGACCAACTCGTCCAAGGCCTTTGCCAGATGTGTGTCGATGAAGCCAGCGGTGTCTTCCATCCTTGCCTCCTGGTCGGTCCCAGCCTCCGAGCTGGGTCTTAGATCCCCTGTTTTCGTCTTCGTTTCTATAGCTATGTCTGCTTGAAGCTCTCTAACACGCGGACCGAGACCTACTCCTGGTCGCGCATTAGCCAGATTCCTGGTCTCGGAGTCGCAGAAAGGCCAGCCAACGGCCACGGCGCCTCCGACTTCTGCAACGGCCGAAAACCGAGTCGAAGCCAGAAATATACGGCTAGGCCGCGACCGTCAGGAATTGGGACGAAAACCCTATCAATTCCGAGATTGCGGCGAATTTGCCTATCGATCGCAAGACCCGCCTCACCGCCCAGGCCGCGGTAGCGTCGCTCAGGGTCGATCGTGAGAAAACTAATGCTGGCGGTCCGCGGCAGTGGCTGGTCAAAGTTCATGGCAGCCACGCCGATCGCCTCCCGGGACACGAGATCCGAAATTAAGGTCGCGTTGTCCGCATCAACTTGGCGTGAGAAGTCCTCAAATTGCCAATCGGGCGCCAGAGCGAGGCTAATCCAGTCCGACATCGCATCCGCAGCGCCGGCAACCAATGGCGAAAGCCGTAGGCGTCCCGAGTCGAGGGTTTCACCGGCTTCTAGGACCGGCATCACGAGAGCCAACCTTCGACCGCCCCTGCAACATCCCTGGAAGTGAGTTCGCGAACCGTACATCTGGGCAGTGAGCGGAGGAAGGATTCACCGTAACGCCTATCAGTTATTCGACGGTCCAACACAATCAAGACACCTCGATCCGTCTTGGTGCGAATCAATCTCCCAAAGCCCTGCCGGAAGCGCAGGATAGCCTGCGGTAACGCGTATTCCTCGAATGGCTGGTCATAGAGAGCGGAGCGAGCCTGGTAGATCGGGTCGGTCGGCACGGCGAAGGGAAGCCGCACGATGACCAGCAATGATAGCGCCTCTCCCGCAAGGTCCACGCCCTCCCAGAACGACGCGGTGCCGAGAATGACCGTGCGCGGGTTTTCACGTAGCGCTGCCAGCATCTGTCGCGGCGACCCATCAACGCCATGCCCAAGAACAAGGATGCCCTCGGATTCCAACGCCGACTTGATTTCGTTGTAAACGGCATTAAGAACACCGTAAGACGTGAATAAGATCAGCGCCCGTCCCTGGCTGGCCCGGCAAGCTTCCACCAACAGCTGACCGGTGACCTGGGCAAAGTCGTTAGCGTTCGGTTCTGGAAGGTCCGTCGGCAGGGCGATCAGCGTGGAATTCGGGTAATCGAACGGCGAGCCGAGAAGCAATTCCTCCGCGTCTTCGAGACCGATGCGTTGCCGCAGGAAGCCAAAGTTCTCTTCGGTGCTGAGCGTGGCGCTGGTTAGAATTACGCTTTCCTTCGTCTCGAATATCTGCTGGTTGAGAATCTCGCCAACCTCAAGTGGCGCGGTATTAACCGCCAACTCGCCACTAAACCGCGAGCGTTCAAGCCAGCAAATCAGCGATGAATCGTCAGCAAGCAGAGCCCGCTGCAAACCATCTTTTAGCTCACTGCCAATCTGGTACACGTCTGCCGCCTCGGCTGTGACCGCGTCTTGACTCAATAGGCCCTGGTCCCCCGACTCGAGCAGATCTCTGAGGTTTTCCAGCCCACCCAAAACATCCTTGAGAGTCGCGTCGAGATTTTCAGTACTGATTTCCACGTCGGACCAGAGGGCCTGGACTCGGATGGCGCGAGTGATCAGCAGCCGATCACTGCTGGCACGGTCTGCGCTGAAATCGCTAAAAATCTGAGCGAGAAGACCGAAGGGCTCGGCGGTTCGCGCCCTGGCCTTACCGGCGGCGGCCAGCAACGCGGCCGCCAAACTAGAAAGGTATGCTTCAGAGGCAAGAATGCCGGGTGTTCCACGCATCGCGTCGTTTAACGCGCCGACCAAGCCGCCACGTTCGCCGCCCCGCCTGCCGATTCGGTCAAGAAAATCGAGCACATCGCCTTCGGTGCCCTTAAACGCGAACCGAGCCGTCGCCTCATCCTCAAGATTGTGGGCCTCGTCAATGACCAAATGCTCAAACGGTGGCAGAACGTGCCCCCCAGTCGCGACATCTGACAGGAGCAGCGCGTGGTTGACGACGAGGACGTGGGCCGCTTCGGCCCGCCGGCGCGCTCGGAGGAGAAAACAGGTCCCATCGCGCACAAAGGAGCATGAGGTCTGAATGCAGGCCGTGTTTTCGGCGGAAAGCTTGCCCCATGCTTCGTCAAAGCTGTTGTGCAGGCCCAACTCAGACCGATCCCCAGTCTGGGTCGAACTCAGCCACAGGAGCAGACGGGCCTGCAGCCGGGCGTCATCTTTGCTCAGCGGACCGGTGTGGCGGGCCGCGGTCCAGCGCTGGAGGCAGAGGTAGTTGCGCCGGCCCTTGAGCGAAGCGACCCGCAAGGGTTCCGTCTCGCTCTTGGCAATCAATTCCTGGACAACCGGCAGGTCCTTATCAATCAACTGCTCCTGAAGCCCGATTGTATCGGTGGAAATGACGACACGATCGCCGCTCCGAAGCGCCTGTAAAGCGGCCGGGGCAAGATAGGCCAGTGACTTCCCGGTGCCCGTGCCGGCCTCGACGATCAAGTGATGCCCTTCTCCCAAGGCTTGAGCGACCGCTGCAGTCATCTTTTCCTGTTCCGGCCGACGCTCGAAATCTGGAAAGTGCTCGGTTAGTTCGTTTGCCTGACCCAACAATTCGAGGCTTTCCGACAGGTCCACTTGTGTGTCGATGGCGGCGCTCAGCGGCCGGCCGATTTCCTCCGGAGCCGCCAGGACCGCCGCGGTCAAAGGGGCCAGCGAGCCAGCATCGCCTCCGGATGAGTCGATGACTTCACGGATCACAACTCCTACAGACCACTCACCGGCCTCAGCCAAACGATCGAGTTCTTGCAGCACCCCACGTGGCAAATGCTGCAGGCGGCGGCGCAGCGCCAAGAACACGCTGCGGGCAGCGTCCGCATCGGCGCGAGCCCGATGACGAACCGGGAAATCAATAGCCAAATGCTCCGCTATTGCCCGCAGGCTGTAGTTGCCAAGTCCAGGCAGCAAAAGTTGCGCCAGATCCCACGTGTCAACTACCTGACCCGGCGCCGAGATTCCAGCGCGAGTCAAGAAGTCAATGTCAAACGCAATGCTCTGACCAACAATGACGCTGTTTCCGATGAATTCTGCCAGGTCACTGGCGATTTCTGAGACGCTGGGGGCTAAAGCCAGCTCAGCCGCTTCTATCCCTGTGAGACGTTGAATCTGGTACGGCAAGTTTTTCCGGGGACGCACCAGCGTGTTGTACTCGCCCAGCCCATTCTCGAGGTCAAAAGCAATCGCGGCAACTTCGATGATTTCGTCTTGATCGGAATCGAGACCGGTTGTCTCGGTATCAATGGCGACGTAGCGGGTTGTCACCCGGTTCTCCAGACTAGTTATGCGAACAGATGCGCGACTCGTGCTGATTGTACTCGTGACAAGAACCGACAACAAGACAATCCAGCGCCGGTGACTTAGTCAAATTTGCTCCAGTTCGCCATGTGCGGCATCAGCCAACCGAATACCACCAGTCCCACCAGGGCCGCCGCCACAATAAACGCCCGCAGACGGACCAGGATTATTGCAAACGGGGCAGAAACCGACAGGATCAGACCGAAAACTAGCAGCGTGAAGGGAGCATTGGCGCTGCCGAGGGCGCCTGCCTCGCCATCCATCGCGAGCAAGAGCAGCCCGAGGATAATGCCAATAGCGGTAAGGAAAAGCAGTAGGCCGAAGTGCAGCAAGAAGGCAATCGAAACCATGCCGACGCCCGGCGGCAGAAGACGCGCGAGCAACTCGCTGCTACCACGCAGGAGGACTAACCTCCAAGCCAGCAACGGCGCGGCTATGATCGAAACCCCAAAACCACAGATGAAACCAGCGAAGACTTGCGCCATCCTAGATTTCGCGCATCGCTAAAGCTTCATGCCGACTTAGGCCGCGACAGGCAAGGGTTCGCACACCCCACTCCCGATCCAATTCTCGCAGCAGCACGGTCGGAACCTCGGAAAATGGCGACGGCGAGAAAAACCCGGGGCCACTGCCGGTGGCGAATACGGCAAGTCCAGCCTCTCTGCACGCCTCCATGGCCCGGGCCAGAGCAGGCGCTGTCTCGGCAATCCGGGAATCAAAGGCATTTAGCAGGTCAGAGTGATTGAGTGGTAGGCCGCTTCGCAGTTTCTCTGCGGCGATTCTAGTCCGCTCTCCACTCGTAAAGTCGGCCGCTGTGAGGGTCGCGTACATTCGCCTTGTCTTCTCGTCAATGACAATGGAGGAAAGAAACACGGTGAACTCCGCCGATTCATGGTCTGGCAAGGGCTCCACAATTTCTCCTCGCCCCGTGACCAGCGCGGTGCCTCCATTAAGAAAGAAGGAAACGTCCGATCCAACTCCTGAAGCAATACTCTCTAGCATTGACAGTTCGAAATCAAGACCCCAAAGCTCATTGAGAGCGCGGAGCACAGCCGCGGCATCGCTGCTGCCACCACCCAGGCCCAGCCCCGCGGGTATGCCTTTGTCAAGTTCTATACGAACCCCAAGATCACTCCGTCCAGCCGCCTCTTGGAGGGCAACTGCGGCCAGGTAGGCAAGGTTTTCAGGCCCTTCCAGCGGTACACCAGCCAACTCCCGTCCGGCCACCGCCAAACTGATTGACGGAGCCATCTCCACTCTCACCATATCGTCGATATCGACGGCCTGCATGATCGAACTGATCTCATGGTAGCCGTCACCTCTTCGTTCCAGCACTTCAAGAGTGAGATTTAGCTTGGCTGGCGCCATCACTTCGAACGTCATGCTTGTCGAAGCGTCCGACCGAGATCCAGCCAATCCTCAACCGCTAGGGCGCCGGGGCGCAGATTGGGGTCAATCTCAGCTTGTTCAAGCAGACTCTGGGTCTCCGCCGCCGGCCGTCGCAGCCCGTCTGAGAGGGAATTGCGCAGGCGTTTCCGCGGCGCACTAAAGCCGGCACGTACCAAATCGAAAAACACATCGCGATCTTCCGGAGCCACGAGCGCTTGCGGGAGAACATCGAGCCGCAAGACCGAGGATGTAACTTTTGGTGAGGGGTAAAAGGCCCGAGGCTGAACGTTGAACAGATGGACGGGCCGAGCATATACCTGGATCGAAACACCGAGAATGCCCAACCGGCCAGGACTTGCGCAGATCGCCTCAGCCACTTCGCGTTGCAGCATAACAACCAGCCAGGATGGCGCGGGCTGCGATTCAAGGAAGTGGCGGACGATCGCTACACCGGCGTTGTAGGGCAAATTGCCCACGACACCAAAAGGCGCCAGCGGCGAAACGCCGGCCTGCACCAGCAAGTCCTCCGGCGAACAACGCAATACGTCGGCTTCGACAACCTGCACTTGACTATCGGCGTGTATTTCGCGGAGGCGCTCCGCAAGGCCGGGGTCCGTTTCAACCGCTATCAGCCGCGGCGCAACCGCCGCCAAGCCTTCCGTTAAGGCACCCAAGCCCGAACCAACCTCAATTAGCGCATCGATACTATTGGTGCCAGCCGCGCGGACAATCCGATTAACTATGCCGCGATCTGTAAGAAAGTGCTGGCCAAGGGTCTTCGCAGGTGTAACGCCGGCCTCACGAAGCTCGCGTGGACGATGCTGCCGCTTGGTGCGGCCACGGGCTGAACGATCAGGGAGCGAGGATATAAACGTAAGCCCATCCAGTGTGCCAATCAACGTCGACACCGTCAGGATAACCCAGATCGATCATGTCACCGATGATCCCGCCGCCGGTGTCAAGAGCAATGGCAAATCCATAGCCCGGAATGTACAAATGGGTTCCGAGCGGGATCACATCTGGGTCTACCGCGACGATGCCCCGCGCCAGTGGCACGCCACTAAAGGTTATGCCATAGGCAGGATGGGTGTCGGGCTTGCCAGAGCTCGCGGCGTTATACCACGTAGCCCACATCTCTTTGATGCTCACCACGTTCAGTTCCCCGCCGGAGAATCCAGAATCTTCAGCCGCAGAGGCAGCGTAGTAAATCACGGTATTCACCGGCTCCGGATCAAAAGACTCATTGACGATCGTCCGTTGAACCTCCGCCCCGTCCTCTATAACGATCCTGTACTCAGTCAGGCGGACACCGTCAGAACCCTCGACTCGACGCGTGTCGGAACCGCTGAGGGCTTCGTCAGGCCTAAAAACAGTCCGTTGAAGCACGGGTAGCCTTTCAATGAAATTACTGCCGGCTACGCGAACCAAGCGAGCATTCATCCCGTTCGTCACAGGCGTGCTGGCGCTCGGTTCAACGCGGTCGTCCCCTTTCAGGAACAACCCAATCTCTGCTAATGCTTCAGCGAGCGAATCTGCATGGGTATACAGGACTTGGGTACCCTCACCTGTTTGCAGGCTAAAGGCCTTTGCATGCTCGATCTCTACTTCCATCCCGGCTTTGACCGGCGCCTGTGGGGACGGGTAGATCTTGTCTGCTGGTCCGAATGTGATGCCGGCATCGCGCAGAGCAAGTGCCAAAGTCGATTGGCTCGATCGCAGGCTAATCGGCCGCCCATCTATTTTCACTGTCAGCGCGACCGCTCGGGTGATAACAACCGAAATATGAGTTTCTGAAATGAGGCGCGCGTTCGCGCTGACTTCAGCACCGTTATAAACGATTCGGTCATAAGGGCTCACTCCAAGACCCATCTCATCTAATACCTCAGCCACGGACCCAGCGCGCGTGTGCCAGGCCAAGGTTTGACCATCAACTTCCACGAGAACCGGAAGAGCACGATCAACCAAGAGCCCGCCATCTAATCGGAAAATGACGTCACCGACTTGGGTGTTAACACCAGCAAGTTCAAGAAGCGCTGTCGTATCGCTCTCGCGGCTGACGACAGCAACGGATCTGCCGTCCGCCGTTATCGACAGACGTTTTGACGGAAATACGGCAAAACTAAGAAAGGCAATTAATCCAACTGAGATCAGAAGGGCAAAACGAAGTCGGGTGCGGGCCGACTTGAGTATGCCGGCATCAACTGCGCGGCCTTTGCTATCGCCCTCTAGGCGATTGCGATCACCCAACAGCCAATACGCCACCGCCTCCCCCCTCCTTGAGGCTAACGGACGCCCCGGACGATCCGGGAGAAGTTAAGGCCGTGCACCCGCTGTCGATCCGGATCCGGGCTTGCCGCCACTCGCCAGCTCAAGCCAGGTTTTCCCGCGGCGCCCGAAGATTTCTACTTACCGCTGCTTCCTTCCGGACCTGACGGGGTTCGTAGATCTCCGCCGCGCGGGACCCAGCCTTCAACGCCGCGTTGCTTAAGCAGTCCCCACATGCCTAGACCTCGAGTGGGAATTCAACCCCGCTATAGCGGGTTGCGGGTACAGGGCACCGCTAGCTCCCCGTCTAGCACGACCTCATGGAGATTACCATATCGCTCAAACTGGGCGTCAAGCTTGCCTTCGAGCTCAGTCGTCCGCTATTGCTCCAAGATTTACCGGACTTGGTGGATTCCTTCCAGCGAAGAATTCAATTAGGTTTTCCGCACAAAGATCTGCCATTCGTGATCGGGTTTCCAGCGTTCCGCTCCCTAGGTGTGGCGCCACCAGAACGTTGTCGAAACTGAGGAGGGGGTTGTCCTTGCTAAGCGGCTCTGACTCAAAGACATCCAGGGCGGCACCACCGATCCGCTCCCCTCTCAGGGCTTCAATGAGTGCCGCCTGATCGACGATCGGTCCACGCGCTGTGTTAACCAAGACGGCATCCGGCTTCATCAAGCCAAGTTCTCGGCTGCCAATCAGTCCCCGGGTTTCCGGCAAGAGCGGGACATGCAAACTGACAAAATCTGATTCACTAATTAGGTCCGGGAGCTCGCGTCTCGCAACCGCCAGTTCGGTTTCGGCTTCCGTCTTCGGCGACTGCGAGGCGTGGAGTACGCGCGTCCCGAAGCCCCGCGCCCGGCGAGCTACTGCAAGTCCAATCGACCCCAGGCCGACGATGCCCAGCGTCGTGCCGTTCATTTCACAGCCTAACAAGAATGTAGGATTCCACGCCTTCCACGCCCCAGCGCGCACGATTCTGTCACCTTCAACCATCCGTCGCGCAAACGTCAGGATTAGCGCAAACGTGAGGTCTGCGACCGCCTCGGTGAGAACTCCGGGAGTATTGGTCACGAGAACACCGTGCTGATTCGCCGCCGGAATATCGACATTGTCGTAGCCGACAGCAAGATTGCTAACGATCTTTAGCCTGGGCGCCGCATCAAACAGGGCGGCATCTACCCGGTCAGGGAGCATGGTGAGCAGGCCATCGGACTCAGAGGCAGCTTTCCGCAGGTCTTCCGGCGCAGGCGGATCCGCTAATGCCCAAACCTCGACATCAAGTGATTCTCTCAGCCGATCAACGCTGTCTCCCGGAAGCGCCCGGGAGACGAAGACTCGCGGCAAAGGCTGATTAGCCCGCGACGCTGGAGGAACGCAACAGGGCCGTCGCCCGTTGGGCGATCGCGTGGGCAAGGACAAAGATCACCAGGGCACCCAGTATGTGCATTGAGCCGAGGAACTCACCCCTGAACTCGCTTACCCAATACGGTTGAACAATCGCTACGACGGCAAAAATGACACAAAGAACTAGCAAAGTCATAGGCGCGCGAGCGAACCATGCCGCCACGGCGATAATAATAGGTGTTAGATGTAGCGCCGACCAACCAAAACCCTCATGGGCAGAGAGGCTCTCGCCGCCTAGCGTGCCCAATCCACCTAGAAGGAATTGCACCGCTACACCAAGTACATACAGCCAGGCGGCGACGACCAGAATCCGGCGAGCTGACAACACGCGCTTCTCCTTTGGGTTTAGCTCTGAGCCGGCTGCAAAGTCTTCCTGAGCCAGTCGTCCAATCGCAGCGCAGTCTCGGCAACAACTTCTTCGTTGTAGAGAATACCCCAATGGCCCAAACCCGGCACCACCATCGCCGTGGCTCCCAGATGATCCGCAACTGCCCCGCTGTGCGATGGCGAGATGGCGGTGTCCTGATCGCCGTATATCACTATCGAAGGGCACCGGATCTCACCCGCCGACACGGAAACACCGCGTTTTCGTTGGCGCCGGGCGAATCCGCTCTCCACGGCGCCTGAGCTCTTTGCTAGCACTAGTCTGGCCTGCTCTTCCGTCAGATCGAACAACCCGGCGCGCGACTTCTCAAAATCGTTCGGATAGATACCGTAAAGCTCGGGGCCAAATGGGCTGGAAGGTGTTTGCTTCACCTCGTCGCCCGACGCGCGGCCAGCGACTTCCATTGGCGGACTGGGAGCAAAAAGCACAAGTGCCGGTGTTTCGGTCTGGCTCATTGCGTACATCATCGCGATGAGGCCACCCATGCTCCACCCCAGCAGCACCGGGTAGCTGCCTTGCTGAGCGGCGATCTGGCCCGCGACGGATTCAACATCGGCCACGTAGTCATTCATGGTCACGGTGGAGAAGTCTACCGGCAGACTACGGCCATGCCCGCGAAGATCCACGACATTAATTGCCCAGCCCAGGGGGGACAGATGACGGCGCCATGAATCCCAGACCCAGGCCCCATTTGCTGCGCCATGTATGCACAATAAGGAAGGCTGTTGCAGAGGAACCTCCAAGCCTGAAAGAGCCATTTGTCAAGGCTGACCTGGGCCATTCTAGCTCACCACTGGCCGCCTGCTGCCGCTGAGGCAGCAGCAGATGCCAAACAACGAGCTATTTAATTCGCCGATTGTTGACACATGTTGGGGCCTATGCTACGTTGCCGTCCGCTGGCGACTCTGGCCGGAGCATACCGGAAAGAGGGGCCAGGTCTGGTATTGCCGGCGAAAGTGGGGCCGCTAGCTCAATTGGCAGAGCAGGTGACTCTTAATCACCAGGTTCCAGGTTCGATTCCTGGGCGGCTCACCAGACGAAATTCATGCTTCGGCGAGAAATCGCCGAAGGGGAAGTGTCGGAATTGGTAGACGAGCATGACTTAGGATCATGTGCCGCGAGGCGTAGGAGTTCGAGTCTCCTCTTCCCCACCACCACGGCACCTGGCGAAAACGGTTATTAGACGAGTTTTTGGTTTATCATCGCTTCCAAGGAATGCTTCATTATCCACCGGGCAGGTGCGGAACAGGTACACACGTAAGTTGCTGACGGGATAAGTCGCGGGATTAAGGGGGAATAATGCCGACGCTTCTGCAAGTGAAGGACTTAAAGACCTACTTCTTTACTGAAGAGGGCGTTATCAAGGCAGTCGACGGCGTGACCTACGACGTCGAAGAAGGCGAGACCCTAGCACTGGTCGGTGAGAGTGGCTGTGGCAAGAGTGTCAGCGCCATGGCCATGCTTCGTCTGATTCCCATCCCTCCCGGCCGCATCATGGGCGGTGAGGTCATCTTTGAAGGTGACGACATTTTAAAGATGAGCGAAAGCGAGGTTCGCGGTATCCGCGGCAACCGCATCGCTATGGTGTTCCAGGAGCCGATGACGTCGCTGAATCCGGTTCTGACAATCGGAAAGCAATTGACCGAGTCGCTAGAGCTACATCTCAAACTCGACAAGGAGGCAGCGGTCGCGCGCGCCGTCCAACTCCTGGAGATGGTTGGTGTTTCGGAAGCCGATCGCCGCGTTCACGATTACCCCCACCAGTTTTCCGGCGGCATGCGCCAACGCGTGATGATCGCCATGGCTATGTCATGCAACCCGCGTCTGCTGATTGCCGATGAGCCAACAACCGCTCTGGATGTAACGATTCAGGCTCAGGTTCTGGACGTTATGGCCCGCTTGAGCGCCGAGTTTGGTACCGCGGTGATAATCATCACCCACAACCTCGGAGTTGTCGCACGCTACGCCAACCGAGTCAACGTCATGTACGCCGGCAAGATTATTGAATCTTCGATGGCCGAACTGGTCTACGGCGATCCCCGGCACCCCTATACCCTGGGCCTGCTAAACTCAGTGCCCCGCCTTGACCAGGCCACTGGTGAAAAGCTAATTCCGATTGAAGGGGTACCGCCAGACCTTGGCCAGCTCCCTGTAGGCTGCGCCTTTTACCCCCGCTGCACTTTCCACGTTGAAAAATGCCTGGAGGAGTACCCACCTCTCCAGCTCGTTTCTGAGAACCACTACGCCGCCTGCTGGGTGGACGTGACGAAAGGTAGCCCAAACGAAAATGGCAACTGAAGCAGTAGGCGAAATAACACCATCCGCGGCTCGGGGAGAGAACCTGATCTCAGTCGAAGGACTGAAGATGTACTTTCCGGTTACGGCCGGATTCCTAATCCAGCGACATGTTTCCGATAACAAGGCCGTCGACGGGATAACTTTTGACATCAAGCGCGGCGAGACTATGGGGCTCGTGGGTGAAAGTGGCTGCGGCAAGTCAACTACAGGCCGTGCCATTCTTCAGCTCTACAAGCCAACCGAGGGCACTGTCCGATTCGAAGGTGAGAACCTCGTGCCCTTGAGGGGCGGCAGCTTGCGCCAATTCCGGCGTAGGATGCAAATGATCTTCCAGGACCCCTACGCGTCGCTGAACCCGCGAATGTCAATTGGCGACGTTATCGGCGAGCCCTTGGTGATACATGGCATGGGCAACGGGAACGAGCGGCGCGAGCGTGTAGCCGAATTGATGCGTGTCTGTGGGCTGAATCCCTTCTACGCAAGCCGCTTCCCGCACGAGTTTTCTGGTGGCCAGCGCCAGCGCATCGGCATCGCCCGATCACTGGCGGTTTCGCCTGATTTCATCGTCGCAGACGAGCCTGTCTCCGCCCTCGACGTTTCGATCCAGGCGCAGATCATCAACCTCCTGGAGGAGCTCCAGGACCAGTTCGGCCTTACATATCTGTTCATCGCCCACGACCTCGCTGTTGTCCGCCATATCAGCGACCGCGTGGGTGTTATGTACCTCGGCAAAATGATGGAGTTGGCAGACCGCAACACGATCTATGAGAACCCACTCCACCCGTACACCAAGGCTCTTCTTTCCGCCGTGCCGATCCCGGACCCGGCCCTAGAACGCAAGCGGGAACGCATTATCTTGACCGGGGATGTGCCGAGTTCACTCCGGCCGCCTCGAGGCTGTGTGTTCCACACGCGGTGCCCAATAGCGATCGACGAGTGTCGCGAAGAGGTCCCTGAGTGGCGCGAAGTTGAGCCACGTCACTGGGTTGCCTGTCATCGGGTCTAGCGAGTTTGGTCCACGTCAGATAACATCAACGACGTCATTTGCCCAGACCGGAGCGACTGCGTCAAAACGTGAGTGAACAAGATCAGACTTTCGAGTCTTTTGCGACAGAGGTCGCCTATATCCGCGTGAACGAAAAGCTTGTCGGCCGCGTGGTGAAGAATCTTCGCGGCAACAAGAATATCAATCTCTTAGACATCGCTGCCGGAACCGGGCTTATGACATCTCTAACTTGGGATCGGCTCAAGGAAGAAGACACCAACCTGCAAGCTACGTTGCTGGACCTTGACCTTCCAGCGCTCAAGGAGGCACGCAGGGAGGTGCGGGCAGACCAAGCGGGCTATATCTTCGCCTCGGCCGATTACATCCCTCTTCGTACCGGATTTGATGCCGCCATCTTCGCTAATTCGCTGCACCTTCTCGATGAAACAGCAAAGGTGCGGGCCCTGGATGAAGTCGGCAGGATCCTCAAGCCTGGTGGACTGCTTGCCATAAATACCACGTTTTATGACGGTGCCTATCCGGAGGACAGCAAGCCGTTTTACAGTCGCTGGATCCGCCGTGCAATTGCTGAATTGAGCAGGCGTCTGCCAAACCGGACGAAATCGGAAAAGGTTCAGGCGATGGAATTCCTGCCGACGGAATCCTATATCGACCTGATATCCAGCGCCGGCTTTGTAATTCGGGAGATCCGCGAGCGACGCGTGCTGCTTAGCCAGGCTGCCGTTCGTGCGATCAGCAGCTACAGCGAGTTTGCCAAGGGTGCCCTGCATGCCACCGATGAAGATGCCGAAGAGGCCGCTCTGGCCCTGCAAGTCACTGTTCGGCAGGCTTTTCACGACTTGAAAATGAAGTACCTGCCACGTAACTGGTTGGAGATTATCGCCGTCAAAGCCTAGTCTGCTCTGCTAACCGGATAGAAGCCAAAAAGGCAACGCCTAGCAGCTCATCACCGGCTCCTAAATTGGCAGACTTAAACCTTGGAAGCTCGAGCCAGCATGAGCTGGGAGGTTCACCGTCCGAGGCATATCTATCGGTTGGGGTACTACCCGTGATTCGGGAGCCCTCGTGCTAGGATGGAGATGTATTGGACGTTCAACACATCCGCAATTTTTCCATAATCGCCCACATTGACCACGGAAAGTCCACCCTCGCAGACCGGCTCCTGGAGCGTACCGGGACAATCGGCGAACGCGAATCCACGGCGCAAATCCTTGACAGCATGGAACTGGAGCGCGAGCGTGGAGTGACGATCAAGGCCAAGGCAGTTCGCATGAACCACAAGGCCGCGGATGGCCACCAATATGAACTCAATCTGATAGACACGCCTGGCCACGTGGACTTCGCCTACGAGGTTTCACGAGCATTGATTGCCTGCGAAGGTGTGCTCTTGGTTGTTGACGCGGCTCAGGGTGTCCAGGCACAGACACTGGCCAACGTTTATGCCGCCTTTGAGAACAACATGACAATTATTCCCGTCATCAACAAGATCGACCTGCCCAATGCCGAGCCTGACAGGGTCGCAGGGGAACTGGAACGCCTAGTCGGCTTCAACAGAAATGAAATCATGTACGCCTCCGCCAAGGACGGGACCGGTGTTGAAGAGATTCTGGAAGCAGTCATAGCTCGCATCCCGCCGCCAAGTGGCGATAGCTTGGCTCCAACCCGCTCCTTAGTTTTCGATTCCAAGTACGACTCCTACAAAGGGGTGATTACCTATGTGAGGGTCGTTGATGGAAGCATCGCAACCGGACAAGCGCTCAGGTTGATGATGAATGATCGGCGGATCGAACCGGTGGAGATAGGCATATTTTCGCCGGGCCTGACACCGATAGATCGGCTGGAATGTGGTGAAGTTGGGTATGTCGCGACCGGCTTAAAGAGCATTCGCGATGCCCGAGTGGGTGACACGCTAACGGATGACAAAACTCCAGCGCCGGAAGCACTACCGGGCTATCGGGCAGCAAAACCGATGGTGTTTGCCGGCCTCTATCCGGCGGAGGCCAACGACTACAACCTTCTTCGCGACGCGTTGGAAAAACTTCGTCTCAGCGATGCGGCCCTAACCTTCGAACCCGAATCAAGCGTCGCGTTGGGATTTGGGTTTCGTTGCGGATTCCTGGGGCTCTTCCACATGGAAATTGTGCAAGAGCGGCTCGAGCGTGAATATGACTTGACTCTGCTTTTCACGGCCCCCAGCGTCGAGTATGAAGTTACACGGACCGATGGAACGGAAATCAGCCTCGACAACCCGGCAGAGCTGCCGCCCCCCAACGAGATCGGCGAGATGCGAGAGCCTTGGGTCGACGTTTCAATTGTGCTTCCAAGCCGCTATGTCGGTACTGCCATGGAGCTCACGATAGGCCGGCGAGGCGTTTATAAGCGCATGGAGTATCTCGAAGCCAGCGGTGAAGAATCCCGCGTGCTTTTGGAATACCACGTTCCTCTTGGTGAAATTCTCAGCGATTACTACGACCAGCTGAAGTCGCGAACCCAGGGATACGCATCCCTGGATTACACGTTCTCGGGTTACGAAACTGCCAAATTGGTAAAGCTCGATGTCCTAGTAAACGGCCAACTTGTGGACGCGCTCACCCTTATCGTCCATCCCGCAGAAGCACAGGTGAAAGGACGTGAGTTGGTTGACAAGCTTCGCAGGTTGATTCCGCGCCAGATGTTTGACGTTCCTGTTCAGGCTGCCATCGGTGGGCGAATTATCGCCCGCGAAACGATTAGAGCTATGCGAAAAAACGTCCTTGCCAAATGTTACGGGGGTGACGTCACGCGGAAACGCAAGTTGCTCGAAAAACAGATCGAGGGAAAGAAACGCATGCGCCGCGTTGGCAATATTGAAATTCCTCAGGAGGCCTTTATGGCCGTCCTGAGGCTCGAACGTTAGGGGAGAAGAAAGATCAGCGCTTCAAAGTCGCTGACGCCCCGTACACCCGACTAGAGGAATTAAGTGCTCTTGCCTATGCGGTACATTTTTGTCCCACACACTGGGCAAACACCCTGGGTCGCCGGCTTGCCGTTCTTCATGGTGACGGCGGTTGCGTCCTTCATTTCACGCTGGGTTCGACACTTCAGACAGTAGGCCTGCATTCTTGACTCCTTTAGTAGAACCTAACCACCTATTTGCTATATAGCCTACACACTTTACCACTGATTAGCTTCAAATCCTCTGCATCATCAATCGTTGGCGGACGGCTGTCAAGCTTAAAAGGCATAAAAAGGCCTGATTTTTCGAGTCCTTGTCGCTCTGGCAGCGGCTCGGTAGAATTGCCTAGTGCGGAGGGATCGCATAGTGGTCTAGTGCGGCCGCCTGCTAAGCGGTTATCTTGGGAAACCGGGATCCAGGGTTCGAATCCCTGTCCCTCCGCCAGAATAAACTCTGTGCCTGGGCCTGAGCGGCTGAATTTTTCCGAGTAATGCTTGGGTTATCACCTGAGCAAAAATAACCCTGTTGCTTCTCGATCGCCGCCTCGATAGTCCTGCAACGCGATAAGAAGACAGCGTGCCTACTTGCGCAGTGTGGCCGCGACACGGGCGATCCCCGCTCCGAGCTCACTCGCGAGGAGACCAGAGGCACCGTACTCGTTTTGATAAAGGTCGGCCGCGGAACTATGAAGGAAGGCTCCGAGTGCGGCTGCTCCAAAGGGTTTGACACCCTGGGCAGCCAGACCAGCAATCGTGCCGGCAAGTACATCGCCTGTGCCGGCAGTCGCCAGGCCGGCATTAGCTGAGGAACTGACCAGCGCCTGTCCTTCCGGTTCAGCGATTACCGTGTGAGCACCCTTGAGGACCACGGTTTGGCGCCATTCTTGAGCGCGAGAGCGAGCCAGCGCCAGACGATCGGCCTGGACCTCAGAGATGGTCAGCCTGCAAAGGCGAGCGAATTCGCCAGGGTGAGGCGTGAGTATAGCACCCTGATTCAGGAGAGCTGACCAACCGGAAACTTTTGCCAGGCAGTTGAGGGCATCGGCATCGACGACGGTAGCAATCGAGCCTGCCGCTGGATCGCTCAAAACGCCGCTCACCAGAGTTTGAGCATTGGCTGATTGACCTAGGCCTGGGCCAATCAGCAAGACATCGTAGGAGGCAAGCGAGCCCACCACAACATCTCCTGAATCAATCGCGACGGTTCCGTCGGATTCTGGCAGTGGCAAATAGGTGACTTCCGGCAGCTGCGCGGCCACGGCCGCTCGAACCTGCGCTATACCGGCAAGGGTGACCAGTCCGGCGCCGCTTCGGAGGGCTCCGAGGGCTGCCAGAACAGCGGCTCCAGTGTAGTTCGTGGAGCCGGCGACGATAAGGACACGGCCAAACGTGCCTTTGTTGGACTGGCCCGATCGCTCTGGCAGTTGTTCTCGCGCCCAGTCTGACGTTAGCAGGACAGTTTTGATTTCGTCAGCAATCGTCGCGGCAAAGCCAATATCAAGCACGTTTACTTTTCCGGCGTAGCTCGAACCGGGCCAGCTATACAGCCCGAGCTTCGCGAATCCGAGACTGAGAGTCACATCAGCGCGAGCCGCCTGCGGGTCTGCGGCCCCGGTATCAGGATCGACGCCACTGGGCAGGTCAATCGCGAAAAGTGGCGAGCGGCGCCTTCCTAACAGTGCCAGAGCGTCGGCGATAACACCTTCTAGCGGCCTTCGGCGGCCAGTGCCAAGCACCGCGTCAATGATGGCGTCGGCCCGCTCCACGGACTCTGCGAATGAATCAAGGCGCGTTCCGTCTGAAGGGGAGATGACCTCTAAATCACGCGATCTGACTTCCAAAAGGACGGAATCATCTGGGTGTCGAGGTGCGAGGAGATAGACCACGACTTCGGCGCCCGCATCGTGTAGATGACGCGCGGCAACAAGGCCATCTCCTCCGTTGTTGCCCGGCCCGACCAGCACCACAACACGGCGCGCCCTTGCACTGCCAAGATGCCCCTGGATCGCCAGAGCTACCTCCCGCCCTGCAACCTCCATCAGCGCTGATGCTGTTTCACCAGCAGCAAAAACCGATGCTTCAATCGCTCTCATCTCGGTTCCAGTAACCAGCTTCATCGCCAGGCCATCCGCTAAATCAGACCGCGGCGCTTGAGCCGGTTCGTGAGAGCGGCTTTGGCATCCCCTAAGTCAACCGGCGGACCCGAGGAAGGGGCGACGATGAAGGCCAACGCCATGAGGTCGCTGTGCGTCATGCTGACCTCTGGTTGGCCCAGTCCAATCGCCTCGGCGCGTGCCGCCGCACGGCCGTGAAGATAAACTAACGGCTTACCTCGGCGATCGGGAAGAATCTCGATTTCGCGCCAAGCGATTCCACGAACACCCGTGCCCAACGCCTTCATCATCGCTTCCTTGCCGGCAAAACGAACCGCAAGCTCCGGAACACGCCCGTTGCAGTAGGCGATCTCCAGTTCGGTATAGACCCGCCGGAGAAAGCGTTCGGGATGCCGTGACAGGACATGGCGAACCCTTTCAATTTCGATGGCGTCAACGCCAGCGGCTAGTGAGAACATGCTAGAGATTCTAACCGGCCTGGCTTCCTACACACACCCGGCCAATTGCATAGAAATTTCAAGGAATTCCAACTGGAACGGGCTAAGCTCTTGCTTCTGAGCAAAAGAGAACTCCGCCGCACCGGCGGGCTCTCGCGGATAGAACATGCCTCGATTATGCTAGGGGCATGGCAGCTCAAATCATCGATGGCCTCGCGATTTCGACAGTTATCCGCTCCGAACTAAAGGAGCGAGTTGTCAATCTCAAGGCGAGAAACGTTGACCCCGGCTTAGCTTTTGTCATCGTCGGTGACAACCCCGGCTCAATTTCCTACGTGCGCAGCAAAGCGCAAGCCTGTGCTGAAACCGGGCTGCGTTCAGAGACGTTCCGTCTGCCAGTAACGACACCTCAGGCCGAACTGCTCCAGCTCATTGAGACGATCAACCTAAATCCTGCTTGGCACGGCCTGATAGTTCAGCTCCCCTTGCCAGCCGAGATTGACCCGAACTTAGTCGCGATCACCATCCATCCGGAGAAGGATGCTGATGCTCTGCATCCAATGAATTTGGGCCGCATGCTCGCGGGAATGCCAGGACCAAAGGCCGCAACCCCATCGGGCGTGCAGCAGCTTCTCATCAGGTCAGGCAACGACCCGGCAGGCAAGCACGTGGTGATCGTTGGGCGTTCCAACATAGTTGGCAAGCCGCTGGCTGCACTGCTCATGCAGAAAGCCTTCGGCTCAAACGCTACCGTAACGGTGTGCCATACCGGCACGCCGAACATCGCCTTTCACACCAAACAAGCGGACATTCTCATCGCGGCGGCCGGAGTTGTGAACGCTATCACTGCAGACATGGTTAAGCCAGGCGCCGCGGTGATCGACGTCGGCAACAATCGTATTCCGGACTCTTCTCGCAAGAGCGGCTCCCGAATGGTTGGTGACGTTGATTTTGAGGCCGTGAAGGAAGCGGCCGGTTGGATAACACCGGTACCGGGCGGAGTCGGCCCAATGACCGTAACAATGCTCCTCGCTAATACCGTGGAAGCGGCTGAGAGACACGTGACCGGCTAGCACTCTTGCAGCCCGACTGCCAGTTAGCCTTGTCAATCACGCCTTACTCAGATACACTTTTTGCGAATATGCGCCCCTAAAAGGGTGAAACCTCCGACTAGTAGAGGAATGCGGTCTAGTGCCAACCTACGCTTACAAGTGCACTTCTTGTGATAACAGCTATGAAACGCGGGAAAGTTTCGACTCACCCGCGCATCAACCGTGCCCCGCCTGCGGCGAGACTGCTAAGCGCGTAATTTTCCCGCCGCCAATAGTTTTTAAGGGCAGCGGCTTCTACGTCACAGATCGCCGCAAAGGTGAGAGCGCCACTGTAACCTCAGACGACGCGGCTTCTTCGTCAGAATCTACCGGCTCGGAAAACGCGAGCGGATCAAGTGATGATTCGAACGGTGGCTCAACTCCCACGACGACCGCAACTCCGGCAACAACCGGTAAAGACGACGCCTAAATCCGCCACTGCGCCTTGATGAGGCTGGTAATTCAGCGAGTTACACGGGCTGCAGTCAAAGTTGAAAGCGATACGGTCGGCTCGATAGAGCGTGGATTGTTGGTCCTGCTGGGCGTCCATGATTCGGATGACTCCAGCGATGCACGGCGAATGGCCACTAAAACAGCCGAGTTGCGGATTTTTTCCGATTCTGAAGGCCGTTTCAACCTGTCTCTGGCTGATGTCGGAGGCTCAGCACTAGTCGTGAGCCAATTCACGCTCTATGCCGACGTCCGCCGTGGGCGTAGGCCTGGCTTCACAGCCGCGGCACGCCCAGAAGTTGCCGAGCCACTTGTGAAAGCTTTCAGTGACGCCCTGGCGGACCAGGGCGTGCACGTAGAGCAGGGCCGCTTCGGTGCCAAGATGGAAGTTGAGCTAATCAACGACGGACCGGTGACGATCATCATCGATAGCACCGATCTCGACCACTCGCGGCGGGCCAAGGATTGAGAACTGCTTAGTCACTGGTGGGTGTCACTACTAAACTCGCACCCCTCGTGGTCAGCTCCTGAAGCCTATCAGCAGTTCGCTGCTCGGTAAGTGTGGAGTTATCGATGGTGGAGCCGGCAAACGAGCCCGCCGCAAGGAAATCAGCGTGCAGTTTGGCTACGCGTTCCGGCTTTACCCGGTCTGCAGTGCGGCCGCGATTGCGTTCTTGGCAAGTCTCGATGCTAGGCACTAAGCGGATAAAGTGCAGCGGCCCGCCGGCAGTCGTCAGTCCTTTTACATAGCGCTCGAGATCTTCGGGCCAAATCACAACATCATCGATGATCACGGCGATACGCTCGGCAAGAAAGTTCTCCGCTAGAGCGCAGGCGTTGCGTGTGGCCAATGCCTGCTGTCGCTCGAAACCCGGGTGATCCGGTGCAATGTAGCCTGTTGGGGTGATGAATCGCCTCAGGAGGTCGACCTGTACATGAGCTACTCGATCGTAACGGTCGGCAAGTGCCTCGGCGACACTCGACTTACCGGATCCGGGGGGGCCAGTAAGAATAAGTACGTTAGGCATGAACGGTTTCGATGTTCAGACTGATATCGATCGATTGAGCGGAGTGGGTCAACGCTCCGGAAGACATTATGTCGACCCCTGCCTTAGCGATTGAGCGGGCATTAGCGATGGTTATGCCGCCAGAGGCTTCGGTCAGAGCACGGCCCGCGACCAAATCAACCGCCGAGGCCATTTCCTCGGGGCTCATATTGTCCAATAGGATCACCTCAGCCCCTGCATCAACGGCGGCTTCGGTCTCGGCCAAATTGGTGACCTCAACCTCTACCCGAAGGGTGTGGGCCGCTCCGGCGCGGGCCGCGGCGATCACGTCGCCAATTGAAAGGCCACGGGCTCTTCCAGCGGCGATATGGTTGTCCTTTATCAAGACGCCGTCAGAAAGATTGAAGCGATGGTTGGCGCCGCCGCCAGCTCGGACCGCGTACCTCTCCAACAAACGCAGGCCGGGCGTCGTCTTCCGCGTATCGACAACCCGCACCGGGTAACCGTCAACCGCGTCCACCATCGCTCTTGTGGCCGTTGCCACGCCTGACAATCGCTGCAGGAAGTTGAGAGCAATCCGCTCCGCGGAGAGGATCGGAGCTAGCGGCCCTTTGACTTCGGCCAGCAGGTCTCCAGCTTCAAAATTGTCGCCATCATTCATTCCGGTTCGAAATTCGATCCGGTCATCGAGGGTGACGAATGCAGCCCGGGCAACCAGCAGGCCGGCCAGGGTTCCCGACTGTTTGGCAAGGACCGAACCCCGGCCCTTTTGGTCGGCCGGCACTGTTGTTTGTGTCGTGATGTCACTATACGCACCGTCTTCGGCCAAGGCTGCCCTGACCAGAGCTTGGACCTGGGACTCGTCGAGCGAGTGCAGACTCATGAACGTGGCCCCAAAATGCCGAAACGATTGAAGGTCGGGTGCAAGCAACCCAAGATGCACTCAGCCATCACGGCGATAAACAAGATGGCGCCGCCAAATGTCCTGAGTCTCTGGATAGTCGCTGCGGTAGTGAGCTCCGCGGCTCTCCTGACGCATGAGAGCTGCCTCCGCCATGAGTCTGCCGGTCAGTACCAAGTTGTTGAGTTCCTGGGTGGGTCGGTCGAGGGCTGTGGCGGCACCACGGTCCCACGCCGCCGTGCGTTCAACAGTTTCGGCCAAGCCAGAGCCATCGCGGACGACGCCAACCTTTTCCCACATCAGAGACTGAAGGTCAGCGAGGCTCGAGACAGATTCCGCAACAGTCAGCGGCAGAGAGCTAGCACCTCCAGGAGGTCTCGCCACAGAATCGGGCGGCGCCCGCCTGAGTATCTCTGGGGCATCATCACTGCCCGACAAGGCGATGCCGTCTGGTGCCGGCACACTGGGCCGGCTGGCATCATCAAGCGTGTGCTCAACCGTGCGCTTAGCGAATACAATGGTTTCTAGCAGAGAATTGCTAGCCAGGCGATTGGCGCCATGTACTCGGGTGCAAGCCGTCTCACCACAAGCAAAGAGATTAGCAATGTTGGTTTCACCCCAGGAATTGGTGCGAACACCACCCATCATGTAGTGAGCCGCGGGCGAAACCGGAATCAAGTCCGTTGCCATGTCGATGCCATGCTGAGCGCAGAACCGCAAAATTTGAGGAAATCGCAGTGCAATGCGCTCCGGCGGCAGGCCGGTCACATCTAGATAGACATGATCTTCGTGTTCGCTAGACATCTCTGAAACTATGGCGCGAGCCACGATATCGCGCGGAGCGAGCTCGGCCCGAGAATCGTAGTCCGGCATGAAGCGCCGGCCTTGGCTATTGAGCAGAAACGCACCTTCACCACGGACGGCCTCGGAGATCAAAAACACTGGAGCGCCAGGCAGCCGCAATCCTGTCGGGTGGAACTGCATGAACTCCATATCCATAACTTCCGCCCCGGCACGATAAGCAAGTGCGACACCGTCTGCGGTAGCGCCAGCCGGATTGGTTGTCGCCTTGAACAGCTGTCCACATCCTCCAGTAGCCAAAATCAGATGCTTACAGGTAAAGTCTTCCCTCGTATTGGTGCGGGAATCGAGCGCCGCTAGCCCAGTGGCTGCCCCGACTTCAGTGTGGATGTACAGAGCCTGGCTGTGCTCCATCAGGGTCACGTTGGAATGGCGAACAATATCGCTCAAGGTTAGTTCAATGTGAAAGCCGGTGGAGTCACCGCCAGCATGCAAAATGCGCTCGCGGCTGTGCGCACCCTCCCGGCCCAGGGCCAGGGCTCCATCGACGCTGTCAAACGGAACACCAAAACGAACCAGGTCAGCGATGCGCCCTGTTGCATCGTCAGTGAGGATTCGGGCAGCCTCCTCGTCCACCAGCCCGGCGCCAGCCTCGAGTGTATCGATTAGGTGCAGACCAGGGTCGTCATCCGGACCTACAGCAGCGGCGATTCCACCCTGTGCGTACTTTGTGTTGCTCTCGTCAACGCTGCCCTTGGTTAAGACTAGGACGTCGCCGTGCTCACGAGCGATCAGCGCCGCAAAGAGCCCAGCGATTCCCGATCCGACGATGATGTAATCGAAGTGACGCAAATAGAACCCCTGACCGACTTAGTGTCATAATGACACTAACTTTGGACAATCCTATCAGCGCAAAAATTACCTGTCAATTGAACCCGGCCCGCCGGGCTATAATCGGACAGACGCAAGGGAGAAAATATGGCGCAAGACGTTTCGGTATTGGAGAGCGGAAATCTACCCGCGGAAGAAGTTCAGCGCATCTTGGAGGAGAGGCTTTTACCAAAGCTCTGGCCTAGCTCCTCGATCGAAACCCTCAAGATTGACCGACGCCGCTTCACGCCCGGAAAAGAATGTACTGTATCCGGCTCCATCAGTCTGGATGCCGTCGCAGGTGTGGAAAAGAGCCATCGATTCGTCCTGAGCTACGTACGGGGAAAAACGCTCCATCGAATGCGCCGCAAAGTCCGGCAGGCACCGGGTGGCAAAGAACCGCTTGTGACCGATGAAGCGTCCGGCTTGTTGATTGAAGTCTTCCCCGACGACTGGCGGCGCCCTGATCTGCGTGCCGCCCTGGATGCGTCAGAAGCGGCGCAGCGCCTGAAACCGCTGAGTCCAGATGGAAATCCAGATATAGAGTTGAAGCTTCTGCGATACCGGCCTCACATGCGCGCCCTCATTAGTTACGTTTTTGCGTGACCCAGGCGGCGAAGTCGCATTGGATAGCATCGGCAAGATTTATGGAGAAGAAGACAAGGCTGAAGATGCCTGGAATGCCTTGGAGTCGCTCGCTAGCCAGGCCGCTCCAACCCTCGTTACACCCAAGCCCCTGCACTACGTGCCGGAATGGAGGATGGTCGTGATGCAGCGCGTCGTTGGCAGGCCGCTTCTACCGCTGCTCATTAACAGCACCGCCCAAGAGGCACACGACGCGACCCAACTCACGGCTCACGCCCTTTCTCAATTTCACCGGCTCGAGCTCGAACGTGAAGACACCCGCTTCCTTGCGGACGAACTGGTGGAAGTGCGCGATCAGGCTCGCAAGTTCACCTCCCTGGCTGCTTGGTTGAGCGACGAAGCCTTTAACCTCATGGAAAGGGCAGAGGCGGTTGGAGCCAGCCTCGGTGAGGTTCCGCCTTCGTTGGTGCACGGCGCTTTCAAGCCGGAGCAGATGATCATCGGCGAATCCAGTGCCGTGATCGTCGATCTCGACGGAACAGTACAAGGCGATGCCGCGCTTGATCTGGGCAATTACGCCGCGAAGCAGTTCAAAGATGCTCGCGACCCGTCCCACGCTCACCTGGACGCAATGGGACAGGCGCTAATCGACGATTACTTGAGGGAAAGTGAGGACCCATCGATGCCGATGCGCTGCCGTCTTTTCGAGTCAATTGCTCTGACGCGTTTGGCATTCCGCGAGTTGCACACGGACCGCCGGGAGCTGGCAGAACAGCGAGAGATCTCACCATCTGGACGTTTGATTTCACGAGCGCGCCAGCGCATGGAAGAGGTAGATTGACGATGACGGCAGAAGACAAAATCAGCGCTCTTGGGCTGAATCTCGAAGCAGCAGCTGCTCCACTAGCCAATTACGTGCCGGCCGTGAGAAGCGGCGACTTGGTTTTTCTTTCCGGTCAAGTTCCAGTGCGAGAAGACGGCACAAGGGTGGTAGGCAAGGTTGGAGCCGACATCGACGTGGATCAGGCGTATGCCGGCGCACGCCTGGCGGCCGTGGCCCTTCTGGCGCGACTCAAAGCAGAAATCGGCAGCCTAAACCGTGTCGTCCGAATCGTTAAGGTTAACGGGTACGTCAACGCCGTATCCGACTTCGGTCAACAGCCTGCCGTTGTCAACGGTGCGTCAGACCTGCTGGTTGAGGTTTTTGGTGAATTGGGCCGCCATGCCCGAGCCGCGATCGGTGTCGCGAGCCTGCCGTCAGGTGTCGTCGTGGAAGTTGAAATGATCGCGCAGGTTAAGCGGTAAGAGAAATGCGGCAGGCGGCGCCGCTAGACGACTATGAGCATCCGGTCGAGGGCGATCTTGGCGTGGAGGGCTGTGTCCTCATCGACCTCAATTTGGTTGACCAAGTGACCCTCCGCGAGTTGCTCAATCGTCCAACAAAGATAGGCAGGGTGGATGCGGTACATTGTCGAGCAAGGGCAGACGACTGGGTCAAGACAGAAAACTGTTTTATCTGGGTTCTCATGCGCGAGGCGGCTGACTAGATTAATCTCGGTACCAATCGCGAACTTGCTGCCTGGCTCCCCCTCGGCGACGGTCTTGGCGATAAACTCGGTCGAACCATTGAGATCGGCGGCCTGGACAACCTCATAGCGGCATTCGGGGTGAACCACTACCGTCACGTCCTGATGCTGTCGCCGCGCGCTCTCGATCTGGTCAACGGTGAACCGCTGGTGAACCGAGCAGTGGCCTTGCCAAAGGATGATCCGAGAACGGTCCAAATCGTCCGGGGTCATCCCGCCGAGCGAGCCAAACGGCTTGTTGTAGTTCCAAAGATGCATCTGATCGAGCGGCACTCCCAGTTTGACGCCCGTATTGCGACCAAGATGCTGGTCTGGAAAGAACAGGACCTTCTGACCGCGTTCAAAAGCCCACTTCAGGACGGCGGGGGCATTGCTTGAGGTGCAAACAATTCCACCATGCCGGCCGCAAAACGCCTTCAATGACGCCGCTGAATTCATATATGTCACTGGAATAACACCATCGGCCACACTAGCTTGTTCTAGTTCATCCCAGCAAGCGTAGACATCATCGGGGTCGGCCATGTCAGCCATTGAGCAGCCCGCAGCTACGTTTGGCAAAACTACCTTTTGCTGCGCTGCGCTGAGAATATCTGCGGCCTCGGCCATGAAATGAACACCGCAGAAGATGATGTACTCCGATTCGGGGTGAGCAGCTGCCCACTGGGCAAGCTTGAAAGAGTCACCTCGAATATCGGCGAACTGGATTATGTCCTCACGCTGATAGTGATGGCCCAGCACGATTAAGCGTTCTCCGAGGCGAGCGCGGGCTTGGGCGACACGATCAACTAGTTCTTGGGCGGTCAGGTCCCAATAGTCGCGTGGAATGTCTTGTTGCCAGTAGCCAAAGGAAGTCTCTTGAGAAAGGGGGATGGTCTGGATCCCTGTGTCGGTCTCGCAAGCAATACCTGCGAGGGGGATTGAATCTCTGCTCAGTGTCGTCATGACACCTGCCTTCCTGTCCCAGGTACTTAGTGTCATGAGTACACTAAGTACTGCGTAATGCTACCAGCGGCTAGAAGCGCTGTCAAGGACAGGCGTAGTGGCGACGAGAGTCTAACCCCACCGGTTCGCTGAGAGATCATGGGTGATAATAGAAAATGGCAATGAACGAACATAGAGGTACCGGACGAAACTCGGGTGGCTCTCAAGGCCGCGGCGAAGCTCGTGACGCTCGCCCGCAGCGCCCGGCCTGGCCCACTTTCAAGCGAGCAGTTGGTCTGTTAGGCAAGCAACGAGCAAGGCAGGAGCGCTACTTGGGGTGCTGCAGTCTTTCTTGAGCAGGACGAAAACAAACATCGCGAGCACGAGAAGATTCAGTTGACCGCCGTCGTCGCCCGGTATTGCGTTGTCGATTAGGCGGCGAATTAGCAGCGGCGGAGCCAGCCCGACGAGTGATACGACTGTTATAGCCGCTAAATAGGCAAGAAGAGCTAGGTACGCACGGCCGGAGGCCACGGACGAGGAAATTGAAGCAGCCGGCCGGGCGGCCGGCATCCACGACTTCATTACGGCCCTGCCAGACGGGTACAACACGGTCGCGGGGGAGAAGGGCTACCGGCTGTCGGGTGGTGAGAAACAAAGGATCGCTATTGCTCGAGCACTACTCAAAGACCCCTCCATACTTCTACTTGACGAAGCGACGTCGAGCATCGACACGATGACCGAAGCCGTGATTCAAGGGGCACTCGAGAACGCAAGCCGCGGACGCACTGTGGTTGCCATAGCCCATCATCTATCCACGATTCTCGCCGCGGATTTGATTCTGGTTCTTGAAGGCGGCCGCATCGTGGAGGCAGGCAAACACGCGGACTTGGTTGCGGCAGACGGCCACTACGCTCGACTCTATGCCGGCCAGTTCCAAACCCGAATGGACGAAACTGCTGCTCTACGCGCCGATTGATCCAGTGCTAAAGAAACATCGGTTGGCGCGAGGTGAACTCGTAGAGCTCGGCCGGCCTGTGTGCGCCTCTGGCAACCATGCGTCCCGTGGGACGGATGATCTCTTGCGAGAGCATCCGCCGGCGGAAGTTTCGCTTGTCAAACGCCCGGCCAAACGTCGACTCGTAGACAGACTGAAGCTCACTCAGAGTGAACGCCTCGGCCATGAGGCTGTAAGCAACATTCGTGTACTCGAGTTTATTCCTTAGGCGAGTGATAGCGTAGTCAACGACTTTGCGGTTAGTGAAAGCAAGATCGGGAACCTCCGAAACATCAAACCAGGCCGGTTCCCAGGCTGTATCGGCCCTCAGACGAACCCGGTTTGTGTCGACGAGGGCAAAGTAAGCGGTTACTACGGAGTTTGCTTCCCTGTTGTCTTCATCACTGTCAAGGTCGTCAAAAGTAAAAAGCTGCTCGAGATAAACGTCGTCTACGCCCGTCTCCTCGCGCAGTTTTCTCGCAGCGGCGTCAGATAGCGACTCGGAGGGCAGCAGCTGGCCGCCAGGCAGTGCCCACCAACCAACGTTAGGCTCACCACCGCGGCGAATGAGCAATACCCGCAGACCTTCAGCGGTAACTGTCAGAATTACGACGACAGCGGCGATGCGCATCGAAGGATGTTAACAGGGATTCAGGCTTGAGGCCCCCAACAGAAATGAACCTCGCAGACCGAATGCGCCGATCGCAGGCCGCTGCCAAACTTTAGACGAGGAGGGTCACGGAATCTGCCGTCGTGGTGCCTTGTAAGGACCAGGCGGTGGACCGTTCTATTTGGACGCTTACGGTTTCACCGACACTAGCCAGCCCGGCGAAGTGGACGAGCTTGTTAGAACGCGTGCGTCCAAACCAACGGCCATCTCGCCTGCCTTCAACCAACACCTCCTGCTCGCTGCCTTCAAGCTTTCGGTTGATATTTGTCGCTATTTCGCCTTGGACTCTTTCAACCGTAGCGAGACGTTCGCGCTTTATCTCGGGTGGAACATCATCAGCCAGTCGCCGGTACGCGGCGGTGCCAGGCCGGGGCGAATAAGCGGCCACGTGCACTTTGTCAAAGCGAATTTCCTCGAGCACACGGCAACTCGCTTCGAATTCCGCTTCGGTTTCGCCGCAGAAGCCAACAATTACATCGGTGGTAATCGAGGCATCCGGCATAACCTCACGAATCATGTCGACTTTCTCTCGATACTCGCCAATTTTGTAGCCGCGCCGCATCCGTTCCAGCTCAGAGTCTGAGCCGGCTTGAACCGGAATATTGAAGAACTCGCAGACCTTTGGGAGATCGCGAACGGACAAAATTATTCTCTCTGTCATGTCCTTTGGATAGGAAGTCAAGAAGCGAATTCGGTCCAGATTCGGCAACTCATGAAGTTCCTGCATGAGTTCAGCCAGGTCTGGCGTATCGGGCAGGTCGTGGCCATAGGCTTCCACTGTTTGACCAAGTAAGGTCACTTCCCGCACGCCTTGGTGAACTATATGAGCAACCTCAGTTTTTACGTCGGGGATTGTGCGGCTGGCTTCTCGTCCGCGTCGGAAAGGGACGATGCAATAAGTGCAGAACTTGTCACAACCATGGATCACCGGCACGTAGGCGGTCGGACCCGTTGGATTGGGAAAGGTCGCCGGCCAGAACTCGCCGCCGCTGTCGTCGCTTTCACCGATTGTCTCGAAAATTCCCTCGAACGCCTGCGGCCGCGCAAAATGATCAACGTAAGGGAACCGGCGGCGCAGCTCTTCGTCATTGGGGCCAACCATACAGCCCATCACGACAATCTTGAAGTCGCTGCCTTTGCGTCTAAGCGCATTCAACCGGCCGAGTTTGCTTACCGCCCGATGTTCGGCACTGTCCCTGACAACACAGGTATTTAGTACGACAAGGTCTGAATCTTCAGGCTCTTCAGCCGGAGCCCAGCCACGATTGTCAAGCCCACTCGTCAACTTGGCAGAGTCAGCCACGTTCATCTGACAGCCTTCGGTCCAAATGTGGTATCGCTTGGTCATGCTGCAATTCTATCGTCTGGCCGTCCGATAGGCCATCAGGACCCGGCGGCCGACGACACCTGCTTCGGACAAAACAGGAATGTCACGAACAAGCCTGGTGGCAAGAATCTTGAGTCAGGGAAATATTGTATTTCGGCAGTTATGCTACGCCGGCAAAGTTCGAACGCTTGTTGCCCACATAGTCAACCAGGATGTACTCGCCAAGATTGTCGGGAGTCGTATAGAAAACCCGGCCCTTATTCATTTTCGCCATCTGGTTGACGAACTCCTTGAGATGCTGATTTCGATCCAGCATAAAGGTGTTGATAGTGATGTTCTTCTGGGTGCAACGCCTCACCTCCTTGAGAGTCTCACGTATGGTGATAGGACTCGGCGGATAAGCGAAGTACGACCGGCCTCTCTCCAAGTGAGCAGTTGGTTCCCCGTCAGAAATCATGATGATCTGGCGAGTTCCGGTCTTGTGCTTGGACAGCAGGGACTGGGCCATCATCAGTGCATGGTGCATGTTTGTGCCCAAAACCGATTCGTCCCAGCGAACATAAGGAAGCTGCTCCGGCTTTAGCTCACGCGCATAAGCCGAAAAACCAATTATGTAAAGTGAATCATGAGCGAACTGAGTACTTATCAGGTTTTGAAGCGCCATTGCGACTTTCTTGGCGGCCTGGAAACTGCCACGCAGGGCCATCGACCAGGAGAGATCAACCATCAAGACCGTCGCGGTTTGAGTCAGCCGCTCCGATTTCCAGACCTCGAAATCGTCCTTCCCGAGCTGGACCGGCAACCGAGCTCCGTCTCGAGCTACCGCATTCATGATTGTCTTCTCAAGGTGGAGATAAAACGGATCTCCGAATTCGTAAGGCTTGCTATCGTCGCTGCGATCAACTCCAAGTCCGGGGTCAACAACCTTGTGTTTCCCGGTATTTCGTTTCTTTAGCTGCGCGTAGATCTCTCCGAGAGCCTTCTGGCCCATCTTACGAGTCCCGCGGGGAGTCAACTCCCAGCTGTTGCCGCGGCGCCGGATGTAACCAGCTTCCTCGAGAATCTCAAGAAATTGCTTCAACTGGTCCAGAGTTTCACGCGCCTCGTCACCGAGCATTTCTTGAAGTTTTTCCGCGTCAATTTCATCGACATCGCCGCCGTACTGGGTCCGCTCCAACTGGCGCTCGATCTCGTCCATATCCTGCATGCGGTCCATGAGCTGCATCGCTTCAGAGAGGTCGATCTCTTCATCGCCTCGGAACGGGTACTGGTTGCGGAGGTCACGCTGGGGCGAAAGGTACTCTAGGTTAGAGGCCAGATTCGCCATCTCGTCACGCAGCTCTGGATCCGCGATTTTGTCCATGAGCAGGTTTTGAAGTTGCTGACGCATGTCTGCAGGCAGCGAGTCCAACAAGTTCTGCATTTGTGCCATTTGCCGCTGCATGTGCTCGACTAGTTCGTCCAGGCTTTGCGGCGGGTTTGGTCCAAAAAGATCGCCGTATTGCTGCATGAACCCGTCAAAATCGGGCTCATGACCCTGCATCCGGTCCTGAATCATTTGATTCAGTTCGCGGAGCATTTGCTTCATCCGCTCCATATCCTCTGGGGTCATATTGGCAATTTGGCTCTGAAGGTCCTTGAAGAAGGTCTCCGTCATTGCCTGCTTGAGCATCTCCAAGAGTTCCTGGAATTCGGTGGCAGACTCAGGATTCATGAACTCGTAGTTCTGCAGGTCCTTCATCTGGTTACCGACATCATTCGGCAGACCTTCGAGGAAATTACGTTTTCGCTCGACAATGTTCTTTAGCATATCGGCGAACTGCTGGTCCTGGTCGCCTGACTGCCCAGACTGGCCGGGCTGCTGCGACGCATCGCCGTGGCCGGGTTGTCGTGGGCCGCTAGAGCCGCTCTGCGAGCCTTGACTACCCTTAGGCCCCGGCTGCTGACCGGCCTGTGGTCCGCCTGCTAGATCGTTGGCTTGCTCACCAGGCTCGCCATCCTGCTTCCCGTCGTCGTGACCAGATGGCGCCCCTGATTCGTTGCCGCTCTCCTGAAGCGTATCGCCCAGGCGTTGGTCGAGGGTTTCGCGTTCTTTTTCGAGTAGCTGCGCCAGACGTTGGTTGATGTCCTCAAAGGCTGAAGACAGGTTAAAGCGATCAAGGGTCTGCCGGCGTTGCTGGCGTAGTTGTTGCAGCAAGTCACGTAAACCCTGCGCCCGATCGCCAGTGGCATCCCGCATGCCGCGCTGCATCAAGTTGCGCAACGCCTGCTCCAAGTCACCGAAATTCATCAAGTCATCGGTTAAGGAGTTGAGAATATCGTCGGGATCAAGCGACGGTATCTCTTGGCTACCATCCCACTCGCTGTAGCGAAATCTTGAGACCATTGGACGCACCCTGCCTGGAACGAGCCTACCTATCCCCGATATTGGACCCTGGCGCCGACCCGGTCCTTGTTGAGGCGTTTGTTGAGGTGTAATCCTTCGAGAATGAACTCAACCACGGACGCCAGAACTGGCCCAGAGGCCTTTGGCTCAACCTTCTGAACGTGTTCTGCTAATGCTTCCACCTGTTTGGTCAGGCGTTCGTAGCCGCTAGATGGCATCATGTCGCCAACTTCGGCGGAAATCCCCGTCTTGAACTGTGTCACGACATCATCAAAGTCCGAGACACTGTAATAGCGGTTGAAAACGGCGAGCGTGGCGCCCTGAATTAGCTTCTCGAGGATCTGATCCTCTTTGCCATCCTCCACTGTCTCGAACTCCACCTTGCCGGCGATCGCCGGAATGACGAACGGGAGGTCACTAACTCGCGGTACGACCTCACTCTCGCGAACACTGATTGCACGGCGCTGCGCGTTGGCGAGCATGCTTTCATAGTTGGCGATGGAAGCGCGTACAGATACACCAGACCGTTGGTTGATGTCTGGGCTGCGCCGGGCAAGACGGCTGATCTCGGCGACGATCTCCTTCATGTATTGGGGCACTACGACCTTGTAGGCATCATCGTCAAACTGGGTGCTCTCCAGCTCCATGATCCCAATTTCGTGCTCCATGGCACGTGGATAATGAGTACGAATCTGCACGCCGTAGCGATCTTTGAGCGGTGTAATGATTCGACCCCGGTTTGTGTAATCCTCAGGGTTCGCACTTGAAACCAGGAACACGTCAAGCGGCAGCCGGATGCGGTAACCGCGAATCTGAATGTCACGTTCTTCCATTATGTTGAAGAGTCCAACCTGAATCCGCTCAGCCAGGTCTGGCAGCTCGTTGATGGCGAAGATACCGCGGTTTGTCCGTGGAATAAGGCCGTAGTGAATCGTCAACTCATCCGAGAGATAACGGCCTTCCGCCACCCGAATCGGGTCCACCTCGCCGATCAAATCAGCGATTGTGATATCCGGCGTTGCAAGCTTCTCTCCATAACGGTTCTCTCGGGCTACCCATTCAATGGGTGTCTTATCGCCCATCTTGGCAACGGTCTCAATCCCATACCTTGAAATCGGCTCGAAAGGATTGTCATTCACTTCACTGCCGGCAATCGTTGGAATCTCTTTGTCGAGAAGGTTGACGAGCGAACGGATTAACCGAGATTTCGCCTGCCCGCGCTCACCGAGGAAAATTACATCTTGGCCGGAAAGCACGGCATTTTGAATTTGAGGGATTACTGTGTCCTCAAAGCCGAGAATCCCGGGAAACAACTCTTGTCCCTTGCGCAGCTTCTCGATCAAGTTGCGTCGCATCTCCTGTTTGACGCTGAGCACCTGGTAACCAGATTTAACTAGCCCACCGAGGGTTTTGGGTTTGGCTGCCACGATTCGTCATTACCTCCGCGTGACCAGAAATCAGCTTCAAGCCACGCTCTGTCCCAGATGGTTTTGATCAAGAAAGCAAGCAGTCTCATTATACTGCGGGACCCCTGAATGACCAGAGCCTGTACTCGTCCAGTAGATGCCGGACACTTACCTCCTCTCGGTGAATGCTAGCAGCCACTCTTGCGGCGTTAGATGGCCAAGGGCCTGATCGGGCCGGTAAGTGTTGTAACGCTGCTCCTGTTGGAGCAGCTGGGTTCTCAGTTGGCTGAGCGAGTCGGGTGGGTCAACCAACTGGTAAAGCTCCTCTTTGTGGGTGCGCTGGGCTCGTTCCACGCAGCCGTTGAGCTTGGGGGAGCGTGGTGGCAGCACAAAAAGCCGCAGCCCCCTTCTGCTCACAGGCGGCCTCAAACTCGGCCCTGAACTCAGAGCCACCGTCCACCTGGATCGCCTTCACCGGACCCGGCATACGCTCGATGACCGTATCGAGGAAGTCGCGCGCCGTGCCGGCGGTAGCGCGGCCGTAGACACCCAAGACGTCCCAGCGGCTGACAATATCACGCGCCGAAAAGTGCTTGTAGGCATGGGTAATACCGGTCCAGCGCACGTCGGCGCTGTCCACCTGAACCAGATCTCCCGGCGCCTTGACGACGTAGTCTTTGGGCTTACGCACGGCATAGGGCCGCACCTGAGGCCGAGAGACGATGCAAGGGTCCTTCAGACTCGCAGGCCCCAGTTTGCCTTGGCGTCTGAGCCGGCTGAGGATGCGGCCCACCATCGAGACCGAGATAGTGACCCCTTGGCGTCTGAGGATCGGCTGTAGCTTGTCTTTGCCCCAGACGGGATTGTCTTGGCGCAGGCGTAGCACCGCTGCTTCGAACTCTAGGCTTCAAGTCGGCTTGCGGACCTGGTGTGGCCTATGGCTGCGGTCTTGCAGACCCCGCGGACCCTGGAGCCGGTAGCTCTCTAGCCACTGCTAAAGGGTTGAGCGGCTGCGTCCAAAGCGTCTTGCCGTCAGACTCACCTTCTCGCCGTGATCCTTGTGCCACTCAACAGCCCTGAGGCGCGCCTTCGCCTCACGTGATAGTCGTGGCTCCTCCCTGCCTTCCTGCGCTCCCTCTGGGAGGAGACGAGCCAGGGTTGGACCGCCCTGGGATGATCGACCCGTACGTCTGCATTGGGACTCCGTATCGTCCCCGCCTTCTCATCATTGTCGTGTACGGCATCTTTCTGAACGAGATCACAGCCGTCAAAAAGGGTCTGCTCTGTCAACCTACCCTGGCGGGAGATCAAGATGGCGAAGGAGGTCGCGGCCGCGGAGTTGCTGTGGGGGTAGGCTCAACCGGGACCGAAAGAGATAACTCCTGAAAGTTATTCGACCGGTCAGCGTCATCAAGAGAAGATCCTGGGTCGATCGCTATGAAGACCGTCGCTTCTTCGGTGATCAGAAAAGTCTCGGTTTCAAATACAAGCGCCTCACCCACGGCCAACCCTTCGGTACTGGAACGCCAAGTTTCGCCGCCACCCCTAGGACCAGTCACTAGGACCGGTATCGAGAAGCCGCTGAGGTTTCCTGGGCCCAAGTTTTCTATGGTTATTCTTATGCGGCCATCGTTGAGAACGATCACATCTGTGATTGCCAAGTCAGGAAGCCCGAAAGGAGTCGGTGTCACTGCTGGGTCAATGGGTCCCCCACCCTCAGAGCCATTGTCATCAACGCCGGTCGAATTAGGGTCTGGAGTCGAAAGCGAGCGCGAAAGTGGCGTCGGCAGAATTACAGCGAAAGATCCAAGGCCGGAAACACCGTCCAGACCACTAACTGGCAGCCAACCGAGCCCGGTTGAGCCCGGTGGGAACCGAACGGCCACCCATTGCGTGGTCTCGTCACGCCCAACGATTTCTACTGTGTCACCGCGGGAAATTATGCCAATTATGGCAAAACCTTCGCCGGGCCCTATGCGAACGTCTTGCGCCGCCGTGGTCCGCGGTAGGCTAATTGCGGTCGGAACCGGCACAGTGGTTGATGTGGCCTCGGGGCTAGGCGGCACCACAACGAAATTCGGCGACTCAATCGTCTTGGAGTCCCCAGTCACGGCGAAGGCTATCAGGGCAAGCGCAACACCAACGAAGGTTCCCACCCCAAAACCGACAACGAAGATCGGTGAAACTAAGCGCAAACGAGGCGGTTCATCCATGAATCACCCCTAATTTTAGCATCGCCAACAGTCGCCGAACGATCCAGAGCGGCTCTACGCTGTTATGATCAGGCTCAACTGTCGTTTCAATTATGGAGCGGTAGAATGCAAAAGGAAGAAATTTCTGAATCGGTTCGCAGTGAGCTTCTGGACCGATGGAGGGCCAGCAATCATCCGGGACTCTCTCTGATCTTGCCTATTAGCGCGCGCGAAGCGCTGGAACGGGCGCTTGAGGAGGCCCAGACGTCCAGGCCATTGATGGCGCCCGTTCGACCCGCGAACGCGAGCTTACAGCCCTGATGGAGACGATGCGGTCTCTGCGTGAATCCGCTGACTCTCAAATCGAGGCCTTGCTTCGCTCACCTGAGATTGAAGCCTCGCGGGTAACCGACGCTGCCAAAACCGAAGCCGAATCGCTAATCGAGCGAGCCATCGCCGATTCCGCCCAAATCAAGACCGAAGCCGCCGCAGTTCACGACAGCGCCGAAGAGCGGGTACACGAAATAGAACTGCTCGAGGCGGAGTTCAACCATGTGATCGCTAAGCTTGCGAAACGCCTCGGGATAAGCGACAAGACCGGCCGCGGTTGGTTTTGGAAGGCCGGCGGCAAAAAGAACTAGCAGCAGATGGCCGCTTCGTTGACTGCCCATAGGCCCTTTGTTAGCATCGACAAACCAAAGCTAGCCACAAGGGCGGTTAGCTCAGTTGGCTAGAGCGCAGCGTTGACATCGCTGAGGTCACTGGTTCAAGTCCAGTACCGCCCACCAAATTTGGCTGAGACGAGGACGATTAGCAACGGCGCGCGGTCACCAGAGAAGAGAGCTAGTCTGGAACTCTCACACCGCAGCCGTCGTGAAAACCGCCTCTGAGCCGGACTCCGAAAGGTTTCTCGAGTAGGCAGTCCCGCTGGCCGGCGTTAACGGCTGAGAGCCCCGAAGCGGTCGGGGGAAACAGGGTGGAACCACGGAGTGCCCACCGTCCCTGAGACGGTGGGCACTTTTTTGATCCGGGTCAGAAGTGGAGCTAACCCGGCATTTGAATTGCAGGGCAGTCACAGGAGGCCGGCAATGAACAACGAAGAGTCGACACAGATCAAGGGAATGGATGAGCTGCTCTACCGACAACGACACTCGGCGGCTCACATCATGGCAGAAGCGGTTCTGGTCATGTTTCCCGAGGCCAAGTATGCAATCGGCCCTCCGATTGAAAACGGCTTCTACTACGATTTCGAGCTGCCGCGATCGTTGACACCTGAGGACCTCGAGGAGATTGACCGGTTGATGCGGGCAAGCATCTCGGCGGACAAGGAGTTCACAAAGACTGAGCAGTCCAAAGAGGAAGCGCGGCGGTTCTTCGTGTCCCAACCTTACAAGCTTGAACTAATCGAGGGCATCGCGGACGAAAATGTCGGCATCTGTAAGCACGGTGAATTCACCGATCTCTGCGGCTATCCTCATGTGGAAAGCACGGGTAAAGTCGGCGCGTTCAAATTGATGAACGTTGCCGGCGCCTACTGGCGCGGCGACGAGCATCGACGGATGTTGCAGAGAATCTACGGAGTGATGTTTTCAACGGAGGAGGAGTTGGGTGACTACTTGCACCGTCTGGAGGAGGCGGAACGACGCGACCACCGCCGCTTGGGTAAGGAGTTGGGTATCTACACCACAAATGAGTTGATCGGATCCGGCCTCCCGGCCCTGCTACCAAAGGGAGCGACAATACGGCGCTTGTTGGAGGAATACATCACCACTCGGGAGCGACGAGCCGGCTATCAGCACGTTTATACTCCCGTGCTGGGCAAAGTTGACCTGTTTAAGACTTCCGGCCACTGGGATCACTATAAAGAGAACATGTACCCGCCCATGGTTCTCGAACACGAGGAGTTGGTGCTTCGGCCGATGAACTGCCCTCACCACATCCTGCTTTATCAGAATGACCTGCACAGCTATCGTGAGCTTCCCATACGCCTCGCGGAGATGGGTACCATGTATCGCTACGAAAAATCGGGTGTCGTTGGCGGTTTGAGCCGGGTGCGGGCGATCAACTTAAATGATGCCCACATTTTCTGCACTCAGGAGCAGATCAGCTCCGAATTCGCCGGAGTTATGCGACTGGTCGAACAGACCTACAAAGACTTTGGAATCACGGACTACTCCTACCGACTTTCGCTGAGGGATCCTGCCGATACGGAAAAGTATGTGCAGAACGACGCAATGTGGGATCTCGGGGAGAGTGTCCTACGCAAAACCATGCTGGATCTTGGTCTGCCATTCACTGAGGCACCCGGAGAGGCTGCCTTCTATGGGCCGAAGCTGGACGTCCAGATTCGAGACGTGCTCGGGCGAGAGGAATCGATGTCGACAATCCAACTCGACTTTCATCTGCCGAATCAGTTTGATTTGACCTACGTCGGAGAAGACGGCGCTCAACATCAACCGGTAATGCTTCACCGCGGCGTTATCGGCGCAACCGAGCGGATGATGGCGTACCTGATCGAATTGTACGCGGGCGCTCTGCCAGTCTGGCTCGCCCCGGTGCAGGCAACCATCATCCCAATAGCGGATCGACACGCCGAATTTAGCACGCAGGTCGCCGACAGTCTCCGGAGCGAGGGCTTCCGCATCGAACTCGACACGCGCAGCGAGCGCATGCAGGCCAAGATTCGCGACGCCCAGCTGCAAAAGGTGCCATACATGCTGGTGGCGGGGGACCGGGAGGTGCAAGCCGGCGCGGTGTCTGTCCGTACGCGTGGCGGCGAGGACCTGGGAGCGGTTTCGATCGCCGATTTCGCCGAACGGCTTCGCGCCGAATCAGAATTGGACTAGGCCCTAAAACGGGGGCTTGGCCTTGATTACTCCGGGGTCAGGTCGGCAAAGACAAAGCCGTCTCGCTCGACGACCACCCCGGCCGCGACCGGTACAGCGTAATTCAGCATCGGACCATCATATGCGAAGGTATGAAATTCGCCGTTTTCCCCGCAAGCGTCCACGCCTGGCGGCAGGTCACGCAAGAAAGCCTGGTCCCACTGGCGGCCGGCAAGAGATCGGTCTAGAACACGTGGATCAACGCAAGCCACGCGGGCACGGAGGCCAGCCGCCTGCATCTCCTCGGCCAGCGCCAGCGAACCTGTCTGGTAATCCGTACCGCTCTCACGAGAACCTTGTTGAAATGGTGGTGGCAGCCAGAGAGGAAAGAGAAGGTCGATGCCGCTATCGGCCATCTGCCGCTCACGAAACGCCCTCAAATCCTCGAGAAACAAATCGCCAAATGCCACGGCTTCGATGCCAGAGTCGCGTGCCTTTGTGATCTGGCCGGTCATGATTTTGGCGTACTGGGAATCTGTGCATTGGTTGGGCAGCGGAACTGGCCACAGGTCAACACCAGCGGCCTCAGCCTGCTTCTCCAACAGGGTGGTCCGGACACCATGCATGGCAACGCGGCCAAATCCAGTGTTGACTGTCGTCAAAAGTCCGACCACCTGGAAGGCCGGATCCTGACGCAGCACATACCAGCTCCATGCGCTGTCCTTGCCGCTGGACCATGAAAGAAGAACCGGTTTCTTGGCCATAGTTTGCCGCCTATTCTAGCGTGTGTTAAAAACGGTCACGTAGGAGGCTGTTTTGTTTAGCAAAATCCTCGTCGCAAATCGTGGTGAGATCGCATTACGCGTCATGCGGACCTGCCGGGACCTGGGAATCGGTAGCGTGGCGGTCTACTCCGAGCCGGACCGGACGGCCCTTCATACCCGTTACGCAGACGAAGCCTACTTAATAGGGCCCGGGCCCGTTGCTGAGAGCTACCTCAACGTTGAAAAGATTATCCAGGCGGCGAAGTATCACAACGTGGACGCTATCCACCCGGGTTACGGTTTTCTTTCAGAGCAGGCGACCTTTGCCGAAGCCTGTGCCGAGGCTGGCATCGTCTTTATCGGACCGTCACCCGCGACATTGCGCGAGCTTGGAGACAAGGTTTCTGCACGCAGCATTGCCGAAGCTGCCGGCGTTCCAACGGTCCCTGGTACACCGGAGCGCGTGACCGTTGAGCAAGCACACGTCGCTGCGGAGCGTATCGGCTTCCCGCTTTTGGTCAAAGCGGCTGCTGGCGGCGGCGGTAAGGGAATTCGTCTTGTAACCAGGCCAGATGACCTTGAAACAGCGCTTCGCGCCGCGGCGGCTGAAGCCGAGGCAAACTTTAGCGATGGCGGACTCTACGTCGAGAAATATCTCGACCCGATCCGCCACATCGAAGTTCAGATTCTGGGCGATCGCCATGGCAATATAATCCACTTAGGTGAGCGGGAGTGCTCGATTCAGCGGCGGAGCCAAAAGCTGGTCGAGGAAGCGCCTTCGTCCGCGGTGAGCCAGGAGCTACGCGACCACCTTGGCAGAGCAGCGGTCTCCGTTGCTCGAAAAGCGGGCTATGAAAACGCTGGTACGGTCGAGTTCGTGCTGGACAAGGAAAGCGACTTCTACTTCATAGAGGCAAACGCGCGTCTCCAAGTCGAGCACCCGATAACCGAGCAAGTGACAGGTCTCGACATCGTCCGAGAGCAGATCCGCCTCGCCAATGGCGAGGCCCTCGGCATCAACCAGGAGGACGTCCAGATTAATGGGACAGCATTTGAATGCCGCATCTTGGCAGAAGACAGCGAGCAGGGCTTCCTGCCTAGTGTCGGCCGTTTGGAGCTTGTAAACGAACCTTCTGGGCCCGGAATAAGGGTCGACAGCTCGCTTTTCAACGGTCTAGAGGTGAGCCAGTTTTACGATTCATTGGTCGCTAAAACCATCGTCTGGGGTAGCGACCGTGACGAGGCGATTCGCCGAATGCGTCGTGCCTTGTCCGAATTTCAAATCCTCGGAATCAAGACGACAATTCCATTTCATCAGCGCTTGTTTGAGCATCCTGACTTTGTTTCTGGTGACTTAGACACGCACTTCATAGAGCGTCGCCTGGATGACAAAACTCAGAGGACTCAGGGCAAGGCCGAGGACAGCAATGACACGGCATTGGTTGCCGCCGCTTTGATCTCACACGCGCGCCGTGATGGTGGAAACCCTGCATCTGCCGACAGCAAAAAACAAAGCGCCTGGCTAAGGGCAGGCCGGACAGACGCGACGGACCGCCAGCTTGGAGGTGGCCCCTGGCGAAGTATTTTTTGAGGCTTGGCGAGCGAGAAGTCGAGGCCGAGTTGGAGGAAACCCAAGACGGACTGCGCGTAAATATCGATGGTGTTTGGCGCCCTGTCGGTCTGCAGCGCTTAGGAGCATCACCGCGTTTCGTGTTGACTATCGAAAACAAGATCATTGAAGTCTTGGTTCAAGAAGATACACAAGCCATTAATGTTCAGATCGCCAGCCAAACCTATGAAGTTGAGACTGGACGGCGCTCTCTGGGTCGACCCCGTGAGCACGAGGCCAAATTCCAAAATGCCAAGTGGGTTCTCCTTGCCCCGTTATCTGGAGTAATCGTTGAGACCCGGGTTGCCTTTGGCGACACCGTGCAGGATGGCGATGTCGTGGCCGTCATCGAAGCAATGAAGATGCTCAATGACCTCCAGGTCAAAGTAAGCGGAATCGTCTCTTCCATCAAGGTCGCGGAAAAACAGCGCGTAGAGATCGGCCAGCCTCTGGTTGAAATCGAACAGGCACCTGAGGATGAGTCTGCCACGGAGACAGATACGTAGAATCAGGAGCAGGCGCTCACCGCGCCACAATTCCTTCCGAACCGTCTCCTGGCGCTACAATCCCACGTCAGAAATGCAGCTCACTCGAAACGATGCACTGTGCGCTGAATTCGCCGCGTGAACATCTCTAGTCAACTGAAGTCGCGGCAGTTCGATCGCCCTGCCGTTGTCAAAACATAGTCTCTAGGCTTGACAAATTAGCACAGTCGTTCTATCTTTCCGACTAATGAAGCGAACATACGTCCTAGGAGGCGAATAATGGGCACACTCGTCATCGCAATAGCAGTAGTTCTCTGTTCCGCCTTGCTGCTTTGGCAGTTCTTGGAAGCAGAACTGATCGAGGAGAGATAGTCAACGAACCGTTTGAGGAAGGCAACGCCGTGATGAGTGCTAGAATCGGAATAGTCGTCCGCGCTGAGGCAAGTGCGGCGCTAAACCCCATAAATGAAATTCGACCCGCTCCCTACCGTCATGGAATCCACGCCAGACGCCATCCTGGGCGTCCTGGAGTGGTTGATCGAACTTCCCGTGACGATTTTCGAAGCCTACAGTTCGCTGCTGCGGGGGTCGGTCGACGCTGCTGACTCTCTTTTTGAATCCTACGGATATTGGGTAGTTTTCTTCGGCACTCTGTTTGAGAACACTCTCTTCTTGGGAGCAATCATCCCGGGAGCCCTGGTTGTAATCATCGCCGGTCTGGCAGCCCAGGATGGAACAATCTCCCTGCCCATCGCCTTCGCCCTGGGTGTCACCGGCACAATAATCGGCGATACGATTAGCTATTTCCTCGGACGTTTTAGTTGGTCCCGCATCACCAGACTGCGTGAGCCGGTCGAACGAATTCGTGAACCTTTGATGCGGCGTGGCGCCCTCTTTGTAATTTCCTACCACTTCGCCGGCTACACCAGGATAGTCGGGCCGACCGCGGCCGGACTCTTTCGCATGCCATTCCGCGCCTGGGCGATCGCCGACTATCTCGGAGCCGCGCTCTGGGTCGCGGCCTACATGGGAGCAGGCTACGCCCTCGGACTCGCCGGACTCACGCTCGACTTGACTGACGAGTACTTCCGCTACGTTGAGTGGGGATTGCTAGCTGTGGTGTTAATCTGGTTCTACTACCTGTACCGCATGGCAATGCGATTGTGGGAGACACAGCTAGCTAACAAGCCTGGCGGAGATGCAGAGCCAGTCGAAGCCGCAATCGACTAGGTGGCGGTTGAAGCTGAGCGCGGCAGGCTGCTCTCACCCATAAGATAGCAGTCGACTTCGCGGGCAGCCTCTCGCCCTTCCGCCAGCGCCCACACTACCAGAGACTGACCGCGGGAAGCGTCGCCAGCTGCGAACACGCCGGGCACGTTGGTCATCTTGTTGCTGTCCGTTTTCACGTTTCCGCGAGGATCCAACTCCAAGCCGAGTTGTTCCACCAACCCGGGACGTTGCGGATGGAGAAAGCCCATCGCTAGCAGGACGAGATCGGCCTCGACCTCAAAGTCGCTACCGGCGATTTCTTTCATTTGCGTGCGGCCACTCTCATCCGGCTCCCAGGCCAGGCGAACGGCGTGTAACTTCTCAACTGCCCCATCAGTACCGCCAAACCTCTTTGTCAGGATGTTGTAGTCGCGCACGCCTCCCTCTTCGTGGGCACCAGAACTGCGCAGGATCATCGGCCATTGCGGCCACGGGTTGTCATCATGGCGATTTTCGGGCGGCTCCGGAAGAAGTTCAAATTGACGCACAATTTCGGCACCCTGACGATGAGCCGTGCCTAGGCAATCGGCACCAGTGTCTCCACCCCCAAGGATCACAACACGCTTGCCTTCGGCTACGATGCGGTGCTCTGCGGCAACCTGCTCACCGGCATTGATTTTGTTCTGCTGAGTGAGATAGTCCATGGCAAAATGGACACCCTTCAAATCGCGCCCTGGCACATCCAGGTCTCGCGGGACGGTCGAACCAATAGCAATTACCGTCGCGTCGAACTCACTGCGCAAGGCATCAGCCGCAAAGTCGCTTGCCACGGAAATACCGGTCCTAAACTCGATGCCTTCATCACGCATTTGCTGAACCCGACGTTCAACGAGATCCTTTTCAAGCTTGAAGTCCGGGATTCCCAGCGTCAGCAACCCACCGATGTATTTGTCGCGCTCAAAGACGGTGACGTTGTGCCCGGCTCGATTTAGCTGCTGAGCCGCGGATAAACCAGCCGGCCCCGAACCGATGACCGCCACTTTCTTGCCGCTGCGTTGCTCAGGAGGTGAGGGATTGATCCAGCCTTCCTGCCAGCCCCGATCAGCAACGGCCTTCTCAATAAACTCGATCGTCACAGCGTCCTGATTAATCGTCAGAGTGCAGGCCGTTTCGCACGGGGCCGGGCAAATTCGACCGGTGAATTCGGGGAAATTGTTGGTAGAGTGCAGGGCTGCCAGCGCCTCTTGCCACTTGCCTTTATAAACCAGGTCGTTCCAATCCGGAATCAGGTTGCCCAAAGGACAACCCTTGTGGCAAAAAGGGATGCCGCAATCCATGCAACGCGCGCCTTGACCGCGGGCTTCTTCCTCGGTCCAGTTCAAGTAAATTTCGTTGTAATCACGCACGCGCTCGTTGACTGGCCGGCGTGGCGGCAATTGCCGTGATCTGTCCTTAAATCCGGTTGGTTCCCCCAAAGAGCGACCTCTACTTGGCCATCTGTTCAAGCTCTTTTTCTCGAGCGCCGCGCTCTGCCAAGACTCGTTTATAGTCACGTGGCATCACCTTAGTAAATTTGGGAAGCATGAGGTCCCAAGAGGCAAGAACCCGGCTTGCGTTGGCGCTACCAGTCAGCTCAAGGTGTGACTCGATGAGACTCCGCAGACTTGACCGGTCTTCATCTGATTTAACCGGCTCCAGTTCGACCATTCCGGGATTGCAGAGGCTGGCAAAATCGCCGGCTTCGTCAAGAACGTAGGCTTCACCGCCGCTCATTCCGGCAGCGAAATTTCGCCCTGTCGGACCGAGAATGACAACGCGGCCGCCGGTCATGTACTCGCAGCCATGATCGCCGACACCCTCGACCACGGCCTCTGCCCCGCTGTTGCGGACGGCAAAGCGCTCCCCGGCCAAACCGCGGACAAACGCCTGACCGCTGGTCGCGCCATAGAGCGCCACGTTGCCGATTAGGATGTTGTCCTCCGGCGCAAAGGTCACCTCCGGCGGCGGTCCGATGATTACAGTGCCGCCGGACAGGCCCTTGCAAAAGTAGTCATTCGCATCGCCCTCCACGCTCATCCGGACACCGGAGGCAAGGAACGCGGCGAAGCTCTGTCCAGCCGATCCTTTGAAATTTACCTCGACGCCACCCTCTGTGAGTCCGTCTTCCCCAAACCGCTTGGTTATCTCATAGCTCAGCATCGCGCCCACAACACGGTTTGAATTGCGCACAGGAAGGTCAATGCTGACCTGTTGCCCACTTTCGATGGCCGGTTTGCTTAGCTCGATTAGAGCGTGATCGAGAGCCTGCTCGATGCCATGATCCTGCACTTCTTGGCAGTAAGTGGCCACGCCCGCCGGAACTATAGGCCGGTGAAGGAGGGCACCAAAGTCCAGCCCTTTCGCCTTCCAATGGTCTACGGCAGCGCGCTCATCGAGCATGTCAACGCGACCAACCATCTCGTTCACGGTACGGAAACCCAGCTTGGCCATTACCTCCCGCAGCTGCTCGGCAACAAAGAAGAAGTAGTTTATAACGTGCTCGGGCTTGCCGGCGAATCGCTTCCGCAGTTCAGGATCCTGGGTCGCGATGCCCACCGAGCATGTATTGAGATGGCATTTCCGGAGCATAATGCAGCCCAATGCGATCAGGGGGGCGGTGGCAAAGCCAAACTCCTCGGCGCCGAGTAGACAGGCGATCGCCACATCCCGGCCGGTCTTTAGTTGACCGTCTGCCTGGACGGCGATCCGGCCGCGCAAATCATTTGACACCAGTACTTGCTGGGTCTCGGCAACGCCCAATTCCCAAGGCAGCCCGGCGTTCTTGATTGAAGATTCCGGCGAAGCGCCGGTTCCGCCGGAGTCACCACTTATCAGTACGACATCGCCGTGCCCCTTGGACACTCCTGCGGCGATCGTCCCGACACCAAACTCAGAGACGAGCTTGACATGGATGCGAGCTTGCGGGTTTGAATTTTTGAGATCGTGGATCAGTTGACCAAGATCCTCGATCGAATAAATGTCATGGTGCGGCGGCGGTGAAATCAACTCCACGCCAGGCGTCGTGTTGCGCACCCAGCCAATGTAGTCGTCCACCTTGTGGCCGGGCAGTTGACCGCCTTCGCCAGGTTTGGAGCCCTGTGCCATCTTTATTTGAAGGTCGGTAGCGTTCGCCAGGTAGTTACTGGTTACGCCAAACCGCCCTGAAGCTACCTGTTTGACCGCGCTGTTGCGTGAGTCACCGTTGGGATCGAGAGTGTAGCGATTGAAGTCCTCTCCACCCTCGCCGGTGTTGCTGCGAGCACCGATCCGGTTCATGGCGATAGCCATCGTTTCATGAGCCTCACGACTAATTGAGCCGAGTGAGGCGGCACCGGTCGCAAAACGCTTGACGATTTCGCTAGTCGGCTCCACGTTATCGATCGGAATTGGGTTGCCTTCCTTGAATTCCAGCAAACCGCGTATCGTACACAGGCCCCGGTTCTCCTGATCTACAAGGTCAGCAAACTCCTCAAAGGTTTTGAAATTGCCAGTACGAGTAGACTGCTGCAGAAGGGCAATCGTATCCGGGTTGTACATATGGTGCTCACCATCTCGTCGCCATTGGTAGGAACCGCCAACCTCGAGGTCCAAGCCAGCAGCTACAACACGCTGGGGATAGCCGGAAGCGTGACGTGTCCGCGCTTCAGCCTCAATTTCCTCCATACCAATTCCACCGATGCGGGAGGGAGTCCAGCTGAAGTAGCGGTCGATGAACTCAGTTTGGAGTCCTACTGCCTCGAAGATCTGGGCTCCGCGATAGCCCTGAAGCGTGGAGATTCCCATTTTCGACATGATCTTCAGCGCGCCCTTGTGCAGAGCCTTGATGTAGTTGTCTTCTGCTTGGCTGAAAGCCAGCGGCTTGGGCACGGATTGCTTTTCGCAGATGTCCCCAATCGTCTCGAAAGCAAGGTAGGGATTAACGGCGCCGGCACCGAAGCCGATCAACATTGCCATATGGTGAACCTCACGAGGTTCACCCGTTTCGACAACAAGCCCCACCTTTGTGCGTTCGCCGTTTCGTATCAGATGATGGTGCACGGCCGCCGTAGCAAGGAGGCTGGGAATGGCGGCGCGATCCGCCTCAACACCACGGTCAGAAAGAATCAGAATCGGATAGCCCTCCGAGACCGCTTGAGAAGCCTCAGTGCAGAGCCGTTCCACTGCACGGGCCAGCGAACCGCTTTCACCGGTCACGTCAAATAGACTTGACAAGGTTTTCGAGCGTAGCTTGCCAATATTCAACTGACGAATCTTTGCCAACTCACGGTTGGTCAAAAACGGCTCTTTGAGCTTTAGCTGATGGCAGTGCTCCGCGGTCTCGCTAAAAAGATTCTGCTCAGAGCCGACGAAAGTTTCAAGGGAGGTGACCAATTCCTCGCGGATCGCGTCGAGGGGAGGATTGCTGACCTGAGCGAAAAGCTGGCGGAAATAAGAGAACAGCAACGGAGCTTGGTCGGACAGAACCGCCAGAGGAGTGTCATTTCCCATAGAGCCAACTGGCTCTCCAGCATTGGTGATCATCGGTTCCAGGGTTACGTCGATGTCCTCCTGCGTGTATCCGAACGCTCGTTGCTGCTCAAGCAGTTGACTGTTTTCCAAGCCATGCACCACACCGGCCTCGGGCACGTCGTCCAACAGCACCCGATTCTGGTCTAGCCACTCAGAATAAGGCCTCCGGCTGACCAGTTCTTCTTTGATTTCGGCGTCATCGATCAGCCGGCCCTCTTCGGTATCGAGGAGGAACATGCGCCCTGGCTGAATCCGGCGCTTGTAAAGCACTTTCTCGGGTGGCACATCAAGCACGCCGGTCTCAGACGCCATTACCAAGAGGCCATCGGTCGTGACGAGGTAACGGCAGGGTCGTAGCCCATTGCGGTCGAGAATCGCGCAGACCTTGGAGCCATCGGTGCCGATCACCAAGGCTGGTCCATCCCATGGCTCCATCATGGTCGAGTGGTACTCGTAGAACGCCCGCTTCTTCGGGTCCATCGGTATGTGATCGGCCCAAGCCTCGGGAATTAGCATCATCATTGCGTGCGGGAGTGAGCGGCCGGTAGCGAGCAACAGATCCAGCGCGTTATCGAGCGTTGCCGTGTCGCTCTGCCCCTGAGTTACCACTGGCGTGATCTTCTTGATATCTTCGCCGAGTCCCTCAGAGCCGAAATTCTTCTCCCTGGCCGTCATCCAATTGATGTTGCCCCTCAAGGTGTTGATTTCGCCGTTGTGAATTATGTAGCGATAGGGGTGGGCCAACTTCCAAGTTCCCAGCGTGTTGGTGCTAAAACGAGAGTGCACGAGCGCGAACGCTGAAGCCAGCGATGTTTGGTTCAAGTCGTCATAGAAACCTTGGATTTGGTCGGCAAGAAACAGGCCCTTGTAGACAAGTGTCCGCGCCGAAAGGCTGCAGATGTAGAAATCGTCATTACTCGCCATTTCGGCGGCTGCTATCACCTTTTCAATTTGTTTTCGCAGAACATAAAGCCTGAGCTCGAAAACACTGTCCTCGGTGATATCGTGCGGCCGCCGGACAAAAAACTGACGGATCGCGGGCATCACTTGAGCTGCCAACACGCCGATTGCATCAGGATTTACCGGAACGTCACGCCAACCAAGAAAACCAAAGCCTTCTTCCGCGGCAATGCCTTCGATGATGCCTTCGCAATGCCGGCGCTCATCAGCTACTTGAGGCAGGAAGACCATGCCCACGGCATACTCATGCCTGTGTGGCAAATCGACGCCATGACGGGAGGTTTCTGCCTGGAGAAACTCATGGGGTTTCTGAATCAATATGCCGGCGCCGTCACCGGTGCGGGGATCCGCCCCACAGGCACCTCGGTGACCAAGATTGACCAGTACCTCTATCCCCTGCTGGATGGTTGTATGCGAGCGCTCGCCATTGATGTTCGCAACCAGGCCAACCCCACAGGCATCGTGCTCCGTGGAAGGGTCGTACAAGCCTTCCTTGCGTAGTCGCGGAAGATCAGGAAAGCGATATGTCTGGCTCATCTGAGTCATTCGAAAATCCATCCTGAGACCTGAGGGTTACCCGAAAGGGTTTTGGCTCCCGATTAAGCCAAACCGGCCCGCCAAAGGAGGGCCGGAGTAGTGGAACGGATAATAATTGGCTATCGCCATAGGCGCAAGGCCTTGGCCCCTACAATTACCAGATTCCGAGCTGCATCTTTATCTCATCGCTAGCCATCGTCTTTGGATCCCACGGCGGGTGGAAGGTAATTTCAACGTTGACATCCTTGACGCCGTCCTTGTCCATGAGCGTGTCCTGAACTTGGCCCAGGATCAGCGGCCCCAGAGGACAAGCTGGGGTGGTCAGGGTCAGAGTAACGTCAACGATGCCCTGGTCATCCATGCGGGCATCATAGACAAGGCCTAAGTCGACAATACTCAAGCGCAGTTCGGGGTCTTGAACCGGCAGTAGTGCCTCAATGAGCTCTTCTGAGGTCAGGGTTGCGGTCTTTGCCATGTGTCTCCTTTCGTCAACTCAATTGGGAGATTGGGTTGTCTTGATGCCATCCTCTAGAACCCGCCAAGCGAGGGTTGCACACTTAACCCGAATCGGGAACTTGGCCACCCCCTGAAATGCCTCGAGGTCACCCAGCTGCGCCGGGATTTCCTCTTCTGGGTTGGTCATAATCCGCTTGAAGTCCTCAACCATTGACAGCGCTTCTTCGCGCGTAAGTCCTTTGACAGCGTCCGTCATCATTGAGCCCGAAGCTTGACTGATCGAGCAGCCTCGCCCTTGAAACATGACTTCTTTGACGATGCCATCATCAACAACCAGATCCACGCCGATTTCGTCCCCACAAAGCGGGTTGAAGCCTTCAGCCTTGGCTGTGGCGCCATCAAGTGCCCCCATATTGTGAGGATGGCGGTAATGATCGAGCAGGAGCTCGCGGTACAGATCGTCAAGTTCAGGTTCTGGATATTTCGTCATTTCTTGTCTGTTGCCAATCGTCAGCGTGAAACCGAGGTTTCCGCTACAGAAAAATAGCGTCCGGCTTCCTGCACTGCTTCTACCATAGCGTCGACCTCGGCGAAGGTGCTATAGACGTAGAAACTAGCCCGCGCTGTGGCCACGCAGTCGAGCCGCTGCATTAGAGGCTGGGCACAGTGGTGCCCGGCGCGAATGGCGACTCCGGAACGATCCAAAACTTGGCTCAAGTCGTGAGGGTGAACGTCTCCGTAGTTAAAGGTGACTACGCCAACTCGTTCATCGGCGTTTTTGGGGCCAAAAATCTTGATCTCAGGCACCGAGCCTAATCGATCCAGCGCGTAGGCCGTCACGCTCCGTTCATGCTCGCGGACATTGGCCATACCGAGGTTTTCTAGATAGTCGACCGCGGCCCCAAGTCCAATTGCGTCGGCAATATTCGGTGTTCCAGCCTCGAACTTGTAGGGAATCTCATTCCAGGTGGACTCTTCCAGCGTGACACGAGAGATCATCTCGCCGCCACCGAGAAATGGATCCATTGCTTCAAGCAAATCCGGCTTTCCCCAGAGAACACCAATTCCCGTGGGACCTGCCATCTTGTGTCCGGAAAATGCCAGAAAGTCGCAGCCGAGGTCGGTTACGTCTACTGGCATGTTGGGTACGCTCTGGGCACCATCAACGACCATGATTGCGCCGTGCTTGTGCGCCAGCTCTGCGGCCTCACGCACTGGGTTCAGCCCGAGAACATTTGAAGCGTGGACCATCGACACTACTTTTGTCTTCGGCCCAATGAGCTGATTCAGTTCATCCTGGCGTAGCCGCCCTTCGTCATCGATGTCAATGAAACGCAGAACCGCACCCTTCTCCTTGGCGATGAGTTGCCAGGGAACCAGATTGCTGTGGTGCTCCAGCACGCTTAGTACTATTTCATCACCGGGCTCCAGGAAGCGACGGCCCCAGGCGTTGGCCACAAGGTTGAGTGACTCTGTGCAGTTGCGGGTAAAGACGATGCTGGCTGGACCAGCCGGGGACTTGATAAACCGCGCGATCTTGGCGCGGGCTTCCTCGTGGGCAGTCGTGGCCTCTTCGGCCAGCGTGTGCAAACCGCGATGGATGTTGGCGTTAAAGGACTCGTAGTAATCAACGAGCGCGTCGATTACGGCTCGCGGCTTTTGAGTTGTAGCCGCATTATCGAGGTACACCAACGGTTTACCGTTTACCTCACGGCCAAGAATTGGGAAGTCCTTGCGGACGGTTTCGACATCGAACATATCTTTATCCTAACTTTGCTTCAGCAGCAAAGGCGAGCGCTCCAGCGCCTGCAAGCGGGCTACAATTTTCCCTTCCAATTGATCTCAACGCTCAGTTCCTCGCCATCGATCATGATGGGGTAGGTGCGGCAAGGCACCACAGCCGGAAGCACGGTTACACGGCCGCTACGTAGGTCGAATCGAGCGCCGTGACGGGGACATTCAACCTGATCCCCGAACAGCGTGCCCTCCCCCAACGCACCGCCATCGTGGGAACAAACGTTATCTAAAGCAAAATACTCGCCGGCCAGGTTTGCAACCGCAATGCTGTGACCGTTGGCGTCAAACACCCGCACTTCACCGTCGGGAACCTGCGATTTTTCGGCGAATTTTATCCGAGGCATTACTCTTCGCCGCCAATCTTGGCATCGAGTTCTATCATCACTTGCTCACGAAACAGAGCCTCGGGAACTCGGTCAACTATTTCTTGGAAGAAAGCTTGTACAAGCAGCCGCTCCGCCTCGGCTGGCGGTATCCCACGTGACTCAAGGTAAAATAACTGTTCTTGGTCCACCGGCCCAGCAGAGGCACCGTGGCTGCAACGCAAAACGTCATAGGCCTCAATTTCCAGAACTGGAATCGGCGCTGCTCTGGCTTGCTTGCTCAGCAGGAGGTTACGGCTCACCTGACCAGCCTGGCTCTGGCTGGCGCCCTTCTGAATCCGCACCTTGCCGTTCCAAACTTCGCTGGCAGCGTCCGAGAGCACAGCCTTGAACAGCAAATCACTGGAGGTTCGAGGACCGGTGTGATTCTGCACCGTGTTGTAATCGAAATGACGGCTACCGTCGCCAAAGCTGAGACCAAGGATTTCGGCCCGTGAGTTCTCGCCTTCGAGTTCGATTTCCAATTTCGTTTTTGTCAGCTTGGATCCCAATCCAGCAAGGCTGCAACTTAGCTCCGCACCGCGATCGAGACGCGCGCGAATCGTCGAAAAGTTGAAGACATTGTTGCCCCAACGCTGCATCTCAATAAACCGGACGCGCGCATCCGCTCCGCAGATTATTTCGACGGCGCCGCTAACCAAGGACTGAGCAGCATCGTCTTCTGAGTAAGCGTCCTGAACAACAGTCACGCCGCTGTTCTCTTCGGCGACAATCAAGACGTGTGACCCCAATAGAGACCCTGTGGTGCTGGTTCCAAGCCGCAGCGGCAATACGACATCAATTCCGCGCGGCACGTAGACAAAAGCGCCACCGCGCCAGATTGCAGCCTGAAGCGCCTGCAGTTTCCAGTCTGTCTCGCGAACCAGGCTCTGCAAATGCGGTTCCACCAGCTCAGGGTGTTGCCTGGCCGCCGTCTGCAAATCGCTGAATATTACGCCCTCGGGCAGTTCAGAGGCGACCTCGACTTCGGCACTCTCACCATCGATTTGAGTAAGCCTGGCGGCGTAACCGTCGTCGCTAGGACCTGAGGTTGGCGGGTCCGACCTGGAAAGCGAAAGTAGGGCCTCGATATCGAGCCCGCTAATGTCCGTACGCCGCCATTCTTCTTCCAGAGGGTTTGGCATCGCCATGGCTTCGAATACTTGCCATGCGGCAAGACGCCGATTGAGTAGCCATTCGGGTTCCGAGCCTTGGCTGGACCTCTCGCGAATAGCTTCGGAGGTAATAGCTGGCACAGTTGCCTTTGCAGTCACTAGTCTTCCCTTATCGGCGGGCATTCTTAACTTGCTGCCCGCTCCATGCAAAAAAGTCGGCCAAGAAACCTCACGGCTGCCGTGGTGAAGCCCTCGGCGCCGGAAATCACAGGGGAGTCCTGCGGACGACCTTGGCCGTTACCCGATGGAATCCTCCATGTGCATTTCGATCAGCCGGTTGAGCTCGATGGCGTATTCCATCGGCAGTTCTTTGACAATCGGCTCAACGAAGCCGTTTACAATCATCTTTGCCGCCTCGACCTCATCGATGCCGCGGCTCATCAGGTAGAACAACTGCTCGTCGCCTAACTTGCTCACGGTAGCCTCATGGCCAAGCGAAACTTGCTCCTCGTCAACCTCCATCACCGGATAGGTGTCAGAGCGAGAATCCTCGTCCAGCAAAAGCGCGTCGCAACGAACATTTGATCGCACATTTGTGGCACCGGCGTAAACCTTGACCTGCCCCCGATAGCTACTCCGGCCACCATTCTTGCTGATCGATTTGGAAATTATTGTCGATGTCGTGTCCGGGGCGACATGGATAACTTTTCCGCCGGCATCCTGATGCTGACCGTTGCCAGCGAAGGCCAGCGAGAGAATTTCGCCGTGCGCTCCCGGCTCCATGAGGTAGACACTCGGGTATTTCATCGTCAGCTTGGAGCCAAGATTCCCGTCCACCCACTCCATAACCGCATTTTCATAGGCCACGGCGCGCTTGGTCACGAGATTGTAGACATTGGTTGACCAATTCTGAATCGTCGAATACCGAACTCGTGCGCCCTTCTTGACGATTATTTCGACAACCGCACTGTGCAGGGAGTCCTTGGAGTAAGTTGGTGCTGTGCAGCCCTCGACGTAGTGGACGTAGCTGTCCTCTTCCGCAACGATCAAGGTCCGCTCAAACTGGCCCATGCTCTCGGTGTTGATTCGAAAATAGGCTTGAAGCGGAATTTCCACGTGCACACCTGCCGGGATGTAGACGAAGCTGCCACCCGACCAAACGGCCGAATTTAGTGCCGCGAACTTGTTGTCCGCGGGAGGGACAATGGTGCCAAAGTACTCCTTGACGATTTCCGGATGCTCTCGCAAGCCACCATCCATGTCCATGAAAATAACGCCCAGCTTTTCCAAGTCTTCACGGATTTTGTGATAGACAACTTCAGAATCGTATTGAGCCCCGACACCGGCCAGAAACTTTCGTTCCGCTTCGGGGATGCCGAGCTTGTCAAAAGTGCGTTTGATCTCTGACGGCACGTCTTCCCAGTCGTCAGCCTGGCCTTCCATTGGCTTGACGTAGTAGTAAATGTCCTGGAAATCCAGCGGGTAGTTGGATATGCTTCCACCCCAAAAACCGTCTGGCATCGGCTTCGCCTCGAACGCCTCGAAGGCGTGCATCCGGAAGTCGCGCATCCAATCCGGCTCATTTTTCATCGCCGAAATTTGCGCGACTACATCACTATTGAGTCCCTTACGGGCCTCATTGATCGGCTTGAACTCGGGGTCGTTCCAACCATATTTGTAGTTCTCGGAGACCTTGTCAGTCTCGGGTGTGGTCGTCATGAGGCCGCCTCCTCTGCATCTATCTCTTCTGTTATCCAGTCGTAACCTTTAGCTTCGAGTTCAGACGCCAGCTCGCTGCCACCAGAGCGGACAATCTTTCCTTTGTATAGCACGTGAATCCGGTCCGGGGTTACGTAGTCAAGCATCCGCTGGTAGTGAGTTATCAAAAGCATACCCATCTCTGGGTTGCGAAGCGCGTTTATGCCTTCAGCCACGATTCGCAAAGCATCGATATCAAGACCGGAGTCCGTCTCGTCCATAACCGCCATTACCGGCCGCAGCAGGCTCATTTGCAGAACCTCCGCGCGCTTTTTTTCACCGCCTGAGAAGCCGTCATTTAGATAGCGTCGCACAAACGATTCATCCATCTTGAGAAGTGCCAACGCTTCTTGCAGATGAAGACGGAATTCCCGAATTGGCACATCCTGTCCCTGAACTGCCTTTATCGCCGCGCGCAGGAAGTTGACCATCGTCACGCCGGGCACGGCCGTCGGATACTGCATCGCCAAGAACAGGCCGCGCCGCGCCCTTTCATTCGGCGGCAGGTGCGTTATGTCCTCGCTCTGGAGCTGAACCTGCCCCGCGGTGATCTCGTAGCTCGGGTGCCCCATTAGGGCATTTGCCAAAGTGCTTTTCCCGGAGCCGTTCGGCCCCATGATCGCGTGAACTTCACCCGCCGGAATCGAAAGCGACAGACCGCTGACTATTTCCTTCGCTTCCACCGCAACGTGCAAGTCATCGATTTCCAGCACTGCCCCGTTAGTGCTCATTTACGCTCCTTCGTCTTTTCCACCTCTTCCGGCAAGTCTTCAGACAGCACCACGTATTCACAAACCGGGGCGCCATCGATAATGCGCCTGGTCTGCTCTACTGGTTTACCAATTAGCAACTCGATGCTGCGACGGTCTGAGTGACAGGGAGCGTCACTCATTTCGGCAAGGCGCAAGTAGGGACACTCAGTGTTGAGCATGTGAAAGGCGTCCCCCTCCTTGTGCCAGCCGTCGACGATTCCCTCCCCTTCCATGGCATGGCTCACCTGCGGCACGCGCTCATCCAGAGTTCTGCCACGTACTTCGCCAACGTGCTCCGCCGCAACTTCCGCCGCGATTCCAGAAAAAACATAATCGAGGGTCTCACGACCCGCGGTTTCCCCTTCAGTATTTTCAAAGTGGCGGAATAGGCGCCCCAAGAGCTGGAGGTAGGTGCGGCCGGAGCGCTCATCACCAAGCTCGGTGGGAAAGAATACCAGTGACGGGCGTCCGACACCGTGGCGAACCTGTCGGGAATCGATCAGCCCGCCGGCGCGCAAACCATCCAGGTGCCGGCGAACGGCCTGGTGACTGACACCGAGCGCGTCAGCCAAATCCGCCACGGTAGCCTCTTTTCGGCCACGCACCATTCGCAGGATCTGTTCTCGTGTTGTTTCCATAGACTCAAGTTTAGGTGAGTACTGACGAATTTGTCAACAAAAAGGTTGAAAAATTAGAAGATTTTCGGGGCAGACGCCTGTTGTTGCCTCAGGTGATCGCGCAGCCGGTGTCACCCTTCCAGCCGTACTCGATCTTGTCGCCGCGGATTATGATCGGCACCGCAATGAACATGGCAACCGCTTCGTCGTACCAAGCCTGCTTTTTCATCACGTCGCGCTCTTCGAAATCGATTCCGTCGGCCTTGAGGTCCGCGCGAGCCTGATCACAGGTGCCACAGTTTGGCGTAGTGTAAAGGATCACTTTTTCTGACATAGTCGCCCCATTCTATCAGCTTGCCAGCCCGGATCAGTCAGACAATGCTTCCCGTTCGATAATTTGAAAATCCCCCTCGTCGAGACCCTCATCGCTAGCGCGAGCTTCATTGCTCACTGCCGCGAGGTCACCCCGGCGATAGGCATCATAGAGCTCGAAAAGGTCACGCTTGTGCGGCCGCTTCCGGCCAATCGGGCACGCTTCCCAGTCCTCATAGGACTCATCACAGTAGCCAAGCCGAAATTCACCGCATTTAGGTTGAATGTAGCGGGCAAACTCCGGGAACGTCCTCATGATTTCGGCTCGCATCATTGCGACAACCTTGCGGAACTCCCACTGAGCTCTGGTGCAGAGCCGCAGATCAGCGATGTGAAGAAGTTCCAGGAAATTCACCGTCACCTTGAAATTAGTGTTGGCGGCAGTGGGCAGGACAAAGCGGGCGTCCTCGGCCGGGACACCGGACTGAATCATCCGCTCGTAAAGGTCAGAAATGCGATCGAACTCTGCCGCGTACTCTGTATCAAGACCGGCGCGTTTGATCGACTCCGGGACCGTGTACGGGAACTGGCCGTCTTTGAACGTTACGTAGCGCTGGCTCTGCTGTTCGAAACTGATGCCCATCCGATGCCGAACAAACTGATGGCTGAAGGCACGCGTGACGCCAGCAATGCCGAATTCAAACCACACCTGTTCGAGTGGAGAGGCATGCCCGGTCTCAAGTCGCCTCTCGATAAACTCGAGCATCTGATCGCGCGTAATTCGGTCGTCACCGATTCGGCGCATTATTTGCATGGGCGTCAACGCTGAATAGGCAACCCGATAGGCGACATAGAGCGAGCGCACCGGGTCAGTGGTATGGTCAAGAAGTTTGACTTCAATGCCGCGGTGAGCCGGCTTCCTCTCTGTAGGAGTTTCCATTTTGAGAAAGCCTCTCTTCTAGCCCCAGCGATTGGGGCGGCGGACGCGCTGCAAGTCGTAACCCTCGCGGCGTGGACATTGCCAGCGCTGCGGTCGTGGTGACGGGATTAAGTAGCTCTGCGGGTCCTCCTCCCAGCGGCCGCAGCTCGTCCCCAAATACTCCAGAAAAGGACCGACACAGGGCTCACCGTCGCGAACCGGGTGCTGGCAGATTGGTCCGGCGTCTCCATGCGCCCTGGCTGCAACTTTTGGCGCAGGTATTGGCAGTGGACCGCGAGCGGGGCCTGAACGGGATCTATGTCCGTCACACTGCCATTTTAGAACAGCCGAGCAAGGCCGTCACCTGCGAACCTCACGAACTCTTGGGGAATCTCGCGGGACTGATGCACAGCGCGCCTGGAGTGCTACAGCGGCGCGAAGGCGGCGCCTTCAATCAACACAACCAACACAACTGCGGCGGCCGCCAACGCAAGAAAGGGGGCATAGGGAATCGCTTGCCGCGGGCCGACAAGTCCAGAAAGGAACAGCCCAAGGATAATGATGCCGCCAGCGATCACACCAAGCACCATGGCTTCGTAGCCGGCTTGGGAGCCGAGCGCTGCACCAATCAATATCGCGAGTTTGACATCGCCGAGCCCGAGCCCCCCGCGGGTGACCAATGTCATCGGGTGACCAATGTCATAAAGAGAAAGATTCCGCCGCCAGCGAGCGCGGCAATTGCGGCGTCAAGCACGTCAGCGTCGGGCATAACAAGTGCCGCCAGAATGGCCAGGAGTGTGGCAGGATAAGTTATCGCGTTCGGAACGCGAAAACTCAACAAATCGGTTGCCGTGCAAATTAGCAAGGCGGCCAAAAACAGCATTACGGCGAACGCCTGGATCGGATCAAACCGGGCGCCAGCAACAGCAGCCAAGACCGGCAGAAATACTACCACCGCCCGCCTCAGGTGGTCAGACCAGGGTTTTATTTGCCACGGCAGCTGTTTGGAGCGCTGTTCTTCGTCCTGATCGGAGGAAACATCGTCGTAACTTCGATCGCCGTTACTTGGATTGAAGCGCTGAATTAGTCGGTCGGCCACGAATGCCATTGGCATCCCGATAAAGAAAAAGAGCAGGGCACCCATATAGAGTAATTATCGGCGTCGATGTTGAATTCGATTAGCCGTCGACTCTAGCTCAAGGTGGTTATGGGACGCGATTGAAGCAGAAATATCTGGCCGCCGGCCATGCCGAATTCAATATCTTGCGGGCTACCGTAGTGCGCTTCCACCTTCGCGGCCAAGCGGGCCACTTCGCAAGCCTGATCGTCAGTGAGCGACGCCGCCGCGGCTTGGTCAGCCGCTAAGGCCTTTTCGATCGTGCCGGTGCCGTCTGGATGGGGGAAAATCGCCATCCCTTTCTCAAAAATATCGCGTTTGACGATCCTGAAGGAGTCCTTCGCCACGACAAATGAATCGGGAGTCACGCTTCCCGAGACGATGGCCTCACCAAGGCCCCAGCTGGCGTTTATGACGACTTGGTCCAGAGACCCGGTGACCGGGTGTGCGGTAAAGGCAATACCCGAGGTTTCGGATTTCACCAAACCCATTATTACGACAGCCATCGCTTCCTCGGCGCTTATGTCCCCTAGCTTCGATCGATAACGAATGGCACGTTCCGACCATAGGGAGGCATAGCAACGCTGCACGTCAGCCAAGACATCCTTCATGCCAATCACGTTGAGATAGGACTCGAAAAGACCGGCGAAGGAGGCGGCGGATCCGTCTTCCGAAACCGCCGAAGATCGAACCGCGCAGGCGAGACCCGTCATCGCGGAAAGCTCGTCGTAAGCCTCGGCTATTGCCTGGCGCAGATCCTCTGGCAAGGAGGCCCCCTGAATCAAAGAGACGATTTTCTCCGAGGCTTGCCCGGGCCCGGATGGGGAGTCAAGCTCGTTGCTGTTCAGAATCGAGTTGATTTCTGAGCCTAGACCGCCCGCCGACAGGAAACGTCGATAACCATCCGCGGTGACGCTAAAACCACCCGGAACAGCAAATCCAGCGCTGATCATGGCCGATAGGGAAGAACCCTTGCCGCCGGCCGTCTCGCGTGAAAGCTTGTCACGGTGCAGCCAGGCTACATAGGCCACTAGACATACCTCTTAAAAACGAGGCAGGTATTTTGGCCACCCAATCCAAAGGCGTTCGACAGGACGCCCCTAACGTCAGTTTTGCGCGCCTGGTTAGGTACGTAGTCCAAATCACAGTTGGGATCGGGAAACTCGTAGTTAATTGTTGGGGCGATGGTTTGGTCACGAATCGTGAGGGTGCAAACAGCGGCTTCCACAGCGCCGGCCGCCGCTGCCAGGTGACCGGTCATTGACTTGGTTGAGCTGACGGCAACGCCGCCGGCGCGTTCACCAAAAACCTTCTTGATCGCCATGGTTTCCGCCTTGTCATTCAGCTGCGTCGAGGTTCCATGAGCGTTGATGTAATCGATGTCATCTATGCCGAGGTTTGAGTTGGCGAGCGCGCGGCGCATTGCCAGAGCCTGACCGTCCGCATCTGGGGCCGCGTCATCAGTCGCATCAAAGGACCAGCCGGCTCCGCCAACTTCGCAAATAATCTCAGCGCCTCGGCGACGAGCGAATTCCTCGGTCTCGAGGATTAAAACGGCCGCACCCTCTGCCAGTACGAACCCGCCGCGCTTGGCGTCGAAAGGCCGCGAGGCCTGTTCTGGGTGGTCATTCCACGTTTTCACCAGCGCGCCAAGCCCACCAAGTGAGGCAATCATGACCCGAGCGATCATCGATTCGCAGCCACCGGCGATCATGCACTCAGCCTGACCAAGCTTCATGAGGTTGAGGGCCTGGCCGATCGCGTCGCCACCAGAGGCGCAGGCACTGTTTACGGTTGAGTTGGGACCCCGCACCTCGTGCAGCCGGCCCACTCTCACACCGGCGCTGTATTGGCCCAGCCTCGGCACGGTCAATGGGTCAACTCGCAGGGGTCCTTTCTCATCGATAATCTTGTCTTGCTCGACCACAAGGTGGAGCGTGCCGCTGCTGGCAAGCAGAACACCGATCGAGTCTCGATTTGTGTCGTCGATCACGAGTCCAGACGAATCGATCGCCTCTTGTGCGGCCACCACCCCTAGTTGCGTATGACGGCCGGACCGCCGCGCTGTGCGCCGGTCCATGAGGTCTTCGGGTACGAAACCCTTGACTTCGCCCGCCACCTGGACCTCAAACCCGGTCGCATCGAATTGAGTGATTCGATTAGTGCCAGACTGGCCGGCGAGCATGGATCGCCAGGTGGACTGCGTATCGAGACCTAGCGGAGTTACCATCCCAACACCAGTAATGACAATTCGTGGAAAATCCGACATAAAGGTATTGTGGGTCATTTTCCAGCCTTAGCCAAGACTTGAGAGATACAACTGGCCAGCAACCTTGACGTAAAGGGAAGGGACGGGTAGCATCGGCCAATGGCTCACGAATCGGTGCCTGAAGCGGCGCCCGAACCCGAACCAAAGTCAACCACTCCGAGACGCCAGTCGACCTTCTACTCGCTACGCTATCGCGACTACCGCTATCTCTGGCAAGGCCAGGTCGGCGCCTCTGCGTCGATGTGGATGGAGCAGATTGCTCGTCCCCTGCTAATCCTTGAGTTAACCGACTCAGCGTTCATGGTTGGCTTGATCGCCGCGACCCGAATGTTGCCTCAATTGCTAATGGGCCTCTGGGCGGGTGTGCTGGCGGACCGGATGGATAAGAAGCGAATCCTTGTATTTAGCCAAGCAGCCACCCTGGCTACCCATGTGATTACCGCAGCGCTGATCCTGACCGGCGTTGTTGAACCCTGGATGGTCTTCGTCACTGCTTTCGCCAGCGGTGCATCGATGGCATTCAACCAACCAGCTCGCCAATCGCTAATCCCGCGGCTCGTTCCGGACGAAAGCCTTACGAACGCAGTTGCCTTGAACTCCGCTGCCATGAACTTCATGCGCATCGGCGGCGCTTCTTTGGCCGGTGCCCTGCTAATCTTCGTCGACCTGGGAAACCTCTATGTAATCCAATCACTAATCTACGTTTGGGTAATTTTTTCGACTTCACAGATCCGCACAACCACTGAAGATGGCAGCCGGAAGCGCGGCTCCATGCTCTCCGATCTACTCGAAGGATTCAGTGCCGTGCGGCAGGATCGAACCATCCTGTACATTTTCTTCCTAACTATGGTTCTGTTCGTCTGGGGAGTGCCATACCAGAGCGTCTTTGTGCCGCTCCTCGCGGTTGATGAACTGGGCGTCGGTCAGTCCGGAGTTGGGTTGCTGATAGCCATGGTAGGTGTCGGTGCTTTGGCGGGATCGCTTGGTGTGGCTACGGTTGGCGATTCCATTCGCAGACGCGGCCTTGCAATGCTGTTCATGCTCACGACCTACAGTCTTGCACTGATCTTACTCTCCCGCTCCGATTCATTGCTTTTGGCCGTCCCAGCGCTAATGATCAGCGGCGCTGCGCAGACCTCGTTCATGTCGGTAAACAACGCATACGTGCTCGGACGAACCTCCAGGCAGATGCAGGGTCGGATTATGAGCCTTTTCAGTCTCGACCGAGGGCTGGTCCCGATGGGAGCGGCTATCGGTGGTTTTATGGCGGAAACACTGGGCACCCAAACCGCGCTTTCGACCATGGCTTTGATTTGTCTCAGCTGCACCGTGCTAATTGCGCTTCTGGCGCCTGCCATCCGCAAAATAGCCTAGGGCAGTCCTCTGCCAGATTTGCCTGGTTGAATGCGCCACGGCCTTCACCACGGCACCGATAGTTTGGAATCCCTGTACCTATCGTCACCATAGGATATCTGAATCCTTGGGGCCGGCTATGTTAGAATCCGGCTATGACACTGGTAAAGGTCCTGCCCGAGGGAATTGAATTTGAGGCCCCCCCCGGCAGCATGCTGATGGCCGCGGCGCAGTCCTGCAACCTGTACTGGCCGACCACATGTGGCGGACAGGGAATCTGCACAACCTGTCTGACTGAAATCGTAAGCGGTGCTGAATTCTTGGCTGGGATGGGCCGGAGCGAACGAAAGACGCTGACCGCCGAGCGGGGCGAAGCCATCCTCAAGCGACCGTTTAGGCTTGCCTGCCAGACCGGCGTTCTCGGCCCCGGAACCGTTACTGTGACCAAAGTAGGAGTGCGTTCCGCGGACATCTAGATCTCGCTAGGCTTGATTTCTTCCGAGACTTTCAGTTTGATCAGTTAGAATAGAAGCAGCCTATAGGAGGTAACCTCCCGGTGGATCTCGGCCAACTTGAAGCCTTCGTACAAGTCTCGAATCACCGCAGCTTTAGCCGCGCAGCCGAGGCGCTGTTTCTAACTCAGCCTTCCGTAACAGCTCGTATTCAAGCCTTGGAGCGCGACCTGGGCGAGCGCCTTTTCGAACGCTCTGGACGAGGTGTCAGACTAACGGAAGTCGGCGCCTGCTTTTTCCCTCATGCCGAACGGGTTCTTCAAGCCCTCAATTCCGGGCGTGACGCGATCGATTCGTTGCGTAATCTCCAGTCGGGCTCGTTGATCTTGGCGTCCGCGACAACGGTCAGTGCCTACCTCCTTCCCGGCATTCTGAAGAAATTTCGCGAACGTTTCCCACGCGTCGAAGTTTCGGTACGAACCGGCCGCTCCGAGCAAGTCCTAGTGATGCTGCTGGCGGATGACGCTCAGGTTGGGCTGGTAAGAGCAGTTTACCATCAAGATGTTGAGACCCGGGGCCTAATTGAAGACGAGTTAGTGCTAGTCTCCAATGCCGAACATCAAGTCGCCGATGATGGCCCAGTAAGCATCGACCAATTGGGTGCTCACCCGTTTATATTCTTCGATCGCAATTCCAGCTACTACTCCCTCGCGCAAGGGCTCTTCCGCCAGCACGGAATTGTCCCCCGCACTCAGATGGAGCTCGATTCAATGGAGGCTACCAAGATGATGGTGGAAGAGGGCCTGGGTCTCGCCCTCCTGCCCCGCATAGCCATCGAGCGTGAGCTTGAGATCGGTGTTCTGCGCGAGATCGAAATCTCCGGCATGCAGAATCCTACGCGCCAAATCGCCCTCATCAACCGGCGGCACCGTCCATTGGGTCCGGTCGCTCAGGCATTTGTTGAGATTGTCCAGGAGATCTACTTCTCGACTCAAAGCGCAACAGCAGACCTCAAGCCAGCCGCGACCGTTAGCTAGACACTTCAGGATACTGGCGCCAGCGTCCGTCAGCGGGCACCAACTGGCACGCCATTCTCGCGTGGGAACCAAACCTAGGGCTGAGCTGAAATCACCTAGAGTCGGCGCCGACCTCAGAGCGGAGTTGTTTGAGGATGTTGACGTTGGCTTCGTCGGGGCCTTTTTTGTCCGGACCGGGCACTTCAAGCAAAAACGGTACGTCTCTAAAGGCCTCATGCGCCATGATCCGGCGGAAGCCGTCGATGCCTATGTGACCTTGGCCGATGTTCTCGTGACGGTCCCTGCCGGAACCAAGCTCTACTTTCGAGTCGTTCGCGTGAACCGCGGCCAACTGGTCGAAGCCGACTTCCTGTTCGAACTCAGTCATAGCCAGCTCAAGCCCTTCAGCGGCGGCAAGGTCGTAGCCAGCAGCGTAGCTGTGCTGCGTATCAAGGCAAACTTTCACCCGGTCTTGGTCCACCTGCCGCAGGATTCGCCCCAGATCGGCGAATTTGGAGCCGATGTTGTCACCGGCGCCAGCCGAATTTTCCAGAATCAGAAGGACTTCCGGCGGGGTGACATCCAGTACTTCAAGGCAAGCCTGGCAGATCTGGTCGAACACAGCGTCGAGACCCTGCCCTTTATGACTACCCAAGTGAAAGATCACACCCTTGATGCCCAGTTGACCGCAACTGGTCAGAGCCGACTTTAGCGAACTGGTTGAACGCTTGAGATGGGCCTCATCGTCCGTCGCCAGGTTTATCAAGTAGATACCGTGAACAAAAATCGGAAAATCGCCCGCGGCGGCGTGGGCCTCCTGGAACCCGTCGGCCTGGACTGCTTCAATCTTGCTGCTGCGCCACTGCTGTGGCGGAGTCAGAAAGATTTGTGCGGTCTCCGCACCTATAGCCACGGCTCTTTCAAGAGCAGATGCTGGTCCACCAATCGTTTTGACGTGGGCGCCAATCAACAAAAGCAGCCTCCATTCATCTGAAAAGCGATTATAGCCCTTCGAAAGGCAAGATACGGGTTGGCGTTCCCTCAGGCAACCGACCTGCAGATTCAAGCATGGCCGCCGGCAAACGCAGAGCAAGAAAAAGACAGCACCGATTTCTCGACGCTGTCTTTGGGTTGCGGAACCGCAGCCGGTCAGGTTAGACCGGCAAGCTGGTATGACTTCCCTTCGGTTTTGATCGAGGGCGCGATTATCACCTCCGCCTCCTGGAATTCCTGGATCGTGCGGGCACCGCACATGCCCATGGCTGTCCGCAGGGCGCCGATTAGATTTTCGCTGCCATCGTTGCGGGATGTAGGTCCAAAGAGCACACGGTCCAACGTGCTGTTCACACCAACCGTGATCCGCGCGCCGCGCGGCAACTCAGCATGCGGCGCCGCCATGCCCCAGTGATGGCCCAAACCCGGCGCTTCCTCTGTTGCCGCAAAGATCGAACCGAGCATCACGCCATCGGCGCCGGAGGCGATCGACTTATTGAGGTCGCCCGATTTCTGAATGCCGCCATCAGTTATGACTGGAACGTAGCGACCAGTTTCCTGGAAATAATCATCTCGAGCGGCGGCGCAATTTATCGTTGCCGAAACCTGGGGAACGCCGATCCCCAGAACTTCCCGGCTGGTGCAGATCGCACCCGGGCCGACACCAACCAAAATACCGGCCACGCCCGCCTCCATAAGCTCGCGGGTGGCCGCATAGCCGACGGTGTTTCCCACAACCACTGGAACTGGGAGCTCGCGACAGAGTTTCTCGAACCGCAACCCTTCCAGGCTATTAGAAATGTGGCGAGCCGTAGTCACGGTGGACTGGACAACAAAAATGTCACAACCGGCTTCAACCGCGATCGGCGCGAATTTCTTGGCGTTCGTTGGTGTGCAAGATACGGCAACAACGATTCCCAGGCTCTTCATCTGGCGAACTCGCTCCCCGATCAACTCTATGTCAATCGGCGGATTGTAGTAGTCCTGGAGCAAAGAGGTCACCTTGGACTTCGACGCTCCAGCGATCTCCTCAAAAATCGCGCTCGTGTCTTCGTATCGAGTGTGAATTCCCTCCAGGTTCAAAACCGCGAGCCCGCCAAGCTTACCAAGCTTGCCTGCGAAGTCGGGGTTGACCACCGCATCGGTCGCCGCGGCCAGAATTGGTATTGGAAAAACAAAATCGCCCAAAGTGAGCGATGTGTTTGTGAGATCCGGGTTGACCGTGAAAGCCCCTGGGACGATTGCCACCTCGTCAAAGCCGTAAGCATTTTGCATTGCTTTGGCCGACTTTGGGCTGGATGTTGTCGGTCTATGCGTTGCTTCTAGCGTCATAGCTTCCACCCTCTCAATATTGAGAAAATATATCTGACAGCGTACCCGGCAGTCAACGGCTTTTTGACCAAGTCGATAAAATGCTTAAGCTTTAAATCCAAATATGGCTAGCCTTTACGTAATCGCGACACCAATCGGCAACCTCGATGATGTTTCTTTGCGGTCTTTGAAGGTCCTCAGCGAGGTCGGCCTCGTCGTCGCCGAGGATACGCGAACCGCCCGAGTGCTCCTGGATCACCATGGCCTAAGACCTCGGCTGCTCAGCTACAACGAGCATAACCGAGCCCGCCGAATCCCCGAAATCCTCGACCGCCTCAGTAGAGGTGACGCGGCGTTGATCTCTGACGCCGGCACCCCGGCGATCAGCGATCCGGGAGTTGAGCTTGCGGCGGCGGCGCGAGCCGCCGGACACCAAGTGTTCAGCGTTCCGGGACCATCCGCGCCAATTGCCGCGCTTTCAATCGCCGGACTGCGCGCCCCGACCTTTACCTTCGTCGGATTCTTGCCGCGCGGCAGCGGCAAGCTGCGCTCGCTGCTGGCCAAGAATGGGTCCCAGCGGGAAGCACTTGTTGCCTTCGAGTCGCCGGCGCGTCTGCGCAAGACTCTTGAAGTCATAGCCGATGATCTGCCTGACCGTGGCCTGGCGATTTGCCGCGAAATGACCAAAGTCTACGAAGAAGTTTTTACTGGGACTGCCGCCGAAGCGCTGACTCATTTTACCGAGCCAAGAGGGGAACTGGTGTTGATCTTGGAAGGCGCCCCCCAAGAAGAAGACTCCGCCTCAAAGCCGGAAACGCTCGCCGCCGAGGCCGCGGAAATGCGGCGCCTGGGACTGACGCGGCGGCAGGCGACCGCGCTGCTGATCGGGCGACACGGCATTTCCCGCCGCATCGCCTACGAACTGTGGTTAAGCCAGGACAAGCGTACGGGTCAGTCGTGAGAACAGCTAGAGGCGGTTGGCTCCGCTTGACCGGCTAAGGCGGTTGGCTCCGCTTGACCGGCTAAAGCCGGTCCTCCGGCACCAGAGTGTGGTTGGCTTTTAACTCGGACCAGCTCTCGGCTGACATCCAGTCGGCCCAGGCGCGGTAGTGCCAGAGCTGAGGGTGCTCGTTCACGCCGATGCTCTGGATGTGCGGGGGTCCACCCTCCTCGTCGCTAATCTTGCCGCGGCCGTTATTCATCGAGTAGTTGAGCGGAAAACGCGCACTCACCTTGCCAACCATGCCCTTGGTGCTCTGAGTCCAGTTCTCGCCGTCGTCCTGCTCCAGGCTGCCGGCGGGGCCGAAGGTGTGGATCGCCAAGGCCCGATGGAGGGGGTGCTTCTCCGGCGTTTTCTTGTCAACGAAGGTGAACCACCAAATTTCGGTAGCGCCGGGTCCCTTGGGCATGCGCATGCTGATCTGGCCGAGGCCGACAAAAGTTACCCAGAAGTTGGGGAATATCTGGGGATGACCGGCGGCTTTGAGGCCTACCGGTCCCAGAGCCTGCTTGGCCGCGGGGCGCTCGCGCCAGTCCTGCATTTGGGCAAGTGTCTCTATTTCTTTAACTAAAACGTCGTCAAGATCTGGTCCGCCGATGGCGTGACCGTACTCGCCGGGAACCACGGTGTAGCCGTATTTGCTAAAGACCCACCTTTCATCGGTGGGTGGGGCCGACATGAGGGCTGACTGGTGACTGATACCGTGGTACCAGTCCCAGACGTTGTCTGCGGCCAGCTTCCAGTTGCAGGGTATGGTGTATTTCTGGACACCGCCGAGAATGGTGATGTCATCACCCCGCTCGGCTATCGAGTCGATCGACATGCGACCGACGTCACCGAGGTAATCCGGGAAAGATGGTGCCCCTGGGTCCATGTTGGCGAAGATGAAGCCCTTATAGGTGTCTACCTGGGCGGCCTTGATCAGGCCCCAGTTCTCGCGGTCCAGTTCTTCATGGTAGACCTCTTTGAAGCCGGGTACGCCGACCAGGGCGCCCTTAAGGTCGTAGGTCCAACCGTGGTAGGTGCACATAAAGGACGTCGCGTGGCCCTCGTCCGCGCGGCAGATGGCGTTGCCGCGGTGGCGGCAGGTGTTGACCAAAACCTGAGCGTTGCCGTCGTTGTCGCGGACGACGATGACGCGGTCCTCGCCGATCACGGTCATGAAGAAGTCGCCGGGGTTGGGGACCTGGGAATCGTGGCACATGAAGTTCCAGGCGCGGGCAAAGATGCGCTCCATCTCGAGGTCATAGATGTCCCGGTCGGAGAAGATGCGGCGGTCGACCGTGCCGGTCTGGGCGTTCACCATTCCGAGCATTTCTTGGTTGCGAAAGGAGATGGTCATGGGAAAAGTCCTCCTGTTTTCAGCCTCCTGTGTATCCTTCTGGCGCCATTATAAGGATCGGCGCGAAACTTAAAAAGGAGAAGTTGGCAATGCTATGGAAGCAGGCAGAATTCCATGGGGAACGCTGAACCTTTCCGAGAGGATGACGGCGTTGATGATGATCTAATCACCAGAGACGGCCACCAGAAGGCTGGCAATCGTCTGGTAGCAGGACCAGAGTTCACCCCCAATGAGACCAAGCGCCCAGAGAGTTGGCGCCGATATAAAGCAGGCCACCGGAGCTATGGATAGGGTTCACAATGGACAGGCGGTCAAAATCCCGCCAGAAGTTTCAAAAGCTCTTTCTAGAATCGCTGAGCTTGGAATTTTATGGTAGCGGTACGGGGATTCGAACCCCGGTTTGAGCCTTGAGAGGGCTCCGTCCTGGTCCCCTAGACGATACCGCCACGCGTTTTTTTGGCTGGGGAGGGAGGATTCGAACCCCCGCATACGGAGTCAGAGTCCGCTGTCCTACCACTAGACGACTCCCCAAGCGCGCCTACAGATCCTAACAAACCTCTTGAACAGCCACAACGCCGGTTGGCTTTCAGGCCCCCACTATGTAACTCCCGGCTGGGCAGTTAGAGGATGTTGACGGCGACACGCAGCCGGTAGACGCAGCGCTCCTGGCCAACCAACTCCATGGACTCAAACAGGGGCGGCGCAACCGTGCGGCCGGTAACAGCGATCCTCAAAAGGGTAAACAAGTCACGGCCCTTGACCTCCTGGCGCTCGGCAAGGTCTCGCAGGGCCGTCTCAATCGAAGCGTGGTCCCAATTTTCGATCTGCTCCACCGTGACCAGCGCCTCCGAGAGGAGTTGCGTGGCTCGCGTGCGATCGTTAGCGAAAGCCTTGCCCAGGAGCATCTCCGGGTCGGGCTCTACATCGCCGGGAAGAAAGAAGAACTCCAGCATGTCGCGCGCTTCCGGCAGCAGTTTTACCCGTTCTTGGATCAGCGGCGTAAGCAAAGTTGTGTACTCAATGTCTATCGGACGGGTGACCTGCGGCGGCAAGCCACCCTCGGATTCCGGCTTCTCGAGCCGATCGTTGAACAGCCGGGCAAGCTCGTCCACAGGCATCGCTCGCATATAGGTCCCGTTCATCCAATTGAGCTTCTCAATATCAAAGACTGCAGGGCTTTTGATCAGCCGATCGATGCTGAAGCTTTGCACGAATTCGTTGCGGGAGATGATCTCTGTCTTGTCATCCAGCGACCAGCCCAGCAAGCCAAGAAAATTGAACACCGCCTCTGGCAAGTAGCCGCTATCGCGGTAATCCAGGACCGATTGTGCACCGTGACGCTTGGAAAGCTTTGATCGGTCCGGCCCGAGGATCGAAGCGGTATGGATAAAGATCGGTTGCTCGAATCCCAGCGCCTGAAACAGCATCTGGTGGCGCGGCAGCGATGGCAGCCATTCCTCGTTGCGGATCACATGGGTGATGGCCATAGAAAAGTCATCAACCGCCTCGGCCAGATGGTAGGTGGGAAATCCGTCCGATTTTAGAATGACGAAGTCGTCGATTAGCGCATTCTTAAATGTCACTTGACCGCGCAGATAGTCGTGCACTACGGTATCGCCCTCGCGCGGCGTTTTGAATCGCACTACCGGAATAGCGTCACCCGACTCGGCTCTGGCCGCTTCGCGCCCGTCTGGCTCGCGGCAGCGCCCGTCGTAGCCGGGCGGCACCTTGGCCTCACGTTGCCGATTTCGCAACTCATCTAATCGCTCAGTGGAGCAAAAACAGTGGTAGGCATCGCCGCTTTCCAACAGCCGGACGGCTGCCTCGTGATAAAAAGGTAGGCGCTGGGATTGCTGGTAGGGTCCGTACTCACCGCCAATGTCAGGGCCCTCGTCCCATTCCAGGCCTAGCCAACGCAGCGCGTCGAGCTGGGACTGCACGGCCGCCGGCACGTAGCGGGCCTGATCGGTGTCTTCGATCCGGAGGATGAAGGTTCCGCCGGTGCTGCGCGCCAGAAGCCAATCGAAAAGGGCTTGGCGAATATTGCCAACATGGGGCTCACCGGTCGGGCTGGGCGCATAGCGTACGCGAACTGGAGTTTCTTCAGTCATTCCCGCATCTTAGCAGCGACGCGTTTATGGCCCAACGCGGCGCCGCGGTCGGCTCCGAACGGCACCAAACGCGGTCCAATTTCAGGCATCTCATCGCGGACTGGATTGGCAGCCTAAAGCGGCTCCAAAGCCGCGGCGAGATCGGCGGCTAGGGGAGCCTCCAACTCGAGCTCGGTGCCGTCGGCCGGGTGTCTCAGCCGCAGGCGCAGAGCATGCAGAAACAGCCGCGGCACAACATCCGTGGCCCTGCCGTAGACCGGATCGCCAAGAATCGGGTGGCCAAGCGAAGCGAGGTGAACCCGAATCTGATGGGTCCGGCCCGTGATCGGTGAGGCTTCGAGCAGGCTGCAGGCGTCGAAATACTCCCGTACACGATACAACGTTTGGGCATCGCGACCACCGCTTTCCCGGACGATCATGCGCAGGCGGTTGTTTGGATCACGGCCAATTGGCGCGTCGATCAGCGCTTCTGGCGGCTCGACGCGGCCTTCGGCCAGGGCAAGGTACGTCTTGTGGGTTTCGCGATTCTTGAGTTGGGCAGAGAGGCCATTGTGAGCAAGCTCGGTCTTGGCTACTGCGATCAAGCCTGAGGTGTCCTTATCAAGGCGGTGGACGATCCCAGGCCGCTGGACACCGTTGATGCCGGGCAAATCTGGACAGTGCGCCAACAACGCGTTAACCAGTGTGTGCTGGGCGTGACCGGCGCCGGGATGGACCGTCATGCTGGCGGGCTTATTTACGACCAGCATGTGTTGATCTTCATAGATAACATCGAGAGGAATATCCTCGGGCAGCGGTTCCGCGGCCTGAAGCTCGGGCACGCGGACATCGAGCGTCTCAGATCCCTCCAAGCGGTCGCCGGGCTTTCGCCGCGGTCGTCCTGATTGGCTAACAAGACCATCGGCGATTAGTCGATGGGCGCGGGCGCGCGAGACGCCGCACAAGCGAGCGACGGCAACATCCAGCCGTTCACCGGGTTGGTCGGAAACTATCTGAATCAGCGAATCAGTCGTCATCTGCCTCCGAAGTCTTGCGATTCTCACTGAGAACAAAGAACCCGATGAGCACGGCGAGACCAATAACGATCGAAGAATCGGCGATGTTGAAGGATGGATAACGAGGAAAGTCGATAAAGTCCGTCACTTCACCAAATCTCACCCGGTCCAGGAGGTTCCCCCCGGCGCCACCTAACTGCAGCCCAAGCGCCAGGCGCAGCAGACCGTGCTCCAGTGGAGGGCAGGCGTAGTAGAAAACAATCGCGCCGATCGCCAGGACAGCGGTCACGATGAGAAACATGCCTTGCCCTTGAAGGATACCGAAGGCGGCGCCGGAGTTCGTCACGTGGGTAATCTTCACCAGCCAATCGTCCGACGGCCAAGACTCACCGAGGCTAAGGTTGCCGCGCACAACAGCCTTCGTGGCCTGATCGAGAACGAATACGGCTACCGCTATCAAAAAGAACGGCGCATCCCGCAGGACCCGCCGATTGATCGAACCAGCCAGCCTGGTGTCTTCGTCCCCAACATCGATGTCGGAGTCGGAGATGGTCATCCCTTCGATTTTATCACGATGCGGTTTGAATCCAGAAATCCGTGTCAGCCGGAGGTTAGCTAGGCCACAATCTGAGCATCTTGGTTATAGTAATGACCGGAGGCGCACTATGAACTTATTCGACCGACGCGCGGGGGACCGCGAAAAGTGGGGTGACCGGTTGCCACCCGGACAAAAGGCCACCACCGGGTGGCCGGTGCTGCACTACGGTTCGGTTCCCAAGATCGATCTCGATAGCTGGAGCTTTCAGATCAGCGGGCTGGTTGAGGAGCAGGTCAACCTGTCCTGGGCCGAGTTCAGCGAACTACCGCGTGTGACCCTGACCAACGACATCCACTGCGTCACGGATTGGAGCAAGTTTGATAACACCTGGGAAGGCGTGCCGGTTAGCGAAGTTCTAAAGCAGGTCAGGCTCAAGCCGGAAGCCACCGAGGTGATGGTTCATTCCTTCGGCGGTTATACGACAAACCTGGCGATGAGCGATTTCAACCGGGCAGAGAACTTGTTCGCGCTAGCCCACGGAGGTGAACCCTTGAGCCGCGAGCACGGCTGGCCGCTACGGCTGGTTGTGCCGCATCTCTATTTCTGGAAGAGCGCCAAGTGGGTTTCGGGGCTGGCGATCAGCGCCGAGCAGAAGCCGGGTTTCTGGGAGACCTACGGCTACCATCTGCACGGTGATCCGATCAAAGAAGAGCGCTACTCATGAGATCCAGCCGCTGGAGGAAACTGCGCGGTTTCACCGCGACCCGGACACAGGTCCAGGAATTCAAGAGCCTCAAACAAACGGCGCCGGAACGATGAGCGAATCAACACGACAACCGGCGCCACCGGTTCGTCCGCCGGCGACGCGTATCATCCTGGTTCGCCACGGCGAGACGGAGGATGTGGAAGGCATTCCGGACCACAGCGGTCACGGCGACCCAGACTTGAGCAGGCTGGGCCGCGAGCAGGCTCTGGCCATCGCCAGACAGATTGCCGAGCTCAGCGATACGCCAGTGACGGCGATTTATACCAGCCCCTTGGCCGCCGCCCTGACGACGGCGTCCGTCATCGGCGATAGGCTCGGATTGTCCTCGCCCGAGCCCAGCCACGGGCTGGTCACGATAGTGCCGGAGACGTTGCCACCCGGGCGGTCCGGAATCGACGCGATGGCAGCGCTCCAGTCTCGAGCCTGGTCAGCGGTCGAAAGGCTGCGCGAGCTCCACCCGCCACCATCAGCGCTGATCCTGGTCAGCCACGAACTGCCGATTCGGGCGACAATCTGCCGCGCTCTCTCAATTGACCTGGAGCAGTCTACTCGGTTTCGCATTGACCCGGCCTCGATCTCCAGGCTTGAATTTCGCGGCCCGCGCACCGTGCTGGCCTCGCTAAACGACGTTTGCCAGACAAATGGAGCCGGCCAGAATCAGGCCTAACCAGGGGTCCGGCGGCGTGAGCCGCTTGTCTATTTCGGGCCCGGGATCAAGAGGACTTGGCCGGTCTGGAGGATCGCCGAAACTGAGATGTCGTTCAGTTCACCAATTCGGACCAAGAAGTCAGGCAAGGTCTCACCTTCCGGGAGGAAGCGCTGGGCGACCAGCTGGAGCGTGTCACCAGCGACAACCGTGTAATTGATCGGTGTTGGCACCGCCTCGACGGGCGGCACCGCCGTCGGTTGGGTTGGCGGTGACACGGCCGCATCGAGCGCACTGGTCACAACAAACCCGACAGTGCGAACCAGCTCACCGTTGACGAAAATTCTCAGCAACCAGGCGTCTTCGGGGAAGCCGCTGGGGCCTGAGGTTAAAGAAGTGAAGGTGATAAAAGTCTCTCCTTGCGGATTTTCGACATCAACATTGATCTTGTCGGCCGTCAGCATTACCTCGCTGGCGCCTACCTCTATTTCTGTGCCTTCGGGGCCAACATCCCGTACACCAAGCTGATACCAGCGAACCAAAACGATCATCCCTGGCTCCACGCCTTCCAGCTCGACTCTAGGGTTGATCAGCCGGCTGCTGGTGGGAACGATGTTTCGTACGGCCAGTGGACCCAGATCGGTCTCCAATATCACTCTACGTACCCTAACGCTGCTCGCGTCCCCTTCGCCGCTCGTATCCTCATCGTTACCACCGGTCAGCAAGCAGGCAGTGGCAAAAAAAGCTGCAATGACACCCAGCGCGAGCAGGAATGCTCGGGCCCGACCGGCGGTGGGCAAATACTTAATCATTAAAAGTCGCTCCACGGCACAGTTTAGACGCTAGAAATATAGTCTGTGGCGAGGCTACGTACAACGCCATCGACGGCGGATCCGGCGTGGCTCGTGTTCGGCAATCGGTTTCACTGGTTTTCAGCGACTCAGATGCTGGCCTCGGCGTTTGAAATTTCAGCGCGACCATCGGCAATGTATGTCCGTACGGCTTCAGCCAGACAAAAGGAGTGAGGGCCGCTTTCGCAGCCCTCACTCTTCTCATCCTCTGCCTCGGCATTGGCCGAACAGCTGCCACAGCGGTCGGCGTCGGCCTCAGCAGAAGCTAAAGCCGGCCACGGAGTCCTCTTTCGGCATTGGCGCTGGCGTTAGCGTCAGCCGTACAGTTGCCACAACGCTCCGCGTCGAGTTTTCCTCAGCTTCGGCGGCGTCGGCCGAACAGCTGCCACAGCGGTCGGCGTCAGCAAGAGCATTGGCCACGGCCAACGAATCGTCGGCCTCGGCCTCGGCATCAGCCTCGCAGCTGCCACAGCGGTCGGCAAAGGCTACCGCTCTTACGGAAGCCTCGGAATCGTCGGTGGCTTCCGCCACCGCGTCGGCTTCAGCTTCACAGTCATCACAGAGTCCGGCGGTGGCAAGCGCCTCAGCCCCTGCCTCAGAGTCATCGTCGGCATAAGCTACGGCTTCGGCGCTGGCATTGCATTCGCAGAGAAGGCAAATCCCTGCGAATGCGAAAGCCCCAGCGGTAGCTGAGGAGTCGTCTTCAGCTGCTGCCACGGCATCAGCCTCGGCCCCGCAGGTGAGGCATATACCCGAAATCGCTAGCGCACCAGCGCCAGCAATCGAGTCATCTTCCGCGGTAGCGTCGGCCTCGGCCTCGGCGTCACAAGTAATACATAACCCCGAAATCGCTGCCGCACCAGCGCCAGCGATGGAGTCGTCTTCCGCAGTAGCGGCTGCCTCAGCCTCGGCTTCGCAGATTAAACAGAGTCCTGCGACGGCGAGCGCACCCGCGCCAGCCAGGGAGTCATCCTCTGCGGCAGCCGCGGCGGCCGCAGCCGCAGAGCACGTGGTGCAGAGGCCTGCAATGGCGCCGGCACCGGCAATAGCGGAGCTAGAGTCCTCTGCTGCAGCAGCAGACGCCTCACCGCCACCCCCGCTAAGAGTGAATGTGTCGGCGAACGCTGTCGAGCTGGCGTCAGAATCCTCTGGGCTTTCCTCAGCGTCACAGACTGGGTCTGTGGTAGCCGCTAATTCGCCGCTGGTTGCAGCCGATGCGGCTGCAACACCGACACCACTACAAGGTTCGGCATTGGCGTCCGCCTCTGCATCCGGTTCCGCATGCACCACGGTCCCTTGTGGCGCGAGTGTCACAAGGGCAACAAAGGCAAAGACAGCGAGCAGGACGGCCATAACCATCCACTGGAGGTCTTAAAGATCCCCTAGTAAATGCAACAGGTGGGCTATCCAATAGCTCGCCTCCATGCAATTTACTCCTAACTCAAATTCCATTTTTGATTTGCTTGTTTAGAGATTTCCCAGTCCGCGACCTCCTATCCGTGAAATATGCCCCGCAACAATGCGCCGCTCGAGGGGGGATCCGCCCCAGGCCTGGGCTCTACATGGCTGCTCCGCGCTTGTGAACCTGCCGGTGAGGCATACCCGGGGAAATCGCCGCCGGGCACGACATACCAGTTCAGGCCCAGTCAAAACGGACTCAGCCAATGTAATCAACGCAAAAGACCGCTACGAGGTTAACCGCCTCGGGGGGTCTTTTTTTGGCATCGCGTGCAAAGATACCCCGCGGAGCCGTCCAAAGTATTGGCTCACGTCGACTGCCAGTCAAGGGAAAATCGGGCCGGGATGAATCTAATTTGCAATTCTTTTGCGCGCCACCGCGGACGAATTTTCGGCATACCTAACCAAAGCGTAAAAACTGTGATCGGGCTCCGTCCGCGCGCATAGACGAAACGGGCCCGAGGGGACGCCAGGGCTCACACAATCGAGTACCGTCCGGACGGCATGACGTTCACGACTTCAGGCCGTCTCAGGATTGTTCCTTGAGACGGAGCTCAATCTCATTGGCCGCCCTCCGCCAGCGCTGCGACGATTCGTCGAGAGATTGCCAGCGGGTGCATAAGAGTTCTAATGGTGCTTGGAACAGGGCTGCACTGGAGAGGGATCGGCGGGCGGCGCCGCTAAACCACTGACTATCGATGGCAGCGAAGTAAGCCTCGAGATTTTCACTGCTCAGCCAGGGCGCAAAGGCCAGGAATGTATCCAGATCGGCCGTGCTCTTCCCCAGTTCTCGGAGCGTCGCGTAGTGGCGGGCCAAATGTAACGTCTCGGCCGTCGCCACCGGTGGTCCCAGGCGACGCAGGCGCAGGATCCAGTCCGCCTCGCGGCGGGTTATCCCTGCGATCCTCCCCTCGGTTGAGGTAATCAATTCGGCCAGGAAATCCAACAGGACGCGGGCATCATCAGGCGGAGAATCCTCGATCCGCCAGGCACCCGACGAGTCGCTCGGCTTTGTGCGTCGGAATATGCGTTGAATTGTGCGCCGGGACGGAACCTGCCACGAGTCCCAGCCGTCCCGGCGGGCGATAGCCTCTACCGTCGCTCGCAACTCCCGTTCGATCTGGCTGACGCTAAAGCCCAGCAGCGCCAGCTCTTCAATCGCCTCCTCGAAGGCCTCGTGTGTCTTCCTTCTCCCTGGTGGCGCATTCATCAAGAATCCTGGCGCACTTTAACGCTTTATTGACGTGTTTAATCTAATTTCTGTCGCCGGCGATTGCAACTAGGGATCAAGTTCGGGATCCGTTCAATGCCTGAGGTTTGCGCATCCGACGGCCCAAGGCGAGTTTTAGACACTGAACTGCGCTTTCGGCCCCGAAGGGCCGGCCCAACTCGACGGCAGCAAAGGCGAGCGTGTTTGTGTTTCAGGTGGCGGAGGGGGAGGGATTCGAACCCCCGGTGAACCTAAGCCCACAACGGTTTTCAAGACCGCCGCATTAAACCGCTCTGCCACCCCTCCGCGGCCAGTATATAAGAGCAGACCAGCACCGAAGAAAACGCGGCAGGCACTGAACGGAAGCTCGCGGCGCCTGGTAAGACGGCGAACGCCTATTCGCGCACCGCGAAGGGCGAAGCTGGCGGCAAGCCGCCCGCATTTCCGGTACTTAGAACCGGCGAGGGCTGTTGAAGCTCGCGACCAGGTCAGCCAGCTTGCCGGCTAGGTTTCGACTATGACCAAGCCACCGGTGCCGTCCACGGTTATCGTGGCGCGGTCTTTGATCAGCGCGGTGCCATTGACCGTGCCGACGACGGCCGGAACGCCGAACTCACGCGCGACAATGGCCGCGTGCGAAAGGGCTCCGCCGGAGTTGGTCACAATGGCGGAAGCCAGCGCGAAGAACGGCGTCCAGGGCGGCGTTGTCGTGCGCACGACGAGCACGTCGCCATCGACCAGCGTTCCGGCTTCTTCAAGCGTTTCGATCACACGCGCGCGACCCCTGAAGCTACCCGGAGACGCGGCTACCCCCCGCACGACCCGCGACTGGCTCATTGAAATGCCCGGCGTTGCCGCCCGCCCCTCGGGCTGGTCCAGGGGACGGCCGAGAATTGGCGGCGGCGATGAGGCGCGGCCCTGGATCAAGTCACGCCGCCGCTCCCTCAGAATGGCCATGTCCGGAAACGATTCGCCCTCCAGCACGGCGATAAGCTCGGATTGCTCGATGAAAAAAACGTCGTCTACAGCGTCCAGCACGCCCCGTTCCTGGAGCATACGGCCTATGGCGAGCCATCGGACCCTGGAGGCGGCAATCATCGCTTGGTCGGCGAGGAAGTTGTGATCTTCGATATTGGGAACCAACTCCTGAGCCATTTCCATTAGCCGCAGGAGCTCAGCAACTGACGGGTCCCCTGCCGCCACCTGCTCGAGCTCGGCTTCCAGCGCCAGGCGGCGCTCACGCTGCCGCGCCGCCGCGTCTCGCGGCCCCGTGCCGTCGGGCTGGCCGGCGTAGGCACGGATAGCGGCGAGCGGAATATCCGGGTCCTCACGCCAGACTGGCAGGTCCTGAAGGTCCGTATTGCTGGTGTGCCCGTAGATTTCCAGCATCGCGTCGAGGCCGTCTTTGAACTCCAAACCGGCTTCGGTGTCGGGCAGTTCCGCGCCACGGTTAAGCGTCTCCAGGAGGTCCGGATTGGCCCTTAGAAGCCGGCTCAGGTCCCAAAGGGCGCCGGCCCGGTCAACCGAGCAATTCGGAAATCCCTGCAGCAGCGCATGGGTGTCCTCGCGGCGCTCCGGGCCAAACCTGGCCTCGAAAGCTTCCATGAAGGCGCCGGACGCGGCGTGCGGCGGACCCACCGCCAGGCTGTGGACACCGCCAAAGACGCGCATGTAGGCCTCTTCCTGGCCTTGCAAGGTCGCGGCCCACCGGCCCGCTTCGACGCTGGAAGCATCGAATTGCTCCAGTTCACTGACAATCTTCTCGACCTCGGGCAGCCAGCGTTCGCGCCAAAGTCTCAGGTCGGCGACGGTGCGCGGCGGCGGTGCGTCACTCCAGGGCGGGCGGAATTCGGACCCCGAATTGGCGCGTAAGTAGTTGAAGCCGTGAAGATTGAGCTCACGCGGCGGTTCACCGGGGACGGAGGCCGAATTGAAGCGATTGCGGGTCAGAAGCGGTGGCACCGACGACGGCCCGTGCTCGTCGCGCAGAATCCAGGTGTATTGCTCGTAGGCGGGGTCAGGAAGCTTGAAGAAGGTCTCGCTGGTCATGCATTCACTTTCTAGTCAGGCTGGCGACTCAACTAATCATTTAAAGAACAAATCAGAGAACAAATCATACCGCGTCGTGCGGCGGTCCCAGTCATCGGGTGTCCGCAGAACGCAAGGGCAGTGCATGCACGTACGGAATCACCTCATCCTCGATCAGCCGGCTTTGCTCGAGAATGTCTTCGTCGTTGGATGCTAAGGGCCGCAGAACGAATTTTGACACTCCGACGGCGCGCAACACCTCCACAAGTTGAATGATTGCGGCGGCGTCCCCGACCGCCAAGTGGGCGCGAGGATCGGTCTTTTCGCCAAGCCGGGCGACAATTTGATCGGCGGCACGTTGCACCTCGGGATGATCCCAACTGCCGAAACGAAAGCTGAGACCGGCGCCAAAATGATCATCTTCGATCGGGCGACCAAGTTCCTCGGCGCCGGCCCGGATCGCCTTGATTACGCGAGCTACCTGCGCCGGTGATTGAGCCGACCCCGAGAGCCAGCCGGTGCCATAACGAGCAGTGCGCTCGATGGCCGCCTCGCTGCTACCACCGATCCACAAGGGCAGTGGCGATTGCTCGGGTTTGGGGCTGATTGAGACGTTTTTGTATTGAAAATATTTTCCCTCGAACGTGACGTCGTCCTCGGTCCACAGCCGCCTGAGCAGCGCCAGGATCTCATTCGATCGCGGGCCTCGGCCGCGTGATCTGATTCCAGTTGCGTCCCACTCTGGGGAATTGTCCGCACCGACGCCAAACATCGGCAGGAACCGTCCGCCACTGAGGTAATCGATCGTGGCGCACTCCTTGGCCAAAACTAGGGGATCACGCAAGGGCAGGATGGTCGTGTTCATGCCAAATTTGAGTCGACGCGTGCGGCCGGCGATCGCTGCCAGAGCGCTAATCGGCTCGAGAAACATCTGGCGCCCGACCAGCCTTTCGCTCAGCCAGATCGAATCAATCTTGCTATCCTCGCAGAAATCGACCCAACGCCAAAATGCTTCCGGGCCGGAAAACGGGAAGACACCAAAGCCAAGGCCGATGCGAACGCTCATACTCGGTTGCTCTCCTGGACCTGCTCGACAAGGCAGAGGGCTCGGCCCGAACCCGGGCCGAACACCTCATTGTATCGCCCTGCGCGTTATCCAACCTTCGCAGGGACGTCTGGGGCGTCGCAGACTCAGGGAAGCTACGTCCCAAGGGAGGCCCCCCGCGAAGGCGCCGGGGACGGGGTGGCTGCCCTGAGTTAAGATTCTGGTCGGAAAAGCTCTCGTCTGGGGGACGAAGGGGCTTAGTGAACTCACGTAAGGAACATTCTGTCCGTAGGGACGGCGCTCAGCGCAGCCGCTCCGTCCCAGGAGGGTGCGTCTTCCGCCGGCCGCCCCAGCCGGCGTCGGCCGCGGTTAGATGGTTTCGACTATCGTGGCCAATTCGCGTATCACGTGACCCTATCGACCATAGGAGCAAACGTGTTCGTGTCGGCTTCGGCGATGTCTGCGGCAGCCGAGCAGTAGCTGATCCGCGCAGCCGGCCTCTCGAGGTTCGAATTGCTCGCCTACTGTTTCATGCCGGACCACCTGCACATGATGGTTCAGGGTCAGAACGATTTGTCCGATCTCATCAAGTTCGTGCGGCGGTTCAAGCAGATGATAGGGTATCACTATAAGCGGCCGACCGGGGAAAGCCTCTGGCAGCAGAGCTTTTTCGATAGAGTGCTGCGTGGAGACGATGATCTCCGGATCGTGGCGGAGTATGTCTTCACGAATCCCGTGAAAGCTGGCCTGGTGGAAGAGCCGGGCGAATATGGGTTGTCAGGTGGTCTGTACTTCAAAGGCTCAGTCGGACGGGGCTAAAGCGCCGTCCCTACGGAAGTCTGGGGCGTCGCGGACGGAGCGGCTGCGCTGAGCGCCGTCCCTACGGACTTTTTTTTGATCCGCTGCCGCGAGAGCACCCGGAATCCTTCTCTAAGATAGCGAGCGTCTCAGGGACGCAGCTAAAGCCACGTCCCTACAAGTGAGGATGCGGCTAAAGCTGCTGACGTGGCGATATGTTATGCTAGCTGCGCTACGCACGGGGTGGCCGGGTTTGTTCCCGGTCTGAGATCACACCCTTGGAACCTGATCCGGGTAATGCCGGCGGAGGAAGCGCGTGGTAGGGCCACTTTTTAGCCTTGCGGTTTCCTACCTGGCAGCCTCCTTTAAGACCAATTAAGGAGGCTATCTTGCGCAATATTCCATTTAGTCAAGCTGCTTCTTACAGCCTGCTTACCAGGCCAATTGTTCTGACCATTTTTGGCTTCTTTGCCCTGGGTTTAATCTCGGCCTGCGGCGGCAGTGATTCGGACGAAAGCACTGTCTCGGTCCAACTTGACTGGACACCCAACACCAATCACGTTGGCATCTACGTTGCCCTGGCCAACGGCTGGTACGAAGCGGAGGGGATAAACGTCGAAATCGTCCCCTACAGTGACGCCAACCCGGACGTGGTTGTGGCCAACGGCCTGGCTGATATTGGCATTAGCTTCCCACCCAACCTGATCTTCTCCCGTGCCGCCGGCCTCGACCTGATCAGTATTGCCGCCGTGCTGCAATCGAATCCAACCGAATTAGCGGTGCTCGAGTCCAGCGACATTCTGCGGCCAAGGGACTTTGATGGCCGTACTTACGCCGGCTTTGGCCTGCCATTTGAGGAAGCACGCATTAGAGCCGTGATCAAGGCTGACGGGGGCCAAGGCGATTTCACAGTCGCCACTCTTTCCACCTTCGCCTACGAAGCCCTTTTCAACGAAAGAGCTGATTTCACGGAAATATTTACGACCTGGGAGGGCATCGACGCGGAGCTGCGCGGCGTAAAGCTGCGCACCTTCCGGTTTGACGAGTTTGGTGTGCCGGATTTCCCGGGGGTGATCCTCGTGGCTCAAAAGAACACAGTAAGCGAACGCTCTGATGTACTGCGCCGCTTCCTGGAGGTGACTCGCCGTGGTTACGAGTTCGCCGCGAATCAGCCCGAAGAGGCCGCTCGAATATTTATCGGATACGTCGGTGAGGACGTCTTCCCCGAGGCGGAGTTGGTCCGTCTTTCGAACCTTATGCTGGCCGATATCTTCGTCGACGCGGATGGTTCTTGGGGCCGGCAAGAAGCGTTCGTATGGGACGCTTACGCGGGTTGGATGCTGGCCCAGGGAATCCTCGTGAGCGCTGATGATGAGGTTATCTCTGACGAAGTACCGGGCGGGCCGCTGTTTACGAATCTGCTGGAGTAGATCTGCTGGACCGCTCGCTCCTGCGCTTAAGAGATGCCAGCAAGACCTTCGGCGGCCGACAGCCAATTCAGGCCCTAGCAGGCGTCTCTTTACAGGTCCAGCCCGGTGATTTCGTATCTATAGTTGGACCGTCCGGCTGCGGCAAGAGCACGCTGTTTAGCCTGATCGCCGGCATAGAGGACCTGACCTCCGGCGAAATCGAAGTCAAAGACGAAAGAGAGCCGGATGGGCGCCGAAAGCTAACCGGCTATATGTTCCAGCAAGACCTGCTGTTCCCTTGGCTCAGTGTCATAGCCAACGCGGCCCTAGGCTTGGAAATTGAAGGGCGCCACAGCGTCAAGGAATCGCGCCGGCGAGCGTTGGATCTGCTGCCTCGCTTCGGTCTTGACGGATTCGAAAACCACTATCCTCACCAATTATCCGGCGGAATGCGCCAGCGGGTTGCCTTGCTTCGCACCCTTCTGCTCCAGCGTCCGTTGCTGCTTTTAGATGAGCCCTTTGCGGCGCTCGACGCCCTCACGAGACGAGAGCTTCAGGTCTGGCTGCGCGAAACCTGGAGCCTTGGTAGCGAGGCAGCACTGCTAGTAACCCATGACGTCCGCGAGGCTGTTTTTCTCTCCAGCCGCGTCTACGTTATGAGCCCTCGCCCAGGCCGAATGGTCGCAGAAATAACCTTGCGCGAGGCCGCGGAGCCACCGCCAGACTTGGCGCGACAAGCAGAAGCCGAAAAAGAAGTCTTACTGGCCATGGGAATCGAGGTGAGCCCGCGTGACGCTTGAAGCCAGCCAAGCGCGGGGCAAACTGGTTGGTTGGCTTACCAGAGCGCTGCCGCCCCTGGCTCTGCTGGCGGGGTTGTTTGCTGCCTGGGAAATCTATGTCGCTGTATCAGACATAAGCTCGGTCACGTTGCCGTCTCCGTCGCGTGTCCTTGATTCCGGTTGGTCAACGCGTTCAAGCCTCTGGAGCCATTCCTTAGTGACAATTAAGGAGGCAGTAATTGGGCTGAGCTTCAGCATCATTTTTGGTGTCCTTTTGGCGCTGACAATCGATGCAATTAAACCGATCCGCCGAGCCATTTATCCGCTACTAGTTGGTTCACAGACGATCCCGATTATCGTTATCGCGCCTCTCTTAATTCTCTGGTTTGGGTTTGGCTTAACACCAAAGATAATCGTTGTCACCCTCTATACCTTCTTCCCGATTACGGTGGCCTTCGCCTCTGGTCTGGCAACGACCGAACGGGACGCGTTACTGTTGATGCGCACCTTGGGAGCCAACCGCTTGCAAACGCTTTTCCTGCTCAAGGTGCCGCACTCACTCCCCTACCTTTTTACCGGCCTCCGCATCGCAGTGACTTACGCCGTGGTCGGCGCGGTGTTTGCCGAATGGGCTGGCGCTAAGGAAGGGTTGGGCATTTACGTGCAGCTGATGCGCAACTCGTTCCGAACCGACCTCGTCCTCGCCTCGATTTTCCTGATTGCCTTCCTGTCACTCGGTCTTTTCTTACTGGTGGGACTGACAGAGAGGCTAGTGATCCGCTGGCGCACCGAGGCGTAACTGACCGATCAGAGTCGTAAACCCGGCAAGGTTCGAAGCCCAAAAAAAGACGGCGATATCCATGGCCAGCGCGATCATGACAGCACCTTGCTCGCGGACTCTCCGCCGAGCAAACGGAAGGAGCAATGGCTCCGCCAAGGCGACGAAAGGAGCCGTCAATGCCGCGCTTACCAGAAGTACTCGACCGTGATCAACTGCCAGAAGATCAGCGCGATCTCTTCGAATACTTGGCTGGAACCCGAGGCAGCGTGCGGGTTCCATTCTCGCTCATCCTCAACAGCCCAGAAACAGCACGGCGAATTTCTCACCTTGGAACGTTCTTACGGTTCGAATCAAGCCTGCCTCAGGTTGTCACCGAACTGACGGTTCTGACCACGGCGCGTGAATACGATTGTCGCCACGAATGGGCGGCTCACACGCGATTGGCTAGAGAAGCCGGCATCAGCGATTCAACCATTGAAATCATTGGCAACCGTCGGCCTCTTACCGAACTCAGCGAGGAAGAGATTTTGCCGGTTCGTTTTGCCCGCGAATTGTTGCAAGAACATGTGGCAAGTGAGGCAGCTTTTGACGGAGCTCTCGAGCGCTTTGGTAACGATGGAGTAATCGAATTGACCGCGACGATTGGCTATTATGGCATGCTAGCTTGTTTGTTAAATGCCATGGAGGTTATACCCCCAGATACAGCGCCGCAATTGCCGTAGTTCTGCTCTCACTATTGCCGTGACTAATGTCTGCAACTTACTCATCTTTAAGAACCATCTTGGTTGGTTTGCGTGCTGGCCTCTGAGGAAAGTTTAGAGGAAAACTCTACTTTTTAGGCGCTATTTCTACGGACTATTTCGATCGTTCCAAACCGAAATTTTGGGATTTTGAGCAGCTTTAAAAGGACACCCTGTCCTGGTTAGCAGCACTAGTCGTTACTCCCAGAACCCAAGGTGTTCGAGTACAATTGCTCCACAGAAACGGTCAACTTTTTGGAGGCGAACGATATGCGCGTACCGGCCGCAATCGCCGAAATTCTGAAGCGCGAAGGGGTCGAGTTCATCATCGGCTACCCGATAAATCCGATCTTTGACGCTTGCGCCGAGGCAGACATTCGAACGATTGTCGTGAGACAGGAACGTACTGGTGTCCACATGGCGGACGCGTTTAGCAGGCTCAACTCTGGGAAGCGGCTTGGCGTTTTCACCATGCAAGCCGGGCCTGGCGCCGAAAATGCCTTTGGCGCTGTGGCCCAAGCTTACTCTGAGTCAGTGCCAATGGTCGTCCTGCCGGGAGGCTACCCGAGGCATCTATCCAATGTTTATCCTAATTTCAGCTCCTCGCTCAATTACCGCGAAATCACCAAGTCAAGCGAGCAGGTAACGCTCCCCGCCTACGTCCCTGAAGCGATGCGCCGCGCCTTCACACAGGCCAAAAACGGACGCCCGGGCCCCACACTGGTCGAGTTTCCAGCCGACGTTTTCAGCGAGGAAGTTCCGGAGCCTATCGACTACGAAGCAACCTTCCAGGCGCGCAGCGGACCCGATTCTGCATCTGTAGACGAAGCGGCACGCCTGTTGATTGAAGCGAAGCGGCCTCTTATCTATGCGGGGCAGGGCGTGCATTACGCTCAGGCGTGGACTGAACTGCGCGAGCTAGCCGACTTGTTGGAAGCACCGGTTACGACCAGCTTGGAAGGCAAAAGTGCCTTCCCTGAGGACCATCCGCTTTCTTTGGGTAGCGGCGGCCGGGCCATGCCCAGTCCAGTGTTCCAGCATCTTCAAGACGCGGACGTTGTATTCGGAATAGGCTGCAGCTTTGGACGCACCAGCTACGGTATCCAGTTCCCTCAGGCTGGAAAGACGTATGTTCACGCAACCCTCGACCCTAAAGACATCAACAAAGACGTTCGCGCCAGCTACGCCTTGATCGGCGACGCTCAGCTGACCTTGCGGGCCCTGATTGAGGCGATCAGCGATCGGCTCAGCGGCAAGACCAGAGGGCTGCAGTCGGAGGTGGAGGGCCGGATCAAGGCGCAACGCGAGGAGTGGTTGCAGGGCTGGTTGCCAAAGCTGACCTCAGACGAGACACCGCTCTCGCCCTATCGGGTGGTCTGGGACCTGTTGCACACGGTGGACGTCTCAAATTCCGTGATCACTCACGATGCTGGCAGCCCCCGCGACCAGCTCACTCCGTTTTGGCAGTCAATCACACCGCTCAGCTACATCGGCTGGGGCAAAACGACTCAGCTTGGCTACGGCCTTGGCTTGGCGATGGGCGCCAAGCTGGCCGAACCCGACAAGCTCTGTATGAACGTCTGGGGCGACGCCGCTATCGGCATGACCGGCATGGATTTCGAGACGGCGGTTCGCGAACGGATTCCGATCCTCTCGATCTTGTTCAATAACTTCTCGATGGCCATCGAGTTGGCGGCGATGAAAGTTTCGACGGAAAAGTACCGTTCCAGCGACATTTCCGGTAATTACGCGGAGTTCGCCAAGGCCCTGGGCGGCTATGGCGAACGGGTGACCGCTCCGGACGAGATCATTCCGTCAATAAAACGCGGTATCGCGGAAACAGAGGCTGGGCGGCCGGCGCTGCTGGAGTTCATCACCCAGAAAGAAACGGAGATATCGTCCTTCGGCCGTGGCTAGGGATCCTGGAGGACGAGCCATCTTCTTGACCAGCCACCCTTGAGCTGGCCAGAAGAAAGGATTGAATCTAGCTACTCAGCAGTAATCGCGTCGATCGGGATGACGAAATTGTCATCATCGTGCGACACGGCTTTGTAGACGCCGGTCTCAATCTCTTCGATGATTCGGTCGCCTTCTTCGATTAAAGCCGAGAGGAAGTCGGGCTCGTCAACGGTGCGGATCACGACACCCTTGCGGAAGATAACCCCCCGGCCCCTGCCGCCGGCGATCCCCAAGTCCGCCATTTTGGCTTCCCCTGGTCCGTTGACAACGCAACCCATTACGGCGATGGTCAGCTCCTTGCCGAGCTTGACGAAGTGCTCCTCCACCTTCTGAGCCAGCGGAATTAGTTCGATCTCGATCCGGCCGCAGGTGGGACAAGCAACCAAAGTTGGTCCCCGCCGGCGCAGGTTGAGGCTGCTGAGCAGGTCGTAGCAGACGGGGACCTCCTCGATCGGGCTGGCGGCCAGAGAGACACGAATAGTGTCGCCGATGCCCTCCGCCAACAATATGCCAATTCCGGCCGCACTGCGGACCGAACCCGCCCGAGGCGTGCCGGCTTCTGTGACCCCAAGATGCAACGGATATGACACTAGCTTCGCCAGCCGCCGATTCGCCTCAACCATACTCGGTACATCGAAAGCCTTGAGGGAGATCTTGATGTTGTCATAGTCCATTTCCTCAAGGATCTTTATCTCCCAGAGGGCAGCATCGACCATGCGGTCCACAATGTTCGGTGGTCTTTCATCTTCGGCCAGGGCCGGTATCGGCGGCAAACTGCCGGCATTTACGCCGATTCGGATCGGTATGCCGCGCTCCTTGGCCTCCTTGACCACTGTCTTTACCTTTTCCGGGTCGCGTATGTTGCCTGGATTTAGGCGCAGCGCGTCAAACCCGGAGTGGATCGCTGCCAGCGCCCAGCGATAATCGAAATGAATGTCAGCCACCAGAGGAACATTCGCTTGACGAACAATTTCGGGGAGCGCAGCGGCGGCTTCCTTGTCGGGCACGGCCACCCGGACAATTTCACAACCCAGTTCTGCGAGTTCGTGGATCTGGCGGACGGTGCTGGCAACGTCCGATGTATCGGTTGCGGTCATCGACTGCACCACAACCGGCGCGTCGCCGCCGATCTTCACATCACCAATATTGATTTGCTTAGAGGCACGCCGAGTTTCGGGGATCATCGGAACAGACTGTCTCCTCTCACAATTCTGGCTACGTCGAAGTATGTCAGTGCCACAACCATAATCATCAGCGCTCCGAAGCCAACCAGATGGACCAACGCTTCTTTGGCTGGAGCAATGCGCCGGCCACGTCGCAGCACCTCAATAACGATAAATGCCATGCGCCCTCCATCTAACATCGGGAGGGGCAAGATGTTGAGGACTGCCAAGTTAATGCTGAGCAGAGCCGCTATGTCGATAAGGCTTTTCCAGCCTGCCTCGTCGACAATCTCTCCTGTGGCCTGCGCGATGCCCACTGGGCCGGATATCGGGGCGCTACTGCCACCCTTAATCCATGAGAAAATCTCGTTTCGCGCCAGCTTCAGCGAATCAAATGTGTTCCGCCAGCCACGCTGCAGGCCATCGAACAAGCCCAGCGAACGTGTCTCGGTAAACGGGTATTGGGCGCCAATCTGAATACCGGTCGCGCCCTGGGCGAACTGCAGTCTATCGAGGTCAATTATATTTGGATCCGGCAAGCCAGCTGCCTGCGCGACCGCAGCCTCCGGGATCCGAAAGATGCTGGAGACAAGGTCAATCGTGTCACCGGCGACTACCGTATAGGGTATGGTCTCATCACCGTCTACCAGCAGGAGCTCATCACCAGGAGTGAGTGTGGTCACTATCCCGGCGGCTTGCCGCACTGTGCCAATGCCATAACCGGTGGCGCGGGCGATGTCGGCCGCATCCTGACCAGGCTGCACCTCATATACGTACGGCGGTGGCGCCCAACGCGGCCGCACGGTTACGGTTTCTAGAATTATTTCGTTTGTCAGCGGGTCGGTTCGCCGTACTGTTATGTCAATTGTTTCGCCCAGGTTGAGCCGAATATTGTAGGCAGCCTCGCCAACGCTGTCGATTTCACGCCCGTCGATCGTCTGAATGATGTCTCCCGGCCTGAGCCCAGCCCCGGCCGCAGGTGAATCGGGCACAACTTGGGAAATGACGGCCTGCCCGACATTCACTTCACGCGGCACCATGACCACGGCCGTGAATAGAACAATCGCCAGGATGAAGTTCATAAAGGCCCCGGCACCGAGGATGACGAGTCTCTTCCAAGCGGCCTGGGCAGCCAGGCTTCGCGGATCACTGGGGTCCTCTTCGCCGAGCAGGCGCACGAAACCCCCCAACGGCAGAAAGTTGATCGTGTACTCGGTCTCGCCGCGCTTGAATCCAAAGGCTCGAGGCGGAAAGCCGATGCCAAATTCGAGCACCTTGACGCCGAAGAGCTTCGCGGTGGCGAAGTGGCCAAGCTCGTGGATCACGACCAGGACGATTAACACACCGACAAACGGCAAGACATTCTGAAGAATTACGTTCAATCTTTGTCCCTTATCCAGTCCTCAGCGCTTTCACGCGCCCAGGCGTCTGCCGCTAATATTGCCTCCAAAGCGGGCTCGGGAGAGGCAACATGCCTATCTAGAATATCGGCAAGCAGGTCTGGAATGTCGAGAAATCCGATGCGGCCATCCAGGAACGCTGCGACGGCAACTTCATCCGCCGCGGCGATAGCGGCCGGAAAAGTGTCACCACGGCCGCCAGCGGCCAGGGCAATTGCCAGACAGGGATAACGTTCCATGTCGATTTCGCCAAAGTTAAGTGAGCCTAGCTTGGCAAAGTCCACGGGCGGCAATTCGAGACTCAGACGCTCCGGATAACTGAGCGCAAACTGGATTGGCTGGCGCATGTCTGGATAGGAAAGGTGGGCTTTAAAGGAGCCGTCGACAAATTCCACCATCGAATGGATGATGCTCTCTCGGTGGATCAGAACATCAATCTTCTGAAAGGGAATCTCAAAAAGCCAATGTGCCTCAATGACCTCTAGGCCCTTATTGAACAAGCTGGCGGAATCGATCGTGATGCGATTGCCCATTTGCCAGTTTGGGTGGGCGAGAGCCTCAGCCGGCCCAACCTCAGCCAATCCCTCCGGTGATCGGTCACGCAAGGCGCCGCCCGAGGCGGTAACGATTAGGCGGCGGACGCTAGCTCGATCCTCGCCGGCTAGGCACTGCCAGATGGCGCTGTGCTCGCTATCCACCGGCCGAATTTCGGCGCCGCCGCGCGCCGCTGCTTTAGTAAGCAACCCGCCGGCCATCACCATCGCCTCTTTGTTCGCCAAGGCAACGGTGCGTCCGGCATTGAGAGCGGCTAAGGCCGGCTCTAGCCCGGTGCCGCCGACAATCGCCGACATCACGACATCTACTTCGGCGTCTGTGGCCATTTCAACCAGGCTGACGAACTCGTAGGCCATGTCTGGCAATTCAGCACGCAAGGCTTCTGGCTCTTGGCAGAACACCATGTGCGGTTTGAATTCGGCAACTTGCTGGGCAAGGAGGCCTACGTTGCGACCGGCCGCGAGGCCGACAACCGCGATTCGATCCGGGTGAGAACGAGCGACGTCGAGTGTTTGACGGCCAACCGAACCGGTCGAACCGAGGACGACAATCCGAGTTAAAGAATGATCCACTGCACATACCAGTATACAGCCGGTACCGCGAACAGCAGGCTGTCCAGCCGGTCGGCTATGCCTCCGTGGCCGGGCACGATGCCACTGCTGTCCTTTACGCCTATGGCCCGTTTGATCGCTGACTCGGCGAGGTCACCAAAGATCGTGAGCACGGGCAAAATTAATCCCAAGCCAATCCTGTGCTCGAGTGCCAGGTCAAGACTCAGAGCCAGGTCTAGCCCGAACACGGCGGCGAACCCCGCCGCGATGCTACCAATCGCGCCTTCAACCGTCTTGCCTGGGCTAATCGCCGGAGCAAGCTTGTGTCGGCCGATGACGCGGCCTAGGAAGTAGGCCCCAGTATCGGCAAGCCACACAGTCAGAACCGCAAAGATCAAGAGGTTGCGCCCTGGGTTATCCAGGTTCAACTCAGCTTGAATAGCGCTGCCATTTGTCTCACGCAGCAGGACAAAATGGGCCCCAAGCAAGCCAAAATAGAGCGCCAACGTCACGCTCCATAGCCAGCCTTCTACGCTGCTCTTGGGATCAAGCGTAAACGTCAAAAGAATGGACAAGAGCAGGATAATCACAACAGCCGCTCCCAGCAGGTCGTCGGTGCCGCTCAATGCAGCAATCGGCAGCGCCGCGGCGAGCGCCGCGGTCAATACACCGCCGGGAGTTCTGGCGACTCCCCTGGCCGCGCTGATCTCAATCGAGGCGGTGAACACCGCGATCGCAGCAATGGCTGCGAGCAATTCGTCGCCAACCCAGATTGCAGCAACGATCAGCGGGATGCCGACTGCCGCACTAATCAGTCTCTGAAAAAGCATCCCTTAGGTAAGAGTCAAGTTGAAGGATGACTTCCGTTGCGCAGGTCACTCTGCGAAGGATCTTTGTCCTTCGTCCCTCCGAAGCGACGCCCGCGATGCGCATACGCGTCCAGCGCTAAGTCGATTTGGGCTTCGTCGAAATCGGGCCAGAAGACCGGAGTCGAGTAGTATTCGGCGTAAGCAGTTTGCCAAATCAAGAAATTTGAGAGACGCATCTCACCGGCCGTCCGGATCACGAGATCAGGATCTGGGATACCGTTGGTGCTGAGGTAATCTGCGAACAAATCTTCATTGATCTGATCGACGGTTAGGCCATCTCTGACGATCCGCCGAACAGCCTCGACTATCTCAGCGCGGCCACCATAGTTGAATGCAACACAAACGGTGAGCCCCGTGTTGTCCTTGGTCAGCTCTATGGCATCGCGGACCCGGGTCTGTAACTGCGGCGAAAGCCGGCCCAGGCTACCAAGGTGAATCAGGCGAACGTTATTTTCATGCAGCGCATGAAGCTCGCGATCGATAACACGTCCCACCAAACGCATCAGAGGATTTACTTCCTGCCGGGGCCGTTTCCAGTTCTCGGTCGAGAATGCGAATAAGGTCAGGTAAGCGACTTTGCGCTCGGCAAACGAAGTGATGATGCGCCGGATGTTCTCAGTGCCGGCCCGATGCCCTTCCTGGCGCGACAGGCCACGTTCCTGCGCCCAGCGGCCGTTTCCGTCCATGATAACGGCAACGTGGTTTGGCAGCATCGTCGGACCATTGTCTAGGGTTTTGCCGATCGCTTGGGCGGGAGTTGGCGGGGCTGCACGACCTACCATCGAGTTTGTGGCTGGAGGCCCTAAATCTCCATCAGTTCGGTCTCTTTTGTGCGCCCACGTTTATCAATCGCGGCCACGTAGCGGTCAGTCAGCTTCTGGAGCTGATCTTGCGCTCGGTGCTGATCGTCTTCCGACAATTCCTTGCTTTGCACGAGCCGCTTGCTCTGGTCCAGCCCATCCCTTCGAACGTTTCGCACGGCGACCCTGCCGTCCTCAACCCGTTTACTAACTACCTTTATTAGTTCCTTCCGGCGCTGCTCCGTCAAAGCAGGAATCGAAAGACGAATTACTGCACCGTCGTTGGAGGGCGTAAGCCCCAAATCAGAAGCTAACAGGGCCTTTTCGATTGCTGTAATACCGTTCCGATCCCAGGGCTGGATCGTCAACAGCCTGGCTTCCGGCGCTGCAACGGTCGCCATCTGGTTCACCGGCATCATTGTGCCAAAATAATCCACAAGCAGATGGTCTACGAGACCAATGTGAGCATGACCGGTGCGAATCGCCGCGAGCTCACGCTCCGTCGCCTCATCGGACTTTTTCATCCGTTCTTCGCAATTCAAAAGAATTTCTTCGATCATCCAAAGCACCCACGAAGCTTTGCCTCAGCGGCAAATTACATTCCCAGCTCAAAGCGAGAAAAGCGCCTCACTTGGATATTTTCTCCCGTCTTGCCAATGGTCTCATTTATTAGCTGGCGAATCGTCTTACTTGGCTCGCGGATGTAGGCTTGCTCGAGCAGCAGGATTTCATCTTCGGACCCTTCGGCACCTTCCGGCAAGTCCTCTTTGGTCACGGCGACCGGATTGGTCGCCACAATTTGCATCGCCAGCTCGTGAGCCAAATTCTGGAATTCATCCGTGCGCGCCACAAAGTCCGTCTCGCAGTTGACTTCGACGATCGCGCCAATGCGGCCAGCGTGAATATATGATTCCACCAAGCCCTGTGCTGTCGCACGGCTGGACCTCTTCTCAGCCTTAGCCATGCCTTGTTCGGCAAGGAAATCAACTGCTTTTTCGATGTCTCCGTCGCTTGCCTCCAGCGCCCGCTTGCAGTCCATAACGCCCGCACCGGTGCGCTCCCGAAGATCTTTTATCAGGTCAAGTGCAATCTCTGCCAAAAGGTATTACTCCCCCGGAGCCTCTGTTTCCGGCTCACTGTCCGGGGCAGGCTCATCCGGCGAAGCAGAGTAAGTGCGCTGGCCCTCCTCGCCGAAATCGAACTCCTCACCGCTGCCACCAAATTCCCGTCGCTGCGAGCCTTCAAGTACCGCGTCAGCCATACGCGTCGAAACCAAACGCACCGCTCGGATCGCGTCATCATTTGACGGAATTGGGAACTGAATGAGATTCGGGTTGCAGTTAGTGTCAGTCATCGCAACGATCGGGATTCCCGCTCGGTTCGATTCTGCAACAGCATTGTATTCCATACTGGGATCGACGATAAACAAGGCGGCAGGCAGCTTGGTCATCTCTTTTATGCCGCCCAGGTGCCGGTTTAACCGCTCTATTTCGTCTTCAATCTTGAGAAGATCCTTTTTCGGGGCCCGGAGGAATTCACCGCGTTCAACCGCGTCCTCCAAACGGACAAGGTGGTCAATTCTGCTTTGAATCGTGCTGAAATTTGTCAGCGTTCCACCGAGCCATCGCGTGTTTACGTATGGCATACCGCAACGGGTCGCCTCCGCCTGCACAGTTTCAGCCGCCTGCTTCTTGGTGCCCACGAAAAGGATCTTGCCTCCCGCGGCAACCGTTTCTGCGACATGGTCACTGGCATCTTCCAACCGGCGCACAGTCTGCTGCAGATCAATGATGTGTATACCGTTTCGCTGAGTAAAAATGAAGGGTCGCATTCGCGGATCCCAGCGCCGCGTTTGATGGCCGAAATGAGCTCCAGCCTCAAGCAAAGATTTCATTGTTACCGTTGTCGTCACGCTTCTGGGGCCCTCCTAAAAGGTCAGTCTTTTTCTTCCTAGAACTCGAAGGCTCTGCTGCAAGTGAATGTCAAGTGCGCGTTGGCCAGTATAGCATGCGCACCGAACACTGGCCTTGCCTGCCAGGGTGTCTCATTGCGACACAAGACGAGCGTTCCGCGAATGCCGGCTTGCGGGTCGAGCTATCCATTTTTTCGCCCAGGCATAAGAAGCTCGTAATGTTTCGCCCAAGCTAACGTTTTACCCGTACAGGCCTCAATGCGCGGCTGGATGTTGCCGTGGTTTTGGGGCCCTAAAGAGACGCACGGAATTCATCAGAAGGCCCCGTACTCGGTGTCGAAGCAGCGAGGGAGGCAAATCAACGTTGAATTCTATTAGAAGGACGTTTTGGCCCGCGGCCCTTGTAGTCGCTTTCCTAATGTTTTCTGCTATCGCCGGGACTGGATCGAACCAGGCATTTGGTGCTCACGGCGACGGGATTGACAAGATTGTACCTTCGAACGAGGTCGTTGGTGTCGATCCGTTCGTTGTCTACGCAGCCATCAAACATGGAGCTGGATTGGAATATACGGTCGAGGTCGACAACGAGTCCGGGAGCGCCAACATCATTAGAAAGCTGAGCGGAAACTCGTCAGGAGATCTCGACAACATCGGGCCAACCAAAGAAACCAATCGTGCTTCGCCAGTCGACCTCTGCCCCGCGGATGAGTCGCTTGTGTTCGAGTTGGAGGCTCTCGGCCTAAACTTCGACGAGTGCGAGGACAGGGTTGTGCTGGTCGTGATCATTTGCGAAGACCTGGGAACTTTCGACATCTCGTTCTCCAATGAGGGGACCATCGGTGACTCATTGTCGACCGAACTTGAGTGTCGAGGAACGCCGGATAGCACCACAGTTACCGCATCTCCATCTCAGGTCGAAATCATCCCCCAGCCCGGCAGCACTAGCGTTTCTACAATCACTGTAGAAATCTTCGACAGCAACGGCAGTCCGGCGCTCACCGGCGACGATGTTCTCTTCATTACCGACAACTGTCTGCTTGACGACGGCATCAACCCGCAGGCCTCGTCTGTATCGATTGCCTCGCTCGATGATGATGGCAGCACGATAGCCGAAATCGACCTTGATTGCGCAAACAGCAGTTCCGAACCCCGGCCGGCAACGGTGCAGATTCTGATCGACAGGGCCGGACATGACCTGGTCCTCGACATCGCGGTTATCGTGATTGGACCTCCGGTTGCCAGCGGCCTGTCCGCAGTCGCAAGTCCCGAGACCGTAATCTGCGGCGAAAACTCGGAAATTCTAATTTCGGTTCAGGACGCCATCGGGCAGAACGTCTCTGACCACACTCCCCTTGAGGTCGTCACCAATTTCGGCGGCGTTCTCGGAGGAACTGGCGCAGTGGCCGAAGGTGAGGGCAACGTTACGCCTCTGTCCAGCACAACCGTCGAAGCCTTTGATGGTATGGCTCAAGTCTTTCTGATTACCAGCGACACCCACGTCGGTGATTACGAAGTCTTGATATCCACCGGTGGCCATATTAGCGAGGGAGAGCTTGAGGTTATTGATGGCCCCACATTCAGCATTCAAGTAACGGTGGGATGTACCCCATTTGGGGGCGTTTCCCCAACGGCGGTCGCGCCATCAACCGGAAACGGCAATAGCATTACGCCGCCAAGCACGGGTGACGCCGGTCTTGAGAGTGGCTCACGAAATGCGGCGATTATGCTGATTGCCGGAGCGGTAATCTTGGCTCTGTTCGGAATCACCAGCATTAGCTTTGTTCGCCACTAAGGGCGAGAGCACAAAAGCAAAGAGGGCCGTCCCGCTGGGACGGCCCTCTTTCTTAATTGAGGCGGTTCCTACCGCCAACAGTCGCCAACTAGTGACGCTTTGACTAGATCCGGTCTTCGGGCACCCGAGTGTGGTTAGCTTTTAATTCACTCCAGCTTTCGGCAGCCATCCAGTCGGCCCAGGATCGGTAATGCCAAAGCTGAGCGTGTTCGTTGATGCTGGTCTCGACATGCGGCGGGCCGGTTTCGTCGTCGATAATCTCGCCGTGGCCGAGGCCCATGCTGTAGTTAATCGGGTACTGCTTGCTGATTACGCCCCGCATGGAGCGGGTGCTTTCGCCCCAGTTTTCGCCATCGTCTTGCTCCAGCAGACCGGCGGGTCCGAAGGTCTCGATGGCACGCTTGTTGAGAGGCTTGGCCGGGTCGTTGAAGCTGTACCACCAGATTTCGGTCTTCATCGGCCCTTTGGGCATGCGCATGCTGACCTGACCTTCGCCCGGTCCCGTGATCCAGAAGTTGGGGAAGACGTGGGGATGGCTTTGGGTCCTGCGGCCAACGGGTCCGAGGGCCTCTTCGACCTCGGGGCGGTCGCGCCAGGACTGGTCACGGCCAAGGTCGGCTGCGCGCTTGCGGCTCTCCTCTGTGACCTCAGGGCCGCTTAGGGCGTGGCCATATTCGCCCAGGAGGACCATGTGGGGCAGAGTGTAACGGTTGGGCTGGTTTTGTTGGCGCCGGGCAATGATCGCCGAATTGTGGCTGATTTCCGGGTGGTAGAAGTCCCAGACGTTGTCAGCGGCCAGCTTCCAGTTGCAAGGTATGACGTATTTTTGAATGCCGCCGAGAACCTCGATGTCACCGCGTAGCGCCAGCTGGTCGATGCTGAGGCGGCCGACCTCACCGAGATATTCGCCCAGATCGGGGGCTTCAGGATCCATGGTGGCGAAAATGAAGCCTTTGTAGCTATCAACTTTGCCAGCCTTGATCAGCCCCCAGTTCTCCTTGTCGAGTTCCTCGTGGTAGACCTCCTTAAAGCCGGGTACTCCGACTAAAGCGCCTTTTAGGTCGTAGGTCCAGCCGTGGTAGGTGCACATGAATGACGTTGCGTGACCTTCTTCGGCGCGGCAGATGGCGTTGCCGCGGTGCCGACAAGAGTTCACCAGAACCTGAGCCTTTCCTTCAATATCGCGCACGGCGATTACACGGTCTTCGCCGATATAGGTCATGACGAAGTCACCGGGGTTGGGGATCTGAGAGTCGTGCGCCATAAAATTCCAGGCCCGGGCAAAAATGCGCTCCAACTCCAGCTCGTAGGTGTCTTGTTCGGAGAATATACGACGGTCGACCAATCCCTTTTCCGGGTGAACCAGCTCCAACATCTCTTCGCTGCGATTACCTAGAAGGGTCATGTTTGCTCCTTTCACCAGCACACGGGCCGTGAACTGGGACCGGTTTATTTGCAAGATTAAACCATCTCAGCCAGCGAAAGTCGATATGACCTGCGCAGGAGGCTTAGCCGGATTTGGTCCGGGAGAGAGCATTTCAACGGTCATCTAACCGATATCAAATATCCAGTACTTGCGGTCACCAAGGCCGATGAAATCAAAAGCCTACCACCTTCCACCTACGTACCGCCACCGGCGCATATCTGTAACCCCTTATCAGTAATGTCAGCCGGTGGAACTGGACAGGAACGTCTGTGACCCAGCCTTCCGGCGGGTCGCGGTCTATGCCGCGGCCGCTAGCCCAGCTGTTTCTTTAGCCGGAGCCGCGGCTGTGCATGCCGACCACAGACCGACCCCGGTAAGCCGAGCGAGCTGCTCCGCCGCGAAAAAGGTCTGCTGATGCCTCGAATCGGGCGGTACCGTGAGAACTCGCGCGTAACCCTCCCGGACCAGGAGCTCGTTGATCAACGCACCTTCGACGTAGACGTAGCGCAAAAGGCGGCCGAATTGATCGGTCTCTGAAACGTCCTTCTCAAGGGTCACAACAACACCTTCAACCAACTGGCGGTTGCGAGCAGTAGCCTCCGTCGCAAAGCATTTCGGCGAACTCCCGCCTTCGGGCGTATCGATACCGATGTAGCGAACCACGTCACCATTTTTCAGCTCGATGGTATCGCCATCGAAAACGCGGACAACCAGAGCTGTACCGGGGTCAGGCGTCGGGGTCAATGTTGGCGTCGGTGGATTGACGACAACTGTGCCAGCCTCACCTGGCAAAACCAAAACCTGGCCGACAGCAATCTGACTCGAGTCTGCTAGCCCGTTTAGCTCCACTGTTTCGGCGACACAGTCATCTGGCAGCAATCCTCCCACCTGCTCGAGACAAATGGATGTCATGCTGTCACCAGGCTGCACCGTATAACGGAGTGGTTCTGGCGTCCCGGTCGCAGTTGGCGCCGCGGCGGTGGGGGCAATACCCAAGGTGGGCGAAACCGCCCCTCCGCCATCGGCGGCGGTTGATGCTACCCCGGCAACGGAACCGTCTTGAAGACTACCGAAGCCATCTTCAGCTTCGCCGCCGCCCAGTAAAAGGGCAAGAATAATCGCGAGCGCGACGATAGGTCCCAGCGTCGCACCCACCAAGCGCCATACGCCTGCCGCGGTGGCCCAATCCCAAGAAGCACCAAGCCAGGGAAACCTAGGTTTCCCGCGGCCTAATCCGCCACTCATCTTGGCCCGAATCTACCCGCCCTCTAAGCAAACGTCAAAGGCTCATGCTGTTATGTCTAGTTACAAAGGTTGCAGAAATCGTGAGCGATTCGTGACTCTTCGAGTCTGCTTTGAGGACAAACACCGCGGTCATGCGGCCAGCGTTCCTACCCGTCGCAGATTGCGCCAACCTCGATGTCCTGAGGTGCTATTCCGGGCACAGCCACCGAATAGAAGCCGAACTCTTCAATCGGCACGCGGACTTCGAAAGTGCCGTCCGCACCGGCGGTTGCTTCGAACAGACCGTCACCAACCAGAGCCGGACCGGTCAACTGGCCGGTCACTGTTTCTCCCGGGGTAAAGCCGCTACCTCGCACGATAACGTCGCTCTCCACGCCAGGCTCCCGATGATCACAGCTAAGGACAAGCATTCGCGTTGCCGGCGATTGCTCTTCAGATTCAGGTGCCGATGGCGCTTCCGGGGAGGCGTTGCTAGGCAGCATCAGCACTTGGTCGATTGCAATTTGACCGGGATCTGCCAAGTTGTTGAGCCTGACAATCTCGGTCACACACTCATCCGGCTCCAGGTGTCCTACCATATCAATGCAAATTGCCAAGAGGCTATCACCAGGCTGGACAGTATATTCCGCTGGCGGTGGCACGAGTGTCGCCGTCGCAGGGGGCAGAGTCGCGGCCGGAGGTTGCGTGGCGGTGGAGCCACTTGCGACGGTCAGGGAACCTCCAGGCTCATCGTCCGAAGAGCCGCGAAAAAAACGAAGACAACAATCAGTAGAACCAACGAGACCGGCCCGGCGGTCGCCGCGGCCCAGCCCCAGTAACCTGCTACCCAAGGAAACCTGGAATTCGGTGGACCAAACTCCTCGTTCATATTGAGAGAATCTACCCGCTCGGGAAACGAACGTCAAAGATTTTTTCGCCTTGCCTAATTCAGGTTCGTTGGAGTTGCGGTCTCCTTCGGTCCTCTCGCACGGCCATGCGATTCGAGGGTCAAGACTCACCCGCTGGAACTCTTTGATTAAGACCTGCCCCGGGTCCATCGCCTGACGTCAGGTCATGAAATCACTCCAACAGGGTTCGCGATCGCACCGGTACTCCGGACCAATCGCTATGTATTTTCCCAATGAAAGCAAGCTGCGAAGCGCGACATGGACTGCCAGTTGGTAGCCTCGCGGTAATTCAGCCAAACTACCGGTTCAGAGCCCGATTCTGACAGACTTGAACCGACCGAATTGGTTGGAATGATATCAGTGGCACCGTTTATTGGAGGAACGACATGACGACACCGAGCCCGGAAGAAGAGCAGTTCTTGCGCGACAATATCCTTTGCGTCCTCTCCACGATCCAACGGGACGGATCCACACAATCCACACCCGTCTACTACTTCTACGAGGAAGGGAAGCTCTTTATTTCGGTCACTAAGTCACGGCTCAAAACCCGCAACGTCCTCCGCGATCAGCGCGTGGCTGTGGTTGTGCTGCAAACAGAACCACCGTTCCCTTATATCCAGGTCAACGGCACCGCCCTGCTTACCGAAGAGGATCTGGAGGCTAGGACACGGCGCATATTTTCGATGTTCCGCTCGAGCCTGCCAGACGATTTCGCGGCAATGATTAAGGAGCAGGAGCGGCAACTTATGGTGGTAACGCCGGAGCGAATCTCCACCAACTTGGGTCAGCAGCGAACGGCTCCGAGAAGCGGCTAGAAGATTAGATCAGCGCAGCGGCGCTGCCGCTCAACCCATCTTGCGGTAGGACCGCACGGTCAAGGCGCCAAAGATGAGGACGACGGCGGCGATCGTCACCAGGGTCAGCACCACGTCGCTAATGCTAGGCGATTCACCAGCTAGGCTCAGGCTGCGCAGCGTGCGGGCCCAGATCGTAATTGGATTGATTTCGGCGAAGGACTTGAGCAAGCTCGGCAGCGTGTCGTTAGGCACGAAAATGCCGGAGACGAAGGTCAGAGGAAAGATCCAGAGCAGGCCAAAGCTCTGAACCATTTCTGGCTTCTTCAGGGTCAGCGCAGTCCAGGCTCCGACTGAGCCAACCGAAAGGCCGATCAAAAGGGCGAGCGCGATCATGGCGATGATCGAAACTACACTACCGCCCAGGCTCCAGCCGACGATTACGCCGGTAATAATCGTCAGGCTAAGAAGGATAGCGTTCTCGATGCTGTCGGAGATGAGACGGGCGGCCATGAATGCGGAGCGGCCGATCGGCATGGCTCGAAAGCGATCGATAATGCCTTTGTTGATGTCATCCGCCAGGCCAACGGCGGTAGAAATCGAGATAAAAGTCGCGGACTGGACGATTATTCCCGGCATAAGGAAATCGACATAGCTGCCGTTAGGCGTGGCGATCGCCCCACCGAAGACGTAACGAAACAGCAGCACGAACATCAGGGTCTGAAGGATGTTGAACAGCAGCTTTTCCGGGTTGCGAGTCAGACGCAGAACGTTGCGCTTGGTCAGGTAGCGCCAATCGGAAAGTGCAAGGGCAACCCTGCCCAGAAGCATTGGGGCAGGCTTGGATTGAAGGGTCTCAGCGGTTGTCACGGATGGTTCCTCTTGCCAGTACGATTTTGGTCGTTTTTTGCGGGCTAGCTGCCTTCGCCTGAGCCATCGGGATCATCGGTCGTGTGGTGCCCGGTTAGTGACATAAAAACATCGTCCAGCGATGGCCGGCGGATGCCGATGTCGCTCACCGCGAGCTTGGCAGAATCAAGGCGGCGCACCGTCTCAAGAAGAACATCGGCGCCGCGGTCGCCCGCTGGCAGGACGATCTCATTGATGGCGTTGTCTACTTGCGCACCACCTTCGACTAATGAGTTGGTGGCCGAAACTGCTGCTGCGATCTGGTCTTCTTCAATTGTGAAGTGGACGAACTCACCTCCGGTTCGGGTCTTTAGCTCTACCGGGGTCCCGGAAGCGATCACCCGACCGTGGTCGATTACGACGACGGTATCGGCGAGCTGGTCTGCCTCCTCGAGATACTGAGTAGTGAGTAGTACGGTCGTGCCTTCCTTTACCAGGTCACGGGTCACATCCCAAAGCACGAGGCGGCTGCGCGGGTCCAGGCCGCTGGTCGGTTCATCGAGAAACAGCACCCGTGGATGGTGCATGAGGCTCGCAGCAAGGTCCAGCCGGCGGCGCATGCCTCCCGAGTAGGTCTTGGTCTGCCGGTCAGCGGCGTCCACCAGGTCGAAGCGTTCCAGCAGTTCTCCGGACCGCAACATGGCGTCACGGCGCGATAGGTGAAAGAGGCCGCCAACCAGCTCCAGGTTCTCGCGGCCGGTTAGGATTTCGTCCACGGCCGCGTTCTGACCGGCTAAGCCGATGACTTCGCGGACTCCTGCAGGTGATCGGCTAACATCGATGCCTTCGACAGTGGCGTGACCCGAGGTCATGGGCGCGAGAGTTGTGAGAATGTTGACCATCGTCGTTTTGCCGGCGCCGTTTGGTCCCAAGAGTCCGAGAACCGATCCTCGCGGCACTTCCAGGTCGACGCCATTCAGCGCGGTAACTTCTCCAAAGCGCTTGACCACGCCCTGGGTCAAGATGGCGGTGGCAGAAGGCGAACTGGTCAAGAATAGCGCTCCGATCTGAAAGGCTGTTGCTGATTCAACAGTTTATTCTTTGCGCGCGCTTATGTCAGACGTTCGTCGATTCACCTACTGAACTCGCTAAGCAGCATTGCCGCAATGGCCAGATGTGGATTAAAGAACGAATCGCTGGGTTGTGTCGATGAGTTCTCCGGATCGAACCCGGCACAATCTAGATTAGTATGAGGAAACCGAGAGTTCAGTGTGCGCTGTCGGCAGAATGCTAGGCAGTAGCCGATGGCGGCGAGAGGAAGAATTGGCTCGCTGACGACGATTGCGGCGGATGCAAGGCCAAGTTCCAATAGTGCGTCGACGTGACCCCCTTAGGGTACTCCCGGAGCAGGCTGCGGAAATCGGTCTAATCGATCACGACACACTTCACGAAGGTCAGCGCTGGCGCCTGGCAGGAGGACGAGTTCTCCTCAACGAACCGTTGCTCGACGAGCCGAGCGCCAAATCCACGAAACCCTGGGCACTAGCGTTGAAATCACTCTTCCAGCAGCAGGCAGGATGCCATCAGGCCCAGCACAGGGATCAGTTTGTAACGTTTCATTAGATTTTGTGTTTATTGTTGATGTCAGGATGACTTCACGATTGGCGGCGAGGATGCCACAGAGCATTCGAGGTTGCCAGCATGAGCCAGAACTCAGTTGAATCTACCAACCGCCGAAGTGATGCCGGCTCTCGCGGCGAGAGACATTCTATCGAGCCAAAGCTTCGCGATCCCCACTTTTCCGTTCTCAGAACCTGGAACCGCCGCTTGGCCATTACCTTTTGGATCACCGTAGTCTGGTCTCTGGTCTTGGCTGGCTTTTGGGTTGCGTCTATGAGCATGCACTCTATAGAGCCATCCTTCGCTCATGTCGGCTTGCTGGTCGCCGCCGCCGGGTCAATTGTTGGCACCAGTTCGCTGGCGCTCCGGTGGCTGGTCAAATACGGCGAACGTCATGTAAAAAACATCGCCTTCAGCGATTCACTAACCGGCCTGCCGAATCGAGAGTTCTTTCAGCACAGCCTGGACGAGGCACTGTCCGATACATCGGCCGCGGCTGAGGTTTCCGGTGTTCTTTTTCTTGACCTCGATCGGTTCAAAGTGATCAACGATAGCCTGGGTCATGCAGTCGGAGACGATGTTCTGCTGGAAACAGCCCCCCGCTTGCAGAGATGCATCCGCTCGAGCGATCTGCTGGCACGAATGGGCGGCGACGAGTTTGTGGTTCTGCTGCGGGGGGAGCACGGTGACGCGGAGATTCGAGGGATGGGCGAACGCCTGATTGAAAGTCTGGCTGTGCCGATGACGATCAGTGGCAGAGAACTCTATCTTGGCGCCAGCGTCGGAGGGACTTTGAGAAATCCCAATCAAACCTCCGCGAGCGAACTGTTGAGGGAGGCTGATGTAGCTCTCTACAATGCCAAAGCCAAAGGCCGAGGGTGCTTTGTGATGTTCGACTCCGAAAGCAACGCCCAGAGCCTAACCCAGCTCGACTTGGAGACCAACCTCTGGCAAGCCGCCGGCAACGGAGAACTGAAACTTGTGTATCAGCCGGAGCTCTTCGTGAAAACTGGCGAACTTGCTGGATTCGAAGCGCTCCTGCGCTGGAACCACCCAATCCAGGGTCTGCTCTCTCCCTCTAGCTTTATTGAAGTCGCTGAAGAGATCGGCTCACTGATCGAAATTGGCTTCTGGGTCCTTGAAACGGCCTGCCGGCAGATTCAAAGATGGCAGCCGGTAGATCCTGAAGGACGCTCGCTAGAAATGAGCGTCAACATCTCAGTCCTGCAACTGGAACAAGGGAACTTTGTTGAGCGCGTGGAGGATGTTCTGCGGCGTACCAATGTTGACCCCAACCTCATCCGGATTGAGATTACCGAAGGGGTTCTCATTCGCGATAGTGCCAAAGCGCGCAACAAGTTGACCCAGTTGAAGGATCTGGGAGTGAAGTTGGCGATTGACGATTTCGGAACGGGGTACTCCTCCTTTAGCTACCTCAAAGACCTCGACGTTGATTGCATCAAGATCGATCAGTCCTTCGTTCTTGGCATGGAACAGGACGAGTCCAGCCTACTGATCGTCCAGAGCATAGTGACCCTTGCTCACGACCTGGGTCTCGCTGTAACAGCCGAGGGCATCGAAACGGAGGAACAGCTGGCATTCCTGCGGAGTATGGGTTGTGATAAGGGACAAGGCTTCCACCTGGCCCGGCCTTTGACGCCGGACGTTGTTGAAGCCTTTATTAGTGTCCGAGGACGCTCGAATGCGGAGGAGACGGCTGCCTAGCCAGAGGATTCAAGCCAATGCCTAGCGAGGAAGGGACAATGAAGGTTGAATACGGAGACAACACGGAAATAGAGCTGGAAGCAGTTCAGGGCGATTTCGCCGCCGTCGCGGCGATGATCGTGCCCTTGCCGGCAGGCCTGGAGCCATCCAGACACTTCAGGGCCGCTCTGCGCCGCCGGCTGCTTCACAACCACGACCTTGAGTTGCTCCCCGCTCCCGACCTTTGGCCGTTGGAAGCCGCCTAGAAGCTCAAAAACGCGGTTGTCTGATTACCTCAGTGCGAAAAATGGGTGGGACCGGCAATCCGGTCCCACCCATTTCTTAGCTGCTGTGTGAGCCAGCGCTTGCGATGATTCGACTACTGCTTGAGCCACATGCCCAACTGGTAGTTGGGCGATATCTGAGTCAATTCGTAGTTCTGCACCCGGCCGCTGTATAGCTAGTTGGAGTTTGAAGTCAGGATGGTGTAAGACGACTTGTAGCGCTGGATACGCTTCATTTGCACTTCAGTCACCAGGGCCAGGTTCTCCTCGAAGTGTTCGACTTTGGCGTAACGCAATCTCACAAACAGGGGCAATTCGTCCAACAGCCAGAAAAAATCGTCGCTCGTCCGGCTATCATTCTCATGATGCTCCGGGCGCGCTGCGAGCAGCGACAAGATCAGACTATTAAAGGAGGGGAAATGGCGGAGAAGCTGCAGCTCTCAAAAGAGATAAAGGCCAAGCCTTTGAGCGAATGGGGGTCGGTGGCGGTAGAGCTACTCGGCACGCAGACCCGAATCGTGCAAGGCCAGAATACCTTTCACCGCGTGATCGAGGTCGGTAACGGTGACCCCTTGATCTTGATCCACGGTGTTGGCGGCCACGCTGAAACCTACGCCCGCAACCTTCACAACCTCGCCCAGCACTTCCACGTTTACGCCATCGATGCCATCTATCACGGCTTTTCCGACAAGCGAAACTTCGATGCGCCGGAAATGACCATCCGCCAGGCGGATGCTCTCGCTGACCTCGTTGAGGCCCTGGGTTACAGCTGGGCCCACGTTGAAGGCGAATCAATGGGTGGCGAAATTGTTTGGACTTTTGGTGTCCGCCATCCCGAAATGTGCGGCAAGCTGATCATGAACACTGGCGGGCCCTGGTATACCCCCAAGCGCACCGACTTCGTTGAAAACCCCGGTGGTGGCGGCACCCTAGCGGAGCTCTCAAGAAGATCAATAGACGAGCCGTCCTTTGAGACGGTCCGTGCGCGTATGGAATGGCTGGTCGCGGAACCAGAGCGCATGACTGATGAAATGGTAAATATCCGCCTCCGCCTTTACTCTTTTCCGGATATCTATGAATCAATCAAGCGAGTCTACGGCGGTAGCCAGCCGTTCTTGGCAGAAGAAGAGCTTCAGGGATTCAAACCAGAATCGCTCGTCTTCTGGAGTGAGAAAAACCCCGGCAGCGGTCCGGATTTCGGCGAGTACACGGCCGATCTGATCGGCGCCAAGTTCTACAACATGCTGGATGCCGCCCACTGGCCGCAGTGGGAGAAGCCGGAAGAACACGATCAGGTGCTGATCGACTTCATCAAGGGCTGAGTCCTCAGAACATAAACGCGAAGAGCGCCGGAACAGTCCTGGCGCTCTTCGCGTTTGAAAGCTTTGGTCCAATCTAGTACTGCGCGGTACCAGCGTCAGCTCGCGAACGGCTGGGCCAGGCGGCCGGCCCCTGCCTGGCATCTTGGACCAATGTTCGCTTGAAGGCTATAATCGCGCCAACAAAAACCCCGCGTTCTATATTTGGAGGCTGGAATGGCAGAGAAACTGCAGCTTCGCAACCGAATTCTGGAGCGGCCCCAATCCCACTGGCGCAGCATCGCCGTCGAATTGCTGGGTTCGCAAACCCACTTCATAAAAGGTGAGCGCTGGACCCACAGGGTGGTGGAAAATGGCGATGGCCCGCCGTTGTTCCTTTACCACGGTGTCGGCGGCCACGTGGATACCTACGCCCGCACCCTGCCGGCGCTGGCCAAGCATTTCCGCACCTTCGCGGTCGACGCGCTCTACCACGGCTACAGCTCCAAGGAGCCCTGGGACAACGAGAATCGCACTCACCTCCAGGCTGAGGCTTATGTAGACCTGATTCACGCTCTCGGCTACGAAAAAGCCAATTACGAAGGTGAGTCCATGGGTGCTGCGATCGGCTTCGAGATCGGCATGCACTTCCCCGAGACCGTCGATAAAATGATCCTCAACGGCTTCGGCGGGGTTGATACCAAGAAGCAAGACTTCATAGAGCAACCCTGGAAGGGTGACCTCTTCGATCTATCCCGCAAGGCAGTAGCCGATCCGACCTACGAGAACATCCAACAGCGGCTGCTCTGGCTTGTCCACGACGACAGCACCATCAACGATGAGATGATCCGCATCCGCCAGCGCCTCTATCAGGACCCGGATGTCAATGCTTCCATGCGCCTTGTCTTTGGCCTTGACGGCGGACCAAGACCCGCGCCGAAACTGTGGACCGAGGAAGAGGTTAAGGCTCGCTGGAAGACCGACACTCTGGTCATGTACGGCACCTACAACCCCGGCCGCGGACCCGACTACGGCGACTACTGCGCCGACTTGATTGGCGCCAAATTCTACGAGGTCAAAGACTCGGGACATTGGCCCCAATGGGAGAAGCCCGACGAGTATGTCGAGGCGCTCTTGTCTTTCTTGCTGGACGGCAAAGAGTCAGTTTCAGCGAAGTAAAAACAAGCTCAGCGGTTGCCCGCTGAGCCGCCGCCTAGAACACTCAGCGCCCCACATTAAGGCGCTGAGTGTTCCTACGTCTGATTTTTTGCTCCGATTCCGGTACTACCGGTAAGCAGCTTGGCCGTGTTTCTTACTCACCCTCCCAGCCGTCCCAAAGCGTAATCTCGGTCTGGGGACGGCGCCTAGTTTTGCCGTTGCGCTCTTTTATGTTCAGTCGTGACTGAAACGAGCGTCAAACCGCTTAGCCCGGCTTTGGGATATGGTGTTCT
>CBDCMQ010000003.1:0-705516 GCA_965219205.1 Dehalococcoidia bacterium
GGACGCCCTCAACGCCCGTAATTTCGCCATGGCCCAGCAGATGGACCTTCCGTTGATCAATATCTGCAGCACCTGCCAGGGTGTCCAGAGCATGGCTCAGAACCGAATGCGCAAGAACCCAAAACTGGCGGAAGAAGTCAACGCGTCATTGGCCGAAGAGGGATTGTATTACGACGCCGAAGCCGGGCTCGAAGTCAAAAACTTCCTTTGGACCCTGGTTGAAGATCTGGGGTTGGACAACCTCAAGAGCATGGTGAAGCGGCCGCTGAGCGGCCTCAAGGCCGGACCTTTTTACGGTTGCTACATCATTCGTCCAGAGTCCGTTTTGGGGTTCGACGAGTATCCGGACCGAGATAAGTACCTTGAGTATGTAATCGAGGCTTTGGGCGCGACCTTGGTGACCTATGAGGGCCAGGACAAGTGCTGCGGCTTCCCAATCCTGACAATCAACAAAAAGAACTCGCTTAGCATGGCCGCGGAGCACCTGAGCCACGCCCAGGAAGAGGGCGCCGACGTCCTGGTCACGCCCTGTCCGCTTTGTCATCTCAACCTGGACGCGCAGCAGCCTGACGCGGCAAAGTACGCTTCCGTGAACGGCCTTGAAGTTCCGATCTTGCACTTGCCGCAGCTCATTGGTCTCGCACTCGGTATCGAACCGAAGGAACTGCGCGTCGACCGACACGTCGTTTCAACCAAGAAGGTGCTCGCGAACCTCTAGTACCCAACCCGATCGCAACTAGAGGGCCAGGCTTTGACCTGGCCCTCTGCTTTTATTGGGACGGGCTGGCCGGCGTCATAGCCACTCTTGATGCGGTAGCCCGAATTTAACTCGACCGTTGAGCCGCCAAACGGATGCCGCGGTTAGCCAGGGAGTCAGAGTCCAACATATGGCAAATCTCGGTGAAGCCCGCTCCCGGACCGCGCCAGCGTAGCTCTTCTAGAGAGCCGATCGGTGAATCCGCGTCTCGTAGTGTGGCAAGATCGCGGAATAGATAGGCCACATCCTGCCCTTCGTTTAAGGTGCGGCTCAGGCGATCCGCACCTCTTAAGGTCACGTCCCAATCATTGGCGTCGCGCGGAATCGCTTCCAAATGAACATATCGGGCAAGAACCGTGGCAGTCCCGCGGGCACCCCAGCCAGGTAGGCCGGGAAACCCGTCTGCGCTATCGCCGACAAGGGCCAAGTAGTCAGGAATCGACTCGGGCCGTACGCCGAATTTCTCGATTACGCCGGCTTCATCGGTTACCTTGCCGCTGCGACGGTCGAGCTGGACTACGCGCTGGTCACGCACACACTGAGCCAAATCTTTATCCGGCGAGCAGATCAAAACTTGTTCCACCTCTGGCGCCGCCTCAGCAAATTTGGCGGCAGCGGCCAAGACATCATCGGCTTCGAGTTCGATCATCGGCCAAACCGGCACGCCGAGTCCGCGCAGACCCTCCTCCAGAAGCGGGAACTGCTGGAACAACTGTGGATCGATACCGCCGCCGGTCTTGTAGCCGGACCACATGTCGTTGCGAAACGACTCGACAACGTGATCCGTAGCGACACCGACGTGGGTAATGCCCGATTCCAGCATCGAGAGAATCGAGCCCACGACGCCACGCGCCGCTCCAACTTCGCGGCCTTCCGCATTGGGGCGTGACGGTACGGCAAAAAAGTGGCGGAAAAGCTCGTAGGTTCCGTCGACCAGATAGATGTCCATCAGATAAGGAGCCTAACCGATTTCTCGGCCGCCACGCTCGGCAATCGGGACTGCAGTCTCGAAAATGCCGTCGAAAAATAAACCTGAAGGCTGTGGGATAGGGCGATCCCGGTCGATACCTAAGAGGTAATAACGGTTGATCTCAGGTCTTACCCGCAAAAGCCAGATTCATCCGTGACAGATCTCCGGGGACGAGAATTGGCAAGCACAAGCATCCGGCGCAGAGGCGAGCGAGGCCAGAGTCTGGTCGAGTTCGCCCTGATCATCCCCTTTTTCCTCATCGTAGTGTTTGCCGTCGCTGATTTCGGTCTTGGATTTCGCGCCTGGATCACGGTCACCAATTCGGCCCGTGAAGGCGCCAGATTGGCAGCGGTCACGTGCGCCACCGACAGCGCCAGCACCAGCGACGTGCAGACTCGCGCCGTCGACACCTCCGCAGGTCTGCTGACCGCAGCCGATGTCGGCGTGACCAATTGCCCCGGTGCCTCGACAGAATCCGTCGTTGTCACGGTCAACTACGACTACACCATGATCACGCCGCTAGGCGGACTGATGAATTTCATCAGTGGAGGGGCGATCCCGTCAACAATATCAATGACCTCCGCCGCGGATATGAGGTTGGAATGACGAATTAGTTAACCTCAGCCCGCACCGGATATGCCGTGACCGGTCGACACCTCTTGCCTTTCGGCCTGCTCTGGGAGGATCCCAAGATGGCTAAAGACCTGCCGATCTGCTAATACCACCACAACTGTGACTTCTGGAGCCCGGAGTGCGTAGTCAAGATTGCCCGGCCATGGGAGACATGGAGGTTGGGCAACTCGCGTTTTCCGGCGGTAGGTACAACACCGACTGGCTTTTACCCACGATCAAGCTGATAAGTTGATTTCGTGAGCTAGCCGGAACCTCAGACCTTCCGAACGCTCAAGCGGACTTCGAGGCCATCAATCGTGTGCTCCTCGGTGTGACCATCTGAAACGCCGGCCGCGATCTCCTCCGCCAAAGTCTCTTGGCGGATGTATTCGCCCCACGAGGCTATTACTCCGTCCAGGTCTCCTTCAAACGAAAGCCGGATGCGGTTGGCGATGTCAAAACCGGCGCTCTTGCGCATCTCCTGAATGCGGCGGACGAGTTCACGCGCCAAACCTTCCTCGGCCAGCACAGCGGTGACCTCCGTGGTAACGGCGACCGCGTAACCGGCTTCCTCTGCGACAGCGTAGCCGGGCTTGCCCGACATGCTGATCAGCAGATCTCCGGGCTCTAAATCAATGCCATCTAACTGTAGACCCTGCTTTGTCACCGAGACCCGGGCAAGTTCAGCCGGGTCAGCAGCGGCCAGTGCGCGCTGAATCCGTCCGATCTCACTGCCAAATCTGGGGCCGAGAATCGGTAGATTGGGGCGAACCTTGTACTCGAAAAATTCGCTATCGTCGTCAATCGTTTCTAGTGTCTTGACATTCAATTCATCGAGTATCTGATCATTCAGCTGATCAATCGTCTCGGCTTCGGATTGATTCAATACTCGAACATGGACTGCCGCCAGCGGCTGACGCACCTTGAGGTTTGCTTTGGCGCGGGCTGCACGTCCGAGCGACACGATCCGCTGAACCAGTCGTACAGAAGCGGACAGGTGCTCGTCGATCAAGGCCTCATCTTCCACGGGCCAGTCAGTCAAATGAACACTTTCAGGTGCATTCACCGACCAACTGCGGATCAGGTTCTGGTAGACCTCATCGGTCAGAAACGGCATGAAGGGCGCCATCAAGCGGTTGAGAGTTTCCAGACAGGTCCAAAGCGTCTCGTACGCGGCCTGTTTGTCCGCGTCTGACTCACTTTTCCAGAAGCGCCGGCGGCTGCGGCGGACGTACCAGTTGGACAATTCCTCGACGAACTCCTCCATCTGGCGGCAGGCCGTCATCGCGTCATAGTTTTCCAGCGAATAGGTGACTGTCTTTACGAGGCGATTGAGCTCGGATAGCGCCCAGCGGTCCAGTTCCGATCTGGCGCCGGGCGTTTGGCCACCCGGCCGCCAGGCATCGATGTTGGCGTAGGTGACGAAAAATGAGTAAGTGTTGAGAAACGTAGCCAGAAAGCCACGCTTCAGCTCATCGCCGGCCGCCCAGCTGAAGTTAAGATTGTTGGCCGGCGGCTGGCGCAAGAACATCCAGCGCAACGGATCGACGCCCATTTTCTCCGCCGCATCTTCGAACCAGATCGCGTTGCCCTTGGATTTGTGCATCTCCTCGCCGTTTTCATCGCGCAAAAGGGCGTAAGAGAACAGATTCTGGAACGGCGGCTCGCCCTCGTGCTCTGTATCCAGCACCATTACCGTTCCCAGAGCCAAGAGCGAATAAAACCAGTTACGGAATTGCCCCGGGAAGCTCTCCGAGACCCAGTCAGCCGGAAACCAATCGCGCCAATAATCCGGATCGTGGCGATAGTTGAGCGTCGAAAACGGGACGATTCCGGCGTCCAACCAAGGGTTGCCGACTTCCTTCACGCGTGCTACCGGTAAGCCGCAATCCTTACAAGCGATTCTTATGCCATCGACGTAGGGCCGATGTGGGCTCTTGCCCTCGAACTGCTGCCAGCCCTCGATGGCGCGCTCTTTGAGCTCGACCTCTGAGCCAATGACCTCAAAGCTGCCGCATTCCTGGCAGTCGAAAATCGGCAAAGCCAGGCCGTAATAGCGCTTTTTGGAGATCATCCAGTCGTCCATGTTGCGCAGCCAGTCGAGCTCGCGGGCTTCGCCGAACTCCGGTATCCAGCGGGCATTCTTGGTCGCCTCTTGGATCTTTTCGCGCAGGTCATCCATGGAGATGAACCACTCATCAACCAGACGGAAGACCAGTTCGGAGCTGCAGCGCCAGCAGGTCGGGTAGCGGTGGGTGTAATCATGGACGCGGTGAAGGATGCCTTTTTCACGCAGGCTATCAAATATGCCGGCGGGTACATCGCCGGCGAAGCGACCCTCCAGGAAACCGAACCCGGCATTCATCAGATAGCTGCCGGCCTCGTCCAAGGGGGCGATGATGTCGAGGTCAAACTCCTTTGACAGGGCAAAGTCCTCCGCCCCGGCGCCCGGCGCGATGTGCACGATACCGGTGCCCTCGGAGTCGCTAACCTCGTCCCAAGGAATAACCCGGTGGATGATGTCCTTTTGCACCGGCAGCTCCTCGAATGGAGCCTTGAAGGTTAAGCCAACCAAGTCGCTGCCTTTGACTTCACCAATGACCTCATGCTCACCCTGGATGGCAGTCGCGATAGCGCCTTGAGATAGGTACAGCACCTGTTCTTCCTGCTTGACCTTGAGATAGGTCAGGTCAGGGTTGACCGCCGCGGCAACGTTGGCAGCCAAAGTCCATGGTGTCGTCGTCCATAACAGGAGCGATTCGTTTTCTGCCGGCTTAAAGCCGGCGGATCCACTGACTCGGCCAGTCAGCGGAAACCTCAGATAGACCGATTTGTGGGTGATCTCCTGATAACCCTCGGTTACGATTTCGTGTTGTGAAATCCCTGTGCCACAACGCGGGCACCAGGGCATCGTGTCCTTGCCCTTGTAGATCCAGCCCTTCTCCCAGCACTTTTTGAGGAAGGCCCAGATTGAATAGTTATTCTCATCAGAGTTGGTGAAGTAGCTGTTCTCCCAGTCCATCCAGTAACCAAGTCGAATCGATTGTTCGGTTTGGATATTCGAGAAGCGCCGCACGCGCTCCTTGCACGCTTCAACGAATTCAGCGATGCCAAAGGTCTCGATGTCACGCTTTGACTTGAAGCCAAGCTCCTTTTCGACCTCAACTTCGATCCAGAGGCCCTGGCAGTCGAAGCCATTTTGATAGCGCAGCTTGCGGCCGCGCAGAGTCCAGAAGCGGTTATAGAGGTCCTTGTAGGCGCGTCCCCAGGCATGGTGGACACCCATCGGGTTGTTGGCCGTAATCGGGCCATCGATGAAAGACCAGCGCTGTTCGACGTTTTGGTTGCGCCGCAAGTACTTCTGCGGGATCTGTGTCTCATCCCACCACATCTGAATGTCGTGCTCGAGTTGGACGTAGTCGACGCGAGTTTGGACTGGCTTAAACATAGCGGCTTCTCATCCCGGAAGTGGGCAATAAGATTGAGGTGCAAGGGGACATTGGATTACCTCCGGAGGACGGCAAAAGCGGTACAAGATTGCCAGTTTGGCCGCGCCGCTTTCCAGGTTTTAGTAGGGCAAAAAGCTATCGCCTAATTGCCAGCCCCGACTCATCATCGGGGCTTCGTCTTTCCTCAGGAGAGATCAGAAACATTGCGGCAATAATAGCAAGCCGCAAGCACCAACTCAAAGGTGACTTCCGGCAGCCTCTGTCAGGCAGCAACGCAATTTGATATTGACAGCTTTAGAACATATGTTCATACTATTGGAATGCTGGTTGACTACCGCGAACAGCCTTGCAAAACCGCGTTGAACCAGACGACCGGCATGCCGTTCCGCTGGACCCTGAATCCGTATATGGGATGCGTCCACCGCTGTACTTACTGCTACGTTCGAGCTTATGAAAAACGAGCTGACCGCGCCTCAGATGACCGCTACGGCAGTTCGATTCGAGTGAAGACCAATGTCGTGCGCGTGTTGAACTGGGAGTTGCAAAAGCGGTCCTGGCGCCGCGAGACAGTAATGATTGGCGCGGCGACCGACCCCTACCAGCCCGCCGAAGGCAAATACAAGCTAACCCGCGCCTGCATCGAGGTGCTAACCGCGGCTCGCAACCCGTTTGGCCTCATCACGCGCGGGCCCATGATCGTTCGCGACGTTGACGTACTTGGCCAAGCGTCATCCCGAGTTGAGGTCGAGATCAACATTTCGATACCGACTCTCGACCTCGATGTTTGGCGCAAAACAGAGCCGGGTACAGCCCCGCCGCGGCAGCGATTGCGGGCCGTGCGGACGCTCAGCGATGCTGGAATCAAAGTTAATGTAGGCATTGCGCCGATCCTGCCCGGTATATCTGATCGAGCGGAGCAACTGGAGGAGGTCGTCAAAGCGGCCAAAGCGGCGGGCGCAGCCGGACTCTGGGCGAACCTCCTCCATCTCCGGCCAGGCACTCGCGAGCATTTCCTGCGCCATTTGAGTGACGACTGGCCCGACCTAGTGGAGTACTACCATCGTCCGTATCGAAGTGGCGCCTATCTCTCCCACGAGCAAACGCAGCCAACCCAGGGCCGAGTCGCCACGCTGCGAGCCACGTATGAGATCGCGGAACGAACGCCGAAGCCAAGCGCAAGGCCTTCAGAAGCGCGGCAATTGTCCCTCTTGCCCGAATTACAGACTGGCTTGGCGGCTACCTCCTGAACCCTTGGAGAAGCGGCTGACAGTCTCAGCGCTGATGCTAGGATGACTCGATGGCTGAGGAACACGCGATCGAAGTGCAGGGCTTGCGCAAGCACTATGGCCAGGTCGAAGCCGTGCGAAATATCGACCTGCACGTCCGCTCTGGTGAGGTCTTCGCTCTACTCGGACCGAATGGAGCCGGTAAGACGACGGCGGTGGAAATCCTCGAAGGCCATCGCAGCCGTACGGCTGGGCAGGTCAGCGTGCTTGGATTCGACCCAGGTCTCAGCCAACGTGCGCTTAAGCAACGCATAGGCATTGTTCTACAAGAAACTGGTGTCGACCCATACCTGACTGTTGAAGAGACAATCGATCTATACCGTGGCTACTATCCCCACCCGCGCCCGCTCGCCGAAATCCTCGAGCTCGTTGGGCTAGGCGACCAGCGAAGTAGCCGGGTTATCCGGCTGTCCGGCGGCCAACAGCGCCGGCTGGACGTGGCCATCGGCCTCTCCGGCGACCCAGACCTGATTTTCCTGGACGAGCCGACAACTGGCTTTGACCCGGCTGCTCGCCACGGCGCCTGGCAGATGATCGAGGGCCTTCAGTCACTCGGCAAAACCGTCTTCCTCACAACCCATTACATGGATGAAGCTGAACGCCTCGCGGACCGAGTGGCCATAATCCGGCGCGGTGAAATCATCGCCGAAGGAGCACCGCGTGAACTGATCAACGCCGATGCAATGTCAAGGATTCGCTTCCGGCTGCCGCCACAAAACAGAGAGCTTCTGGAGGGAATCGATGGAGTCTCGAAGAACGATCCAGACCTGGTTTCAATTGACACTTCAACGCCAACCGCGACTCTCCACGAGCTGACCCGCCGCGCCCAGGAGCAGAACCTCGAACTGGCGGAACTGACGGTCTCTCGCTCGACGCTTGAGGATGCCTATTTGAAATTAGTCGAAGATCCGGGCGCGGCGCCTTGACGAGCATCTCCCTCACTCTACGTCAGGCGCGCTACGAACTACTTGCATTCCGGCGAAACCCGGCCTCCGTATTCTTCACGTTCGTATTTCCGCTAATGTTTCTCGTCATCTTCAACCTGGTTTTCGGCAACGAGGAAATAGAGGTTCGTGGCGGCACTGTCGATGCTTCCACCTTTTATGTTCCGGCAATCGTCGCCTTGTCCGTAATCAGCGCCTGCTACACCAATATCGCGATGAGCCTCTCATTCGCGCGAGACCGCGGCCAGCTTAAGCGGGTACGCGGTACTCCCCTGCCGGCCGCTGCTTTCTTCGTTGGCCGCATCCTTCAAGCCACGGTCATATCCATCACTCTGGTCGTTCTGGTCTTGGCAATCGGCACAATTTTCTACGGCGTTGACTTGCCAAGTGCCAGAGCTCCGGCTTTTCTGCTGGCTCTGATAATTGGCGCCGCTGCTTTTTGCTCGCTCGGCATCGCTCTCACGGCGGTCATTCCCACCGCCGATGCGGCACCGGCGGTGGTAAACGCCTTGGTCCTGCCTCTGCTTTTCATTTCCGACGTCTTCATACCGACGGAAAATGCGCCCGGCTGGCTCCGGGACTTCGCGTCGCTCTTTCCGGTCGTGCACTTCGCCGAAGCGCTGCACGCCGCCTTCGATCCCTTCCTAACCGGCAGCGGTTTAGACGTGAAAGGCCTGCTTGTCATGGTCGTCTGGGGCTTGATTGGCGTGGCTGTCGCCGTGCGCTTCTTTACTTGGGAGCGACGGCGCTAGCCTCAGCTCCTGTTTTTTTCAACTGGCCCGGCGCTAATGAGCGACAGGTTTCCGCCTGATCTCGTTCAGAAAGATGCCGTACACGACAATGATGAGAAGGCGGGGACGATACGGAGTCCCAATGCAGACGTACGGGTCGATCATCCCAGGCGGGTCCAACCCTGGCTCGTCTCCTCCCAGAAGGAGCGCAGGGAGGCAGGGAGGAGCCACGACTATCACGTGAGGCGAAGGCGCGCCTCAGGGCTGTTGAGTGGCACAAGGATCACGGCGAGAAGGTGAGTCTGACGTCAAGACGCTTTGGACGCAGCCGCTCAACCCTTTACCAGTGGCTAGAGTGCTACCGGCTCCAGGGTCCGCGGGGTCTGGAAGACCGCAGCCATAGGCCCACCAGGTCCGCAAGCCGACTTGGAGCCTAGAGTTCGAAGCAGCGGTGCTACGCCTGCGCCAAGACAATCCCGTCTGGGGCAAAGACAAGCTACAGCCGATCCTCAGACGCCAAGGGGTCACTATCTCGGTCTCGATGGTGGGCCGCAAGGCTCCGAGAATCGAGCGGACCCTTTCGCGGCAGGTGCGGCTATGGGGGAAATTCGCCAGGTTGCCGACCGTATCAAGCACTTCTCAAGGAAAACATCGCGAAGGGGCTGCGGCTTTTTGTGCTGCCACTACGCTCCCCCAAGTGATAGTCGGCAAAGGCGACGTCATCGATTTGGTACTGGTAGCCCTTTTTTCCGAGGGCCACATCCTTATGGAGGATGTGCCGGGCACCGGCAAAACGACACTGGCTAAGGCGATTTCACGATCGATCGGCTGCTCATTCAAGCGCATCCAGTTCACCCCTGACGTGATGCCTTCAGATGTCACCGGTATCAACTTCTTTAACCAGAAACAAGCGGAGTTTGAATTTAGGCCGGGACCAATCGTTGCCAATATCGTCCTTGCCGATGAGATAAACCGGGCGACACCACGGACCCAAAGCGCCCTGCTGGAGGCAATGGAGGAGAGACAGATAACCACCGAGGGAGTGACCCTGCCGCTGCCATCGCCGTTCCAGGTTCTCGCGACGCAAAACCCGATCGAACTCGAGGGAACCTTTCCTCTGCCGGAAGCTCAGCTTGACCGCTTTTTTATGAAGGTGCGCTTGGGCTATCCGGACGAGGATGGCGAAGAAGCGATTCTCTTGCGGTTCGAGCAACACAGTCCGCTCGAAGAGCTTGAAGCGGTGGTTACGGCTGAAGAATTGGTCCGCCTTGGGCACCTCGTGCCTCAAGTCTATTGCGAGCCCTCAATTAGACGCTACATGGTTCAACTGGTTCAGGCGACGCGCAACCATGCCTCGTACGAGCTTGGCGCCAGCCCTCGCGGCAGTCTCAACCTGCTGCGGGGCGCGCGTGCGCTGGCGGCGATTCGCGGGCGCGATTACGTTCTGCCGGACGACGTCAAATTTATCGCGCCCTACATCCTGGCGCACCGAGTTTTGCTGAGCTCTCAGAGCCGTCTTCGCGGCCGCAACGCCGAAGACATCCTGCAGGAGATTGTTGAGACCGTCCCGGTGCCAGTCGAAGGATGAGCGAGGTCTTACCTCCTTCATCTCAGGAGCTCACCCCCAAAGAGCGCAAGCAGGGCAGCCTTAGCTCGCGAGAGATCCAGACCATTTGGATCAGCCGCTACTGGCTTGGTTTACCGCTGTTCGTGGTGCTGGTCGGCATAGCCGCCGGCAATGGTCCACTGATCGGGCTGGCTGTGCTTCTTCTGTTGGCCGGCTTCGTAGCCCGGTTTTGGTCAAACCACTCCTTGGATCATGTGACGTATGAGCGCCTGATACCGGAAAGTCGCGCCTTCGCCGGCGAAGGCTTTCGTGTGACTCTTCGACTGCACAACGACAAGCTGCTGCCAGTTCCCTGGTTGGAGATCCGCGATGCGTTTCCTGAAGGCTTAATTCAGGATGAGACGCGTTTGAGTCCAGCGCCGTTTCCCAATTATGTCTATCTCTCTCGCTCCACCCACTTGAGCTGGTACGAACGAATCCAGTGGACCCTGAATTTCGATGCACCGGAGCGTGGCTATTACCGTCTGGGGCCGGCGCATCTCCAATCCGGCGACTTGTTCGGCTTCTTTCCGGTCCTCCAGGACGAGCAGATATACGACTCAATAATTGTTTACCCGCGCCTCTACACTTTGCCTGAACTTGGTCTGCCGCCCCAACGGCCCTTTGGCGAGAAGAAGGGACGCGAACGGATTTTTGAGGACCCGGGCCGGATTGCCGGATCGCGTGATTACCGTCCTGGTGATCCGATGAAGCGAATCGACTGGAAGGCCACCGCCAGAGGTCAGAGCCTACAGTCCAAGGTCTATGAACCCTCAAGCACACCTCATTTGCTGATTGCTCTCAACGTCCACACCATGGAGCACAGCTGGCAAGGGTTTTTCCCAGAGGTTCTGGAACGCCTTCTGTCTACAGCCGGCTCAGTGGCACGCTACGCTATCGAAGCCGGCTATTCCGTGGGCATCGCCGCCAACGGCTCCTACCCAACCTCGGACCATCCCTTGCGCGTTCCGGTGGGGCGCAGTTCCGATCAACTCCTGAAAATCCTCGAATCCCTCGCGGTGATCGGCCCACTCACTTTGGTGCCTTTGGAAACTGTCTTGGACCGAGAGGCTCAGGCGTTTCCTTTCGGCGCGACTCTTGTCTGCGTCACCTCACGCATGGATCCACCCCTGGCAGCGTCTCTTCAGCGGATAGCCAGTGCCGGTCACGCCGTGACCGTCCTCTCGCTAGCCGAGGAGGAATTCGATTCAGCGCCCGGTGCGATCCCGGTCTTTAATCTCAGTTCAACGATGAAGTCTCGCGAGGCGCGGCAAACTGCCGAGGCTGGTCGAGCTACCTGATGAAGTGGCGGCTGCCGGTCACCAGGGGTGCGCTCCTGCTGATGGAGACTCTTTGGATTTACGCTCTCCTGGGCTTCGTGCTCGCTGGGGTGACTGATGACAGCAGTCTCTCCATTCTGGGAGTCGCGGCCGTCGTCTTCATTTCATACCTGATCTCCCGTGCGTTCGAGCAGTCAGACATGGAACTCGGAGTGGTTCGGGTCTGGGGGACCGCTCTTTCGCTGTTAGTTTTCTATGCCATAGTCCGCATCGATCTATTTGGTGATTGGCGCTTTTGGGATTTCAGTTGGGCTGATAGATTTATCGCCGATGCTAGCGCGGCGACACGCGGCCATACGGCCTCCGTGTTCGGCATAGCCTTTCTTTGGATTTTTTGGATGCGCGGTCTCGCGCGCGGCCAGCAACCAATGGGCTTCGACTCAATCGTCCGCACCTTCGCCTCTGGCGTAGCGATCATGGCCATAGTCCAGTTGCTTCCGAATCCTGAAGATACTCCGGCAGCGGTAGGCCTCGTGGCGGTGCCATACATCGCCGTCGGCCTCCTGGCGATCGGCCTGGCACAAGCCGCCCGCGCCGAGGAAGAATACGGCCGATCCTTCTCCGGTACCTGGGTCGCCGCGGTTGGCGGCGCCGTAATCCTTCTGAGCGCAGTTGCTCTGATATTTGTCTTGTTGGACTTCAGTGAAATGGCGACGGGGCTTGGGATCGCCGCGAAGGGGCTGGGCCAGGCTTTTCTCCTTGTGCTGTGGCCGGTCCTTTGGATTCTGTCCCAAGTCTTCGCCGGCATTGCCGACGCGATCCATTGGTTCTTCGGCACCGGCGAGCCGTTTACACCTGAAGTTCCGCCACCGCAAGCAGCCGAGGGCAATGACGAATTCTCCCTGGGCCAGTTACCTGCATGGTTCTGGGACATCGTGCGTAGCGTCTTGATATTGCTGTTTTTGGCTCTCGTGGTCGCGGGGGCCGCATTGGTTTTCCGTCGGAATCGTAAGCGAAAAGGCAGTGGCGACGAGGCCGAATCGACTTATGAGGAAGGGCGCATCGCCGCGGAGCTAGGAGGACTATTTGGTTCACTCCTCGGGCGACTGAGGCCAAACCTCCACTTCGGGGACCGGACAGAGCCGGTCCGGCGCCTGTACGCTGACGTCCTCGAAGCCGGCGCAAAACGTGGCGTCAGCCGCGGGCCGGCCCAAACACCGCTGGAGCTAGCACCACGCCTCGACCAGATTTTCGCGGCCCCAACTCCCGGCCGAATTACCGCGGTTTTTGATGAGGCTCGCTACGGCAGCATTGCCGTTTCGGCCGAAGACATCAAGCGGCTGCGCAGCGAATGGGAAGCCTTGCAGAAGGAAAAGTCTTAGCTAGCCGGACAAGCCACGCTACAATACCCTCGAGATGAGCCAACCGTTCGCCGCCAAACTCGCCGAGGCCGTAGCCACGAACGATAGCCTGCTTTGCGTTGGTCTCGATCCGGACCCAGCCATGATGCCTGTCGAAGATGTCCTTGAATTCCACAAAGAAATCATCGAGGCAACCTCAGACTTGGTATGTGCATACAAACCAAACATCGCCTTCTTTGAGGCACTGGGTGAACCCGGCAGAGATATGCTGACCGAAACAATGCGGCTAATCCCGCCGGCCACGCCGGTGATCATTGACGCCAAACGCGGTGACATCGGCAACACCGCTGCTGCCTATGCGCGGGCGATTTTCGACGAGCTCGGAGCCGACGCTATGACTGTGAATCCCTACGGCGGCAAGGATGCTGTTGAACCATTTTTGGAGTACGACGACAAAGGGATCATCGTCTGGTGTCGATCCTCAAACCCCAGCGCCATCGACTTCCAAGACCTGGTGGTGCAAGACAAGGATGGAACAAAACCACTTTGGCAAGTTGTGGCGACACGGGCTCGGGAATGGAACACTCGCGGAAACGTCGGTCTCGTGATGGGGGCAACGTTCCCGGAACAACTTTTGCAGGCTCGTGAGATCTGCCCGTCCATGCCAATACTCGTCCCAGGCATTGGCGCCCAAGAGGGAAGCTTGCGAAACGCTGTTAGGGCCGGAATCACCGTCGCCGGCGATGGAGCGATAATCACATCCTCCCGAGGGGTCCTCTACGCCAGCCGCGGCAGCGACTACGCGCTAGCAGCTCGCTCGGCTGCCGTCCAACTGCGCGATCAAATCAACCGGCATCGGCGTGAGCCAGCGCCGGCCGCGGGTGACTAACACGGCCCTCGAAATCGACCTTGGCGATGTCGTTCGCCTGCGCAAAACTCATCCATGTGGCGGGAGTGATTGGCAGGTCACACGGCTTGGCGCCGATATCGGCCTTCGCTGCCTCAGCTGCAATCGCCGGATCCTGCTCGAGCGGGCAATCCTGGAGAAACGAATCAAGCAATTCATCTTCCGCGCCAACGCGGAAAGTGCCAATGATTTCTGATGTCGGAGGCTACTTCTCGGCGCGGTAGCCGTTTCTTGCTCAGTCAATGGACTGAGCTCCTGCAGGAGGATTCCTTCCGGCGCTTCTGGATCATGCGCCTCGCCAGCCATGGCGCCTCCAATGCCCTGACCTACGCTCTTATCATCCTTACCGTCCGTCACTCTGAGTCAGCCATCGCCACTGGCGGCTTGTTACTCATGCTGATCGTGCCATCAGCTTTGCTAGGTGCTCTCGCCGGTGTCGCAGTGGATCGGCTGCCACGCGGTTTGATCCTGTTTCTGGCCAACGTTCTCCGAGCTGTACTGGCAATTGCTTTGATTGGCGCCAAAGACAGTCTGCCTTCGATTTACGCCGTCGCCTTTGGCCTGAGCGTCATCGCTCAGTTCGCGATACCAACCGAAGCCGCCGTGGTGCCCAACATTGTTCGTTCCAAACGGCTCGTGGCCGCAAACACCGTAATCAATCTTGGCACGCTGGCCAGCCAAGTCTTGGGCATGCTGATCTTGGCCCCAGTTCTCCTCAAGACAACTAACGGCGACCCGCTATTGATCACGCTCGCTGCAATGTTCGCTGTGTCCGCCGTGCTAATTACGATTATCCCCCAGTTCCAATTCTTCAGCAGCAGCGACAGCCGCGTATCGCTCAGCCTGGTGCGCCGCGAATTTGCTGAGAGTTGGATCCGGCTCAACAAGGACCCAACCTCCTTCTTGGCGTTGATCCTCCTGGTGGTCACTAGCGTCTCCACACTGATCATCGCCACCATGCTGCCGAAATTCTCGACCCAGGTGCTGGAAATACAACCGGAAAATATCGTTTTCGTGCTCGCGCCGGTGGGTGTTGCCGTATTTCTCGGCCTGCGGAGCGTGGAGTACTTCGCTGATCGTTACAACAAGCTGGTGACAATCAGCGGCGCGTATGTAGTGATGGCGGGGGCTTTAATGGCGCTGGGTTTCGTGCCGCTGACCGGAGATTTTTTCGAGTCACTCGATCCAATCGGCGTATTCAGCGCTGGTCCCCTGAACCAGCAGACCGCGCGTATTGCTGCCACCATTCTTTACGCAAACGCTTATGGGTTCTCCCTGACAATCGTTCTAACGCTGGGCCGGGTCCTGATTAACGAACGAATTCCCCTCCAGATGCAGGGCCGCGTATTCGCCGCACAAACCGTGCTGGCCAATCTGGTCGCGATCGCACCGGTGATCCTCGCCGGCTTGGTTGCCGATGCAATCGGCGTTGCACCAGTTCTGATCTTGGCCGGAATCGGTGCGCTTCTGACTGCCGCCTGGTCGCAGGCGCGCAGTAGCCGGGTAATTCCGCTTGAAGACATTCCGGGTGAGTCCTCATAGCGTTGACACCCCAATATGCCGAACCTAGACTGGAACAGTCTTAACCATCAGGAGGTTGACGGCAGATGATCGAAATGAGTGTCGAATTCGTCCGCGTCAGCATGCAGAATTACAACCGCGTGGTCATCCTCAAAGAAAAGGATTCTGACCGCTATCTCCTAATCTGGATCGGGCCCTCGGAAGCAGAAGCGATTGCCATGCGGCTTGGCGACGTCCAGCCGCCCAGGCCTCAGACCCATGACCTCATGGGCACGATTATTGATTCGTTGGGAGCCCAGGTGGAGCACGTGGTAGTCAACGACCTCAACAATGACACGTTCTACGCCCGCATCGTCCTCGAGAGTAACGGCCAGAGGGTCGAGATCGATTCCCGCACAAGCGACGCGATCGCATTGGCAGTGCGCAGCCAAGTGCCAATTTTCGCTGATGAGTCCGTGTTGGAGCGCGCAGGCATTCAACTGGACAAAGAATCGGAAGCTGGGCCCGTGACATCCGCCGCCGCCGCGGGCCACAACGACCCTGCTCAGCGGGTTGCACCCGAAGAGCTCGAGAAGATGTCTGCCTTCAAAGACTTCATCGATTCACTTGACCTGGACGACTTCGAGAAAAGACGCCAATAGGCCCGAAGCAGCCGGCAAAACCAGCGCTCACGCGGGCGCTTTTTTGTCTTCCGGACCCTCAAACTTACTCGCGTCACCTGGTTTGCAAAACCCGACTGCTAGGTTTGATCGTGGATAGTGCGTGTGATAATGTTCACGAGGTTTCAGACTTAGGTGGCGAGCCGCGCTGGAGGAAAAGATGCCACCCAGCGCCAGGCTAGTGGGGATTGGCTTCTACATCGGACTCTCTATCGCGCTCGGAACAATTGGCGGCAGAGAGTTGGATGAGGCCCTGAACACGGGCCGGCTTTTTACGCTTCTTGGTCTGGGGTTCGGCTTGGCACTAGCCCTTATCGGCGGGACGCGCCAACTCATGGATGTGCTGGCCGAAATCAACCGTAGACAGTCGAGGAGGAAGCGGGATTGAGCAGTCGGCTCATCATCATCGGGGCCATCGTCGTCACGGTAGCGCTCATCGCCTTTTCGATCTTAGTCATCTCACCACCCAGACCGATCATCGACATCAAGGGCGAGGTTCTAACAACTGTTGGACCGCTTGATGTCACGAACACCTTGTTCACCGCCTGGGTCGCTATCGCGCTCCTGATCCTGATCTGCTTCACCGCGATCCGTAAGATGGCCCTCATTCCCAGCGGCTTCTACAACTTCTTTGAAGCGATCATCGAGGGGATTTTTAACTTTGTAGTGGGAATCGTTGGCGAAAAGAATGGCCGGCGTTTCTTCCCGCTGATCGCGACCTTCTTCATATATATCGCCTTCGCGAACTGGCTCTCACTGACGCCGGTGTTCAACACCATAGGCATCTTCGAACCGCTGCACGCCGTAGAGGAAGAATTCCACGAAGACGTGCTGGTTTTCCGGGACGGCGGCATCTCTTTGATCATGCCCGGCGCCGAAGTCATAGAGATCGATGCCAGCCAATGCGAGGGCGAAAGTAACCTGCACGCGGCCGAAGAATGTCGTGAACGGGCCATCGAAGAAGCCACGCACGGCAAGCTAGAGGACAACGAGAAGGTTGGCCTTCTGGCGCCCTATTTGCGCGGCATCAACACCGACTTGATGACTCCGCTTTCCTTTGCCCTGGTGTCGGCCTTCTTCGTTCAGTTTTGGGGCATCTCCAGCCTGGGAGTGCTTCGCTACGGTAAGAAGTTTTTCAACTTTAGCTCTCCTATCGCCTTCTTCGTCGGAATCCTGGAGCTGATCGCAGAATTCGCCCGTTTGGTCAGTTTCTCATTCCGGCTCTTCGGCAACATGCTGGCGGGAGAAATTCTAATTCTTGTCATGACTTTCATGGTTGCCGTGGCGTCACCGATCCTGGTGATTTTCTACGGTCTTGAACTCTTCGTTGGGGCGATTCAGGCGTTTGTTTTTGGAACCCTGACTCTGATCTTCGCCGCCCTCGCCGTCGCCGAACATGACGAAGGCGACCACGCCGAGGACGCGGCAGAGCATTAACGCGCGGTCAATTGCCCTGAACGGGCTGAAAGGCAAAAGGAGGAGTGAGCATGTTTGTCCCTCTATTAGAGATTAGCGACGACGCGGCAAAGTTCATTGGTGCCGGCCTAGCAATTGGGATTGGAGCCATCGGCCCGGCTATTGGCATTGGCAACCTGGTGGGCAAGGCGATGGAGGCTCTCGGTCGCAACCCAGAGGCGGCGCCGGTTGTTCAGACCAACATGATCCTGGGTATCGCCTTCGCCGAGGCGATCGCGATTTACGCATTGGTGATCGCGGTTATGATCGGCTTCGTATTCTAAAGGGTCGAAATTAGAGGTATAAGCGATGGTGTTTCTAGGGATCACGGACATCGGCTTAAACGTGCCGGTGTTGTTCGCTCAACTCGTAAACTTCACGTTCCTTTTGATCGTGATGCGTCTGCTCATCTATAAGCCGGTCCTGAAGATGCTGGACCAGAGGCGAGAACGGATTCGCGAGGGCCTTTCGGCTGCGGAAAAAGGGCAGGAGCGCGCAGAGGAAGCGAATCGTGATGCGCAGGCACAAATCGACTCAGCCCGCCATGAGGGATTAGAGATTGTTGCCCAGGCGCAGCAAGCTGCAACCAGGGTTCAGGAAGAGGGCCGACAGCAGGCTCAACAGCAGCAAGAAGCAATGCTAGCTCGTGCCCGAGCCGAGATTCAACTCGAACGTGACACAGCTATCGCCCAGTTGCGCGGCGAGTTCGCCGATCTGACCATCGATGCCGCCGAAAAAGTTTTGGGGCAATCACTCGACCGATCGGCCCACCAACGCCTGATTGACGAAGCTTTGTCGCAGTCTTCGTTCCGGGAAAATTAGGAGACGGGGAAAGAGTGGCAACAACCGACTTAGCGGCGAAACGATACGCCCAAGCAGCGTTCGAATTAGCGCTCGAGACTGGGACGCTGGACCTGTGGTCCAGCGCAATCAATCAGATTGCCGCGTTCATGAGCGATGCAGAGGCCGCCAGGGCACTCGAAAACACACGTGTGGCTGTTGACGCCAAGCAGCGTGTAATCGAAGCCGGTCTTAAAGACCTGCCGCCCCTCCCGCTTAATCTTGCTAGACTCCTGGTGAGGAAAAGCCGAACTGCTCTGGCTAGCGATATTGCCACGGAATTCGCCGCACTTTCCGAACAAAGCCAGGGGATCCGCCGCGCCCGGGCGGTTACCGCGGTTCCGTTGGATAACGCGGCCCAGGAGGCTTTGACAAAACGCCTCCAAGAGGAGACGGGTCAGAGAATAATCCTAGAAGCAGAAGTCGACCCCAACGTAATTGGGGGACTCGTGATTCAGCTCGGAGACAAGCTGGTCGATGTCAGCACAAAGGCGCGACTTCAGGCTCTGCGTGAGAGCCTGACCGGAGCAGTTTAGAACAGACTGGAGTCAGGCTCGGAAGCCGGGTCGATAATATTGAGATTGAGCGGAGGACGTCACGATGGCAGTCAGGCCTGAAGAGATCACAGCAATCCTCAAGGCGCAAATCGAACAGTTCGGTGCCGATACTGCAGCCGTCAACGTTGGCACAGTCGTCGAAGCCGGTGATGGCATCGCCCGCGTGCACGGCCTCTCGGAGTGCATGTATAGCGAGTTGATCGAGTTTGAAAGCGGTGCCATGGGCTTGGCCCTGAACTTGGAAGAGGAGACAGTCGGTGTCCTTGTCCTCGGAGATTACACGGGCATCGAAGAGGGACAGCAGGTCAAAACAACCAGTCGTATCGCTGAGGTCCCGGTCGGCGATGCGCTGCTGGGCCGCGTCGTTGACGCCTTGGGCAGTCCGATCGATGGCAAAGGTCCCATCAACGCGACGAGTCACCGGGCGGTTGAGCGCGTCGCGCCAAACGTCGTCAGCCGCCAGGGTGTAAACCAGCCGGTCCAGACTGGTATCAAGGCCATCGACTCGATGATCCCGGTCGGTCGCGGCCAAAGAGAGCTGATTATCGGCGACCGATCAACCGGCAAGTCCACCTTGGCGATAGACACGATCATCAACCAGACAGGTGGCGACCTGATTTGTGTCTACGTCGCCATTGGCCAGAAAGCATCCAAAGTGGCTCAAACCGTTGGACTGCTCGAGCGGTACGGCGCCATGGAGCACACAATCGTTGTCTCCGCTTCTGCTTCCGACCCGGCGCCGATGCAATACCTGGCCCCCTACGCCGGTTGTGCTTTTGCCGAAGAGTTTATGGAAGCCGGCAAGGATGCTCTGATTGTTTACGACGACCTTTCAAAGCACGCCTGGGCGTATCGACAGGTGTCTCTGCTGCTGCGTAGGCCGCCCGGACGTGAAGCCTACCCCGGAGATGTTTTCTATCTGCACAGCCGGCTTCTGGAACGTTCCGCGCGGCTCTCGTCAGACCTGGGCGGTGGTTCGATTACCGCGCTGCCGATCATCGAAACCCAAGCCAACGACATCTCGGCCTACGTCCCAACCAACGTCATTTCGATCACCGATGGGCAGATTTTCCTCGAAGCCGACCTGTTCAACGCTGGCATTCGGCCGGCGATCAACGTAGGCCTCTCTGTTTCACGTGTCGGGGGTTCGGCTCAACGCCGTGCAATCAGACAGGTTGCAGGCTCGCTGAAACTAGAATTGGCTCAGTTCCGCGAACTTCAGGCGTTTGCCCAGTTCGGTACCAGCGACTTGGACGCCGCCACGGTCCGCCAAATCGAGCGTGGCCAACGCATTACTGAGCTGCTTAAGCAACCGCAATACTCACCGATAGCCTTCGACCATGAAGTCATCATTCTCTTCGCCGTCGGCCGTGGCTTGTTGGACGACATCCCAGTCGACAAGATACGCGCCTTCGAGACCGGACTTTTTAGCTACATGGACAGCAACCATCCTGAGCTCGGGAATGAGATCAGTGAGAAGCAGATTCTCGATGATGAGCTGGAGGGCAAACTCAGGACCGCGATCGACGAATTCAAACAGACGGGGTCGTTCTAGCGCTTCGGCCGTAGACGGGAATAAGCAGTAAATGGCGACACTACGTCAAATAAATCGCCAGATTCGTTCGATTCAGTCGACGGCCAAGACGACGCGCGCTATGTCGCTGGTCGCCGGTTCCAAGATGCGCAAAGCCCAGCAGATGGCACTGGCTCATCGCCCTTATGCTGATCAGCTTCGTTGGCTTTTGGCAGACGTGGTTGAGAGCCTCACGGCTAGCGGCGATGAAGGCGGAACGGCGTTGCATCCGCTTTTGGAAAGAGGTGAGGGGATTAGCCCTGGCCTACTCGTGATCACGGCAGACCGCGGCCTCTGTGGCGGTCTCAACACCAACATAATTCGCATGGCCGGAAGCTTCGGCGCTGCCCATCCGCAAACAAAAGTAATTTCTGTCGGACGCAAGGGATACGACTTCTTCCGCCGTACCAACTTAGAGATGGTCGGTCAATTCAGCAAGCTCGGCGACTACCCGTCTTATGATGATATCCGGCCGATTGCCAAACTCGTTATTGATGCTTTCACCGCTGGAGAAATCGATAGCGTCGCCATCGTCTATCCGAGGTTCATCAACACGGTGGTTCAGCGGCCGGAAACGCAAGAACTGCTGCCGGTTACTCCGCCTGAGGACGCCGAGGTCAAGGCAGTTGATTACATATACGAGCCGGACGCGCGCCAGGTCCTGGAAACGCTGTTGCCGCGCTATGTCGAAATCCAGATATATCGACTTGTGCTAGAGATGGCCGCCAGCGAGCAATCCGCCCGCATGGTGGCGATGCGTAACGCGACCGATGCGGCGCAGGACATGATTCAACTTCTGACCCTGGAAAGAAACAAAGTCCGCCAGGAGCAAATCACCAAGGAACTTCTGGACATCACCGGCGGCGTGGAGGCATTAGCCAACTGAGGCCAAAGAGCAAAAACCAGCCGGTGCTCGCCATAGGAAGTAGGAGTAGAAGCAATGACAATGACTGCTGGCACAAAAGGCAAAATCGTACAGGTAATCGGCACAGTGGTGGACATCGAGTTTCCACCGGATCAACTGCCCGCAGTTTACAACGCCGTCGAAATCGATAACGCCGGTGAAACAATCGTCGCCGAAGTGCAGCAGCACCTCGGCAACAACTGGGTGAGAGCGCTGACGATGACCGGCACCGATGGCCTGCGGCGTGGAGCTGAGGTGTCAGATACCGGCCAGCCAATTGCCGTTCCGGTCGGTCCGGCCACTCTGGGCCGACTGTTTGACGTCCTCGGCACAGCACTGGACGGCCAAGGGCCGGTTGACGCATCGGAAAAATGGCCAATCCACCGCGCGCCACCCAGCTTTGATGAGCAGGAGACTGAGCCCCAAATCCTCGAAACCGGCATCAAGATCATCGATTTGATCGCGCCCCTTGCCCGCGGTGGCAAGGTCGGCCTTTACGGCGGTGCCGGCGTCGGCAAGACAGTCCTTATCAAAGAGTTGATCAATAACATCGCCCGCGAACACGGTGGCCGTTCCGTTTTTGCCGGTGTCGGTGAGCGTAGCCGTGAGGGCAACGACCTCTGGGTAGAAATGCAAGATTCGCCGGAGGTTTACGAGAAAACTGTCCTCGTCTTCGGCCAAATGAATGAGCCCCCCGGTGTCCGTCTCCGCGTGGCGCTCAGTGGCCTGACCATGGCGGAGTACTTTCGTGACGTTGACGGCCAAGACGTCCTGTTCTTTGTCGACAACATTTACCGCTACACACTGGCCGGAATGGAAGTTTCGGCCTTGCTCGGACGCATGCCTTCGGCTGTGGGCTACCAGCCAACCTTGGCCACAGAGGTGGGTGCGCTGGAGGAGCGCATTACGACTACCCGTAAAGGTTCGATCACCTCATTCCAGGCAATCTATGTTCCAGCTGACGACTACACGGACCCCGGTGTGGCGACTACCTTCGGCCACCTCGACTCGAGCGTGACCCTGGACCGAGCGATCTTTGAGCAGGCCCTATTCCCCGCCATGGACCCCCTGGCGTCCTCATCACGAATGTTGGACCCCCTTGTCGTAGGTGAAGAGCACTATGACGTGGCTCAAGAAGTGCTGAGAACCCTGCAGCGCTACAAGGACCTCCAGGACATCATCGCGATTCTCGGCCTCGACGAACTTTCCGACGAAGACAAAGTCACCGTGGGCCGCGCTCGCAGGGTTCAGCGTTTCCTAACTCAGCCGATGTTCGTGGCGGAGGTCTTCACCGGTACGCCCGGGCAATATGTCCCGGTTCGGGAAACAATCCGAGGCACTAAGGAAATCCTCGAAGGAACCCATGACGCCCTGCCCGAGCAAGCGTTCTACATGGTTGGCGCGATCGAAGGTGCGGTCGAAAAGGCCGAGCAGCTGGCGAAGCAGGGCTAGATAATGCCGCTGAACCTGCAGATCATCACGCCCGAGCGCGTTGTCTTTGCCGAAGAGGACATCGACTCGGTTACATTGCCCGGCAGCGAGGGTGAAATGACCATTTTGCCGCAACACGCGCCGCTTATGACCGAGCTTCAACCTGGTGCGCTGGTATTCCGGCGTTCCGGAGAGGAGACCGATGTCGCCCTTGCCGGTGGTTTCGTGGAAGTACGTGACGACAAGGTTGTTATTCTCGCCGACACCGCTGAACGATCCGAGGAAATTGACGCGGCACGCGCCGAAGAGGCACGGCAGAGGGCAGTGGAGCGGCTGGCCACCCATGAGGGAGAGATTGACCTCGCCGGAGCGATGGCTGCACTGGAGCGCGCATCTGCCCGGCTACGGGTAATAGAGCGGCGGCAACGACGCCGGCCAGCGGGTGCGCCGCGCCCCGGTTCCGGCCCACCCCCAACCTAATCTCAGAACATTGAACCAACGAAAGGCCACTTTTCAAGTCGCCTTTCGCATTTCATACGTCGGCGCCGCCAATTTGTGCCGGTTGGATCCAGGGAGTATCGTTCCACCCAGCTTAGTTCGGACTAATTTGGCGGGAGTACGCATGACACTTCACTTTGATCTGGACGACAAATACGTTGGCGCTGGTGACCATCGCATCCGTTACCTTGAGGTTGGGCAAGGCCGCCCGCTGGTCCTGGTTCACGCTCTTTCGGTTCAAAACTCAGCCGACCAGTGGCTGACAAGCCTCGACGCGTTGCGGCAGACCGCGCACGTTTATGCGCTGGACGTACCGGGCTGGGGCCTCTCTGACATGCCCGATTCCGGCTATACCTTTCCGATGTGGGTCGAGGCACTGAAGGGATTCTGCGATGCGGTCGGGCTTGATGAATTTGACCTCATGGGACAAAGCCTCGGTGGCTGGATCGCCGCTCTCTTCGCCCACCAGTACCCCGAGCGGGTACGCCGGCTGGCCCTTCTCAGTAACGCCGGCCTCAACCCTACCGCGCCCAGCGGCGCCGCTACCTTCTCCCTGCCGACCCTCGAATCTCTGCGCGGCCTTTACGCGACCGAAGCGATGGGAGAGGCCATACACGAGCAGATGAACCGCCCGGGACGCGAGGCCGTATTTACCCAGATCCTCGACTATATAAATGACGCCGGCGTGCGTGGGGAATGGGGCCTGCGGTCCCGACTACCCGATATGCAGATGCCAATCCTCTTCGGCCAATCCGACACAAACCGCGCTATCAAGCCCGAGTACGCTCTTGAAGGAGCCAGGCTGGCGCCGCACGGCCGGCTGACCGTGACTATGGGCGGATCAGCCCCCGGCGGCTATAACACAGCGGAGTTGATCGCGACGGCCATGCGCTTCTTCGCCCTGGATGAAGTGCCAAAGATAAACTAGCCTGCCCACCGCCGGCGCAACCAGATCGCAGCGCCGATTGCCGAAACGCCGCCGCCAACCATTACCAACCACCAGAGTGGTGACCCCGGGCGTGTGTCCTGTTCGATCGCTCGGCCGCCGATGTTGGACGGCTCTCCCGGTCTGGGTGCGTCCGCCCCTAAGACATTTACGAGCCAATCGCCGGGCACGCGATAGGCCTCCGCGCCGAGACTATCAGTGAGCAATCCAGGCGCAACGGAATAACTCATTTGCACTGCTCTGCCTTCCGGCAGGTTGAAGATAATCCAGAGGCGGCTTTCATCGTCCTCAAGAACGACCGAAGCAAGCATTTGCGAGGATGAAAGGCGCGGCAGCCCTCTGGCGACCTGCCAGAACTCGGCCGTTTCCGTTTCATCCAAAAAACGGTCGCCGATCTGCACAGTTATGAGTTCAAACTTCGATGCTTCGACGAGCACGTCGAGGATGCCCGGTCGATTCACAAGCAAGCCGGCTGCAGTGAGAGCGATGTAGCGATCAAGAATTGCCCGCTGACGCTGGTTGATCACCAGCCAGAATTCTTCGCCCGGGTTTTGCACACGCACATGTCCCAACACAGGGAAGTAGGACGCCTCCAATTCGCCGGTGGCGACCACTCCGCCAGCATCCCGCAGCACGGCTCCCCAGTACGGCGAAGTAACGGTGTAGACAGTTCCTGTGGGCTCTGGAGGATTGCTAAGAATCGGCGGCGAATCAAGCCGGCGGACGAAGGCATCCTCGTCCACCACCGAAAGCAAGACACTATGAGGCAGGTTGACTCCGGAAATCCTCGTCTGAGAAACCAGGGGGACTTCTTGTGCCGCGGCAATCACCACTAGGAGGCCCATGAAGATAAAGCCAAGGGTCGAAGCGACTGCTGGTCTGCGGCGCATTACTAAACCGATACTAGCGCGGCAGCATCGCTGGCAATAGCGCCCAGCTCCCGGCAATTAGGCCAATTGACCTGCAGATCAATGACAGTTAGAATTTCTGTGCGTTAAGCAGACGAGCAGCAGCGGGAATGAGGCATTTTTGGACAGCCTCCGCGAGGCCTGTGGTGTCTTTGGGGTTTACGCTCCAAGCAAGGACGTAGCCCGCCTGACTTTTTTTGGCCTCTACACCCTTCAACATAGAGGGCAAGAGAGCGCGGGCATAGTCTCAACCGATGGCAGCGAAATCAAGCTACGCAAAGACATGGGTCTCGTTTCGCAGGTCTTCCAGGAGGAAGACCTTATTTATTTGCAGGGGATAGCCGCCGCCGGTCATACGCGCTACTCAACCACCGGCTCTAGCCGGGTTGAAAACGCTCAACCGTTCGTGATCGATGGTCCGAACGGCACAATAGCCCTCGGCCACAATGGCAACATTATTAACGCAGATCTGCTTCGCTCTGAACTCGAAGCCGAGGGACGCGAATTTCTCACCTCGACCGACTCCGAAGTAATCGCCCAACTTGTAGCGACCGCTCCCGGCAGCGACTGGGGTGAACGCATGGCCTACGTCATGCGTCGCGCTCGCGGTGCTTTTTGTTTGACGATCTTGACGACCGAAGGAGTAATCGCCGTGCGGGACCCGTCGGGCCTCAGGCCGCTCTCACTGGCGAGCATCGACGGGGGGTTCTGCTTTGCTTCGGAGACTTGTGCCTTCGATCACTTGGGCGCCAATTTTATTCGAGATCTAGACCCCGGAGAGACCGTCGTGATCAACGGCGATGGCGTCAAAAGCTTCAAGATCAAGGAGCCGGAAGCCGAGGCTTTCTGCATCTTCGAGTACATTTATTTCGCTCGTCCCGACAGCTATCTGCGCGGCGAGCGCGTTTACCCGGTTCGCATGAAACTGGGCAGTCAACTTGCTCGCGAGTACCCGGTTGAAGCCGACATCGTCACCGGCGTACCCGACTCCGCTACCGCCGCCGCGGTCGGCTACGCGCGCGAGTCCGGGATCCCTTTCGCGGAGACACTGGTCAAAAACCGCTATGTAGGACGCACTTTTATCATGCCGGACCAGCGCATTCGTGATCAGGGCGTGCACGTTAAATTCAACCCCCTACGTGAAGTCCTCGAGGGACAGCGGGTGGTTGTTGTCGACGACTCAATTGTACGATCGACCACAATTCGCCACGTCGTAAAGATGCTCCGTGAATCCGGCGCCAAGGAAGTGCACCTCAGGGTCACCGCCCCACCGATTACCCACTCTTGCTTTTTCGGCATCGACATGGGGCGCCGATGGGAGTTGATCGCCGCGCACGAGACTGTGGAAGAGATCCGTCAGGACATCGGTGCCGATTCCCTGGGTTACCTCAGCCGTGAGGGCTTAGTAGAGTCAATCGGACAGCCGCGCGACAGCTTCTGCATGGCCTGTTTCACGGGTGAGTATCCGATGCCCGTGCCACGCGAGCTCGACAAACTCGGTCTCGAAGCGCCCCAGGACGCCCGTGACCGCCACGCCATCGACTGGGAGCACAACTCCGTAAGAGACCCGGCGCCGACCACTACGCGGCCATCGCCCTAGGCGTGCTGGGAAACCCGCCCATCGGATCCAGCCGGCTGGCAAGCGAATGACCCAGGAAAAGCAGCCGCCCCTTACTTACGCCGCCGTTGGCATCGACCTGGAGAAGCGCCGAGGCATTGTCGAGCGTTACAAGGAAGTCTCCAAAAAGGCAACCCGGCCCGAGGTCCTGGGCGGCATCGGGCCTTTCGCGGGCCTTTTCGCACTGGGCACCAAATACAAGGACCCGGTAGTCGTTGCAAGCACCGACAGTGTCGGCACCAAAGTCAAACTAGCTGCATTGGCCCAGCGCTACGAATCCGTGGGCCATGACGTCGTCAATCAGAGCATCAACGATGTGCTGACAACTGGCGCTGAGCCAATATTTTTCCTTGACTACATCGCGAGCGCCGACCTGACGCCGGACGCCAAAGTTGAACTGGTCAAGGGAGTCTCGGACGCCTGCATCGCGGCCAACTGCGCCCTCCTCGGCGGCGAAACGGCCGATATGCCGGGCATTTACGCTCCCGGAGACTATGACATCGTCGGATTTGTAGTGGGCGCTGTCGAGCGCGAGAACGTCATAGACGGAACGCGAATCGAGCCCGCCAATCTGCTCTTCGGCCTGCCATCCAACGGTCTGCATACCAACGGCTATAGTCTGGCGCGGGCCGCGCTAGAAATCGGCATCGATTCGGCCAGCGCCGAGGCGGACCGTACCCGGCTGGAGAAACACGAAGAGGAACTGGGTGAATCGCTTGCTGACGCCCTGCTCAAGCCGCACCTCAGTTATGCGACTGAACTAAGTCCGGCCCTGGCGATCATTCGCGGCATGGCCCATATCACCGCCGGAGGGTTCGAAGAAAACATCCCGCGTATCCTGCCCGACGGCATGGGAGCACGGATCGAACAGGATGCCTGGACCATCCCACCGATCTTCCCCTTCGTCCAAAGGGCCGGACGAATCGAGGATGAAGAAATGTACAGCGTATTTAATATGGGCATCGGTATGGTGATTTGCGTTTCGCTCGCCGATGCCGATCAATTCCAAGGCCTTGTACCTCATGCGCTCGAATTGGGCGAAGTCACCGCGGTGAAGAACATGGGACCAAGAATCGAACGCCGCTAAAATGAAAGCTGGTTAGATGCGAGCACTGCTGGCCCCGTACGACAAAACCGGACTGATCGAATTGGCCACCGGCCTGCTTGACCTGGGCTGGGAGTTGATCGCCACCGGCGGTACGGAGAAGGCCCTAAAAGATGCCAAGCTGGCCGTGACCAGCGTCTCGGAAGTCACCGGCTCTCCCGAAATGCTCGGTGGCCGAGTCAAAACACTGCATCCGGCGATTCACGGCGGCTTGCTGGCGCGCCGCTCCGAGCCCGGCCACATGCGTGAACTCGCGGAGCTCGGTTTCGCCGGCATTGACCTCGTTGCCAACAACCTCTACCCATTCGAGGCCACTATCGCTAAAGACGACGTGTCCTTGACCGACGCCTTGGAAAATATCGATATCGGCGGCCCGACGATGTTGCGCGCCGCCGCTAAAAACTTCCCAGACGTCATTGTTCTCTCTAACCCGGCGGACTATGAAGCGAGCCTGGCCGCGCTTCGCGACCGCGGCGTTCCTCTTGAGGCGCGCCGTGCCTTGGCGGCTAAGGCATTTCAACACGTCGCGCTCTACGACACGATGGTGTCTCGCTACCTGCGGGCGGAGGCTGGGCAGGATGCAGAATCACCGGACGAGTTGACAGTCGGGCTGAGAAAGCGAGCCGGTCTTCATTACGGCGAGAACCCGCATCAGGCTGCGGTGCTCTACGAAGAAGCCGGCCTGCCAGAGCTCGGCATAGTCCATGCCAAGCAACTGCATGGTGCGCCAATCTCATTCAACAATGTGCTTGACGCTGATGCCGCTTGGCGAACTGTATCGGACTTCGACGAACCGACCATAGCTGTGATCAAACACACCAACCCATGCGGCCTTGCCAGCCACGATGAACTACCTACGGCCTACGATCGTGCCCTGGGAGGTGATCCGATTTCCGCCTTTGGCGGCATTGTCGCCAGCAACCGGCCGATCGATGGTTATTTGGCTCGAGCCATGCGCGCGAGTGTTAGCCCAAGCAGCGGCCAGCGCATGCGTTACGACATCATTGTGGCGCCAAGTTACTCGGAGCGGGCCCTTGAAGCCTTGACGCGATGGCGTGAAGTTCGGATTCTTGAAGTTCCAACTGGTGACGGCAATCCTTACGACCTGAGACGCGTGAGCGGCGGCTACCTACTCCAGGAGCCCGATCACAAACCAGATGACACGCTGGAACTCAAAGTAGTTAGCAAACGAGAGCCCAGCGAGGAAGAACTCGCCGACCTGAAGTTTGCCTGGCGCGCCTGCAAGCACATCAAATCCAACGCCATCGTCCTTGCCAAGGAGAGCACCCTGCTCGGCATGGGCGCCGGTCAGCCAAATCGGGTGACCAGCGTGCGCCTCGCGGTAGAAAGAGCCGGAGAAAAGGCGCGCGGCAGTGTGGTCGCCTCAGACGCATTCTTTCCGTTCTTCGACGGCCTCGCGGCTGCCGCCGCCGCGGGTGTCACCGCCTGCATCGAGCCGGGTGGTTCGGTGCGCGACGAGGATGTCATCGCCCTTGCCGACGCCGCTGGCATGGCCCTAGTGTTCAGCGGCGAACGCCACTTCCGTCATTAACACGCCTCAATCCGCCCTCGCGTCGCATCTGTTGGTTAAGCTACCGCTAAGGCGACCTCGAGGTAGGTCAGCGAGAAATCCATCCTTAGAGAAAGCCAGAACTAATGGCACGTATAGACATAGTCCTGCCGGTGTTTAACGAAGAGCAAGTGCTTGAACGCAGCATACGCACCCTCCACGCGTATCTGGGTGATAACGTGCATCACGATTGGCAAATCACCATCGCTGACAACGGTTCTCGCGATCGGACCGCGGAGATAGCCCAGGCACTGTCGAAGGAACTCTCCAAGCTGCAAGCGCTTCACATTCCAGAAGCTGGTCGCGGCCGCGCTCTAACGAGCTCTTGGTTGGCGAGTGATGCGGACGTGCTGGTTTACATGGATATCGACCTGTCAACCGAGCTAGACGCGTTGCCACGGCTAATCAGCTCGATTACTGAGGCGGGCCACGACATCGCAACTGGTTCCCGTCTCGGCACGGGGTCTGAGACCACACGCTCCCTCAAACGAGAAGTTCTCTCTCGCGGATTCGTGCTGATGACCAAGATCGCTTTTCAAACTCGTCTCAGCGATACCCAGTGCGGTTTCAAGGCGATCACGCGCGAGTGTGCCCAGAAATTGCTGCCACTGGTCAAAGACACCGGCTGGTTCTGGGACACTGAGTTGCTGCTGCTGGCCGCTAAAGGCGGCTGGAGCATCGCTTCTGTTCCGGTCCGCTGGGTCGAGGATCGCGATAGCCGCGTAAAAGTCACTCAGACCGTTTGGCGAGATTTGAAGGGCCTGGCTCGCCTACGATTTTTCGACTGGAAACGGGTTCGGAAGGCAGCCTGATTAGTCCGCTCATCGCCAACTGAAATGGGGTCCGGGCTCGCCCCCTAACAACGTGTTCTCAGCTTGACTCTAATATAGGCCGATGCTAGATTGCGGCTTGCCTAGGCTTCGGAGGGAATCAGAGTTTTCCGGGCAATGCCCGCGGGGACGGCAGGCGCAAGATGAGTCTCTCACCACTATTCGTCGGTTTCGAGCCGGACGAGATCTTATTCCGGCTGTTCTCTGTCGATATGTCTGAACTGATCGTAGTTTTTGGAACCTTGGCATTGAGCATGGGCGTTCTGGTGGCTTTCGGTAACTGGTGGTCCCGTTGAGGAGGAAAGCCGCGAATGGCCGTAGGTAACAAACCCAGTACGGAACGGCCGAAGAGCTCCGGGCTGCTCAGTTCCATATACGACAAGGTTTTCCATAACTACGTCTGGCAATCGATCTTCCGCAGCGGCTACCCCGCGACGCCAAGAAACCAGATGCTGGTTGTCGCAACCAACGTTTTTTTGCACCTTCACCCGACGCGAATCCACAAGACTCACGTAAAGATTACTCACACATACTGTTTGGGAGGGTTGAGCTTCTTCCTCTTCCTTGGCTTGACCGTAACGGGCGTGCTGCTGATGTTCTATTACGTGCCGTCTGTTGAGCGGGCCTACGCCGATATTTCTGCCTTGGAGACCAACGTGCGCTATGGCGCCCTGATGAGGAATATGCATAGATGGATGGCCCACGGCATGGTGCTGACGGTTCTGCTCCATATGATGCGCGTGTTCTACACCGGGGCCTACAAGCCGCCACGCGAGTTCAACTGGATTGTCGGCGTCATCCTTTTGATCCTCACCCTGCTGCTGAGCTTCACCGGCTACTTGTTGCCCTGGGACCAGTTGGCGCTTTGGGCCATTACCGTCGGCACCAACATGGTTGGTTCGGCTCCGGTCTTAGGTGATTCGGTTGTGTTCGTCCTGCGTGGCGGCTTCGAAGTTGGCCCCAATGCATTGCTACGGTTCTATACGCTTCACGTTATCGGTTTGCCCTTAGTCGCCGCGATATTTATGGCGGTTCACTTCTGGCGGATCCGGCGTGATGGCGGCATGGCCCGGCCTCTGTAAGGCGCGGAAGAGGGAACTTTGGCGGCCACTGCTCCGTCCCAGGTACGACCGCGACGCGAACGAGAAGAGGAACTTCTGGTTTGGCCAGACCTCGTCTTCGTTGAATTCATCTGTGCCGTTCTTTTTACCTTCAGCTTTACCGTCATTTCGGCGATGGTCAATGCTCCCCTGATCAATCGCGCCAACGCCGACGTTACGCCAAACCCTTCAAAAGCGCCCTGGTACTTCCTCAACCTCCAGGAGCTACTGCTCCACATGCACCCAGCTTTGGCAGGTGTCATTGTTCCTACTGTCTTGCTGCTGGTCCTGGCCGCGGTCCCCTACATAGACCGTGACAAAGAAGGTCAGGGCACCTGGTTCGGCACTCTCAACTCGGTCCGGATTAGTGTGTTCTCAACGCTTTTCGCCCTCGTGGGCACCAGCATCCTGATCATTCTCGACTCTGGAAAGCATGTCGCGGCCTACGAGGCCTGGTGGCCAATCGGTAGCAAAACTTGGCCCACGGGCGCTAACCGGCCAGACTGGCTGCCCGACCTCGGCATCCTCTCAACCGGATGGGATCTTGTCTTCAGCCGCAACTTTCGCGCAATTCAGACGGAATGGAAATGGAGCACCGACCTGGGCGGTTTGGTCCCCCTCCTACAAGGAGACGGCCATGCCGGCAGGCTCAACTGGCCGGAGGATTTTACTCGTATCCCCGTGCCGTTCAACGGCACTTCCTGGCCGAAATGGGGTAACGACCATGGCGAGCCGGCACCGGGCTGGTATCAGGATCTGCCTGACTGGCTGACCGGGTTGCTGCCATATGACCTAAATCTCAACTTGCCCGCGTTCCTGGTGGAATTGCTGATTCCAACAATATTCATGATCGGCTTGCCGGTGCTCATGGTGTTCCTGCTCTGGCGCATCCGCTGGGTCAGCAATCGCCGGGATGTGATGCTAGCTCTGTTCTCCGGCTTCATCACCGTTTATTGGGTAATGACAATTGTGGGCGCCGCCTTCCGTGGCGCCGGCCAGGAGCTCGTTGCTCCGTGGGACGTTCCACGGATCGACGGCTAAACCGTAACGATCGGCTGTTGGAGGCTGAGGGCATCTGTTATTAACTTGGTATTTGTGAGGAGGGGCGTGCAATGACTGGGCGCCTGAGCATGTGGCCCGCGGTGTTTGGCATTGCGCTAGCGATGATCGTCGTGACGGTCATTGAGCCGGTCGCTCACTCGCTTGCCTATGCGAGCGCCATTGTGGTTTTGATTGCCCTCCTTGGCTGGGTTCTTGAGGCGCGTGATGTCGCTGGACCGGCGCCAGAAGTCGAACCCGAACACGAGGAAGAAGAGACACCACCCGGCCTCAGCTACTGGCCTTTCGCCCTGGCGCTGGGCACGGTTGGGATCGCCGTTGGCTTAATTTGGGCCTGGGAATATTCCGCATTAGTTGCGGCCATTCCCTTGGCGCTGTGGTCCTCGGGCGGCTGGATGACCTCTATATTCGCAGATGCCTCGTTATCCCCGGCGGAGGACCCGGCAGGACCGGCAATCTTTACTGCTAGTGGACAGGTATTGATGCCGGTAGCGGACCAAGAACTGGCAACTCAGGCTGCCGCCGGCGCCGCGATTGCCCTCGAACGACCCGACGTAAAGCAGATCTCGCGGAGGGGCTTGCTGCGGCTGACTTTCTGGACCGGCCTTCTGGCCGGCCTTGGCGCCATCGCTGCCGCTACCGTCGATATGCTTTACCCCCGCGGTATCACCGGCTTTGGCAGCGTCGTCGCCGCGGGGACGACCAGCCAGTTTCCCCCCGGTACCAGATCAGAGGTGGTTGTAGGCAAGTTCTGGCTGGTGCATCTCACCGACGAGCAGGCTCGCGTCAGCGACCCCGAGAACGGCAAGGCCGGCTTTCTCGCGCTGTGGTGGAAGTGCCCCCATCTCGGCTGCACGATCCCGTACAGGGGAAATCACACCTTTGCCGATCGCAGAGGCTGGTTCCTCTGCCCCTGTCACGGCTCGACCTACGACAATGCGGGGGTTCGGGTATTTGGCCCTGCTCCGCGTTCGATGGACCGTATGGAAGTCACGATCGATGCCGACTCTGGGCGCATCAGCGTGAATACCGGCTCCATAAGCAAAGGCACGACGGATAACGCTAGTTTCGCGGTTGAAGGTTAAGGACAGCTTGATGAACCAACGCAGCAGCGATGGTACTCAGGAATGAACACTCGGAAACAAGTCGTCGTCATGTCAGTGCTGCTGATGCTGATGTTGGTCACGGTTGGCATTTACGGTGCCTGGTTGCCAACCCGCGAGAGCGATTCACGGATCGAGCTTGATGAAAAGGCCGCCGGGCGCGGCTCAATTCTGTTCGCCCGCAACTGCCGCCTCTGCCACGGTGACGTTGCCGAGGGCGGTGCCCTAGGCGGGCGCCTGACCGCTGCAGTTGCTCTGGACCGGACAGACCTTCAAGGATTTACCGACAGCAAGGAGTCTCTAGCAGCCGACGTGAGCGAGAACTCGGTCACTCTGACCGTCAGCGCCCCCGACCGCTTTCAGGCAGGCCACCTTCTTTTAATCAATGACGAGCGGATAGAAGTAAAGAGCGTCAACGGCGCGGTACTCACTGTGAAGCGCGGTGTTGGTCACACGGAGGCCACTGAGCACCGAGACGGAACACCAATCCTGCTCTTTGACCAAGCCAGCTTGAATGAGCAGATTAGCCTTATTACCAACACGCTCGTTTGCGGCCGTGTTGGCACCGCCATGCCTGCCTGGGCGCTGCAACAAGGCGGCCCTTTGAGCAACGAGCAGATCCGCCAGCTAATGATCGTAATTACACAGGGCCGGTGGGACCTTGTTGGAGAAGAGGTTGATCACGAAGACCTCCTGACCACCTTGGCAGAATCTGTCTCCGAAGATTCGTTTTCGCTTACCGTGGAGGACATCGCGATCTTTAAAAACACTGAGGGAACTGCTATCCGTATTGATAGAGAGCGCCTGCGAATCACAACCATTCTCGATCCCGACGAGTCCAATGACGACTCCCACAGCGGTATCTTGACCGTGGAGCGAGGCATTCTTGGCACGGGCGCGCAGAACCATTCAGCAGACACCGAGGTCTTCCGCTTCCCAGAAACTGGCGAACCGAGCGTCAACGAAACTTCATGTGGGCAGACCGCTCGCGAACGGACCGGAACTCCGGAGCTGATCGAGCCCTTCGATGGCCAGACGGTCGATCTCATTGCCAAGCTCATCGCCTTTGACCTCTCAGAGATTCGCCTCCAGGCCGATGGCCAGGTGCGCATCAGGCTCGACAATCAAGACGTAAACACCGAACACAACATCGCGGTCTACAGAAGTGAGACAGACTTGACCGAAGTGTCGCCAGGCAGCATCGGTTTGATCTTCTTGGGACCTGAGGTGGATGACACTGTTTTCGATGTGCCTGATGCCGGTACTTACTTCTTCCACTGCGACATCCACCCAACCCAGATGGTGGGTACGCTTACCGTCGAATAGGCTCGCGGCCGCCACTTTAATAGCAGCGAACGACCTTTGTTTCAGCGTGCCCGTATCAGCGCACAAAACCTTGGTTTGACCTGAGTAGACCTGGGTCTTTATGATCCGGACGGCGGGACCAAGGAAGTCACCAGTTGCCTAAACGTAGCCACGTCCTCAAGAGATTTGGCCAGATGGTCCGCCTTTTCCTCAGCATTGCTGCGTTAGCATTTCTAATAACCTCCAGCGCCCAGGAGCCGCCTGCAGCCGGCGCCACGGGAACCTACGCCTTCGGCGAAGAAAACTCCTGGATACGGGTTCAGAACATCGGCGGCGGCGATGCGATCGTAGAGGTCAGTTACTACGATGAATAGGGCCTCTTGGCTGGCAGCGACAGCTGCCCTTCGGCAGCCTGCCCAATTCTGTTTCCAGGGAGTGGATGGACCTTTTTCCAGCGAGATAACCCAAGCCTGCCAGCCGGGTTCCAGGGGTCCGCCGTAATTTCCACCGATCAACCAATCGTCGCCTTGCTCGCGAAGGATGTCTTCCGAGGCACCGACTTCGCCATTGCCGGTGATACTCTGTCGCCCGGACGTGGTGCGCACCGCATCTACCTACCGATCACGGGAAAGCACGCCGGTCCCAACTCCGACTGGAATGGGCGTTTCGTAATCCAGAACATGAGCGAAACGGTACTTGCCTGCGTGACGATCACCTACATTAGCGCCGCCACCGATAGCGAGGTTGGTTGGGATCCCTACAAACCACCAGAAACTGGAGAGCCGGAGCTTGCGCTGCCGGGCTGCCCCAACGGCGGCTGGCCGATGGCACCCAGAGGTTCACTCTTCCGTTTCCCCGACACCATGGTTGTGCCCGATCAGTTCACCGGATCGGTCCGAATTGATTTGCATGAAAACAGCAGCGGGCAAGACATGAACCAGCAGTTCATCATCGCCAGCGCGGACTCTTGGAACTCCAATACGAACTCCTTCGCATCCTACCGAGGCTTCGCCGAAACCGATTTGGGTCAGGAAATAATTTTGCCGCTCATCGATCGTCAGGTGGGGCCGGGAAACTCGTACAGCACCCGCTTCACAATCGTCAATCAATCGCCGCTACGGCCGGCGGTTATCACTCTGCGGTTTGATGGATTGAACCTGGAAACTGGCGAAGCGATCAGCATGGCCAACACATTTGCCGTCGCCGGATCACGCCAATGTTTTCAGGATTTGGATGTTGCCGACTGCTTGGCGGAACAGGACAACCTACCATTCAACTTCGTCGGTACCGCCCGCTTAACCTCGACAGAGCCTTTGGCGGTCGTCGTGGACCGCGGCACGACCCTGAATGACACATTCACCAACTACCGCGGTGTTCGGCCCGAGGACGCAGCTTACAAGATTCTGCTTCCAGTCCTCAACAAGAACTTTGGCCCGGTGGAAGGTGTCGGCAACGGCTGGAACAGCTGGTTTCGCGTAATGGTCGCCGACGGCGGCCAGGCTAACGTCCTCGTCACCTACTTCGGACTTGACCTCCCTGGTGGGAGCGTTTCCTACAGTGTTCTCGTCAATCGCGAATTCACCGTTTTCCAGCACCTCGAGGCGATGCTTCCAGACGGGTTCGCCGGCACGGCGATAATCGAGGCGGATCGCCCGATCGTTGCTCTGGCAAACCTGTACACGGATATCTTCCAGGGCGACCCTGATCTGCTCTACAACGGCATACCACTGAACTAAACGGGCCAGCCAAAATCCTCTGCTAAGATCCAGTCGATGAAGGTCGTGTATCTGGCCGACGCGCCGTATATCCACACACGCCGTTGGATTGAACATTCCCTCTCACAAGGAGTTGACTGCGAGGTAATTTCCTTCCGGCCGGCAGAGATTGCCGGCGCTCGCGTTCACCATATCGATGGTGCCGAGCAGATCGGGAAGGCTCGGTACCTTCTCCATGCTCGGCGCGTTGGGCGGCTCGTCCGGTCGCTCAAACCCGACATCGTCCACGCTCTGCACCTCACCAGCTACGGCTTCTTGGGTGCCCTGACAGGAGTGAGTCCCTTGATAGTTTCAGTGTGGGGCACGGACATTCTCGAGGCGCCTAACCTCACGCCTTTGCACAAATGGCTCACGCGCTACTCTCTTCGCCGCACAGACCTAATAACGGCGACTGGGCTGCACCTGGCCACGGAAACCACCCGCCATGTTCCGCCCGGCACACCGGTCCAGGTCGTCCCCTACGGGGTTGACTTGCGGCGTTTTCGGCCTAAACAGCGTGGTGAAAAGGATCCAATTGTAATCGGAACCGCATCGCGTCTCTCGCCAGAAAAGGGTCAGAGTTACCTTCTTGAGGCTTTCGCCGCGTTGCGCCAGAGATACGGTCCACGGGTTAGCCTCAAAATCGCCGGAGAAGGTCCCGAAGAGCAGAACCTCAAAGCCCTCGCTCGCAAGCTTGGCATTGCCGACGCTGTGGATTTTGCTGGCTGGCTCGAGCATGACGCCCTACCAGCATTCTTGCAGGACCTGGACATTTTCGCTCTGCCATCCACTTGTGAAGGGTTTGGTGTTGCAGCCGCAGAGGCGGCAAGCATGAAATTGGCCGTTGTGGCGTCCAACGTTTATGGTGTTCCAGACATCGTCAGAGACGGCAAAACCGGGATCCTGGTGCCAGCCCAGAATAGCGACGCACTGGCAACGGCGCTTGCAAGCCTGATCGATGACGCACCACGGCGTCAAGAGATGGGGGAGGCGGGACGCGCAACCGTGGCGGCGCAGTATGACTGGCAAGACAACACTGCCCAGATGGACGCTACATATGAGAGCGTCCTGGCTAAGCGAGGGAGCAAGATGCAGACATGGAGCTGAACCCCGAAGAAGGCAATCCTGAAGAAAAGCAAGAAAGCCAAGAGTCGAACATGCAGCCGCTGCACGAGCTCCAACCAACTTGGCCGACCGAACAGCAAATGCTTCCTTACGTTTCTGTCGTCGTCCCAGCTCGGAACGAGGAGAGCTTTATCACTCGCTGCCTGCAAGCTCTTCAGGCGCAGGACTACCCGCGCGAGCGGTTCGAAGTAATCGTCGTTGACGGTGAATCCACCGACGCTACGTCAAAGGAAGTGCGCGAAATGGCGCTCGCGTATGGTATTCCAGACGTTTTCAAATCCAATCCATCCCACACAACCCCTGCCGGGTTCAATATCGGCATCCTCAATGCTGGCGGTGAAATCATCATCAAGGTTGATGGGCATACCAGAGTCGACCCCGACTTCATTTCTGCCAGCGTCAAGGCGCTGCAAGATAGCGGCGCAGACGCGGTTGGCGGCCGCATCCGGACGCGCGGCCATGGTCCCGAGGGTCGCGCGATTGCCATGGCGATGACTTCGCCTTTTGGCGTGGGCGATGCCGCATTTAGGCACTCGGAAAATCCGGGCAGCGAGCCTCGCGCCGTCTGGACCGATTCTGTCCCTTACGCCGCCTATCGGCGTGACGTTTTTTCTCAGATCGGCGGGTTTGCCGAGGACATTGAGTTCGGCGAAGACGATGAGTTCAACTACCGCTTGCGCGAAAAAGGTGGCCGTATCCTACTGTCGCCCAACATCAAGTCTGTCTATTTCTCGAGACCGAAGCTGGCCGATCTGCTCAAACAGTACTGGAATTATGGCCAGGCCAAATTCGAAGTCCTCAAGCGTCATCCGAGGCGCACCGGACCCCGTCATCTGGTTCCCGCCGCGCTTGTCTTTACAATTGGCACCGGCACTCTTCTAACCCTGCTGCGCCGAAAGGTCTCCTGGTTGGCAGTTGCCGCAGCCGGAACCTACGCGGCCGCCAACGCCGTGGCTTCGCTACGAATCGGCCTCGACGGCAACAAGCAAGAACTTCCCTACTTGCCTCTGGCATTCGGCGCAATCCATTTCGGCGCTGGCGCCGGAATGCTGATGGGGATCTGGAAGGCGCTGACAAAATCCAAGCAAGAAAGCCATGACGCGTGAGGCGCAGCAAGAGGCAGAGCGGGTGCGTGCCGCCTACGCCCGCCGGGCCAAACTTGGCTTAGACGGCCGTTACGCGTACTGGGAGCCGGCCAACCTCTTTATTTACCAGAATCGAGAGCGGAACCTTCTAAAGCTTCTCGAGAGCTCTGCCGGCCTACCTCTTAGCGACCAGCTTGTTCTCGACGCAGGCTGTGGAGACGGGGCCCTGCTTCGCGATCTGCAGCGCTACGGCGCTCAGACCGAGAACCTATTCGGTCTCGACCTGCTCGAGGACCGTGTCCAGCAGGCCCGTGAATTGACACCGGGCGCCAAGATTGACACCGGGGATGCCCAATCCATGCCCTACTCGGATGCCAGTTTCGACCTTGTCCTGGGCTTCACCTTGCTTTCATCGGTCGGCAGCGCCGCGGCACTCGACAGAGTCACCTCAGAGTTGGCGCGCGTCGTGAAACAAGGAGGACTCCTGGTCATCTACGATTTCTGGACCAACCCGTTCAATCGCGATGTTTGGCCACTGCGCCGTAAGTCGCTCAAGAGTCTGTTTCCGAACAGGCAGATCGATTTTATGGCCGTGACATTGGCACCACCATTGCTTCGCTTACTCACCAGGGTGCCCGGCGGCCGGTTCGCCTGTACTGGGCTCGAAATGGTACCCTTTCTCAAGACTCATTACCTGGCGGCCATCCACTTCTAAGCCGGTGCCACAGGTCCTCATTGCCTGAAAAATTCCTTCCGATAGCGCAGCCAGACATCAGCGAGGCCGAAATCGCCGATGTGGTCGAGACTCTGCGTTCCGGATGGATAACGTACGGTCCGAAAACCCAGCGATTTGAGGCTGAATTCGCCCAGTATGTTGGTGCGGAATACGCGATCGGCTTGAACTCCTGCACGGCCGGCTTGCACCTTGCGCTGCTGGCCGCTGGCATCGGCCCGGGCGACGAAGTGATCACCACACCCTTGACCTTCTGTGCCACCGCCAACGTAATTGTTCACGCCGGTGCATCACCGATCTTGGTTGACGTATCCGAAGATGATCTCAACCTCGACCCGGATGCCGTTGCCGCCAAGATATCTTCGCGCACCCGCGCGATCATGCCAATGCACTACGGCGGCCAACCCTGTCGCATGGACCAGTTGCTTGACCTGGCGCGAGCACACAACCTGCTGGTGATTGAGGACGCAGCTCACGCTGCCGGAGCCGCGTACAATGGCCGCCCGATCGGCTCGGTAGGCGACGCCACCGCGTTCAGCTTTTATCCAATCAAAAACATGACGACATCAGAGGGCGGCATGTTAACCACCAACAATTCCGCAATCGCCGAGAAAGCGCGCATTCTGAGAAAGCATGGCCTAAGTACGGACGCCTGGAAGCGTCATACCCTCGAAGGAAGCTCACTGTACGACGTAGTTGCGCCTGGCTTCAACTACAGCATGACCGACGTGCAGGCCGCCCTTGGCCACGGTCAGCTCCAGAGGCTGCCGGAGATGAACATGGCACGGTCACGCTTGGCGCAGCGCTACAGCGACGGTCTCAGTTCGATCGCGCAACTTGAAATTCCCAGTCCACGCCCTGACCTGTTGCACGCCTGGCATCTATATGCCATTCGCCTCAATTTGGAAATGCTGCGCGTGGACCGTAATCAGTTTGAGTCTCAACTGAGAGAGCGGTCGATTGGGACGGCAGTTAACTTTATACCAATTCACTATCACAGTTTCTACCGCGAGGGATTCGATTTCCACAAAGGCGATTATCCGGTCGCCGAGGGGGCCTTTGATCGCCTAATCTCGCTCCCGCTCTTTCCCACTATGACCAACGCTGATGTCGACCGAGTGGTCGAAGCCATTGAGGATATCATTGAAAACAACCGAATCTGATCGCCGAAGTGGGGAGTCACAAAGCCGAGCCTTTGAGCTCCTGTCAGTTTTTCTAGGCCTGTCAGTCCTGGCCCCGTTCTGGGTTGTAATCGGGTTGCTTATCAAACTGGAGTCGCCAGGTCCCGTCTTTTTCCGCCAAACGCGGGTCGGTAAGGACGAAAAACTATTCGACATCATCAAGTTCCGCTCCATGCGTGTGCAGCCCTGCGGAGAAAACACTGTGGCAGAAGTTAAGAATATAGAAACCTATCAGTTCCGGCCTGTTGGCGAAACAACCATCATCGGCCGGGCGTTGCGCGCCTGCAGTTTGGACGAAGTACCCAATTTGCTAAACGTGATACGAGGCGATCTGCACCTGGTTGGACCACGGCCAGACGAACCTGAGTTGGTTTCACAATACCGTCCTGAGTGGCGGCGACGGCACAGCGTAAAGCCCGGTATTACCGGTCTAGCGCAAATAAATGGGCGAACGGATTTGACCTACCAAGAAATGATGACCTACGATCTCGCCTACGTCGCGAATCGCTCGTTCACGCGAGACGTTGGAATCATGCTGGAAACCGTTTCCGTGGTGCTCCGGCGCAAAGGTGCCCGGTGAAGAAGTCCACCACGGTTAATCCAAAAGCTGATAGTTGGTCTGTCCGGGTGGCCCGGCTTTTCCTTTCACCGGTTCTCGACATTGGCATAGTTTTCGCTAGCTACGCGCTCGCCCTGTGGCTCAAATTCGATGGCAATGTGCCTGACGAATCATGGCGTCAATTGGCCTGGGCCGGAGCGCTGATTGCCCTTGCCTACATTAGCGCCTACCAGATCCTCGGCGTCTACCGCACTGCCTGGCAATACGGCAGCGTCCGCGACGCGTTGCTACTGGCTCTCGCCGTTGCCATCGTCACGGCCGGTATCCTTGGTGTAAACGCTCTGCTGCCCAAACGGCCAATTCCGCTGAGCGTAAACGTTATCGGCGCCGCTTTCATCTTCCTCTTCCACGCGCTTGCTCGCATGGTCCCTCGCCTCTGGAGTATGGCCAGTTCGAATCCCGAGGTCGACCTTCCGCGTCAGCGCGTTCTGATCGTCGGAGCGGGCGACACGGGCCAACTCTTGGCCTGGGAACTTACGCATGGCCGTAATCGTCCCTACCGTGCGGTCTGCTTCGTGGATGATGACGTGTCATTGCGTGGGAAACGCGTCCACGGCATCCCAGTTGTCGGTGGTCGCTACGACATCCCCGCGGTGATCAAGAAACACGCCATCGAACTGGTCGCAATCGCGCTTCCGCCTGAGTCGGCGCCTCGACTCCAGGAAATCCTGGCGTTATGCGAGCCGGCGAAAGTGCCAATTCGGCTTGTACCCGGACTTTCGGAGATCATGGAAGGTCGAGCCGAGCGCGGTGAAATGCGCGAAATCACCATGGAGGATTTGCTGGCGCGGGAACCCGCAGATGTTGACGAGGCGGCGTGCCGAGAGACGATTGAAGGACACGTGGTCCTTATTACCGGCGCCGCTGGTTCGATTGGCAGCGAGCTTTCACGTCTGGTTCTCTCATTCAACCCGGCGGCTCTTCATCTTATCGACACGAACGAGACCGCACTTCAGGAACTGCGCGTCGAGTTGAACGCGAATGCACCACCAAATTGCCGGATTAAGCCGTGGCTCTCCAACATCGTCGACCGGCAGAAGCTCCAGGATCTTTTCGAAGCCTCTCGGCCCCAGGTTGTGTTTCATCTTGCTGCCTACAAGTACGTTGCGATGATGGAAGAGCACCCGGACCAGGCTTTTGAGACCAACGTCCTCGGCACTCTAAACGTTTTCGAAGCCGCCCAGGCGGTTGACGCCGAACGCGTCGCATTTCTTTCCAGTCACACGGCCGTCAACCCAAGTGGTGTTTATGGAGCGAGTAAACGCACGGGTGAGCTTCTGGTTCAGTCCATGCCCGAGGGCCGAACCCGATTCTGCGCGGTGCGACTAGTGAATGTCATCGACAGCAAAGGCGCCGTCCTCGCTTTGTTTGCACGTCAACTTCAAGGGGGCGGGCCGATTTCGGTCACTGATCCGGAAGTCGCACGTTATTTCCTCTCGGTGAATGAGGTCGCTCGCCTGGTTATCCAAGCGACGGCACTGTCCCACGGGGGTGAAATCTTCCTTCTCGATGTCGGTGATGAAGTCCGCATCCACGAGCTCGCCGCGCGATTGATTCGATCGCGCGGCATGGAGCCTGGCAAAGACATCGAAATTGTCTACACCGGGCTGCGACCGGGAGAAAAACTGCGCGAAGACCTCACCGGTGAACATGAAGCCCTGACAGACACCACTCACGCGCGAGTTCTTGAAGCAACCTCATCTCTAAGTTTCTCTGGCGCGGAGCTCAGGGCCGGCATTCGCGAGCTAGAGGTCGATATTGGCCGGCGACGCGCAAGCAACTTGCCGGCCGGACTGCATGCCCTGGCTCGCTTCGAACAACCGGAAAAGCGCGAACCAAAACTTGACCAGCCGTCGCCGGAACCGCGGGCACACCAACAACAACAGTGAGTTATACCAGCCGCAGCAGGCGCAGCCGGCTCCGCCACCAGCCGATCAGCAAGTACTCCTCAACGTGAAGCTCGCTACTGTAGTTGGCGCGCGACCCCAGTTTCCCAAGGCGGCCGCGTTAGGACGAGCGCTCCGGCAGCACGATGAACAAATAGTGATCCACACCGGGCAGCATTACGACGAAATGATGTCCGATGTCTTTTTTCGTGACCTCGGCATGCCCGAGCCGGATGTCAACCTGGGGGTAGGCTCCGGCAGTCACGGCGTCCAGACCGCACGAATGCTGGAGGGCATCGAGGCCGCCCTCCAGAAACGAAACCCCGATCTCTTGGTGGTCTTTGGCGATACAAATTCAACCATTGCCGGGGCACTGGCAGCCGCCAAGCTCCAGATTCCGGTTGCCCATATTGAAGCCGGTTTGAGGAGTCATAATCGGGCGATGCCGGAGGAGATCAACCGCATCCTAACCGACCATGCTTCCGATTACCTCTTCTGCCCGACCCAAACCGCCGTCGATTGCCTCTTGCGGGAGGGCATTGAGCACGGCGTCCACCAAGTCGGCGACGTGATGTTCGATTCTCTTCTGGCATCACTGCCAATGGCACGGCGGGCGGGGGATTCGGTTCTCAAAAGCCACGGTGTCAAACCGGGTGGCTTTTATCTTGCGACTATTCACCGCCCCGCCAACACCGACAACGCCGAAACACTCCAACGGCTTTGGCGAGCGCTCGAAGCGTTAAGCCTCCCGGTGCTCCTGCCTCTGCATCCGAGGACAAAGGCAGCCATGGACGGTAGTGGCCTCACTTCGGCAGCCAACATTATCACCACGCCACCCGTTGGTTACCTGGAAATGCTGGCGCTCGAAAGCAACGCTCGGTCAATTCTCACTGACTCGGGCGGCGTCCAGCGGGAGGCTTACTTCCTTTCGATCCCCTGTGTTACGCTGCGCGAGGAAACGGAGTGGCCTGAAACCTTAGCTGGTGATTGGAATGTCCTGGCCGGGACCGATCCTGGCCGGATCTCCGTCGCGGCCAACCGGCCTGCACCCACGCAACCGCCTGCGGCCGCCTTTGGGGACGGTCGCGCTGCAGAAAAAATCATCGAGATACTCAAGAGTGATCCACCCGACAGCCGAAGTTGAGACCGGCGCCACGATCGGCTCGAATACTCGTATCTGGCATTTCGCCCACGTCCGAGCGACCGCGGTCGTTGGATCAAATTGCACGATCGGAAACGGCGTCTATATCGACTCAGAAGTAATAATTGGCGACAAGGTCAAGCTGCAGAACCGCGTCAGCGTTTATCGCGGCATTACGATCGAAGATGGAGTATTCGTGGGACCACACGCGTCTTTTACAAATGACAAATACCCCCGCGCCATTACGCCGGAAGGAACTATGGCCTCGGAGGACGACTGGACACCTTCGCTTACCCTGGTGAAGTACGGTGCATCGATCGGCGCTGGGGCGATCATCCTTCCCGGCGTCACCATCGGACGCTGGGCAATGGTCGGCGCCGGCGCCGGCGTGTCGCGCGATGTCCCAGACCACGCACTAGTCACCGGTGTTCCGGCCGTTGCTGTGGGATATGTCTGTGAGTGCGGCAAGCCCATGTACGAGGAAGCGGGACAATGGGTCTGCAAGTCCTGTCTCAGGAGCTTCAACCTGCCACCGATCGATAGGCGCCCGACATGATTAAGATCGCTCAACCCGTTCTTGGCGATGAGGAGATATCGGCGGTCCGCTCTGTCCTGGAGTCCGGAAGCCTAGCTGGCGGGGCAGTGGTGCGTGACTTCGAGGCAGCCTTCGCGCATGACCTATCGGCTACTAGCGAGGCGGTCGCCGTCAACAGCGGCACAGCGGCACTGCACGTTGCCCTCTTGGCCCACAATGTCGGACCTGGCGACGAAGTCATAACATCGCCCTTTAGCTTCCAGTCAGCCGCCAACATGGTTCTCGCCACTGGCGCACGTCCCATATTCGTCGATGTTTACGAGGATGGGAACTTGAACTCGTCGCTAATTGAACCGGCGATCACAGCAAATACGCACGCAATTATGCCCGTACACCTTTTCGGCCGAATCTGCGACATGCCGGCGATCAGCGCTGTCGCTCAGAAGCACGGCCTGGCGGTCATAGAAGATGCTGCTCAGGCTCACGGAGCCTCGATTGACGGCCGGCCTGCTGGCAGTTTCGGCTCTGGCTGCTTTTCTTTCTACGCCACAAAGAACATGACGGCAGGTGAAGGCGGAATGGTTACGACCGACAACCGCGAGCTGGCAGAACGCCTCAGAAGCCTACGCTCGCATGGCGAGTCTGAGCGATACCATAGTATTGAACTTGGCTTCAACTACCGTATGACTGACATCGCGGCGGCAATCGGGCTGGCTCAACTCAAAAAACTGCCGGCGTTCACCGATCGAAGGCGTCGAAACGCCGAATACCTGACCAGGCACCTCCGCGAAGTCGTGGTGCCGCCCGCGCCAGTTGCGGCCGGCGCACACGTCTGGCACCAGTACACGATTCGCGCCCCGGTAGGAAGAGACGACCTCTTTAAATGGCTCCAAGATCGAGACATAGAGGCCGGCATCTACTATCGGCGGCTGCTTCCCGACCACAAGCTCTACCAAGATCTCGGTTTTAGCAGCGAAGACCTTCCGGTCGCTCGCCAGCTAGCGGCCGAAGCCCTTTCGCTGCCCGTCCACCCTGCCTTGAGTCCGGAAGACCTAGAGCAAATCACCGAAGCGGTCAACACCTGGGCCGCCTCATATGCATCGGTTGGCGGCTGAGTATGGAACCGGAGATCAAAGTGGCTGTTGTCGGCCTCGGCTTCGGCGCCAATCACGCCCGGGTCCTTGATCAAATGGAAGGCGTGCAGCTTTCGGCCATTTGTGATTCCGATCCGGAAAAGTTGGCGAGTGCGGCGAGCGAAAGCGGAGTCCGAAAGTATTCCGAGCACGGCAAAATGTTGCGCGACGAACCACTCGAGGCGCTGGTTATCGCCGTACCAACCCGCTTCCATGAAACCGTTGCCCTGGATGCGATCGCTGCTAACTGCGCCGTCTTCATCGAAAAACCGCTGGCCCGCTCCTATCTTGAAGGATTGCGAATTGTCCACGCGGCCGATGCCGCGGGTGTCTCACTCATGCCAGGCCACATTGAACGCTTTAACCCGGTGGTTCAGGAGGTACATCGCCGCATCAACGCTGGTGAGGCGGGCGACGTCATCCAACTCCGGGCTCGCCGGTTTGCTTACTTCGCTGACCGTATACGGGAGGTCGATATTGGCGTAGTCCATGACCTTGCCTTTCATGAGATCGACGTAATGCGCATGCTGCTCGGCGTCGAGGTGCAGCACGCCTTTGCTGAAATTCAGGCGAACGTCCGAACTCCGTTCGATGACTCGATCAGCGCCCTGCTCCGATTTGAGTCTGCGGATGCCGCGTCAGGAGTTGTTGGCACAATCGAGGTCGATTGGCTCTCGCCGCGAAAGGTTCGCGAGCTGAGCATCCTTGGCACAGGAGGCGTCTTTTCCCTCGATTACGACGCCAAGACGTTGCAGTTCCAGCCGGCACAAAGTTTGAGTAAAGCGGATGCACCAACTCCCCACGAGGAACGTCTGGTTAGGCTCAGAGGCGAAGAGCCGCCGCCGCCGCTCAGCATTCCAATTCAGAGGCATGAACCTCTCGCCCAGGAGCTGACAGCGTTCATAAGGGCCTTGAGGGGCCGAACGCCGATGCCCGTCAGTGGCGCGGACGCACTTGCCACTTTGGCGACGGCCGATGCCTTGCTTGAATCCGCGCGAATCGGCCAGCCAGTCAAGCCTAGCCCTGGGGACTAGATGCGCATCGCAGTAATCGGCCTTGGCAAAATTGGCCTACCCCTGGCTGCACATTTCGCCAGCAAGGGAGCGAGCGTAATCGGTTGCGACCTCAACCCTACCGTGGTCGAGGCTGTGAACTCCGGCTCTACTACGGTCGGCGGCGAGCCAGGTCTCGAGGAACTTGTTCGAGAGGGCCATGCCGCCGGTTCACTGGCTGCGACGAGCGATACGTCAGCCGCAGTTTCCGAAAGCGAGGTTGTAGTCGTCATTGTCCGAGTCGGCACAAGCAGCGCAAATCAAACCGAATTTGTTCAGCTCGATGCTGCGGCCGCACAGATCGGCCGCGGACTGAAGCGGGATACGCTGGTCATCCTGGAGAGCACGGTTCCGGTTGGGGTTACGCGAAACCGCTTCAGGGAAAAGCTAGCCAGCGCCTCCGGGCTCGAACCCGCCGCCATACGCTTGGCATTTAGCCCGGAGCGAGTCTCTTCCGGGACCCTTTTTCGTGACTTGGCGACCTATCCCAAGCTGGTTGGCGGAGTAGATCCCGCGAGCGGTGGGGCAGCGGCAGCCTTCTACCAAGAGATGCTGGGCGCCGAGACGACGCTCTTGCCAAACGCCGAGACGGCCGAACTCGCCAAACTAGCGGAGAGCGTCTACCGCGACGTGAACATCGCCCTGGCCAACGAGCTGGCTAAAACTGCGGAGGCTGTGGGGGTTGATTACAAAACCATGGCCGCGGCGGCTAACTCCCAGCCTTACTCTCATTTGCACAAACCCGGCGTCGGGGTGGGGGGGCACTGCATACCGGTCTATCCTTACCTGCTGCTCGAATCGGCGGAGCAACCTCTGGTCAGATTGGCCCGTCAAGTCAACGACTCAATGGCGCAGTTCGCGGTCGAAAAGCTTGAGCAGGCACTCGGCGAAAGCGGGCAAACCCTCGCCGACAGTCGAATCTTGGTCCTTGGCCTGGCGTACAGGGGCAACGTCAAGGAAGCCACCCTATCGAGCACACTGCTGATCGCCGAACAGCTACGGCAAAGAGGGGCTCAAGTCGGGGTCCACGACCCGCTATTCTCCGACACGGAGATTACGGCTTACGGTCTGGAAGCCGCTGTCTTGCCACCAGCCAGCAGGACAGACGCCATAATTCTCCAGGCCAGCCACACCCAGTACGAGGCTCTCGACCTAACGCAGTTTAGTGAAGCAAAGGTCTTCATGGATGGTCGCGGCAGCTTCGACCGAGGGCGTGTAGAGGATGCCGGCATCCGCTATCTTGCCATTGGAGCGCCTTAAACCCTCGCTACACGTCTTAGCAGGCGAGGCAGTTATCGAGGGCGCGGTGAGTGGACTGTCCCGCTAGCAATCGGCTCATCGACGTAGAGATCGCCGTTACGGATTTTGAGATTGAATCCACACTCAGGGTTTGTGCAGACCCAGGCTTTGTAATGAATCGCAGCGCCCTGGCTGCCGAAATCTGATAGGGGAACTAGATCCCCGGTCTTGCACCTCTGACATTTTGGAAAGCTACTGGAATTCGGAAAGCTACTAGAATCCAACGCACCGCCCCACTCATCACTTTCGAAATCGTTGCTGAGTATATCAGAGCTCATACGAGGCTAACAAACCCGTGTACTCGTCCAGTAGATGCCGGACACTTACCTCCTCTCGGTGAATGCTAGCAGCCACTCTTGCGGCGTTAGATGGCCAAGGGCCTGATCGGGCCGGTAAGTGTTGTAACGCTGCTCCTGTTGGAGCAGCTGGGTTCTCAGTTGGCTGAGCGAGTCGGGTGGGTCAACCAACTGGTAAAGCTCCTCTTTGTGGGTGCGCTGGGCTCGTTCCAGGCAGCCGTTGAGCTTGGGGGAGCGTGGTGGCAGCACAAAAAGCCGCAGCCCCTTCTGCTCACAGGCGGCCTCAAACTCGGCCCTGAACTCAGAGCCACCGTCCACCTGGATCGCCTTCACCGGACCCGGCATACGCTCGATGACCGTATCGAGGAAGTCGCGCGCCGTGCCGGCGGTAGCGCGGCCGTAGACACCCAAGACGTCCCAGCGGCTGACAATATCACGCGCCGAGAAGTGCTTGTAGGCATGGGTAATACCGGTCCAGCGCACGTCGGCGCTGTCCACCTGAACCAGATCTCCCGGCGCCTTGACGACGTAGTCTTTGGGCTTACGCACGGCATAGGGCCGCACCTGAGGCCGAGAGACGATGCAAGGGTCCTTCAGACTCGCAGGCCCCAGTTTGCCTTGGCGTCTGAGCCGGCTGAGGATGCGGCCCACCATCGAGACCGAGATAGTGACCCCTTGGCGTCTGAGGATCGGCTGTAGCTTGTCTTTGCCCCAGACGGGATTGTCTTGGCGCAGGCGTAGCACCGCTGCTTCGAACTCTAGGCTCCAAGTCGGCTTGCGGACCTGGTGTGGCCTATGGCTGCGGTCTTCCAGACCCCGCGGACCCTGGAGCCGGTAGCACTCTAGCCACTGGTAAAGGGTTGAGCGGCTGCGTCCAAAGCGTCTTGCCGTCAGACTCACCTTCTCGCCGTGATCCTTGTGCCACTCAACAGCCCTGAGGCGCGCCTTCGCCTCACGTGATAGTCGTGGCTCCTCCCTGCCTTCCTGCGCTCCCTCTGGGAGGAGACGAGCCAGGGTTGGACCGCCCTGGGATGATCGACCCGTACGTCTGCATTGGGACTCCGTATCGTCCCCGCCTTCTCATCATTGTCGTGTACGGCATCTTTCTGAACGAGATCAACCCGAAAAAGCCGAATCGCTACTTTCCCATTCAAACAGCGCAGACCCCTCTTGCCTGTTCACGCCAGTGAGCGGCGCTGCAGAAAACCAAAATTCGGCAGGAATTCACTCCTCAATTGGGAAAATGCGAAAACATCACACCTAAAGAACACGCCAAGGAATCGCCTTCACACCCACTAGGCTGCATTCAAATGCCGCGGAATTTCACAGCACGTCCGCAATAAAAGGCGGCTTATGTTTGCTTTCGCGGCCTCCCTCGGCGTAGAACTCGGCGAAAGTAAATGTGACCGTTAGTGTCCCAAATCTCGAGTTCAATATTCAGACGGGTAGATGCGCGTCTAAGCCTCACTTTTACGCTGCGCGCATTTTCAGATGGTTCAAGTTCCAAATCGCCGACTTCGTTGACGTCCACCTTGCGGACGAAGTCGTCGTAGCGGCGCTGCTGCTCCTGGACAGCGCGCGAGGACCGCGATGGCAGTGGTGCTTCACTGGGCTTTCGAATGTGCAGAACCGGCATTTTCCAACTCTCCTTCCGAGATATTAACCATCCATCCATATCTCAGGCGCGATAGAGCACTTACGCCACGCATTATTTCACTAAAATTGTTCGCAATTTCCACGGGCCTGTCCATTCAAGCTTTTGTTTACCTTCTTCGATGCATAGAAATGGATTCAGGCTTGCGGGCTTTGCTAAGATTTGCCTGAGGAGAGGTGCTGGAGAGGCCGATCAGGCACGCCTGGAAAGCGTGTAGTCCCGCAAGGGGCTCGTGGGTTCGAATCCCACTCTCTCCGCCAGCCTCTTTCTCGGCGGATTCGTCCGTTTCTGGACCGTCAGCCGCCGTTGGGGTGTTTTAGGGCGGAATTGAACTCGCGCCGCAGTTCTTCCTCTTTGGCTTCGGACTCAATCCGGGCAGCCTCGCGAGCCTCGTGAAGGCTTGCTAGGGCCTTTTCTCGAAGACCTTTAATCGAGCCCGCGACCTCAGGAGCGCCAGACTGCGGAGCGCCATCATCAGCGCCTTCACGAGAAATAATGGCTCCGGCCGCAGCACCGATCAGGAAGCCAAGGAAGAAGCCGAGCCTAATCATCGTCCTTCTTCTTAAGGCCTGAAAGCACACCCAGCCCCTTGCGCACGCCGGCAAATGCGCCGTAGGTGCGAACGATGGGTGTCACCACGGTGCGGCCTACGAACTCGGTGGTCCCCCTGAAAGTATCTGCGGCGTCTCGCACCGAATTCACCGTGGGACGTACCGAGTCATTGAGAAGCTCATTTATCGAACGAATCAGACCCCTTACAGCGAGGAAAACAAACAACGTGGCGATCGTAGCAATCAGGAAAAAGATGATTCCGAGCACACTATAAACAATGATGAAACCGTCACGGATATCGGCAAGGGAAGCGAGTACTGGCATTTGAATCTCCGGCATTTTGGGCGCTTAGGCGGGTCCTGGCGGCAGTATATCAGCCATCCTTGAGTCTTCCCCAAGAGAGCGCTCGACCCGGGCGATAATACCGCCACCCAAAACGCTATCATCGTCGTAGATGACCGCGGCCTGCCCTGGCGTCAGGGCCCGCAGAGGCTTCTCAAAAAGGATCTCGATTTCGTGCTCGTGCACTTTTACTCGGGCTGGAGCGGCCGGCGTCTTATACCTAATTTTTACCTCGGCGATAAAATCTGCGCCGACCGCCTGCTCAATTAGCCAGCTTGGTTTTTCCGCCCAAAGGTGGCGTGACAGGAGACTTTCTTCGTCGCCAATAGTCACGACGCCAAGCTCTGGGTCAATTTCTGTGACGAAACGCTTGCCACCCCACGCACCAATGCCTTTGCGCTGTCCGATCGTGTAGCCAGCGACGCCGTCATGTTCACCAACCTTTGCCCCTGTCTGGTCAAGAATTGCACCGGGGATTTGTGGAACACGATCGGCAATAAAAGCGCGGTAGTCGCCGTCGGGTACGAAGCAGATTTCAGCGCTGTCTGGTTTGTCGTGCACGGGCAGTTCCATCTCAAGAGCCAGACGCCGAATCTCATCTTTCGGGTATCCACCCACAGGGAACAGCAACCGCGCCAACTCCGCCTGGTGCAGCGTGTAGAGAACGTACGACTGGTCCTTGTTGTCATCCACGGCCCGCAGCATCTGGTACCCGCCGTCATCTTCGGTGATCTGGGCATAATGGCCGGTCGCCAGGTAATCGGCATCCATGGCCACGGCGCGGTCCAAGAGCGCACGGAACTTCACATGCTCGTTGCAAGCCAAACAGGGATTCGGAGTGCGACCGCGTTCGTATTCATCAACGAAATAGTCAACCACTCGTCGTTTGAACTCCTCTTCGAGGTTGAAAACATAATGGGGAATGCCAAGCACCTCAGCTGAGGCTCGGGCATCATCGATGTCCTCCACGCCGCAGCAGCGCTTCTGATGCATTCGCCCCTCACCGTCCGCCTGACTCCAGAGCCGCATCGTGATCCCTACGACGTCGTAGCCCTGCCTCACCAAAAGGCCAGCCGCGACCGCGGAATCAACACCCCCACTCATCGCCACGATTACGCGTTTGCTCATGAACCCATCTTACCGGACCTGATATCTGAGAACCAAAAAATCACGCAAGGCTGGGAGCTATCGGAGCCCTCCTAATCAGAGGTCTGTTAAGATCGCACTGATGACAACACCGTTAGCTGATCCGACGGACGTTTCCAGTCGCATTGTGGATCTGCTTTCCGACCGTCAGGCAGAAGACATCGTCCTCCTGGAAATCGGCGCTGTTGCTTCCTTCACGGACTACTTCGTCATCGCCACGGCCCAAAACTCAAGGCACATGGCCTCTCTACTCGACGCCTTCCACAAGGAATTGGCCAATGAGGGAATCAAATCTTTGCGCACCGAAGGCGCCGCCGATTCCGGCTGGATTCTGGTCGATTTCGGTGCCGTTATCGTCCATCTCTTCACACCTGACGATCGGCTCCTTTACAATCTCGAAGGTCTCTGGGAACGGACCGGAGTCGCCGCAGTTCGTTTCCTGTAAAACACGCCGGTTTAGCTGGCGCAAAGCCGAGCTCGGGCTGGCAAACCTCGCTTAGACCCTCCGATCTCAGTCAGGTTTGAACAAGCTATTCGGAGACCCAACTATCAACTGCCCTTTCATAATTGAAGAGATCCGAGTCATCGAAAAACAGCGCTATCTCTCGCTCCGCGCTCTGTAGCGAGTCGGACCCATGGATCAGATTTCTGCCGATCTCGAGGCTAAAGTCGCCTCGAATCGTTCCCGGATCCGCGTCCCGTGGATTCGTCTTGCCCATGGTCTTACGGGCGGCCTCTACCGCGTCCGTCCCTTCAAAAACTGCGGCGATAATTGGGCAACCTGTTATGTACTGGACCAGGCCTTCGTAAAAAGGCTTGCCCACGTGCTCGCCATAATGGCGCTCAGCCAGCGGACCATCGACTTGGAGCAACTTGAGTCCGGCGATTCTTAGGCCTCTCCGTTCAAGCCGAACCAGAATCTCGCCGGCCAGACCACGCTGCATAGCATCTGGCTTGACGAGTATCAAAGTACGTTCCATTTGCATACCTTTCCGTATTAGCCACGGCTTTCTAAATGCCGTGTTTTCAAATTTTCAACGGGCGCTCCCGTAATATCGAGAATTATCGTGACTGGCACAGCTTAAGGCCGAGGGGGCTGGGGACCAATCGCGGGAGCACGAAGATATAGGGGTACCAATGAATCCGGATCATCGAATTGACCAAGCGCCAGCCGATCTTGGCCCAGTATGCCCACGGCATAGGCACGGAATGGCCGCGCCTCCATTTGGGTAGCGCCCCCCTCCCCCAGCGAACCAACAAGCGACTCCGGAAGTGTAGCGAGTTCGCCGCAAACTAGATCACCGGATTCTAGCGATTCGAGCAACTCTTCCGCGGGCCCAAGACGGGGTGCGACCTCCTCGTGAGCAAGTTCCGCGTCGGCCTGGCGATAAGCGGCCCAGGCCAACTCCGCTCGGCCAGCGGCATGAACAGGAAATACCCGGCCCGCGGCTAGGCCAACAAACGGCAGAGCGTCGGCAACCAGGCGACCCACTCCGGCGACTTTGGCGTCCAGGCCGAAGGCAAGCGCCTTTGCCGTGCTGAGTCCGACCCTCAGGCCAGCATAAGATCCAGGACCGAGGCAAACAAACACCGCTCCAATCTCTCGTTTCTCTCGCCCCGCGCGCCGCAAAAGCCAATCGAGACCCGGCAGCAGCTCACGCGAATGATTTCGGTTGCTGCGCCAGGTGTGTTCCGAAAGCAGCCGACCCGAATCAAACAGCGCCAAGCCTGAAATTTCTGACGCTGTATCGATAGACACGGCTAGACTCTGCGTCTCCCCAACCACCGGTCAGTGGCCTCTTGCCGCCAGCAACTCGCTGACTTCGCGCAAAAGGTCATCGTATCGCCCGCCGCGCGCCTGAATCGTAATCCGGCGCGTTCTGTCGTCCAGTGATTCAAGACGAACCAACAGGTGTTCGTCCGGCAGCTCGGCCAGGGCACGTTCCGGCCACTCTATTAACAGGAGGCCATCAGCGGAGTTCTCTTCCAGCGCCAGCCCCGCAACCTCGGCAGGCTCATCCAATCGAAATAGGTCGGCGTGGTAGACCTTGAGCCGCCCGGTGTACTCGTTTACCAAGACGAACGAAGAGCTTTTGACGGGCTCTTTGACGCGCAGTCCGCGCCCAATTCCTTGGGCGAGACAGGTCTTTCCCGCCCCGAGCTCACCCTGCAGCAGGAGAACATCACCGGCACGAAGCAGTGGTGCCAGTTGGCCGCCAATGCGGCGCGTCTCCGCGGGACTGCTGCTGACGATTGAGTTGCTCATTGAGAGGGAAAGTGATTCCAGCCGCCGTCTTTCACCGGAACTTGGTTGCCCGATCCGTCCACGACTTCAACACGTAGATCGTTGTTAACCACCACTTCCCCAATCTCCGTAACCGATATCTCTTGAGATTTTAGTGATTCAATCGTCACCCTCGATCCAACCAGTATCAGTTCGTAATCTTCTCCGCCGCTGAGCGACAAGCCAAGTGCCTCGGAAGGAAATACTTCGCACAAAGGAGCGCTAAGCGGTATCCGAGCGGCATTTAGTCTTATTCCCACGCCGCTAGCCCGCGCGATGTGACCGAGATCTTGCACCAGGCCGTCGCTAACATCGATGCAGCATCGGATACCGGCTCTCACCGCGTCCCTGCCGAGAGTTACGCGGGGCTCTGGATGCTCATGCTTTTGGCGCAGCAGAACCTCTGCATCTGTCGCAATAGTTCCATCATCCAGAAGCAGCCGCAGACCTCCAGCTGAATCACCGGGAGCGCCACTGACAGCGACAATGTCACCGACATGGGCACCGCCGCGGCGCATTACGCGCGGTTGAGCCAGTCTGGAGGATTCAGCCCAGCCTGATAGCGCGACCGTCAGTGAAAAAACCGGCGAGCTAACAATGTCGCCGCCGCCAAGGGTCAGGTTGTAAGCCTGAGCGGCTTCATGCAGGCCACGATAAAGCTCAACGGCGTCTTCGACGACAAAATCAGCCGGCAACGCCAGCGTAACCAGGAAAAGATCCGGCGTCCCACCCATTGAGGCGATATCGCTGAGATTGACTGCAAGCGCTTTCCAGCCAACCTCGCGCCAAGAAGTGCGGCCTGGAAGAAAATGCACTCCCTCCACTAGGGTGTCCGTCGTCCAGATCGGTGCCCCTTCACGGCGCTGGCCCACCACAGCATCGTCTCCAATGTCCACCAGCAGACCTGCCCGAGGAGGGTTCTTGGCAGTGGATGGATAGGTGAAACCAAACTCTTTGGTTAGAAGCTCGATTAAACCAAACTCACCGAGTTCAGAAACACGCATCCCAGAGATTATAGATGGGCACGAGACCAGGTTCTGTGGGCCACCCCAATCAGTCAATTCAGGACTATAGTCTTCCTTGAAATGAGAGCCCTGATCGTCGCCGACGTGCACGCCAACCTGGAGGCGTTCGAAGCGGTCATAGCCGATGCCCGCGCCCAAGGTTGGGTCGACGCGATTTGGTCACTGGGAGATATCGTCGGCTACGGACCGCAGCCAACCGAATGCGTTGCCCTGCTGCGTGACTTCACTTACTTAGCCATCGCCGGCAACCACGATTTGGCTGCTATCGACGCCATTGGACTGGAAGAGTTCAACTCGTTAGCGGCGCAGTCCGCAGCCTGGACCAAGGCCCAGCTCAGCGAACATGACCGCGCCTGGCTGGCAGGGCTCCCGCGTACCGTTATAGAGGACGATTTCACCCTGGTTCACGGCAGCCTGAGTGACCCGGTCTGGGACTACCTCACGACGAGCGCTGATGCCGCAGCCAATTTTCAGCTTCAAACAACGCCCTATTGTTTGATCGGCCATTCGCATCTGCCCTTGGCATTCGTCGAAATAGGAGGCAAAGTAACCGGCAGCCGCCTGAGCGGTAGCACCACTATCGAACTCGGGGAGGAGCGCATGGTGGCGAATCCGGGCGGACTCGGTCAACCGCGCGATGGCGACCCGCGGGCCTGCTACGCGTTGCTGGATACGGATACTCGCCGTTTGGACTTTCGCCGGGTTCAGTACGAATTCGAAAAGACCCAAGCCAAAATGCGAGAGGCAGGGCTTCCCAAGTTCCTGATCGAACGGTTGCAACGCGGGCAGTAGAGGGCTCTAGGTGCGCCACAGGTTACGAAGATTGAAAGCAGCCCTCAGCCGGTTCACCTCAACGAGCAAGTCCTCATCTGCGGTCAGAAATGACGAGAGGTTTCCGGTGCTAAGACCTAACCGTTCGGCGGTGGAAGCCAGCACCCCGGCTTCGGCTGTTAGCACATCAAGAACCGCCGCTGCCGCGGGGAGATAGCGCGAATCGCGCTGACCGACCTGCAGCCGACCGTTTTTGCCCACGCAGGCGCTAATTGCCTCCGGTACGCTTTCCCCGGCGGGCCGACGCAGACGAATTGCGAGTGCTTTCCTCAACCGCTTCAGCGCCCGGGAACGATTTTCTGCCTGTGATCTGCTCTCCTCCGCGATAGCCTGAAGACCTGTCGCGCGGTGCCTCAAGCGAACCGCAGATTCCGTCTTGTTACGCTTCTGTCCGCCCGGACCGGAAGCGCGATACGTATCCACATCACATTCGGACAGCAGCACCGAATCGTCCAAATACCTGCCGATCTCAGGTCTTGTCTTGGCGCCGTTCAGTGCTTCTGAGCTCACCGCCAAAACCCGCCGACAAGCCGGCCACAGCCCGCTGGGAAGTCCGAAACCCCGGCGGCCCGGCCCTTGTAACCAAGCCAGAACCGGAAAGCCGGCTGGGGCTCAACCAGAACCCTAGGTTTCACTAGCTTTCTTGCTGGCTACGACTGCGAAAAGCGGGTCGGTGTGTAGTTCACCGCTGGTCACTTTCGCTCTCAGGTCCGGATCAGCGGGCAATCCAGTCATCGTCTGGCGAGGGCTGACATCGTAAAGCTTGGCAGCCTCAAACGCGCCGCTCTTTTCGCTGTACACAGCCACGAGCCTTCCGCGATCGTTATCGTCAAGGGACAACCAGATTCTCACGGCCTTGGTGAGAAAACAGCGATCGGAAAAAGTGACGATAAGGGGAGCGCCCGGCTTTAGGACTCTGCCAATTTCGCTGAAGACCTCCACTGGTCGCGCCAAGTATTGGACTGATACACAGATCACGACGCCGTCAAAACGAGGATCGTCGTAAGGCAACGTCGGCTCCTGGTTGAGATCCTGCACGGTTCGCTCATCGAGACGGGGGTTTTGGGCTAACTCGGTTTCATTCATGCCGAGTCCAGTCAGGCTACCGATCTCGAACTCAGCAGGGAAATGCGACACCCAGCTGCTCATCAAATCAAGATAATCGCCACCCGGTTCAAGGAACCGTTGGTATACGCCTCCCACAGCCGCGATCGCGAAATCATCGATATGCTGCACCAGTCGTGGCACATCGTAGAATTCAGCGTCAGGCTCACTGTCCTCACGGTCGAAAGCCGCGGCTGGGAAATCGGTCGCCATCTCGTAAGTATGCCATGCGGCTGGCGAGCTCCGGGAGCGCGCCCGTTCGTTGACACCTCTCTGGGCGCTGCATAGACTTTTGGCGTTGACTAAGACCCTGAATCGAACAGTAGCGGGCGGAAGTTTTGTAGTTAAAGGCAGAGGAGGCGCCCCTGAAGCGGAGCGCCTTTATCTTTTATGGCCAAAGTGCCGGTAGCTTTGACAATCTCCTGCTCGGATTCCGGCGGCGGCTCCGGCATTCAGGCTGACCTGAAGACCTTTTCCTCCCTCGGTGTTTATGGCGCGTCGGCGATAACCGCCGTGACGGCGCAAGATTCGCTACGGGTTTACGAATCGGTTCAATGGAACCGGACTTTGTTGCTGCCCAGATCGACGTGGTTCTCAATGATCTCGGCGCCGAAGCTGTGAAAACTGGCTTGCTGGCGAGTGCACCGCAAGTTGAAGCGGTGGCAAACAAACTTGGAAATCACAACAGCCAAAATCTAGTTGTCGATCCGGTGTTGACCGCCAAGGATGGCGCGCAACTGCTGTCTGATGAAGGGGTAAAAGCTTTCAGGGAGCAACTGCTGACCTCGACGAGCCAAGTGTTACCGACCTGCTCTTCGATGGCCGTGAGTTCCGCGAGTTCACGGCTCCCCGGGTTCCGACCAACAATAGGCTTGGAACCGGTTCCACGTTTGCCTCCGCCAGCGCCGCCACCCTTGCCAAAGGCGACAACGTCGCCACATCGGTCGCCGCCGCCAATTGACCCGCCTCGGGTTTGAGTTAGCGAGGAACCCCGTCGTTGGAGCAACGATCAAGCCAAATTGTTCGCTCATCAAATCTTGAAGGCGTATCTTTACCCTAGAAGAGATCGAGCACATCATCGACGATACCGGCTGTCTTGCTAAAGAGCCGGCGGGAGCTTGTGGCTCTCCTTGGCAAACATCGCTAGCGTCAGCGCCGGCGTAGCATCGGAGAGTTCGAGGGGGAACAACAAATGCCTTTATCTAAGCGAATCGGCCGCCTGCACCCGCCAGTTCTCTGCTTCATCGTCAGCCGTTCGGCAGTCAAGGGCGGAGACGTTGAAAAAACAGTCACGGAAGCGGTCGCCGGCGGCGTGACCATGGTGCAATTGCGCGAAAACGATGCACCCGCTAGTGAAGTCTTGGCGCTGGCCCGCAGCCTGAAGTCGATTACCCGCGGCAAGGCCATCCTCATTGTCAACGACCGCGTCGATGTGTGTCAGGCTGCCGAGATCGATGGCGTCCAATTGCCCGAGGACGGTCTACCAACCAGAGCCGCCCGCCTCCTAATTGGACGCTACGGTGTGCTCGGACGAAACGTTCACGATGCTGAGTCCGGGCAAGCCGCGAGCCAGGATGGCGCCGACTACGTTTTGGCTGGACCGATCTACAAAAGCAAGTCAAAATCTGGCACGAAGCCCTCTGGATCGAGCCTAGTAAGCGACATCACAGGGGACAGCTCGCTGCCGGTCATTGCTATCGGCGGCCTCACCGCCGAAAAAGTACCCGAGATTATAGAGGCCGGCGCCGCCGGAATCGCCGTCGTCTCGGCGATTGCCGATGCCGATGACCCGAAAGCCGCCGCCGAAGCATTGACCGCTGCTCTAAACGAAGCCTGGACGGCCAAAACCGCCCCGGTTGCGAGCGCCTAACTCAAATCTCGACCGGCACCTCGTTTTGGCCGGGTTGGTCCAGGGTATCGCTCGGCCACCGTTGAAGGCTCAGACGATAATCGGACGAAGTTGAGCACGAACTAGGGCCGCGATTCGCTGACGGGGTGCCCCGCTCCCTTTCTCCTCCTTCCTGTCTCACATGCTCTGCAACCTCACACGGGGTGCTTCCAAGGGTTCGGTTTGCTAATATCCTAGCCATAGGAAAAAATCTGCTTGGGAGACGCCATGCCACTACTCGACGTCTGGTCCATCCTCGAGAATCCCGCCTGGTTGTTCTTCGGCCTCACCGTCGCCGTCGGCCTCCTAGGTCTCGTTCTACTAATGCTTTACCCGATCGGCCGCGACTAAGACCTTAAAGATCACACCCGCGATTGTGTCCTGATTTAGCCGGCCATACGAGTCGGTGTCCAGAGCCGTCTTGACTCAGCGATCTACGAGGACTTCAGGGCCATACAACCTTTCCGTCCTCGTAGATCGACTTTAGGAACTTGTCAGTAAAGACTGTGGTGATGTCAACCGACTTCTCAATCGCACCAAATTGCAGCAGCGTGTCATGGAAGGTCTGCCATTGATCCGCGGTTTGCCAGCCGATACCGTTCTCGCGTGTTGCGTCGGTTTGGGCCCGATCGAACTCCGTGTTAAGCATGAAGGCCTGGTGAGCTCGTTCCTCCTGCGGACCAAACTTTAGAACGATCTCAACAGCTTCATCTCGGTTGGCTTCGGCGTACTCGAGACCTTTGAGCACCGCACGCAGGAATCGCTCCACGGTGTCTGGGTTAGACTCCTGATATTCCCTGGTGCTGATATAGGTTAGGCCCAGCGATTCGATGTTGAAATCGTTGGGATCGAAGATCCGCGTCTCAAAACCGAGCCGCTGGATTGTATCTGGTTCGTTGGAGAAAAACACTGGCAGAATATCGACCTGACCCTCGGTCAGGACGCGTGGATCGAATCCAACTCGCACTTGCTCCACGGTGCTAGGGTCCAGACCATTGGCCGCGGCGATAGCAAAAAACTCGGCTGGGGGCGCTGACCCTTTGTAGCCGAAGATCTTGCCGGACCAATCAGCCACGGAATCGATCCCGGAGTCTGCCAGAACGGCAAAACCTTGTTCACTTTGCTGTCCGATCAAGGCAAGCGCCACGATTGGTAGATCCTCTGCGTTTCGCTTCAGAACCGACGACCCGTTGGCGGTTGTGAACTGAATAGTGCCTGCTAGAAGTAGCTGAAGATGCTCACCGGTTTGCGCATGACGGATTTCCACTTCAAGGTTCTGCTCGGCAAAGTAGCCCTTTTCCTGCGCCACATAGACGCCAACGAAGGGCAGGTTCGCCTGAGCCTTGAAACCGGCCATGAAAACCACACTCGTGACCTCTTCATCGTCGGAACCTCCGCCGCAGGCCACGGCGATGAGAGCTATTGGTAGCAGCAGCGCGGTGAGCGCCGGCCGCCGCCAAGGCGGGGATTTAGGCGACGCAAGTCGCGAAGGTTGCTTTCTCTTGGGCAAAAAGAAATGCCGAAGACCGGTCAGATGCATAATTCACCTCTCCCATTAAGGCATCATCTAGCCGGACCGGCGTGCTCTAGCTCTATTAACCGCTAGACGGTATAAATTTTCTCGCCTGGTCCTTTGAGTACGATGGCAAAAGACCCGTCTGGCTTCCAAAACGGGCCGATTAAGTTTTCCTTGATTTCGCTGTCTAGCTCTGACACTCCTCCTTGCTTGCTCAAATTGACGGCAAGACCGTTCTCGCCGACCAGTAATGCTGTGTCGCCTCGCGGCCGCCAAGCTCCGCCGAGGATGACTCCGGTCGCTTTCCAGCTCTTTGACCGCCAGTCAGAGCCATCGTATAGCAAAGCTTTGTTTGCAAGGGTTCCATTTGCCAACCTGGCGTAGCCACAAACCAAAGCCAGATTGTCCGCAGACCAGTCCGCGGCTACAAAATCATCTTCGTCATCGCTGCCGAGAAGTGCCTGAAGGAAGCGGCCATCGCAGCGGTAAAGAGCATGGGGCTTTGGGTAACCGACCCACCGGCTGGCGTATGCTCCAACCAGCGCGTAGTCCCCGTCCGGGCGAAATGCGATAGACCTCAGGGTGTGGGAGCGGTCGCCCGGCAAGGGAGAAAGAGTCGCTTCCGCGCGGTCGTGGCGCAAAATCGTACCACTATTGCCGACAATCAGGGCGTAGTCGCCCGACGGATGCCAGCACACGCGTCGCAGATTCTCGCTTGTCACCGCCCGCAGTTCTACCACCGATTCGCCGGACATGCTCAGCACCAGGCCTCGGTTGCCAACAATCAGGGCAGTTTCACCGTCTGGCGACCAGGCAGCGCCACGCAAATTTTGTTGTGTCAGCGTTGCAAGTGTTTCCAAGTGGCTTCCATCGAATTGGATAGCGGTCCCCCGATTACCCACTAGTAAGGCGGTGGAACCGTCCGGCCGCCATGCTGCCCAGCGCAAGCCACGGTTTATCGGCCAGTCGAGAGGATCAAAGTGCCTGCCATCGAACAAGTAAGCGTTTGTCACCTCGACGAGTGTAACCGTCTCTTCAAGTGAGACCCATATGGCTTCATCGAACGTCTAAGGTCGACTCGTGCCAGAACAGCACGCGGCGTTCGAGGGCTGCGGTGAGCAGAAACAGGCTTACACCGATCAAGGCCAACATGAAGATGCCGGCAAATGCTGTCGGCATTCGGACATTGTTGTTGGCGATGAAGATCACGCTTCCCAAGCCTCGATCGCCACTAAACCACTCGGCCACCACAGCACCGATTACGCTCAGAGGTATGGAAACTCGAAACGCCGCAAACAGATAAGGCAAGGACGATGGTAGGCGCAACCGCAGGAATATCTCTCTCCGGCTGGCAGCAAGTGACTCAAGCAGCGCCAGCGCGTTTGGATCCACGGACCGAAATCCAACCAAGGCGTTGACCATTATCGGGAAGAAAACGATCAGAGCGGCGATAAAGACCTTTGGCATCAGCCCAAAGCCAAACCAGATCGTCAGCAGCGGGGCCACGGCCACAATCGGCGTCACTTTTATCAGGATCGCGAGCGGGAACAAGGCCCGCTCCAGCATCCGAGACTGTGCCATGATCGTTGCCAGAGTGATCGCAAAAAAAGCTCCAACTGCAAAGCCGAGCATCGCTCCCTCTAAAGTCTTGATGCCCTCCTCAATAAAGAGCCAGGGCTCAGCGTATAAGCGTTCGGCCACGGCAGATGGAGCCGGGACAAGATACTCTTCGATGTCACGAAGCTGAATCCAAGCTTCCCATGCGCTCAGAGCCAGCGTTAAACCGGCCAAGGCCGGCAGGAAGAGGAGGGCTGGGCCACTCACCCGCGCCCGCCAACCTTTAGCAAGCCTTCTCGGCTCGGCCAACCCTCCAGCCGCTTCTCTCTCCTCCGCGATTGGCAGGGTCATGCGATCAAGCGCTCTCGCAGCAAGGCCCGCAGCCTCCGGGCGTGATCGAGAAATGATGGTTCGAACTCGATCTCCTCAGTCCTGGGACGTGGCAGGTCCACTTCAATCACACCGGCGATTTTGCCCGGTTGAGGGCTCAGCACTATCACCCGGTCGGAAAGCAAGAGGGCTTCCGGAATGCTATGGGTGACAAAAATGACCGTGCTCGAAAGAGACTCGCTGCGCGTGCGCCAGATTCGCAGCAACTCCAGGCGCATGCTAGCCCGAGTGATTTCGTCTAATGCGCCAAACGGTTCATCCATGAGGAGCAACGAGGGCTCGGTGACCAATGACCGGGCCAGCGCCACCCGCTGCTGCATACCGCCGGAGAGTTGGTGGGGATAATAGTTCCGAAATTCGGCCAGGCCAACCAGATCGACCAAGTGCTCGGCTTCGCCTCCTCTTCCCTTTCGGTTGACCTCGAGCGGCAACCTGACATTTTCGATGACGCGGCGCCAGGGCAACAAAGATGGATTCTGGAAAACGAAGCCAATGCTCTTTTCACGTTGTGCCTCTCGCGGCTCCTGGCCATCGATCAAGACACGGCCGCGGGTTGGCGCCTGCAACCCGCCAACGATGCGCAGCAGCGTGGACTTGCCGCAGCCGCTTGGACCGATGACCGAGACGAATTCTCCGTGCTCGACCTGTATATCGATGCCCAGCACGGCAGATAGAGGTGTCGTTGCGGATTCATAGACCGCATCGACGCTTTCGATCGAAATATGTGAATCGTTGCTCACGTCCGCCCCGCCGCTTATCTTTGGCAGGTCTATTCTAAAGCAGGCCTCAGGAGCGAACATATGACGGGGAAAATCGGCTTGATCGGCGGCACTGGACCGGAGGGAAAAGGCCTCGCCGTCAGGTTTGCCCAGGCGGGACTCGACGTTGTCATCGGCTCGCGCTCGGTCGAGCGCGGCGACGAGGCCGCGGAGGAGGTAAGCGCGCTCGCTGGCAAGACAGTCGCCGGCGCAACTAACGAGGACGCCGCCCGCGACGCCGATCTTATAGTCCTTACAGTGCCTTATTCCGGTCTAGCAGACACCCTATCGAGCCTGGCCGAGGCCGTCGATGACAAGATTTTGGTTTCGGCAGTTGTGCCCCTGCAATTCAGCAAAGGGCGAGTCTCAATGCTCCGTGTCGATGATGGGTCTGCGGCTGAGGAAGCACAGCGCCTGCTTCCCGAAGCCAGGGTCGTCGGCGCGTTTCACAATTTGAGTGCCAGTCATCTACTAGACCTCTCGCATGACCTCGACGGTGATGTAATCGTTTGTGGCGACAACCCAACAGCGGTCAAAGAGGTACAGGAGCTTGGCGAAACCATCCAGCATCTTCGCAGCGTCAACGCTGGGCCACTATCCAGCAGTCATTTCATCGAAGGCGTGACTGCGTTGCTTCTCAGCATCAACCGCGTTCACAAAACAGAAGCCCACGTACGCATCATCGGAGTATAGGGAAGCCGAGGAGGACACCATGGCGGGACCAGTATCGATTACAGGCATTGAAGGCATCCCTGAGGTTCAGACCGGCGACGACGTTGCCGGACACATCGCAGAAGCCGCTGCACGGCAAGGACTCCAACTCCTCGACGACGATGTTGTGGTTGTCACTCAAAAGAGTGTGTCAAAAGCCGAAGGCCGGTTCGTGATTCTGGACGAAATCGAACCCTCCGAATTCGCGACCCAGCTGGCAAACAACTGGGAGAAGGACGCCCGCCAGGTGGAAGTGGTTCTTCGGGAGTCGAAACGCATCGTGCGAATGGACCACGGCGTGATAATTTGCGAAACCCACCATGGCCTTGTTTGCGCCAACGCCGGCGTCGACGCATCAAACGTTCCCGGCGAACGCCTCATGCTATTGCCGGTAGACCCGGACGCTTCGGCTCAGCGGATCCGCGAAGGTTTGCAGCAACGTACGGGAGCCGACGTTGCCGTGATCATTTCTGACACCTTTGGACGCCCCTGGCGAACTGGGTACACCGAAGTGGCAATTGGAGTCGCTGGAATGCTGCCAATCTTAGACTACGTCGGCACGCCCGACACCGAGGGACGAGAACTGAAAGCGACTTGGATTTGCGTGGCCGATGAATTGGCTTCGTCCGCGGAATTGGTAACCGGCAAGGTCAATCAGGTCCCGGCCGCCGTAATCCGCGGCTACGCAATCCAGCGCGGTGATGGTTCGGCCAAGGAGATGCTCCGCATGGCAGAAACAGACTTATTCCGCTAGATATTCGCCACCCGAGCCGGTGTCCAACTCGGAACCGGTTGGATCTGGTTGGAAATAGGAGTCCGATGTAGAGTCTCGGTATCGCGACCCTGCATGGCTGAATGGCCCGCTCGGTCGCTTGACCAGAGACGAGGGAGGCGGCTCGCTTCGTGTTTGGAGTGGAGTGTTAGACTTCCTCAGGGTAGGTGGGATGGATAACGATTACACAATCAATCTGGAAGAGATCCTCCGCACCATAGATACGGCCGAGGTTCTGCGAGTTCGCTTTCTCCTCCTCGATAAGCGCCTCCTGATTGACACCCGCTTCAACGATGTCGAAGGTCCACTTCTAAAAATCGTGCCCCGCGCTGGCTCCTCGGAAGAAACCTTCCGCAGCCTCAAGCGTTTGCGCCCCCGCTTCGCTTTGCCGGAGCGAATGACTGCCATTTGGTGGCCAAAGTACATCAACACTTTGCGCACGTCCGGGGTTTGGGATGGCATCGTTGAGAAGGTTTCCCAAGCCGGATACGAAAGCTCAGTGAAGCAATGCGATGAAGTTCTCGAGGAGCTCGTTCAACTGGAGCAGCAAGAAATCCGTAACGCCATTTCCGGCAAGGGCTTCCAGACAATCTGGCAACGCTCGGACGCCTAGGAGCGCAACCTGCCAGCCGGTCCTTCCGCAACCCGCGTTAGGCGCCTAGTTCGCGCAGCACTTGCTTCACTACCATCAAATTTCGCCGAGCAGCTTGAGAATGTGGAGTTCACAGTTAGCCGCGCGCCTTCCGCGCGGAGCCGTCGTCAGCGAGGACTAGGCAATTTCACGCTTTACGGGCTTTATGAGGGCGTGCCGCTGACCCAGCGTGACTCCTCGTACGACCGGGTCCTCCCAGATCGCATCACGATCTTCTGGGGACCCCTGGTTCGCGACTTTCCCGGCCAGGATGAGCTGGAGCATGAGGTAAGAAAGACCGTTCTGCACGAAGTCGCTCACTATTTCGGGCTTGAAGAGGGTGACCTGGCCGGTTCGAAGGTCGAGTAGTCCAGCCCAAAGATTGGCCTGCTAGAATAACGTTACTTCCTGACGGGTGCTACAGCTTGTGAAAGCAAGGTTTGTTCTTGTCGCCACGCTTGTGTTACTCGTTGAATTGGCGGCCGGGTCAGCCGGCACTGCATAGCCAGTTAGGAGCCTGATGTCAGGCGAACTTCCCACTGAAGCGGCGATAAGCACCCGGCTTCTCTTGAGAGTCATCGTTTTTCTAATCGCCCTCTGGAGCCTGTTCGCCGGCGTCATGTTAACAGCCTTCAACGGTGCCAGCTCGGGTGCCCTAGGCGCGGGCGTCGCGGATGACGCCGGCCAGAGGCTGGCCGGCGTCCATCTACTGCTGTTGGTCCCCGCCTACGTCATGATTGCCTGGCAGCCCGAGCGCTACGGTGGTTTGATTTGGCTGCCCTTTTTCGGCCAAGTCGCCGTAGCTTCGGCGGTTGGTTACAGCATCATCACGAGTGACACCGATTTTAGCGACGGAATCTTGGCCGTAGCAGTAAGCCTAATCTTGGGCGGGCTTTTCGGCTTCGTTTGGATCAGCCAGCAGCGATCAGTCGCCCAGGCCCGGCTTGAGGCAGAGGATGAGTCTGACTCAGCTCGGGATGAAGAAGCCGCTTCCGAATTAGAAGCGTGACGCGATCTTGCCAGCAGCCTTGCCAAGCGCTTGAGCCGCCTGCGCTCTAGACCGATTCCCAGCGCCGTCGAGACTCTCTACCGCTGCAAACTCGCCTATAACCGTCTCACTCCCCGTACCCAACGCCCCCACGAGACAAACTACCGGCTTGCCAGCCTCGCGTCCGAGCTGAGCAACATGCAACGTGGTTTTGCCAAACGCGGTTTGACCATCAAGCCGTCCCTCACCGGTCAGTATCAAGTCGGCGGCGCGGACGCGGTCCCGAAGGCCAGCCGCTTCGCCAATCAGCGCTGGACCGGGCTTCAGTTCAGCCCCGAGGAAGGCAATTAACCCGGCGCCCATTCCGCCGGCGGCGCCCGCCCCGGCGACATCGCGCACCTCGACGCCGAGGTCACGACGAAGAATGCATGCAAAGTGTTCGAGAGCCGAGTCGAGTTCAGCCACCGCGGTTGCATCCGCGCCCTTTTGCGGTCCAAAAATCGTGCTCGCGCCTTCCGGCCCGCAAAGCGGGTTTGTCACGTCAATCGCCCCCGAAACCTGCGCTGCGTCGATTCGAGGATTCCTGCTAGCTGTTTCAATGTGGTCGAGTTTAGACAGTGCCACGCCACCGGGTGACAGACTCTTACCATCACGATCTAACAATTGAAAACCAAGGGCTTGCGCCAGACCGGCACCGGCGTCATTTGTCGCGCTGCCGCCAAGACCAACCAACACTGACCGGCAGCCTTCCTCCAGAGCCGCAACGATTAGCTGGCCAGTACCATGGCTCGACGCCCGCCGAGGGTCGAGTTCCGATTCCTTGAGCCGCCATAATCCAGAGGCTGCCGCGCATTCGACGACGGCCAGACCCGTATTCAACAAGATCCATTGCGCCTCTACTTCGCGAAACAAAGGATCTTGGACATAGGCACGCCGCCGTTGCCCGGCGCCGGCAGACAGCAGGGCATCGCCGCTGCCGGGCCCGCCATCCGCCATCGGCAAAAGGTCTATGTCCCAGTCAGGAACCTGATCACGCAGGCCCGCCGCCATCGCCTCTGTGGCTTCGAGGGCGGTTAGAGTCCCCTTAAACTCTTGCGGTGCGATCAGTATGCGCATGACTAGCCGTAGATCGAGTCCCATCGATTAATTAACCAGAAAATCGAGGCAATGATCATGACAATCACGTACGCAACTAGCAGGAGCTTCACTTTTTCCCAAACACGCAGCGCCCAAGAACGGCGCAGCATCACGAACGGAGTGAGGCCTACGGCACCTATCACTAGAGCGATGATCAACAAACGCATCAACATCGATTCTAGGCACCGAGGCCAAGCGCTACAACTTCCGCTTCGCTATCGTGCTATGCTTCGCGAGTCATGGCAGAGATTACTCTTGGATTCCTCGTGATCGCGGTTCTCGTGGTGGCCGATCCTGATCGCCTCCAGGCGCTTCTTGACCGCTTACGAGATCTTGTCGCCTGGCTGGCTGAATAGTTCCTATTCCGGTCACCGAAACCTTACTTAGATTCACCGCTTGACTAGAACACCTGTTCCAGCGATACTCCATTTACAGAACAAATGTTTTCTCGTGATGGAGGTTCTCATGGCTCGGCGTCGCATGATTTTCCGGCCCAACGGCGTCCGCTGTCCCGATTGCGGCGGCCCAGTTGTTCGCGGCGAAGGCTGGCTTCGCTGTGCGATTTGTGGCCACGGCCGCTATGCGTGAGCTGGCCCAACCTCTTTAGACTTCTTGACGTTCCACGTAGGCGTATGCTTGATTAGTACGCCATGTATAACCCCCAGGAGCAACGCGAACCCAACGGCTGCTTAGAGGCCCTTGTCTACACCCGAATAGTGTTCGGCATGCTCCTCGCGCCGTTTGCCCTGATCCTTGGGGTAATCATCATGATTGTTATAACCTTCGTGGCTCTTTCTGTTCACCCCCTGCTTGCACTGCTGATTCTAGTTAGCTCCACTGTGGGCATGGTGGCCTTAGCCCGCTGGGAAGCGCGCCGAATTGCCAGAGAGATGCCCCCCGAAGACAAGTGATGGTTAACGCGCAGGAGAAATCCTCAGATCACTTATCCTGAGCCCGTGGACATCGCAGCCAATTTGAAAAATGCTCATGAGCACCTTTTCCTAGCCTGTGAACGAGCAGGCCGAGACCCGTCCACGGTTCGCTTAGTCGGTGCGGTCAAGGGCGTTGCCCCGGACCTGGTGTCAGAGGCGATGGCGGCCGGCTTGAGTGATTGTGGCGAGAACGTTGTGCAGGAGGCCGCAAAGCGAATCCAGGCCCTTGGACCTAACGCCAAGCTAGCCACGTGGCACTTAATCGGCCACCTGCAAACCAACAAGGCCCGAGTTGCCGCGGCGCTCTTTGATATAATCCAAAGCGTAGATTCACTGCGGCTCGCCGAGAAATTGAGCCAGCATTCCTCCAATGACCTACAGGTTTTTCTGGAAGTGAACGTCGCCGCGGAAGCCTCGAAATTCGGTTTCCAGCCTGTCGAGGTGAGCAAGGCCATAGTCAGCATCAGCCGCCTGCCTAACCTCAGACTCATGGGACTTATGACAGTCGCTCCCGCGACCAGCACGGCTGAGGAAGTAAGGCCCACGTTTCGGGAGCTACGCGAACTGGCCAACGCCAACGGCTTGGCCGAACTGTCCATGGGTATGACTAACGACTTTGAAGTGGCGATCGAGGAGGGAGCGACCATGGTCCGTCTAGGCCGAGCGGTTTTTGGAGAGCGTTCCCAGAAGCAGTCAGCCGGGTTTTCAAGGTGAAAATTGGCATCATTGGTGGCGGCGCGATGGGCGAGGCGGTCATCTCGTCGGTCATTCGTTCCAAGGTGCTGAGCGCAGGCGATATCAGTGTTGCCGATGCTTTTCGTCCCCGTGTCGATTACTTAACCGAGACTTACGGCGTACATTCAGCAGCCAACAATCTGGCCGCGGCGGACGGTGCGGATTTCGTCCTCCTGGCGGTCAAACCTCAAGATGCACCGGCGGTCGCCGCCGAACTAGGTGGCCAGGTCTGGGGCAAGGTCACTATCTCGATAATGGCCGGCGTGCCGATAAATACTCTTACATCGATGCTCGGTGTCGACGCCTTAATTCGCGCCATGCCAAACACACCCGCCCAAATCGGTGAGGGTATGACAGTTTGGACGGCGACACCGGAAGTAAACGAGGATGCGCGTCAACATGCAGTACAGATCTTCGCCTCGATGGGAGCGGAGGCGTTTGTGGCCGAGGAGCGGTACCTCGATATGGCGACGGCCGTCAGTGGCAGTGGCCCCGCCTACGTTTTCCTATTCATGGAGGCGTTGGTCGATGCCGGAGTTCACATCGGCCTCGGCAGGGAATTGGCGGCTACCATGGCAATGAAGACGGTTCTCGGATCGGCGAAATACGCCGAAGCGGCCGGCGGCAATCTGGCAGAATTGCGCAACCGGGTGACCTCGCCGGCAGGCACAACCGCCGATGGGCTGCGCGCCCTGGAGCAGGGTGGCTTTCGAGCCGCTGTCCTTGAAGCAGTCATTGCCGCGCACGAACGCTCAAAGGCCCTCGGACGAGAGGATTCGAAATGATCGCAGAGATTGTCGATAAAACATTCCTGGTGCTGACCGTGGCAATCATCGGCAGGGCACTCCTTTCCTGGTTCCCGATTGATCCTCGCAATCCGATTGCCGAACTCCTGGTCACTGTCACCGAGCCGATTCTGTCTCCGATTCGGTCGATCATGCCGCGCATGGGCATGTTCGATCTGACTCCTCTCGTCGCGATAATCCTGCTCCAGGTAATTGGCAATATCATCGTGCGAGCCTTAGAAACCTAGGCGTGACCGGACCTCCGGCAAACTTAAGCGCTGAATTAGCACCCGTTTCGTGCGGCCGGTCACACCGCTGATCACATCAATATCGCTGGCCGCGAGATCCAGTCTCTCGGCTAGCAAACGCCGCAGCGCCGAGTTTGCTCGTCCCTCAACCGGAGGAGCCTGCAACCGCACTCGCAGCACATCATCCTGCCAGCCCGCTACCTCGCTTTGCTGCGCACGCGGTGTCACCTTGACGTTGATTACAACACCCTTTGTCATGCAGCCATGGTAGCTGTCCCTCCGATTTCTCTCCGTCCGATCTTTTTCGAACATTCTTTCTAATTTGGCACTGAAATGCCTTGTTGACACCGAAAACCGGTGCTATGATCCGACCGTCTCCAACGGCTAACCAGAGTCAAAACTCACCGTCGTCAACCTGATCTGACAGGTGCGGAAAGGCAAGAAACAATGGCCACCAAAGCAGCCAGCAAGGACAAGTCCCCCACCGACCGCTCCACTGCCGTGGACCTGGCGATCGGCCAAATTGAAAAGCAGTTTGGCCGCGGAGCAATCATGCGGTTGGGTGAGCAAAATAAGCTTGAGGTCGAGGCGGTTTCTACCGGTGCTTTGTCACTCGACATTGCCTTGGGCATTGGTGGAATTCCACGAGGCCGAATAACCGAACTTTTCGGACCGGAATCTGCCGGTAAATCGACTCTCGCTCAGCACATCATCGCCGAGGCGCAAAAAGGTGGCGGTCTCGCCGCCTACATCGATGTCGAACACGCACTCGAACCTACCTATGCCGCTGCCCTTGGCGTAAAGATTGAAGACCTCTTGATCTCGCAACCCGACACCGGCGAACAAGCCCTTGAGATCACTGAAGCGCTGGTACGGTCCAATTCGCTCGATGTAATCGTGATCGATAGCGTCGCGGCTTTGGTGCCGCGAGCCGAAATCGAAGGTGAGATGGGCGACTCGCTGCCTGGCTTGCAGGCTCGCCTAATGTCTCAAGCCCTCCGCAAACTCACTGGGGCCATCTCGAAAACCAGCACCGCCGTCCTTTTTGTAAACCAGCTACGCGAGAAAATCGGCGTCATCTTCGGCAGCCCCGAAGTGACCCCTGGCGGGCGTGCACTCAAGTTTTACAGCTCCGTGAGGCTGGATATCCGCCGGATAGAGTCCCTAAAACAGGGACAACAAGTAGTCGGTAACCGGGTCCGAGTCCGGGTTGTCAAGAACAAGGTTGCGCCACCGTTCCGCCAGGCAGAGTTCGACATGCTCTTTACTGGACGCAAGTCAGGTATCAGCCGTGAGGGCGATATTCTTGACCTCGGCGCCGAACTTGGCGTGCTCAAGAAACTGGGCGCCTTCTACAGCTTTGGTGAAACCCGTCTCGGTCAAGGGCGTGAAAACTCCCGCAGCTTCCTACTCGACAACCCAGACATGGCAGCGGAAATCGAGGCACGGATTCGCGAGGCGGCCGCCGCGGGGCCGCCGACCGTAAGCAGGAACGGCGCAAAAGCACCCATCGCCACCGACGAAGAGGAAGAAGAAGGTATCGAAGAAGCAGAAGACTAGTACCACGACATAGCCTTTTCATTTGCCCGAGGCGAGCCAAACGAAATGCCGAACGTAACCGCCATCGAAACCCAGAAGCGCCGCCAAAAGGCCGATGTTCACCTTGATGGTGCATACGCCTTTACCCTGCGACTAGACGTCGTCGCTACCGCCAACCTTCGAGTTGGCGACAACCTTTCAGCGGCGCGGCGACGTCAAATTGAGGATGAAGATCAACGTGCAACGGCTCAAGCAGCCGCCCTGAGGCTCCTGACTGCCGCGCCACGCTCTGAAAAAGACCTGCGTGACCGCCTGCGCCGGCGGGGCCTCAACCAAGAGGCGGTTGAAGCCGCGGTCACCCGGATGCGGGAACTGGGCTATCTGGATGACGCCGCCTTTGCTCGGTTGTTTGTCGAGGCCAGACAGGCGAGCTCACCAAGATCCCGGCGCGCGCTCTCCTTTGAACTGTCCCGAAAGGGTGTCAACCGTGACCTGGCCGCCGAAGCGGTCGTGTCCCACTCCGATGACAACGCTGCCTTTGAAGCCGCCCAACGCCGACTGCGTTCACTGAGAGACCTTGACCGCCCGTCATTCGCGCGTAAACTCGGTTCATTCCTCGCCAGTCGCGGATTTTCTTACAGCACTTCGAGGGCGACCGTTGACCGCTGTTGGACTCTGATCTCGGAAGAAAACCGATCCTCCGATGCCGACGGTTATCAATAAGGTCTCCAACGACTTATCGTCTAGTTCGCGCGCAACAATCTGACGCATTGTCCGGCTCTTACCTAGCCAAGATCTGGGCGTGGTGGCATTATTCGCGGTACGGGCCCAGATCGATCTGGTGACGCTTCAAACGAAGCGAGGCAGGTGGCAATATTCACGGCTTTTAGTTAGGTGAGAGGCGGAAGTCATGGCAATTGAAGCAAAGGAATCCAGCGTTGCGGTTTGCAGTCTCGCCGACCTTGACCGAGAGTCTCCAAAAGTTGTTTCGGCCAACGGAAGAACCATCCTCGTTCTTTCGGACCGTGGCCAGGTTTATGCCCTTGATAACCGCTGCCCCCACATGGGGTTTCCGCTCCACCGGGGCACAGTCCGCGATGGCATCCTCACCTGTCACTGGCATCACGCCAAGTTCGATCTCGCTGGCGGCTGCACGCTTGACCCCTTCGCCGACGACGTGCCTTCTTTTGAGGCCGAAGTGCGGGACGGAACTGTCTTTGTAAACACCCAGCCCAAGGAGGCAGCGGTAATCGACCACTGGTCGAGCAAGCTGCAGGAAGGCTTGGAACAGGACATTCGGCTGGTGTTGGCCAAGAGCGTAATCAGTTTGGACAATGTTGACGCAAGCAGCGAGGTAATGAAGACAACTACTTTGTTCGGCATCGAGAATCGAGCCGCCGGCTGGAGTTCAGGCCTCTCGATCTTTACTGCTATGGCAAACGTGCTGCCCGCTCTCGCACCCGACGACCGCCGCATGGCTTTGTTCCAGGGTGTTGTGCACGTCGCCCGCTCCACCGCTGGAGAACGGCCCAACTTTGATCTCGCCGCGCTGGCAACCACAGAAACCAGGCCGGATCGCTACGTAGATTGGTTTCGGCGCTTTGTTGACAGCCGATCGCAGGACGCCGCCGAGCGCACGCTGAGAACCGCGATCAGCATAGGGCTGCCCCAGGACGTCATCGCGACCATGATTTTCGCGTCCTGCACTGACCACCTTTATATCGATGAAGGACATTCACTCGACTTCGCCAACAAGGCTTTTGAACTCCTCGACCACATCGGCTGGCAACACGCGGAGACGGTGCTTCCGTCAATCGTCCCCAACCTGGTTCGCGCAGCCCGGGCCGAGGAAAGCTCTAGCTGGCGTCACCCGGTCGATCTTCCAGCGCTTCTCACAGCGGTGCACGAGGAACTCGACGACCTGATCGCTCAAGGGGGTGGCAAGCTCAGTAGTTGGGACGGTCATCAAGAATTGGCTGAAGTAATCCTTGACGGCGAGCCAGACCAAATAATTGCCAGCCTGCGTGACCGAATTCTGGAAGGGGTCCCCCTGGTTGAGCTGTCCGCCGCAGTGGCTTACGCGGCAGCGAGGCGTCCAGTCCACTTCCATATTTCCAACGAATTCGCCGATTGGGACACGGTCCATCACACGTTCACCTACACCAATGCGGTCGACCAGGCACTTCGCCGCACGTCATCCAATCTGGTGGCGCGAGGCATCTTCGATGGTGCGATGTCGGTCTATCTTGAGCGCTTTTTGAATCTACCCAAACAAGCTATCCCCGAAGCAGACGAAGTCCTGGTTCGGCCCGAGGCTATTGAGGAAGCCTTCGATCAGCAAGGTCACGTCGACGAGACCGCTCAACTGGTCGCGAACTTGCTTGCGGAGAACCGCCACGCTGAAGTCGTCCGCCTGCTGGGACATGTCCTACTGCGGGAGGACGCCAGTTTTCATGAATTTCAGATCTATGAGGCCGGCCTGCGTCAGTTTCAGCGGTTCGAGGGCAAGCCGGCCGGGGACCATATCCTTCTTGGCGTGACGCGATTCCTTGCGGCTCACTCTCCAACCGTGAGATCGGTTGGCCAAACCTTCGACATCGCGGCTCGATTGCAGCGCGGTGAGGCACTTCATGAGGATGCCTAAAGGTTTCGCGTGTAAACCGAACTAGCCTGCCGAAATCGGCAGGCTGCTCAAGCCACGCAAGATGAAAGATCCACCCCAGGCCGGTGTTTCAAATTCCGGCTTTGGTTCTGGTATTCGCTTCAATAGGGTGCCGATCGCGATTTGAGCTTCGGCGACCGCTAAGGGTGCTCCCAAACAATGGTGAATGCCAAGACCAAACGCAAGGTGGCGGTTGTTGGAACGTCCGACATCAAAACGGTCAGGCTCAGGAAATTGGCCGGGGTCTCGGTTTGCGGCGCCCAGGACCGCCAGGATCACCTGCCCTGGTTCGAGGTTTTTACCCTCGAAAGTCATCTCCTCGGTCACAATTCGTGACGTCATCTGCGCCGGGCCGTCGTAACGCAACATCTCATCGACGGCCAACGGCAGCAGCGACGGATCATCTTGGAGCCGGCGGCGCTGATCCGGGTTGGCAAGCAGCGCCAGCATGCCATTGCCAATCAAATTGGATGTCGTCTCATTGCCGGCAACCAGGAGCAGTATGCAAGTAGCCAATAACTCGTCCTCGCTGAGGAGATCGCCTTGTTCTTCCGCCGCCACCAGTGCGCTAAGTAGATCCTCCCGCGGTTCGCTGCGCCGCAAGTTAATCTGCTCGCGAAAATACTCGGCGAGTTCATTCGAACTGTCCTGGGCTACCTGGAGTGAATCAGGAGCCTGAAACGGCCCGCCGAGGCCACCGGCGATATTGGCCGACCAGGTTTTGAAGCGGTCCCAATCGGAGGACGGGACACCAAGGATCTCGGCAATCACAATTACCGGCAGCGGAACCGCCAGGTCCGAAACCACGTCGATCTTGTTCGGATCGGGCAGGTCGTCAATCAGTTTCCCGGCGAGTTCCTCAATGTGGGCGCGGCTGCGCTGCACCACTTTCGGCGTAAAGGCTTTGTTCACGAGATTTCTAATTTGGGTATGGGAAGGCGGGTCGAGGCTAAGCATTGTTGGGGCTCGCCCTATCGGTCCCGATGCCTGGCGATAGGCTTCCATCTGCAAGACCAGGGGATGTGTCGCGCGGGTCCGCTCGGATGAGAAGTGAATATGGTCTCGCAGCACCGTCAAGATGTCGGCGTAGCGCGTCAGCACCCAGACCTGCATCAGAGGACTCCAATGGACCGGATCATCCTGGCGCAATGCCCGGTAAACGGAGTAAGGATCGCTCCGGAGTTGAGGTGAGAAGGGATTTAATTCAGCCATTGCCCCTTGGTTCTCTCAATCTAGCTCTCCACTTACTCTTAGTCAGCCAACTCCACGGGCGGCAACAGCCCTGGCTGCTCCCTTCTCCGAGGCCCTTCGCCACCACCTTGGCATATTCATTCCGCGTATGTATTGACAATCTATGCTAAAGTTTTGGGCTCTCAGTTGTTGACGAGTCGTCGGTCCATCCATATACTGGATTCATCCTGCAATTAGTACCCTCATGCCGTTTTTCCCATTTGGAAATCGGGACCGTAGTTCCACTTGCCCACCAGCGCTAGAACCTTCTTGAGGAGCGACCGATAATGACGCTTGCCCGCGATGTCGTGCGATTTGGTGACTATTTGCCCACGACTGAGAAGTCGTACGCGAGTATTCCAGAAATTATGGAAATGCCGAACCTGATCAAGGTTCAGCTCGATTCCTACAACTGGTTTAAAAACGAGGGTCTGCGCGAACTTCTAGACGAGATCTCGCCCATTCAAGACTTCACCGGCTCGAAGATGGAGCTCCGATTCGGAGAGTACTCCTTCGGTGAGCCAAAGTATGGGGAGCGTGAGTCTCGCGATCGCGACGCGACCTACGCCATGCCTCTGCGGGTCAAAATAGAGCTGATAATCAAAGAAACAGGGGAGGTCAAGGAACAGGAGCTGTTCATGGGCGATTTCCCGCTCATGACGCCAACCGGGACCTTCATTATCAACGGAGCTGAGCGTGTAGTTGTTTCTCAGCTGGTTCGCTCCCCTGGTGTTTACTTCACCAAGGAAAAAGACGCCACCACGGGCCGGGAACTTGCCTACGCAAAGGTCATTCCCAACCGGGGTACCTGGCTTGAGTTCGAAACCTCCAACCGCAACATAATCTCTGTTAAGGTCGACCGGAAGCGCAAGATACTCGTAACCACCTTGCTTCGCGCGATCGATTCCGTGGAAGGCATGAAAGACAGCGACCTGGGTACCGCCGAGCGAATGCTCAGCTGGTTTGAGGACGTTGACACCAACCCAGACCACCTGTACATCGCCAGCACACTTGAAAAAGAGACGGCGGACGTAAAAACTGGCAACAAACTTCGAGCGCTCGAGGATTTCTACAAGAGAATGCGCCCAGGCGACCCGCCCACCCTTGAGAACGCACGTACCCTGGTAAACTCGCTGTTCTTCAATGCCCGGCGCTATGATCTTCTCAAGGTCGGCCGCTACAAATTAAATCGGCGGCTAAAGACCGATATTCCGCTCGATGAGCGAGTCCTTACTGTCGACGACATTAAGGGCATCATTCGTGAAATGGTTCGCCTAAACAACGGCATTGGCGATACAGACGAGATTGACCATCTCGGCAACCGCCGCGTCCGCGCCGTGGGGGAATTGATTCAGAACCAGTTCCGTATGGGCCTGCTGCGGATGGAGCGGGTTGTGCGCGAGCGCATGACGATAACCGATCCCGACCAGGCAACACCCAGCGCCCTAATCAATATCCGTCCGGTAGTTGCGGCCATGAAGGAATTCTTTGGTGGATCGCAGCTTTCACAGTTCATGGACCAAACCAATCCGTTGGCAGAGCTGACCCACAAGCGCAAGCTCTCCGCTTTGGGCCCGGGCGGTCTTTCCCGCGACCATGCGGGATTCGATGTCCGCGACGTACACCACAGCCATTACGGGCGCATCTGCCCGATTGAGACACCGGAAGGTCCGAACATTGGGCTGATTGTTAGCCTCGCATCCTACGCGGTAATCAATGACTATGGCTTCATCGAGACTCCGTATCGTCGCGTCATCCGCGAGCTGCCGGCTGACTCCGGCGAGCTACTTGGCCGAATTGTTCGTGAGGACATCGTCGAAAAGAAGAAAACTCTTGCCGCCGCCGGTGACGAAATCACAGCCGCCCTCGCCAAGAAGCTGGCTCCACTCGGGACTCGCCATATCAAGGTGAAGCCGTTTGCTTCCAACGACACTTACTACCTCGCCGCTGACGACGAGGAACAGTACATCATTGCCCAGGCAAACGCCCTGGTTGATGAGAAAGGCCACTTCCTTGAAGACGAGGTGGAGGTGCGTGAGGGTAAGAAGTTTGAGTTCACTCACCCCGAAGCAATCGACTTCGTCGATGTCTCGCCGAAACAGATCCTGAGCACGGCTACCTCGCTAATCCCCTTCCTCGAGCATGACGATGCGCCTCGCGCCTTGATGGGCTCAAACATGCAACGTCAGGCTGTTCCGCTCCTGCAGCCGGAAAAGCCACTGGTCGGAACCGGGACCGAGCGCCAGATTGCTGTTGATTCTGGCCAGGTCGTCATCGCGGAGCGCGACGGTCTGGTAGAAACCGCAACTGCTCAGGGTGTCACTGTTCGTTATGACGACGGCGAGGAAGTTACCTATCCAATTCTAAAATTCATCCGCTCGAACGCCGCTACCTGTCTCAACCAGCGGCCCGTCGTGAGCAAGGGAGACCGTGTCAGCGCCGGCAGCACGTTGGTCGACAGCTCCTCAACCGACGTCGGCGAGCTGGCGCTGGGGCAGAGTGTGCTCTGCTGCTTCATGAGCTGGGAAGGCTACAACTTTGAAGACGCCATCATCATCTCCGAATCGGTTGTTCGCGAGGACAAATTCAGCTCGATCCACATCGAGAAACACGAACTAGAATCCCGCGACACCAAGCTGGGCCCGGAAGAGATCACACGCGATATTCCCAATGTTGGGGACGAATCGCTGAAGGACCTCGATGAAGAGGGAATTATCCGCATCGGCGCTGAAGTGCAGGCCGGTGACATCTTGGTCGGCAAAATCACGCCAAAGGGTGAGACCGAGCTGACCGCCGAGGAAAAACTCCTGCGCGCGATCTTTGGTGAAAAGGCGCGCGAGGTTAAGGACACCTCCCTCCGTGTGCCTCACGGTCAGCATGGCAAGGTGATCGATGTCCGCGTCTTCCGGCGCGACGATCACGACGAATTGCCGGCAGGCGTCAATCAGCTGGTGCGTGTATCGATAGCCCAGAAACGCAAATTGCAAGAGGGCGACAAAATGGCTGGCCGCCACGGCAACAAGGGCGTAATTGCTCGAATCTTGCCTGTAGAGGACATGCCTTACCTTGAGGATGGCACACCAGTGGAGATCATCCTAAATCCGATCGGAGTACCTAGCCGAATGAACGTTGGCCAGGTTCTGGAGACCCACCTGGGTTGGGCTGCCGGCGTGCTTGGGTTCCGCGCTGTAACTCCGGTTTTTGACGGTGCATCGGACGAGTCCATCGAAGACACGCTAGCTCGGGCCTGGTTAGCCATGGAAGCAGATGCTATTGTCCCAGGAATCAACGCTGATAATCCGGGAACCAAGGTATTCGGGGAGAATGTCGACATTCCCGTGATGGAAGCCTGGCTCAAGAGCAAGGGCTATGAATTTCAGACAGTGTTTGACGAGGAACAGTTGGGCCAGGCAAGCCGAGCTTGTCTTGAACTATGGCTCAAGAGCATTGGGGAGTCCTTCAGAGGCAAAAAGTCGGTGTCTGACCTGAAGCGCATTGCTGATGAAGTCGGCCAGCGACGGCGCATCGCCGCACCGATCTTCGGCAAGCAGACCCTGTTTGATGGAAGGACCGGCATGGCTTTCGATCAACCAGTCACGGTCGGCGAAATCTATATGCTCAAGCTCGTTCATCAGGTCGAGGAAAAGATCCATGCCAGGTCAACAGGCCCATACTCGCTAATCACCCAGCAGCCGCTGGGTGGAAAGGCTCAAATGGGCGGCCAGCGCTTCGGCGAAATGGAGGTCTGGGCCCTCGAGGCTTATGGTGCCGCTCACACTCTGCAAGAGTTGCTGACCGTCAAGTCTGATGACGTAGTCGGACGTGTGAAGACCTACGAAGCCATCGTCAAGGGCGACGACGTTCTTGAGCCGGGCATTCCGGAATCCTTCAAGGTCCTAGTAAAGGAACTCCAAAGCCTCGGGTTAGCCGTCGAAGTTCTCAATGAGGACGAGCAAGAAGTCGCGTTCGCCGACGATAGCGATGAGGAAGTCCCGCAAATCGGCGTGAACCTCACTGGATTCGAGTCCGAAGACGTTCGCGGTGGGTCTCTGTAAGCAAAATAGCCCAGCGACGCCCTGAACGAAACATCTGTCGGCAAGAAGCGAATTAGGGAGGAACCGTAAGTGCCACTACTAGAAGTCAATGACTTCAACGCGGTCCGCATTGCATTGGCCTCACCGGAACAGGTTCGGTCATGGTCTTACGGGGAGGTTACAAAGCCTGAAACAATCAACTACCGCACCCTCAAGCCCGAAAAAGATGGGCTTTTCTGCGAAAAGATCTTCGGTCCGCAAAAAGACTTTGAATGCTATTGCGGCAAGTACAAGCGAGTCCGCTACAAGGGCATTGTCTGCGACAAATGTGGCGTTGAAGTGGCGCGCAGTAAGGTTCGCCGTGAGCGGATGGGGCACATTGAATTGGCCTCACCAGTCGCTCACATCTGGTTCGTAAAAGGCACGCCAAGCCGTATTGGTCTTCTGCTGGACATCACCCCGCGTAACCTGGAGCGAGTCCTCTACTTTGCCCAGTACATCATCACCAGTGTTGATGAAACCGCGAAGCGGCGGGCGCTGGACCATCTTCGAGATGAGATGGAAAAAGAAGCCGCCAGCCGTGAAAAAGAGTGGGCGGACATGCTCGGCTCGGTTGAGACCTTGCGCGACACGGAGATAAGCGAACTTATCGAGCGGCGCGACGCCGAACTGGCATCGCTCGAGGAAGAGAGACTCCAGGCAGCGGACGCCCTGATGAAAGCCGCCGTTGACATGGAACAAACCCTGTCCGACGGGGTCGGCAATCTCCATAAGAAGGCGATCAAGTTCGAAGGCGATCAGGTGGTCGCGTCTGGTGATGTGATCGCGGCCGCCCATCTGGAATCCTTCAAGCAGATGGTCCAAGAAAAGGTTGCTGCACAGGAGGAGGACATCACCCGCCGCCTAAACGATGTCAACTTCGTCGCCGATGCGGCTATCAAGGAAAAAGAGGACACCGCCAACACCGAAGCTGAGCCGCTGCGGAAAAAAATCGAAGAAGAACGGACCGCGGTGCAGACCCAGTTTGAAGAAGACTTCAAGGAGCTTGACGGCCTGCGAGACCCTGCAGACCTAATCAACGCCCAGGCGACACGAGATAAGGTTCGTTTGCTCACGGACGCGGAGTACAAGAAGCTTGGCGACAGATTTGGTTCCGTATTCACCGCGGGCATGGGCGCCGATGCTCTGCTGAATATTCTCAACCGGGTCGACCTCGACCTGCTGCGAACCAGGCTCCAGATTGAGATGCAGTCGACTAGCGGCCAAAAGCGCAAGCAAGCAACCAAACGTCTTCGCGTTGTTGAGGCCCTGCGAAAGTCGGGCAACAAGCCCGACTGGATGATTCTGACCGCGCTGCCTGTCCTTCCGCCCGACCTGCGGCCCATGGTCCAGCTTGACGGCGGACGCTTCGCGACAAGCGATCTGAATGATTTATACAGGCGAGTTATCAACCGCAACAACCGCTTGAAGCGTCTGCTTGACCTTGGGGCACCCGAGATCATCATTCGTAATGAGAAGCGCATGCTTCAAGAAGCGGTTGACTCACTAATCGACAACGGACGGCGTGGCCGTGCCGTCTCGGGGACCGGTAACCACAAGCTCAAGAGCCTTTCGGACATGCTCAAAGGCAAGCAAGGTCGCTTCCGGCAGAACCTTCTCGGCAAGCGCGTGGATTACTCCGGCCGCTCCGTGATTATCGTTGGACCCGAGTTAAAGCTCGATCAGTGCGGGCTGCCAAAGCGCATGGCGCTTGAGCTCTTCAAGCCCTTTGTGATGCACGCCCTCGTCGATAGAGGCCTCGCGCACAACATCAAGAGCGCCAAGCGCATCGTGGAGCGGGCCAGGCCCGAGGTTTGGGACGTCCTCGACGACGTGATCAAGACCCGTCCCGTAATGCTCAACCGCGCGCCGACTCTCCACCGCCTTGGTATCCAGGCGTTCGAGCCGGTTTTAGTCGATGGTAGCGCCATTCAGATTCATCCACTGGTCTGCGCCGCCTTCAATGCCGACTTTGACGGTGACCAGATGGCGGTTCACGTGCCACTCTCACGCGAAGCCGTGGCCGAAGCCCGCCAAATAATGCTTGCTACCAAGAACCTGCTGAGTCCGTCATCGGGCGACCCGATGGTAGCGCCTCGCCTTGATATTGTCCTTGGCTGCTACTACATGACCGCGGTACGCAAGGACGCCAAGGGGGAGTTCCGGCCTGGACCACCCTCTCAGGGCGTTTACGGCAGCTTTCAGGAAGCGATTCTTTCTTATGACCTTGACCTGCTGGATCTGCAGGCTCTCATTCGCGCTCGTGACCGGAAAACAGGCGATCAGCTGATCGAAACAACCGTCGGAAGAATTCTGTTCAACGAGACGCTGCCAGAGGAAATCGCCTTTGTTAACAAGGCATTGGACAGCAAGGCGCTGAAAGCCGTTGTGCAGGAATGCTACACGACCATTGGTATGGACCGCACCTCAGAAGTTGTCGACCAAATCAAAAACATAGGCTTCCGCTTTGCTACCAAGTCCGGCGTTACGATTTCTGTCAGTGATATCAAGGTTCCCGAGGAAAAGGCGGGGATTCTGGTGGCCGCCGAACAACGTGTCCAGGAAATCAATGAGCAGTACCAAATGGGTCTGATAACCGAACAGGAACGTTACGACGCTACGATTGAAGTGTGGAACGACGCCACTGAAAAGGTGACCGCGGTCATACAGCAGCGACTCCCGGAGTATGGTTCCATATTCTTGATGGCGACGTCGGGCGCAAAGGGCAACATTGCCCAGATTCGCCAGATGGCGGGAATGCGTGGCCTCATGTCCGACCCCTCCGGCCGGATTATTGACCTCCCGATTCGCTCGAACTTCCGAGAGGGCCTCTCGGTCCTCGAGTACTTCATTTCTACTCACGGAGCGCGCAAGGGTCTGGCGGATACCGCCCTGCGAACTGCCGACTCTGGCTACCTGACTCGGCGTCTGATCGACGTCGCCCAGGACGTAATAACTCTCGAGGAAGACTGCGAAACACTCGCCGGTGTCTGGCTCGCTGAGCCACAGGACCGCGGCGTGCTCGAATCGCTGCGCGAGCGCGTAATTGGTCGCTTCGCCGCCTCGGCAATGGCCAACCCTGAGACCGGTGAGATCATCGTTGACCGCAACGCGGAGATTACGCCGGAGATTGCCGACGCCCTCTTGGCGGCGGGCCTTGAGCGTATCCATGTTCGGTCGGCATTAACCTGTGCCGCCCGCCGCGGAATTTGCACCCTTTGTTACGGCATCAGTCCGGCACGCGGCGAAATTGCCGGCCTGCGTGAGGCAGTCGGAATTGTCGCCGCCCAGTCAATCGGAGAACCCGGAACCCAGCTGACGATGCGCACATTCCACACCGGCGGCGTTTACGTTGCCGGCGGTGAAATCACGACTGGTTTGCCCCGTGTAACCGAATTATTCGAGGCACGAGTTCCAAAAAACAAGGCCATCATCTCTGAGGTCGAGGGTGTGGTTGAGATTACCCGTCAGGGTGAGGCGCGACGTATTCAGGTAGTGTCCAGTGAGCTGTACAGCGATCGCTACGATCTGCCCGATGGTGTCGATCTTCTGGTTAGCGAAGGTCAGCAAGTTGAGTCTGGTGCCGTTCTCGCCCAGTCAGCAACCGTCGAGGAAAAAACCGATGTTCCAACAACTCAAGTCGTTGCCCGTTTGCCGGGCAGAGTGACAATTGACCGCACTAACCGTATATCCATCCTCTATGAGGAGCGAGAAGAGCGCGAGTACGCCGTGCCGGCTACCGGACGTGTTCGCGTGGAAGCCGGTGATTACGTTCAGGCCGGTCAGCAATTAACTGAGGGACCCCTGGACCCGCAGGATATTCTTCGGGTTATGGGACCAGAGGCAGTACAGCTCTATCTCGTCCAGGAAGTCCAGAGGGTTTATCGCAACCAAGGCGTGAACATCAATGACAAGCACATCGAAGTAATCGTCCGTCAGATGATGCGCAAGGTAATCATCGATTCCCCCGGCGATACGGCGATGCTGCCGGGTGAGTATATTGATCGCTTCGAATATGAGGAGACAAACGCTAAAGTATTCTCAGAGGGCGGCGAGCCGGCAACAGCCGTTCCCGTTCTTCTCGGGGTAACCAAAGCGTCCTTGAACACGCATAGCTTCCTCGCGGCGGCTTCGTTCCAGGAAACGACGCGCGTTTTGACCGAGGCTGCAATCTCCGGGAAAACCGACCACCTCCTCGGCCTCAAGGAGAACGTCATTATAGGCAAGCTGATCCCAGCCCGTTCCGAAATCGACGTTCCGCCGCGACCGGTGGAGGAACTCCGCGCTCCGGCCCACCTGATTGCGGAAGGCGAGGATGGCTTCGAGATTGAGGATCCTGAGGCAAATTTGGACGGCGACCTTAATCTTGGTGATCTGAAAACACTAGAATCCGTCGCCGTCGCCGACATTGAGTTGCCGGAAATCAAAGATGCCCAAGATGAGGCAGCGGACGCGGAGGATTAGCTGTCGCAATTCGCCGGACTAACAACTAAAAGGGGTCGTCATCGGACGACCCCTTTTAGTTGTTCTCGACTTCTGGCGCGGAAATGACCCGGCGCGCCCTGATCTCGAGATAGAAAATGGTGACCATAGCCAGGACCGTCAACGGCGCAACGAACGCCAGCATGATCGTATTAAAGGTGCCAATCGCATCGTGCTGAGATGCGACGAGAACCGTATAGAAGGCGTAGGCAAGGTAGTAGCCCAAGAAGAGCCCACCCTCCAGACGGGTCACAATTCCTTTGAAGAATATCGGCAGGGTAGCAACCGCGACTACTACCATCACTGGCAGATCAAAGCGGATAGCCGCGGTCGGGACTTCAATCGCCGTCGGACTGACCAGTGACGCAATCCCCAAGACTGCAAGGATGTTAAAAATATTGCTGCCGACGGCGTTGCCCACCGCGATGTCTCTTTCACCTTTAAGTGCGGCAACGATCGAGGTGGCCACTTCGGGCAGCGACGTGCCCACGGCCACCACGGTAAGACCGACGATTAAATCGCTCAACCCCAGATCTAAAGCTATCACCGTTGCCCCATCAACCAGCCAGCGCGCACCCAAGGCCAGCATTGCCAGGCCAATCAGGACCAATCCGAAGTTGAAGGCGGGGTGATCCCGGATGCGCCCGCTCTTGCCCCGAACTCCTCCGCGTATTCAGCCTTTACGGAATCGCTGTCCCGCCGGCTTTCAAATATTGTGAACCCGACATACGCGACCAGCCCAACTGTGAGAAACAACCCTTCCAGCCGCCCTACTGTGCCATTGAGCAAGAGCACGAGAACAATCACCGAAAGAACCACCATTAAGGGCACGTCTATGCGAACCAGACGTTGGGCTACGGCAAGCGGCAACACCAGGGCTGAGGCGCCAAGGATCACGAGGATATTGAAGATGTTGCTACCGATGATGTTGCCCAAAGTGACATCGGCTTCACTGGTAAGAACTGCCTGCAGGCTTACGGCAAGCTCAGGAGCACTTGTACCGAAGGCAACAACCGTTAGTCCAATGACTAGCGGAGAGATGCCTAGTATTATTGCGAGTCTGGATGCTCCTCTGACCAGCACTTCGGCGCCGGCAACCAACAGAATGAAACCGACAGCCAGCAATATGTAAGTCAAGGCAGTGCCGCATCGCCCCATGCAGGGCAGGCCCGGCAAGACCTAAAAGAAAGACCAGAGCGTGACTTTTCAGGCACTCGAATGCGCCGCCTGGCCGCGAGCCGCCACCCAGCGCAGGACTATGGCTGCTGGCCCAAGCTGGCGCACAAAATCGACGTATGACATCTCTCCGGTCATCAGGGAACAGAGCAGCTTGCGGAACGGGTGCCAGCTCCTTAGTGCCAGATAGCTTAGACGCGGCGCGAAGTCATAGGCATCTCGCAATACCCTTGCCGACCGGATTTCGGGCATAACTTCGCGGTCGACGGCCAGCTCATAGCCTATAAGGTCAGGGACGGAATCATCGAGAAAGCGCTGGATCGTCCCGGCAGCCAGGCGGGCGCTGGTGAAAGCCGACCCAATCCCTTCGCCCGACATTGGGTCCACGAGCCCGGCCGCATCGCCTACAAGTAGGACCGGCCCTTTGACAATTGGTGCGCCGTCAGCGCGAAGTGGTAGGTGATGACCTCTCAGATTGAGCATCGGCGAAGCGTCCAGGTCGTACTGCGTTCTCAGATCGGCAAGGTACTCCCCCAGGCGGATGCCCTCGCTTTGCCAGCCGCCACTGCCGACATTGAGGTGATCACTTTTGGGGAACGACCAGCTATAACCTCCCCGAACGCTGCCCAGCTCCAAGCCGATCGCATCCTCCCAATGGGCAGGGATTCGCTCCTCGAGGTAGGGAAAGTTCGCCTCCAGGGCCACCTGGCGATCGGCTACTGGGTTGAGGCTCACGGAACGACCCACAATGCCGTTGGCCCCGTCGGCGCCGACCACGACATGAGCGCGGATTTGAGGCCCGCCGGTGTTTATCGTTACACCGGACTGATCGCTACTCAGCGAAATTAGCCCACAATCGTCCTTAAAGTCAGCACCGGCCTCAGCTGCCTGTTCGGCCAGAAAAGCATCAAGCCGGTGCCTTTGGGTCATATAAGCGAGCGTTTTGTCATGAGTGTGCACGAAGTTGCCGCCACGACGAAAACTGAACCGCACCCGGTTAACCTCGTGTTCGACAACCGGGCTAAGATCGATTGGCGCCTCACTAAAAGCACGGCTGGTTACCCCGCCACCACAAGGCTTAGTGCGTGGAAACTTCGCCTTATCCAGCAGCACAACCGACACGCCGGCCCTGGCAAGGTGAAGGGCCGTGGCGCTGCCGGCCGGTCCAGCACCCACGACAGCAACCTGGTAATCGTTCACACGATCAGAATACCAGTGAGTTGTCTAAGGCGAAGCTCGAAGCTCATGCCACCGCGACGATTGCTGCCAGCAACAAGACAATCTGCACTGCAACTCCTCCCAGCAGCAGCAAATACGAAACCATCCGCTCCCAACGATGGAGCACCACCGCCAACACGAGATTGAGACCGACAAAAGCCGCTGCTGAGCGCGGAATGTCCAGGAGGTCCGACTTGTCGGCGACGCGCCCAATTCCTCCTAGCGATGGGAATCGAAGTTGGACTGTTTGGTCGAGGCCGGCATAGGTATCCAATACATAGCCAAGGACGACGAAAAACACGGCAACCAGAACCAAGGCCAGCAGTCTCGCCTGCCCGTCCAGCCAAAAAGACTGAGCCGCAATCCCATCGCGATGGACCGCTTGGCGCTGATCAAACAAAGCCCCGCGAGCTTGTTGCTCTTGCACCACCTGAGCGAACTCCGCTGGGTCTGGCACCGAAATTCCATAGGTGTCGGTAGACGTCTTAACGAAAAGCACATCGCTCATCGTCCGGTGACCGGAGTAAAACAAGACAGGTCCCAGGGGTTCGACGGTCGCCGTACCAATATGATGGCCCGGCCAATTCACGCCCTCGATTCCCGGAGGGTCGAGTTCGTCAGAGCCTGGGATCAGCCGGTGAATGTTCGCTAAGGGCACAACTTGTCTAACGTTGCCCCAGCGAATCGATAGGGCGTTGCGGTCGACGATGTAGGTAAGGGAACGGCTGCCCCAGGTCCAGTACGTGTAAAGTACGCCGAGAGCCAAGAACAAGCTCCCGCCCAAAAATGGCCACATCTGGCTTAGCCCAACCTCAAGCGTCAGGCCACGAAAAATCAGGACCAAACCGAGACCAAAAGCAGCCACCATGTTCACGCCGCCATACAGCGTCCCCAAATTTGAGGTCGGTCGGAAAGAGGTTATTGACGGCATTCTGGCGCTGGGTGGCCTCCAAGCCTGGCGAGGCTAGCGGAGTGTTAGCTTTGCGGCACAGTTTGCCTCAATTGCACCGGTGTGCACCAGTGAGCGTATTTCGGCACGCAGCCTGAAATTATGTCGAAGTAGGCTTTCTGGAGCAGTTTGGTAATCGGCCCGGTGTCGCCGTCCCCAACTGGGTGATGATCGACTTCAACAACTGCACTGACATGCGCCGCGGTGCCGGTCATAAAAACTTCGTCCGCAATGTAAAGTTCAGAGCGGCCAACCGATCGCGCCTCAACCTCCAAGCCCATCTCCTCCTGTGCGACCTCAAGTACTGTGTCGAGAGTAATGCCCTCGAGAACGTTATCTGAGCGCGATGGCGTAATCAGGCGCCCGTCGCGGATTACGACAATGTTCTCGCCGCTCCCTTCCGCGACGTGTCCATCATGGCTTAGCAGGATTGCCTCATCGAAGCCGTTCAAAATGGCGTCCGTCTTAGCTACAGCGGAGTTCACGTAAATGCCAGTGCTTTTTGCGCGAGTCGGAATCGACGTGTCTTCTACCCGTCTCCAGGAAGAAGTTTCGCAACGAATCCCCTTTTCGATGTCGAGATAGGGGCCAAATGGTGCCACAAAAATTAGCAGGTCATCATCCAGATCGTGGACTCTGACACCCAAAACCTCTGAGCTCTTGTAGGCCAGTGGACGAACGTACTGATCTTCCCGGATCTCGGACATCTCGACGACACTCTTTATCAGCTCTGTGATCTGCTCCGGAGTGTGCCCAACCTCGATTCGGAGCATTTTTGCACTCTGGTAGAGACGACGAAGATGCTCCTCGATCTTAAAAAGATAGACGGTCTCATCGTCCGGGTTCCAGTTACCACGGATTCCCTCGAATACACCGGTGCCGTAGTTGAAGGCGTGCGTCATGATGCCAAGTTTCGCCTCGGCCAGAGGCACAATCTGCTTCTTTAGATAAGCGTACGGCGTTGCCATAACGAAGAGGAACCTCCACTTTGGAACAGTTGGTCTGCCGATTATAGGCGTCATCCAGTCACGGGAGCAATCGACCTCTCGCAGTAACCGCTCCTCCAAGCTCCCTCCTTAATCGGAACCCGCGGTTCGTTAGGTTCGACGGGCTGCGCTGTCCACATGGTTCCACGAAACGCTGCATTTCTCGAACCCGCGGCCGAAATCCAGCGATGCTATGATCGCGTCATCATGACTAGCAGAGAAGCTGACATCGCTGGAACCAAGATTCTGATGATGGGCGCGGAAAATCCTCTGACTGAGGCTATCGCCGAATCACTGGCTGCCGCCGGCGCGGACTTGGCCCTGACCACGGCAACACCCGATCCTGACCAAGCGTTTTCGCTGCAACGGCTGGCCAGGCGGCTCAGCAACCCAGACCGCAGGGTTACGGCTGAGTCAGTGGACATGGCGAACGGCGCCAATATTCAGATCGCGATTCGGAAGCAGGCCAAGGAACTGGGCGGATTGGATATATTAATCGCATCGCCAGACTTGCACCTCCCCATGCCAGCGGAGAGGATGAGTGACGCGGATTGGACCAAAATTGTCAACGCGAACCTCAGCGGCGCCTTCTACGCCTGCCGCGGTGCGGCGCGCGAGATGGCCCGTAACGATCCGGTGGGCGGAGCGATCATTTTTCTCACGCCTGCAAAGACGGAGCAGGCCTCCGAACCAGAATCCGCCTATGTCGCGTCCAAGGCGGGCGCTGAAGCGCTACTGCAGTCGCTGGCTCAGGAGTGGCGTCAGAAGCACATCCGCGTCAGCTCGATTGTTACACCAGCCGATACAGCCGACGCCGGCCTTGTCACTACCGCTGCTGCCAGGGTGCTCGAGCTAGCATCCAGCGACAACAGGAAGATTGTCTCACCCCAAGATCGGCAATAGATTAGACAACCACGAGAAAGATGAATCCGGTCACCATCAGAACGGTTGCAAGCAGGAAAAGAGTAGCCTGCAACGTGGTGTCGCCCATTGTTGGGCCGGGGCCTTGGGCGAAGGCTGCAAGGTACGAAATCAGGCCGGTGGCCAACAGAATCCATCCAAGTAGCGTCATATGCAAATGTTAAGACTACTGCAGCTTTAGTTCGAGAGGTTTCTGGGTTGAGGTTTTCAGAATGAGCGGCTCACTCGATGGCAAGGTCGCTTTAGTGGTTGGCTCCGGCGATGAGCCGCACCGCTTCGTTGCCGTAGCTCTGGCGGAGGCAGGTGCCGATATTGCTGTCAGCGGTGCTACGGTGGGAAGTCTTGCCGCCGAGGCCGCCCTGCATTCAATCGCTAACGAAGTCTGGGCCCTGGGCCGCCGTTCCGCGGTTGTAACCTCGGACCCGGATCCAGTCGCCCCTTTTGCCGATGTGTTAGGCATGGCGAGAACCGAACTTGGTCGCGCGGACTTAGTCGTTCAAAGCCAAGGGGTTATCGCGGCGTCGTAGCGCACTAGTCTTACTGGTTAAGCTCTAGAGCCCGTACTACTTCCGCGGGCAGACCCAGCACCTCACTCAAGACGTAAGCGTTGTGCTCACCAAGCCTAGGAGCCGGTAAGCGAACTCGTAAGGGTGATCGGCTAAAGCGGTACGGCGAACCGTCGGTCACCCGCCGAACTCCATCCAATGATGAAACGGGCTCAAAGAAACCCCGCTTTGCTAACTGTGGGTCGGCAACCACCGCTTCCAGGCTAAGACTCTCGCGGTTGCCTAACGATGACCTCTGCGACAGTTCTCCACCATCCGCGATGCGATGAGCTTGGAGGTTCGTCTCTTCCACGACAACTTCCTGTCCATCACCTGTTGCCCTGTGATGAAAGAGTGCCACCAAAGCGCCTCCGGCCGCGGCGATACCGGCTTCGGCCGAATCCCCAGCGTTGATCGAGATGAAACTGGCGCCGGCATTAGCAGCATGTACGCTTTCAGCATCGATTTTAACGCTCGGCATACTTTTGTCTCCCTCATCAACCACCACCAGCCTGCTGGCCTCAACCAGACTCACGATCAGATCGTAAATGGCCGGCTGGTCTAAATCGATGCTCAACGAGAGCTTGTTGCGATGCAGACTGGCAAAAAATTCAGCGTTGATCTGCCTGCCTGCAGCATGTGGTGATTCCAGTTTGATGACTTCCGCCCCCATGTCCGCAAGGACTCTAGTTGCGTAGCCGCCAGAAACGCTCTGACTAAGATCCAGCACACGCAGCAGATACAGCGGCAGTGGCAACACTAAACAATTCCTTCAGTTCGAAGCGACTCCATCTCGGCCGACTCCAACCCAACGATGTCCTGCAGCACGTAATCGGAGTGTTCACCGAGTAGCGGCGGGGCTCCGGGCAACCAGGGAGTTTCCACCATTGTGAAGGGTCCGGTGGCCTGAGTCACAAAGCCCGCAATCGGCTGATCCGCACCGAAAACATTCAACACAGCGTAGTCCGGCCCGGTTGCCACCGCAGTGGGGACAGTCGCCGTCGCTTCACCGTTCAAGTGTCGCGCCAATCCTTCACCCAGAGTCGAGGCGAAGGCCTCTAAGCTCCCAACCTCAACTACCTGACCATGCTCGGTCTGGGCTGCTCGCCATAGGCCGCCGAGTGCGCCGACAAACGCGTGTAGACCATGACTGAGTGCGGCGGCGCTCACATCTATGGCAGCACCATCGGCATCAGTCGGGTTCAGGCTTCGATCGGCCGGGCCGTTCGGGGGCGGAGCTGTATATTTGCCGGCCGTACTCGCACCGGCTGAATCGGAAAAGGAGACCTGACAGATGACGAGGCGTGGAATACGAGCTATGAGGGTCTCGGCATTGAGGCCATGCTCTTTCAGACGGAGGGTCGGATGATCTTCGATGATCCCATCGCAATATTCCAAGAGCCTGCTTAGAATCGCCGCGCCACCGCTGGTCTCATAATCCAGGGTTAGGCTCAGTTTGCCCGCGTTTAGCGTTGAAAATCCTGAGCCGGAGCCGGCTCCGGACGGGTCCCTGCTACCGGGTCGCTCCACTTTAATAACCTCGGCACCGTACCCGGCCAGCAACCGAGCGGCATGCGACCCTGCCACACTTTCGCAGAGGTCAACAATCATTAGAACGCTCAGCGCGCCATTCAAGTCTGGAGAGCCGATTACGAGCCGCCTTCGCGTAGGAACGGCAAGCCACGGCTTAGTGTCAGTGGCTTAATCTCCCCGTCCGCAACCAGCACAATGCCGTCCAGAGGAGCGGCAAGACCCGGATCGAATCCTCTGAGAGCTGATCCCGCGTTCTCGTTGGCTAGGTAATCGTATGCCCCAACAAGGACCAGAAGCCATGGCCTGGGACGCGAAGAGAATTGCTCCGCTGCCGACCCCAGTCGCTGGCGCAGGAGACGCCGGATCGCCGCACCATCGTTTGGGTCAAAGCCCCCCGGACAGCCGGAAATTGCCCAACCGTCGGCCAGATCTAAGCTCGCCTTGCCTCGAGGCAATCGGTGGACCGTCCAGGCATCCTCATGCTCAAACTCGGATACTTCGCCGGTCTTCAGGCCCTGACTGAGCAGCTCTATCTGCTCGAAAAGCTGAGTGCGCTCCTCTTCATTGCCTGAAAATCGATGTAATGCACGGCTATCAAGGAAGAAACTGCCGTCCAAGTTTGTCGAAATATCGGTCCAATAGCGGCTCAATCCGCCTGTGACACTGGCATATCCACCCTCATCGCGCACCTTTCCCAAAACAATCTTGGCTGGAATTCGCACTTCGCCGGACCGTCCCGATGCAAGCCGAGAGGCGGAGAGCACCACTCGCCTAACCCACTCGGTCTCTTCTGGCTCCTCCTCAGGCAACTGGCCTCCCGGTGGGACCCAGAGCATGAAAGACCCTGGCCGGGAATCATCGAGCCGCGCTGCCAACTCAACGCTGCGCCGCTGCCAGGCATCCGACGCATTAAAGAGGTCCGCAGCTACGATGCTAATGTTACCGGAGTCGCTGTTGGCGAGGTCGGTCGCGCTCCAAACATCATCCCCTGCCTCATTCTGCTCGCAAAGCAGAGAGTAAGAAGATTGATAACGCTCATTGAGCCAAGCCAAACAGAGCCGAATCGCATATTCGTGATGTCGCATGTCAGATGTTCGACCTGGACTGGCCTCCATCGACGTTGAGGCTAGCGCCAGTGACCCAGCCCGAACGTTCCGACGCTAAGAAGGTCACGACATCCGCCACCTCCCTCCGCAGTGCCAAAACGGCCATGGGAATGTTTTCAGCGACCAAGCGCTTCATCCCTGCCGGATCGGTTTCAACCCTGCGGTCCCATGAGCCACCAGGGTGTCTGATTGAGACAGGTGCCACCGAATTTACCCGGATTCCTTCCGGGGCGAACTGGAGCGCCAAATTCTTTGCGTGACTGATCATTGCCGCCTTGGCGGCGTTATAAGGTAACGATCCGCCTGCTTCGCGGCCGTAAATCGAAGCTATATGGATAATCGAACCGACACCCTGAGCGCGCATATAGGGCAGGGCTGCCCGGCTGGCGCGCACGGCGCCAATCAGATTAACTTCGGTTGCGTCACGCCAGGCGTCATCCTCGTCCACATGGCGAGCACCACCAACGTTGTTAACCAAAATGTCGATTCTCCCCAGATCGCTGGCCGCCTTCTCGACAAAGGCTTCGATAGCGCCATCCTTCGTAACATCCATTGCGACACCTAACGCAGAAATCGACCGCCGTTGGAGCTCTGCTTCGGTCTTGCGCAATTGCTCTTCACGTCGGGCACAAAAGGCAACGTTGCAACCTTCGTCCGCCAATGCGAGACAGATTGCGCGGCCAATCCCGCGGCTCCCACCCGTGACGATAGCCACCTTCTCCTCGAGTCCTAGGTCCAGCACCACCCTCTTTTCAGCTAGCACCCTTAGCAGGTGATCAAACTCAGTGAACCGGAAAAATTCTAGCATGGGCATTTGGCTCAGTGCTTAGAAAAGTGGTGGCAACGTGTGTGCCTCCGGCACCTGCTTCGCTTCGTTTCGGCCATGGTCTGAGATTAGTTGAATTATCGCCAATGGGGAGAGAGGCGGCAGGGTTGGTCCCGTTACAAAGCCGGTTGGATCTGCTTGGGCTAAAATTGGCAGCGATTCTAGCAATCCCGTATATTAAGAGTGCCCCCGCAAACGGAGATTATGGCCGAACTTGGCAACACGCTTTCACGGGCTCGTCGGGCCCGTGGGATTTCAATTGAAGACGCGGAACGCGATACGCATGTTTCGCGGCGCTATCTGCAAGCGCTCGAAACAGAGGACTTCTCGATCTTTCCGGCGCCCGTTTACGCGCGCGGCTTCCTCAGGACCTATGCTCGCTATTTAGGCCTGAATCCTGACGAGTTGCTCCACATCTTCCCTAACGGTGACCTAGAAGTTGAAGTTGCCCCACTCCCGACCGTCTCACGGCCGCCGGCTCAGATGGTCAGCGTCAATTGGATAATCGCCGGCTTAGTCGCCATCTTCCTCCTGGGCGCCGGCCTGCTACTGCTTCAAGGCAGTGGCAATGGAACCCAAACCGAGCCGAATGACAGTCAAAGTAATCTCACCGCGAGTTCGCCGATAACCGGCCCAGGCAGTCAAGTCCAAGCACCTCCGCCGGCGACCAGCGACGAACCAGTCCAGGGAGCTCAAATCGGTCCGATTCGGCCCGGTGAGTTGCCAGACTTCGTCGGTGCTGACCTGGCAAGCTCTTTGGCTGTCCTGCGCGAAAACCAGCTCAGCTACGTAATAGTGGAATACGCGAATGCCACCACGCCCAAAGGGATCGTTGTCGACCAGTCGCCTGAGGCGGGGTCGGATTCGGACCAGAACACGGCGATCACTCTATACGTGAGTGGCGGCGCCAGCCCCGAATAACGGATTCTTTGAACCGCAGGCAATTGCCATCGGCCTGAGCCTTTCGGGCTCAGGAGCCTTTCTAGGAGCGTCGGTAGCGTGGTTGGGCCAGACCGGCCGCCAGCGGATTTTTTTGAACCACTGGCAATGGCCGTGGGCCTTGCCAGGAGCGTCGGTAGCGTGGTTGGGCCGGACGCCGCCAGCGGATTCTTTGGCATGCAGTTAGAAGACCACCCCAGGCGTCACCGGCCTGGCAAATAATCTTCCTTATCTACAGCGGGCCCACTAGGAACATGTCTTCGAAGTAGAGCTTGCCCTTGTAGTGCAGCGCCAACCAGACATCACCAAATGCCTCAGGCACAAAACTCAGCTTTGCCACTTGCTCCCGAGCCGTCAGGCGCAACTCCTTCTCCACCACTCCGCCTTCCTTGGCCGGGTAAATCAGAGAGGCGACAACATCCTCAGTAGCCCTTGGGAAGCACTCGAATGCGATGACGATTGGAATCTCGACAGATGTTACAGCATCTTCGAAAACGCGCCATTCGAAGGCTTGTGCCCCCGGCTCGGTCCACTGGTTCGCAATTCGAAGGTCCGTAACAGCGATCGTCTGCTCACTTTGCGTTGTCATGGCATCGAATCCTTTCTGCCGCTAGTTGCGGACAAGAAGCCAATGAGGAAGACAGCCAGCCGATCATAGCAGGAAAGCAAATGGATAAGGTTGCGTTCCGGGTCAGTTCTCGGCAGAGCCAAAAATCCTATGCTGATTGACCGCACAGGCCGAGCCGAATGGTCCGGCTAATCCTAACGGGCGCGTTGGCTCCTCTATTGGCAGAATTCATCAGATCACACTTATTTAACTTATCGCTAACCGGGGTTTAGGCGACGAGACCGATAATGACACAGAGGGGCGGGTCGACCCGAGGGGCGGCGGAAGCGGTGTGGTATCGTGGTTTTGGAGGGTAGCGGCCCGCCCCGAAGAAAAATGGCAAACACAATCCTAGTTGTCGACGACGAGAAAAACATCGTACAGCTCAGCCGCCTTTATTTGCGGAATGAGGGCTATCGAGTTGAAGAAGCATTTGACGGCAAGGAGGCGCTGGAGAAAGGCCGCGCTGTCAGCCCGGATTTAATCATTCTCGACCTGATGATGCCGGAGATGGACGGCCTTAGCGTTTGCCGCGAGGTCCGCAAAACCTCCAATGTACCCATCATTATCCTCACCGCCCGCGACGACGACGTGGATAAGATCGTCGGTCTCGAGGTCGGTGCCGATGACTATGTCACAAAGCCATTCAACCCCAGAGAGCTAGTCGCCCGCGTCAAAGCGGTTCTGCGGCGCAGCCAAGGCTCCATGACTCCCGAATCCACCCTCGATGCCGGCGACATTCACTTCGATTCGATGAGACGGGAGGTTAGCATCGCCGGAAGGCCAATAACCCTCCGGGCAAAAGAGTTTGATCTTCTGGCAGCTTTCATGCGCTACCAGGGCTTGGTGTTGGACCGCGAGCGGCTCCTCAGCCTGGTCTGGGGTCAGGATTTCTACGGCGACACTCGCACAATCGATGTCCACGTGGCCTGGCTTCGGGAGAAACTGAGCGGAGCTACTGCAAGGGTACATACAGTCTGGGGGGTGGGTTACAAGCTTGTCTTGGACGAGGAAGCTTCTACCGCAAAGTCTTAGATCTCGGTTAATTCTGTCTTTTGGCATCCTGATCTTCCTGTCACTTTTTGTCGCAGGGGCAGCTACCTTTTTCCTGCTCCGCGATCAGCAAGAAACCGCTGCACGTGAACGCGTTCGCCTCCTGACGGATGAAGTTTCGCTGCGGGCCTTCACTCTGGAGGCCAGCGGTCTGAGCGCCGAAGCGATTCAGGCCACCCTTGAGGAGGAATACAACGTCCGTATTCTTCTAATCAGTGGTAACAGGGTCGTGGGTGACTCCGGTGAGACCTTGCTAGGCGAAACGATTGCTGCTCTCGGCGAGCAAGGCGTGCCCACTAGGCCTGTATCAGACCTGCGTTACCGAATTCACCGGGTCAGCCAAGGGCCGGAGAACTTGCTTCTGTTTCTTTCACCGGGGGGCTGTCTTCGCCACGATTCCCGGGACCCGCAACGTGTTTGTCCCAGAGTATCAGGCAGTAATCGCCGTCAATGAGAGCGATGTAAACCAGGCGTGGCGAGACCTGCTACCTCGCCTCTTCCTCGCCGGAGGCGTCGCCTTCTTGGCCAGCGTCGTCGCGGCCGGAGTCCTTGCCCGCTCGATCACGAGGCCACTGCACCAAATTACGGTCGCCCCCGAAGAGATGACACGTGGACGCTACGACCAGCAGATCTCTGCTCACGGCGGTGAGGAAGTCACCCGGCTCGCCGGGGCGTTTAATGAAATGGCGCGGGAGGTTGGCAAGTCCAATCGAACCTTGAGGGACTTCCTGGCGAATGTCTCTCACGAGTTGAAAACCCCGCTGACCTCGATTCAGGGCTTCTCCCAAGCCATGACCGACGGCTCCGTACGGGAACAGGAAGACTTGATTGAAGCCGCTCGGATCATCAACGACGAAGCGGTTCGCATGAGGAGCCTGGTCGATGACCTCCTCTACTTGTCGCAAGTAGATTCTGGCGAAGTCACTCTCCAACTCGACGATATGGACCCAAACGAGCTGCTTACGGCCACCGAAGAGCGTTTCCGGCGCCGGGCTGAGCAAGCTGGGATCGGCGTGGCCGTTCGGACAGTGATTGCGCCAAAGATTCAGGCCGATGGACGGCGGCTCGAGCAGGCACTGGCCAACATCGTCGACAACGCATTGCGCTACACATCGAGCGGAGAGCGGGTAACGCTGCGCTCAGCCGTGTCCAACGGCCGGGTGCAACTTGCAGTACATAATCGCGGCCCGGTGATTCCGCCTGGGGCACTATCGGGAATTTTCGAGCGCTTCTTTCAGGTTGATTCTGAGCGATCACGGGCAGAAGGCAATACAGGCTTAGGCTTGGCGATCACCAAGGAAATTGTTGAAGCCCACGGCGGCACCGTGAAAGTCACCAGCACTGCTGAACAAGGCACAGAGTTTCTGATTGACCTACCCGTGGCAGAATCCGGCAATGGCGGCGCTGCTTAAGTGGTTCGAATCCGGAGCAAACAGAAATGCTAAGAGAGAAGAAGGTTGTGGCAGCAGGCTTGGCTCTTGGTGCAGTAGTGTTTCTGGCTGCAGGCATCGGCGTTGGTCTGCTTATCGCCGGCGATGGAAGCGGTTCGAATTCGTCAACCACCGGACAAGCGACCAAAGCCTACCTGGGGCTTACGGTCTCATTTCAGGAACGAAATGATCTGCGGGTGGCGAGCGTTGAAAAGGACGGGCCGGCCGAGGAAGCGGGAATTGAGGCCGGCGACAGGATCCGCTCGGTGAACGGACGGGTGGTCCGGACACCTGAACAACTCCGAACGGCAATCGAATCCCAAGAGCCGGGCGATTTAGTCTCAATTACTGTTGAGCGTGGCGACGAGGAGCTCCAGACCCAAGCCCGGCTTGGTGAGGCTCCCGCGAACGCGCAAATCGAAGCGGAAGCGCAAGACCTTCCGGCCCGCGACAATCCGCTAGCCGATCTACCGGAGGGCGTGGAGAGGCATTGCAGCAGCGGCTCCAAGAACTGCTCGAGCGCAGCGACCTCTCACGCAGTGAAGTTCAGAGGGCGCTACAGGAACAATCCAACAGCTTGCAGATTGGAACCGTGGCCGAACTTAGTCCCGATTCACTCACGATAATCACCTTGGGCGGCGAGCAACGAACGATCACGGTAACAGATCAGACGTCGATCATTCGCCATGGCGAGAGCATATCCACCGACGACCTCGAACAGGACGAAACGGTGATGATCCTGTCCTTGGACGGCGGTGAATCCGCCGTTGGCGTTTACGCTTTCGGCTTTTTGCCGCTGATTCCGGCTCGCTAACCTTTAAGCTGCGGCGTTCTACTGCCGCCATCGCCTCGAAAATAGATGCACCCGCCTATTTGTGCCTAAGCAACCACCACTGATAAGCGTCGGCCAACGCCAACCAGGACGCTTCGACAATGTCCGTGCTGGCACCCACGGTTTGCCAGGCGTTATCAGCATCGCTGAGCTCAATCAGGACTCGCACGGAGGCACCAGTGCCGGCGCCGGAATCGATGATCCGTACTTTGTAGTCAACAAGGTGGATCTCCTGGATGCCTGGATAAGATTCCGCCAAGGCCTTTCGAACCGCCGCATCAAGGGCGTTCACTGGTCCGTTTCCGTCCGCGGCCGTCTGCAATACTCGGTCTTCGCTACCCTCACCGTAAACGCGGACCTTTACCATCGCCTCGGCCTGAATCTCGTTATTCTCCACGTCGTCTTCAAGACGTTCTCGCCGACGCTGGACCACCCAGAAATCGTCCAGGTTGAAGGCCGGCTTATAGCCGGGAAGACTGCGGCGAATCAATAACTCCAGGGAGGCATCCGCACCTTCATATTGGAAGCCGCGGGACTCCATTTCCTTGATCGTTTCCGTAAGTTCCCGCGCCTCCTCCCGCGTCAGCGGGTAGTCGATGTCGAGGTCGGTGACTTTGTCGAGCAAACCCCTGCTCCCGCCGAGTTCTGAGACCAGCATGCGCCGCTGATTGCCGACCAAAGCCGGGTCGGTGTGTTGATACGCAGACTCAACCTTTAGCACGCCGTCGGTGTGGTAGCCCGCCTTGTGGGCAAAGGCGCTGGCGCCGACATACGGTTGCTGGGGCCATGGCACCATGTTTGCCACTTCGCTGACGAAGTGCGAAACCTCGCTGAGTCGGGCAAGTTGGTCATCGGTAACAATATCTAGGCCAAGTTTTAGCTTGAGCCCGGCAATAACGCTGCTCATGCTGGCATTGCCACAGCGCTCACCGTATCCGTTGATGCACGCCTGCACCTGCTCAACGCCCGCCTGCAGGGCGGCGATGCTATTGGCGACAGCAACGTCTGCGTCGTTGTGGCAGTGGATACCTAGATGAGCCTTGGGAAAGGCTCTCTCGACCTTCTCAAGCGTTTCTAGCAGAACTGTAGTAAGTGTCCCGCCGTTTGTGTCACAAAGAACCAAACCGTCTGCACCGGCATCGACGGCAGCCCTCAGACAGGCCAGGGAATACTCGCTGTTGGAGGAGAAACCATCAAAAAAGTGCTCAGCGTCAAAGAACACGCCTTTGCCGCTTTCCTTTAACAGCCGGACTGAATCTGCGATCATCGCCAGGTTCTCTTCGGAGCTTGTCTCGATAACCTCTCTGACTTGCCGATCATCCGCCTTGCCAACAATGGTCACGTAGTTTGTCCCGGCGTTTAGCAGCGTGATGAGGCTCGCGTCCTTCGCGGGGTCAATTCCCGCCCGTCGTGTCGACCCAAAGGCCACTAGTTCGGCATTCAGCTTTACATCCTGAATTCGCTCGAAGAATTCAATGTCTTTGGGGTTGGCGCCGGGAAAACCACCCTCGATGAAATGCATGCCAAGATCATCAAGACGCTGGGCGATGCGCAGCTTGTCTTCCACCGACAGCGAGATGCCCTCCATCTGCGCACCGTCGCGTAGGGTAGTATCGTAAAGCTGTACAGTCATTCGAATCGCCTCCCGAAGTTTACCTGCTGGATACGGCTCGCGCCGAGCAACCCAGCGGCGCTCAAGCGCCGAATATCGTCGAGTCGGCGATCACGCGCCCCGACATCAACGTGTCGGGGCGCTGGCAAATCTCTGGAGGAAAACAAGGCGACATTTTCTTCAGCATAACAGGCGAATTGCGACGCGAAAAGCCGGGCATTCCCTTACAGTTCGAAGTACCGGCAATGCGTGTGCGAATAGGCAAAGCCATCTTCGGCACCTGCTTGCCGGGAGCGCCGGTAGGGTTAGATCAGCCTTACGTCGGAAGCGTAGTCGATTTGCTATCCAGGTAGATCAAAACATCGCATTCATTGACCAGCTCAAGACTGGGCCTATAAGCTTTTCTTGCCATGGCAAAAAGCGATCAACTCGATTCACGCGTCCGCATACTCCTGGAAGCGGAGGCCGAAAGGCGTGAGATCGATCGAATCGATCCGGACGCCGAACTGAGTGAGGCTGACGCCTACCGGCTCCAGTTTCAGTACGTGGATGCTAGAGTCGCGGCGGGAGACAGTATCGCCGGTCTCAAAACCGGCCTGACAAGCCGCGCCAAACAGGAAACCATGGGTGTCCACCAGCCGATTCTGGGCCATATCCTCGATTCCAGCGTCGTTCCCGAGGGCACGCCCATTGTCTGCGAAGAGCTGATTCACCCGCGGGCCGAGCCGGAGATCGCTTTCTTACTGGAAGACGACTTGGCGGGGCTGGTGACCGCGGCGCAGGCTCGCTCGGCGGCGGCTTTGGTTATGCCGGCCGTGGAAATAATTGACAGCCGTTTTGCCAACTTTCGCTTTGGCCTCAGCGACGTAATCGCCGACAACACGTCGGCCGCACGCGTGGTTTTCGGCAGCGCCAATCTGCAGCCCAATGAGATCGACCTTAGAACGATCGGCATGATCTATAGCAAGAACGGCGCCGTCGAATCTACAGCGGCCGGGGCCGCGATTCTCGGAAACCCATGGGAGGCGCTGGCCTGGTTGGCGCGACGGGCGTCAGCGTTGGGAAAGCCCTTGAAAGCCGGAGATCTGGTCCTCGCCGGAGCCCTGGCAGATGCCGTTTTCGTCACGCCAGGCGACCATGTCCTGGTGGAGTTTGCCCAGCTCGGCAGCCTCAGCGTGAGCTTCACTTAGGATTGCAGCGGCCAAACTCCTTGGTCCGGCAAACGCCTTTCGGCTACTTCTCGGCTAGGTGCTGCAATATTGGATCCTCAGCGAAGTAGAAAGCCGGCATTCGCTGTGAAACCAGCATCGTTATCTCGCCGGCGCGTTTGTTGTTGGCGGAATATGCCACGATCCTCACCTTCGTGAGGTCGCCACTAGGCGCTGTCCGCAGCACTTCGAACCAGTCGCCGGCATCGGAGTGGATCGCCGATATGCCCTTGTCAAGAAGTGACACTTTAATCTTGCGTTCCGCGTCCGGCACAACGGTTTCCATTGGCTCGCCGCCGACGACAGGAGTCAACTCGAGGATCGTGTTTCGATCGAACAGCTCCAACACGTCACTTAGACCAAATCGCGTGTTGCCCGACCGACGCGAAACCTGCCGCTCGTAGCGGCGCCCAAAGAAAGCAAGTTTGTCCACAAAGTCTATGTCGAGCACCTCCTTCGGCTTTCTGGCGGGAGTGCGAGGGAGTCGAACCCTCCCAGGACGGCGAAACCGCCCCGCAACGGTTTTGAAGACCGCGAGACCCACCGGAACCCATCCACCCCCGCACTAGCTTACGAAAAGATCTTCCTGAAGCAAGACCTTGCTGCCGGTTTTGTTTCTTCCAGGCAGCCGAATCCGCGAGAGGACATCGTGGCCCTGCATTGGCTTCTACGCGGTCTCGATCAGATGCTTCGGCTACTTGAAAGTGTCGGTGATGTAGTGGTCGGCGCGGATCGCCGCTGTGGCGCCATCGCCAGCGGAGGAGACCACCTGACGCGCCGAGTTTTGTCGTATATCGCCGGCGGCGAAGATCCCAGGAACACTCGTCTCCATCCAGTCGTTGACCAAGATGTGCCGTCCAGAGTCCATCTCAAGGTCGCCGTTTAGGAAGCCCGTGTTTGGGCTGTGTCCGATGAAGATGAACACAGCACTGACCGGCAGGCTCGACTCATCCTTGGTCTTTACGTTTTGTAGCTGCAATGACTCTACTGAAGTCTCGCCTTGAATCTCTGACACCACAGTGTCCCAGATGAAATCCATCTTGGGATTGGCAAAGGCCCGATCTTGCAGCAACGCATGAGCGCGCAACTCGTCCCTGCGGTGGATCAGGGTCACCTTTGAAGCGTAGCGGGTAACAAACAAGCCTTCTTCAACCGCCGCGTCACCACCGCCAACAATCGCAACCTCCTCGTCCTTAAAGAACGCGGCGTCGCATGTCGCGCAGTAGGATACGCCGAAACCGGTCAAACGTTCCTCACCCGGCACGTCCAGGTGGATGTAGTCTGCACCGGCTGTCAGAATGAGCGCCTGCGCCAGGTAGTCGCCATCGGCGGTGTGAATCAGCTGCCGTTCACCTTCCTGCTCAAGGCCGGTAACAGTCGTGTAAGCCATCTCTACGCCGTATTTTTCCGCCTGCGCCTGCATCGATTGGCCAAGATCGAAACCGTTGATCTCCATGATCCCCGGGTAGTTTTCAATTTCGGCGGTGAGTGCGATCTGTCCACCCGTGACGTTTTTCTCAATCACCAGTGTCTTACGGCGAGCGCGCGCCGCATAAAGAGCCGCGGCCAGGCCACCCGGACCGGCGCCAATGATGATTACGTCAAACTCTTCCGACATTCAATTCCTCAGGCTAGTTAGGGCGATAGGGGGGCCCCAAAAGATCGGAGACGCCCCCTAAATACGCTGTTCGAAAACTTTAGACTAGGGCCTCGTCCAGCCTCTTTTTGAGGTCGCCCTTTGGCCGGAACCCGATGATCTGCCCAACCGGCTCGCCGGCCTTGAAGACCAGCAGCGTCGGGATGCTGCGGATGCCATATTTGGCAGCAGTCTTTGGGTTGTCATCAGTGTTCAGCTTGCGGAATTCGACCTTGCCGTCGTACTCGTCCGCCAGCTCCTCAACGATTGGGGCAACCATGCGGCACGGCCCGCACCAAGGTGCCCAGAAGTCGACAAGGACCGGCTTGTCACCGGTTAGAACTTCATTGTCCCAGGTGGCGTCATCTACTTCTGCCGGCTTCGCCATTGAATGGCCTCCTTCATCACTAAGGCTACACTCCCTTTGACTCGGAGCGTCTTACGTCGTAAACTTTACTATACCCCGTGGGGGTATGTCAAATGGGAATTCTGAATGTGGGATGTACAACATGGAAGACGACGACAAGAACCTAGCCACGAGATTACGCCGGATCGAGGGCCAAGTACAGGGCTTACAGCGAATGCTCGACAGCGATAGGGAATGCGAAGAGGTTCTCACGCAGGTGATGGCCGTGCGCAGCAGTTTGGACCAGGTCGGTCTGCTGCTGATGGAACGCCACATTGAGCGCTGCGTGCTCGGTGGTTTGCCACCTGATGCTCCGACAACCAAGGAACTCAGTAACGCGTTGAAGTCTTGGGCCCGCTTCGGCCTGATCCCGGGCGCCCGGGCGGACCTCCTGGCCGGCGGCTAACGCCGCTCCCCCTGGCCTTAGGACCGCGCTGACCTGGTGCTTTCGCCTCTCGTCCTCGATCTTCGCCGGGCTTAGCCGCGTCACGCGAAGGCGAACTTCTCTTCTGCCCCTGAGCGCCGGCCTTATTCGCTCCGCGAGTCCCTTGTCGAGGCGTTCCGCCTGACGAAGACGGCTTGTCACGCCCTTTTCCGCCGGCATTTGCTGGGCCTCCCGTCCTCTGGCGACCGCGCTCGAAGGGTGGCTCTCCAGCGCCGGTAACCTCTGCCCGGCGGCGAGGGCCTTCGCGACCTTGACCAGGGAAGTCGTTCTTCCGCGGCCCATCCTCCCTTTTTCCAGCTGCGGGTCTGCCTCTGGCGGTTCGGTCCGGTTGGTGCCCCCGGGAGTCAGTGCCACGCCCTGCCACAGCCCCAAGCCGAGGTCCGCGTGGGTTTGCCGATCTGGCTTCGATCGAGTCTGAGGAAACACCGGCCGGCCTTTTGCGGCTTCTGCCAAATCCTGAAGCTCGACCCACTTCGGGGGCGGCAGTCCGCGGCGCTGAACGCCTGGCCGGCGGGCTGCTCCGTCGGGGGCTTTGACTACTATCTCTCGAATCAGATGGCCCGTCGCCTCGACGGCCGCGACCTCCGCTCCATGAAGGTCTTCCATCGTCCGTTCGCGCACTGGAGGCACGCCGAAAGTCACGGGCGGCAGGCTTCTCTTGTGAATCGCTCGCCGGTGACCGATCTCGGCTTGGCGGCCGCGGGCTGCGAGACCGCGTTTCTGCCGGCGGACGGCTATCGCGTCGTTGGCGAACGCCAGAATCGCGATCAGGCCTAAATTTCGGGCGGCGGTCCTCACGACCCCGCTCCCGACTGCCGTTTGCTGGCGTTCTCCCGCGGTCGCGATCCGAGCCGTGTGAGCGTTCGCCTTCGCGGCCGTCGCTCTCTTGGTGCTCGCCTTCGGGGCGCTCGCCTTCGGGGCGCTCACGGCGGCGGCCCGCGACGGGCATTTTGACCTCAGAAACTCGGCTCGGCTTCGGTGTAACCAAAGCCAGGACCGTGAGCCGATTGGGACCGGGATTTTCGATGGTGTAATCAATACCGGGTGGGATCACGAAAACGTCCTGTTCCTCCAGGTCGTCCACGTTACTGCCAGACTTCAACTTACCCTTACCTTCGACCACGAGATACAGGGCGTCGGAGGCGTCATGGGTCTGCCGAGCGTCTTCCTGATCGGCCTCTAGGCAAACGATTTCGCAGACCAGCCGAGGACGGTCAAACAAATTCACCTTTATCGGCTTTTCGCTGAGAAAACGCGCCGAGCGCTTAATGTTGCTGATTTCCATGGGGTCCTGTCAGTCGAGGTTAGCTAATCGTTGGGCGGTGACGCCGTCGATGGCGTCGCCATTGAGGCACGAATCGTCTCGATTAGGTTACTCTCGCCGGCAGCTTTAGCAACCCGCAGCGCGTTCTTGATCGCCACTGAGTCAGAGCGGCCATGGGCGATTACGACAACCCCGTTGACTCCGAGCAGATTCGCGCCCCCGTACTCCTCATACTGCATTCTCTTTAACGCCCGGCGCAAGGCCGGCTTTAGGAGAATCGCCGCGCCGACATACAAGGGACTACTCTTGATAACGCCTCTCACCTGCTCGAGGATATAGTCCGCAATGCCCTCCCCAACCTTGAGAGCAATATTTCCTGTAAAACCATCCGTAACCACCACATCAGCGACTGCTTTATGCACACCAACGCCTTCGATGTTGCCAATGAAATTTAGATCGGACTCGCGGAGTTTCTCGTGTGCTTCCTGCACAAGTTCGTTGCCCTTGCTGGCCTCTTCGCCGTTGCTCAATAGGCCAACCCGCGGGTTTGGCAGCCCGGCAATGTTTTCAACAAAAGCCGATCCCATTTGAGCGAACTGCAGGAGATGATTCGGCCGGCAATCGACATTAGCCCCGATGTCGATTACAAAAACGCGGCCTTCGTTGTAAGGCAGCAACATACCGAGCCCCGGACGCTCAACCCCAGAAATCCGGCCAAGGATCAAGAAGGCTGAAGCCATGACCGCGCCGCTGTTTCCCGCGGACACTACCGCCTGCGCCTCTCCATCGCGCACTAGCGCCGTCGCGACATTTATCGAAGCGTCACGTCGCTGGCGAACCGCCTGGACCACGCGATCCTCCTCCATCGTGATCGCCTCTCCGGCACCGACGACGGAAATCGCATCATTCTTGGGGTGCTTGCCTAGCTCAGCTCGGATTGATTCCTCTGGACCGACCAGGATGATCTCGGCGCCCAACTCCTTGGTCGCGAGAAAAGCCCCCTTAATCGGCTCCATGGGGGCGTCATCGCCTCCCACCGCGTCCAGAGCAATTTTCACAGGCGTCCCTCCGCTCGGGCCACGAAGACTAGGTTATCGCCATCGCCAACCGGAGATAGGTCGTAATCACCGTAAACGTGTGTAACACGCAGTCCGGCCTGTTGCAATAGCAGCGTCAGTTCGGCTTGGCTGGAGTAGCGCAGCTCAGTCACGAACACGGAACGGCGCATTTGGCCGCCAGCTCCAATACGATCGTACAGGTGAGTCCAACGCTTTACCTGGCGTGCCGGCTCTGCCTGGTCGGCCGTCATTTTCATAACCATCTCGCCCGTTGCAGGGTCAGAGCGCGTCCAGTCGAGCTGCAGCGGGCTGTCACCTTCAGAATCGTCCCAAGAAACGCTGGACGGTGACCGTACGCTGAAGGCGAAGATTCCTCCCGGCCTGAGATGATTGACCACGCACGCGAGACATGCTGACTGATCTTCCGTCGTCAGCAGATGCTGAAAGGTGTTCGCGGCAACCAGGACCATGCCGAATTGACGCTCGAGATCGAAGGCCGTCATGTCCGCTGGAGCTAACTTCAAGCTGCCGCCGCCCACGATCTCGGCGCCGGCCAAATTCTTCGCCGCTCTAGAGAGCATCGATTCGGAGCGGTCTATACCAACCATCTCAAACCCTCGCTGGGCCAACGGGATAGCGACACGGCCGGTGCCAACGCCTAATTCCAGGACTGGCCCATCCACCGCGTTACCGAGGTTCGTGTATAGATCGACGTCATCGTCAAAGTCGCCGTACGAGAAGTCGTAAAGCTCTGCCAAAGCCGCGTAGGGATCGTCACTCACGATGTGTTCGCCACCGTCACCACATTCACGCTGGGGGTGCAATGGCAAACAACGTTGCCGCCGCTCCCGCCAAGCTGGTGCCGAAGATGGCTTTGCCTATTCGCACACGCATTGGCGGTGCTTCAACATCCAAGGTAAAAGGCTACTCCGAGTCTTTCAGCTGTTCATCCAGGACCACGCGGGGTGTGATCGGCAGATCAGGGAAGCGATGACCCGTCGCATGGTAAATGGCGGTCTGAACCGCGGCCAATGGCGGCACAATCGGCACCTCTCCTACCCCTCGAACTCCATATGGATGTCCAGGATTGGCAACTTCCACCAGGATCGTGTCGATCATTGGCACATCTAGCGAAGTCGGCATTCGGTAGTCGAGGAAGCTTGGGTTTAGAATGCGCCCGTCTTTGCCTAGGTAGTACTCCTCTGACAAGGCCATGCCGATGCCCTGCGCCACGCCGCCCTGGATCTGTCCTTCAACGTAACTCGGGTGAATCGCCGTACCCACGTCCTGGACCGCCGTGTAACGCAGGATCTGAGACTTACCAGTCTCCGGGTCGATCTCAAGATCGACAATGTGGCCTGCAAAGGCCGGCCCTTGCGTGTTGCGAGCGCCATTCGCGCCGGTGTCTATCGTGCCACCGGTGCGTGGCAATTGGCCGGCGATCTTTTTGAACGTGAACCTCAGCGGCTTGCCTTCTTTGTCGTCGGGTCCGCGGATTACGCCGTCATCACCATATGTGACCTCAGCCTCGTCACACTCCCAAATCTTGGCTGCACGGGCCACCAGCTTGGCACGTATATCCATGCCCAGGTCATACGCCACCCAGCCGCCGGCGAACGCGGTCCGGCTACCGCCGGTGTTGCCGGTGAATCCTACGGAATCGGTGTCGACAATCTTGGGTTGAACCTTCTCAATGCCGATACCAAGCGTCTCTGCCAGCTGCATTGCCAGCGCGGCACGCGTCCCGCCAATGTCAACAGAGCCAAGAACCAGACTAACGCTGCCATCAGCGGAGACGCTGGCGCTGGAGCTTGACTCGCCACCGCCGTTGCCCCAAAAGCCGAGAGCAATTCCGCGGCCACGGTTCGGTCCCTGGAGCTCTGAGCGGTAGTGAGCCGAGTCCCGCATCGCTTCCATGACCTCGATGTTGCCGATTACGCGAAACTTTTGCCCGTTAGCGCGGACGGTATCTTCCTTGGAAGCGTTCTTGAGCCGCAGATCGATGGGGTCCATTCCAAGCGTCTCAGCCAACTCATTTAGCAGCGCCTCGCTGCCATACATTCCGGCGGGAGTGCCAGGGGCTCTGTAGGCGGCAGTCTTCGAGAGATTGACCAAGACGTCGTAGCCATCAACGGTTACGTTGGGAATGTCATAGGGAGCGAAAACTCCGTTCATCCCACCGCCGATCGGCGAGCCCGCGTAAGCACCCGACTCAAACGCCAGCATCGCGTTGGCGGCAACGATCGTGCCATCCTTTTTCGCCCCAACCTTTACTTGAGCGTAGGAGGCGGAGGTCGGGCCGGTGGCCTCGAAGACCTCGTTGCGAGTCATCGTCATCTTTACCGGTCGACCCACCTTTTTGGCTAAAATGGCGGCAAGCGGCTCCAAATAAATCCCCAGCTTGCCACCAAAGCCACCACCGATTTCCACCGGCATGACCGATATCTGCGACAGGGGAATGTCCAGAACATCGGACACGGCGTTGCGTACTCCAAAAAGGCCCTGGGTGCTGGCCCAAATCGTCAAGTGTCCATCTTTGTTCCAGAAAGCGGTTGCGTTCTGTGGTTCGATGTAACCCTGATGGAAACGAGCCGTCTCGTACTCACCCTCTACGATGACATCAGCCTCGGCAAAACCCCTGTCCAAATCGCCTTTTCTAAACTGACGGTGTGAGGCGATGTTTGTCGGCTTGTCGGTTTGCGCTTCGCCAACAGTTGCAAATTCACGGGTCCGCATGTCTTCATGCAGCACCGGTGTTGTATCGAGCATCGCTTCGCGCACATTGAAGACAGCCGGCAGCTCTTCGTACTCAACCTCTATCAGCGCGCTGGCGTCCTCGGCCGTGTGCGGATCGGTGGCGCAGACGGCCGCAACGGCGTGTCCCCGGAAAAGAGCCTTCTTTGAGGCCATGATCCGGTCAACAAGCTGTGGCAGCGGCGTGCCCGGCCCTTCCATTATGTCTACCAGGCTGTCGCCGACCGACGGGAAATCATCGCGGGTCACAACCGCTTTTACCCCTGGCAGCGCCAAAGCCTTTTCCACATTTATCCGCTTGATCACAGCGTGGGCGTGAGGGCTTCGCTTCACGGCGCCAAAAAGCATGCCGGTAAGCTGAATGTCCGCACCATACTCGGCTCGGCCGGTCACCTTGTCAGTGCCATCCGGGCGAATTGGCCTGGTGCCGATTACTTTGTACTCAGGCTTCTTCTCAGTCGCGACCATAAGCCCCGGCCCTTCGTCTTTCTATTTAGCGTCGTGGAATAAATACGGGTTGAATATAGCACCGCTGGCACTGTCTGTCCCAAGCCGACAGCTTGGTTGAAAGCTGGAGCCGGCGGGGGGATTCGAACCCTCGACCTGCCGATTACGAATCGGCTGCTCTACCCCTGAGCTACGCCGGCCTGGGAACCATTCTAGATTCAAATTCCACCTAACACGAGCGATTGTACTCGTCCAATAGATGCCGGACACTTACCTCCTCTCGGTGAATGCTAGCAGCCACTCTTGCGGCGTTAGATGGCCAAGGGCCTGATGGGGCCGGTAGGTGTTGTAACGCTGCTCCTGTTGGAGCAGCTGGGTTCTCAGTTGGCTGAGCGAGTCGGGTGGGTCAACCAACTGGTAAAGCTCCTCTTTGTGGGTGCGCTGGGCTCGTTCCAGGCAGCCGTTGAGCTTGGGGGAGCGTGGTGGCAGCACAAAAAGCCGCAGCCCCTTCTGCTCACAGGCGGCCTCAAACTCGGCCCTGAACTCAGAGCCACCGTCCACCTGGATCGCCTTCACCGGACCCGGCATACGCTCGATGACCGTATCGAGGAAGTCGCGCGCCGTGCCGGCGGTAGCGCGGCCGTAGACACCCAAGACGTCCCAGCGGCTGACAATATCACGCGCCGAGAAGTGCTTGTAGGCATGGGTAATACCGGTCCAGCGCACGTCGGCGCTGTCCACCTGAACCAGATCTCCCGGCGCCTTGACGACGTAGTCTTTGGGCTTACGCACGGCATAGGGCCGCACCTGAGGCCGAGAGACGATGCAAGGGTCCTTCAGACTCGCAGGCACCAGTTTGCCTTGGCGTCTGAGCCGGCTGAGGATGCGGCCCACCATCGAGACCGAGATAGTGACCCCTTGGCGTCTGAGGATCGGCTGTAGCTTGTCTTTGCCCCAGACGAGATTGTCTTGGCGCAGGCGTAGCACCGCTGCTTCGAACTCTAGGCTCCAAGTCGGCTTGCGGACCTGGTGGGCCTATGGCTGCGGTCTTCCAGACCCCGCGGACCCTGGAGCCGGTAGCACCCTAGCCACTGGTAAAGGGTTGAGCGGCTGCGTCCAAAGCGTCTTGCCGTCAGACTCACCTTCTCGCCGTGATCCTTGTGCCACTCAACAGCCCTGAGGCGCGCCTTCGCCTCACGTGATAGTCGTGGCTCCTCCCTGCCTCCCTGCGCTCCCTCTGGGAGGAGACGAGCCAGGGTTGGACCCGCCTGGGATGATCGACCCGTACGTCTGCATTGGGACTCCGTATCGTCCCCGCCTTCTCATCATTGTCGTGTACGGCATCTTTCTGAACGAGATCAGCGATTCGGCCTGGTACCCACAGCCAATGACAGCCAAACCTCGAATTACCCCGTGAGAAGTACGTCTACGCTCTCGGCTGCAACCCTGGTAGCCTCGAGTCTAACGTGAGCGTAGGTATTCGCCGTAGTGGTGATCTGACTGTGGCCGAGAACCTCCATCACAACGCGGAGGTCAACACCTTGCGCCAGCATGAAGGTCGCCGCCGCATGCCGTAGGTCGTGGAAACGTTGACGCGGTAGCCCGGCGGACTCAAGTATGGCCTGGATCTTGTGATTTAAGCCAAAGCCAGACCGAGGGTCACCAGTGGCTGTTGCGAAAACTAGATTCCACTCGTCTTCGGTCCATGACAAGCCTGCTTTTAGACGTTCCTCGACCTGTTGTGTACGGTGGGCGCGCAGCAGTTGCAGCAGAGTCGGAGGCAAGGCGATCGTCCGGCGACTTCGTGTCGTTTTCGGCTGATGGAGATGGTATGCACGGTCGTACCGTTGCAGAGTGTGGCGAACAGTAACAGTGCCTACTTCAAGGTCAACGTCGTCCCATTGGAGCCCGAGGACCTCCCCCTGTCGAAGGCCGAGGCCAAGGGCGAGAGAGTAAAGAGCAGCATCTCTGTCCTCGGCGATCGCGCTGAAGAACGCACGCGCTTGCTCCGGTGTCAGCGGCCTGATTTCAGTGCGTTCAACCTTGGGAGGACTTACAAGTTGGGCTACATTTTGGCTGATCTTGCCCCAGCGCACCGCCTGGTTGAGCGCTCGGCGAAGGACCGCACGATGATACTGAACCGTTCGCGGACTTAGGCCAGATGCTACCTTCTCGTTCATATAAGTCTGGATCTGCATCGTCGATAGGCGGCTAAGGAGTGTCCTTTCGCCGAGTCCAGGTATTATGTGCCGCTCGATCATTTGCAGGTAGGCGCTGCGAGTACGTGGACGAAGAGACGCCCCACCAGAGGATTCGAGCCAGCCCCGAAGATAACTGCCGAGAGTTTCGCGGTCGCCAGGTATCGGCAGATTGTCACTGTGTTTCTTCTGCGCCTCCAGGAGTTTTGTCGCCACTTCTGCGCGAGTCTTGCCGTAAAAGCTCCGCCGCTGCCTTCTTGCACCCTTGTCGTTCAGAGTGATCGTCGCCGTCCAGCGGCCATCGCCACGCTGGTAGATACTGCCCTCGTTGTGCCCGCGACGAATCTTGCGAGGCAGCGTTTCGACCGAGTGATTGTCGCTGTCCTTCATCTGGACCTCCTACTAGCGTTCCTTAGGCCGCACCGTCGTTTACTCACGGGACCTCAGAAAATCCATCAGTGCTTCATGCGTTATCCGGACTGTTCGATGTCCAAGACGCGCCACGCGAAGATCGCCTCTTTTGATGAATCCACTCACTGTCGCGCGATGCACCTGCAGGAGCGCAGCGACTTCTGCGATGGTGTACGCTGGCTTAACGCCAGATGGCTCAGCTTCATGCTCATTTGTCATGATGATTCATTAATGATAGCACGGTAATGTAATGATGACATAGTCGAATGAAACGGAGATAGCGCCATGTCGACCTACTCTTTCGCCGACCTGAAGAAAGCGACCGAGAAAAAGATCGGTCGGGCACTGACAGAGGAACAGTGAGAGAGTCTAGCCCCGTACTGGTCTGAGCCTTACGACGATGCGGATCTCCGGGAAGTTCTCGAAGCGTTGGGGGATTCAACCCAGGACACGTTTGAGTCAGCGTGCAGCCGGCTGAGCTGGATCATTTCCCTCGGCCTGGAAGAAACACATGCGGCTGTTGCCGATCACGCTCGGCTTCTCAACGCCTCGGGGTGGCAAATCAGGCCCCTAGGCGAATTCTGGGCCTGGTCTTGGTTTTACGGTTATCAATCCGAACGTGAAGTGCTGACTGGCCGGCGCTTCGATACTCATGAGCCCGCAATGACGGATCGGCTCGGGGCGATTCCAGCCTTTGGTTATGCACCCCCGGAGACTACCACCATTCTCTACTACTTCTCTACTACTTGGAGTTTTTCTGGAAAGCGGTCAGTCAAGTTACTTCGCAGTTCAACCAACCGGCCATGGAAACAGTTACGTGCCTTTTCTGGCCTTCTACATGGGGGGAACTTACTGTCAGCGTCGACTCCGATTCGGTCCCTTTTCCTGATTTCCAAGAGAAGCGACACGACTTCACCCGGCTGCAAGCGAAGAGTGCCAGCCTGACACCCCTGGCATTGAGAAAGTCTATGGAGCAGAGAATCTGGAAATTGTACAAGGACCACCACACGGCGGCGAAATCATTTGGGATGTCAGACCCGAAGAAGCTATACATACTCATGGCGGATGCGATCCCGGATGCTACGTGGGAGATGAAGCGCCAGTATTACGAGCGCCTTCGACAAACGGGCTCCTTCAATCCTGAGGCTCCGCACATCGCTACAAGGCAACAATTCGCAGTTGAAGCGAAAAGGATTCGGAAGGAATTCCCCAAGCATCACTCATACTGGGAGCGACGCGATGAGTTCCTGTACGAAATAGGACCTCGCTGGACCCTGGACGGCGATCCTCTCCCTCCTCCGAGTAAACAAGGCCCGAGAGATCTCTGAGAGGTTGTTTACTCTAAGCTCCCAAATGTGAGAGCAATCCTTACGCTTCAGATTCCCAGTGAAGACCTAAAAAAGGGCAGAATTCCGGCAGCTTCGTCCGATTTTGACCTGATCAAGTTAGTTTCCGTGTGCTTGCTTGCGAAGCGGGAAAAGGAGCTAGCAGAACACGACGGCGATCTGTTTGAGAAGGAACTGGCGCGGCTTCAACTTGAGCAACTCCGAGCTCGGCTGTCATTTGCCCTGGATCTGGATATGCCGCAATGAGTTCCGCCGACAACAACCCGATCAGTAGCGGAAGGCTGCTACTCACTGTCGATCAAGCGACGGTACACCTTTCCCTGGGCAAAACAAAAGTCTATGAACTCCTCCAAAGTGGTGAATTGGCCTCAGTTTACATTGGCACCGCTCGGCGAATTCCCTCCGCGGGGCTCCAAGCCTACGTCGACCGGCTCGTCGATCAGCAATCCGGAGATTCGATATGAGCGTCGCGAGCGGGATCGACGCCGCTCTCGTCACCCTTATTGATGAAGCCATCACCTCGCGCAAGGGACGTAACCAGGGGACAGAGATTTATTTCCTAGCACCCTGCCACGACGATCAACATCCGTCCGCTCGCTGGAATCCCGAAAAGGCAACCTGGTACTGCGATCCTTGCGGTAGAGGCGGCGGAGCCCTCGACCTCGCGAAGCACCTGGGCATTGAGTTGCCTCAACATGGGGAGGGGGGCCCAAGCAGACCCTCAATCAGCACTGCAACCGCGCAACCGCCCGGCTGCACGCTTGCCGATTATGCGAAAGCGAAAAACCTTCCACTTGATTTCCTCAAGGCTGTCGGGCTGTCAGACATCTCGTACTCCAGTTCCCCCACCGTGAGGATCCCATACTTGCTGCGTGACGGATCGGAGGGTCCAATCCGGTTTCGCCGGGCCCTCTACAAAGGATCTGACGGTGCCGATTTTCGCTTCAAATGGAAGTCGGGCTCGAAGCCATGCCTCTATGGTCTGGCCCGCCTCGACACGGATTGCTCCAGAGATTATGCGGTGATTGTTGAAGGCGAATCTGACGCTCACACTCTTTGGTATCACGACGAGCCCGCCCTCGGCGTCCCCGGAGCGGGCAACTGGCGTGACGATCGAGATGCTGCCCACTTCGACGGCATCGAGACGATTTACGCCGTTATCGAGCCCGATCGTGGCGGCGATACTCTGCTCGATAAACTCCGGCAGTCGCCACTGCGCGACCGGATCCGCGTCGTCAAATTTGGTGAATTTAAGGACGTTTCCGGGCTTTATCTCGACGATCCAGACCACTTCCAAGAGCACTGGACCGCGGCGAAGGCGGAGGACGAGCCGCTAGCAAGCTGCTGCAAGATGAGACGCGGGAAAGACGGGGCCATCTGGCTGCAGATGCCGAACCAATAGCGCGTGAATTAAATGTACTCGCCGCCTTCGCTCGGGACCTCCGACGTGACGGAGTGGTCGGGGAAGATCGCGCCGCCAAACTGCTTTACCTGGTAGTTACCAGCCGTTTGTTCATGCGTCCGGTTTCTGTCGCGATTAAGGGGCCCAGCTCCGCCGGCAAGTCTTATGTTGCAGAGCGGACGCCTCGTTTCTTTCCCGAATCAGCCTTTTTCGCCTTGTCCGCCATGTCGGAGCGAGCTCTGGCGTACTCCGAGGAGCCGGTCGCGCATCGCATGATCGTCATCTATGAAGCCGCCGGCCTCAATTCAGATTTCGCCAGCTATCTTCTTCGGAGCCTCCTATCTGAAGGCCGCATTCGTTATGAGACGGTCGAAAAGACGGCCGACGGCCTCAAGGCGCGCATCATTTCACGCGAGGGCCCGACCGGCGCAATCATGACCACGACCGCGATAAAGTTGCATCCGGAGAACGAGACGCGCCTACTCAGCATTCCGGTTACCGACACGCCTGCACAAACTGCTGCAGTCCTACTGGCGCAGGCCACGGGAAAGGGTGCCGGGGTCGATTACTCGGACTGGCACTCGTTCCAGGATTGGCTGGCGTCTGGCGATTGCGAGGTATTAATTCCCTTTGCAGCGGAGCTTGCACGATTGATCCCGCCGACCGCCGTACGGCTACGGCGAGACTTCCCAGCCGTGCTTACGCTGATCAAGGCTCATGCACTGCTTCACCAGGTCAATCGCCAAACGAACGCTGACGGCCAAATCTCAGCCACAATCGAGGATTACGCGGCCATGCGCGATCTGGTCGCGGACCTCGTGGCAGAAGGCATCGAAGCAAGCGTATCGACAACGATTCGAGAAACGGTTGAGGCGGTGCGCGCCATCATCCCCGACGGCTCGTCGGAGGCAACGAGTTCGGCGGTCGCCACGAAGCTTGGCCTCGACAAGTCCTCAGCATCACGACGAGTAGGGGTCGCCACCAACCTCGATTATCTGCAGAATCTGGAAGAGCGAGAAGGTCGTCGAGCCCGGCTTGTGCTTGGCTCCCCTCTCCCGGCTGAAGCAGAAGTGCTGCCAACAACTGAGATGTTGTGCAGTTGCAGCGTTGCACCGATAACTGCAGGGCATGAGATCCCCCCTACCCCCATCAGGGGTATATGTCATGTCTGCCGGCGTGAATTGGATGTCGGTGATCTCTGCGAGGCCTGCGAGGACGAAGCTCAGGACCGAACTGGTTCGGCACCGCCACTCGTTCAGCAGGCCCTAGAGTTGGGTGCAGAGCTTTTGCGTTCTTAGGGCCACTTCCCGCCCAGTAGCATTGACAGCCTCGCTCGCCCGCGACATGATCGCGGCACTGTGACCAGTGAGCGCATCCAGCGCCGAATTGAAGCATTACTCGACGAAGCTGACCAGGCCGTGGCCGACGAGGACTGGGCGACCGTAGCAGCCCATGCAAGGGCTGTTCTGCGACTCGACGATGAGAATGTCGATGCGAGAGGATACCTGGAGGCCGCCGAAAAGCCCGGCTCTACTACCGATTCGGGCGGTGCCAGCGCGTCTGGTAAGTCACCATCGACGACCACAGCCGAAGCACCCCTGCCCACCTCCTTCGTCTCAGGCCGCTATGAGATTAAAAGCTTCCTGGGCGAAGGCGGCAAGAAGCGCGGCTATCTCGCCCACGACAGCACCCTCGACCGCGACGTCGCCTTCGCCCTGATCAAGACCGAAGGCCTCGACGACGCTTCTCGCCAGCGCATCAGCCGTGAGGCACAGGCCATGGGACGCCTCGGCGATCACCCCAACATCGTCGCCGTCTACGGCATCGGCGAAGAAGCGGGGCAGCCTTACATGGTGCTGCCTTTGCTGTCTGGTGGCGATGTCGAAGGCCTCTTAGAGAAAGCGGAAGACCACAAGTTGCCTTTTTCGGAGGCAATCCGGATCGCGATCGAGACTTGCGAAGGGCTGGCTCTGGCTCACGGCAAGGGCATTGTGCATCGCGATCTCAAGCCTGGAAACGTCTGGCTAGCTGAGAACGGGACCGCCAAAATCGGCGACTTTGGACTGGCAGTAGCCGTCGACCGCTCGCGTCTAACGCAGGCAGGCATGATGGTCGGCACGGCGGGTTACATGCCACCGGAGCAGGCCATGGGCGGCGAAGTGACGCCCCAGAGTGACCTCTACTCCTTGGGCTGCATGCTCTACGAGATGGTCGCGGGCCGGCCACCGTTCGTGGGTGATGAGTCGGTGGCGATAATCGGTCAGCACCTCAACACTCCGCCGGTGGCACCTGCCTGGCATAGGCCTGATTGCCCGACAGCGCTGGAGGCTCTAATCCTGCGCCTGCTGGAAAAGGACCCAGCTAAGCGGCCCGCCGGCGCCGCCGACGTGGGAGCGATGCTAACGTCTCTCGACCTCACCGCCGGCGGCAAAGCGGACGCCACGGAAGAGATCGCAACAGCGCACGAGCACGGTCCGTTGTACCGGCGGGCCTTCGTCGGCCGCGAAGGCGAGCTGGATCAGGTGCGCCGGGCCTTCGATGCCGCTACATCCGGCCAAGGCGGCCTTTTCATGCTAGTTGGCGAGCCCGGCATCGGCAAAACCGCTCTCTGCGAGCAGATCGCCACTTATACACGCATGCGCGGTGGCCAAGCCCTGACCGGTCACTGCTACGAGGAGGGCTCGCCCTCGCTGCCCTACTTGGCTTTCGTCGAGGCGCTGAGAGAGTGCATCCGCGGCAGCGATCGCCTTGAGCTGCAGAAAAACCTGGGCGGCAGCGCGCCGCACGTCGCCCGCATTCTCTCCGATATCCGCGAGCAAATCCCCGTGCCGGAACCCGTCGTCGCCAGCCCGGAGGAGGAACGCTTTCAACTCCTGCACGGCGTGGCCGAGTCTCTCCGGAACGCCGCTGCCGCCCGCCCGCTGCTGTTGGTGCTGGAGGACCTGCACTGGGCCGACCGCGGCACCCTTGATCTGCTCCTCCACCTCGGCCGCAATCTCGCTGGCGCGCGCATCCTGATACTCGGAACCTACCGGGACGTAGAGGTCGAACGCTCCAGCCCCCTCTCCTCCGTCTTAGCGGACCTGCGCCGCCTGGAAAACTTCCAGCGCCTGCTACTGCGTGGCTTAAGCCAGGCAGAGGTTCAGCGGTTGTTGGATGTTGCCCTCAACCCGGCTGGCGCCGGAGGCGCTTACTTCAAACGAATCGCTGGCGGCGAAGCCCTCTATCTCCACCCGGCTCGCACCGTTGGACGATATGAGGCTCAATTCCGGCATCGAGATTTGCGCTTGCAAGGTTTTCAGCGAATGCAAGCGCACGCCGGCAGCGATTTCGAGGCTGAGCCTGTCGCCTCTCACCGTGACCTCCAGTAGATCCATGATGTTCTCGTCAGCCTCAACCTCAACGCTGAATGTGTCCGACCTCACAACGGTGACCTGAAAAGCATTGCTTACTTCGAGCTGGCTAAATCCATCTAGCTCAAAGGTCTTGCTAATAACGTTGCCAGAGCCGCTGATCCTTTCCCCATCGTCGTCATCGATTGTGATCTCGATGCCGCCGCAGGACGCGGCCAGGACCAGCAGCCCGAGGCCAAACAAGGCCGGCAGGCAACGCCGGCACCGCCAGACACCAAGAGTCGTCAAAATCGCTTTCATTGAGCTCCTCCTATTTATTCCACATTCCACGGGCACCCGGGAACGACTCACCTACTCGTAGCGCAAGGCCTCTGCCACTTCGAGTTTGCTGGCGGTTCGAGCCGGCAGGGCGCTCATCAGCGCGGCGACCAACAGGACGATTGGCAACAGTGGCAGCAGCCAGAGGACGCCTGGCAAGGATCCCACGCCGCTTCCTATACCAGCCGCGTTCGTTAGGATGTCGAACAGCACCCGGGTCGCAACCAGCCCCAGGGGAATGCCGATCGCCAAGGCTACTAGCGCCAGAAACATGCTTCCCGAGAGCACCGATGCGGTGATCTGGGCGGGTGTAAAGCCCAGCGTCTTGAGGATTGCAAAGTCGCGGCGACGCTCGCGAACACTGAGGAGCTGACTCGACAGAAGATTGATGCCGGCAATTCCGAAGAGCACCAGATTAAGGCCCAGCAAAATCGGCCGAAACTCGTCTCGGACCTCCTCGACTTCTTCCGAGAACAATTCGGGGTCAAGATTGCCGCCCGATGCGGCTATCAACGAATTTGCCACAGCGCGGTTGTCTTCACCCGCTCGGGTTGTTATCAGGTAGTCAGTTGGGGCAGTGGTGCCGGGAAGTGTCTCGATCAGCAGGTTCATCACAGCATCTTCGGAGCTAGGGAAGGTGCCGACGATCGTCACTTCGAAATCTTGACTAAGGAAATCGTTCGTCGTCAGAGTAAGAGTCTGTCCGACGACTAACCCGAACTGCTCGGCCATATTAAGACTGACCGCGGCCTCACCTTTGCTTTCTGGCATGCGACCGCTGTTCATTGCCCAGACTGGGTCCGTCAAATCTCCTTCAAATGCCCACACGTCAATCCCGAAACGGCCGAATCGAACGACTGTTTGGAGCACTGGAAGATAGGCTTCAACGGCAGCGTTCTGTTCGAGAACGGCACGACTTGCGACATCGGGAAAGGCATCGCGACTGGCAGCGATGTCGAACGGCGGTCCGCCTACCACGGTGGGGTCGGTCAGCGTCTTATCGAAGGTCGATTCGAGCCCGAGACTAAAGGTCGCGGTGATTACAGCTATAACCAGCGCGGCGACGGTCATGGCGGCGCGGGCTGGGCGCCGGGACAGGTCCTTGATCCCCATGACAGCTACACGTGGGAGGCGCAACCGTGCCGCGACCTGCACCAGGCGAGAAATCCTCACGCTATCGCTGTCGCTACCGGACGTAAGCGCGGGGACGGCGCCAACGCGACCGGCGCGCCAGGCCCGGTACAAACGTGAAAAGGGCGACGATCAGCGCCACCACGATGACTGTGATAGCCAGCAGAGCCGGGTCAAGCGGGGCGCTGGCCGGCACAGCAAGGATATCGGCGCTGCGTTTAAGGAAGAACGATGCTAGCACCACTCCCACGAGGCTACCGGCGATGCTAGCAAGCAGACTGAGGCCGAGATTTTGGACCAGCAAGGTTGCAGTCACCTGCCGGGGTGTGAAACCGATAGCCTTGAGTATGCCGATGTCATGCAACTGGGAGAGCACTTGACCGCCGACGCCGTTGGCGATGATCAGCCCTGAAGCGAACAGAGCGGAGATGGCGAGTACCCGTAGAAAGATCAGGTCGAAGTCGTTCGCCTCCCGGGTCGTATCACGGACATCCTCGGCGGTACGCAGACGGACCGGACCCCGCATAATCACGTTGGCTTGTTGAGTGAACACCATTACCTGCTCCGGGTCAGAGAGCTTAATGCCGACGCGCAACGAATGGTCCAGGTCGCTGCCGAAGACAACTCCGGGGCTGAGGCTCTGCAGGGTGGCCGGCAAAACGTAGGCGAACGCCGGGTTGTTGATCGGTGCAGGCAGGCGACTGGCGGTCACGGCGAAGCCGACGAGTGTGAATGTTTGACTGCCAGCGGGCGTCAGCAATTCAATCGGCTGGCCAACCTCCAAGTCGAGAACCCGGGCGGCGCCAGAATCCATGACTATCTCGTCCACGCCGTCAGCTGTCAGCCATCGCCCCTGGGTGACTACGGGATGGTCGAACTCCGGCAACGTGTCACCGAGACCGACGAGAGCAACCCGTTGTTTCTTCTCGCCATTGCGCACGCTGAAGTGTTCCCGGGACACTGGATAAGGGTCTCCGACCTTCGTGACTCCTGGTATATCTGAGAGTAGGGCCAGGTCTGTTTCGAGGTGCCCGGATGATAGCCAAAGGTCGGCGCCGTTGCTTTGTTCTTGCAGGCGGTCGTAGGGCTTAGCGGTGCTGGCCTGCAGGTTGAGGGCGACCGAGAGGGTGGCCGCCGCCGCCGCGATGACCAGGAAGAGAAGTGCGGCCTGCATAGGCCGGCCTTGAACGTCCGAAGACGCCTTGCGAAAAATCGCACGCAACATGTTAAGCCTCCGGGCTCACAAAACTTCGCAGCATTTCATCCGAGGGTTCGTGGCCTTCCAGGTGGCTCTCGCCGACGATGACGCCGTCGTGCATACGGACAACCCGGTCGGCCGCGCTGGCGACATTGGGATCATGAGTGACCAGGACGATAGTTTGACCGCGGGCGTGGCATTCGCTGAGCACGGAGACGACGTCGCGGGTGCTCTCGGAGTCAAGGTTGCCGGTGGGTTCGTCGGCGGCGAGCAGTTCAGGTTCGTTAATCAGAGCCCGTGCCAGAGCCACTCGCTGCTGCTGTCCGCCTGAGATGCGGCCGGGTGGAAATTCGGCTTGCGCCTGGATGCCTAGCTGTTGCATGAGGCGATCGCGGCGCTGTCGGGTCTGGGCAGGCGAAAATCCCGCCAGGATCGCCGGCAGCTCGATGTTGTCCGCCGCCGACATGTTGGCAATCAGGTTGAACGATTGAAACATGTATCCGACTTGGCGCCGGCGGACCTTGGCCCAGGCTGCCTCACCGAGGCCGTCGACGCGCCGGTCCCGCAGCAGAATCTCGCCTGAAGTTGGCTTGTCGAGACCGCCGATCAGGTGGAGGAGGGTGGATTTGCCGCAGCCGCTAGGGCCGATGATTGCGACGAATTCACCCTCTTCGACGCTGAAATCGACACCACGCAGGGCATGCACTTCCTCACGGCCGCCACGATAGGTCCTGGATAGGCCGACGGTTTTGAGTACAGTTGTCATAGCGTTTCACCCCTTCTAATTCGGTCTTCGCAGAGGTCAAGCCATTCGATGTCGGCTTGAACATGAAGGGCGGCGCCTTCAGCCAGGAGCAGTGAGGCGACCGGCCCTTCGCGGGCCCGCATGGCAATGTCATTCAGATCGCGTAACTCTTGCAGGTGGGTCTCGCGCTGCCGTCCGATAACTTCGAGTGGCTGGGCGAGACCGGAGAGGCGGGAAAGGACGATTTTCATATAAAAATCATCACGCAGACGCGGCCTCTTGTCGGCTGTGTTAAGCCACTCTTGCAGGGCGGCCCGGCCTGACTCGGTAATCTCGACGACGTGTTTGTCCGGCCGAGACTCCTGTTCCACCTCGTAACCGCGTACGAGGGCATCTCGCTCGAGGCGCTGGAGGGTTGTGTAAATCTGGCCAATATTCACGGGTGGCCAGACGGCGCCAAACCGATTCTCAAAGCTTTGCTTTAGTTCGTAGCCGTGGGCGGGCCCGGAAGAGAGCAGCGCCAAGATGGGGTACTTCAAAGATCAAAACTCCTAGTTATCACGTATGTATACTTAGTATGTATAGGAGCCAAAGGATTGTCAACTGCCCATTTTCGTAGATCTCGAAGGCGACCTAGGGGCGGGTGACGACCCGCTAACCGTCGCCGCTCATTGGTTGTCAAAGCGGAGGAAGCGCGCAATCGAATCGCTCGCGTTTTTGCGGCTACTTCCGAGATGCTGGATAGCTGCTCCGGGAGTTGAAGATGATGCCCTCGCTGGAGCGGGCGCTGCGCCACCGGGAACTGCTGCTCTACCCCTGAGCTAGGCCGGCCGGCGAACCAACAGCACCCTTACGAGCATTCCGAGTATCGGGAAGGCATGGTCTGAACGCACGTCCTCCGCGAGGCTAACCAAGCAGAAACCAGACGCGCTATAGTTGTGGTCATGGGCCTCTTCCATTGGTTGCGAACCAGAATGTCCTCGGGTAGAGCCAGCGTTCCGACCGAGCCGGTCGACTACACGCCCATTGGCGTCGTGCGCAATCACCAGCGCAACGCTGACGCTTCAAACTGGGAAGATACCCCCTCAGATATTATCTTTCGGGCGGACCTTGCCGAGGCCTTGGACTCGATTGAGGGATTCTCACACCTCATCGTCATCTTCCACCTTGACCGGATTCCCAACGAAGCGGCACGAGGCAAGATTGATGTCAGCGCCGTTGGACGCGGCGTTTTGGCGACCCGCAGCCAACTTCGCCCCAATCCGATCGGTGTTGCCGTTGTCCGCCTCGTAAATCGTCGCAAGGAAGTTCTGCGTGTGCGCGGACTTGATGCACTGGATGGTTCACCAATACTGGACATCAAACCCTATCTGCCGCCCTACGATTCGGTTCCCGATGCCGAACTGCCAGGCTGGGCCACAGCTCCGAAGGCGGATTAGACGTACCAAGAGCCAACTGACGAAGTACGTGAGCGGGCGGCAGAAGTTCATCAACTCCTGATGCGCACCCACGACATAAACGTTTGGCATTGGCGCCCTGAAACGCCGGCCATGGACATTTGTCTGGGCGCGATTCTGGTCCAGCACACGGCCTGGACCAACGTCGAAAGGGCTCTGACAAACTTGAGGCGGCTTAACCCTCTCTCACTGGAGGCGTTGGCGGAAATGCCCGAAGCTGAGTTGGGGCAATTGGTCAGACCAGCCGGCATGCCCCTGACAAAGGCGAGGCGGTTAAAGGCATTTGCGAACCTCGCCGGCGAGGCCGGCGGCATTGAGGCTCTTTTGGGTGAGTCAGTGTCGCGGCTACGCTCCCGGCTCCTGGGCACGGCAGGCATCGGCCCAGAAACAGCCGATGTAATCCTGCTTTACGCCGCCAAAGCGCCGGTCGTCGTCCACGACGCCTACACTGCCCGGCTCTTCCGGCGCCTCGGGCTGGGCCCTGAGCAAGACAGCTACAACGCCTGGCGCGATTGGCTAGATCGGACTCTGGCCCAAGGTCTGGCCCTCAGGCAGGCTAACCACGCCGCCATCGTCCTTCATTGCAAGGAACTTTGCCGGACGCAACCGAAATGCGATCGATGCTCACTTCTGACTCGCTGTCCCTTCGGACAGACCCGGACCGAAGGCGGTTAGCTGGGACAGAGGCCGGAGGCCCGCTAGAATTACTTTGGCTGGCATCTGATTTTGGACAGCCAATTCTTGGGAGGATAATTAACTGGATATCGCGCTTATCGGTCTGGCTTTTTCCGGCAAAACCACGCTGCTTAGCGCCCTCGCGTCCGGGCACCTGCCAGGCCATGGCTCGATCAACGACCCGGCAGTCGCCGTGGTAAAGGTTCCGGACGAGCGTTTAGACGAGATGGCAACTCTCGTAGAAGCGAGAAAGACTACCTATCTCGAGCAGCGGATCCTTGATTTCCCTTCGTTCGGCGTTGGCAAAAAGGGACCCCCGGCGCAGCTGCTTGGTTCCCTCTCGACCGTCGACTTGATAGCGCACGTGGTCCGCACATTTGAAGATGCTAACGTCCAGCATCCTCTGGAAACGATCAATCCTCTCCGGGACATCGCTGCGCTCGACTTCGAGCTGATCGTCGCCGATTTAGGAGTCATCGAACGGCGGATAGAGCGCCTCAAGGTCGAATCCCGCGCTGTTGCGGCCAGTGCCCGCGGCGCACAGGAGCGAGAGTTGGCCACTCTGACGAGGCTCAAGGAGGGCCTGGAGGACGAAAAACCGGTCCGCGCCCTCGGTCTAACCCAGGACGAGAAACTGCAATTGGCCGGATTTAACTTCGTCACCGCCAAGCCCATGCTGATAGTCCTCAACATCAGCGAAACCGATGCGGCCAATAGCGAGGCTATTGAAGCCGAAATTCGCGCCGGTTACTTCGGCCCTGGAACCAGCGTTATAGCGATCGCCGCCAAAGGAGAGGCGGACCTGGCCGAGCTCAGCCCAGATGAGGCGCAAGAATTCCGCCAGGAACTTGGCCTGCCGCCAACTATGGCAGCCGCAAGCGTTCTTCAGGAAGCAGTCTCGTTATTGGGCCTGATTACCTTCTACACCGTCGGCCCTCAGGACACTCATGCCTGGTCCATCCCAGCCGGCACCCCGGCCCTCAAAGCCGCCGGCCGCATTCATTCCGACATCGAACGTGGCTTTATTCGGGCCGAGGTGTTGAGCGATCAGGATTTACTGACCGCTGGCTCGCATGCGGAAGCAAAAAAACGTGGAGTCCTGCGCCTTGAGGGCAAGACCTACGAAATGCGCGACGGCGACGTGATCAACGTTCTATTCAACGTCTAGGGGCCAGTGGCCCTTTCTCTCGTGACGTAGACTTCTTTATTTGCTAAGCCGGGACCAGCATGGCATCCTCGGAAGCGTGACTGAAGTGGCCCGCGAAATCACCAACGAGAGCTTACGTGCCGCGCGGAGCGGCGATCCGGTCGTCGTAGCGACAATCGTAAACGCGCCCGCCGGATCACCAACACCAAGGGGGACCAAGCTTCTCGTTCGCCCTGACAGCACGCGCTTGGGGACCATGGACGACCCAACTCTAGAGAATGCCATAGCCGACGATTGCCTTGCCGTTCTCAGCGAATTCCCCCGCAATACGGTTCAGGCTCTCTACTACGGCTTGGGGGCTGGCCGCATCAACCGGCTCGAAGCCAAGGGAGGTCCCGACACCTACGAGGTCATGGTCGAGATAATCGAGCCTCCGGTTACGCTTTTGATCGTCGGCGGTGGCCACATTGGTCTTTCACTGGCAACCATTGGCGCCCACATCGGATTTTCAATAGCGGTTCTCGATGACCGTGAGATGTACGCCAATGAGGAGCGCTTTCCGATGGCCGACCGCGTCATGTGTGGCGAGTTTGTTGAGCACCTCAGCGACTTTCCGATCGGTCCGAACACATTCGCCGTTCTCGTCAGCCGCGGCCACAAGCAAGACGAGACCGCGCTTCGGTCGATCGTCCCGCGCGGCGCGCGCTATGTCGGCATGATCGGCAGCAAGCGCCGTGTTTCTACTGTACTGCGCCATCTGGCCGAGGAGGGCTTCCCGCTCGACGCCCTAGAACGCGTCTACACGCCGATAGGCCTCGACATCGGCGCGGAGACCCCGGAGGAGATCGCCGTATCGATCATCGCCGAGTTGATCGCGGTTCGCCGCGGTGGAAGCGGCAAGCCAATGCGCGCAGGCCGCCCAACGATCACCGGAAGCTCCTAATCGGCTCAGAGTCGCCGACTTTCGCCGATATAATCGGCCAACCTAAGACACTCGCCGGGGTTGCGCTAAGATAGATACCACAGGCCGAAGTGCGAGAGGTACCCCGTGACGGCTACTGAACCGATCGAGGAATCGAAGCCGGAGACGCCGGCGCCGGCAGCACCGCGCACTGCCAAAGTCGCCGTTCTTTACACCAGCGCACCGACGGTCGTCGATGACATCGGCCGAGCGATGCGCATGGCAGACTTCTCATCATCACTAGAAAAGACGGCGCCCACGGCGCTGAAAGTAAATGTTTCCTGGCAGCACTGGTACCCGGGCTGCTCCTCCACTCCCTGGCAGATCGAAGGCGTTGTCCGTGCTCTGCGTGAGGAAGGCTTCGCCGATATCGTCGCGGCCCACAACGGCACCGTCGTCGTCGACTCGCACGAAGGAGAGCTTCGCAACAAACACAAGGCTGTTCAGGACCGCTTCGGCATCGAGAGCACTCACCTAACGGACAAGGGCGTGCCCTGGGAACGCTACGCGCCCAAGGCAGAAATGATGGTGTTGGACCAGATTTTTCCCGACGGAATCGAAATCCCCCAGGCGCTTATTGGCCGAAATGTTGTCCACCTGCCTACGATGAAGACTCACGTGTTCACCACGATGACCGGCGCTATGAAGAACGCCTTTGGCGGCCTTTTGCACTACCGTCGCCACTGGACCCACTCGCAGATTCACAAGACGCTCGTTGACCTACTAGCTATTCAGAAAGAAATCCACCCCGGCATTTTCGCCGTAACCGACGGGAGTTTTGCCGGCGATGGTCCGGGACCGCGGGCCATGCGCCCTCATGTCAAAAATCTCATTCTCGCGTCAAACGACATGGTGGCTATCGACGCCGTTTCGGCCAAGATCATGGGCTTTGATCCGATGTCCTTGGAGTTCATCCGCCTCGCCCACGAACGCGGCCTAGGGGTTGGCGACCCACGCGAAATCGAAGTCGTTGGTTTGGATGTGTCAAACATCAACTATGGCTTCAGCAAAGATGAGGACACCTTCGCCAGTTGGGGTCAAAAACTGATCTACTGGGGCCCTCTACACTTCCTGGAAAAACCGCTGCTCCGATCGCCCATAGTGCCCTGGTCCTACGCCGCTTCAAACATCTACTACAATCTGTTTTGGTACCCCCTGTTCGGTCGCGGCCGCGTCAAAGCCGCCCGCGCCACCGAATGGGGCGAGCTCTTCGCAACCTACTAAACACTCTTTTCGCCGATTCGGCGCCAAGATGAATCGCCAGTCTGCTGCTTAAGCCAGTCCTCCATTTAGGCTACTCTCCACCCCGAATGCCCTGGGATACAATCTGCCTGTGACTCTCGGCAGGCTGCGTGGGCGGCTAATCCTCTCCTTGGTAATCGGCGCCGTTGTGTTTCTCGGCCTCACTGCCTACGCCGATTTCAGCGAGGTTGCCGATAGCCTGGGAGAATTCCGCTGGCAGTACCTGCCGTTGGTGCTGGCGCTGTCATTCGCCAACTACGTTCTCCGATTCTTAAAGTGGCAGTACTACCTGCGAACGATTGGCGTACTAGACCTCTCAGCGCGTGACAGCGCTCTAATCTATTTTTCCGGTCTCGGAACGGTCGTTACTCCCGGCAAGGTCGGTGAATGGCTGAAATGCTTCCTTTTGCGAGAAGTGAACAGGACGCCGTTCAGCCGAACGGCGCCGATCGTCATCGCTGAGCGGCTCACAGACAGCCTCGGCCTAGTGATCCTTGGTGCAGCCGGTCTGCTGATTTTCGGTGATCTGTGGCCGGCTTTCATTCTCGTGCTCGCTGGGGGTTCGGTTCTTGTTCTCGCCGCGCGACATCGGCCTTTCGCCTTTTGGCTTCTGGCCCGTTTGGAACGCCTGCCACTGGTTTCGAAGATTGCTCATCACGCCGAGGACTTCTACGCCAGTAGCTACGCACTGCTCTCTCCGGCCTCACTTGGATCGATGACCCTGCTAAGCGTGGTTTCCTGGGGCTTCGAAGTGCTTGGCTTCTACTGTGTTCTGCTGGGCCTCGGCGTAGACGGCAGCTGGGATTTGCTGTTGAAGGCTTCCTTCATCATGCCCGCCGCAACCTTGGCTAGCGCTCTACTATTGACTCCGGGTGGCCTGGGCGTCGCCGAGGGAAGCATCACCGGCCTTTCACAAGTCTTGCTTGACCTGCCGAGGAGTCAAGCCGCCGTGGGAGCGCTGATAATTCGCTTTGGCACGCTATGGTTCGGCGTTATTGTCGGACTCGTCGCCCTTTTCATCTTCATGAGACTTCCCGTCATGCGCCGAGCCGCCGCTAACCCATTCGCCGCGACAGACGAAAATCCGGCCCCACCGTGAGTCAGTACGGTAGACACATCCTGCCGGTGGACCTCGCGTCCCGGGCAGCCGCCCTCTCCCTGGTGGCCAACTTTTGTCTCATGATCATCAAGATTGCAGTTGGCCTAATCACGGGCAGCATCGCCGTGCTGTCGGACGGGATCGATAGCGCCCAGGACATGCTGGCTGCCGGCATAGTCCTGGCTAGCGTGCGCATCGGCAGGCGGCCGGCTGATGCTGAGCACCCCTTCGGTCACGGACGCGCGGAGACGATTGCGGCGGCGCTTCAGGCGGTAATGATCGGCGCAGGCGCCACCTACATCGCCTTTAGCGCCGTCAATCGGCTGGCAAACCCACCGAATGAGATTGGTACCGATCTGGGCCTCGCTACCATGCTGCTCGCCGCTCTAGTCAACCTCGCCGTCGTTCGCTACGTTAGCAACGCCGCGCGCATCACTCGCTCACCGGCCATCGAATCTGACGCCCGTCATCTTTGGACCAATGTTGTCCAAGCGGTCGCCGTTTTCACCGGCCTTGCGCTGGTAGCGCTAACCGGAGAAAAGGCCTTTGACGCCATCCTCGGGCTACCGCTGGCGTTGTACTTGTTCTGGACCTCAGGCCGGATCCTGTCATCTGCCATAAACGACGTTCTCGATGCCAGTCTTTCCGCGGAAGAGGTCGAGTTTGTGGAGGCGGCGATTCTATCCCAGTGCGATGCAATCGACGGCTTTCATCAGCTCCGCACCCACCGCTCGGGTCAGAATCCCCACATAGATTTCCATCTAATTCTGCCGCCGGCGGCTACGATAATCTCCGCTCATTCGATTGCCGAACGCATCGAAAATCAGATTCGAACTCGTTGGCCCAATGCGGAAATCGTCATCCATGAGGAGCCCAGCGAGGGGCCGTTCCGACCCCAGCCAGACTCCTAGGACGGTTCGGCTGAAGACAGGCAGGCGCCACCAGCAGCACCGTCCAAGCCGTGAGCTATAATCGAAGCGAAAACCGCAACCCCACTCACCAAATGAAACGACAATATAAACGCATAGTCGCCAAGTTCGGCACGAACCTGCTTACGGGCGAGAGCGATAGCCTGGATTTGGAACAGATCAGGGCCCTCGTAAACCAGGTCGCGCAGCTGCGCCGCGAAGATGTCGACGTAATCGTCGTGACATCCGGAGCGGTAGCAGCTGGGCGAGCACGATTGGGTCTGGCCGCAGCCCGCAAGGACGTTAACTTCCGGCAGGTCCTGGCGGCCGTCGGGCAAGGCCAACTTATGCAGGCATACGATGGGCTCTTCGCGGAAAACGATATGATTTCGGCGCAAACTTTGCTCACCAGGCGCGACCTCTCGGACCGCCTTAGCTACCTCAACGCACGTAACACGCTACTCGCGTTGCTCCAACACAAGGTAGTGCCGATCGTTAACGAGAACGATGCGGTCGCCGTCGAAGAGCTGGCGGAAAGTCGCATTGGCGAAAACGATACGCTGGCGGCACTGACGGCAAACCTGGTGGACGCAGACCTTCTAGTCATGCTCATGACCCGCGAAGGACTATTCACCGCGGACCCGCAGACCGATTCTGCCGCGACTCTGGTGCGCCAGGTCGAACGCATCGACTCAACCATCGAATCCTACGCCGGAGGCAGCGAAATCCGCGGCACTGGTGGAATGATCACAAAACTCAATGCTGCCCAGCTCGCCATTGCCGGCGGTGCCGATGTCGTCGTTGCCAGCGGGCGCGAGCCGGACATTCTCACGCGTTTGGCCAAGGGAGAAGAAATTGGCACAGCATTTCCTTCTTCAGCCGACCGCATCGAGAGTCGAAAGCGCTGGATCCTTTCTGGGCTGACCATCAGAGGAAGCATTGTCGTCGATACTGGGGCAGCCCAGGCACTTGTCGATCGCAAGAGCAGCCTCTTGCCAGCTGGCGTCAAGCAGGTCAACGGCCCCTTCGACCGCGGCGAGACGGTCGCAATCAGCACTCAGGAGGATCGGCGCATAGCCTGCGGCATCACAAATTACAGCGCGGAGGAACTGGAAGCGATAAGAGGTTCAAAATCCGCGCAAATTGCCGATATCCTGGGGCACGACTATGGAGCCGAAGCCGTTCATCGCGATAATCTTGTCATGGTCTGATTGGAGCTAGAGCGATGCAAGCAGCCAAAACCGTCCTGTCACAGGCTCAAGCCGCCAAAGCAGCATCGCGCAAGCTCGCGGGCCTTTCGACGGAGGTCAAGAACCGCGCCCTGGAGGCCATCGCTCAGGCTCTGCTCTCCAGGCAGGACGAAATACTCGCGGCGAATGAACTCGACGTTGAAAGGGCCCGTGACGGCGGACTGGACGAAGCACCACTAAATCGCCTGCAGCTTTCCCCTGACAGGATTGCCGCCATCGCCGCTGACGTGCGTACCGTCGCGGGCTTGCCAGACCCGATCGGTGAGCTGATAGATGGTTCGCGCCTTGCTAACGGCTTACAAGTAAGCCGCCGCCGGGTCCCGCTCGGCGTTTTGGCAGCGATTTTCGAAAGCCGTCCCAACGTTACAATCGATATCGCTGCCTTGAGCCTTAAGTCTGGCAACGCCTGCATCCTTCGCGGCGGTAGTGAGTCGATCCATTCCAACACAATCCTTGCCCGCATCGCCAATGAGGCTGAGACATCTGGTGGGGTGCCCGAAGGGGCGCTTCAGTTCGTTGAAGATACCGATCGAGCGTTGGTCGCTGGACTGCTAGCCCTCCGCGACCAGATCGATCTCGTCGTGCCGCGCGGTGGCGCTGAATTGATCCAATTCGTGGCCGAAAACGCGCGCATGCCCGTTCTTACCGGTGGAGTTGGCGTTTGTCACACCTTTATCGATCAAACTGCGGATCTTGAAAAGGCGGTCGAGATTGCCGTTAACGCCAAAACCCGCAATTGGTCGATCTGCAACGCGATGGACACACTCCTGGTCCACAAAGGTATTGCAGGGTCGTTCCTTCCCCTTGTGGCGGCCGGCTGGTCGGGAAAAGGTGTCGAGCTGCGGTGTGACACCAGAGCGCTATCTCTACTCGCCGCCAACCGCAACGAGGCCAGTGTCGTGCCAGCCCAACCGGATGACTTCGGCAAGGAGTTCCTCGCGCCGATTGCAGCTGTGAAGATTGTCGATTCTCTCGACGACGCTCTCGACCACATCACTACTTTTGGCACCGGCCATTCAGACGCAATAGTTACCGAAGACGAATCATCAGCACGCCGTTTCACCGATGAGGTCGATACAGCCGTAGCCTATGTGAACGCCTCAACCCAGTTCACGGACGGAGCCCAGTTTGGCCTCGGCGCGGAAATCATCGACTCCACCCAGAAAACAATCTCACGCGGCCCCACTGGCCTCCGCGAGATCACAACCTACAAATGGATTGTGATTGGAGACGGCCAAACACGCCCCTAGCCGCAAGCATTGGCAGGCCAGCTCAGGCAGAAAGGAAACAATGGCCACTTACAATTTCGAACGAGAAGCGCGCACGCCCCAGTCAGAGGCGTTCATTATTGAGGCCGAAGGTGACGAAATCGGGCGTGTCGATTTGCACTATTCCGGTAGTACAGCTTACGCAACACTCTGCGTGCCAAACGATTTTGGTGAAGACACCGTTGAAGAATTGATCGGTGATATCGATGAGCGCCTGGTGATGAGTTGGGAGCCATTGCGTGATGACTTTATCGTCACTGTCTGGGCCGGTCACGAAGTTGGCGTCTTCTCGGAATCGGGTGACGAGGAAGATGACGATGATGACGACCTTGACTCGACAAACGGTGACCGCTAAGCCAAACGGTTTCCTGATCAAGGTCAACGGAGACTCGGTCCTGGCCGGAAAGCCTCGGCCGACCCCAGCTAGCGTAAGCCGATTTCCCCGAGTCGTCGTAGACGGCAGCGAAAGTTGTTACCAGTTCTCGACCCGGTGCCTAAGGTCAACCTCGAGAAGCCGGCGATCATCGTCAGCAATCACTGCTTCTAGGAAGCCGAGGCGGCTCTCGAGATATTCAATTGCCGACTCGCGATCGAAAACGTCGTCGTTTGCCGCCGCTTCGGAAGTGAGCGCTTCCGCCAATCGGCTCAGGTCTGAACTAGCGGCCTTGCCTGCGGCTGCCAAGGAAGCGTAACGCAGTCCCTCGTCGTCTAGAAGACGCGCAAGCTGTGCTAGTGCCTCAGCGTGCTCTGCCATGCAAGGGCTCAGGAATACTTAGGTTCGGCTCGGACCGCGTACCTTGTTGTAACAAGAGCTGCAGTAGACCGGCCTGTCACCGCGGGGAACAAATGGAACTTCCGTCATGATCCCGCACTCCGCACAAGCGGCCGGGTGCATCTGTTTTGGCGTCTTGCCGCCGAAGCTGGCAAAGGCACCATATTGCACGTAACCCTCCTCAGGCTCGGCAGCGCGGGCGGTGCGGCGCGACGTGCGACAACGCGGGCAGCGAGCCGGTTCATTCTGCAGCCCTTTGGCAGCATAGAATTCCTGCTCACCGCCGGTGAAAATAAAATTGGTGCCACAGTCTTTACAAGCGATTTCTTTGTCAACGTAGGCCAAATCTGGTCTAGCCTCCTTGGTTCAGCGAAACATTCTTCGTGTATGAATTAGGTGATTACAGGGGCAAGTTCCTCCCAGGGAGTCCCTTTGGGCTAGGACTCCCAGATGACTTTCGGCAAGAGCCAACGATTAGAATAGTGGTGCTATGCCCGAAGTACCGGACCTGGAAGCGATCCGCAAATTCTTCAATAGAAACATCATTGGCACGGACGTGCAGGGCGTGGAACTCAACATACCTATTGTGGTCAGGATACCACGAGAAGACTTTGTTCGCCTCCTGACGGGCAACACAATGGGTGAAGTCCAGCGTCACGGAAAGTTTCTTCTCTTCACACTAGCAAGCGGTCACTTGTTGGTGATTAACCCAATGCTCACGGGTCGCTTTTCTTACGGTGAGCAGCCTGCTCGGAAGCAGGCACGCACCTGTTTTGTTCTTGAGTTAAGCAACAATCATGTGTTGCGCTACGCCGACCAACGCGTGATGGGGCGTGTTTATATCGTTGCCAGCGATGAACTCGACACTGTCCCGCAATTTGCAGAGATGGGTCCGGACATCTTGTCGCAGGAGCTCACGGAATCGGTCTTCCGAGAACGAATTCGCCGGTACACCGCACAGATCAAGAGTATTCTGGTCAATCACAAGTTCGTCGCTGGTATAGGCAATGCCTACTCTGATGAAATTCTCTGGGAAGCCGGAGTTCATCCCTATCGCAGGCGGACACAATTGGACGATGAGGAAATCGGCAAACTCTATCACGCCTCGGGCTCGGTCCTGCGATGGGCAGAAGAGATTGTCGCGGCAAAGATGACCGAAACGCTGGACTACGCAGAATGGCGGGAGCATCTCAAGGTGCATCGTCGTGGCGGCTCAGACTGTCCGCGATGCGGCGCCAAAATCAGTGAGATTACGGCCGGCCAGCGGATCACCAGCTTTTGCCGTCACTGCCAACCTTAGAATGTGTCAATTGCGGTTTTGAATTCATCCGGAAGGATCAACTGCAGGAACGGAATAAAGTCCAGAAAAATAGTGGCCAACGCCGCGCGCCCAACATCGTCCGCTAGTCCGACGGATGGGAAAGTGATAGCGGCAATCAGGCCGATCTCTACAAAAATAAAGCCCTTGATGAACCCAATGGCAGCTCCGCCAATCGAGTCAAAGAGACCGAGCAGGAGCAGCGAGGCAGCTTGCTTGAGGAAAATCGCAATCAGCTGGCTGACCAGAACCATCGCGCCAAAAATCACCGCGAAGGCAATGATTTCTGCAGTCTGCTGGTCGTCCACGGCAACCTTGACGTCCTCCGCCAGCTCCATATAGAACAGACCGGCCAGGGCGACCGCGAATACAGCGCCAATGATCGTGACAACTTCCCGGATTAGGCCAGCATGGAAGGCAGAATATGTAAACCAGATCAGGATGACGAAGATAGCAGCGTCAATCCAATTCAATTAGGCTGACCTCTCGATCTGTGCGCTCTCTAATGTCTTATCGACACGAGGACACGGAAGGTGCACTCGGACACTCGCAAGCAGGTCCACCCTCGCCCAATTCGGCTGAGTTTAGCACACGACCTCCTTCCTGGATGCCCACATTTGCGGTTGTATAATCTGTCAATAAAGCCGGGGACTTCCTCGTAATGTGACACAGCCACAAAGGTTTCCCCTGGAGGTTATCAAAGTAGACGAGAAACTAAAGCTACTCTTGCAATCGGTCGCCGATGGCTCCCTGGAAGTAGATTCAGCCCTGGCGGATTTGCGTCACCTGCCTTACGAGGATCTGGGGTTCGCAAAAGTGGATCACCACCGAGGCGTCCGCGATGTCCTGCCCGAGGTGGTAATGGGAGAGGGGAAAACTCCCGGTCAAATCGCCGCGATCAGCGCCAATCTGGCCGAAAAAACAGGCAGGCTGCTGGTCACGCGCATCAGTCCGGAGGCCTTCCTTGCCCTTAAGGAGGCGGTCCCCGAAGCCGAATACCACGAGACGGCGCGCGTCGCAACTGTCGAGCCCTCCCGCTTCTCCGTTCTCGAAGGTGTTGCCGTCGTCTGCGCTGGCACGGCTGATTTGCCGGTTGCGGAGGAAGCAGCCCTCACGGCCAGAATGGTCGGCAGTGACCCGGTTCTGATTAGCGATGTCGGCGTGGCAGGCATCCACCGGCTTTTTGATCACCTGCCGCGCATTTCCGAAGCCAACGTTCTTGTGGTTGTGGCCGGAATGGAGGGAGCCCTGCCCAGCGTTGTGGCCGGCCTAGTTTCAGTTCCGGTTATTGCCGTCCCGACGTCGATTGGTTACGGTGCCAACTTTGGCGGCTTGGCTCCCTTGTTGGCAATGCTAAATAGCTGCGCGGCCGGTGTGTCGGTCGTCAACATTGATAACGGCTTCGGTGCCGGCTATATGGCTGCAATGATCAACTCCTTGGCGCACCGCGTTCCCCCGGATTAGGGGACGAGGCTAAATTGACCCAGATCGCCTATTTTGACTGCTTTTCCGGCGCTAGCGGTGACATGATCCTGGGCTCCCTCCTTGATGCCGGCCTCTCTTTCGATGAGCTTAGCCATGAAATCAAGCGGCTTGCACTCCCGGGTGATGCGTTTTCACTATCGGCGGACAAGGTCCTGCGCGCCGGTCTCGCGGCAACCAAGCTAGAAGTCACCGTAAATGAGGCGCCGCGTCATCGCTCGCTGGGCGAAGTACTCCAAGTAGTCGAAACATCCGACCTGCCCGACGACGACCGCGAAAAGATCGCCAATATTTTTTATGCACTCGGACAGGCAGAGGCAAAGGTACACGGCACCGCCGTAGAGGATGTCGAGTTGCATGAGGTCGGTTCAGTCGATGCGCTCGTCGACGTGACTGGAGCCGTGGCCGGACTTAGATTGCTCGGTGCGGCTGAAGTTTATGTCTCTTCGCTGCCGTTGGGACATGGCCAGGTCAAAGCGCGGCATGGGATCCTCCCGGTCCCGGCACCTGCCACACTGAATCTAATAGCTGCAGCCGCGGCACCGATCGCCGAGGGTGAGGGTCCACGCGGTGAACTCGTTACTCCGACCGGCGCAGCTATTCTTACGACCCTGGGTAAATTTCAGCGACCAGCGATGAACGTCCTGGCGGTCGGCTGTGGCGCCGGAGGGCGTGACCCGGATGATCGGCCAAATGTGCTGCGCGTCTGGCTTGGGGAATCAGAAACAGACCTTCGGCGCATGCGGGTACTGGAGACAAACATTGACGACATGAACCCGGAGATGCTCGGATACGTCCAGGAGCGACTCTTCGCCGCCGGGGCAGCAGATGTCTGGTTCACGGCGATTCAAATGAAGAAAAACCGCCCGGCCGTGATGATCTCGATTATCGCTACCCAGGCTCTTGAGGCAGAGCTAGCGGATATCCTGCTGCGCGAGACTTCTACCCTCGGGGTCAGAGTCCGTGAAGTAGGGCGATACGAGGCCAAACGAGAGACATTCACGTTTCAATCCACGCTTGGGCCGGTGATGGTAAAGGTCAAACGACTTTCAGGCGAAGCACCACGGATCGCGCCAGAGTACGACGACTGTCGACGGATCGCCCAGGAGAAGGCCCTTCCACTGCCAGAAGTGTACCGCCTAGTAACGACTGAAGCTCAGGAGCACCTCGTAACCGAACCCTGAATTCTTGCACGCTTTCGGTTGACCCGGTGCTCAGGCACTCCTACGATCAAGGAGAAAGCTGATGAACAAAACCCAACCGACTAAAACCGTTGAGGACTACCTCCAAGTCATTTATTCAATGCATCGTGAGGGCGAGGAAGTGCTGGCGGCTCGTGTTAGGGAACGCAAAGGCGTTTCCGCGCCAACCGCTTGGGCAACTCTAAAGCGCATGGAGCGCGATGGGCTGGTTCATCTTGAGAAAGGCCATAACATTGAACTCAGCTCCGCCGGTCTTGAGCTCGCAGAATCAATCATGCGGCGCCATATGCTCGCGGAGCGGCTGCTGACCGACATTCTCCAGCTTGATTGGGCCGATGTACACGACGAAGCCCATCACCTGGAGCATGCGATCTCGCCCCTCATCGAACGTCAGATACTAAGGCTCTTAAACAACCCGGCAACCTGCCCGCACGGCAACCCTATCCCGGGCGCCGAACCGCAACAACTCCCGCCGGTTCGAACTCTGCGGTCGGTCAGGGACGGCGACAATGTAACGATCAATAACATCTCCGAGCACGCCGAAGAGGATGCGGCGCTCATGCACTACCTCGAGCGCAGCGGTCTAGTTCCTGGTGCTCGACTCCATGTCGACGAGGTAGCTACAGCCAACGCAACGATCACTCTTTCCCTATTTGATGATGGCGGACGTCAGGTGGCTGTTGGTTTCCCGACCGCCGACCTTGTCCTTGTTTACACCAATCAGACGTAACCAGCAGCATGGCCGACACAATTTTCCAGTCACCAATCGGACCACTTTATGTTTCGACCACGGACCGAGGCCTGCAGCATGCCGATTTCGCCTCCGGAACCGTTCACACGTTGGAGGCGTCTCCGGAGGACGGTGAGATCAGGTTTCCTACCTCGAAAGCAGATGAACTCTTGGCCGAGAGTGTCCGCCAAATCAACCAGTACTTTGATGGGGCACGCCGCTCATTCGATTTGCCGCTAGATATCTCCGGAACCGATTTCCAACGTCAAATCTGGCGATCGATAGCCGAAATTCCCTTTGGGGAAACCGCGAGTTACGCTGAAATCGCCCGGGCTGCCGGTGCGGGCAACGCCTACCGCGCCGCCGGAACCGCTTGCGGCGCCAACCGCATTGTAATCGTTATTCCCTGCCATCGAGTCGTCGGCAACGCCAAGACCCTGGGCGGATTTGGTGGCGGCCTGCCCACGAAAGTCTGGCTACTGGAACACGAAGGCTCTTTTCACGGTATTAAGGACACCCGAATCGCCGCCTCCGCGTGATTGGTTTCGCCCAGCCTCGTCGCGCTACTGAATTGATCCGGGCCCACTGTTGGGTTAGCAAAGTACCGGCCAAGTGACCGGTTTTTGATGCGCCCTCGACAACGCAACAGAAAGAAACTTTAGGAGCTAAAGGCCAGACCCAAGCCCTGAAGACTCGCGTGGCTGCCTCCAGCCCCAATGATGACATGGTCTAGCAGCTCAATATTAAGCAGACGGCCGGCATCGATGGCAGTCTTGGTCAGGGCAATGTCATCCGGAGACGGGGAAGTATCTCCGGATGGGTGGTTGTGCACGAGAATTATCGAGGGTGCGTTCTGGCTTATCGCCTCCCGGAAGAGCTCCGCTATTCGGACCAAAGATGAGCTGACATTGCCCTTGTACACTTCGGTGACGGCCAGGACCTGGTTCCTTGTGTTGAGCAGAATGACCCGCAGGTGCTCCTGCTCCAGCGTGCCCATCTCGGCACCAAGCAGCAAAGCGACGTCCGACGGCGATCGGACAATTGGCCGCTCCTCCGGCTGGAGCTGCTGGAGCCACACCGCCAGCTGAAAAGTGGCCAATAGCTCTGCGGCCTTTGCTGGCCCCACGCCCTTTTCGCGCACCAGTTCGCCAAATGACAGCTTGGCTAAACCCGCCAAGCCATTGTGGCGCGCCAGAAGCGAAGTAGCGAGGTTCAGAACGCTTTGGTCAGCAAATCCGGTCCGAAGCACGATAGCCAGAAGTTCAGCCGTTGAAAGCCGGTCAGCGCCACGTTCGCGCAGGCGCTCACGGGGACGCTCCGTCGATGGAAGTTCACGAATGCGGGTGTTGTACTGGCTACTTTTTGGCTGCTCCAAGGTCGGCCGCCACGAATCGCTTCTCAGTCTCGTCGTATCGCTCAATCTCCTCCACTGTCAAGGAACGAGGAAAGCAGCGGATGCGGACAAGATCTGTTTCGAGCAGAGACGCATATGCGAGCTGAGGGATGCCGAAAATCTTACGTTCGACATTGATGTAGAAAGCCGGCAGAAAGAAGAAGAGCAAATTACTCTTATGCCACTTTCTCTGAATCTCGCCCTCAATCGTCACCGGTGAGGTGGAAATATCTAACGCGTATTGCCGCAAGAGTACTCCGGTAAGCAGCCCGGGAATGCCGAGAACGACAAGCATGATGATGTATCCAGAGTTGCCATCCAGGATATTTATCAAGGCCAGCACGACGAAGCCCGCGCTCACAACAGTTATGACGCCATAAAAGAGCGCCATCCGCACGACAAAGCCACGCCTGGTGGCCACACTCTGGCTAAAATCAAAATCTGACCTCATTGCGGAATTAGCAGATCCTCTCCGATGCTTATGTCGTCCGGGCTACTGAGCCCGTTGAGCAGTACAACCTGGTCCAGGCATTCACTAACGCTCATCGAGGCAGGCTTTAGCTGTTCACAGACAGCCGAAAGTACGTCTCCCGAAACCACAGTGTAAACCGTTGTATTCTCGGGCTGCGACGGGCCACCGTCTTGAGCCGGCGTGGCGGTCTCGGCCGGCCCGCCCGGTTCGGTCGTTGTAGCCTCAACCACGGGTCCGTCAGGAGTGCTGCCGGGCTCCGGCGTGACGTTTGCCGCTGCTGCACTTGTCGGCGGCACGACGAGCGGCCTGAATGCTCCCTCACCCTCGCCGCCACCAGGCTGAATCAACAGCCAAACCGCGAGCGCCGTGCCTACCAGTAAAGCTAACAGCGAGCCACGATAGAGCGTAAACGATGGTACACCGCTGGCTGGCTGAAGGCAAGCGTCACAAAGCTCTTCACCATGCTCGCTACAATAGGGACGCCCGCAACGCGGACATTGTTGCTCCGGATCTTGATCACAGGCAAAGCAGGTCAGGGACTCAAGCATTCTTCGAGTAAGCTTAGGCCAGGGGGCCTTTCAAATCCAGTAACCTGGCGGCACCGACCCCCAGTGGCCCTCACTGACCTGCATTGGAAGCCATGCTTAGGCGACGTCGACAGTCGCGCCGGCTTCGACCAGCTTCGCTTTGACCGACTCGGCCTCCGCCTTCTCGATGCCCTCTTTCACGTTGCTGGGTGCAGCTTCAACCATGTCTTTGGCTTCCTTGAGCCCAAGACTGGTTACTTCACGTACTGCCTTAATGACGTTGATTTTGTTGGCACCGAAATCCTTGAGCACGACGGACCATTCGGTCTTCTCTTCTTCCGCCTCTGCGGCTGCACCACCCGCGGCGGGCGCACCTGCCGCGGCAACTGCAACCGGTGCAACCGCTGAAACGCCAAACTCTTCCTTGATCTGATCGTTCAAATCACGGAGCTCGAGGATGGTCATGCCTTTGATAATCTCAAGCACGTCTTCAGTCTTTGTAGCCACTTTGTTTCCTCCTGATCTTGCCTTTGGCGGTCTCGCGTTAACTAGGCCGAATCCATCTGGCCTGCGCGGGAATCTATCAACCCGCTAAACTCTTGAACTGTCACTTGCAACAACGAAACGAAGTTGGTAATCGGCGATTGGAGTGCGCCGGCGAACTGAGCGATCATGACCTCCTTCGGCGGCAGCGAGGCGAGAGCCGTCAACTGGCCCGCCGGAATAATCTGGCCCTCAAAGTAAGCTCTGCGGGCGGCGAAGCTATTCCTCGCCGTGCGCTGGTACTCAACCACCGTCTTCACCGGCGCTAACGGATCGTCAAAGCCAATAACTAAAGCCGTCGGACCCTCCGCCAACTCTGCTAGCTCCGGCTTTCCAACGGCATCTACTGCCCGCAGGAAGAGGGTATTTTTCACGACACGCATTTCGAGACCGGCTTCCTTTAGTTGCCGTCGCAACTGGGTCACCGATGCAACGTTGACCCCGCGGTAGTCGGCACTTATCACGACCGAACTGCGCGAGAGCATTTCAGCTATTTCGGCGATCTCCTGGCTCTTCTTCTCAGTAGGCATTTCTCCTCCGTCATGGTTAAAACAAAAACCCTCACCTTGAGGGGAGGGCGCCTTGTGCATGCAGAAGCATGGCAATGCTGCTCAACACCTCGGCGGGCTCCCGGTGAACCGGGCTCTTAAGTCTCGGACACCCGCTGTCTTCGGCATTAGGTTGTGTCGCTTGTTAGTCTAGCTCCAATTCCAGCTGTTGGCCAACCAACTTAACTGGCGCTCATTGCCAGGGTGCTGTTCAACTCCAACTTGATGCCAGGGCCCATGGTGGTAGCAAGGGATGCCGCTCTAATGTACTGACCCTTTGCTCCTGAAGGCTTGGCCGTAACAATCGCGCTGACAATAGTGCCCATGTTTTCCAGCAACTGCTCCGGCTCGAAACTCACCTTGCCAATCGGCACATGGATCAAGGCCGTCCGATCCAGGCGGAACTCAACCCGCCCTTGCCGCGCATCGTAAACCGCCTTGGCAATGTCATCGGCTTCGACAACCGTGTTTGTCCTTGGGTTTGGCATCAGGCCGCGCGGACCGAGGACTCGTCCCAGACGGCTTACTTTGGTCATCATGTCACGCGTCGCCAGCGCGACATCGAAGTCTGTCCAGCCACCTTCGATGCGCTTAATCAATTCGTCGCCGCCAACAAAGTCGGCGCCGGCGTCCTCAGCCTCACGTTCTGCGCCGCCTTCGGTAAAGACCAGTACCCTTACCTGCTTGCCGAGTCCGTGCGGCAGCAACGCTGTACCCCGAATTTGTTGGTCGGCGTGGCGGGGATCGAGACCGGTTCGCAGGTGCAATTCAACGGTTTCGTCAAATTTGGCCGGAGCGGAGCGCTTGGCCAAAGAAACCGCCTCATCAGGAACATAAGGTTTGTCTTTTTCGATAAGGCTCGCGGCCTGCTCGTACTTTTTCCCTCGTCGCATTTTCCTAGCCTAAAATCTCTATGCCCATGCTTCGGGCGCTACCTTCAACCATTTTCTCAGCGGCTTCAATACTGGCAGTGTTGAAATCACGCATTTTTTGGGTGGCAATCTCGCGCAGCTGGTCGCGAGTTATGCTACCGACCTTCTCACGCGTCTGAGCTCTGCTTCCCGACCTGATGTCAGCCGCTTTCCTCAGCAAGTCACTTGCAGGCGGCGTTTTCAGAATAAACGTAAAGGAACGATCTTCGAAAACTGTAACCTCAGCCGGCACAATCTGACCATTCTGTGCTGACGTTTTCTCGTTATATTCCTTACAGAACTGCATGATGTTAATCGCATGCTGACCAAGCGCAGGCCCAACCGGCGGTGCCGGTGTCGCTTTGCCAGCGTCGAGTTGAATCCTTACGATTGCTCTAACCTTTTTTGCCATTGCCTAATTCTACTCCGCAGGGTACTGGCGGCTGGGCCGCAAATCTAAAGCCGCTCTACCTGGAGGAAGTCCAGTTCAACAGGAGTCTCACGGCCAAAGAAAGAGACAAGTACTCGCACTTTGCCCTTCTCCAGGTTTATCTCTTCCACAATCCCGATGAAGTCTACAAATGGCCCATCGACGATGCGGACACTTTCGCCTTCGACAAACCCAACTCGGACGCGGGGCTCTTCAGCCTTCATTTGGCGTAGGATTCGCTTAACTTCGTCTTCTTCAAGCGGCACCGGCCGCACGCCCGATCCAACGAATCCAGTCACGCCGGGCGTGTTTCGCACAACGAACCATGCCCGGCTAGACTCCGGGTCGTTTTCCAGCAGCGTCGTCATGTCCACCAGAACATAGCCGGGAAAGATTTTCCGCGAAACGGTTCGGCGCGCACCGCCGTGGACTTCAATTTCATCAACGGTTGGCACTACAACTCGGTGTATTAGGTCGCCGGCATCCATCGAAGCAATGCGGTGCTCCAGGTTGGTGCGAACCTTATTTTCGTAACCTGAGTACGTGTGGATCACGTACCAGGAATGGCCCTCCTGGAAGAATTCTTCCTCACTAAACTCCGCGCCCTCAACCTCGGATGCTTTGTTGGTCATGAAAGCCTCGCAGGGTTTCTTGGCAATCTACTCATTGTTTGATTTTCCACCCGTCTACTGAATCAAGAGGCGATCGATCAGCCAATTAAACAGGATATCTATGCCCCCCAAAATAACGCCGGCGATAACCGAAACAATAATGACCACCATGGTCAAATAGGCTGTCTCTTCACGGGTTGGCCAGGTAACCTTCTTGAGCTCGGAGAAGATATCATCGAGCCACTGCGGCAGGCCAATCCGGAACCGCCGCCGTGGCGCCGACGGGGGCTTTGCACCCCGCGTAGCGCGCTGCTGGCGGAGGTTAATCGAACGCTGAGCACCACGCTCTTTGGGCGATGCACCCACCTGTCTACGGGACGCGCGGCTCATGATTCTTGGTCAGCGGCGGGAGGATGACCGCCCGTCGCCCTACCGCGCCTCCCTGTGCGGCCGGTGGACGCGACAACGCGGACAGAACTTACTCAATTCCAATCGCTCCGGATCATTCCGTCGATTCTTGGTCGTCGTGTAAGTGCGCTCGCGACATTCGCTGCAAGCGAGGTGGATAATTATGCGATCTTCCTTCCTGGCCACGGTTAACTCAAAATCTTGGTTACGGCGCCGGCGCCGACAGTCCGTCCGCCTTCGCGGATCGCGAAGCGCAGACCCTCTTCCAGCGCGATCGGCTGGATCAGGTGAACCGTCATCTTGGTGTTGTCAGCGGGCATGACCATTTCGACGCCCTGCTCCAATTCAATGGTGCCGGTCACGTCGGTCGTGCGGACATAGAATTGGGGGCGGTAGCCGGAGAAGAACGGAGTGTGTCGCCCGCCTTCGTCCTTGCCAAGAACGTAAACCTCCGCCTCAAAGTTCGAATATGGCTTGATCGAGGCGGGTTTGCAAAGCACCATCCCCCGTTCGACGTCGTCACGCTCAACACCACGCAACAAACAGCCAACATTGTCACCAGGTTCGCCCTGGTCCAATAGCTTCCGGAACATTTCTACTCCGGTGACAACCGTCTTGCGAGTGTCGCGGATACCGACGATCTCGATTTCCTCACTGACTTTTACGATTCCACGCTCAACTCGGCCAGTCACCACCGTTCCACGGCCTTTGATGCCGAAGACGTCCTCTACCGGCATGAGGAACGGCATATCCTCCTCACGAGCAGGCTGTGGAATATAGCTGTCAACCGCGTTCATCAACTCCCAAATGCACTCGTATTCCGGCGCGTCGGGATCCTCGCTGGTGCTCTCAAGAGCCGCGAGGGCACTGCCGCGAATAATTGGAATATCGTCGCCGGGGAAGTCATTGTGGGAAAGCAGTTCTCTCAATTCCAGGTCGACAAGATCCAAAAGCTCCGGGTCATCCATCATGTCAACCTTGTTCAGGAAGACGACGACGGCCGGTACTTCTACCTGGTGGGCCAGCAGAATGTGCTCGCGCGTCTGAGGCATCGGCCCATCCGGCGCCGCCACCACCAGGATCGCGCCGTCCATTTGAGCAGCGCCGGTAATCATGTTTTTGATGTAGTCGGCGTGACCGGGACAGTCTACGTGTGCATAGTGGCGCGCATCCGTCTCGTACTCAACGTGTTGAATCGCGATCGTAATTCCGCGCGCCTTCTCTTCTGGAGCGTTATCGATGCTGTCGAAGGCACGATAGCTCGCCATCTTTTTCATGGCTAGAACCTTCGTTATAGCCGCCGTTAATGTCGTCTTGCCATGGTCAACGTGGCCGATTGTGCCAACGTTGAGGTGGGGCTTGGTCCTCTCAAACTTTGCCTTAGCCATGTATCTTCTGTCCCTCCCTAACTCCACCGGCCCTTCCGGCATTGCATCTCTATCTTCAAGTAGTGCCTCTTCAGCCCAAACCTGTGGCTGGAGCCCACAATCGGACTTGAACCGATGACCTCGCCCTTACCAAGGGCGTGCTCTACCAGCTGAGCTATGTGGGCCGCACTTTCCTTTCGCCGCACATAGCAGCTTAGCCTATTTTCGTGCCCGTTCCTCCGTAAAGCTAAGGGGCAATTCTTCTGGTGCCAGGGGCAGGATTCGAACCTGCGTAGCCCGTCAGGGCAACGATTTTACAGACCGTCGGTTTTAGCCACTCACCCACCCTGGCTTTTGGAGTTGGCCGGCTTCTTCCTTCCCCGCCGGTTCATTCGGCCTTTTCGAATGAACCCCGCGGGTCACCCAACCATGTGCCCTATTCGCCTCGCTGAGACCCTCGTTGCGATGGAGCCCGAGGGGGGATTCGAACCCTCAACCTACCGATTACAAATCGGTTGCGCTGCCGTTGCGCCACTCGGGCATCGTCAGCGCCCAGCAAAATCCGGGGTCAAAAAAATTAGGCCCCCGGAAACCAGGGCTTAGAGCCAGTATAAATGTGGCCTTCAAGCACCGTCAACACGTCTAAACGGGCTCCGAAAGCCAGTTTGACACTCACGACATCTGCTCGATACACTGCTACGAATTCAGGAGGTCTGCTTGGCCGAAGTCACTATCAACGAAAATGAGTCCTTTGAGTCTGCCCTCAAGCGCTTCACTAAGCGCGTGCAGCAAGATGGCATCCTCGCCGAAGCGCGGCGCCGCGAGCACTACGAAAAGCCGAGCATTCGGCGCAAGAAGAAGGCCGCCGCGAAACGGCGTAAGAGCCGCAAAGCAGCCGCCTAACACCACCTAATCACCTTTCATTTCTCGAAATGACCTTACATGACCAGCTCAATGCTGACCTGAAAGACGCTCTGCGTGCCGGGGAGTCTACTAAGAAGGGCACTCTGCGCCTGCTGCTTTCCGCAATTCATAACGCGGAAATCGCCGAGCGCAAGCCCTTAGGCGACACCGAGGTACTCGCCGTACTGCGAAAGGAAATCAAACAACGCCGAGAGAGCATTGAGGAGTACGCCAAGGCCAGTCGCGACGACCTGGTCTCGGCTGAGGAGGCAGAATTGGCCATTTTGGCAACCTACCTCCCACCTCAGATGTCGAGCGAAGAAATCAACGACGTGGCTCGCCGAGTAATTGAAGAAGTGGGCGCTCACGGCCCCGCCGACAAAGGCAAAGTCATGCCTGTAATCATGGCGGAGCGCCGCGATCACGCGGACGGTCGTGAGATCAATTCAGCCGTGACGGAGCTTCTTGCTGGCCTAGGTTAATTTCGACCTGACGCCACCTCGGTCCTGTATGATTAACAGGCTGACGATGCCTGCATCCTTCAATAGGCCGAATCTCGCCTTCGCGGCATCTAGTCTTATTTTCGTTTGCCTCCTCTTCGTAGCTCTCCTGCCCGTTGTCCCAAGAGGCACCGGGGTTGAAGAGGACGAGATCGCTTCTCGCACCATACGAGCTCCCCGGGATATCTCCTTCGTAAGTACCGCCTTAAGCGAACGCAACCGCGATGAGGCCGCGGACGCGGTTCCGGAGGTTCTTGTATTCGACCCGTCGGTCGCGGCCACTCAACAAGCAGAATTGAATGATCTTTGGTCCCAAATTAGCAAGGCTGTCAAGAGCCTCAGCCCGGCGACACGCCAATCCAACCTCGAGCTTATCGGTAACCTCCGGCTCACGTCAGCGAGCACCGAGCTACTCGCTAATCTAAGTCCTAGAGGCCTCAGTGAGGCCGATTCCGAAGCTCGACGGGCACTGGCTGCCATCCTAAATCAGCCCATCTCCGGTTCTTTCGTCCCGGACGTGCAGTTGAGCGCTGCAACGTATGTCGATCCCGGCTTGAGCCGCGAGACAAGCACATTGATCGCGGAGATAATCCAGCCCTTTATCGTTTCAACCGAGGCAGTAGACAGCGTATTGACAGAGAATGCGCGTCAGGCGGCGCGTGACGCTGTCGAGCCGATTACGGTTTCGTTCACAGAGAACCAGATCATCGTTGCGCGCGACAGCCTCATCACTCCGGAGGCGCGAGAGGCTCTTATTGAGGCTGGACTGGTGGGCGATGTCTTCACGCGCGAATTAGTTGGTGCTAGCGCCCTGCTTTCCGTCGTCGCCGCCAGCGTGGTCGTTGCCGGACTCAAAGCGTTCCGTCCTTCGGCTGATGCGCGGCGACTACTCATGGTCGGCCTTGCCATAGCGATTCCCGTGTTCGTCATCAAGGTCTACCTGCCCTTGATCCTTCCGGATGAAGACCGGCATTTTCTTGCGTTCATCTTGCCAGTAGCCGTCTCGTCGATGGTCCTGGCGGGCTTCATGGGAGCCGGCGTGGCTCTGCTGGCTGCCGCCATGATCTCTTTTTTGACCGCATTCGTCGCGGTTCTGCTTCTCGATGTCACCGTTGTCGGCTTGACTGGTTCGTTAGAAATCGCACGTTTGGCACTAGTCTCCGGTATCGCGGGAGCCGCTGGCGCCCTTGCCGTGCGAAATGCCGATCGCCTGGCCCGGTTTCTACTCGGCGGTCTGGCCGTTGGTGTGAGCATCTTTGCCATCCTCAGCTCTACCTGGCTGCTTGACCCCAATCACGAAATCGATGATTTCGCCTGGATCCTCCTTGCGGCCGCTGCAAATGGCGGCTTGAGCGCGTTTCTGAGCGCCGGAATATTCGTAACCATCGGCAATTTCTTCGGCGTAACAACTCGGTTGCAACTGTTGGAGATGTCTCAGCTCAACCAGCCGCTGCTGATGCGTTTACAGGATGAAGCACCGTCTACGTTCCAGCACAGCGTCATTGTTGCCAATCTTGCTGAAAAAGGGGCTCACGTGATTGGTGCCGACTCTTTAGTTGCAAGGGTTGGCTGCTACTACCATGACATCGGCAAGCTGGTTCGGCCCGGATTCTTCATTGAAAACCAACTTGACGGCGTCAACCCACACGATGCCTTGAACCCGGAGCTCAGCGCCGAGATAATCTCCGATCACGTCAACGACGGGCTGGCTCTCGCCCAGCATTACAAGCTTCCGGCGCGTATCGCGTCGTTTATCCCCGAGCACCACGGCACCCGTCTCGTAACGTACTTCTATCGGCAAGCAGCCGAGCAAAATCCAGCTGTGGACCAAGATGCCTTTCGTTATCCTGGACCCAAGCCACAAACGCGCGAGACGGCAATCAGCATGCTCGCCGACTCGTCGGAGGCAACCGTGCGTTCCAGCGCCGACCGCTCGCCTGAACGAATCGACGAACTCCTGGACGAGGTTTTCAGTGAGCGACTCTCAGAGGGTCAGCTTGACGAGTGCGATCTTACCCTGCGTGATCTGCGTTCGCTCGCCGAGTCATTCAAGTCAACACTCAAAGCGGTCTATCATCCCCGTATCGAATACCCGGCGCCAACAGCCGCTGAAGTACTCTTAAGACGACGTCCTTTCAGACGCTCCCAGGAGATCGAATAGATGCGCTTCGCGATTCTTGTCTTTCCCGGTACCTGGAGTGACGGCGACTGCCGGTTTGCTTTGCGCGATGTGATGGGGCAGGAGGCTGATCTGGTCTGGCATCACGAAAGCGATCTTTCGGACTACGATGCCATCATCTTGCCGGGGGGCTTTTCTTACGGCGACTACCTGCGTTGCGGCGCTATAGCCCGATTTTCTCCAGTAATGGACGCAGTCCGCCGAGAGGCCGCGAATGGCAAGCTCGTCTTCGGCAGTTGCAACGGATTTCAAATCCTCTGCGAGGTCGGCCTGCTTCCGGGCGCTCTTCTTCGCAACGCAAGTACTCAGTTCCGCTGCGAACCTGCCCACTTGCGCGTCGAAACGACGGCAACGCCCTTCACCAACTCAGCCCAAGCAGGTCAAGTTGTAACGATGCCGATCTCGCACGGCGAGGGTAACTATTTCGCTGAGCCTGAGACCCTCGCGCGCCTGAGCGCTGAGGACCGAATCGCCTTCCGCTACAGCACCGCAAACGGAGAGCCGACGCCGGAAGCCAACCCGAACGGTTCGATCCAAAACATAGCCGGCGTCCTAAATGAAGAGCGCAACGTACTGGGGATGATGCCGCACCCAGAACGAGCCAGCGAGGCGCTCCTCGGCGGCGAAGACGGCATCCTTATTTGGCGATCCATGATCGAAGCCCTACGATCGAGAGCAGCAGTTTGAGATTCCGGGAATCGTTCCGACTGCGTAAACTCCAACGTTTTCTTTTTCCTGTAGCGCCCGCCACTCAGAGGCGTTCTTAGTCCAACCTTTTAATACAAGCAAGAACGACCTAGCGATTCGCTGCAAGGTGTCCAAGGAAGGCGCTTGGTCGAAGCATCCTGGCCGCCGCAACGCCCCAACCTCCGGCGCCTCCGAACTTTATCCTTCCTGACTTTTCCCACCGTCACCTCCGGACGGACGGCGACTTCTTCACCTTGGCCCGACCTTACCGGGAAAAGATGTTAGTGCCTGTGCGTTGCCAAATGTTCAGACCGGCCCTCGGCGTGTCGATAAAAATAAGTGGAACAGGTTTCGTTCCACGAGCAAGAATCGAATGAGCCGCAACATGATCAACTCGGTGAAGTCCGCTCATGAACCCGCAACGAAGCGACGCCGTTGGCCGCGTGAACGCGGGCAAAGCGTCGTGGAATTTGCCATCATCCCGCCGTTTCTGGCGGTGCTTGTCCTCGGCTTGGCAGAGTTTGGCCTCGCGTTGCGATCCCATATGGTTACAGTGAATGCCGCAAGGGAAGGCGCGCGCATCGGGGCCATCGGGGCCAGCTCAGCCGACATTGAAGCAAAGACGGTTGATGCATCCGGCGGCCTCCTAACGGCAGCAGACATCACCGTGTCCAACGCTGGTGGAGCAACTGGCACGAGCGTGACTGTAGAGGCAACCTACAATCACAGCTACGTCACTCCGTTCGGCGCCCTGCTCTCCACTATTACCGGGCACGCAATCCCTAATCCTTTGCCAATGACGAGTACGACAAAGATGAGGATCCAATGAAGCCTGCTCGCCTCTGGTGTTCGCAGCGGGGTCAGATGGTGGTCATCACGGCGCTTCTGGTTCCGGTCCTGCTCGGACTTGTTGGCATTGCCCTCGACGCGGGGCTCCTCATTTCAGAGCGCACCAAGCTCCAGCGTGCCGCCGACGCGGCCGCCCTTGCGGGCGCCGGCGGCCTGCCCGATTACAGCACCGCCACGACAATGGCCCTCCAGTGGTCAGGTGAGAACGATTACTCTCATGGTGAGGGAAGCACCATCGTCAACGTGACCACGAACTACGATGGCGATCCGGACAAGATCGAAGTCGAAATCGATTCGGAAGCTTCCACCGTTTTCCTCAAGATTTTCGGCCTCAATTCCGTGCCGGTCAGCGCCAGGGCCGTCGCCCTGAGGGACACTGGCGGCGGCTACTACACCATCTTCGCCAACGACAACACCTGCAATGGTTCAGATACTCTGGTTGTTAGTGGCTCAGCCATCGCGGTGCAAGGCAGAGTCCACTCAAACGCTCTTCTCAGAGTCAGTGGTAGTGAAAACACCTTCGACGGCGATACGACTTACGTCTGCACTCTCGACGTCTCGGGCCAAAACAACACCTTCACCCCTGCTAGCCATCAGACTGGAATCGAGCCAATGCCACTCGATTACACTTACGATGACTTCCCCTGCACGATGGAGTTCACCGAGGATACCGACCTCACTTCGGTTCCGGCCGCCTGGCTCAACGGTGATAAGGACACTGGCGTACTTCTGGATGGTGTCTATTGCTCCACCTCCAATCTAAGTCTCAGCAGCTCGGACGTTACCGGCAACATCACTCTCGCTGCTCAGGGAACCGTCAGTATCGCTGGCAGCAATTTCAATATCACCGGCTACTGAAACGACGTGCTGCTTTTCACCGAGAGCAGCAGCTCAAGCGCTCTGGATGCTAGCGGCGGCGGCGGCGTGTGCCAGGGAATCTTCTTTGCGCCCAATGGACGTGCTCTCGTCCAGGGGTCAAATAACCTTTCCGTCTCTGGCGCCATCATTGCCGACGAGGTACACACCTCGGGGAGCGACTGGAGTCTGGATGCAGAGGATTACGTCGGAGGAGACCCAGCGTTCAAACTCGTGGAGTAGCCGGAAGAAATACCCTCGCTTCAGCGACGTTTAGAGGTCAATAACGATTCTTACTTGTATTTGAAGGTCGAGGCGAAAACGCAGATTGTTAAACGCCTCTCACGGCCCCGAAGCTGGCAGGCTTCCACAACTTTCAGACCGCATCTGGTCGATCAACTAGTGTCTGTTGAATCCGAAATTGAGGAGTTCAGGATCGCAATTTCCCGAGCCTCGTCTTTGGGGTCCTTTTGCTCGTCATTGTTTGCCTCGCCTTGCTCAATGTGACAGTTCAGACTCTTTTCTGACCACTGGTCAGAATCTTGGTCGCTTCCGGCGAGTCCTCGACGCAAACACCGAAAACAGTATCCCCACTTGGTCTATTCGACGGCGCTGCTTCTGGCTCCCGCTCCCGGCCTTTCATTAATTGCGTGTGATCCCCCCTTGGCTTGGCGTGCCGGAAAAAAACACGACTGCCAGACCGATTCCGTTCTAAAGATCGGCGTGACCAAACCGATGAATAAATTGACGTGTTCTTGAGTTCGAGGAAATTGACCTCGGAAACGAGTGGGAGAATGTGGAAGGAAAAACGACGGCGCCAGCCGTCTAAGCCGATTGCCACTGAGGAGGCCTGTCAAGGGACCTTCGAAACGCGGGTGGAGGAGGGAATCAAGCGGCTGCCGGTCGGTACTGCAGGCCTGCTAACCATCCACCTGCCTTCGGACTCGGCTATGTCCACGTCCTACTCAAGCGAGGTATCCGAAGCGCTGAAATCGTGGTTACGCGAAGAGGACCTAATGGGCCGCATCCACAAGAACACGTTTGGTGTCTTCATCAGCCATGTTGACCGCGAAATCGCTACAAGGGTGGCCGTGCGCTTGCGCAGCTGGCTAAAATCCTACGACCCAGAAGTTGGCATCGCTATCGTCCGGGACGACGGAACCACACCCAGCCAGCTGATATCCGCCGCCCGAGCCAACGCCTTTTGATTGAGCCACCCGTTATGAATCGGGCGCTGCGTGGCGAACTTAGATTGCCTTGTGCGGATGACATTGCAATTCGCGGCCACTCGCCCATTTTCCATTTACCAGAGGTCCGGCGTTCTAGCAACGAGGCCAAAGTCCCAGCCGAACCTGTAACACTTCACGTCTATCGGCGTTTTATCAACCAGAGCGAGGAGTGCTCTGTACAACAGGTCAGGGACGGCCAAAAGATGCCGGGGGCATTGAGCCGTCGCCTGATTGGTCACCTGAGGGGCGACGGGGAGCCGAATGGTGAAACCGATCGGCCTGGACTTTAAGTCCGGGCCTTTTTTGTTGGCCGTCGAAGCTGGTTTTGACGGATGACTTGGTCGGAATGAAATAGGGCGGGAGAGTCCCAATATGGTCGGACCAAACGGGCAAGACTACGATAGTGACGGCGTCCCCAATGAGGTCGAGCTAAGCGCACGCCGAGAGCGAGCGTAGGCGAATGATGGCCGCTCTTCGTCCCAGGGCAGAACGTGGTCAGGCGCTCGTCGAACTCGCCCTCCTCCCCCGCCACTATTCTTGTGATCGCAATGGTGACCAAAAGGTCCCTGAGCCCGATCTCGTCGGTCATCCTGCTAAAGACGAGAGGCAGCCTGGCCACTTGAGCTCCGTGAATATTTCCCGTTCGGATCCCATCCATTGTCAACACCCAGAGTGTCAACACCTAGAGGGGAGTTTTCCTTTTGAGGAGGACGCGAACGTGGTCGCGACAGCACAGCGACTTCGCCGAATGGAACCCGGGTCGTCAATTAGGCCATCCATAAGGCGGGGCCGTGGTGAACGCGGGCAAAGTTTGGTTGAGTTGGCCTTAACCGCGCCATTTTTAATCATGTTGTTACTCGCTTTGGTCGAGCTCGGCAACGGCATGAACTCCTATCTGACGGTGCTAGCGTCAGCACGGGACGGAGCGCGCCTTGGAGCCCAAGGTGCCGCATCGGACTGGGACATGGTCGACCTCGTGATGCTCGAAACGGAGCGTCTCAGCGGCACAATGCCGTCGAGCTGCTCGCCCGAGAGCGCAGGAGTCTGCATTACTCACTTGATCAATCCCGGCCCGCGCTCCGTACGGGTCGAGGTTTGCTACGACCATCCGCTGATTATTGGCATTCCCGTGGTGCTCTCGGGGCCGTTAAAAATGTGCTCCAAAACCACAATGAGGGTCTTAGGTGAGTAGGACACTCCGTCACCCAGGCAAACATGACGGTCCGACCCGAACGGATAAAGGCCAGATTCTCATGGCTGTTGCGCTCATGATGGTCATAATGATAGCGATGATCGGTCTCGCTCTCGACGTAGGCCGCATTTTCATAATGAAAGCCGAGCTTTCCCGCGCCGTGAATGCCGCTGCGTTGGCTGGCTCACTGGACCTGCCCGACGCCGCCCAGACTCGGGCCCGAGTCAGCGAGTATATGGCGGAAAACAAGCCCAGCGCATCCTCGAGCATGGTGCTAAATGCGGCGGCTCGACAGCTCCGAGTAAGCGCCAGCGAGGACGTCAAGATGATCTTCCTGTCTCTGCTTGGCTTCGATAAGGTTTCAGTCAATGCGACGGCTGTAGCTGGCTTTGGCGCCTTTCCGCTAGATGTCTATCTAGCGATCGACGCTACGGGCAGTATGGGCGCGTCGCCCTGCAACAGCAGCGACAGTAACCCCGGTTGTCCGATGAAAGAAGCTAAGGACGCGGCGATGGCCTTCGCCGACGCACTCCTCGGTGATAGCACTGGCTCCGGATATACCCAGGTAGGTGCGGGGGCGTTCAGGGGCTGCTACGAACCTCCCCGGAACTACAGCGTCTGTGTTGACGCCAGCGGCCCAGATTCAATGGTCACGGACCTTACCAGTTCAAAGGCGACCCTGAACAGCGACATTGCCAACATTGGTGCCCGCGGTGGCACGGGTACCAACATCTGCCTTGGCATGCACAAAGGCGAGCAGATCCTTTTTGGAGCCAACGGTCAGACTGCGGGAAATACGCTTCGCTTTATCGTTATCCTGACGGACGGCGATAACACTTACAACCGAAACTCCTATGGCCAAGGCCAGCCGCCAAGCGACTGCCGGCCCAATTCGAGCCCCTGGCGCTCAGACGGTTATGTAGGTTCCAAGTGTCGGCCTGCGCAGAGCCGGGAGCGACAGCTTGACAGTAAGACCATGGCGATAGCCGATCGCGTCAAATCGCAAGGTGTTGAGATTTACGTCGTCAGTTTCGGAACGTGCGGATCGGCGGACAGCAGCCGCTGCAAACCCGCGATGATTGGTGGCCCTAGTCACGACAACGCCGCCGACCGGAACCTCCTTAAGTGCATCGCGTCTTCGTCGAGCGAAACCAATGATCATTACTTCGAGGTGCCTACCGCCTCAGATCTCTCCGCTGTCTTCACTTCTATAGCGCAGCAAATCGCCCACCGACTCATCGAGTAAATGAATAATGACTAACCCAGGCAAGAATCGGGGTCGTGATCATGGACTGCGGGCAGAGCGAGGACAAGCACTCGTTGAGTTCGCGTTGGTTGCGGTTGCGTTGGTTGCGGTTGCGTTCCTTGCCCTCGTGTTCGGCATTCTAGACGGTGCTCGTCTGTTTCACTCGTGGGTGACGGTGCAGCACGCTTCGCGAGAAGGCGCGCGCTACGCCGTTACCGGTCGCGTGAATTGCGATGGCATCACCGAGGACAGGGCCGCGTGCATCGAGCAGGTAGGGCTCAACGCAACGACCGGTCTGAGCCGCGGCGGGCCGTACGGAGGCAACGTGACCGTTACCTATAAGAAGTGGGATTTCCCTGAATATCCGGGCCCTCCAGTCTCTGGAGATCCTGGAGGCCAGTGCGATGCAATCAAGGTGAGTGTGACGTACGTACACCATTTCGTCTTTCCTCTGTTTCAGGCACTCGTACCCTCCGGATTAGAAATCAGCGGACGGCAACGCATGCTCAACGAGCCCTTCGGCCCGTGTTCGTAAAAATGGAGCGAGCCGCTACGACGGTGTCTTGCAGAATAGTGGCGTAGTGATAAGTTGAGGAACGGAGTTCTTCTCATCCTAGTTCGTAGTCATCCCGCGCGTCTCGCCGACAGATTATGTCGAGCCACAGCCCTCTAGATGCTATGCGCAATCATTGACATGACGGTGAGCCTTGGCTTGATTAGCAAAGGTGGGCCAGAACCGGACTACGTGGTCCGGATGTCAGAGCCTTGCCCCTAATCGATTACGCCGGCCAGTAAACGCCGGCAGCCTGAGGTCCGCTACGGATTTGGCTCGCTGGCTTGGTTGCGGCAAAGGCGGAGTATCGGGGTAGCCGACCTGAGGCTTCCTACTTCCGTATTAACCGCAGGCTGGCAACGTCAGTGAGCGAGAGTGTTGGTACCGGGGCTCCAGCTCGGCGAGCCCGCGACCGACTACGTCGCGCAAATCCGGATTAACGGCGCCATTAGCGAGTTGATAAAGAGAAGAAGAGGAGGAGGGGAGGGGCAGACTAAGGAGCGCATCGAGTCTCGATCAGAGCCAAACGGGCCCGATCGCCGGTGGCCTGGTTGATCGCCCGCGACCGGTAGCGGTCGCACCTCAACCCAGTAGCTCGGGAATTTTTGCACCCGAGGAAGTAATTCTCAGAAGCCGTGATGTCACCTCAGACCTAATTGTTCTTGATGAGGCAGCGGCCACCAGGACCAATCCCCCAGGAGCACGCCGGCTATCAGTCGCATGGATTAGCCTTTCACATGTGCGGTCGGGCCGATTTCCGTCCGAGCCACCGCAAGAACCTTTCCCTGCAGCTCACTACCGGCCACTGAAGAATGGCCAACAGCTCTATGTTCAATTTTGGCGCTTTTTCAGCAAGTGTGCCTCTCAAGATTATCAACGGGAAGACCGATAACACAATGAACCGAAAAGGCAAACTGCCCGAAAGCGCAGGACGCGAAGATATGGGCCTAAGCCGAAATCAGGTAAGGCCGCCTGTCTACCGGTAAGCGCAACCAGTAGAGGAGAAAGGCATGCTTCAGACAAAAAATCCTAACCGTAAGAAGCTGATGATCTCGGCGGCGATCCTGCTGCTCGTGAGTTCTTTCATCGGCGCCGGCACGTTCGCAACCTTCAGCGCCTAGACCACAAACCCCGGAAATGTGCTAAGCAACGGCACGATGACGATGACCAACGTCGCCGGCTCTGTTGTCAGCGGCAGCGACTGTAGCGCGAGCACGAACAATGGCACTTGCGCAACCATATTCAGTGCCGGAACCACAAGCTTCACGCCTGGCGGCGCCGATTCCAGCAACACGGTAACGATCACCTACACCGACAGTATCACTACGGTGACCTTTGGTTTTCATGTCGCGAATTATGTGAGCAAGGCCGGAAGCAGTTCAGCGGATTGCACCGCCGCGGACCCGGCAACCAAGATAAACTTGCAGATTTTGCAGGGCGCTACGATCATCTATCCAACCGGCGGCGCCGGCTACGGTACGCTGGCTGGCCTTGCGACTACCTACACCGGAACTGGCTCCCTGCTCCATTTGGACGGAGGCACCAACGGTAGTGGCGCCGTCGACGTGTGGGCAACTAGCGACAGCTCCGCCTTCACAGTCAATGTCAACCTCGATAGCTCCGCCGACAATACCTATCAGGGTCGCGTCACTCCGGGGCTGACCTCGTCTGGTACGCAGCGCAGTAGCAATGGTCAACACTACTGCCGGTAGGAGTACGGCAGATAAGGCAGAGGCCACGGACCTTGCGTCCTTCGGGCAAAGGAGGTCCTGGCTGCGGCTGTCGAGGAAGCGCGGACCTTAAAGGCTCGGGCCGCCGAAGACGCTCGCGCCGACCGGGCTCAGTCCCTGACTGAGCTCATGGTGTCGCTTTGCGCGCTGCGTGCGTCTGCCGAGCAAGAGGCCGCGGCGATCGTTGAAGCAGCCGAGAGCCAGGCGGCCGAAATTAAATCCCGGGCAAATGACGGCGTAGTTTCGCCGCCGGAAGAGCCTTTGCCGCTTGTCGCGGCGTCCGGATTGCCTTCAAGGGTGGCGAACGCAGGGAGGTTGGCCGGACCAAGACTTCGGCTTCATCTTGCGACAGCGCCCAAAATCTTGATTGGCCTGGTACCCCTGATTCTACTGGGACTCGCTGTCGGCTTTGTTTTCCTGAGCTCCGGAGTACGATTTTCGCCGTTTCAATTGATGACGGTTCATTCAGGAAGCATGGCGCCTGCGATTCCTGAGGGCTCGGTCATCTTCCTCGAGCGCGTTCCGGCAGCCGAGGTTGAGGTTGGTGATGTCATTACATTTGATGCGCCTAGCGGTGCTAAGCGCCTCGAAACACATCGAGTGGTGGCGTTTGAGGAAACGGCCGAAGGCAGGCTATTCGTGACCAAGGGCGACTCCAACCCCGTGCCCGATTCCTGGCGCACACCCGCAACCGGCGAAGGCTGGAGGCACGTCGTACACGTGCCGTATGTCGGCTATATCTTGTCGGCGACCAGGTCTATTCCGGTTCGCTTGGCGCTGGTGACCTCTATTGGACTGGCTCTCGGCTATGTATTTCTTGCTCCTATGTGGCGGTCTCGGCCGGATGCTCTGCCGCTGAGGCCAGCCCTAAAAAAAGCCGTGATTGAGGCCATCGGAGAGTTCAGTTGGCGAGCAAGATGGTCCTGGCCGGGCCCATCCTGACCGGGCTGGATTGCCCTTAGTATTCGCAAATCAGGTGCTTCATCATCGAAGGCACTGGTCAGGAGGACGATGCCGAAACACTTATTCTGGTTAGTCCTTCTCATGATGTCGCTCGTCATCGTAAACGGCAGCGTTGGCTCAACTTCCGCGACCTTCAATGCCGAGGTACTCAACGGTGGAAATGTGCTTGCGACAGACACCCTCGAGCCGCCTACAGACCTCGCAGCAGCGGCGAACGGGGCCGACATCGATCTGACATGGACCGCCACCCCCAACCTCGACGCGGACGGATACAACGTCTACCGAAGCACGTCGTCCGGCTGCTGCTATGTGTTCCAGGACTCCGTGGTGGGACGAACGACGACCAGCTATGTCGATGTGGGCGCGGGATCGTCTGGTCCACCCGTCTTCGAGAGCGTCGCGACCGCCTCCGCGAAGGGGACCTCGCTCGTGATCGGAAAGCCAGCCGGGACCGTGGATGGCGACCTCTTGATTGCCATCGTCAGCGGCGAAGACGATGGGGCCACGATCACGCCGCCCGCGGGCTGGACGCAGATCTTTAGCTTGGTGAGCTCTGGCGGCTTCCAAGCGGTCGCGTGGTACCGGGTCGCCAGCGGTGAGCCGGCATCCTTCACCTTCACGTCCACCCTCAGTCACCAAACAGATGGCGGTGTCATGCGCTATAGCAACACCCATCCGACGACCCCGATCGATGTCTCGGCTGCGGTCGAGGACTTCGGGAACCCCACGGCCCCTACCGTGACGACCACAGTGGGCAACACGCTGGTTCTGCGCGTGGCGGCCTTGGAAGACGGCACCGTGACGGACATTGACTATCCGGCGGGCACGACCGGCCGCTTCGAGGTGGACGGATCCGGGGGGCAAGTCGTGGCGGCGGCCGACAGTGTCCAGGCGGTCGCCGGATCGACCGGCACCTCAGCCTTCACGGGGTCGACCGATGATTACGTTGCGGCGACAATCGCGATAGCCCCGCCGTTGAGCACCTACTACTACGTGGTCGATGCCTACGCCGACAACTGGACAAGCGTGTACTCGAACGAAGCATTCTGCTGTTAATTTGTTCCTCGAGAACGCTTTGTCACGCCGGCTGGCCGGCGAGGCACCGCGAAACCTAGGTTTACTGCGAACTTTCCCTCAAGTGACGTCAGGCCTACGGACATCTAATCGTCAGTACGACGCGGTATCCGCCCGCGCTTCAGCACTTGGGGCAGGCCGGCGCAGAACTGCACATCCGATTTTCACTCGCCGGATTCGCTGCCTATCGCCTGATCTTCGCGTTAGACAGGGAGGTTGGTGGGTCCTCTGGGATTCGAACCCAGGACCGAAGGATTTAAACCCCACTCACCGTCCACCAGTTCGGATATTCCCGTCGAAAGCAGCCTCGAGATACCGCTGGCTCGCAGCCGTCGCATGATGTCTGAACTTCTGGGAACTCATAACTGGTTCGGGCAACCCGTCGCGCCCTGGGACCTCCCTGGGATGCACCGCGGAGTCCGTCTCACCTATACTGGCAAGACTAGCGAGGTGGGAGTCGGCAGGTGGCGGTAGATCTCGAGGCGATTAACTCCCGCGTAAAAGAGCAGTCGCGGTTCGTCGAATCGATTCGCGAAGAGGTTAGCCGCGTAATCGTTGGCCAGCAATACCTGATAGATCGGCTCTTAATCGCCCTACTTAGTAACGGCCATATCCTCATCGAAGGAGTCCCGGGGCTCGCGAAAACCCTGTCCGTGCACACCCTGGCGCAGACCATCGGTGCGAGTTTTGTGCGCCTCCAGTTCACACCAGATCTGCTCCCTGCCGATGTCACCGGCACTCAGATTTTTAACCCCCAAGACAGCGAGTTTCATACCCGCAAGGGACCGATTTTCGCCAATATCATTCTGGCAGACGAGGTAAATCGTGCCCCGGCCAAGGTCCAGTCAGCCCTACTTGAGGCGATGCAGGAGCGACAGGTCAGCATCGGTGGCACCACCTTCCCGCTCGAGGAGCCTTTCATGGTTCTGGCCACTCAAAACCCGATCGAGTCCGAAGGAACCTACCCATTGCCCGAAGCGCAGTTAGACCGCTTCATGCTGAAGGCCGTAATCCGTTACCCAAATCGCCAGGAAGAGCGCCAAATCCTTGAACGCTACGAAAACGGCGAAACGCCGCGAATTCGAAAAGTCGTAACCCTTGAGGAGCTGGCCTTGGTACGCGAAGCCGTCCAAGACGTTCATCTCAACGACCAACTCCGGGACTACATCGTGCATCTTGTGCTTGCCAGCCGTGATCCAACCACGTACCGCTTGGAGGGCCTCGCTCCACTCATCTCCTTCGGTGCGTCCCCGCGAGCAACGATTTACCTGGCGCAGGCCGCAAAGGCCCACGCATTTATCGACGGCCGTGGCTACGTCACACCCGAGGACGTCAAGGCTGTGGCCAAGGACGTGCTGCGGCATCGCGTGATCATCACCTACGAGGCGGAGGCGGAGGACTTGACCAGTGACGACATTATCGACCGTGTACTCCAAGGCGTCGCTGTTCCATAGCCATTCCATAAATAGCTAGCCGCGAGATTTTTAGAATTCGCGCCATCTTATGACCCTTCAAACCGAAACTGACTTAACCAGATCTCTGCCGCAGGCGGAAATTCTCAAGCGTGTGAGACGTTTGCAGATACGCGCACGACGCCTGGTGCGCCAGTTGTTCCTGGGTGAGTACCATAGCGTCTTCCGTGGTCGCGGCCTTGAATTCAACGAAGTCCGCGAATACCAGGCCGGTGACGATGTGCGCATGCTCGATTGGAACGTGACGGCCCGCATGGGAACGCCCTACATTAAGAAATTTGTTGAGGAGCGAGAGCTAACTCTTTACCTCCTGGTCGACATCAGTTCATCGACTGGATTTAGCTCGACAGCATCCACCAAGCGCGAGCTGGCAGCCGAACTCGCCACGTTGCTTGCCTTCGCAGCCGAGGCCAATAACGACAAGACGGGCCTCATCGCCTTCAGCGATCGGGTGGAATTCTACCTACAACCAAAGAAGGGACTTCAACACGTTCTGCGGATGACTCGAGAACTCGTTTTTCGCGAGCCGGTTGGCCAATCCACGAACATAGCCGCGGCAACCAGCTTCCTGATGAACGTCGCCAAACGCCCAAGCGTGGTCTTTCTGATTTCAGACTTCCACGCCCATCATTTTGAGGGTTCGCTACGGCTGGCCGGTCAGAAACACGACATGACCGCTATTAGTTTGACTGACCCCCGCGAGCTTGAGCTGCCGAAGGTCGGTTTGATTAGCCTGCAAGACCTGGAGACCGGCGGAGAAGTCCTTGTCGACACCGATGACGACCGGGAACGTGAACGCTACGCAAGTTCCCGTGCCGAGGCAATGGTGGCACGAAGGCGCATGCTCGCATCCTTAGGAATCGAAGAAATTGCTTTGCGTACTGATCGTTCCTACATCAAACCTCTGATGAGCTTTTTTCAGACACGCGCTGGCCGCAAGAAAACCTCGGCATGATTGCACGAGCCACCTTGCTTGCCCTGGCCGCACTCATCGCCGTGTTTGTTCTCAGCCCGGCGGCCTTGGCAGAGCCGGCCGTTGTTGGCTTCGAAGTTCAGGCGCCCGCCGATTTGACCGTGGGCGACCGTTTTCACTACCTCATCACGGTGGAAGCAGAGACGGGCACGGAGATCACCCTGGCCCCCGGTGCTTTGCCTGCTGAGCTTTCCCTGATCGTACTTCCAGAGGTTAGCTCAAGACCGGCGAGCGCGGGCCGCTCAGTGTTCTCGATCGCATTGGAAGTTGCCGCATTTGTCCCGGGGCGAGTCGAGATTCCCGCCCTGCGTCTTAGCTTCACAGAACCGTCCGGCGCTTCCGGACAGATCCTGACGCCAGAAAGCAGCATCGAAGTCACCAGCGTCTTACCATCTTCGGGCCAAATCGAACCGCGGGATCTAAAGCCACAGGCATCGCTTGGCAGCACAACTTCTCTGGCACCGGCGCTTATTTCATTCGCTGTAGTTTTAGTTGCCGTCGTGAGTCTAGCAATCCTTTGGAGAAAGTTCCGATCGCGTAACCGCAAACAGGAGGCGCCGGCTGTGCCCCTGACGCAGATCGATGATGTAGAAGAACTTGGGCCGGAAGACCAAGCGAGGGCCATTCTCGACAGGGCGGGGCTCGACTTCTTAGAGGACCAGGACCACGTGTCCTACTATGGCGCGATAGCCCTGGCAATTCGCAACTATCTCACGGAACGCTACGGATTTCCGGCTTTCGCCCTAACCACGGGCGAGCTCGATCGCGACATGCAGCGACGGGGCATCGATCGCTGGCAAACCCGGCTTGTGAACGGGCTGCTGACCCAGTGTGATGCGTCTGTTTACGCCCGATATGCGCCGGCCCCGGAACGCGCCGACGGCGACCTGACTTCCGCCTATGAAATTGTTGAGATGAGCCGGCCGGAGCTTCAGGAAGAGGCACCGGTGGCATGACTTTCGCCAATCCTGCCCTGCTTTTGCTGATTGTCCTAATTCCGGTTCCACTGTTGATACGCTCGCGATTGAGGCGGGAGCGTGGCTCAGCTAGATTCTCCAACCTGGAACTGGTTGCCGGCTTCGGCCAGACGTGGAGGTTGCGTTACCGTTGGGTGCCCACAGCCGTAGGCGCCACGGCGTTGGCGCTAATTCTCCTTGCTCTTGCCCGTCCCCAAAACGGCATAGCCGAAGCCGACCTATCAACAGAAGGAATTGACATCGTCCTTGTGCTCGACACGTCCAGTAGCATGAGCGCTGGTCGCACCGACGAACACAGCAACCTGGTCGAAGCCCAGCGCGTCTTGAAGGACTTTATTTCCGGCCGCGAGGACGACCACTTGGGCCTGATCATATTCCGAGAATCCAGTCTCGTCCTTAGCCCTTTGACTCTCGACTATGATGCGCTTTCGCAACTCGTGGACGGCGTTGAGCAGGTTAACCTCCTCGACGGCACGGCCATCGGCGGCGGCCTGGCTGACGGCCTAAACCTGCTTCGTGATTCACGCGCCCGCAGCCGAGTGGCCATCTTGCTCACCGATGGCCAAAATAATTCGGGCTCAATAGATCCATTGGCAGCCGCACGAATCGCTGAAACACTAGGAATCCGCGTTTACACAATCGGCGTAATCGGTGGCGGTCCGTCTCTGGGATTAAACAACCGCGGAGTCGATGAAAGAGCCCTGCAAGAGATGGCACGCGTGACCGGCGGCCTCTATTTCCCGGCTGAAAGCCAGGAAGCACTTGAAGGAATTTACGCCAACATCGATGAGCTGGAAAAGTCTCGGATTGAAGGGCTCCTACTGGTCACACACAATGAAATCGCCTACTACTTCCTTGCCGCCGCCGTGATCCTTCTTGGTCTAGAGGTTGTGCTTCGCACCACGTTCTGGAGACAGACCACGTGACCTTCGGTCAGCCGGAAAACCTGGTGCTCCTGCTGGTGGTTGTTGGCATGAGCCTCGCAGCCTTGTGGCTGATACGCTGGCGACGGCGCGCCGCTCACTCTTTTGCCGGACCCCAGGCAAGCCGCTGGCCCAGGGGCGGAACCTTGCTAGCCACGGCCCTTTTGATCGTCGCTGCAACCCTGCTGGCTCTGGCCGCCGCCAGACCTCAGTGGGGCAGCCATGAAATCACCAGCCAGCGTGCGGGTGTTGACCTTGTATTCGTCCTGGACATCTCGCTGAGCATGACCGCGACCGACACATCACCAAACCGGCTCGCGCGAGCTCAAGCAGAGATCACCCGCCTGATCGAAGCCGAACGCGGTAACAGATTTGGGCTGGTGCTGTTCGCCGGCACCGCGATCCTGCGCTCACCTCTTACAACGGACGCTCAGGCGCTTTCAGAGTTGATCCTGCGAGCCGACCGTGAGGGCGGTCTGATCCGAGTTGGTTCAGATATCGGAGCAGCCCTTCAGCAGGCCGGGCTGATCCTGGCAGCGAGTGAAAACCCCGGCAGGGCAGTCATAGTGGTCAGTGATGGTGAGGATCACGTCGGCACGTTTGCCCGGCGCGCCGCCTTGTTGCAAGAGGACGGAATCATTGTTCTCACTGCCGGCGTGGGGACTCCGCAAGGCTCGACCCTGGTCGAGAACGACCCAGAGCAGGGGTCTGGTGTCAAACTTGACTCTCGGGGAGAGCCGGTGATAACCAGACTTGATGAACAGAACCTTGGAGAGATCGCCTTGGCTGGCGGTGGGCGCTATCTGAGGCTCGACACCAACACGAGCCTGCTCAGCTTTCGCGACGACCTCAACCGGCTTGAGCAAGTCTCCCTGGGTATAGATACACGCCAAATTCGCATTGAACGATTCCAATTGTTTGTTGCTGTCGCTGCTGGGCTGCTTGTGTTCGGTTGGTTCGCAACCGTCCGCCTCAAGCTGCCCTTCCAACCGCCGCGGCGCGCCGACCCGCAGTCTGGGTTGGCCCTTCTGCTGCTGGCTGTGGTTATGGTCGCATGCTCTCAGGACTCTCTAAACAGCAAAATAGAGGAAGCGAATGAACTCTTCGATTCAGGGGCCTTCCAGGCTGCCCTGGAAACCTATCAAGATCTTCTAGCCCAACGGCCTGACGTGCGGGAGTTGAGCTACAACACCGGCAACACGCTGCATCGCCTTGGCAATTACGAGCGGGCAATAGTTGATACACGGCGCGCTCTACCACCTACTGACGTGAGACTCGGCGCTATCACCTACTACGCTTTAGGCAATCACTACCTGGCTCTCGAGAACCTTGAGCTAGCCTTCGATGCCTTTCGCGACGCCCTGTTGCTCGATCCCAACGATCTCGATGCCAAGCACAATCTTGAGCTCACGTTGCTCCTGGTCCAGGAGGAAGAGGACCAGCAAGGGCAGCCAGACAATCCAGACGCTCAGGACTCGGCAGACGACCCCCAAGCTGAAGATCAACAGCCCGATGATGGAGACGGTGACACCGATTCAGCTCAGGATGGCGACCAGCCGGCTCCGGGCGGCGAAGGTGATTCTGATAGTCAACAGCCGCAGCCTGGCGATGCGGCAGATTCTACGCCGCAATCGCCAGCGGAGGTAGCTCGGCAGCTTGAAGAGGCCTTGCGGGGAATCGATCAAGATCTCACATTTGAGGAAGCGTTACGCATCCTTGACCTGCTTCAAGAACAGCAGCAGAGCCAAACCTTGCCCGGACCGCGCGGTGGCCAGCAGGGTCGGACTACTGACCAATTGGCTTTCACGAAAGATCGAATTAGGGGAATTCTTGAACGATGAATGATTGGGTGCGCCTGGTAACCGCCCCAGAGCAGATTACGGCGGAAATCTGGATCGATTCGCTGCGTGCATCGGGCATCACCGCGATGATCAGACCGTCAGATGCCGTGTCCTACCTTGGCGTTTCCGGTTTCGGCTGCCGGGTACAAGTGCGCGAAGCAGATCTCGAGAAAGCGCATGAAATCATTGGCGAGGCCGATCTGGAGTTCGACTAAGCGTTCGAAGAGATCGTGGCAGCGGAGCGTCACTTCCAGCGCAAGATTCGTCCGAACAGACTTCCCCGGGTCTTCTTCCAGACAGCCGTCAGGCGTTCCTTCTCTTCCGGACTCAACTCCTTGTGACCATAGCGGGAGCGTATGTAGCTTTCGCCAACAAAGTCTAAGTCCTCAACTTCGGAAAGCTCCTGCTGCAGCCGGGTTGTCAATTCACGCGGGGTCTCCTGGGGAGCGATTGGAATTCGAGCCCATCGCGCCAATCGCAGGGTTTTCTCCCAAATCTGCACGGGGTAATCGAAATCCGAGAGGCCGTGCTGCCACGTATAGTGGAAGATGCCACCGCCCACCGCTGTAATTCCGAGGAACAAAAGGATCACACTGATAACGACCCGGCTGACGATGTTTGATTGCTCATCTTCTAGGGTTAATCGATCGATGCCCTCGGCTGCCGGGCCGCTGGTTGACCTAACCTCGCCTGGCAAGAGACCTCCCTGGAGGAACAACTCCTCTAGAGGATCGACAAAAAATTCTTCCTGATCAGTACCAGTCCGCAAGACCCGTGCTTCGCTCGGCGTCGGGTTGAATTCGATCCAGCCCAAGCCAGGGAAGAATACCTCAGGCCAAGCAAACGAGTGGCCACCGGTAATCGTGAATTCGTTCGTGCCTGGTTCTCGGTCCTCCGGGGTGATGATGTAACCGGCAGCCAGGCGAGATGGCACACCCAATGTGCGCAGCATGACGATCATGGCAGAGGCGTGATAATCGAAATAACCACGCTTTGCATCAAAGAGGAAATAGGCAACCGAGTCCCCATCCGGTGGAGCGGCATCGATCCTGGTATCGATCGCAAAAGTACGGAGAAATTCTTCTATCAACTCGGCCTTATCGAAAACTGTCGTGGCGCCTGCGGTGATCTCCAGCGCTAGGGTGTTGATCTCCGGCGGCAAGTCCGAGGGCAGTTGAAGGTAAGGAGCAATCCAACCCGGATAGACCTCGCCAGCTCCTTGGAGGCTTTCAATCGATGCATTGCTTATCATGCCATCGACGCGATAATTCAAGCCGGCCTCTAGCGTCTCCGTGGGTCGAATCGAGGTCACATCCGAGGGCTGCAAACCGAAGGCGATACGTGATTCAATGCTCACTGCCAAGGGCTGGCCGGCGCTCAATATTACGCTGGCTTTATCCGCCACCGTTACGAGGATTGAAATCGGCCGTCTCAGCTGCGTACCCGCCGCTTGGGCGCTCTGCAGTGCGACAAAGGCGTCCAAGTCGCCGCTAAGCTGAGAGTCAGAGCCAATCTTCCAGCCCTGCGCCGTGTAAAAGTCATAGCTTTGAGCGCGCAAGAATACCGGCTCGGTGGTGGTGACCGATGCGATTCGAGTGCTGCCCAGCGTTATGGCACCTTGCAGTGGCAGGGTGGAGCCAAATTTGTGAATGCCACCACCTTTCTTGCTGTCGACGGCTGTGAATACCCGGCCCAAGTCACTTAGCGGCTCAACTATCGGGGCCGTAATCTTCTGCCAAAACGTGAACAGTGCGCCGCTGCCGGAACCAATCGGCATCACCCAGGCCATAGCAAGGAGTAACAAAGCCACCCAAACTGTGACATTCAAGACATGCAGGCTTAGAAAGTCCGGATAGCCAGATCTTTCCTGTCGCCAAGTGCGAGCCCGGCGCAGCAGATTTATGCGAGCAATCAGCAAAATCGAACAGAACAGAAAGATCAGCAACGTTGTGCTGCTTTGCCCCGGTAGATAGCTGATGTTGGTAAGCAGAGCTATTCCGCCCGGAATCAACGCCAGCCAAGCGTTGTACCAGCGAAACAGGCTCCAGGCCGCAAGGTATGCCGCGATATATGTCAGGCCGACGACGACAACGACAAACGGCAGGTTGTCGTTGGAGATGCCGCCCTCGTAGACGGCTTTGCTCCAAATCCACATCCGGTCTCCCATCGCTTCCACACGATCGATGAGTGACCCATCCAGACGGCTCGTGGCGCTGATAGTGACGCTGACAACCCCAACCACCAGGGCTATGAAATGAACCTTGACCTCACCGAGGCCGAGTCGAGCCAGGACCAGACCAACTCCGAGGCCGGCAAATGCGATTGGGAACAGCGAAGGCATGACTGAGACCCAGTCAGCAGAGTTGATCGACCCTACAACGATTAGAAAAGCAATTAGGACGATAGCCAGGGTGACCAGGTCTTCCCAAGAAATAATCCGGGCAAGGAATGCAAGGCGGGATTCCTTGGGCGGCTCCTCTGCCGGCTGAAACATCTCCTCCCAGGCGGCTTGTCTCACCGCGCTGGCCCGGGAGCGGGCTCACCCGCGTCCGACCCGACCGACAACGACTCAGTCAGGTCCTCTGTGCGCTTCACCATGTAGGTGTAGATATCCGAGGACGCCAAAGCTCCGAAAACCATGAGTGAGTTTTCCTCACCGCCGTAGGTGCTCGGCTCGAGCAAAATCGCGGCTACTTTGACACCTCGCTCAGAAATGAAGTGCAGGGATGAGACCCACTCCTCAGAAGTTGACGGTGTGATTACCACAACGGTGGTATGACGTCCGAATAGCTTGGACTCCTCATTGATTAGGGTGCCCACGGAAACGTCTCCCTCGGCTCGCGCTAAAGCGAGGGCCTCGAGGATTTTCGTGAAGTGCTGAGTGCCACGCTGGGCGCCTTCAACGAACAGTTCCTTACCAAAGCTGATAAATCCGACCGAGCGGTTCGCGACCAAGAAGTATCGCGCAATTGATGCCGCAGCCTTTACGGCTGCCTCCTCGGTGCCATCGTCCCCTTCGCCAACGTGCACGGCCGCCTCAAGGTCAAGAATTATCCAGATGTCGCTGGCAGGATCGAGCTCAAAAAGCTTCACCATTAGCTGGTTGGTCCGTGCGGTAGATGGCCAGTGAATCCGGTTGAAACTATCGCCAGGTTCATAATCTCGCACGCCGGAGGCGTTCGGAGTCACGTAATGGGTACGGCGCCGAAAACGCCCTTCGCCGGGCAAGTTTGCAGGCGGAAGGTAGAAACTTGGCAATTCGGTAGCGGTTGGATACACGAGGATGGTTTGCGAGTGGCCGTAGGTTTTTTCGAAGCGAAAGAAACCAAACGGGTCGCCGGTCATCACGCGGACTGGGCCTAAAGTGAACAGGCCTCGGCGTTCGCACAGCGTAGATGTCTTCCAGGTAGTAGACGCCCTCGGGCCTAGGCTTACGATCCTTCTGGCGGCGTGGCCCGGTATGTCCGAAGGGTCTTCAACCTCGAGCCAGAGCTTTGCAAGCCAACTGGTGTTCCTGACCCGGAGCCGTTCTTCAAAGAACTGGCCTTCCTGCAGCCTGTCATTGGGCCGCCCAACGCTAACCTCAAGATTGGCGGAATTCGCGTTCGCCCATAAATAGGCAATCGGCACACCAAAAAGGATTACGTAAGCCAGTCTTGCCGGCAACCAAAAACCGGTAGCCAGCGAAGAAAGCATACAAATGAGAAAAATAACCACGATCGCCGTCAGCGAAAAGTGGCGGCGAAACAGGGTATCCGAAACCCGGCCGATCAAAGCGAACATGGAGCGACCTAGCGAGCCTGACCGCCGCGCGCGCGCGTGCCGGGGACCGGTATCCGGTCAACGCAGGCAAGAATAATTTCCGATGTTGTTACGTTTTTGACCCGGGCAGACGGACTGATTATGACACGATGGCCCAGCGTTGTGTAAGCCAGTTCCTTCACGTCATCTGGAATAACAAAATCGCGGCCGTCTAGAAGAGCACGGGCTTGACCTGTTCGAAACAGAGCAAGCGAGCCACGCGGTGACGCACCGAGATAGACCGACTCATGCTCACGGGTCAAGTCGACCAGTCCAACAATATATTGCTTGATTAGCGGGTCGACGAAGATTTCTTTAACAGCCGCCTGAATGGCCGCAATTTCATTGACATCCGTAACCTGAGCAAGCGAGTCGATCGGGTGAACTGACTGCTGGCTGTCCATCATCAAGACTTCATCTGTGTTCGTGGGGTAGCCTAGGTGAACTCGCATCAAGAAACGGTCAAGTTGGGCCTCGGGCAACGGGAAGGTGCCCTCGTATTCAATTGGATTTTGGGTAGCCATCACCATGAAAGGTTCCGGCAGTTTCCGCGTAACGCCGTCAACGGTGATCTGGTGCTCCTCCATCGCCTCGAGCAAGGCCGACTGTGTCTTCGGCGTGGCACGATTGATCTCGTCCGCCAGCACAACCTGCGCTGCGAGGGGACCCGCCCGGAATTCGAAATCGCCGGTGCTCTGGTTATAAACCGAAACGCCCGTGACATCGCTCGGCAAGATATCGGGAGTGAACTGGATGCGGTTGAAGCTGCACCCCGCCGAAAGCGCCAAGCTCCGGGCAAGCATTGTCTTCCCGACTCCGGGCACGTCCTCAATCAAGAGATGCCCTTGGCACATCAGGCAGATCAGAGCTAGACGCACCTCGGACGTCTTGCCGATGATCACCTTTTCCACGTTGGTCAATACCTTCTCGACGATTAGTTTTGGGTCTTCCACGTTGCAGCTCCGAGTCTGGTTCCAGATCCCTCGTGGGTACCGTTATTGCGAAAGACCATCAAGAACTTGTTCTCGACGGTCTATTTGTTGCCAGGCACTTGATTAGCCACGGAAAGTGCGCCTTTGGCAACGCTCAATTCGAGGGTAACAGCATGATCATAGGCCTGAATAGGCCTTTGCCGCCACGACTTGGTACGCGAATAGGACGCCACTTACAATCAATCGACATGCCCCCGCTTGTGACTCTCACCCGTTGCTTGGCTGTGCCCCTAATAGCAGCCATAGTTTTCGCGGCGTGCGGCGAGACCCCTGGGGTCAAAATTGAGACCGTGCCGCCTAGGCAGACGCCGCCAGGCACTGCAATTGAAAGCTCGGCAACTCCACTTTCTGAGCTCGCGCCGCCCTCAACCGCTACGCTTAGCCCAACTCCAGAACCCAGCCCGACAGCCGTGCCTGCAACAGCGACCTCAGTTCCAGCACCCTCGATCGAGTTTGTTCCAGCACAAATCGTCCCGGGCGGCACGGCGATTGTCTACCTTGGCGGCGCCGCCAGGTCGGCAACGCTGACATTCGATGACCGGCAATATCCAATGCTGCAGTCCGGAAATCGCTGGTGGGCGATTGTTGGCATCGGCGCATTTGCAGAGCCTGGCCTCTACACGGCGGCCATTACCTACACAACGCCGGAGGGAACCGAGTCCTTAACCACGATTGGCAGCCTTTCGGTGATCGTCAAAAACTATCCAAGCGAGAACATTGAACTTGACCCGGAAACCGCGTCTTTGTTGGCGCCGGAGATAGTCCAGGCAGAGCTTGTTCACCGCAGCCTGATTTTTTCTGGCTTCACCGCTCAACGGCTCTGGTCGGGCCCGTTCCGGGTGCCCGCCACTGGTGTCGTCAGCAGCATCTACGGCCAAGGTCGCAGCTATAACGGCGGGCCGATAACCAGCTATCACCACGGCACGGATTTCATCGGCGGTATGGGTGACCCAGTCGTGGCTGCCGCGGCGGGGCTAGTCGCTTTCGCCGGAGAGCTGCAGATCCGGGGCACGGCCATTGTTCTCGACCATGGCGCCGGCGTGTTCAGCGCCTACCATCACCTCTCGTCGATCGCCGTCGTGGACGGCCAACTGGTGGCGGCCGGAGAGCGCATCGGTGCCATCGGCAGTACTGGACTCGTGACCGGACCTCATCTGCACTGGGAGGTTATCGTCCGCGGGGTCGAGGTTGATGGGCAACTTTGGCTGCAGGGTTTTGAGATCGGCCCCTAACCTCGGCAAATCAGGCTACGCCAGTCACCGTCTTCCAATCCGCCTTCAATCTGAAACCCACCCTCCACGAGGGCTGCGGCGCAAGATTCAGCTCGGTCTTCGATGATCCCTCCGGCCACCAAGATCCCTTCAGGTCTTAGCACGTGTCGCAAGGCGGACGCCATCCCTGAAATCGTCGCAGCGTTAATGTTGGCCAGGATCAAGTCAAAGGGGCCACTAGCACTCGCGGCATCCAGAGAACCGCGAAGAATGCTTATTCGGCCGGATAAGCCGTTGATTTCGCGGTTGGAAACGGCGGCGGACACGGCTTGTTCCTCCGTGTCCACGGCCAAGCTCCGGCCGGCACCGAGACCGACAGCGGCAATAGCTAAGATCCCTGACCCAGTGCCAAGGTCAAGCACACTCCAACCGGGCAACAGCAAATCCTGGAGCGCGAGCAGGCACATTCGTGTGGTGGCATGCTGACCCGTGCCAAAAGCCATTCCCAGGTCCAGGCTAACCACCAACTCACCGGGCGAAGGCTCATATTCAATCCACACGGGGCGGATTGCGACGCGGCCAACGTGCTCAACTTGGTAGTACTCCTTCCAAGATTCGGCCCAATCCTGCTCATGAATGACGCGCCACCGCAGACGCCCCGTGACCAGCCTCGTGAGGCCATCTTGGTTGAGACGGAGGCGGATCGAGGCTTGCTTGGAGGCCGAAACAGGATCCGGAAAGTAAGCACGCACCATTACCGGGGCGGACGCGTCCAGGGTGTATCCCTCGTCCGGGCCCAGGGCCTCGACCGGCGGCTCGATCACCACACCGGCGCCACTGACGGCCTGGAGCAGACTCGATACGTCTTCCCAGACCTCAGCTGGGACAAGCATCGAAACTTCCGACCAGGCGCCGGAAGTCATCTATTGGAAAGCCCGGAATGAAGGCGGCGGGCCGCCCACTTCCGGGGGGCGTCCGCGGCGGTATCCAGGCTCACGCAACCGGCGTTTCAGCTGAGATCGCCTTTGACCTTGCTAAACAGATTCTTGCCATCGTTGCCGTCATCGTCTTCTAGGGACTCGGCCAGCTGTTTCAGCAGTTTTTTCTGGGCGGCATCGAGGTGCTTCGGCGTTTCAACCTGGATCTGCACGTGCATATCGCCGCGGCCACTGCCCCGGAGGTGAGGAACTCCCTTGCCTCTTAGAGTGACGACGTCCCCGCTTTGAGTTCCCGACTGGATCTTCAGTTTGTGGCTGCCATCCAGCAACGGAACCTCAACTTCGTCACCGAGAGCTGTCTGAGTGAACTTAACGTTTAGACGGAAGTAAACGTCGTCCTCGTGCCGCTCGAAAAAAACATGCGGTTTGAGACTAATGGCCAAGTAAAGGTGGCCCCGGGGGCCGCCATGAGAACCAAGCTCGCCCTCGCCAGTCAAGCGAATCTGGGAGCCTTCATCGACGCCCGCCGGAATCTTCACATCAATCGCGCGTGAAAAACGCTCACGCCCGGAGCCGCGGCAGTGCGAACACGGCGATGGAATTGTCATACCCTCGCCGTGACAGCGGTCGCAGGCGGTCACGTTAATGAACTGGCCAAACACGCTTCGCTGCACCCGCCGCACCTCGCCGGTACCATCGCAGGTGGTGCAACTCTGGGGTTCCGTGCCCGGCTCGGCACGCAGACCCTCACAGCGCGAGCAGAGCTCGGTTCGATTCACCGTGATCTTTTCTTCGACACCAAATGCTGCTTTTTGAAGAGTCAACTCAACGCCGACTTGGATGTCGGCGCCTCGAGTCGGCGCCCTGCGCCTCGCCTGGGTTGAACCGCCAAAAAACGCGTCGAAAATATCGCCAAAGCTGCCCAGTGGGCCAAATCCCTCGAAGCCGCGAGACCTTGAATTGCCTTCGACGCCAGCATGACCAAACCGGTCGTAGCCCGCCCGACGCTCCGCGTCGGACAGGACCTCGTAGGCCTCGTTGATCTCCTTGAACCGCTCCTCAGCGCCATCTTCTGAGTTGCGATCCGGATGAAATTGCATCGCCAAACGACGGAATGCCCGCTTTATCTCATCTGGTGAGGCGTTCCTTGCAACGTCCAGGGTTTCATAGTAGTCAGCTTTTTGAGTTTCCATACGAAATCTAATTCTACCTCTTCTGGTCCCTTCCGACGAGCCTAAGGACCGCCCGGCCTTAGGAATGTTAGACTCATGCCGATGAGGGTTGATGACAACGAAGGGGAGCCGCCAGACGAGTACGGCGAGTTGGCGGACTCAAGGCATCCCGATCATGACCTCTCAGAATGGGGGATCAGCCACCATACTGAGCCGCGGACACCGCCCTGGTTCCTGCGGCGGTGGCTGCACGTTCTTGTCGGGGCCGCTCTGATTACCAGCCTTCTTCTTCCTTTCATCCTACGATTTTAGCCGCACAGCGAACTCAGGCTTAGCCAACTCAGCAGGTGGCTTCGATCTTTCCAGATCGGCTGCAGTAGCCATGACCAAAGAGAGCAACCGTGTCGGAATCTGAGCTGTATTTAGACCTGCTCCTGGTCACCACGGCGGCCTTCGTTGGTGGAGCGGTTGCCCAACTGCTCCGTCTACCGACAATTATCGGCTTCCTGATTGCTGGGGTTGCGATCGGACCTAACAGCCCCGGTCCAGTTGGCGATATCGAGAACATTGGGCGTGCCGCTGACCTTGGTGTGATTCTGCTAATGTTCGGCGTCGGCATGCACCTGTCTTTTCGTCAGCTAATCGACCAACGCCGGGTTCTGATCCTTGGCGGCGGGCTGCAGATCGTCCTTACCTTGATTTGCGGGTTCGCGGCGGGGGAGTTGCTCGGGCTCAACAGCAGCGAAGCTCTGGTTTTGGGATTCATTTGCTCAATATCCAGCACCATGGTTGCCGTCAAGGTCCTCGAAGGCAGGCAGGAAACTCAGAGCGCTCCCGCCATCGCCGCGATAAACGTATTAATTTTCCAGGACCTGGCCGCTGTCGTAATGGTCATTACCGTTCCCGCCCTGGGAGGGGGCAGCTTTGACGTTACCGAGCTCCTTCTGGCGATGGGCAAAGGTGTGATGCTGATCGGCACCACTTACTTCTTGAGTGTCTACATCCTACCCGAGATTTGGAAGCGCATCGCCTATTCACGATCCAGAGACCTTTCGCTCCTCGGTGCGCTGACGCTTGCCGTTGGGCTGGCCGCCGGTAGCGGCTTGCTCGGTCTCTCGATTGCCTTCGGCGCCTTCCTTGCCGGCCTGGCGGTCTCGGAAAATGCTTACGGCCACGCCACTCTGTCGGATGTCATACCTTTACGCGAGATCTTCGCCTCTGTCTTCTTTGTCCTGATTGGCATGCTTGCCGAGCCGGATGTTCTTTGGCACGAAACCGAAACAGTAGTCACTGTCCTGCTCGTAATCACCCTTGGCAAAGCAATCGTTTCCGCCGCCGCGCTCCGTCTGGTAGGGCTAACGTTGGGTTCAGCAGTAGTGGCCGGTCTGGTCCTGGCCCAGGTGGGTGAGTTTTCCTTTGTAATCTCCCGCCTTGCGCTTAATGAAGGCGTCATAGACCGGGCCTTGGATTCAAGCTTTCTCGCCGCCGCGATCATTTCGATTCTCATTAACCCCTTTCTGGTGTGGCTCGGACCGGCTTCGCTCGCCAGGCTCAGCCGCACTGATCGGCTGAGAACGATCCTCCAGGGAGCAACGGCAGTGTCCGAGGCCCAAACCGGACAAATTGAATCCCTCCGGCGCCACGTCATCATCTGCGGCTATGGTTCGGCGGCGGCGGCGGTGGTCCGGAGTCTGACTGGGCGCGGCCTAGCATTCGTTGTTATCGAAAACGATCCATTGATTTTCGACAGCGGGCGGGGCCAGTTAGATGACAAGGTGCCGTTCATTTTCGGAGACGCAACCCGCCCCGAGGTCCTGGAGCGCGCCCGGGTCAAAGAAGCCCGAATTCTGGCCGTAACCTTCGATAGCACCAGTGACGCCCCGTTGACTGTTGCCAACGCCAAGAGCCTCAACCCAGCGCTGGACGTAGTTTCCCGCGGCGCCTTCGCCAACCACACGCCGCTGCGCCACGCGGGCTCATCCGAGGTTGTCGACCCCGGCTTCGAAGCCAGCCTTGAGTTCGTCAGACACGTCTTGCATCGCTACGGTGTTGACGCAAGGGAGATCGGCGCCATGCAGATCCGCTGGCGCGCGGAGCACTACAATGCTGATTAGGTTTTTGAAAATATGAGAGGCGATCGAGGCTTGCATAGCAACGGACACCGCGATGGCTCTTAGCCGGCTCCAGGCGTTCTTTGGCAACGACTGGGAGGAGGCGCTTGATTCTCTAAAATCAACGCCTGGCGCCTTTGGCAATATCCTCGTCGCCGCGATCAGGCAGGTCCGGTTGGTCGACTCGATAGCAATTTCGCTGATCCTAACCGGCTGGCTGTGGTTAATCTTCAGCTACGGATTCGCCGGCAATCATGATCTTGAACTGCTGCTCCTGGCGCTTCTGCCGACCCTGCTTTGGCTCATCGCCGGTGTGATCGGCGGTCTGATTTTCGAGGTTGGCGGAATTGGGCTCCGCAGTCTCGGTTACTGGGAGGCGTATCTGCTAATTTTGCCGTTCGCCGCCTTCGGAGCCGTAACACTGCGCCTGGCCTTGAATCCAAAAGACCGTCGAGTCTATCGCGGGCCAGCCACAGACCAGGACGCCAAGACCTCTGATTAAACCTCACAGCCGGCGGCGGCAACTTTTTTCTAATCGAATATGCAAGCCTCTGGCTAGATAACGATTTTTTCGTTACTATTCCTGGCATGGAATCGGAATCCGATAGCCCAGCCGAGCGAATTATTCGTCGTTTTGGCGGACAGAGCGCCCTGGCGAACCTCCTCGGGCGGCGGCAGAGTACCGTTCAACATTGGGCAAATACCGGCCGCATACCCTCGCAATGGCATCAGCCACTCATATCACTGGCAAAGCAGAGAGGTGTTGTATTGGAAGCGAAAGATTTTGTTGAAGGACAGGCCCACGAGATCGCGGCGGCCGCCGGTAGGCTCGGAATCATGCTGGTTGGTCTTGGGGCAATTGGGTCCACTTTTATTGCCGGCGTGGAGCACATCCGGCGCGGCAATGCTAAACCGGTCGGTTCTGTTACTCAGATGGGTACGATTCGGCTCGGCAAACGCAGCGATGAACAGGCGCCCTTGATAAAGAACTTTGTGCCGCTCGCGGGCCTCGATCAACTGGTCTTCGGCGCCTGGGACCCGATCCCGGACAATGCCTACGAAGCCGCGATCCGCTGTGGTGTCTTGGACCGCTACGAACACATCGAGCCGATTGCCGATTACCTCAAGGGCATCGAGCCGATGCCGGCCGTCTTCGACAACTACTACGTAAAGCTGCTAAACGGTTCCAACGTCAAGCAGGAGCAGACCAAGCTCGAATTGACCGAGGCAATTCGCAACGATATTCGTCGCTTCAAGGCCGACAACCAGTGTGACCGCCTGGTCATAATCTGGTGCGCGTCAACCGAAATCTTCATGGAGCAGGAGCTTTCTCACCTCAACTTGGAAAATTTTGAAGGCGCCATGGAGTCGAGCGATCAGACTATTCCACCCTCGATGCTCTACGCTTATGCCGCGATCATGGAGGGGGTTCCGTTTGCCAACGGAGCCCCGAACCTGACCGTAGACACCCCGGCGCTAGTCAAGCTGGCCAACGACCGCAACGTGCCGCTTTGTGGCAAGGACTTCAAGACCGGCCAAACCCTGATCAAGACGGTCGTCGCGCCAATGTTGAAGGCCCGTATGCTCGGCGTGAACGGTTGGTTTTCCACCAACATCCTTGGCAACCGTGATGGCGAAGTCCTTGACGATCCCGAGAGCTTCAAGACCAAAGAAGAGTCCAAGCTCGGCGTTTTGGAATACGTGCTTCAGCCCGATCTCTACCCAGAGCTCTATGACGACATCTATCACAAGGTACGGATTAACTACTATCCGCCCCGTGGTGACAACAAAGAGGGCTGGGACAACATCGATATTTTTGGCTGGCTCGGCTATCCAATGCAGATCAAGATCGACTTCCTCTGCCGAGACTCAATCCTGGCTGCACCGTTAGTCCTCGATCTGGCGCTGTTCCTCGACCTCGCCGATCGTTCAGGAATGAAGGGAATTCAAGAGTGGCTCTCCTTCTACTTCAAGAGTCCTCAGCACGCTCCCGAGGTCTACCCCGAGCACGATCTCTTCATTCAGCAAACCAAGCTCAAGAACACGTTGCGTTGGCTCATGGGCGAGGAGCAAATCACCCATCTCGGAATGGAGTACTACCAGCAGGCCTAAGCGGAAGCGCATGTTACGCATGGTTTAAAGGTGGGAGCCTGGCTCAGGACAGTTTGTGAGCCAGGCTCCCACCTTTGCTGCGCTGCTAGGTAGGTGCCGTCAGTCGGTTTATCCGCCGGCCACTGCCGGCACTATTGAAACCTCATCGCCAGCCTTTAATTCTGTCTCCAGACCGTGCAAGAAGCGAACATCCTCGCCGCTCACGTAAATATTGACGAAGCGGCGCAATTCACCCTCCTCGTCACATATCCGGTCTTTGAGACCGGCAAACGCCGATTCGAGACCATCGATGCAGGCGCCAAGCGTATCAGCTTCGACCGCGACGACATCTTGGTCGTGGGTCAGCTCGCGCAATGGGGTGGGTATTCGTACTTTGACGGACATTTGTGTACTTCCTCTGTTTCTCAAACGTAGTCTGATCTAGTGCTCAACCCTCAAGAATGGAGTCCTCCACCGGGTCAACACGTATACCTTTCTCCACCACCCAATCGACCCCGCGGTCGATAGCTAACTGCTCACCGTCGAGCTCCAGAATTGTCCAAGCGACCTCTGCCGTTACGTCCGCCCGGCGGATGTTGGTCACGAGATCAAACTCCTTGCCCAGCTGCCAAATGACCGGCTCGGTCACTCGATCTGGCGGGAAGGTGAATTTCACACGCCTCTTTGCCATTGCTAACCCTCCGGGCTCTGCCACAAGCAACCAACAGCCCAACCACGGTACACGACTGAGCGACTCTTCGCACCCGCGATCATTGCGAAACTACCGGTTCGGTGTTAGGCAAAAGATTCCGCTCAGCCAGAGCAAGCTCGAAGGATTCGACGTTAGCTTCAATTGTCAGCGGCTCCGGCAGGACGTCAGCAACGGCTTCCTGGGTCTTCAGGCCCATACCGGTGATGAAGGCCACAACCAATTCATCTGGTCCAACCTGTCCCGCGTTTACCATGCGCCGGAGGCCGGAAACCGTGACTCCGCCCGCCGTTTCAGCAAAGATGCCCTCTGTCTCCGCCAAAAGCCGAATGCCTTCGACGACTCCTTCGTCGCTCACGGCTGCACCTGCGCCGTTTGATTCCTTCATTATTTTCAGCGTGTAGTAGCCATCGGCCGGGTTACCGATTGCCAACGACTTGGCGATCGTATTCGGCCGAACCGGACGAAAGTTCAGGGTATCGGCCTCCCAGGCAGTGACTATCGGCGAGCAACCCTCGGCCTGACAGCCCGACATCCTGGTACTCACTGGATCGATCAGGTTGAGCATCTCAAGCTCGTTCAGGCCCTTCCAAATCTTGCCGTAGAGCGATCCTGAAGCCAGCGGCACCACGCAATGATCGGGCGCGCGCCAGCCCAGCTGCTCGGCGACTTCAAAGCCAAGCGTCTTGGAGCCCTCAGAGTAATAGGGCCGGATATTTATGTTGACGAACGCCCACTTGTGCCTGTCACCCAGCTCGGCGCAGAGGCGGTTAACATCGTCATAGGAACCATCGACCGCCACCAGGTTGGCACCGTAGACCTTGGAGCCGAGTAACTTACCAGCCTCCAAATCGCTGGGAACAAAGACGAACGATTCCAGCCCCGCTCTGGCGGCGTGAGCCGCGACTGCGTTGGCCAGATTGCCGGTCGAGGCGCAGGCTAGGGTCTTGAAACCGAACTCCTTCGCCTTCGTCGCGGCCACGGTGACTACGCGGTCTTTGAAAGACCAGGTTGGATTGGCGCAGTCATTCTTCAAGTAAAGGTTGTTGAGGCCGAGAGCCTTGCCGAGATTATTTGCTTTGATCAGCGGCGTGAATCCGGCTTGTAAATCGACAGGTTCTCCCTCGCAGGGGAGCAAATCGGCGTAGCGCCACACGGATTGCGGTCCGCGCTCGATGGACTTGCGGGTGACCGACTTGCGCATCGCATCGTAGTCGTAAGCGACCTCTAAGGGGCCAAAACAAAACTCACACACATGGTTTGGGGCTATTGGATATTCGCGGCCGCACTCGCGGCAGCGTAGCGCACTGGCAAAGGACATTGACGTTACCTCTAACTAACAAATCGGCCCGCCGAGGCGGGCCATCAGCCTTCCGTATTTACGGAAGGGGCAGTCTCAGCAAAGAAACTTAGCGACGTCCCTCCACCCTCATCTGAGGCCGAAAGGACTCGGGCATCACCATGCAGCCCAGCTGTGTGAGGTTATGTCCATTCATTGCAAGGGATGTTAGCAGTGACCCATAACAGGGGTCAAGGTGGGGCTTCTTAAGCCGGGGACACCCCGGGCTAAAGCTTGGCCACGAGACCTGCCCTGAATCCCGAGGACTCTTTAGCCGGGGACACCCCGGACCGCTAAAGCTTGGCGACAAGACCTGCCCTGAATCCCGAGGACTCTTTAGCCGGGGACACCCCGGACCCAGCTAAAGCTTGGCCACATGCGCGGGGAACTCTAAGCCGGGACACGCCAAAACCCCGCTATAGCGGTGATGGGCCTCTTGGATGGTGCACCTAACTTCCATATGCCTGGAGTGCTTCGCCAGATTTAGAATTCTCTTCAGCCGGGCCGGGGCTGCTTACCAGCTTTCGAAGCCGCCACGTGTGCCGGTCTTTCGCGGGCTCTGGGGTGTCCCAGATTTAGAAGTAAGGCCCGCTGGAAATTCCAGCGGGCCTCTTTCCCCTAGCAGCCTGCAGTGGCGTTTAGTCGACTGCTTCCAGAGGCTGAGGACGTGACCGCATCAAGCGGGCCGCGATTAGCAAACTCGGTAGTCCAACTATCGGCAGCCACCAGGCGAAGACGATAACTCGTAGGAATCCGGCTGCAACGTCGGTCAGAAAAACAATGCTCGAGTCCCAAGCCTCGCTGATTTCGACACCCAAGTTTGTACCGCCAGTTTCGTTGGTCGGGGCGACAACCAGGACCGGCGAAAGATGAACCGAAATTGTTGCCAGCTCGCTAAGACCGTCAAGCAACTGAATGCGGCCTTTCACCTGCTCGATGTTGCCACGTACTGCGTTGAGCCGATCCTGGACCTGCAATACCTCGCTGATGTTCTCCGCTCGACCCAGCAACTGCAGTAGCTGACCTTCGGTTGCCTCGAGGCTTCGCAGACGGGCGTTCTGGTCGCTGTATTCTTCGGTCACGTCGTTGGCTTGCGAAGTCTCGCTGACTACTTTGACACCCAGTCCCCGCAGCTGGCTCAAGGCGTCTTGGTAACGAGTGACCGGAACCCTAATCGTCATGGAAGCAAACTGATTCTCGCCTTGAAAAGAGAAGTTTGAACTGGACACGAAGCCACCCAGCGATGTCGCTATGCGTCCGACCTCCTCAAAGCTTTGGCTGACTTTTTCAACCACAAGGTTTAGGGAGGCGGTCTGGATAATCTTGCGGTCGCTGGAGCCCACAAGCTGGCCAGCGTCGGCCGGTTGGGACTCGCCGGAGTTCTCCAGGGCGGCCGCCGGAGCCGCCGGCGCCAATCCAGGGTTGCTCCTAACCGATGCGGAAGTCCCGGAGACGACGCCATCACGGTCTATGCCGTCGTCAGCACCTCGGCCGGAAAGTCTCTCATCAAAATCTACCGATCCGGCGAGCCCTCCACTATTATCCAGCGCATAACCAGCGGCACCAATGGCGGCAAGTCCAAGGGCTCCAAAGGCAACAATCCGGAAAAACTTTTGGTGTACAAACAAAGTCTTGTCCTCCCCATCTGACATTTGTTACCGGCTGCCGTTTGAAAGGCGGCAGTGTCATGGCGAGTAAGACGCCAGAAGGCGGAGAATGGTTCCGTGCGGGGTGTTCCCCAGTTTTAGAAAACGCTTTAGCGGGGGTCTTGGGTGTCCCCCAGTTTAGAAGTCGCTTTAGCGGGGTCTGGGGTGTCCGCCGGCTTTAATGCCGCTTAGCGTGGCCCGGGGTGTCCCCTGGTTTTAGACATCGCCCGCTGGATTAGGCCGCGCCTCGTGTCCTAGCTTTAGCGGGGTCCGGGGTGCCCCTCGGCTTTAGTGCCCCTCGGCTTTAAACGTGAGCCACGGCCTCGGCTATCCGGCGACCTGCCTCCTCTGTAGTAACGGCCTGCTCGCCCACTCCCGCCAAGTCTTGCGTGCGCGCGCCCTCGCTCAACACCTTGTCTACGGCGCGTTCCACAGCCGACGCTGCGTCGGGCAGGTCAAACGAGAGCCTCAACATCATCGCGGCGCTGAGGATCATCGAGATCGGATTCGCCTTACCCTGGCCGGCGATGTCCGGCGCCGAACCGTGAATTGGCTCATACAAGCCAAAACCCTTTTCATTGAGTGAAGCAGACGGAATCAATCCGATCGAACCTGAGAGCACTGAGGCCTCATCTGAGAGGATGTCGCCAAACACGTTAGAGGTCACCACGACGTCAAACTGGCGCGGGTTGAGGATCAGCTGCATCGCAGCGTTGTCGACGTGGAGATAGTCAAGCGCCACATCCGGAAAGTCCGCCGCGACCTGCGCGGTGACCTCACGCCAAAATATGCCGGTGCTCATAACGTTGGACTTGGCGATCAGCGTCACTTTTCGCCGGCGGCCCAGCGCCAGCTTGAATGAGTCCCGAGTAAAACGTTCAATCTCATGTTCGCGATAAAGCTCGGTGTCAAAGACTTCGCGTTCCATCTTCTCCTGAGGACCTTCGACCTCACGCTCGCCCGACGGACCAAAATAGAGGCCGGAGGTCAGCTCACGGCAGATCAGAATATCGGTGCCCTTTACCCGGTCCTCTTTCATTGGCGAGAGATCTAGGAGCGCGTCCGGCACGATCACCGGACGCAGGTTGAGGTAGAGATCAAAGTGCTTGCGCAGCGGCAGGATCGCTTTCTGTTCGACCGCTTGCCACTTCGGATGGTTGACCTCACTGGTTGGTCCGCCAAATGGCCCCTTGATAATCGCGTCGGCCTGTTCACAAGTTTCAAGCGTGCTTTGTGGCAGGTGTTCACCAAACTCATCCCAAGCAGCGCCGCCAGCGAGTGCTTCCTCAAAATCGAAGCTATGGCCAAAGCGGCTCCCAGCCGCGTCCAAGACCCGGCGAGCCTCAGCGATGATCTCCGGGCCGATGTAGTCACCCGGCAGAACCGCGATGTTAAATTTCGCCATGCCCACTCCCTTTGTTGCTATTCTGCCGCCGTTGACCTGGTTTTGACTGATTTTCGGCGTTCGCTGGCGCGACTTTGAAAGCCGGGGACACCCCAGACCCCGCTAAAGACGTGTAAACGGGGCGCTGCGAAAGCTGAGGGAGGAAGTGTTGCAAACCTAGCCCTCAACCGCGGTGAGAAATCCAGGTCGTTTCGATTCGAATTCGGTGACATCGTCCTTGTACTCCAGGGTCATGGAGATGTCATCAAGGCCACGCAAAAGCCGGTACTTCTTGAACGGGTCAACCTCGAAATGAATCGACCATTCGCCGTCGACGACGCTGACCGTCTGCGATTCGAGGTCGATCTCGATTTCGCTTTCAGGAAGCTCCTCCGCCCTTGCGACCAGGTGGTCAATCGCTTCTTCAGGCAGCTCTACGGTGAGAACCCCGCCCTGGAAGCAATTGTTTTTGAATATGTCGGCAAAGGAGGCCGCGATAACCGCCCGCACACCAAGGCCCTCCAGGGCCCAAACCGCGTGCTCGCGGCTGGAGCCTGAGCCAAAATTTTGGCGGGCTATCAAGATCGGTGCGCCGGCGTAGGCCGGATTACTAAGGACAAAGCTGGGGTCCTTCCGCCATGCTTCGAAGGCGAAGGGGCCGTAGCCGGTCCGTTCAATGCGCTTCAAATGCTTGGCGGGGATGATTTGGTCCGTGTCTACGTTGTTGCGGTTCAGTGGAATGGCTCGGCCTTTGGCGTGTTGAAACGGCTCCATTAGTTGACCTTCCACTTTCGTATGTCGACGAAATGTCCGGATACCGCGGCGGCGGCAGCCATTTGGGGGCTCACCAAATGGGTCCGGCCTCCAGGCCCTTGACGCCCTTCGAAATTACGATTTGAGGTCGAAGCACAACGCTCTCCAGGCAACAAAATATCCGGGTTCATCGCCAAGCACATGGAGCATCCAGCGTCGCGCCACTCGAAGCCTGCGGCGGTGAAAATCCCGTCCAGTCCTTCAGACTCTGCCTGGGCTTTCACCAAGCCTGAACCCGGTACTACCATCGCCTGCACTTGCGAGGACACCGTATGTCCGCGCACGACCGCGGCTGCGGCTCTCAGGTCCTCGATTCGTGAGTTGGTGCAGGAGCCGATGAAAACGCGATCCAGGGGAATATCCTCTATCGCCGTGCCGGGCTTGAGGTCCTGATACTTCAACGACCGCCAGCCTAGTTCCGTGGCTGGAGCGTCATCGAAGCTGTCCGGGTCAGGCACCCTACCTGAAACCGGAACGCTCTGAGCCGGAGTGGTGCCCCAGGTAACAAAAGGCTCGATCTCCTCGGCCTTGAGGCTGACAGTTTTGTCGAAGACCGCGCCTTCGTCCGTCGGCAGAGACTGCCAATGCTCCAGGGCCTGCTCCCAATGCTTCCCCTTCGGCGCCCTGGGGCGGCCTTCCAAGTAAGCGAAGGTCGTATCGTCCGGGGCAACCATGCCGGCGCGGGCGCCACCTTCGATTGCCATGTTGCAGATCGTCATCCGGCCTTCCATCGACAAATTGTGAATCGTGTCGCCACGGTACTCAATTACGTGACCGATGCCGCCGGAAACGCCGGTGGTGCGAATAACCGCGAGGGTGACGTCTTTTGCCGTGACGCCATCCGGCAGGGTTCCATTGACTTCAACAGCCATTGACTTCGGTCTTGTCTGGCGCAGCGTCTGCGTCGCCAAAACGTGCTCAACTTCCGAGGTTCCGATTCCAAAAGCGAGGGCACCGAAAGCTCCGTGAGTCGAAGTGTGACTATCGCCGCAGACAATCGTCATCCCTGGTTGACTAATTCCCTGTTCTGGCCCAATGACGTGCACAATACCCTGCCTAATATCGTTGACACCAAAGAAGGGGACAGAATAGTCCTTAACGTTATTCTCGAGAGTGTCGGCCTGTATTACTGAAAGTGGGTCGGGCCAGGGTTGGTCCCGATTCTGGGTTGGAACGTTGTGATCGAGGGTAGCCAGGGTCAAGTCGGGACGGCGCACCTGTCGGTCCGCCAGCCGCAGACCCTCGAACGCTTGAGCCGATGTAACTTCATGCACCAGGTGTAGGTCGATGTAAAGCAGCTCCGCGCGCTGCGCCAGCAGCTCTTCGGCATCGGTTACGCCGGCTTCGGCCAGTGCCTTGCGGCGGGCCACATCCTGCAACGGACTTTCTATTACATGAGCTCCCCAGATCTTTTCCGAGAGCGTTTTCGCTTCTGCCATCAACTACTCCTTAGTTGCCCTTAGGGCCGTAACCCGGCAGATTTTCGCAATAATTCGCGAGATGGGGCGTTTATTCACGAGCAGAGCGGGCTGCCACCTAGTTGACTACTTTCGCTGCCCAGGTCATACACGGCAGTTTCCTGTGCAGCGACGATGATTATAGCGCCAGCCAGCGCAGCGACACACTCGGGCTCGGGTTCAGGCGCCCTATTCTTTTTTTCTCAGTGGTTGGAAGCCGAAATTCAGGACGTTATTTGCCTAAGGACTTGCCCGTACTTCGGTATCGGCAGGCCGCTGAACGCTCAATGCCCGGTTTATTGCCTGCAATACCGCCTTGGCCGCCGCGACGATGATGTCCGTGTCAGCCCCGCGGCCCGTGTAGGTCCGCTCATCGCACTGAATCCTCACCACGACCTCACCGACCGCATCGATTCCCTCAGTCACGCTTTTCACGGAAAACTCGGTCAGTTCGTTTTCTAAACCAACCAAAGCGTTAATCGCTTGGTAGGCAGCATCGACTGGACCGGTCCCGGTCGATGTCTGAACCAGAGTTCGCCCGTCTGGCGTACCCAACCGAACCGTGGCGGTAGGAATTAACTGGCTGCCACTGGAAATCTGCAGCAGATCGAGCTTAAAATCTTCCTCCGCGGTCCGGCGCTCCTCGCCAACGATGGCTTCGATGTCGCGATCGTCAATTTCCGGTTTCTTGTCGGCGAGATCTTTGAAGGCCGCAAAAGCGCGATCAAACGCTTCCGCCGTCAGTTCGATACCAAGCTCATCCAACCGCGCCTTGAGGCCCGCCCGGCCCGACAACTTTCCCAGGACGATCTGGCTTCCTTCTGGCCAGCCGACTTCTCTCGAGTCCAAGATCTCGTATGTCTCCCGCATTTTGAGAATGCCGTCCTGGTGAATACCGGACTGATGACGAAATGCATTCGGCCCCACGATCGCCTTATTGGGCTGCACAACCATTCCGGTCAGGTCCGACACCAGGCGCGAGGTCCGATAAAGCTCGCGCGAATTCACGTTAGTTTCGATGTTGTAGAAATCGCCGCGAGTCTTGATCGCCATCGCCACTTCTTCAAGGGCGGCGTTGCCGGCGCGCTCACCGATGCCGTTGATGCAGGTCTCTACCTGACGAGCACCAGATCGCACCGCTGACAAGCTGTTGGCAACAGCCAGACCGAGATCGTTGTGACAGTGCACCGAGATTGTCGTGCGGTGAATATTGTGAACGTTTTCAAGAATCCCGTTAATAAATTGGCTGAACTCTTCCGGCGTCGTGTAGCCGACCGTATCGGGAATATTGACCGTAGTCGCGCCGGCCTCGATCACGTCTTCGAGCATCCGGTACACGTAATCCCACTCCGATCGAGTGGCATCCATCGGGCTAAACTCGACATCCTCAACGTAGCCCTTCGCCCGGGCGACCATGGTGCGGGCCATCTCTCGTACCGTGTCGCGGTCCTTGGCGAGCTGATGCATGAGGTGAATGTCAGACGTGGAAAGGAAGACGTGGATGCGGGGATCGGCCGCGTCCTTCAGCGCCTCACCGGCGGCATCGACGTCGCGCTGGACCGCGCGAGCCAATCCGGCGATGCGCGTATCACGAACCTCGCTAGCCACAGCCTTGACGGCTTCAAAGTCACCCAGCGAACTGGCCGGAAAGCCGGCCTCGATGATATCCACACCTAGGCGTTGCAGCTGGCGCGCGATTTCGATTTTGTCCTGAACGTTGAAAGCTACGCCGGGCGACTGTTCACCGTCGCGCAGACTCGTGTCAAAAATCAGTACCTTCTCAGACATTTCTCATTTCTCCCGTGTTTCTCCTCATCCGGCATCGATTTGAGCGGTCAGCCCGGAGGCATGGCCGTCGGCCCGACGGGCCTCCCCTCGCTAAGCAAGGGAGGGCCGGAGAAGTCTGAGAAGGGTCCTGATTTTAGCCATAGTCGCAGTGCCCTCTTTCATCAAAGCAGGCTACCTACTTGAGCCTTGCCTTCTCCAGCGGAGCGATAGCGGCGGTGGCCATCATCATGGTGCGCCCCAGAAGCTCCGCGAGTCATGGCAATGCGGCCGGTTCGCATCAGTTCCTGCACTCCATAGGGCAGGAGCAGCTCGTACACGGCCTCGATCTTGTCCTCGGTTCCAGTTACTTGAACAATCAGAGAATCGCTGCCGACGTCGATAATGTCAGCCCGGAACACTGCCGCGATGTCCATGATTTCGCCGCGCGTTTGGCCCGTCGTCTGAACCCGAATCATCGCCAATTCGCGGGCCACAACCTCATCGCCGGTGATGTCCGTAATCGAGACGACCTCGACGACCTTGAAGAGCTGCTTGGTCACCTGATCAACATCCTGCGTGGCTCCATCAACCGTGAACGTCATGCGCGACAGTCCGGGAATCTCCGAATGGCCGACGGCCAGAGATTCAATGTTGAAACCGCGCTGCCGCCACTTTGAGGCAATGCTGTTGAGCACGCCCGGTTTGTCTTCGACCAGAGCAACAATCGTGTGATGCTGTGTTCGGGATACCATTAGGTCAGGCTCCCGGTGGCCGGCTGGCCCGATCGCTCTTTTTCTTCGTCTTTGTAGGGAGAGTCCACAGTTTCCTGCAGCGATGCCCCAGGCGGCACCATCGGGAAGGTGTTCTCATACTCATCGACCTGAAAGTCGATCAGCACTGGGCCGGGATGGCTCAGCGCCAGCTCTATCGATGAATCAACTTGCGAATTATCCGTCACCCGCAGGCCTCGCAGGCCGTAAGCTTCCGCCAGTTTCACAAAGTCCGGCTGGAACAGCCGCACTGCGGACAAATTGTTCTTGTAGAACAACTCCTGCCACTGGCGCACCATGCCAAGGTAACCGTTATTGATAATCGCGTACTTAATCGGCAGTTCGTACTCGACCACAGTAGCCAGCTCCTGCGATGTCATTTGGAAGCCGCCATCGCCGCAGATCGACCAAACGGTCGACTTGAGATCGGCAAATTGGGCACCGATCGCAGCGGGCACTTCGAAGCCCATCGTGCCCAAACCACCCGAAGTAATGAACCCGTTTGGCTTGTCAACCCAGAAATACTGAGCCGCCCACATCTGATGCTGACCCACACCCGTCACGTAGTAAGCGTCGGAGCCAGACGCTTCGTAGATCGACCTTATCACTGCCTGCGGCAGCAACTTGTCCGTCTCCGGAATCACAATCGAGGGGTGATCCCGCTTCAAATCGTTGATCCACGCTAGCCAATCTTCATGCCGCTTCGGTTCCAGGTCGCGGTTGAGAGCAGCCAACACCTGCTTGACGTCGCCAACAATTGGCACTGTCGCGGGCAGGTTCTTGTCGATTTCAGCCGGGTCGATGTCGATGTGGATAATCTTGGCTTTCGGACCAAAGTCCTTGAGCCGCCCGGTGACCCGGTCGTCGAAACGCATGCCAACAGCGATCAGGAGGTCAGCCTCACTGATCGCTTGATTATTCCAGTACATACCATGCATCCCAGGCAGTCCCATATTCAGCTCATGGGTCCCAGGAAATCCGCCTAGGCCGAGCAGTGTCGTAATGACCGGGATTTGCTCCTTCTCGGCAAATTCCACCAACTCCTCCCAGGCCCGCGAGATCACGACACCATGTCCTGCCAGGATCACCGGGCGCTCGGCGTCAGCAATTAGCTGTCCAGCCCGTTTTATCTGACGCGGATCGCCCTCGGTCTGCGGCTCGTAGCCCGGCAAACTCACAGAATCCGGATACTCGAATTCACACGTCTGCTGCTGCACGTCACGCGGAATATCGACCAACACCGGCCCCGGGCGGCCGGTTGTGGCAATGTGGAACGCCTCTTTTAATGTCGACGCGATATCTTCAACGTTGAGCACCAAAGCGTTGTGTTTGGTTATTGGAATCGAAATCCCTGTGATATCTGCTTCTTGAAACCCATCGCGCCCGATTAGCCAGCTCACGACCGCGCCCGTGATGCAGACGATGGGGACGGAATCCATCCAGGCGTTGGCAATGCCGGTCACGAGGTTGGTCGCGCCGGGGCCAGAAGTCGCCCAGACAACACCGGCCTTACCGGTAACTCGAGCATAGGCGTCGGCGGCGTGGGCCGCTGCCTGCTCGTGCCTGACCTGAACGTGACGAATTCGGGGATACTGGACTAGCGTGTCGTACATGGGCAGGTTGGCCCCGCCCGGATAACCGAAAATGGTGTCCACGCCTTCTTGGCCAAGACACTCCATGATGATTTGTGCGCCTGTGAGTTTCATGCTGTCCTCCTGGAGGTAATTCAGCGCTAGCTGAAGTGGTTTTACCTGTGGGTTGCCGTCCTATCCCCCGGTTCAGGGAAGGACTAGCTTAGGAGGAGGACCGTCAGGTCAAGCCGAGCAGCGGCGAGGAACCTGGGGCCCTCACGAAATACAGCCTGGTCCCGGGCTGCCGGACAGGCATTTCTGCTTCCGGAATAGTCCGAGACCGTATGGGCCTCCACTGCTAGCGACCGTAAGGTCATTGGTTCCTTTCGAAGATCAGGGTCTACCCTGATCTTTGGCTATATAAAAAACCCGCCTCACCAAGGGATCCCGGGAGACGGGACGCTACCAGCCAAGTTCTCCAGCCATGGGCTGAAGCACCTCAATCGCTATAACGGGCTCACCCGCCCAGACCGTCGCTGTCAATCTGGGGGGCTCAAGGACGAGTTCGAAGCATTCCGGCTACCGGCTTACACTATCCCGGCTCGCTGTCTGCCCGACTTTGCTCTCTACTACTTCCCGTCTTCGCCTAAAAATTACTTGCAATAAGTCTAGGAATCAGGTTATGTCCTGTCAAGATTTTTTTGAAATATCGCCGATCGCCGCTCAGGTTATCCTAAGAACGCTGCCTGGAGCCTCGGCCGTGCCCGCGGCTTATTGACAGCCTTTCAAAAATCTCGAAACGGCGGCGCCTAATCGCCAACGGCCGTCGCTGGCACTTCAAACAACGGCCTTTCGAAGGACTCCAACCGGCGCCGGAATGCCGCCTCAACCCTGGACAACGCCGCCAGTCCCTTGCGGGTGTCCGAAGCCACGCGGGCGCCCTCATGCCGGCGAACCCTAAACTTGAAAAGCCAGTAAGTGAACTCTCTCAGGTCGGCGAATTCGATTCGGTCACCTTCGGCCAAGTTCCTTTCCTTGCGAAACTCGGCCAGCAGCTCAGCTTCGGAATTGCCGTACAAGCGTTGAAAGGCGGTTTCGCCAGCCGTTTCACCGGCGGACAAGACTTGACCGTGCCGTTCTTTCTCAACCTCTTGCTCCACAGCAAGTTGAAGCGCCTCCTCAACCACAATGCCGTAGAGAAAGTTTAGGTAAGCCTGGTGTTTCGGCGTGCCAATCAGGGTTTGAAATTCGTCCTCGTCTATTTCTAGCGGCGGGTGGCCATGGAACAGCAGGGCTTGCCGATCCTTCTCGCCGACGCCAGTGTCCAGCTCATCTACCAATCGCTCAATTAGCAGGAGCCAGTCAAAAGCCTCTCCGCCAATTAGGTAGCGGTAAGTCCGACCGTCGATGGTTTCTTCCGGGAAGCTCCAGCCAGCCATGGTCTTCAAAACGGCAAGATACCAGTGCTCACCGCCATCGACGCTTTCTTTCATGTAGGCGATGGATTCCAAAATTTGGTCGGTTTCGGTCGCTGTCAAGTCACAATCCGTTGGAGTCGACGTACCTCGATAGGCGCGGCACTTTTTCTGAGATTACTAAAAACTTTGACAACACCCTATCCCAAACATCAGGCTCAGGTTCAAAAACTGGTCCGCCTTTGACAAACAGAAGCTAGGCGGCCAGGCCGTGACACTTCTTGAATTTCTTGCCCGACCCACAGTGGCAGGGATCGTTGCGGCCAATCTTTTTGCCGTCAGCAGCTTTGGCCGCCGGTGCGGCCTTCTGGCCCGGCCGGTTTTCACTTAGCCGCGACGGGATACTGGATGCGCCATCAGCGGCAACCGGCGATGCTGTCGGCGCCTGCGCTGAGAGAGCCACGTGGTAAATCGCGTGGACCACGTTGCGGTTGATATTTTCCAGCAACTGGCTCCACATGTCGTGGGCTTCACGCTTGTAGGCGACTAACGGATCCTGCTGCCCGTAGGCCTGGAGTCCAATACCCTGGCGCATTTCATCCATGGCGGTCAGGTGCTCTACCCAAAGCCGGTCAATTGTCTGCATCAAAAGCAGGCGCTCGAGCAGACGCATACCGTCGGACCCAAGGTCCTCTTCCTTCTCTTCGTAGGCCGCTTCCGCTTCATCAAGCAGCAGCGCTTCGATCTCCTCTGCGCCGCGCGCTTCGAGAGATTCAGCGGTCACTTCCTCGGGAAGATGGAACATCGCGCCCACTTCCTCGAGCAAGAGGTCAAGATCCCAAGCCTCTTCCTGGCGACCCGGCAAATGGCTCTCGGCGAGCTGCTTCGTCTGCTCTTCGACCATGCCGAATATGTTCGAGCGCATGTCCTTACCTTGGAGCACTTTGGTCCGCTCCGTGTAGATCATGTCACGCTGAACGTTCATTACGTCGTCGTAGTCAACGACGTGCTTGCGTAGGTCAAAGTTGTGGCCTTCGACCTTGGTTTGAGCGTTTTCCAGGGCTTTAGACACCCAGCTGGATTCAATCGGCATATCTTCTTCCATGCCCAGTTTGCCCAGCATGCCTGGCAGCCATTCAGGGGCGAATCTGCGCATAAGGTCATCTTCGAAGCTAACGTAGAAGCGAGAACTGCCAGCATCACCTTGCCGCCCGGCGCGGCCGCGAAGTTGATTGTCGATCCGACGGGACTCGTGGCGCTCAGTCCCGACAATCAGCAGCCCACCCAGCCCCACAACCTGGTCGTGTTCCTCTTGCCAATCTTCAGCGGCGCGATTTTCTGGATTGCCGCCCAGGATGATGTCAGTACCCCGCCCGGCCATGTTGGTGGCGATCGTTACCGCGTTGAGCCGGCCGGCTTCTGAGACGATCGCAGCTTCCTTCTCATGGAATTTGGCATTCAACACCAGGTTCGGCACGCCGCGACGCTTGAGCAACTCGGCGAGATATTCAGAGCTTTCAATTGTCACGGTTCCAACCAGCACCGGTTGACCAGTAGCGTGGACTTCCTCCACCTCTTTGGCCACGGAGTCAAACTTCGCCTTCACGGTCCGGTAAACCAAGTCATCTCCATCTTCGCGACCTGTCGGCCGGTTTGGTGGCAAGACGACAACTTCCAGCTTGTAAATCTTGTCGAACTCTTCCGCCTCGGTGACCGCGGTACCAGTCATGCCGGCTAGCTTTTCGTACATACGAAAGTAGTTCTGAATCGTGATCGTCGCGTAGGTGATCGATTCCTGTTGGATCTTGACACTTTCTTTGGCTTCCACCGCCTGATGCAAGCCATCCGACCAGCGCCGGCCGAACATCAAGCGCCCCGTGAAGTCGTCGACGATGACGATTTCACCGTCCTTGACGACGTAGTCGCGGTCCCGGTTGAACATAATCTCTGCCTTCAGCGCTGCTTCCATGTAACGCGTCAGGCGGAAGTTCTCCGGCGAGTAGATATTGTCAACGTTTAGTGCCTGTTCGATTTTCTCGACCCCGGCCTCGGTCAAGGAAATGGCCTTCATGCGCTCATCCACCGTGTAATCAACATCACGCCGGAGACGCGGAACCAGAGCTGCAAAGCGTGGATAAATCGACACATCCTGCTGCGCCTGACCACTGATAATCAGCGGTGTCCTCGCCTCGTCAATTAGGATGTTGTCTACCTCATCGACGATCGCGAAGTGACGCTCGCGCTGAACCTGCAGGTTTCGCTCCGTTGCCATATTGTCTCGCAGGTAATCGAAGCCAAATTCGTGGTTGGTGCCATAGGTTACATCTGCCCCGTAGGCGTCGGCGCGGCTGCAGGGCGTGAGGTATTCCGAGTTTTCCTCTTCGCTCACGGCCTCCGCGGAAACCAGAAGCGAGGCATCGTGCTGCAAAATACCGACACTAATTCCCAGCCAGACAAGTACACGTCCGTACCACTGGGCGTCCCGCTTAGCCAAATAGTCGTTGACCGTAATCAGGTGAACCCCGTGCCCAGTGAGCGCGTTTAGGTAGATAGCAAGGGAAGACACCAGAGTTTTCCCTTCACCCGTCTTCAATTCGGCGATTTTGCCCTGGTGCAGAACCAAGGCACCCATGACCTGAACATCGAAGGCCCGCTGACCAAGCTGGCGGCTGATTGCCTCGCGCATTACGGCAAAGGCCTGCGGCTGTATGTCATCAACAGTCTCGCCCGCGGCCAGCCGGTTTCGAAACGCCTCAGTCTTGGCTCGCAATTGAACATCATCAAGAGCCTGCATTTCAGGCTCCAGCATGTTGACCTGGCCCACGCCCGGCGCTAGCTTTTTCAGTTCTTTATCGTTGGGGTTGCCAAGGAATCTGCTGAGGACAGGCATTGCACTGCTCGCTTTCGAGTGTCAGTGTCATTATGGGGCTTGATCATCACTTGTCGCCAATCAGGAAAAGCCTGGGGTTTTTCGCCGTCGTGCCCACATGGGGCGCAAGAATGGGAGGAGCCAGTTGGCTCCTCCCATTCGACCCAGGCGAGGGTTTCCCTTCGGCTAAGAGGTTGGGTCAGACCCGTCCCTCTCGCCGCGAGGCCCGATTCCGCTGCGGTCGAGCAATTCGTCGATGCGGTCATTCAAGCCTGCGAGCATGGCATCGTGTTGCTCAACTGTAATGTTGCCAGCGTCAAGCGCCGCCTGAAGCTCAGTCTCAACGCTGCTGATGATACCGGCTTTGAGTGCATCCCGCGCGACGCCATTGTCCGCGCCGACTTCGGCGAGTCTCTTGCCAGCCATAAGCTCGTCCTTGAGCGCCTCGGGCTCAATGCCAATCACGGTGGCAGCAGCTCCAAAAACGTTCTTGACCGCGTGGCCCAGGCGTCCGCCCCGGTGGTGCCGGCCAGCACCTGCTTCCTTGTTCCTGATCCGCTCACCCTGCTCAGCGGTGATAACCCCGGTGGCAACCGCTTGCTCGATTGCCTCACCGCGAGCCGCTTCCTGGGCAGCCTGGAAATCTTCAACCGTTACACCAAGTTTCTCAGCGACCAAATCAAGGTAGAGTGCGCGAACACCACTCTTTTCACCTTCCTCCGCCTGAGCACCAACTCCCAGGCCAAGAGCCCCGACAACTACGGCGCCAGCGACGGCGAGACCCGATAGACCGAGCCCCCATCTCAACATCCTCATCTTCTTTCCTCCCATCTAATCCGTGGCGCAAGTGCGTCCATAAGAAATTAAGACCTCGAGAGGAATAGAGGGTTAGCGAGATTCAAAGGGATTGTAAAAAGAATAACAACCGACGGAGCGGGGGATTCGACACTCTCAGCGGTTTATGCTTTCCCCCGGCTAAGTGCCCGAGATGCCCTGACTGGATTGAACTCACCAGCAGAAACGAGAAAGAAGAATGTCAACCAAACTAGCCGTGATTTATGGTCCGCCACTCGCCGGGAAGACAACAGTCGCTTGGCAGATTGCCCGCACGTTCAGCGGCAAAACAGCGATCATCAGCACCGACAGCCTTGCCGAAGGTTCGATTGCGATCCCCGACGCCGACCAACGAGCCGAGTTGGAAATGGTAAACACTCAGCTACGTTTGTTGAGCGCTAACTACCTGAAAAATGGCTACAACTTGGTGGTCGAGGGTCCGTTTCGGTTCGAGCGCGGCGGCGACACTTATGATTTCGAGTCCGAAATCGATCAACTCATCGCCCTGATGAGACACCTGGCAGAACAGGCGTTGATTGTAAGGCTCACGGTAAGCGACACGACCCTGGCTTCGCGCGCCCGTTCATCGAATCGGATGCCCGAACTCGCTTCAGCCCACCGGATCAACGCTGCTTACAAAGGACGGTATGGCCCACGTTTCCTCGCTATGGACACCGACACTCTGTCACCAGAGGAGATTGCAAGCGCGGTACAAGAAAAGTTGAAGTCGGGAGTTGTCTAGCCGCCTTCTAACTACACCTGTACAATAAAGAATTACTGGAGGACACTACTAGAAGGGCCTGTTGAGGGGTTTACGAGGCTTCAGGGTAGGAAGCCGAAAAATTAGCAAAGGGTGGTGTCTACCCATGGCCGACAAGGCAGACAAAATCGAACGCGAAATTGAAGACATCCTGCGCAAGATCGATGACTTCGTGCCAGATCGTGGCAAGCGACCACCCGCCAAGCCTCCGAAACGCCGCCGATTTGCCTCGGCCCAGGGCTGGTTTGGCCACCGCTTAACGCGTGTTTCCTTGAGTCAGGTGATGATGTGGTCTCTGCTCGTCATCGTTGCCATGTTCTTTCTCAGGGGCCTCCCCGGTGCGAGCTGGGTGATGATTGGCTCCCTCATTATCCTTGCAACCGCATTCTTTCTTTCGATTCGTGGTGGCGGGCAGCAGTCGACTCGGCAGCGCTGGCGCGGCCAGGCTCTGGACTTCTCTGGGCCTAGCTATGCTGACCGCCTAAAGGCCTGGCTCAAAGGCCGAAAGCGCAAATAAAGAAGTCCGCCAAAGACAAAACTAGCACCGGCGCTCTGCCGGCGTTTCCAGGGACCGGTGGGTGGGGAGGTGAGGAAAGGTGAGGGCGTCCCGGCGGGTTTTTGTCATATCCTCGCTGATCCTGCTGTGTCTGGCGACGGCATGCTCAAACACCGCGAGTTCATCCGATAAGACGGCCACGACCACGGCCATCTCCACGCAAGAATCAACCAATCCGGCGTCGACATCGACTCCGCCTGCTGCCTCTACCGCCCCTATCGCCACCCCCGGCTTCAGCCTCGATCCGGATGGGCCCAACGGCGAGAGAATCCTTGAGTTGGTTCGTGCACTGTCAGTCAATATCGGCCCGCGCCCGGCCGGGTCCGACAACGAGTTGGCCGCGGCCCAATACATCGCTGGCTTGCTTCGCAGTTTTGGCTATAACGTCGAGCTCCAGGAATTCCCTATAGGTCGGGAAGTTGGCCGCCAATCAGCCTTGAAGGTGAACGCTCCTCAAGAGAGGACCATTCCATCGGTGCCTTTCGCTAACAGCGGCACCGGCGCGGTCACCGGAGTCTTGGTCGCGGCCGGCCTGGGCTACCAGGAGGACATACCACCCGAAGCTCAGAACGCCATCCTGCTTATCGGGCGGGGCGAGCTGTTTTTCCAGGAGAAAGTTGCCAATGCCCAGGCCGCGGGGGCACTCGGCGTGGTGATTTACAACAACGAACCAGGATCATTCTTCGGCTCCCTCCAGACCACATCTGACATTCCAGCGCTGTCAATCTCACGGGCTGAAGGCCAGCTACTGGCCGAGCAAATTAGCAATGGGACCATCGAAGTTGAAGTTAGCGTTGCCGCCCTCTCGGACGCTGTTTCCTTTAATGTCATTGCCCGGCCGCCAGACACAGAGTGCGAGACCGTTGCGGGCGGCCACTACGACAGCGTGGTGCAGGCTGCCGGAGCCAGTGACAACGCGTCCGGTACCGCTACGGTCATTGAGATAGCAGCCGTGCTTGCCGCCCATGGAACCATGAATGCCAACTGTTTCGTCCTTTTCGCCGCCGAGGAGCCAGGATTGATTGGCAGCCGCGCTTTCGTCAACTCACTCAACCCCGACCAACAGGCGCGCCTTAAGGTGATGCTCAACTTTGACATGGTCGGTGTCGGTAGTGATGGCTGGCTGCTCATCGGCAGTTTCGAGGAACAGCAATGGGGTTTGGCAATCGCTGAGACGCTGGGTATAACTGCCGTTCAAGGCCAACTTCCCCTAAGCACGAGCAGCGACCACGCCAGCTTTAGTAACGCGGGCATTCCAGCACTAATGCTTCACCGGATTACGGACAACCTCCTTCACACCCCTCAGGATACAATCGAGCGAGTTCGGCCCGAGCTTTTGGGGGAGGCCGCGCGACTCGGGGTCGCCCTTCTGGAATCATTTTCTGGAACTCCCTAGCGCCGGTTCGTCACCCTAATGGCCGGCGGCCGCTAAGACTGGGTGGTAGTTCGCATATATTTATGAGGCCTGACTTTTTTCTTTTGGCGCAAAGGAATCGCTCGGGCTACGATCGTCTTGGAAGGCTTGGATGGGCGCGAAGTTAGGCATCGGCTCGCTGGCATCACTCCTGGTTGTCCTGTTGATTCAGGGCTGTGTTTTTGGTGGAAATGACGACGGGAATTTCTCGACTGCACGCTCGGGCGCCATTCCGACTGCTACCCTGCCGGCCACTCTGTCTGAGCCCGTAACTCTGGGCGAAAGTGTGGCGATTCCGGGCGCCAATCCAACCGACCCTGGTGAGACAGTGGTCACCTATCTCGTCCAGCCCGGGGACACACTCGGTGCGATCGCCGGTCTTTTCGGCATCCCGGAGGATCAACGGGCCGCTTGGAATCTTGAGGTGCTCAGAATCAACGGAATCGCCGACGCGCGACTTCTCCAAGCAGGACAGGAATTGATTCTACCTAGCGGAACCACTGGGGGCTCCCAACCAGCCCAAACTCCAGAGCCGTCTACCCCCGCGCCAACTCCCGCGGCAGGAAGCGGCGGCACTTACACGGTTCTCGCCGGTGACTACCCCTTGCTCATAGCCCAGAAGGTCGGCATTCCTGAATCCCTGCAATTGGAATGGGCCCAGCAATTACTGGCTCTGAACGGAGTCAGTGAGTCCGCCCTGGTTATCGGCCAAGTCTTGCAATTGCCTGATGACACTCCCTGAGGACGCGACCTGCAACTAGATGTTTGCCGCCGGGTAGTCTACGGCCCGCGCCGACCTTGTTCCTTTTAGAGGCCCAGTGCTAGCATTAGCCGGTTTCCGCCCCCAATGCCTTAAAGTGACAAAATGAGCAACCAGGACCAACTCGACGAACTGAATCGCCGCAAAGAGCAGGCCGCTCTTGGTGGCGGGCAAAGGCGAATTGATGCTCAGCACCAGCGCGGCAAATTCACTGCACGGGAGCGGATTGACATCCTCGTCGATCAGGGCAGCTTCGAGGAGTTCGACCCTCTTGTTACTCACCGGTCGAGCGATTTTGGCGTAGACCAACAGGCCTACCCTGGCGATTCCGTGGTTACCGGCTTCGCCCGCATTGAAAGCCGGTCCGTCTGCGTCTTCGCCCAGGACTTTACGGTGGTTGGCGGCAGCGTTTCCGAAGTTGCTGCTGAAAAGATTTGCAAGATCATGGACCTGGCAGTCAAAACCGGAGTCCCGGTCATCGGCATCAACGATGGCGGCGGCGCCCGAATTCAGGAGGGGGTCTCCAGTCTTAAGGGCTACGGCGAAATCTTCCGGCGCAACGTCCGCGCATCGGGAATCGTGCCGCAAATCTCGGTGATCCTCGGCCCGGCGGCTGGAGGCGCGGTTTATTCCCCCTCAATTACAGACTTTGTTTTCATGGTTGAGGGCCACAGCTTCATGTTCATTACTGGCCCGGATGTCGTCCGAGCGGTAACTATGGAGGAGGTCACGGACGAGGATTTGGGCGGCGCTAGAATCCATGCGACCCGTTCCGGCGTGGCCCACTTCGCGATGGATAACGAGGAGAACTGCCTCAACGAAGTGCGCCGGCTGTTGTCTTTCTTGCCGCTCAACAACCTCGATGAGGCGCCGGTCGTCGACATCGGTGACGATCCAAGACGGCGTGATGAGGAGATGCTTCAGATTCTGCCGGAGAATGATTCCCAGCCTTACGACGTCCGCGAAGTGATATACCAAGTTGTGGACGGAGCTGATTTTCTGGAGGTCCACTCAGACTACGCGCAGAACGTCGTCATTGGCTTGGCGCGTATGGCCGGTCGGACGATAGGTATCGTCGCCAACCAACCTCTCTACCTGGCGGGAACTTTGGATATTGCTGCCTCAACCAAGGCAGCTCGGTTCGTCCGCTTTTGCGACTGCTTCAATATTCCGATCATCACATTCGCCGATGTCACCGGCTATATGCCGGGAACGGCGCAGGAGTACGGCGGCATCATCTCTCACGGCGCCAAGCTCGTTTATGCCTACGCTGAAGCTACGGTGCCGAAAGTAACCTGCATTTTGCGCAAGGCATATGGAGGAGCTTACATCGCCATGGGCTCGAAACACCTCGGCGGAGACGTGAACTTCGCCTGGCCGGCCGGTTCCATCGCCGTCACCGGGCCGGACGCTGCAGTGAATATCGTCTTCCGGGCTCAAATCGAAAAGTCACCGGATAGCAGGGCGGAGCTGAGTCGCGATTATCAGGAGCGTTTCGCCAACCCCTACGTCTCGGCCTCAAGAGGTTACATTGACAATGTCATCGACCCTCGCGACACGCGATCGAAGATCATCCGCTCTCTCGAGGTCCTGCAAAACAAGCGTGAGCAGCTGCCGGCCAAAAAGCATGGCAACATCCCACTCTGACTTTTGCTTCACGGATAACGAGCCGACATGACCTCAAACACCATGGCGCTGAGCCTCTGACCGAGAACGACGTCGCCCAACCTGGTCGGCACTTGCTCGGATAGAAAGGAAACGGCATAGGCACACTCCACATCGCCACGCTTCAGCCTGACGATGCCTACGTCGTTGTCCACATATCCATTGGACGCCAAAATGGACGCCAAAAAGAAACCATTCTTGTGGCTAACCGTTGCTTCGTTTACCGAAGCCGTTAGGTAGTTGAGCCCGGGCGAAACCTCGGCAAGCCGGTCTAATAAGTAGCCTCGCAATTCGCCGTCGATGATTTCCCCATGCCACAACATCGCTAGAGCCTGGTTCATCGCTTCGGCTGTGATCCAGTTGTTGTAATCGACGGCTAAGCTGTGCTCTCTGAACGCCGGTGGGTGGTCGAGGACGATATCAGTCAGCCCGGCGCACTCCTTTGGTCGCATCGCCATCGCCATCGCCAATCACAGCGTAGAGATCGCGAGCCGTGACCGCGCTGCTGCTCCAGGTCGTTGCCCTGACCAACCGATCAACGCGGTCGAGATCGTACTTTCCCGTCTTCAGATCGAGGACAACTTTATACAAAACGAAAAGATTGACAGAACAGCCACTCATTTGGCGTTCGCCTCCACGCACGCTGATAGTTTCACCGGTTTGCAGGTCGGTTACGGCGATCGCGTAATTGCCCGGCACAGCATATTCCTCAATCGCTTGCGTCAGATTCTCCTGGAGTTTCAAGAGGTCTTGTCCAGCGGTCCGTGGACTCTCAACTGGCCGCGGTGTGGGGCTGGGCTCAGGCGCCATCGGAGCCACTGCCGGTTCCACCAGCGGCGGCTCTCGGGTGGGCGTTGCTTCGAGTTTCGGAGTGGTTTCCGCCGTCGATGTAGCGATCGCAGCCGTCGCGCTTGGCAACGGAAGAAAAGTCGCCGTCGCGTCCTGATCAGCAGGCCCAGCGTCTGAAGTGCAGCCCGCGGTTAGCACTAGTAGAAACGAGATTGCCGAAAAGCCGATGAAAGCGGAACGGAAAGTTCTGCCAACCCAATCAGAAAGATGATTCGAAAAGGTCAAAGCTTGCCTCGTGGGATCAAGGTTACTCCGCGAGCAAGTTCCGGCGCTCGGACCAATACTAAGGATTGGTACCAAAGAAAAGGCCACAATCCCGCGGCTGCTCAAGTACGTGCCAGGCCCTTAGGCTAGTTCCTTTGGCGCTGTCCTATGCCAGAGTTGTGATCTCGTTCAGAAAGATGCCGTACACGACAATGATGAGAAGGCGGGGACGATACGGAGTCCCAATGCAGACGTACGGGTCGATCATCCCAGGCGGTCCAACCCTGGCTCGTCTCCTCCCAGAGGGAGCGCAGGAAGGCAGGGAGGAGCCACGACTATCACGTGAGGCGAAGGCGCGCCTCAGGGCTGTTGAGTGGCACAAGGATCACGGCGAGAAGGTGAGTCTGACGGCAAGACGCTTTGGACGCAGCCGCTCAACCCTTTACCAGTGGCTAGAGTGCTACCGGCTCCAGGGTCCGCGGGGTCTGCAAGACCGCAGCCATAGGCCACACCAGGTCCGCAAGCCGACTTGGAGCCTAGAGTTCGAAGCAGCGGTGCTACGCCTGCGCCAAGACAATCCCGTCTGGGGCAAAGACAAGCTACAGCCGATCCTCAGACGCCAAGGGGTCACTATCTCGGTCTCGATGGTGGGCCGCATCCTCAGCCGGCTCAGACGCCAAGGCAAACTGGGGCCTGCGAGTCTGAAGGACCCTTGCATCGTCTCTCGGCCTCAGGTGCGGCCCTATGCCGTGCGTAAGCCCAAAGACTACGTCGTCAAGGCGCCGGGAGATCTGGTTCAGGTGGACAGCGCCGACGTGCGCTGGACCGGTATTACCCATGCCTACAAGCACTTCTCGGCGCGTGATATTGTCAGCCGCTGGGACGTCTTGGGTGTCTCCGGCCGCGCTACCGCCGGCACGGCGCGCGACTTCCTCGATACGGTCATCGAGCGTATGCCGGGTCCGGTGAAGGCGATCCAGCTGGACGGTGGCTCTGAGTTCAGGGCCGAGTTTGAGGCCGCCTGTGAGCAGAAGGGGCTGCGGCTTTTTGTGCTGCCACCACGCTCCCCCAAGCTCAACGGCTGCCTGGAACGAGCCCAGCGCACCCACAAAGAGGAGCTTTACCAGTTGGTTGACCCACCCGACTCGCTCAGCCAACTGAGAACCCAGCTGCTCCAACAGGAGCAGCGTTACAACACTTACCGGCCCGATCAGGCCCTTGGCCATCTAACGCCGCAAGAGTGGCTGCTAGCATTCACCGAGAGGAGGTAAGTGTCCGGCATCTACTGGACGAGTACAAGTTGGTGCGCCTCCCGTCCCCTTGGCCTAGACTACCCAGAATTGATCTATATTGGACGGAACCTGGAATGAACCGAGAGCAGACTATCGAGTTTGTCGATGAGGCCTGGGCATCGTCGATACTGCCGGCAATCACCGAATTCATTGCGATCCCTAACGTGTCGCCCTCTTTTGACGCCGAATGGCAATCACACGGCCACATGGAACGGGCGATCGAGTTGATAACGAGCTGGTGCACGGATCAGGACCTCCCCGCCGCAACAATGAGCGTAGAGCGTCTTCCCGGACGTACTCCGGTCCTGTTAATTGATGTTCCCGGCGAATTAGAGCAGGACGTCCTGCTCTATGGGCATTACGATAAGCAACCGGAAATGACCGGCTGGCGGGAGGGGCTTAGCGCCTGGGCACCGGTGCTAGAGGGGGACCGGCTTTACGGCAGGGGCGCAGCGGATGATGGTTACGCGGTTTTTGCCTCCCTGACCGCGCTGCGAGTCCTTAGGCAACAGGGCTTACCGCACGCTCATTGCGTGATTCTGATCGAGGGCTGCGAGGAAAGCGGTAGCTTTGATCTGCCCTTCTATCTCGATGCCCTGTCCAATCGGTTAGGCACGCCAAACCTGGTCGTCGGTTTGGATTCCGGTTGTGGCAACTACGACCAGCTCTGGGGGACTACCTCGCTGAGGGGCCTGATCGCCGGCAGCTTGTCGGTCGAGTTGCTACGCGAAGGCGTGCACTCCGGTGACGCGTCCGGCGTGATCGCCTCGACGTTTCGGGTTCTTCGCCAGCTCCTTAGCCGGATCGAGGACGAGGAAACCGGCGAAATTCTGCCGCCGGATTTCCATGTGGAGATCCCCGACGCCAGGCTGGCCCAGGCCAAGCACTTGGCGGAAATCCTTGGCAACGATGTCTTCCTCAAGTACCGCTTGCATGAGGGAGTCGAGCCAACCAACCAGGATCCATGTGAATTGATTCTCAACCGCACTTGGCGACCCGCCCTTTCGGTCACCGGAACCGATGGCCTGCCTTCGATTTCAAACGCGGGCAATGTCCTGCGTCCTCATACTGCCGTACAGCTTTCGTTGCGAATTCCGCCGCCGCTCGATCCGGACCGTGCAACAGACCTCCTCAAGAAGATCCTTGAGGAGGACCCCCGCCCCGTTTGGTGCCCAAGTTCATTACGAGCCGGAGCATAATGCACCGGGCTGGGACGCCCCGCCAACGGCACCCTGGCTCGAGCGGTCAATCGACGGCGCCTCACAGCAGTTTTTCGGCCGCGAAGCCGCTTATATGGGCGAGGGAGGCACGATTCCCTTCATGGGTATGCTGGGAGACCGCTTTCCTGATGCCCAGTTCTTTATTACCGGTGTCCTGGGTCCGCAATCGAACGCCCACGGTCCCAACGAATTCCTCGACCTGCCAACAGTTCGCCGGGTAACCTGCGTCCTGTCGCAGGTGTTAGCCGACCACTATCACGCCTCTCTGATCACACAAGGTATTGATCGACGGCCCTTTCGCTTAGCGCTGAACCGAAAGTTCGAGCTGATTGCCGGACGGATCTTTCACGTAGAGCGAGTAACCGCCGCCAGAACCATGAGCCCTAACGTTCTCTACGGCGATGCTCCTCGCTTCCAGTTCGGCAACCAGCTCTTCGGAATCCTCCGGACCCTCGCAACTAAAAGTGTGGTGGGGAACCCAGGGTCGCGGGCCCTCCTGGGCCTCGAAGAGGCCCAAGCTTTCGTTACCAACCTTTAGCCGCACAACCTCAGCCCCCTCGACAGTCTGCCGACCAGACTCCTCGCAGCCGAGGACTTCACGATAAAACGATGCCATCGTTTCGAGATTGGTCACGTTTAGGTTCCAGGAACGCAGGCCGGTGGCCTTGAACATCATCTACTCCTTGCCTCTCTCATCTCGCAAGACGGTTGCGGACTCCAAACATGACAAGAGCCCATCGTAAGGTTACTGCCACTGATTTGCGCTTCGGACTAAATGCCAAAATTGAACGCCGGTGCCCACGGCACTGCGCCACAGGCTCGGGGTTTCGCGAGTGTCTGCTACATTGGCCCAATGGCGGCACCAAACCAAGTCCATTGCCAGGCTGAACCGCGAAAACTCGTCCTCGCCTCGGCCTCGCCACGCCGCCAAGACCTGCTCAACGTCCTCGGTCTACGCTTTCAAGTCGACCCCAGCAGCGTCTCTGAGATAGTGCGGCCCGGCGAGACCCTAATTGCGCTGGTCTCTGACTTTGCCCTCGCCAAGGCCAGGCAGACAGCCACGAGACATGCCGACGCGTTTGTGATCGCCGCAGACACGTTAGTCGAAGTCGGAGATCGCATCTTCGGCAAGCCCAAAGACAGCGATGATGCGCGCCAAATGTTAGTGAAGATGAGCGGCCGCGCCCACCGCGTCTTGACCGCCGTAGTTGTCATCGATTCGAAAACGATGGACGAAAAGACTCGGCTTGCCGAGACTAACGTCTATTTCCGGACCCTCAAGGATTCCGAGATTGATGCTTACATCAAAACCGCCGAGCCGTTCGACAAAGCCGGCGCCTATGGAATTCAAGGCCTTGGCTCGGTCTTTGTGAGCGAAATCCACGGCGATTACTACAACGTTGCCGGCCTGCCCATCGCTGCTCTCAACGACGTGCTTTTCGACTTCGGCTGCTGCATAATTTGTCACAACCTCTCCGCGGACCACCATCTCAAAGGGGAAAAGTAGCCTTCGGATGGGAAATCAGCACCGATCAAGCCGGCTCGTTCCTGGAATTGGCTTTGACTGACCCTCTAACAAGAGGAAGATTCAAGTTTCAGAGAATTTTGTGGGGACATGTACATTTAATGAGACCTTGTGTATGGTTAATGAGGCCTTGTGTATGGTCTTAGCGTATAAAAAAGAGCATCAGTTGCCGGGCTTGTTCCGGCTACGATCTATACTATATTGCTCCAATTACAAAATCGAAGGGGAGTAGAAAGGTAAATTCTTAATGGCAGGAAACTACTGGGACAGAATTACTACGAACCGAGTAGCTAGGCGCCGTATCCTGCGCTCCGGTGCGGCCTTATCGATTGGTGCTGCCGCCCTAGCATTGGTCGGCTGCGGCAGCGATGACGAGGAGACAGGTGGTGGAGACGCACCAGCCAATACCGCTGCCCCCGGCGCTACCTCGGCCCCGGACGCGACGGCAACTGCTGAACCCGTCGCGGTAAAGCACGGTGACTACCTGAGCGGTGGTGGCACGCCGGTGCCCGGCGGTCACTTCGTGATCCGCCGCACAGCGACGGCCAACTTCAACCCGGTCTCCAACTGGGACGATGGCACCAACACCGGCGGTGCTCACGTCTTCGACCGGCCGCTAACCTCCCGAGAGGACGACCGACGCTTCGTACTGGAGGCTATGGAAAGCATCGAACTTCCTGACGATACCACCGTCGTAATGAAGCTCGTGCCAAACCAGGTTTGGCACGACTTTCCGCCGGTCAACGGGAGGCCTTTTATCGCTTCCGATGTTGTGGCCAGCCAAGAGTACGTCTCCGCACTGCCCAACGCCTTCGACCGCACTTTCCAGAACGACTTCCTAGACACGATCGAAGCGCCTGACGACCTCACGGTCATCTACCACCTACAGAAGCCGAACGCCTACCTGTTCAGCCAGAACATGCTCGGCAGTGGCACCGGCCAGCCAATCATGGCGCCGGAAACCCTCGATAACATCGATACCGGACAGCAGATCGGCACCGGGCCGTACTTCCTCCAGGAGGCCCAGCTTTCGGTGAGCCACGTCTACAAGCGTCACGATAAGTTCCGGCTTGCCTCCCAGGGCCTGCCCTACATTGACTCGCGGGAGATTAAGTTCATCCCAGACACCGTGGCGACCGAGGCGGCCTTCCGAGCTGGCCAGATCGACCTTTGGGCGTTCCCCAACGTCACCCAGTTCCAGAGCATCCCACCGGAGATGGGCGACAAGGTTCAGACTGCCAGCCTGCCCGGGTTTAGCCCTTGGCATTGGCACATGAACACCCGCCCGGAGAAAGAAGACGGCGCCGGCTTCGAATGGCGGCGAGACGAGCGCATACGTCGGGCATTCTGGCGCCTGACCAACCGCCAGCAAATGCTCAGCCTCGGCTTCGCCGATGACGGCGTCCTTCCCAACGGTATTCTGCCGGCCGGCCTCAAGGCCTACCAGCTCAATTGGGAGGACATCAAGCACTTCTACGTTGAGGATGTGGCCGAGGCCAAGAAGCTCCTCGCTGCCTCGAACTTCGACATCGACCGAACCTATGACATGATGGCGAGCGCCGCCGGTGGCACCACAGATGCGGCCGGCCAGGTTTGGCAGCAGCAGCTCAAGCGCGCTGATATCAATACCTCAATCTCCAACACCACCGGCTCGGCCCAGCTCTTCCAGCGCTGGACCGACAATGACTGGGAGATCATGGTCCAGGGCTCGCCCGGCACGGACACCCCCGGTCAGGCGTTGCGCCTCCAGCACAGCGCCAGTTGGTCCGATACTTACCGAGGCTTCGCCCTCTACGACCCCGAGGTCGACGCCTTAATCGAGAAGTCGGAGACGCTGATCGATTTCGAGGAAAACTTGGCACTGATCACCAAGATCCAGATGATATGTTTGGAGCGGTCCACTCCCTCGATGCTCTGCCTGACCTCTAACTTCAACCAGTTGCTCAGCGGCCGAGTGCAAAACTTCGAGTTGACCCAGGTACGGCCGGTGTACTGGCACGACATGTGGATTAAGGAGTAATTAGCCACAGCTGACGATTGCCCCTGATACGGGCTCAAGACTGCCGGTGCGATTTTGTTTTTCGCACCGGCAGTCTTTTTGTGGTCCGGAGCTTTCCGGTTCCAAGGCTCTGACGCGCCAGCTCCTCCGACTTCCATCGCCCCAATGCCTAGAGTGCGCGGCAACTCTGATTGGCAGGGCGTCGAACTACTGTCGCAGAACCGGTCCCAGGCCACCTGCGCAATATTTAGTGCCAATATTTGGTTAAGAGTATTGACAGTTTGGCCTTTCCTCGCTAAAAATTGGAGCCGGTCCCGGATGCGTCCGGATTATCAGATAAGGAGGCAGATTTGGCCCTCAAACTTAATACATCGATGGAACCTCAGACAGAGGACTTCAAGAACTCCCTGGCGGAGCTCATAGCGACGTTGTTGTTTGTTTTTGTCGGTGTCGGCTCGATTGCCGCCATGCTGCAGACCGCGCCCGATCTCGGCGGTGGTATCGTGATAGTCGCCGCCGCCCACGGCTTGGCGATTGCCCTGCTTGCGGCCGGCATTGGCGGCATTTCCGGCGGCCATATCAACCCGGCCGTAACCTTCAGTATGTTCATCACCGGCCAGATCGCCCTCGGGCGCGCCATCATGTATGTGGTCGCCCAGCTGGTAGGTGCCGCGATTGGCATGCTTTTGCTCAAGGCCTTCCTCGTCGGCGCTGTCTTCGACGCGATCCCAGGTGCCGGCGGGCACGCCGTCAATGACGCCGTCGTCGCCAGCAACCTTGCCGCGGTTGGCATCGAGGCGGTGATTACCTTCCTTTTGGTTTGGACTATCTTCGCGACGGCTGTCTCCAAGCGCGGCACCGCCCCGGCGCCGCTATTCATCGGCTTTGCCGTCTTCGTCTTCCACCTTGTCGCCATTCCCATGACCGGGGCTGGCGCCAACCCGGCCAGGACCTTCGGCCCTGCCCTGATCTCCGGTGAATGGGCTGACCACTGGGTTTACTGGGTCGGTCCGCTGCTAGGAGCAGCAGTCGCCGCTCTCGGCTATTGGTATCTCTACCTCCAGGACGAAAACGAATAGGGGTAAGAAAGCACCTAACTCGACATGAAGACGGGCCGGCAAGAATGCCAGCCCGTCTTCATGTCGTCAGAAACCAGTCTTTGCTCATCGGCGCCGATCAGGCCGCATGCCGGCGGCGCGGCCAGCTCGCGCCTCATCGCTACCGGCCTCGCTTTTAGAAACATTTAACGGCCTGGAAATGAATTGATTAGAAATCAGGTCATCCCTGTTCGTAAGCTATAGTCAAAATCAGAGGTTGGAGCCATTACAAGACCGATCATCAGTCGCCAGCGATTCCGCGAGTTGGCTCTTGGACTACCACTCTTGGTTGCCCTTGCCTGCGGCGGAGGCACGGACAAGGACCAGACTGCTGCGGAAAACACTAGCGCTGCCTCTGCCCTAACAGCCGACGAGGCGCCTACGATCGCGCAAAACTCCGACCCGGCCATTATTCAGCCATCCCCAGTTGCCCAGCCGTCTGAATACGAGGCAGAACAGCCGCCGGAGTTCCAGGAAGATTCGTTTCGTGGCGGTAGCCGTTTCGTCGCCCTGGACTTTCCCGACATCTTAAATCAGGAGGATGCAGCCTATTTCAGCGATGATGAGTTGGTCCTCGGTCTCGAGCTGAATGGCGAAGCGCGCGCTTATCCCCTGCGGATGACACGCTACCACCACGTTGTCAATGACACCTTGGGCGAACGGCAGGTGGTCATCACCTATTGAATAGTTTGTAGTTCTGGAGTCGGTTTCGACTCCACCGTCCAAGGCGAAGATCACCTGTTCAGTCCCTTCGGTATTTATAACGGCGTAATGGTGATGGTCGAAAGAGGAATCAACACCGTTTTTACTCATATTGAGGGGCAGGGCGTCCAGGGTGAGTTGGCGGGTGAGCAGCTCGAGATTCTGCCACTTCTGCACGTGACCTGGGGGGATTGGAAACAACTCCACCCAGAAACGACAATTCTTGACCCGGATACGCCATTTTCCGGTCAGTACACCAGACCCGTGGTTATTGGCTCAGCCGCCTTGGGGCCAGGCTTTGCCCAAAGCTTGCTGAATGTTGACGACCGTTTGCCGGGTAATGAGCTAATTCTTGGCGTTCAGGTTGGAGCAACTTTCGTCGCCTATCCCTTCTCAATTCTCCAACAGGAGGGTAACGTCATCGCCGACACGATCGAGGGACAAAGACTGGTCGTGTTCGCCGATGCCGAAGCTCCTTCCGGCCTGGCTTACCTGGCAACCTTAGATGGCAGCGAGCTCACTTTCCAGGCAAGCGGCGAACAGGGCTTCTTCGCCGACGATCAGACGGGTTCACGATGGAACATTGAGGGCAAAGCGCTCTCCGGCCCTATGGCCGGCCGCTCGCTCACCTACGTGGCGTCATTCGTGACCGAGTGGTATGGCTGGTCCGCCTATCACCCGGAGACAGGAATTTTCCAGCCCTAGTTTTTTGGAATCCGGACAATGAAGGCATGGCCGCCAGCTCCTAAAGGCTTATGTAGCCGCGCTGGATCGCCGTGGTGACGGCACCGGTGCGGTCGTTGACCCCGAGCTTTTGGAAGATGCTCGCCACGTGAGTCTTGACCGTGTTCTCACTTATCGTCAGCTGAGCCGCAATCTCCTTGTTGGCGCGTCCCTGGGCCATGAGCCCCAGGACCTCAAGCTCGCGTGCGGAAAGCGGGTCGGTCTCGCTGGATTCTTGGCGCCTTGACATCTCTGCGAAGCGGTCAAGCACACGGGCGGCAACTGCCGGTTGGATCAACGATTCGCCTGCTGCGACTGAGCGTACAGCCTTGAACAATTCCTCGCGCGACGAGTCCTTGAGCAGGTAACCCTTGGCGCCAGCCTCGATCGCCTGGAAGATATATTCGTCCGTGTCGAACGTAGTCAGTACCAGAAAGCGGGCTGCTTGACCGGTTCCACTTATCTGGCGCATCGCTTCTACTCCGTCCATGATCGGCATCCGCAGGTCCATCAGGATCACGTCGGGCTCGAGCTGCGCCGCCAGCCGCACGGCTTCCTCACCGTTTCCTGCCTCACCGACGACGGCAAACTCCATCTCCCGCGCCAGCATCGAAGCCAGCCCATCGCGCACCACGGCGTGGTCATCGACGATTAAGACCCGAATCTCGTCCACTCTAGCCGGCTCGGCTCGGCGAGAGCGGGACGCTCGCTTCTACAGTGGTTCCCTGACCAGGCTCTGTCTTGACCACGAGTCGACCGCCCAGCAGACGTGTCCTCTCGCTCATACCGCGGAGCCCCAACCCGTTACCCTCCGAGGCCCGATCGTGGTCAAAACCGACGCCATCGCCCTCTATCGAAAGCACAACGCTGGTGTCGTCGAATCGCAAATTGACCCTGACGTTATTGGCAGCCGCGTGGCGATTGACGTTGGTCAGAGATTCCTGACAGATCCGCAATAACGCCGCCTCGATGTCCGGCGAAAGACGCAGACGAGATCCGCTTACCGAAAGCGAGCCATGTCTGGCGCTGGTCAAGGAGCGCTCGATCTCTCGCCGCAGCGCCCCCTCCAGAGAACTGCCGCTAAGCGCCTCCGGCATCAGGTTCCAGACCGACCGTCTCGCCTCTTGCAGACTGGAGCGTGCCAGGCTTTTCGCCGTCCGCAGGTGCCCAGCGACGGCCGCCTGGTCTTCGGCCTGCACTTGCTCCGCCGCTTCGAGCTGGAGAACAACGCCGGTGAAGCCCTGTGCCAAGGTGTTGTGGATTTCCCGCGCCATGCGGTTGCGCTCTTCGAGGACCGCGAGGTCCCGCGTCTGGGCAAGGACTGTCTCTTCGGTTTCTTTTCGTTCGGTGACATCGCGCACCAGGGCAATGAGGTGACGCCGGCCGTCAATTTCGATCGGCCCGATGTGTGATTCGGCGAGAAACGTCGTCCCGTCCTGACGCCGGAGTTCTGTTTCCTCCAAATGAAAGTGCCAGTCTTCAGGCTCAATCTCCATATGCCGCTGCATAGCCTCGCCATCCTCGCCGACAAAGCCTGGATAGATAGTCTGCAACGGCATCCCAATAAGTTCCTCGCGTTGGTAGCCCAGACTCCGGCAGGCACTGGTATTGACATCCACGAACCGGAAGTTTCGATCGAAGACGACTACCGCGTCCGGGCTTCCCTCCACCAGCCGGCGATAGCGTTCCTCACTCTCAATCAATTGCTTTTCACGTTGCCGCAGCTCGGCAAGCGCCTCCTGAGCTTCGTATCTCGTCCTCTCCGCCTGCGCCGTAGCCGTCGCGAAGGAACCAAAGAAGTAGTAGCCCGCCGTATAAATGCCGAGCAGGGCGAGGCCGGTCCGGAACTCGTACTGAACCAGGAAGCCTACCGCCGTCAGCAGCGCGAAGGCGGTAAGCCACAGGTAACCGACGGCCTGTCGCAAGGACAGCATAGTCTGGAGGCTGAGCAAGAAGAAAAGGATGGTGAAGTAGTCGGACTCTGGGATTAGCAGCAACGGAAAGACTAGGGGGCTCTGAACTGCCAAGTAAAGGTGAGGGAGGCCGGCAATCTGGCTCGGCCGCCAGTGACGGGCCACCGCCAAGACTACGAACGCCAGCAGGAGGCCCAGCACCAGCCAGCGATACTCGTGCTCCTCAACCCAGTCGCTGGCTCCACCTGTAAAGCTGATCTTTTCGAGGAAATAGTAGTTCAGACCGCGCAGCGCCGTGCTGACCAGGGCAAGGTAAAACCCAATGTAGAGGATGACCATGCGCTTGCGCGTGATCAGGTCCTCTACTTCCTGTAGGCGACCCATTCCCCTTGTGGTCGTTACCCGGCCAGTCATGGACGCAAGTTTCCGCTCATGGAGCCGGTCTTCAAGCTCTGGCGCTCATCCATTCGGGTGAGACCTTGCTCACCTCTTCTGGTTATGGGGCTCTTGCCCTAACGGCAGGCGATAAATCCCTCAATCCGGTGACGACGCCGGGGTCCTCCCAAAGCGATGCTTTCTCCAGACCAATCTAGAGCGAGGAGAGGCATACGATGAACAACAAAGCAACCGATTCGACTTTCACATCCCGGATATCAAACTGGAGCGCAACCCATCGCTGGTGGGTCGTAAGCGCCGCTGTCCTGGTGCTTTTGCTGGCGGCTGTAGTCGGAGCCACCGTTGAAACAAAGCTGCTCGACTCTGATGGTGCCGAAGGTGACGCTGCTCTCGGCTCCGACATCTTGGACCGGGCGTTCACGGCCGGGGAGGAGCCCGCGGAGCAGCTGGTCTTTCAGCACCCAACTCTCGAAGTTGACAGCGCTGAGTTTAGGACGGTGGTTGAAACCGCCGTTGCTCGCCTGCGCGCGCTGCCGGCCGTCGGTGAGGTCACCAACTACTACGAGAGTGGCGACACCAGCCTCGTTTCGACCGACCAACATGTCTTGCGTGTTCCAGTCGAAGCTCATGGGCCAGTCGAGCCCCTCGTCAACACGGTGGAGGAGATCTCAGCCGCTTCGGACGGCTTCATCGTTTCGATCGCCGGCCGAGCTACGCTCGAGTTCGAAGATGAGCGCATCCTCGACGAGGATTTCGCCATGGTCCTGATCATCTCGCTTGGCGCCGGTTTGGCGATCCTCCTCGTGGCCTTTCGCTCGCTGATCGCGGCCGCCATACCCCTGGCGATGGCGCTGGGCGCCATCGCCACCACAATGGCCATCGCTGCCGCCGCAAGTCACGTTTATCCTCTGAACGAGCTGTATGCCGAGATGGTCCTGCTTATGGGCCTGGCAGTCGGCATCGATTACTCGCTGTTCATGGTGTCCCGCTTCCGCCGTGAGCGCGCCGCGGGCTACGAGAAGTACGCGGCGATCTCGATCGCCAGCCGGACGACAGGACGTGCCGTATTTTACGCGGGCCTCACCGTTGTGCTCTCGATCAGTGGCCTGATGCTGACGGACAACCCGATCTTTATCTCGCTCTCGCTTGGCGCAATCATTGTCGTCGCGATCGCGATCATCGGTTCGCTTACCCTGCTGCCGGCGTTGTTGGCGCTGGTTGGCGATGGCGTCGACGGTCTACGCATCCCGCTGCCGGGCTCCAGCTCCGCCAATGATGGCAGGGCCTGGGCCTTTGTCACCGAGCGCGTCTTGCGGCGGCTTGGCAGCGTCGTCGTTTTTCCGCGGGCCCTTCGAGACCATTGTCTCCCAGGATGGGAGCGTGACCCTGGTTCGCGCTCCCATAGTCTTCGACCTTGACGATAACCGCTCTCAAGACACCGTCCGACTGCTGCGCGAGGAGATCGTGCCGCTGGCCTTCGCTGGCAGCAGCGTGCCGGTCTTTGTTACCGGCCTGACGGCCGGCAGTCTGGACTTCACCTCGCAAATGTTGGCGGTCGCTCCCTACGTCTTTGGCTTTGTCCTAGGCCTGGCGTTTCTGCTTATGCTAGCAATGTTCCGGTCCGTGGTTATTCCGGTTAAAGCCGTGGTTCTCAACCTGCTCTCGGTCGCGGCAGCCTACGGCGTGTTGGTGCTGATCTTCCAGAACGGCATTGGCCAGAGTCTGCTTGGATTTGAGGCAACCGGCCGCATCGCACCCTGGCTGCCGCTCTTCCTCTTCGCCATCCTCTTCGGTCTTTCCATGGATTACCACATGCTTGTCCTCAACCGAATCAAGGAAGCTTACGACACCGGCATGTCGAATGAGGAATCGGTCGCGATCGGCATCCGGACGACCGCCGGGACCATCACCAGCGTCGCCGCGATCATGGTCGCCGTTTTTGCCGCCTTCGCGTTGGCGAGAGACCTCGAGCTCAAGCAGTTCGGTGTCGGCCTCGGCATCGCCGTCTTCCTTGACGCGACGATCATCCGCGTCATCCTGCTGCCGGCGAGTATGAAGCTGCTCGGCGACCGCAACTGGTACCTACCGAAGTGGCTGGAATTCCTGCCGAGGGCCGGCTTGGAAAGCGAGACACCGCCCGTGTCAGTGCCCGCGGGCTCCGGATCGGCCCGGCCAGATGGACTGCAGCCCACTCCTCTCGCCGAGGGATAGTCAACGGTTTAGTGTGGACAGGTCGCCTTCGCGACCTGTCCACACACATAGAATCGGAGGTTGAAGCGATGACGGCAGTAAAACGAACCAAGGCACTCGAGGCAATGTGGGCGGTGCACCGCTCCGCGTGCTTTATCGCCGGACCAGCGGCCGCCTCGGATCAAATGTGAACAGGATGCCGGTGCTTCTGCTTACCACCAAGGGACACCGCAGCGGCCTACCACGCACTTCGCCACTTGAGTACGTTGAGGTCGAGGATGGCTTCGTAGTGGTTGCATCCAATGCCGGCGAACCCAGGCACCCGGCCTGGTTCTTCAACCTCCGAGCTGACCCAAAGGCCAGCATTCAGATGAAGAACATACATCTGAGCGTCGAGGCGAGTGAGGTTAGCCACGAGGAACGCGAGAGCCTATGGGGACGTATCACCGACGCTGACGAGTCCTATACCGTCTACCAGGGACGAACCTCACGCGAAATTCCCTTGGTGCACCTGAAACCCACCGGCAGCTAATCGGCGCTGGCATTTCAAAACAGCTCTTGGCCTCACGCAAAAACGTTGCCGATGCTGAAGGAGAGTCAGCGTCACGCTGGCGACACCTGGGAAGCTGGTGCCAAAGGCACACGCATTCCCCGTATTTCAATTAATCCCTTTCGGCGTCGGAAATCCCACGCCGGAACCCGCCTCACGGCTGCGCCACTTGCCGGCCTCAACCGCAAACAGAAAATCGAGAACGGTCCGGTTGAACAGCTCTGGCTCCTCCAGATTGATCGCGTGACCGCTCTGGGGAAGGAACACCAGTCCCGAGCGGCTGATGGTTCGCTTCAAAAACAGCGAGGGCTCCAAGCAAGGTTCGTCTTCGTCACCGGAGAGAATCAACGCCGGCACATCGAGCTGCCGCAGCTGGTCCTCGTACTCGTAAACCCCTGGCCGCTTGGCTTGAACCCCCCGGACGGTTAGCGCCTTGCCAACCGGCGAGTGCCCCATGAGTCGATCGGCGAACTCCTGCCAGCCAACCGGGTCTTTTCGCTGAAACTGTACCCGCGCCGGGCCGCCGGCATACTCCTTCAGCGCCGCCATACCGTCGGCTTCGAGATGGTCCGCCATGCTGCGGCTCTGTTCCCGAAAACGCTCCGAATCGGTGCTGCCGGAGCCTGCCCCCGCCACGATCAACGACTTCGCAGTCTCCGGATGCTGCAGCCCGAAGTTTAGTGCCGTGGTGCCGCCCATCGACAAGCCGCCGACGTGCGCCTCGCCGATTCCCAAGTACTTGAGCAGGCCGAAGGCGTCCGCGACAGCAATATCCTGGCTGTAAGCGTCGGCTTCCGGAGGAACGTCAGACGGTGGGTACCCTCTGGCGTTGTAGGTGATGACACGGTAAAAACGGGAGAAGAACGAAACCTGCGCCCGCCAACTCTCCATGCTGCCGGCAAGTTCATGACACCAAAGCAAGGGATACCCGCTACCGGCCTCGGCATACTCCAACCCCACTCCGTTGACTTCCGCTCTCGGCACGATCTTTCTCCTATTATTTGGAATCCTGGAAATGCGTGTGCCTTTGGCACCAGCTTGCCAGGTGTCGCGAGCGCAACGCTAGCTCTACTTCAGCGCCGGCAGCGTTTTTCGCGCTTACGGTAAGGCACTGTTTGGGATACTGGCAATGGCTTCTGAAGCTGGGGGCACCCCAGACCCCGCTAAAGAGTGCGCACCGGTCGCGGTTCTGGCTGTGAGCGAAAAGCGAAGCAAATTTCCCAGGAGCAACTAGATCTCGGGATGCTGGTCGTTCCACGGCGTGGCTTCCTCGTAGGCGCGCGCAATCCGCAGGATCGACGCTTCGTCGAAGGCGCGCCCCGCGATCTGCAGCCCGAAGGGTAAGCCGGCCGCGGTGAACCCGCAGGGCACGGAAATCGCCGGCAGCCCGGTGAGATTGAACGGGTTTGTAAAGCTCGGCGGACCATATCTCGCCTCGGGGTCAAATTCATCGAATGCCTCGCCGGGCCGCGGCGTTGTTGGCGAGAGGATTGCATCGTAATCGCTGAGAATCTGGCCGATTTGCTGACCAATCGTCGTCCTGGCTCGCTGCGCCTGGATGAAATCCGCCGCGCTGAAGTAAGCACCCTCACGCAATCGCGTACGCAGCTTCTCGCTCAGATCCTGCGGTCTCTTCTGCAATGTTTCCTCGTGGATGGCATAGGCCTCGGAAGTCAGGATTATCGTATTAGCGGGACGAGATTCGATAAACGGAACGCTGTCAACCGTTTCTATCCGCGCTCCCAGGCTGGTCACCACTTCCAGCGCCGACTCAAATCCTGCCTTTACCTCCGGGTGGGTCCCAAGGCCTTCATCGAGCCACTCTCGTGGAACGCCAAACCGCAGGCCCTGCACCCCTTTACCGAGCTGCGCGCTGAAATCGGGCACCGGCTCGGGCGCCGACGCCGGGTCTCTTGAGTCCGGCCCCGCGATTACCTGCATCATCAGGGCTGTGTCCTCAACGCTGCGCGCCATCGGTCCGACATGATCCACCGACCAGCCAAGCGGCAAAACTCCGTGACGGCTCACGCGGCCGTACGTGGGCTTTAGACCGACAATGCTGCACTGCGAGGCCGGGTTTCGCACCGACCCTCCCGAGTCGGAGCCCAGCGAGCCGAAACAAAGCCCCGCGGCCAGCGCCGCTCCCGAGCCGCTGCTCGAGCCGCCAGTCACGTGATTTCGGTTCCAGGGGTTGCGCGCCGGCGGGAACGGCAAATCAAAGGAAACTGGTCCAAAGGCAAACTCGTGCATCGCCAGCTTTCCTATGAGGACGGCTCCTGCTTCGCGCAGCATCGTCGTGACCGTTGCGTCTTCGTCCGGAATCCAGTCTTGCAGGACCTTTGAGTGTCCCGTCGTCAAAACGCCCTTGGTTGCGTAAAGATCCTTCAACGCCACCGGAATGCCGTGCAACGGACCCCGATCTCTGCCGGCCGCAAGTTCCTGCTCTGCTGCTTTGGCCTGCGCTAGAGCGAGTTCTGCGGTAACGGTGATGAAGCTGTTGATTTGCGAGTCGATTTCGTCGATCCGGTCCAGACAGGCCTGCGTGATTTCCAAGGGGGATAACTCGCCGGCGCGGATCAACCCGGCAGCCTGCGCTATTGTGAGATAGCGCGAGTCGAGCTTAGTCATCCGAAGAACCCCAAGAGTCGGATGCCGGAATCACCTGGAACACCGTGCCGGGTTCGATTTCAGTGCCCAGAAAGCGCCGGACCGCGTCCGCGTAGGCCTGATTTCGTTTCACCCCGACCGAGACCTTCGTCAGCTCTTCGTCGCTCAGACCAAGCCCGGCGCGTTCCGCCGTTCCCCGCAATGATTCCAATTCTTGCTCTTCATTCGACATCAGACGCCCCACCCTCACGTGATCTGTTCAATTTGCTCCACAGCCCATTCGGGCGGCTCAGTTTACCCCGCGCCGCCCGCTCTGACATCACTGCATCGGCAAATTCTGTCGTCACATGGTCTTCGTAGAGATGGGTCCCTTTGATCAGGCCGCCCTCACGCAGGATGTCGTGTAGTCGCTCAAAGCTTTCGCGCCGCAGCAGCGGATCGGCAGCCCAGGTGCCCTGACGTTGGTAGCGCTGCGTGCCGGCTACCAACGTTTCCAGGGGAACGTCCGGCAGGTATTCGGCGGCCAGCTCGGCGATCGCTGCTGCGTTGTTGGCGGCCATCCAGTGTTGGCCGGCATAAACCGCACGTGTAAACCGCAAGAATGCATCGCGGTTCCGGCTCAAACTGGCGTCAGTCGCGGCAAAGGACGTAAACGCCACATGCCCCACGAACCGCCCCATCGGTGCGGCCAGATACGCCAGCTTTGACGCGATAAATTCTTCGGCCATGGGCTCTGGTAGCAGAACAAAATCGCCCGCACCCTCTCTAAAGGCCCTGGCCGAGTCCGCTAGTGAGCCGTGTGAGAGAAGCTCAACGCGCTCAGCGTCCACGTCCTGCTCTTCCAGCGCTCTCAGCAGGCCCATCCAGGGCGTAGGCGGGTCACGAAAGATCAGCACCGTTTTCCCCTCGAGGTCGCTCCACTGGAAGTGGCTGCTTGGTTCTCTGGAAACCAGCATGAAGCCATCCCGGCTGTTGACCTCTATGAATGAAAGCGGCAGATCTCTTTCGCCGGCGTCGGCGGCCATAAATATCCTCATCGGTCCCGTGAGGGCGACATCAGCCTCGTTTCTTTGCAGGACGGCCACGGTGTCTTTCCCGGCCACATCGGAGCGCACGCTCACCTCAAGGCCTTCGTCTTCGAAGAGCCGCAGGGACTGGATCACGTATAGGGGGCTATACAAGACGCTGCGAAACGGTTCGATTAGCTTTAGAGTCTCCACGCTACCTCTGATTGTTCGAAAGGCCGGCAATGAAGGCGGCTAGCCGCCAATTTGCCAGGGGTCGCCAGCGTGATGCTGGCTCTACTTCAGCGCCGGTAGCGTCTTGCACAAATTCTGGCAGGATGGTTTGAAAGGCCGGCAAATTACTCCTAAAGCTGAGGCACACCCCAGATCCCGCTGAAGACACGAGCTGTGGCTTTTAAGCCTCAGTCGCCGACAGGCTACCGCTCCGACATTACGGCAGCGGCCAGGTCAGTGTTCACGTGGTCATCGTAGCGATGAGCTGCCTTAATCAAACCACCGTCGCGCAGGATATCGCGCAGCCGGTCAAAGCCTTCACGGCGCAGCAGTGGATCGAACGCCCATGTGCCTTCGGCTAGGTACCGCTCGGTGCTGGTAGTCAGCACTTCCAGCGGCACGCCCGGCAGGAGCCCCGCCGTTAGCTTTGCAATCTCCGCCGCACTGGCGGTGGACATCCAGCGCTGACCGGCATAAACGGCACGCGTAAACCGCAGCAAGATTTCACGTTGCTGCTCCAAGACCGCTGGCAAGGCCGCAAACGCGGTGTAGGGTATTTCACCAGAAAACCGTCCCATGGGCGCCGCCAGATGCGCCTGCCCCGCCACGATGAATTCTTCTGCCTGGGGCTCGGGAAGCTGGATAAAATCGGCTTCGCCTTGTTGAAACGCGGCCATCGCCTCCGGCAATGACCGATCCGTCGAAAGCTGCACGCGTTCCGCGGCAACGCCTTGCTCCTTCATGACGGTCAGTAGGCACATCCATGGCGTCGGCGGCTCGCTATAAGTGAGAACCGTCCGCCCTTCGAGATCCTGCAACTGAAAGGGTTCAAACCGCTCACGCGAAAGCAGAATGAAACCATCTCTGCTGTTTACTTCGATAAAAGAAATCGGCAAGTCCGTCTCGCCGGCATCAGCACCTACGAGGCCTCTCATCGGGCCGGTTAGAGCCACGTCCGCCCCGTCTCGGCGCAGCACCGACAGGACACCCTCGCTCGCATCTCGAGTTTGGATACTAACCTCCAGCCCCTGCTTCTCAAACAGCCCCAGGGCCTCAACCAGGTAAAGCGGGCTGTAAAAGGCGTTGCGAAAGGCCTCGATGATTCTCAGTGATTCCACGATTTCTCCTTTTAAATACTGGCAAAGGCCGTGGGCCTTGCCAGGAGCGTCGACAGCGTCTCGCACGCTAACGCAAACGCTCTGATTTGAATACTGGGAATGCGCGTGCCTTCGGCACCAACTTCCCAGGGGTCGCCAGCGTCACGCTGGCTCTACTTCAGCGTCGGCAGCCTCGTGACTCTTTCTTCACACGTGTGATTGATTACTTGCAATGCGGTGGCCTCTACCTCGTCGTGTCGCGACCGCCACGCTGGCCCTACTTCGCGACGGTGACGTCCCGGAGGCCAACGCCAATGCAGCGACTGAGCAGGCGACGCTGCGACTGCCTTTGCCACCTGCTGGCCAGGATGGACGGAAACCTCCGGCTCAGCCGTCCGCCGACATCCACTCAGTCCAGGACTTGTAAAGCCAGAGTTGGGCGACTTCGTTGATCTTCGTCTCGATGTAGGCCGGCGCGCCTTCTTCTTCGATAACCTCATCGTGGCGATGATTCATCGCGTAATGCAGCGGATACTGCCTGCTGATCACCCCGGTCATCCCCCGCGTGCTCTCGCCCCAGTTCTCGCCATCGTCCGTTTCCAGCATGCCGGCCGGGCCGAATGTATGTATCGCCCGGTGTTGCTGGATTGCGTGGCGGTCTGCTTCCTGGTTAGCAGCGATGAAAGTAAACCACCAAATCTCTGTCGTGATCGGACCTTTTGGCATCCTCATGCAAAGCTGCTCGCCGTTTGGCACCAACCAGCAGTTTGGGAAGATATGCGGATGGTTGCCCACGCGAGCCCCCACCGGGCCCAGCGCTGCCTCTGCTTCCGGCTCATCTCGCCAGCTCGGATGGATCGCGTTGTTTGCCTGGTTCGCGCGTGTCTCCTCGGTTACCTCGGGACCGCTGATCGCATGCCCGTACTCACCCAAGACCACAACGTGAGGACTCTCAAATCGGTTGGTTGGCCGAATTGTCGGGAAGGGGCGCCAGCGGCTCATCGTCGAAGACGCGTGGCTGATCGCGGGGTGGTAAAAGTCCCAGACGTTGTCGGCGGCGAGCTTCCAGTTGCATTGGATCGTGTATTTCTGAACGCCAGGGAGCACAACCATGTCGCCTTGGGTGGCGATGAGATCGAGGCCGATGCGGCCAACTTCGCCTAGATAGTCGCTGAGACCAGGCGCTCCTGGATCCATGTTGGCGAAGATAAAACCTTTGTACGAATCGACCTGGCCCGCCTTGATCAGGCCCCAGTTTTCGCGGTCGAGCTCCTCGTGGTAGACCTCTTTAAAACCGGGAACGCCGACAAGCGATCCCTGCAGGTCATAAGTCCAGCCGTGGTAGGTGCACATGAAGCTAGTGGCGTGGCCTTCTTCGGCCCGGCAGACAGCGTTGCCGCGGTGACGGCAAGTATTCACCAGAACCTGCGGGTTACCGTCGTTGTCGCGGACGCAGATCATCCGATCTTCGCCGATATAGGTCATGAAAAAATCGCCGGGGTTGGGGATCTGCGAGTCGTGGGCCATGAAGTTCCACGCCTTAGCGAAGATGCGTTCCAACTCCAGATCGTAGATTTCCTGGTCGGCGAAGATGCGGCGGTCAACCGTGCCATTTTCGTAATCAACCATGAGCCGCATGTCTTGGTTTCGAATGGTGGTGGTCATCGGAGGCCCTCCAAGCTCTTATGATCTCTCAGTCCCTGAATGATATCCCGGCCAGGCACAGGGCGCACTTTCAGGGTTGAAAGGCGGGCTCACTCCTGCAAGAAAGTCAGGATGTGGGCCGCGTACTCCCGCGGTTTTTCGAATGGCGGCCAGTGTCCACAGCCGTTGAGGAGGAGCATGCGTGAATCAGGCATATGGTTGAGCATTTTGATGCTGACCTCAAAGGGGACCATGCGGTCGTCGCGACCGTGAACCATAAAGGCGGGCGCTTTGATCCCACTGAGGCCTTCGGTGTAGTCGACGACAACGTTGGCGGATTTGTCGCGGGCGTCTGCCAGCTCCGGCGACCAGTTGTGCCAGTGGTGTATATAGTCAACGAGTTCCTGCGTGACGAGCTCCTGGTCGTATAGATGCGCTCGAAGATAGCGGCGCAGGTTATCGCGAGAAGGTTCCTGAGTGGCGACGCGGTAGGCGCGGGTGCCTTCCGAAGGCCGGTTGGCCATGACGTAGATGTCGGCGGTGCCGACGTGCCCACCGCCGAGGACGAACTTGCGCACCCGATTCGGGTGCTTGATCGCTGCCACGAGGCAAGATTGCCCACCCTGCGAGTTGCCCACCCAGAAGGCGTCGGAGATGTTGAGCGCGTCGAGCAGTTGGGTGGCAACGCGGGCCTGGAGGGCGTGGCTGCTCTCCTCGTAGACGACAGGCCCGCTCTTGGCGAAATTGGGCAGGTCGAAGAGGATGCAGCGATAGCCGCGGGCGAACTCGGCCACGACCTTGTGGAATGTTATCCAGGCGGTGCTGCCGGGCCCGTGGGAATGAAGAAAGAGGATTGGTTCGCCCTGCCCAATGTCGTGATAGTGGATTTTCATACCGCCGGCCTGAATGGTCCTGCTGGATTCCTCCTCGGTCAGGCCATCTGCCGCGATGAACGCCACGTCTTACTCCTTGGCATTTGTTGTCATCCTGTCTCAGTACCGAGTGCTGTTGTAAAAGCCGTGCAAATTACCGGACTTGTTGCGCGCCACAACCAAACCGGGCACGCCAGCCATATCCGCCGTCAAATAGTCGCCAGCTTTCTGCAGTTCGCCGACGTGTCCTAGCCACTGCCAGGTCTTGTGGAATATGCGCGATTTCTCCGCTTCGAAGATGTCTGGATCGACGTAAATATCGCGATTGATGACCCTTGACGGGTCAAGGCCGAGAGGGGCTTCAACCGATTTCACCATCAGAGTGTCTCCTGGCTAAGTGTTCCTCGATGATTTCGACCACCGGTCCGATTAGGTTTTCAAAACTGTAGTGCCCCAGGAAGAATTTGTGTAGTCAAGTGACTTTCCTGTCGCATTACTCGAATTCGATAATCGCTCTGCCAAGGATCTTACCCGTGTCCAGATCGGCACACGCCTGATTTATGTCATCAAGCCGGTAGCGGTTGGTTACCAAAAGGTCGAGCTTTAGCTTTCCTTCACGGAACCAGTCAACGTATTTCGGCAGGTCGATCTGCGGTCTGCTAGAGCCCCCTAGAGTTCCCCGATAGGTTCGGGAAAAGAACAGGTCCCGCATATTCAATGTGGCCGTGGTCTGCGGAAAGCCCACCAGAACCGCCATACCGCCATCCTTTACACCCAGAACACCCGGGCGTATTGAAGACACCAGCTGTTCCATCGTGACTTGAAGGCCGACCGCGTCGAACGCGAAGTCGGCGCCGATTCCGCCCGTAAGCTCCCGGATGCGCTCGACCGGATTTTCGCTCAGGGCATTGATCCCTACGGTGGCGCCAAACTGTCGCGCGAATTCAAGCTTCTCGTCGGTAACGTCAACCACAATCAGTGGCTCAACCCCGGCTATAGCGCACCCCTGGATGATGCTGAGGCCGATGCCGCCGGCTCCGTAAACAGCGACTGAACTGTTCTTGCTGACCTGTGCCGTGTTCAGTGCCGCTCCGACGCCGGTCATCACCGCGCAACCAATGATCGAAGTGACATCGGTGACAACATCATCCGCCAGCTTCACGACGTACTGCTCGTGGGCGATCGTCGATTCTGCCCAGGTGAAAACACCAGCTGAAACCTCCCGGCCGCGGAATGAAATCACGACCGGGTCCGGCCGGACGAATCCTTCTTCCGCGGCTCGTGGTACCCAGGTGACCATGACCCTATCGCCCTCTTGAACGTGAGTCACTGCGGCGCCCTTCGCAACGACCACGCCGGTTGATTCATGGCCGAGCAGCAGCGGACGAACTGAGTCTTGGTTGTGCATTTGAAAAATCTGCGTGTGACAAACGCCGCTGGCGAACTGTTTGATGACGACCTGGTCCGGTGCCGGATCTGGAAGTTCTATTTCGTCGACTATCAGGGGCTGACCATGCTCCAGATGAACCGCGGCTCGTGTCTTCATCGATTCCTCCGCCGACCCAGCCGAAATTCCCCACCCGTGCCAAAAAACGATGGGTGCGATGTCCACTCCGAGACATCGCGCCCATCTTACGGCTTTTGGCCCTGCCAACGACTGGCAGATTTTCCCCGGCGGCGACAGCGAGCAAATGGTCTTTAGGCAGTTGTCATGCTCAGAACACCTGTGCTATTCTCGTTTCAACCCGCTCCAGCCGCTGAGCGGGGCATTCTCATCGACTGATCGAGGCGACAAAATCATGACCTCTAGCCTTCTTCCCAACGAAAACATGCGTCCGGTGGTTGAATTTCTCACCGGCACGCCCGGCGGTGAGGACCTAGTGCCATGGCATCTTCTATGCCGCGAGGACCTGAGGGTGATCCGTGACTGGGCCGGCGAGACACTGTCTCGCGATTCCCAGCGCCGCACCTTGAGAGCCCTGCGCGGGGCCCTGCGGAGCAGCGTTGAATCAGCGCCAGAGACCGAGGCCGCAGCGTCCGGCCTTGCAGCCGGCCTGCGGCCACTGCAGCGGCGAACCGTTGCGTCAAGGATGTTCACTAGCCGGGCCGCGCGTCTGCTGCTCAGCGTCTGCCGTGAAGATCCCTCGCCGGCCGGCTCTCGAGACGCAGCGATGCTTTCATTGATGCTTCTGGCTGGCCTCCGACGGGGGGAGATTGTCAGCCTTGATGTCTCCGACTTCGAGCAGGACGAGAATTGCTTGAGGGTGCGGTCTCCTCGCGGCTTTCTCAGACTTGTCTACCTCGAAGGCCAGTGCCGCTCCGACCTCGAGAACTGGATGTCCGTTAGAAGCGGCAGCGCCGGTCCCCTGTTCCTGGCGATCAACGCCTACGGCGTTTTCAGCGCAGCCGGACTCAGCCCTTCCGCCGTGAACCTGATCCTTGCCCGGCGCTGCCAGCAGGCCGGCGCCACCAGCATAACGCCGCGTGATCTGCGCAGCCGCTTCCTCTGGCAACTGCAGGCCGCGGCCCGCAGCGCAGCTAGCGGCTTCTCCTGCCGCTTCTACCTCGACAATGCCGGCCACCGCGGATGGGCCCTGCCTTCCATGCCCGAAGCCTGAGCCAGCCCATCCTCAGAGCCAGCCCATCCTCAGAGCCGGCCCACCCTCATAGCCGGCCCACCCTCATAGCCGGCCCACCCTCATAGCCGGCCCACCCTCATAGCCGGCCCACCCTCATAGCCGGCCCACCCTCATAGCCGGCCCACCCTCATAGCCGGCCCACCCTCATAGCCGGCCCACCCTCATAGCCGGCCCACCCTCATAGCCGGCCCACCCTCATAGCCGGCCCACCCTCATAGCCGGCCCACCCTCATAGCCGGCCCACCCTCGCGAGCAACAATAACCAAGCAGCTTGTCTGCCACTTGGACTAACGGCGGTACTCGTCGCCGCAGTCCCCTATCAGCTGGAAGAGGTCGTTGCCTTTGGCCAGGATGGCATCAATCTCACCCAAGTCTTCTTCTTCTAGGGAAACGCCGAAAACAGCGGCGTTATCCTCCAGATTGTCAGACACACCAAGACGCACGCCGACGATCACCCCTGCCACCGCCGGCCGGTCCAAAATGTAGCGCAGAGCCAGATTGGCAATGCTTGCGTTCTTGCGCTCACTGACCGCGTGCAGGGTTCTGAGCAACTCCTGATGCAAATCCCAGCCGCCCAGGGCATCGATCATCTGCTTGTATTTCTGGAGACTCGCTGTATTTAGCTGGCCGCCCCCGGTTCTGGGGAGCCCAAGTAACGCTCAGATAAGAGGCCGCCAGCCAGGCTGCCATAGGCCAGCAAGTGAATGCCTTGGCCGCGGCAGAACTTCACCATCGCGTCTTCCGGACGCCGATCTATCAATGAATACTGCACCTGGTTCGAGAAAATCGGAATCCCCCGCTCGACGATCAGCCGCATATGCTCGGTGTCGAAGTTGGTCAGTGCTAGGTTGCGAATCAAACCCTCTTTTCGTAGCTCGGCCAACAGCGACAACGCCTCCAGATAGCTGGCATCTTCGTAGTCCCACCAGTGAAACTGCAGCAAATCGACCGTCTCCACATCCATGCGGCGCAGTGAGCGCTCGATTGCGGCTTTGACCACTTGTCGATTGATTGGCCCCGGCCGCGGCACCCATTTGGTAAAAAACTGGTTACGCTCAGCCGCCGCGGCACCGGTCCGCCGCCTCTGTCTACGCCGGAATTCACCGACGAAGTCCTCAGCCGGGCCGTAATGATCGGCGAGATCCCAGGTTGTGAACCCCGCTTCCGAATAGGCACTCATCGCCGAAATCGCCCTTTCGGGGTCGATCTGCCCATGCCCACCTGAAACCTGCCACATCCCATTAAGAATCCGGCAAATCTCTAGGTCCGGCGCAAGCTGGAAACGCTCCATGGGTCTATTATTCATTTTTAAGCCCTGGACGTCCCAGGCGCTAAAGTAGGGCCATCGTGGCGCTCGTGACACTTGGCAAGGGCCCCCTTGAGCGGCGGCCTGGGATCAGGCCCCTGAGCGCCCTGGGATCAGGCACATGGTCCTTGCCGGTCTTACAATCGAATCTAACGCTCCGACAGTTTCAGGAGGACTAAGTCATGAGGTCGTTCAAAAGACTCTTCCTATTTCTGGTTGGGCTGCAAGCTGCTTTCATGGTTTGCGCCTTGATTCTCAAGCGGCGCTACGCGGAACAGGAGCTCGGCGTCGATCAGGTCAATGTCGTGGGGATCTTGGGCGGTGCTGAGGAGTTCAGTGCCAGCCAGGACTTCAGAGGCGGCTACATCCGAGCCGTGATGGGCGGCGTTGAGCTTGACCTGACCAATGCGGCTATCGGAACGCCCCCGTGTTGATTGAAACAACCGTGATCATGGGCGGCGCCGAGATTAAGGTCCCCGCCGATTGGACGGTAGAAGTCGAGGCGCAAGCCACGATGGGAGGAATAGAGGACAGCCGAACTCACGATACCTCCGATGACCACGCACCTGACCTGATAATTACCGGTTCCGTTCTCATGGGTGGATTGGCGATAACCGACGAGTCCGGCTCGCACTTTGGTTGAGGTCGTCGCTAGCAGAAAGATCGAGAACAAGCCTCGAAAAGGCTCGCCAACCAGATGGCCATCTGGCAGGTACAACTGAGCGACCTCGCTTAAATCTCAAACGCAAGATTTCGCACTCCCGAGAGGCCGGCTAACCCCGGCCTCTTTTATTTCTGGCGATCCTCCCCCGGTCCCTCGGGTCAATTTGGCGCAACCGGCGGCACGCCAGTCTGATCAGCGTCACTAATCAAGCATGTGTGAAGCTTAGAAAAAACTTCAGGAAACTTTTAGAAAAAAGGGTTGACACGCCATCATACTGCCAGCATTATGATGGCATAACGCTGGTACGGAGCCAGCATAAACATTGGAGCAGGAGAAAACAGCAAATGCTTGCAAACTACATTGACCAGGTCGTCGCCGAACAGCGATTAGCCGAGATTAGCCAGGAGGCCGCGCGTATCAGGAAGAACAATCAAAAGCCGGAAGCAACGCCGGCAGCAGTGGAAACCGTGAATCAGGCGCCGGTCATCGAGCTTAATCTGATGACCGAGGTCGCAAAGCTCGCAGCTTAAGGGGAAGCCGTTGACAACTCCCATTTATGCTTGCATCCTGCCAGCAGGAAGCCAGCATGGAAACAGCAACACTCCAAAAAGGAATCGAGCGACTATGACCCAAGCACACGGACAGCGCAAGACAATCGATATTGGCGCGGTCTTCGAGGCCCTGGAACAACCCCTGGGCCTGGTTGACAACCCGGAACGGCGCGGCGAAACCCAGCGCTACATCGAGATGACACGAATCCACCTTGAACGGGCGATCTTTGATGTCGTCTCCAGCGCTGTCGAAGCTGTCAATGACGCCGAGGGAAACATCGAGGCTCGTCTCGAGTACCAGGACGGCGGCCTAACCTTGGTCGTCGATCCGGTCTCGTCAGAAGATGACGAAGGCGAAACCGAACAGCTCTTCAGCGTCGACGGTGATGTGGAGAAAGTCACGATTCGCCTCCCCGCCGAGCTAAAGGATCTAGTCGGAGAGGCCGCCAATCTGCGCGGTGTTTCGGTCAACACCTGGTATATCAAAGAACTTGCAGCGGCCGTGCGCAACGCCGCCGCCCGGGCCGGCCAGGAAGCGATTCAAGACGCGACCCGCCAAGCGCGCGAGTCGGGTCGAGGCCGGCGGCGGGGTGGCGGCGATCACAGCGGCGGCCATCACAGCGGTGGCGGCAGCCTCCGCGGCATGGTCGGCGACGACTAGTTCGATTCGCTCTGCCGGAAAACCAGAGAGGAAAACATGGCTGCAGACTTGGAACGCTTCCGGAGGACCTTCTCCCAAACCTTCGCGACCGGACCCAGCCTCAAGTTGCGGGTCGAAAATCAGAACGGTCCGATCAGCATCCATGGCACCGACCAAGATCAGGTCGTGGTCACGGTCGTCGCTGAGCTCTGGGCCGAATCGGCGAGCCACGCCGACTTGGAACAGGAGCGAATCCTGAGGGGAGTGACATTGGGCGAAGGGATTTTGAATATTCGCACGCCCGAGCTGCTCAAGCCTTCCGGCGGTCTTCTGGGTTGGTCTTTTTCGCAAGGGCCGAAAGTAGACTACGAAGCTAGTGTCCCGCGGCAGACTTCGGTCACCGTTGACTCACGGAACTCAAAAATCGATATCCGAAGTGTCCGCGGTCCGGCGCAGGTCGATGCGAAAAGTGGCTCGATCACTCTGAGCGAGATTTCACAAGAAGTTGTCGTCAAGGGCCGCAACGGTTCAGTCAAAATCAACGGCGCTGGCGCCAGCGTGACCGTCGCTAGCAAGAACGGGTCGATTGTGGTTGAAGAAGCCAACGGGGAGGTGTCTACCGAGGCCGCGAACGGCAGTACCGAGATCGTCAACCCGGGCGGCGCGGTGCAAGCCGAGACGGCGAATGGCTCGGTTCGCTTCCGCGGTCAGGTGCTGGGACCGGTAAAGATAGGTACCAGAAACGGCAGCATTAGGCTGGCTGTGCCCAAGGATAGCCGCTTCGAATTAGACGCGAACTCGGTGAGGGGCTCGGTCCGTTCGGACCTCGAAGTCCGTAAAGGCAACGCCACTAGCGACGCTCCGACCCCGCGGCACCTGGTTCAACTAAAGTCAGAAAACGGCAGCATTCGAATCGAGGAGCTTGCTGGTGCCTCGTCCCCGGCGGGTTCTTCGTCTCGATTCGCCGAGCCCGCCCCTGAGACACCCCCCGACCAGCAATCGTCCTGAGTTCCACCAAATTTCTATTACCAAAAGGAGGTGGCCAGATGGCCACCGAATCTGCTATCCAAGTTTCCAATCTGACAAAACGCTACAAGCGCGGCGTCGTGGCCAATGGCTCCCTCGACCTAGTCGTGCCAAAGGGCACAATCTTCAGCCTGCTGGGTCCCAACGGTGCAGGCAAAACCACCCTGGTGCGCCAGATCACCGGCGAGCTGAAGCCGACCGCGGGAGCCATCACGGTTCACGGAGTCGATGCTATCCGGAATCCTTTGCGGGTCAAGAGTTTGATGGGCGTCGTGCCTCAGGAGGCAAATCCCTTCGATCAGCTGACACCCTATGAGCACCTGGTTTTTTCGGCCGCCTGCACGGGTTGGGCCGCAAGCAGGCCGAAAAATCGGCGGTCGAAATGATCGCGGCCCTCGGTCTGGAAGAGCACGCGAAGAAGACTGCCGAGGAACTCTCCGGCGGCCTCAAGCGAAAGCTCCTGGTGGGCACGGCCCTGGTTGCGGCGCCGCCGATAGTGGTCTTGGATGAGCCAACAACCGGCCTCGATCCCCACGCGCGTTGCGAAGTTTGGGCGCTAATCCGTTCGTTGCACGCGAATGGAACCACGATCCTGGTCACGACTCACTATCTGGCCGAAGCCGAAGTCCTCAGCGACCTGGTAGCCGTGATCGGAAAGGGCCGGATCCTGGCCGAAGGCACAATCGAGGATGTCAGAGCCCTCTGCCGCAATCGCTTCAAAGCGACATTTGGTGACGACAACCGCAGCGTTGAGACAATCTACGGTCAGACCCGGGACGAAGTCCTGGCAGCCCTTCGCCGGCGGGAGATCGACGAGTATTCGTTAACGCGCACGAGCCTCGAGGACCTGTACCTGGAGCTGACGGGGGATGGCTTTGAGGAGGCCCAAAGTGCCTAGCGCGGCCGAATCCTGAAACCACAGCAAGTAGCAAGGCTGCATAGTCGCCAATAAATCACGCGGACGCAGCCGACGCCCCCGGCAAGTAGGCGCGCTGCCGCCATCATTGCTGGTATTAAATCAATAGGAGGCGCGAAGTGCTTAAGACAATTTCTGACAGCGCGGTGGTTTTCACCATCTATCTGAGGATGATCCAGCGCAACGTCATTGCCTATGTGCTGATGATGCCCGCTTTTCCGTTGGTTTTCCTGCTTTTCGCCCGCTCATTGACGCCGGAAACCTCGGAAATTAGCTCACGGCTCGTGACCGGCTCAATCGTCTTTGGCCTTGGCATCACGACAGTAAACAACCTATCTCAGACCATCCTCAACGACCGGTTTAACTTCCGCCTCAAGCTCCTCGTCGCCTCGCCAATCCACCCGCTGGCCTACGCCGCCGGAGTGATCGCCTTCAACTCGCTGTACGGCCTGGCGATGGCAGGCGCCATCTTGCTGTTCGCGCCGCTGTTTGGCATTAGCATCCAACTCAGCCTCTGGCTAATTCCGCTGATGCTCCTGACCGTTGTCTCGCTGACTGGCGTTGGCCTGATCATCGCTACCTGGGCGCCTTCAGCCCAGCTCGGCAACATGCTGGCCAACACGGTCGGAATTATGGTGGTCATGCTCTCTCCGATTTACTACGAGAGCGATCGTCTGCCAGGCTGGTTGCAAGGTCCCGCGCACCTCTCGCCCTACACTCACGCCGGCAACGCCATCGATGGCGTGCTATCCGGCGGCGGGGTCCTCTACGGCGAAATGGGGATCCTGGCTGCGATTTCGGCCGCTACGATCGCCATCGGCATCGCCGGTATGCGCTGGCGCGAGGCTTGAGCTCATCAACTTGACCAGCCTGTGAGGCCAATCTAGAATCGGGCCGATTCTAAATTTGAAACGGAGCGGACCGCATAACAAGAAACGAGGATCGCATTTGACCAGGCCCTCAGCACCGATCCCTGGGCTCACTACCGTCATAGTTGTCTTGCTCCTCGTCGTCTCCTGCTCGGGCAGCGATGGTGGTTTCGATGACAAAATTCAGATCGGCGCCCTCTTACCGCTCTCCGGCGCCCTAGCATCCTTTGGTGAAACCAGCGAAGCGGCGCTCAAGGACGCCCTGAGCACGATCGGCGATGACAAGCTGAACCTCGTCATCGAGGACACCGAGACCGACCCAACCGTGGCACTCGCAAAACTGAAGCAGTTGCACGACCAGGGCATCAAGGTGGTCATCGGCCCCTACGCGAGCTCAGAGGTCAAAGCGGTCAAATCTTACGCCGATCAAAATGGCGTCATCCTGGTCAGCCCGCTGAGCACCGCTCGCACTCTGGCCATTGCCGACGACAACATCTTGCGATTCACCCCGGACGACGAACAGGAAGGTGTTGCTATGGCAGCTCTGATCTGGGAGCGCGGTATCAGAGTAATCATCCCGATTAGCCGCGACGATGAGGGCAACCTCGGCCTGCAGAGCGCCGTAAAGGTCACCTTCGAAAATCTGGGAGGCACCGTCGCGCCATTGATTACCTACTCTACGACCGAGAGCGATTTCCAGGGCGAAGTACTGGAGCTAAGCAGCGCGATCGATCAGTACTCCGCTGGCCAGCTAACCGGCATCTATCTCACCGCCTTCTCCGAAGTGACGGACCTCTTCCTGACCGCTTCCAACTCGGATGCACCCGGTCTCGCGGAGACACCGTGGTTTGGCAGCGACAGCGTTGCCTTGAGCAAGGACCTGATCGAACACACTTTAGCGGCTGCCTTCGCCGTAAACGCCTACTACCCCAACCCTATTCTTGGCCTCGCCGAGGCCGACAGGGAGCGCTGGCAGCCAGTAAGCGACAGGATTGAAGAACAGATCGAGCGGCTGCCCGACGCTTTCGCGCTGGCCGCCCACGACGCGCTTACGGTTGCCTACCGTGCGATGTCCTCCGCCGGCGCGGATGCCGATGACGACGCACTGCGAGCCGAAATCATCAGCACGGCCTCGAGCTTTCCGGGGCTTACGGGTTCCACCGCCCTCAACGCTGCCGGCGACTGCCTGCTCGGCAACTACGATTTCTGGTCGATTTGGGGCTCCGAGCCTGAGTTTAGCTGGACTCGAGTCGCCACGTATGAAGCTTCGACTGAGACAATAAGCCAAACGGCCTGCTGACCGCCCTCTGTACAGCTACACGCCCTGACAAAATTACAGGTAAGGGAGAGATCAATGCGTATCGTCACCGGCGGCATCGCCCAAGAAACCAATACATTCCAGTGGGAACCCACAACGCTGACCGACTTCCAAAAGGGCTCGAGCGCCATCCATCGCGGCGACGAGATCCTGGCGCTGGACGGCACAGGCACGATTTACGGCGGCATCGTCGCCGAGGCCAAGCGCCAGGGGGTTGAGCTGATCCCGACGACGTACGCCCACGCCGTGCCCGGCGGCCGCGTCTCTAAAGAGGCATTTGAGAGCCTAAGCGAGGAGATCCTCACCGGCATCCGCGCCGCGCTGCCGATTGATGGCGTGCTCATGGGTCTGCATGGGGCAATGGCTCTGGAGCACGACGACGACGGTGAAGGCCCCTTGTTAGCCGCGGTGCGAGAACTGGTTGGGCCGGATGTTCCGATAGCAGCGCCATTGGACTTGCACTCCAACCTCTCTCCGGCCATGATGCGTCACTGCGACATCCTGATTGGCTACAAGCACTATCCGCACATCGACACTGCCGAGACAGGCGCGCGCGCCATGAAGGCGCTGGTTGAGATGGTCGAGGGCAAGGTCAATCCCTCCATGGCCTACGTCAAAGTGCCATTGGTGGTGTCCAACCAGTCAATGGTCACAACCTGGCAGTCGCCACTCAAGATCGCTATCGACCGCGCCCGCGAGATGGAAGAAGACGATGACGTCCTGGCGGCAACCGTGCTCGGCAGCTTCCCGTTCTCAGATGGACCTCACACGGCAGTCTCGATAATCGTCGTGGCCAACGGCAACCCCGAGAAGGCAACCCTGTATGCCGGCGAGTTGGGCCAGATCTGTTGGGATGCGCGTGCCGCCTTCGAGACCGTGCCAACGCCACCCGCCGACGCCATCGCTGAGGCGATGGCTGGAGAACCCGGTAGCATCTACATCCTGGCCGACGTGGCCGATTCCGGTGCTAGCGGCACGGCCGGTGACGGCACCGTGATCCTGCGGGAGCTAATCGCGGCCGGCGCGCGTTCCGCATCGGTCGCACAAATCATGGACCGTGCCGCGGTCGAGGCCTGCATCGAGGCCGGTGTCGGCGCCACCGTCACGCTATCGGTCGGCGGCAAGCACGACGGCTTACACGGCGAACCGGTCGAGATCACCGGTATGGTAAAGCTGATCCACGAGGGCAGCTTTGAGCGCAGCGGCGCCATGGGTCAGGGGACGCGAGCCAGCCGTGGCCGCACCGTCGTGCTGGAGATCGACGGCCCGGGCGGAATCGAGCTCCAGCTAACCGAGCTTCGCGGTCACCCTAGCGACCTCAACCACTTCCGCGCCTTTGGTATCGAGCCGACCGAGCGGCGCATCCTGGTGTTGAAGAGCGCCGCCCACTTCCGGGCCGACTACGAACCAATCGCCACAAAGGTGTTTGAGGTCGATGCTCCGGGGATCAGCACACCGAAGCTGTCTTCGCTCAACTACAACGGCCTGGAACGGCCGATTTTTCCGCTGGACGGCGATTTCGACTGGAAACCGGAGCCGACTCTGACCTAAAAGGGAGGCGAACGCTACGACGGCAAGCTGGAGCTTGGCAGGCAAGCCCAACGCCTAGGGAGCACCGACCTCCAGGCCAGGCTCCTTAAGCAGACCTGCACCTCTTGCCGAAACAGAACGACCTGTCGATCTGAGACAGAGCCGTTCGTCTACCTTCAAAATGTCGCTAACATTAATGTCGGAGGTGCCTGCGTGCGCTATCTGCTCTTGATCTACGGCAATGCAGCTCCGGACGAACTCACGGCCGAGAGCTGGCCTCAGTGGCAAGCATTCAATCAACAGCTCTCGGAGCGAGGAGCCTTCGTATCGGCCCAAGCGCTCCAGCCCGCCGAGCTCGCCACGACTGTCCGTGTCAGGAACAGAGAAGCCCTGCTCAAAGACGGTCCCTTCGCCGAGACCAAGGAGCAGCTCGTCGGCTATTACCTGCTCGACTGTCGCGATCTAGACGAGGCCATAGAGCTCGCCAGCAAAGTTCCATCCGTCGAACGCGGTTTAGTGGAGATAAGGCCGATTCTCCAACTCGACGGTCCGGCCTGAGATCGACGATGGCCGCTCATGAGATCAACAGCGCCGAAACAGCCCTCGAGCGCGTTTTCTCGGAGGATGCCTCCCGCATACTATCTATTTTCATCGGCGCCTGCGGCGGCGACTTTACGCTTGCCGAGGACGCGATGCAGGAAGCGTTCGAGTCCGCTCTTCAGAGCTGGCCCTCGCAAGGGATTCCCTGTGACCCCGTCGCCTGGCTTATCACGGCCGGCAAGCGAAAGGCGATCGACCAGCTTCGGCGCGATCGGCTGCTCGGCTAGAAGCAACACCTTTTAGGGAAGCTAATGGTCTTAGAAGGGCATGGTGCCGGGTCAGGACTCGGCGACAACGACAGCAGTCTCACTGACAAGCGGTTGAAACTGATCTTCACCTGCTGCCACCCAGCGCTCTCGCCGGAGGTCCAGGTCGGACTGACTTTGAGGACAGTCTCCGGGCTGACGACACCTGAGGTGGCGAGAGCTTTTCTCGCAAGTGAACCAACGATGGCTCAACGGTTAGTCAGGGCCAAGAGGAAGATCAAAGACGCGGGCATCCCCTATCGCGTTCCTCCGGACGAGGTCCTGCCGGAGCGGCTGCGAACCGTGCTTGGCGTCGTCTATCTCATTTTCAATGAGGGCTACCTGGCGTCGTCTGGCCCTCGTCTGGTCAGGACCGATCTCTGCGAAGAGGCACTCCGCTTAGCCCGCCTCCTGGTCGCTCTTATGCCGGACGGACCAGAGGTCATCGGCCTGCTCGCGCTTCTTCTGCTGACCGACGCTCGTCGCGACGCCAGGACCGGGGACGGAGGAGACCTCATTCCCCTCGACGAACAGGACCGCTCGTTGTGGCGGATGGAGGCAGTCGCAGAGGGTGCGACCCTGGTCGAAAAGGCGCTCCGCATGGGCCAAACCGGGCCTTATCAGATCCAGGCGGCGATCGGGGCGGTCCACGGCCCGGCGGTGAATCCGGCATCCACAGACTGGCCCCAGATCGTCGGCCTTTACGCGGAGCTCCTCAGAATAGAAGCGACGCCGGTCGTTCGACTCAACCACGCCGCGGCTGTGGCGATGAGCCTGGGCCCAGAAGCCGGCCTGGACCTCATCAGACCCCTTGAATCCGAACCCGCCTTAGCCGGTTATCACTTGCTGCCCGCCGCCAAGGCCGACCTGCTTCGCCGCTCCGGTCGGTCGGCCGAAGCCGTCGACGCCTACCGCGAAGCCCTCGAGCTCTGCTCTAACGAAGCTGAGCGCCGCTATCTCGTCCGGCGCTTTCGCGAGGTTGGTGGCGCTTCTTCGCTCTAGAATTTTTGATCCGCTGCCGTTTTTTTGATCCAGCTACCGTTAGAGCATCCGGCAAGTCTATTTGCAGACGAGGGATTTTAAAGGGACGGGGCTAAAGCACCGTCCGTACGGTGAGAATGAGGCGTCCTCGGACGCAGCTAAAGCTACGTCCCTACGGAGGTTTTCCTCACTTCGGCTGTCGATCACGCCACTTCCCGTTCGTCTGGTAGGTAGGAGCACTCTCGCTCCGGTCCCGCGAGCGAAGGAGGTAGCGCGAGGATCAGGTCAGAGCGCCGGCGGCGCATGCCTAACAACAAGGCTTTAATCCTAAAAGGAGATTTAGACATGGCAAACCCCTTCGTTCACTTGCAGCTCCAGACCGGAGACCTGGACCAGGCCCGGCAGTTCTACAGCAGGCTCTTCGACTGGCATCTGGCGGACGTTCCCATGGGCGAGTCGACCTACACAACCTTCGAGGTTGGCCAGGGCACCGGCGGCGGCATGATGACTAATCCAACGCCGGGCACACCGTCTCACTGGCTCGCCTATGTCGACGTCGCCGACGTCGAGGACATCAGCGAGAAGGCCGCGGCGCTTGGTGGCGCGGTTCTGCAGCCGAAGACGGAGGTGCCGGGCGCTGGTGCTTTCGCTGTCGTGGCCGATCCCACGGGCGCCGTCGTTGGCCTTTGGCAGACGCCTCGATCAGCTTAGGCACGTCTATCGAGAGCGAGGAAGCATGTGACAGCGGTAAATGCGGGGATGGCACCTCTCTCCAGCTACCTTGAGCACCTCAGCAAAGCCGTCTTCATGGCCGGCATGTCCGCCAGTACGGTGGAAGCGAAGTGGCTCGGCACCAGGGACGCCTTCGAAGGCTTCCAACCGGAGCGCGTCGCCGCATTGGCGGCAGGCGACATCGAAAGGCTCGCTCTAGACGCGCGAATCGTTCGCAATCGACGCAAGATTGAGGCGATCGTCACGAACGCGAGCCGCTCCTGGAGCTCGATGCCGGCAAGGGCTCGTTCGCAGTCCGCCTCTCCAGTCTCGGTTCGAGTGAGGAACCGGTCGCTGAGCTTACGCGCCAGTTCAAGTTCCTAGGTGCAGCGGTTCACGCTACTTTCTTTACGCCGCAGGATTCGAGGACGACGCAGCCGAGTGCACCCCATAAGAGGGTCGACTGAGCAGGAATGGGGGTCTGGTACATTGCCAGGCCCCCCGTTCACGACACTCTTTGGAGGCATCCAAGCACTAGAGCCAGCGCCGCAGCCAGTACCTTTCGAAGAGAACCTTGGCAGCGAGCCAGGCGTATCGCGGCTCCCTCATTTTCACCTGGGGCTCGGCGAGCCGAAAAAGTTACCGCCGGCAAGGCCTGCGCCGCCTTCGTAATACCAACTCGCCACGCGGCCAGACTCCATGATCAAAAGTTGACCGATCGGCTGCCATTTACCGCGGCGAAGGCCGGGTGCGAATTACGACGAGCTTGTCAGCGGCTGACTCGGCTCCCCAAATTTCGCCAGGGCGGCCGAGTATCTGACGCACGTTTCCCGGTGTGCTGGGCAGAGCGAAAACGGTGAACTCCTCGGTTGAAGGATCGAACCGGACAAGCGAGTTACCACCGAAGTCACTCAGCCAGACTATGTCTTCTTCTTCCACATACACCGCGTAAGCGCGGGGGCCGCTCCCGGGCAGCCGCCACTCCAGCCAGGTGCCAGTTGGCGGGTCAAACATGGCAACGTTGCCCGCGTTCCACTCGCTGACCCAGATTTGGCCCTGCGAGTCCGGCCAAACCCTGCGTGCGCCCTGATTCGCGGCCGGCGGCTCAAGCACCGAAGCCGCGCCGGTTTCCCCGTCGATCCGGCCGACGTTGCTGCCGGCCAAGGAGGCAAAATAGACAACTCCATCCGCTGTGCTGGCTATGCCATAAGGGCCGCGCCCTCGCGGAGCGTCGAAAACCATCATCTCTGCCGTGGCCGGGTCAAAGCGGCCGTAGATGCCGTTCTGACCGGTAAACCAGAGGATGCCGTTGGCATCAAAAGTAGCCGTATTCAGGTTGGCGTTGCCTCGCTCAGGCGGCAGCCGAAAGACTTCGACGACTTCGGTGAGTGGATCCACCCGAATTATTGCATAGAGCCTTGAATCGGTGACCCAAGCAGCGCCGTCCGGGCCAACTATTACGCCGTGCGGTGACGATCCGGCTCCCAAAGGTATGTGGTGGGTGTCCCCGGTCGCCGGATCGAGAAGACCGAGCTCTCCCGAACCCTGCGCCGTATACCAAACCCTGCCGTCCGGAGCAGGAGCAACATCGTGCGGCCGTGAACCGCTCGGCACTTCATATTCAACGATCTCCAGTACCGAGGCTGGAACGACCGGCTCAGTTGCCGGAACGCTTGTTGCCGGCCCGGATTGGTCAGGAGTTAGGGTCGCGACCGGCTGGTCCACGGAAGATGTGCCGGCCACGGTGGGCGAATCTACTGCTGGCACTTCGGCTTCGCCGCCGCAAGCCAGCAGCGTGCATCCGGCAACCAAACCTGCGACGCGTGCCACTAGTCTTTTCATCCAGGCTCTCGCTTCCGGCACAATTCTCGCCGCCCTACAGAGGCGCCCTGCAATAAACCTGCGCTTTCAGCCCTTCAACTCAAGGGGACGCCAGGCGCAAGCCTCAGATCTTAAGCCCCCTTGCGGCCGCCCAGTCGACCACGCTGCCCAGCGTCGGATTGTCCGGCCGCTCCTTGTAGTACGGCACCAACGGGTGCAACGCGTTGAATAAGTTCCAAAGCTCCTGCATCGGCTCCTCGTTGTAATCGACACGCAGGTTGATGATCGAGAACCCCTCGTTTTCAAACACAGTAATCGCCGCCGAACGCTGGCCGCTGGCTTGGCCTCCGGCGGCCGTTCCAGCGTCGATCGACTTCATCAGGCGTGTCTCGATGTCTTCGTCCGCCGACTCCTCCATCGCCTTCGCCATCGCCGCGCCAACGCCGACATTCAGCAGGTTGTTGCCCATGACCAGCCAACCGTCGCCATCGAAATGGCCGGCCCAGTCCTTATTCTCGGCGCCGGTCCGAACCGCCGTGTGGCCCCAACGATCGACGATACCGAGCTGGCGAAATTCAATAAACGGGTCACTGGCCTCAAGCTCCGACACAACCCGTCGGGCCGGGTAACCAAGCTCCAAGAGCTCAAGCGCCAGCGGCCCCAGACGCGGATCGGTCGACGCCTGCGTGGCGACGGAACCGAGGTTGGGGCGGATGTGGATGCAGCGCCCTCCGACACCGAGTTCCCGGGTCGTTATCGAAACCCCGAGCCGGCCGGTCCGCGGACACCTGCCAATCGCGGTGAACGTATTTCGCTCCGGCCCGAGTTTGAATTCAACGCCTTCCAGCATGTGCGCTCTCCTAAACTTTTGAACAACCTACCCAAGGTCATAAGATTCTCTGACTTTCACTCTAACAGCGATTCGCCCCGCGGAGATCGACATGAAGATCGGCCGCCAACGATCTCACCCAATCAGTGACAGATTGGCTTACTATGAACCGGCTCAGTCGAACCGACCCACCAGAACAGAAAATAAGGAGACGACATGGCGAATAAGCTGGCTGGACAGGTAGCCCTGATTACAGGCGGCGGCCGGGGTATCGGCAGGGGCGTCGCCCAGGATTTCGCCACGGAAGGCGCCTCGGTCGCGATCACCGCGCGATCAAGCGGCGAACTCGATGAGACGGTTGCTCTGATCAAGGCGGCCGGCGGCACGGCTATCGCCTTGACCGGCGACGTCAGCGACCCGGACTCGGTTCGCCAGGTTTGCGAAGCAACCGAAAACCAGCTTGGCCCGGTCAGCATCTTGGTAAACAACGCGGGCATCAACGGTCCCTACGGGCCGATTTGGGAGGTTAACCCGGAGGAGTGGTGGCAGGCGCAGGAGATTCACCTGCGCGGCACGTTCATGTACTGCAACCTGATCGTCAAGGGCATGGTCGCCCGGGGCGGCGGTCGCGTGATCAACGTCGTCAGCGGTGCGGCCATCCAGCCCACGCCCAACTTCTCCGGGTACGGTGTCGCCAAGACGGCCATGGTCCGGCTGAGCGAGAACCTTGCTATCGAGGGTAAAGAGCACGGCATCATTGCCTTCCCCATGAGCCCGGGGCTGGTTATCACCGAACTGGCGGAGTGGGCCATGCGCGACCCAGGCGCCCAGCGCTGGCGCCCGGATTTTGTCGAGCGTTTGAACAGCGAAAAGGCGGCTGACAATTTCGAAGAGGCAATGGCAAAAGTGACGCGTTTGAGTCTCGCCCTTGCCAGCGGCCAAGCCGACGTTCTCTCGGGCCGTCACTTCAACCCCAACGAAGACGTCGCCGAAATAGTCAAGCAGGAAGCAAAGGGTTAGCCTCTCCCCATCCGTTTATAGCCAGGGTGTGAAACGAAATCGTCTGCCTGGAGCGAGACCCAGGCATGTCGAGCCCAAGCCTGTGGAGCGCCAGCACAAGCTGTTTTATAATTTCTTACCTAGGCTGGCTACGGGTCTTAGCCCGGGCCCAACAGTCCTTCCCAGAAGGAAGTCGCGGGCGAGACTAAGGCGGTACAGCCTCGGAGCAGCAAAGGGCCCATCACGCTGACGATGCCGCGTATCAAATTGTCGGGCTGCCATGATGTTGGTTGCGGCCCGTAGCCGCTCCGGTATTTCAAAATCAATGGGCTGGCGGCTTGAGCGCTAAACACGCTGCCGACGCTCCTGCCAATGCGTGTGCCAAAGGCACACGCATTGGCAGTATTCAAAAGGAGGGGTTCATGTCTCGATCACTCAACAGCTTCAGCAGCCACAGCAAGCTAACTGCCGCTGGCAAGACGTTGGGGTACCATCGCCTGCTGGCGCTTAGCGATGCCGGTGTTGGCCATGTCGGCAGCCTGCCCTTCTCACTGCGTATTCTGCTGGAAAACCTGCTGCGGTTTGAAGACGGCACAACCGTCACCAAGGACGACATCGCCGCGCTCGCCGACTGGGATCCCACCGGAGCCTCCGACAAGGAGGTCGCCTTTCGGCCCGCTCGAGTCCTGATGCAGGACCTCACCGGCGTGCCGGCGATCGTCGATCTTGCCGCCATGCGCGATGCCATGGTTGCCCTGGGCGGCGACCCGAAGAAAATCAACCCGCTTCAGCCCGCCGAACTGGTTATCGACCACTCGGTCCAGGTGGATGAGTTCGGCTCTTCGCGCGCCTTCGCGCGTAACGCTGAACTTGAACTGGAACGCAACCGCGAGCGCTATGGCCTGCTGCGCTGGGCTCAGGACGCATTCTCAAACTTCAAGGTTGTGCCTCCGGACACCGGCATCGTCCACCAGGTCAACCTCGAATCGCTGGCTCGAGTGGTTTTCGAGGCTGAAGCCGACGGCGAAACCGTTGCCTTCCCCGACACCGTGATCGGGACTGACTCCCACACAACCATGATCAACGGCCTCGGCGTGCTTGGTTGGGGTGTCGGCGGCATCGAGGCGGAGGCTTCGCTGCTGGGCCAACCCAGTCCGATGTTGATTCCGGAAGTTGTCGGGTTCCGCCTGACCGGTCAGCTCGCCGAGGGAGCGACGGCAACTGACCTCGTGCTGATGGTCACTCAGATGCTGCGAAAGAAGGGTGTCGTCGGCAAGTTTGTCGAGTTCTTTGGACCAGGGATCTCAAACCTTCCCTTAACCGACCGCGCGACGATAGCCAACATGGCACCGGAATACGGCGCCACGGTGGGCTTTTTCCCGGTTGATGCTGAAACACTGTCATATCTGAACTTTACTGGCCGCGACCAAGACCAGGTTCAACTCGTAGAGGCGTATTGCAAGGCTCAGGGCCTCTTCCGCGAAGACTCTTCACCGCAGCCGGTTTTCAGCGACACGCTCTCACTCGACCTGCGGGATGTTGTTCCAAGCATCGCCGGCCCGCGCCGGCCCCAAGACCGAATTTCACTGACCGACGCCAAGGAAAACTGGCGTGAAAGCTTACCGGGCCTGTTGACGGCGGGAGCCGGTATCGATGAGGCAACCTTGAAGCGCTGGCAGCACGATGTAGGTGGCGCTCTGCAGGAAGATTCGGAGAGCAACCCGTTCAAGTCCGTAGCAGTTGGCGACGGCGGTGAATTCTCTCTCGGACACGGAGCTGTTGTCATCGCGGCGATCACCAGCTGCACCAACACCTCCAACCCGCAGGTTCTGATGGCCGCGGGCCTGCTGGCGCGCAACGCCGCCCAGCGTGGACTCGATTCCAAGCCCTGGGTCAAAACCAGCCTCGCGCCAGGCTCTCAGGTAGTTACTGAATACCTGCAGGATGCCGGCCTGATGCAGTACCTGGAACAAGTCGGCTTCTATCTAGTTGGCTACGGCTGCACGACTTGTATCGGAAACTCCGGGCCCCTGCCCGACGACGTCGTAGCGTCGATCGACTCCAAAGATCTCGTTGCCGCATCCGTCCTCTCCGGTAATCGCAACTTTGAAGGCCGGATTCAATCCCGCGTGCGGGCAAACTACCTTGCCTCTCCGCCTCTGGTGGTTGCTTACGCTCTGGCCGGCGAGATGGACATCGATTTCGATAAGGACCCGATTGGCGACGACGATCAAGGTCAGCCGGTCTTCCTGCGCGATATCTGGCCCAGCCGAATCGAAATCGACGAAGCAATGCGACAGTCAGTCCGAACCGAGATGTTTCGCGAGAAATACGCCGATGTCTTTACCGGTGATGACACATGGCGCACGCTGGAAGTTCCCCAGGGTGACCTCTTCCAGTGGGACCCCGATTCAACCTATGTCCGCAAGCCTCCCTACTTTGATGGAATGAAGATGGAGCCGGACGAGCCTCAAGACATCCTCGGCGCCCGGGCGCTGGCCGTGCTCGGCGATTCCGTCACAACCGACCACATTTCACCGGCCGGAGAGATCATCCGCAGCAGCCCTGGCGGCAGCTATCTCTTGGGCAACGACATTCCCGTCACCGAGTTCAACACTTTCGGTGCCCGCCGTGGCAACCATGAAGTGATGGTTCGCGGGACGTTCGGCAACGTCCGTCTCAAAAACGCCCTGGTTCCCGAAGTAGAAGGCTGGTTCACCCGTCATCTGCCGGGCGGCGAGGAGATGCCGCTGCACGACGCCTCGATGAAATACCAAGAGGATGGCGTCCCACTTGTCGTTTTCGGTGGCAAGGAGTACGGCTCTGGCTCGTCGCGCGACTGGGCTGCCAAGGGCCCCAGGCTGCTCGGCGTCAAAGCAGTAATTGTCGAAAGTTTTGAACGAATCCACCGCAGCAACCTGCTCGGCATGGGTGTTCTGCCGCTGCAGTTCCAACAGGGAGAATCAGTAACCAGTCTTGGGTTAACCGGTGAGGAAGTCTTTGACATTGAGGGCGTCGGCGAGGGATTGACCCCCGGCAAAGTCCTGACCATCAAGGCCACAGCCCCGGATGGCTCCACGAAAGCATTCAAGGTCGTCACCCGCATCGACACTCCCATCGAGGTCGACTACTACCGACATGACGGCATTTTGCCGTACGTCCTGCGCCAGCTAGCGGGGAGTTAATCCATTGAGTGAATCCGAAAAACCGCTGGTCGCCATCCTCATGGGCTCGAAGTCCGATTGGCCAGACGTTATGTCACACGCTGCCAATACGCTCGATACCCTCGGGATTCCCAACGAAGCCAAAGTCATGTCGGCCCACCGCACGCCGGATCAGGTGCTAGTTTACGCCTCTGGCGCTGAGGCGCGTGGCATCGAAGTGATCATTGCCGGCGCCGGCGGCGCCGCCCACCTCGGCGGCGTCGTTGCCGCCAAAACCCAGCTGCCCGTTCTCGGCGTGCCAATAACCTCCGCCCTAAACGGCCTCGACTCCTTGTTGTCGATGGTTCAGATGCCCGGCGGAATCCCGGTTGCTACGTTTTCTATCGGCCGGCCCGGGGCGATCAACGCCGCCCTGTTCGCCGCGGCCATCCTGGCCCGAAAGTATCCGCCGATCCACGAAGCTCTTCAGCAGTTCCGCCAACGCCAGACCGAAAACCTCCTCGCCAACACCGACCCGCGAGCATAAGCCTACGGTTTCAACCGTGGCGATTGCGGCCTTTGCCTACTCCTAGATCCCAGGCGCGAGCGCAGCACGCCTTCTTCGCGGATGCATGACGTGATTTAGCCAAATCGTCGTACTTCCTCTCACATCCCTGAAGACACCAAAACCTGGGAGTATAGGCCGTGAAAGTTGTATCCTCTCACTGCCCCACCCCGCGGGACTTGGACGATAGAAGAGTAGAGACTACCTCTGTGCCTTTCCTGAGGAGGGACGGTCACTTGCTTAGCCAGGAGGCAACGAAAGACATATGAGCGCGCGCAAGAAAGTAACAATCGTCGGTGGCGGCCAAACCGGCGGCCTGATGTCCTTCCGCCTTGCCGAAAAGAACATCTGCGACATCGTGATCAAGGATGTCCCGGAGTTTGGTCAGCACCACGGCAAGGCCCTGGACATCATGCAGGGGGCCAGCTTTGCCGGCTTTGAAACCTTAATAACTCCCACCGATGATTGGGCGGAAACTGCCGGCTCCGACGTTGTCGTGATTACTTCCGGTGCGCCCCGAACACCCGGCATGACCCGCGAGGATCTGCTCAAGGGCAACGCCGAGGTTGTTGGCGATTACGCGGCCGCAAACGCCGCCAAACTCAGCCCCAACGCGGTGATGATCGTCTTCGCCAATCCCATGGATGTCATGTGCCACGTCGCGATGCAAGCTTCAGGCTTCCCCAGGGAACGGGTTATCGGCCAAGGAGGCATGCTCGATAGCGAGCGCTTCCGCACCTTCTTGGCTATGGAACTCGGCGTTTCTCAGCGAGATGTGCACGCCTTCGTGCTTGGCGGCCACACCGACGCCACGATGGTGCCGATCATTAGCCGGGCCGAAGCCGGTGGAATGGCGATCGAGTCCTTGATTCCAAAAGACAGGCTCGATGAGATCGTCGCACGCACCAAGAACGGTGGCGCGGAGCTTGTAGCACTGTACAAGACGGGCTCCGCCTTCTTCGCGCCGGCCGTGGCGACGATCACCATGGTGGAAGCCATCCTACTCGACCAAAAGCGCCTCCTCCCCTGTGCCGTACGGCTCCAGGGGGAATACGGAGTAAACGACACTTTCTGTGGAACCGTCGTCAAAATGGGCGCGGGCGGTGCCGAGCAGATCTACGAAGTCCCGGTTTCCGACCAAGAAAAAGCGGAAATCGTCACGGCGGCGAACCTGACCACCGAGTTAGTGCAAGTCGTCTCCTAAACATGAGCTTGGGACTCTTCTAGTTTGGCCACTAAACGCGGCCGATCCTAGACGGGAGCGGGTGCCTTTGGTACACGCGGCGCCCGGCAAGCTGGTGCGGAAGGCACGCGCGTTGCTGTATTAAAATCAATGCGCTGGCGGCGTGAGCGCAAACAACGTGGCCGACGCTGAACGAGAGCGTGTGCCGAAGACGGCTTCGCCTATTCGCACACGCGGCGCCCGGAAAGTTGGTGCCATGAGGCCCACGGCCATTGTCGGTATTAAGATAGAGGGGATTGAAATGGCAGCACGGGAAATTAACGTCGACACAATTCGGGACAAGCTTACTGAGCTCTGCATTGAGGCCACCCACGTCCTTCCCGAGGACGTCCGCGAAGGCCTGCGCAAGGCGGAGGCGACCGAAAAAGCACCGCTTGCTCAGCAAATCTTGGTCGAGCTCATCGACAATTTTGACATTGCCGAACGGGAACTGATCCCGCTCTGTCAGGACACCGGGACGACAGTCGTCTTTGTCGAAATCGGGCAGGACGTCCATGTCGTTGGCGGTTCCTTGGAGGAAGCAATCAACGCCGGCGTCGCCCAGGGCTACACCACCGGCTTTCTCCGAGCTTCGATCGTTGCCAACCCTCTGACCAGCCGGGTTAACACCGGCGATAACACACCGGCGGTAGCGCACTACGATATCGTTCCCGGCGATCAACTACACCTGAAGGTTCTGCCCAAGGGCGGTGGGTGCGAGAACATGAGCCGCTTCGCCAACTTTTTGCCGCGAGCCGGCAAAGGACCGGTGATCGATTTCGTCCTCCGCACCGTGGAGGAGTCCGGCGGCAACCCCTGTCCGCCGCTGATCATTGGTGTCGGTATCGGCGGTACTTCTGAGTACTCTATGACTCTGGCCAAGAAAGCTGTAACCCGCGGCGTAGGGTCCAAAAGCGATGATTCGGAGATTGCTGAACTGGAAGCGGAGATGCTGGAGAAAGTCAACGCGCTCGGCGTTGGCCCGCAGGCCGTCGGGGGCGTCAACACCGCCCTCGCCGTCCACGTTCTGACCTACCCCACCCACATCACGGCCCTGCCGGTCGGCGTAAACATTCAGTGCCATAGCGCTCGGCTCAAGGAGGCCGTCCTGTGATGGAAGCTTACTTTCGGACCCGGCAAGGCCCAGGACGAATTGGTTTGGCCCCACGCAAGGACGTTGCCGACGCCCCCGGCAAGACGGCTTCGCCTTTTCGCCACGGCCATTGACGGAATTTCAAAAAGAGGCTGTGCTTTAAAGCCATGGAAGTAACTCATTCGGTTCAGATGTGCAAAAACCCAACCCGGCGCGATCCAGGGAATAACGCCGCCGCCGCTCCCGGGAAGACGGCTTTGCCTATTCGCCCCCGGCCATTGCCCATATTTCACACCGACACTGCCGGCGCTCCCGCCAAGTGGGCGGCAAGCCGCCTTCATTGGCGGCATTTAAAAAGATGAAAGAGGTACGCGTAGTCCGCCCATCAGATCGAGACCGCTCAACGTCGCAGACACCTGGCATGGATCGCGCGGAGGGTGTCGGGCCGCTCACTGTCGGCGCCGAGAAAATGTGGGTCGGCCATGTCAACGTCGCCGAGAATGTTCGCTCTGGCCCGCACCATCACGGCGAACTCGAAAGCGCTATATACATCATCTGCGGGCGTGCCCGGTTCCGTTACGGCGAAAGTCTGGAAAATGTCGTCGAGGCAGATGCCGGAGATTTCATTTTCGTACCTCCCTACTTGGTCCATCAGGAGATAAACGCCAGCAGCGACGCGCCGGTGGAGATGATCGTCGCCCGCAGCTCATGGGAGAACATCGTCATCAACGTCGACCTGCCCGCGGGGGCGGAGGAGGGTTAGGGATGTCTGTCGAAAGAATTAGCGACCTTGAAGTCCGTCTCACCATGCCCGCCACCGAGGAAGATGTCGTCCAGCTCAAGATTGGCGACCACGTCCTCATTAGCGGCGTCATTTACACGGCTCGCGATGCGGCTCACAACCGCCTGATCGCCGCCCTCAGCGCCGGCGAGAAGCTGCCTATCGATATCGAGGGACAACTTATCTATTACGTCGGCCCGACACCTGCCAGGCCCGGCAAAGCCTCCGGCGCCTTTGGCCCGACGACCTCGATGCGCATCGATCCGTTTACCCCCCAGCTGCTGGAGGCCGGCCTCAAAGTCTGCATGGGTAAAGGCAACCGCGGTCCGGAGGTGCAGGCAGCGCTGAAGAAATACAAGGCCGTCTATCTCATGGCGGTCGGCGGTGCCGGCGCGATGCTGTCTCAGTTCATCAAAAGTGTTGAAGTCGTCGCCTATGATGACTTGGGCACGGAGTCAATCAAGCGGGTTGAAGTCGAAGACTTTCCGGCTGTCGTCATGGACGACTGCGAGGGGCGCGATCTCCTGATGGAAGGCCGCAAGCAATGGCGCGATATGTCAAAGCTTGGCGATTACGAGCCCAGTGAGGAAATTAAGGTCACACAGGGCTGAGCCCAATCGGTCTAACTCTATCCGACGGTTTGCCGGGCCGGCATTTGTGCCCTGCTCATTGCCAGAGCGGCAAGCATCACCAGCACGAAACTGAAGCCAAACGTCGCCTTTATACCGATGGCATCACCAAGGATGCCTGCCAGGGTTGGGGCCAATGCACCGAGGAAGCTCGAGGAGTAAACCAGTGCCACGACCGTGGCTTGCAGGTTTTCCCCCGCCAGCCGCGTTGCCGCGGAAACCAAAATCGCATGCAATGAGAACAGGAAGGCTCCCAATAGAAAAACCACTACGGCTAGCTCAAGGCGACTGCCTGCAACCGGAATAAGCAACAAAAGGGCCGCCATCACCAATAGCGACGGTATGAGTACATGCTTGTGGCCGTAGCGATCCGTCAGATGACCCATGAGCGGCTGCGAGCCAATGCCCGCCAGTTGTGCCAAGGCTATATAGAGCCCAACCAGCCCAGCCGTGTAACCCAAATCCTCACGCAGATAGACCGGCAAGAACACATTTATCGTTGACTGCCCCGCCGTGCGGAGCGCAGTTGCGACACAAATCCAGATTAGGGCCCGTTGCTTGAGCATTTTTAGCAGCGAACGCACGTAATCACCAAAAGAGGGCGCCGAACCACCCTCGCTGCTTCCGCGTTCTGAAAGCATTAGCCACAGAGCAACTCCGCCCACCAAAGCCGGAATCGCGCCAATCAAGAGAATATCATTCCAGACTAGAACCGCAACCAGAGCTGCGGCAGTCAGCGGCCCCAGAACTTCGCCTACGCTACCGCCGGCACCGTGAAGCGATATCGCCAGCGAACGGCGGCGCGGAAATCTCCTCGCCAGAGCCCCGAGCGCGGGCGGGTGGTACATCGAAACTCCCACACCCATAATCAGCATCCCGACAAACAGCAACGGGAAATCCCTTGCAACGCCCATCATCAAATAAGCCAACCCAATCAGGGCCAGCGAGAGACCCAACAAAACTCCTGTTTTGCGGACAAACCGATCTCCGAGGTAGCCCGACCCTACTGTCGAAATCCAACCTGAAAACTGCTGCGCCGACGCTAGGGCGCCAACTTGGGTTGAACTCAGCACCAAGGCCAACTTGATTTCCGGTAGGACGATCGCCAGCAAGCCGGAGATCTGGACATGCTTGAGCGCGTGACCGGCAATGACAAGAACCCCGAAGCGAACGTCACACTCGTTGGTCTTTACCGGTTCGGCGGCTGTCTCTTCAGTCACTGCTTCCCTTGACCGTCTTCGCTTTAGTCTGAAATCTGTATTCGAGCATCCTGACAGGTCCCGCTAAGGTTAACCCGAGGGAGCGGCTAAATTCGAGGACACCCAAGACGCCTGGCAGCGTAACCTTCATCCGGCCGCACTGGACCGTTCTACCGCGTCAGGTTATCTTCCATCTCGAACTAGTGAAAATGGCGACTTTCTGGAGGACTCCATGGCCAAGCAAGAGGTCGAATTTGAAAAGACGTTGGACACCAATGACGTGATCGACTACTTCGAGCAGGTCATTGCCGGCTTGCGCGGTGGCCAGGTACTGGTCCAGGAAGCTGGTGACTCCGTCGCCTTAGAGGTAAAAAGCCCCCTGAAAATGGAGATCGAAGCGGACTTCGACTCGGAAAAGCAGAAATGCTCATTCGAACTAAAGCTCGAATGGCGTTTGGCCGAACCACAGGCCCGTCAGAGAGGCGAAGGGCGCGAGGGCTAGAACAGGCGTCCGAACAACTCAACCGGCGCGAAAACGCTGGACCAGTTCTAACCTGGGGACACCCCAGACCCCGCTAAAGGGCGCATCAAGGGGCCTTCAACCTCGGCCAACAACACGCGGTCGTCGCTTCTAAGCCTGGGGTCACTCCAGATCCCGCTAAAGGCGCATCAGTAGGGGCGTGCCGCCAAATCAAGTACCAGGTCCCTGGCCACGGTCAGAAATTCCCAATCCCTAGGTCCTCGCATTCGCAAGAAACCGATCCAGAGGCCGGGGGAAGCGCGTGGCCAGACCAAACATGAGCGAAGCCATGACAAAGGCGATAGCAAACATGACCAAGGCGCCATCGTAAGATCCTGTCGAGTCGAAGATCACTCCGGCAACCGTTGGGCTGGCGATCTGAAAGATCGTCTCGATCACCAGGAAGCTGCCAAGAATGGTCGCGAAATGGGTTACACCAAACGAACGCGCAATCAGCAGAGATTCGATTAGCGTACCGCCGCTCCCCAGAGTCCACAGGGCAATAAACAAGGCGATCACCACTTGACCCGTGTTGAAAAGGAGCAGTACCGCGCTCACGGCGAAGAAGACACAGAACCCCATCCCGGCATACTCGTAGCGCCGCACGCGGTCGGCGACAAAGCCCAAACCCAGTCGCAAGCAGATTCCTAGCCCAGCGGGCAAAGCAACGATGAGCGCTGCTGTCTCGCGTGAGTAGCCCTTCGATTCCCAAAACGGGATCTGGTGCACCGTCCAGCCAAAGATGCCGTAGAACAAGAAGCCAAAGCCAAAGGCGGTGAGCCAGAAAACTGGTGTCCTGACCGCTTTCGAGAGTGGAACACCCGCAGATTGGGCCACCTCACCAGAACCGTGGGTTGGCTCGCGTCCGTCGACAAAGTCACCCGCCGCCGAAGGCGAATTACGCACGACAAACAAGCCGATGGGCAAGAGAATCAGCGCGGTCATGAGGCTCGAAAATATCAGAGCTCCGTCCCAGCCATACTCGTCCATGACCAGTTGCACGATCGGAAGCACCATCAGCCCGCCTAGAGAGAAGCCGATGCTGACCATGGTGAGAGCCACACCTCTGCGTGCTTCAAACCAGCGTGAAACCAGCGCCTGAAACGGCATAAAGAACATCATCTGCCGGAAAACAGCCAAGACAGAGTTGAAAAAGTACCACTGCCAGAGTGAGGCAGTGGTAGACAACAACAGGTAGCCGCCACTGGTCAGAATCGCCCCAATGATGATCGAAAACCTTGGGCCGCGTCGATCGATTACCAAGCCGACCACCGGCGCGAGTCCGCCGCCAAACAGAAGAGCGAAGGAAAATCCCAGCGACGTAGCCGCTCTCGACCAGCCGAACTGCTCCTCGAGTGGACTGACGTAAAGGCCGTAGGACCAAAAAGAAAGGCCGCTGCTGACCGCCATCGCTACTATCGATGCGCCCACCAACCACCAGCCGTAAAAGACCTTCGGTCGCTTAGTGCTGGATTGTTTCAGACTGGTCAGTCAGACCTCCGCACTGAAACCTTACTCTAAGCGGTCGCGCTAAATATGCGAGGAGACAGGTGCCATTCGAAGCCGACACCGCCGCCGCTGCCGTGAAGACGCCTGAGCCCGGCGGGCTCAAGGCCCACATCGATTTCTGGTGATTCTAACGATTGCCGCCTATTACGAGCCGATGCTAGACTGAGACTTGCCGATTCGATTCTACGAGTGGCGTGCGGTGCCGCCGAGGTGGTGGAATAGGTAGACACGCGGTCTTGAGGGGGCCGTGCCTTCGGGTGTAGGGGTTCAAATCCCCTCCTCGGCACCAATTCGATCAAGGCGACGTGGCCAAGTGGTAAGGCAGAGGTCTGCAAAACCTCCATCGGCGGTTCGAATCCGCCCGTCGCCTCCAACGACTAAACTGCGAAAACGGCCCGACGGGCCGTTTTCGTCGTTCTCAAACCCACCGTATAATCGCTGCCTCCGATGTCGATCTTTTCCATCTCCACTGGCCCGACTACATACTCGGCGAGGACCTGGCAAAGCATCGGCAACTGATCGAGGTTTTGAATCATGCTTCCGTCCCCATTGTCTGGACTCTGCATGACGCGGCGCCCCAGTCCGGCGGGCCTGAGTCGAGAGAAATGTATCGTCTCTGGGCTTCCGCAACCGCCGGTGCTATTCACCACAGCAAGTGGGGACATCAAGAGATAATTCGCCGCTACGAATTTCCCGTAACCACGCTGCACCGCGTCATTCCCCATTCTCACTGGGGCAAAATCATATTCCGCGGCGAAAATTTGGACCGGCAGTCCGCTGAACGTGAGTTGCAGCTCCAGCCCTGCGCTCTTCGCATTGGCGTGGCAGCGACTCCGCGCCGCTCCAAAGATGTCCAACTTCTGATGGATGCTTTCGCGGCCTGTGACAGGCGAGACTGGCAGCTCCTGGTTTTGTCACTCGACGGTGAGAAAGTTCCAGATGATCCTCGGATCACGGCTCTGCCGTATGAACGGGTGTCACGTGGGCTATACAATCAGCGGCTGCGCGCCATCGATGTTTTTGCTTTGCCGTTCCGACCTGATCGGTCAATGCTGACAACCGGTTTGGTGGCTGAAATCGTGGCGCTGGGCCGGCCAGCTCTGGTGTCGGACTGGCCATACATTACTGAGGTCCTCGGTGATGCCGGAATTCCGTATGGCCAAACTCGCGGAGACCTTACGCGGTGCCTCAACCGGTTGGATTTAGACACTATCGAAAAAGCAACCGCTGCTTCTATCGGCCTGCAAAGAAAGTACAAGCCTCGCAGAGCCGCAGAGCAAACCTTGGAGTTTCTTCAAGAAGTCCATGGAGCCAAGGCAGCCGATGGCAGTTCTCTTGATTCGGGTTCGAGGCCGATCAGTTGAGCCTGATTTGCGGCATCCTCAGCCGAACCAAGCCCGGACTGGCCATGTCAGATGCGCTTGGGGCAATGCTAGCGGTCACCCAGCACAGAGCGAATAACGGGCAAAAAACCTTTGTCGATCCCACTGCCGGAATCGCTCTGGCTTATTGCCACACAGCGACCTTCGGCCAGCGTGAAGACCTCCCTTCCTGGTACGAGGACGACGAGTCTATCGCGGGCGTTGACGGCGACATTTACCAGGAAGCCTCTCCCCTGAACGATAGATTAATGGCCGGCCAGGGCCCGCACGCCAGAGCCGCCGTAGCGACCTATTTGGCAAGCCCGCGTGGCTTTCCCGCCGGCCTCGATGGCGTTTTTAGCCTCTTCCTCTGGGACCGTAAGCAGAAGACCTTACATCTCAGCGCAGATCCTCTGGGCCACAAACTGGTTTATTACTATGAGGACCCCGCGGCTGGCCTGCTGGTCTTTTCGACAGAGCTCAAGGCGGTTCTCGCTCATCCGTCGGTGCCACGCCGGTTTGAAGATAGATTTCTACCGCTCTACCTCACAACCGGCATTACCGCGCCGCCATTCACGTTGATTAAGGACGTGCGCAAGCTTCGACCCGTGGAATGTCTTCCATACTCTCCGAACGAATCAAGATCCAATCGATACTGGCGACCAACATTGGAGACTGGACCCGATGAATTCGACTTTTGGGTGGGCAGGACCCGGTCAGAGTTGGTCCAGGCAGTCAAACGCACGATCGGCGGTTCTGAAAAGGTTGCGGTATACCTCAGCGGTGGGCTCGACTCATCGATTGTGCTCGCAGCCCTGAAACAATGTGATGTTCGAGAAGTTCGAGCTTTCACCCTGGCATTCGAAGGCGACACCGAAACCAGCGATGTTAGATGGGCGGAGCGTATTGCCAGCGTCACCGGAACTCGGCATCAGATTTGCAGAGTCGATTCAGAAGTGCATGTAACACCGGACCTCATTTCGACCTTGCTCGCGCAGATTGATGACCCGTTTGAATCGGCCTCGCGAATCGCCAGCGAATACTTTCTGGGCCAAGCCACCTCCGACGCCGGATTTGATTCTGTGCTCACGGGAGCCATGCCGAACTTCAGCCTGCGCCGCGTGAGAAACCTGCGGGCCGCGGATCCAGCTTTCGAGTCTTCCAGCCTCAGACAAAGCCTTGGCGCTTCGTTTCGAACCACAATCTACATGACTGAAGAACGTATGAACCGTGCCCTTGTCGGCCCTGCTGACCTCTCGGTATTGGACGAAGCCGCGCTGACAAATTGGGAGGTCTTGCGAGGGCTAGACCAAGCGCGCACCATTCAGCTTGACTGGCAACTGCGCTCGGCTTCTGGCCGGGATAGCGCCTATTATCAGTGCATACCACCGCTTTTCGGTCTTGAAGAGCGGACGCCCTACCTTGACACACATTTCGCGGCACTTGCTCTGTCAGTGCCCCCAGCATTCAAAGGACTCGAGTCGGCGGAGTTTGAAAGGGTGCCGCTCCGAGAAGCCTTCCGCGATGTTCTTGAGGTCGACTTTCGCGAACACCAAAAACAGGCCTTTCCTAGCGCGCCATTGCCTTCCTGGCTCAGCCGAATCCTGGTGCCCAGCCTGAAACCACTAGTTGACGAGGGCATTGTGACCGCAAAGTACCTGACCTGGCTGGAGGAAAACGCTCAGCAAGGCCGGAAAAGGGCAAGAAGGGAAGCTTGGCAGTGGTTCATTTTCAACTGCTGGTACCAACTCCACATCAAGCAAAAGAACCCTTTAGAGGGCGTTGCCTAGGGCTCAATCTAACGATTTCACCGGCACTAAGCGTGAGGAATGGTTGGCGTGATTGAATCCTGAGGATAAAGCGCGAGCGATTTAACCAGCACAAGTCCCACGAGCCAGGAGATTCTAGCAAGAGCTCTTCGTCAAAAGGGTTAGTTATTTCAGCACGAAGTCACCAGGATGAAGAAGCTCAGAGAAGGGATGGCCGGTAGTGGTTGACGACCGTCGATGGGGCGAGAGAACAAATATCAGAGTTTTGCGAGACAAAACCAAATTCATCGGCTTCTTCAAGGTTCCGACCGAGAAACAGATCAGTCGGGCGAAGGATCGCAAAGTAGACTTTGTCATTCCTGGTACCGCAAAGGGCGGGACCACGGCACTCGATGCCTACCTTCGGCTCAATCCCGAGATTTGCATGCCTCACAAAACGAAGGACATCAACTTCTTCAACACGGATAAGCTATACAGTGCCGGAGAGCCGGACTATCGCTTATACCATTCCTTTTTCAAGCCGAAGAAATTTCATCGCATTCTCGGCGAAGCATCGCCGGACTACCTGCATCGGGAAGAGTTTGCTCGACGGGTTCACGCTTACAATCCAGACATGAAGATTATTCTCACGCTACGGGACCCCGTCGACCGGGCGTTTTCTAACTGGAACATGCTCAAGGCGACCGGCTGGGAATCGCTATCATTTGGCGAGGCTATTCGTTGCGAGGAGGAGCGAACCCGGGCAACGATAGGTGAGCAAACGTGGCGCACCTTTTCTTACGTGGACAGGGGATTCTACGTTGAGCAAATTCGCCGGCTAAGACGCTACTTCCCACCTGGACAGATACTAGTAATCAAGCAGGAAGAGTTGCTTGAAAACAACAACGCGACTCTAAGCTCAATTTGGCAGTTTCTTGAAGTCAAGGCAATTCCTCCAGTTGATCCAATCGAGAAGCACGTAGGGAGCTACTCGGAGTCGATGAGCGAAGATGACAGGGACTATTTGAAGCGACTGTATTGGAACGAGATAAAAGGCCTAGAGCAGATGCTCGACTGGGACTGCCGTGACTGGTTGGCGTGATCGAATCCAAGTGGTGAGGCTTGAGGATTCACCACTCCGGCCAACTGGTGGATCGGATCATATCGCCGTACTTGCCCATTGAACGGCCGAAGGAGTCCTCCGGCCAATGCAGCTGCAAAGAGCCATGCGATAATCCAGCGGATATGGTTTCGGGCGTCAAGGTGCGTGGGCCGTTCACCGGTCCCAGCGGTCATGACCACCACGTACGTGAGTTTGTGCGCGAGCTGTCACGGCAGGGAGTAAGGGTCCAACTAGAAGATACCCGTGAGCGATCAGTCGAGCTGCCGCCGGAGCTTCGCGACCCCTGGTTCGAAACGTTAGAAGCGGCCCAGGGGGCGAGGACCACGCTTCACTTCTGCCTGCCGAACCAGGTGAGCCTTGACCAAAACCGCTTCAACATCAACTTCACGATGTACGAGGGGACACGAATCCCACAGTCGTGGGTCGAAAGCCACCTTGCGCACGACCTCGTCATCGTTCCGACAAAGAATTTGCTCAAAGCCTGGATTGACAGTGGCGTACCGGAAGCCAAGCTCAGGCTTTGTCCCCTGGGAGTCCGGGCAGAAGCCCACAAACCGGGTTTACAGCCGCTGCTGCGGGACAGTAAAGACCGGCCTGTGGAGGCGCACGCGGTCCAGTTCCTCAATGTCTCCGCGATAACGCCGCGTAAGAATCTGGCAGGGTTGGTGCGAGTATGGCTGCGGGCCACGACGCCTCTTGACGATGCCGCCCTGATAATGAAGCTTGGCTGGTATGCGCCGAGATCCCGCAAGCGGTTCGAGTCCCAGGTGAAGGAGGTGCAGAAAGAGGTCGGCAAAAGCCTGAACGAGGCGGCGGCGCTGCACTTCATCTACGACCTGTTTTCTGAGGCCGATATGCCGCGGCTATTCGCAGCCGCTACCCATTACGTGAGCTTATCCTTCGGCGAGGGATGGGATCTTCCCATGATTCAAGCAGCCGCTTCCGGCCTCAAATTGATCGCGCCGAATCACAGCGGATACTTGGCTTACCTAAACGAAGACATTGCGGCGCTAATCCCCAGCCGCGAGGCCCCCGCTGTCCTGCCTGACTATTCGGCTGACGGGAGACAGGCAGGAACGCCATTTGAAAGTGCAAACTGGTGGATTCCAGACGAGGACGCGGCGGTCAAATTGATCCGCGCGGCCGTGGACGGAAAAGACGAACGCAGGGCCTCGGCCCGAGAGCGCGTTAGCGAGAACTTCAGCTGGGAGAAAGCAACTCAGCGTTTAATAGAGATTCTCGACGAACTCTAACTAAAATCACGTCGGTCTAGGAGCCTGCCACTCTGAGTTTCTCGCTTCAATCTGGGGATCCATTGCTCAGGCTGCTAGGCAATGAGGAGCACCCGGAGGGTTGAAACCTTTATCCCGGCTCCGCTCAACCAGACTCGAAAACAGCAAGATCAGCGAAACGTTACCGGCGAGTGATTCGCCTGGAGCTCAGCCCAGGACTCGGCAGCCATCCATTCCGCCCAGCCGCGGTAGAACCATCGTTGAGGATGCTCGGTTGCCTGGGTCTCGATAAGCGGTGGACCGCCTAATTCTTCCACGTAATCACCATGCCCAAGGCCCATTCCGTAATGAATGGGCACTTTTCGGCTGATCGCTCCCTTGCTGCCCTTTGTGCTCTGCTCCCAGTTCTCCGAGTCGTCCTGTTCTACCAGCCCGCCGGGGCCATTATATTTCGTTACGCACTGCAGACGGTTCATGTTCTTTTCGGGGGCCTGGCTCACGTCTTGGAAGGCAAAAATCCAAACCTCTGTCTCATTGGCGCCTCTGGGCCGTCGCAGAACGGCGGTGTTATAGCTGGTCGAGAAGTTCGGGAAGACGTGGGGGGTTCCCTCTTTGCTAAACGCCGTTCCGAGGGCTTCCTTGGCCTCCGGACGCTGCCGCCAGTCGTACCTAGTCGCGCGATTTCGCGACGTGTTCTTAAGGAGTTTTTCAGAGACCTGCAACCCGGCGAAGGAATGGCCGTACTCGCCAAGCCATATCGTCTGTGGCTTGCTAAGGCTCTTACCCGAAGGCGTATTGTTCCGCGGAGTCTTGCCCTTAGAAGCTTGGCTCATGGTGGCTGAAGCATGAGTGACGTCCAGGTGGTGCCAGTCGCCGGTGTTGTCCGCGATGAACTTCCAGTTGCTGGGAATGGTGTACTTCTGGACGCCGTTGACGACTTGCATCTCGCCTCTCACGGCGATCATGTCGATACACAAGCGGCCGACGTGACCCAGGTAGGCATCGAGCTCTGGCGCCGCCGCGTCTAGAGTTGCGAAAATGAACCCGTTGTAGCTATCGACCTGAGCTGCCTTGATCAAACCCCAGCTATCGCGGTCAAGCTCCTCGTGATAGACCTCTTTGAAACCGGGTACTCCCACGAGTGCGCCTTTTAGGTCATAGGTCCAGCCGTGATAGGTGCACATGAACGAGGTGGCGTGGCCTTGGTCAGCGCGGCAGACGGCGTTGCCGCGGTGGCGGCAGGAGTTCACCAGTACCTGCGGCTCGCCGTCATTGTCGCGCACGCAGATCACCCGGTCCTCGCCAATAAAGGTCATGAAGAAGTCACCTGGGTTGGGGATCTGCGAGTCGTGAGCCATGAAGTTCCAGGCCCGGGCAAAAATCTGCTCCAACTCCAATTGGTAGATGTCTGCATCCGCGAAGATGCGACGATGGACCAGGCCCTTTTCAGAGTCAACCATGGTGAGGATGTCGAGGGGCTGATACTTTGTTGTGACCTGACTACCTCCTGGACTTCTGAATCTTACTGATAAACCTCCGCGCTATTCCCTTTGTAGCGCTGCCATTGGGTTGTGTTCTGCGCTGACCGGCGTGTTGCGCACCACCGCGAAGTCATCCGTTCCCTTGAGGAAGGCGAGCACGTGATTCGTATATTCCTCCGGTTGCTCAAACGGCACCCAATGCCCGGTGTTCTTCAGCACGACAAGATTGGCACGAGGCGTCAGGTTTAGAGCGTTGATACCAATCTCGAAGGTGCAAGTGCGGTCGTTACGTCCCCAGACCACCAATGTTGGGCACTGGATTGTCATCATTTCGCCGCTGTGGTCATAGGGCATCGGCTCGGTGAAAATCCGCTCTCGTGCTTCTACCAGGTCGGGCCGGCCCTTGTGCATGCCAAGAAGGTAGTCGATCAACTCATCGGTCACGAGGTTCGGGTCGAACATCTGGGAGCGTAGGTAACGGCGGAAGGTCGCGGGGCTGGGGTCATTTCCCGCTTCCATGGCGGTGAGAACACCTTCCTCAGGATGGTTCGACATCAGGTACTCATTCGGGTAACCGTACATCGTACCGACGTGGCCCGCTCCCCAGACCAGTTTGCTGGTGCGGTCCGGATAGTGATAAGCAAACGACATGGAGCTTTGGCCACCCTGCGAGTTGCCAACAATGTGCGCCTTCTCAATCCCCAGCTCATCCATTAGCGCCAACGCCGTCTTCGCCTGAAAGCTGTGAATGTTCTCGTCCTGGATCACCGGGCCAGTCTTGGCATAATTCGGCAGGTCCATGGCGATAATGCGGTAGTGCTTGGCAAACTCGGCAATCACCTTATGCCAGGTAATCCAGGCGGTGACGCCAGGACCAAATGAGTGCAGCAGGAAGACCGGATACCCCTCACCCATCTCGTGATAGTGGATGGTCGTACCCAGTGCCTGGACAGTCCGGCTTGTGCCTTCTTCCGTCATGCCGTTAGCCGCGATATAAGCCATTGAGCCCCTCCTGGATGTTCTCCTAAAAGCCAATGGCGTAAGAGTAAACCTCTCCTACTCGCGCGGGAAGCTATTGTTTTAAGTACCGGGAATGAGGGCGGCACTTCTAGCAATACCTAGACCCACGCGGACATCTCGCATTATCTTTACGTCACTAACCCCGCCGGTTCTTCAGAAGCAAACATCGACTGGAGCCGTCATGACCGACTCAAAAATCATTTACACCCACACTGACGAAGCACCCCTTTTGGCGACCTACGCCTTTTTGCCGATCATCTCCGCGTACGCCTCGACAGCGGGGGTGGCCGTCGAGACACGTGACATCTCTCTCGCCGGACGGATCATCGCCAGCTTTCCCGAGCGCCTGAATTCCGACCAGAAGCTCGGTGACGCCCTAGCCGAGCTTGGCGCCCTTACCCTTAAGCCAGAAGCCAACATCATCAAGCTGCCCAACATCAGCGCTTCGATCCCCCAGATGAAAGCTGCCATCGCCGAGCTCCAGGAGCAGGGTTACAATTTGCCAGACTACCCCGAGAGCCCCAGCACCGCCGAGGAGAAGGACGTCCGCGCCCGCTACGACAAGGTCAAGGGCAGCGCCGTCAATCCAGTTCTCCGCGAAGGAAATTCCGACCGTCGCGCTCCGGCGTCTGTCAAACAGTATGCCCGTGCCCACCCTCACTCCATGGGTGCCTGGTCATCTGAATCCAGGACAGACGTCGCCCACATGACCTCCGGCGACTTCCGTTCGAGCGAAAAATCAGTCGTCGTCCAATCTGACGACTCGCTGCGCATCGAGCTGACCAGCGACGATGGCAGCACGACCGTCTTGCGTGAATCCGTACCGGTGCTCGCAGGCGAAGTAGTCGATGCCAGCGCGATGAACGTCGCCGCGCTTGGCCAATTTCTCACTGACCAGATCGCCCGAGCCAAGTCGGATGGTTTGCTGTTTTCGCTCCATTTGAAGGCCACGATGATGAAAGTTTCCGACCCGATCATCTTCGGCCACGCGGTTCGCGCCTTCTTTCCTCGGCTCTTCGCCGAATACGATGACGCCCTGGCCGCGGCCGGCGCCGATCCAGATAATGGCCTCGGCTCGATTCTGCAGGCGCTGGAGGAGCTTCCCGCCCAGCAGCGCTCCGCGATCGAAGCTGCGATCGAGCAAGGCCTCGCCAAAGGCCCGTCTTTGGCAATGGTCGATTCCGACAATGGCATCAACAACCTTCACGTTCCCAGCGACGTTATTGTCGACGCCTCGATGTCGGCGATGATCCGCGCCTCTGGGCACATGTGGGGCCCCGACGGCAAGGAGGGCGACACGCTCGCGGTAATCCCCGACAGCAGCTACGCCGGCATTTACCAGGTCACGATCGAGGACTGTCGTGCCAACGGCGCCCACAACCCGGCCACAATGGGCTCGGTACCCAACGTCGGTCTGATGGCACAAGCGGCCGAGGAGTACGGCAGCCACGACAAGACCTTTGAGGTAGCTGCGTCCGGCACTGTGCGTGTAGTTGACGGCAAGGGAAACACCCTGCTCGGGCACCCCGTCAGCGCCGGTGACATTTGGCGAATGTGCCAGACCAAGGACGTACCAATTCGCGACTGGGTAAAGCTGGCGGTCTCGCGCGCCCGGTCCACGGGCTCACCGGCGGTCTTCTGGCTCGATCAGACGCGCCCCCATGACGCCAATCTGATTGCCAAGGTGCGGCAGTACCTGCTTGAACACGACACCAAGGGCCTCCAGATCGAGATCATGGCGCCGAACGACGCTACAGCCTTCTCCCTGGCTCGGATCCGTAACGGCGAAGATACCATCTCCGTCACTGGCAACGTTTTGCGCGATTACCTCACCGATCTTTTTCCAATCCTTGAGGTCGGCACCAGCGCAAAGATGCTTTCCATCGTGCCGCTGATCAACGGCGGCGGCATGTTCGAGACCGGCGCCGGCGGGTCCGCTCCCAAGCACGTGCAGCAGATGGAGAAGGAAAACCACCTGCGCTGGGACAGCCTCGGAGAGTTTCTCGCCCTTGCCGCCAGCTTCGAGCATCTGGCCAACACAACTGACAATGCCCGCGCCCAGATCCTCGCGGACACGCTAGACCGGGCAACCGCTACTTTCCTAAACGAGAACAAATCACCCAGCCGCAGGGCTGGCGAAATCGATAACCGCGGCAGCCAGTTCTATCTGGCGCTGTTCTGGGCCGAGGAGCTCGCCTCCCAGACCCAGGATTCTGAGATCGCCGCTGCCTTCGCCAAGTTCGCCGCGGCCCTGAGGACCAACGAATCGACCATCAGCGAGGAGCTGTTGTCCGTCCAAGGCAGCCCTGTCGATGTCGGCGGCTATTACAGGCCCGACCCTGAAAAGGCGTCAGCACTGATGCGCCCTTCCAAGACATTCAACGAGAGCCTATCGATCCTCAGGAACTAAGAGCGCGCCTCTTCACGAGAGGTTTCTGTGTAACCACGAGTTGCCCTGAAGCTCGCTTTCGAAGCAGACGGGAACAGTTCGCGGGAAAAGCATGCTCTTCTAAAGCCAATCCAGTGCATCTTCGCGACGCCCAAAATACGCCGTCGGGAAAATGCCCGGTGACTCAACGCTTTCGGACCCGATAGCAGGCATGCCACTCGGCATCAGGAAAGCGAACTTCTCGCCGCCCACCGCGTTGTAGCGTGGGATGATATTTTGGTCTCGCCACGCTCCGTCCATCTTCGACATATCCATATTGAATCCCGTCGAGTCCACCAGCAGCCGCGAGCGCTTGGACTTTTCGACAAACTCAGCGAAGCGGTCGAGCCACAAGTTGAACGCCTCAGAGCTCAGTTGCGAAGTGCCATCGAACCAACGAATCTCTAGAACACCGGCGTCCGGCCGGTCAATGATTTCTCCGTACTGATCCTCATACAAGACCTGTGATGCCATCTTGCCCCTCCTGAAACTAACCCTTGTCGATGCCCAACCGCACGTCCTCTTCAACCAACCGTTTGAGGCGCACTGAAATAAGCTCCTTCCAGCCTCCGCCATAACTCTCGGCGACCTCCTGGTTGACCAGCCCAAATCCTTTGAATGTCAGACCAACGCGAGTAGCTTCGCGCTCTGGTGAAAGAGCGAATTCCGCAACTCCGAAGACAATGCCACGATGAAAGGAGCCGGTCATCTGTAGCCACCGGTCATTCTCGATACCCGTGACCGTGGCGATTACTTGTCCACCATGGGCCCACGTCTCGACCAGTTGCCCACCCAACAGGGGCTCGAGAGTCAAAGAGGTTGTTTCGGCAGCCAGGAACGGATGTCCCCACCAGGCCCCGAAGCTCCGAGTGATAGCCGCGAAAACACGCGCCGGCTCGGCGCTGATCACGACGTCAATCGCTATGTCGACACTGTCCACAGACTGGCTCTGCTCAGCCACGTCCTTCAGCCTCATTAGTGACTCTGCCATCCCCTCGTTCACCGGCTCGGTCCAGGTTCTCAATGCTGAAATCAGCGGTGGCAAATTTACGTAATGCCAGCGCTGACGCCCCACCTTTCGGCTTGTGACCAACTCCACCTCTGCCAGGACGCTCAAATGCCGCATTACGGCAATGCGGGACATTTCGAAGCCCGCGGCAACCGCGCCAGTGGTCCGCGGCCTCTCGCGGAGCGCGGTCAAAATCGCCCGCCGCGTTGGGTCGGAAAGCGCCTGCCAGATCAGAGGATCCTTGTCCATACATGTAACGTCTATATTACATTTCCAGGCCAAAAATGCAACCAATCGCCAATCTGGCTGGGATGGCCTCCGACCTTGATTGTGAGACGTGAAGGCTGCGACAAGCTGCCTTGATTTCCTGTGTTTAGACAAGCAGCTGCCTGCGCCCTCGCCAAGCAGGGTGCCGTGGGCATATGCATTGGCAGCATTTCAAACTAAGCTGATCGCCTATGTACACCCACGTGCAGGTAGAAAACAACGACAACAGCCTGATGTCCGCCGACCAGGTCTACAAGAACCTCTCGGACCCGTTCCCGGTGATCGGCGTTCGAATCCACGAGGGAGAACCGGGCGGCACCCCCTGCGCCGTAACCGGCTGGTCAAGCGAAAACGATGGCTCTCCGGTCGAGGCTTACGCGGTGCAAGTGGAGGATTCCAGCGAAGGCTCCGCCTTCGTCGTTTACGGCGGCGACTGGGGCGTTAGGTTGCGGCCGGTTGAGTCAGACAACCCTTGGAGCCTGGACGACCCAAAGCAGTCCGGTGAAACCCACCTGGTCCTGTCCGACCGCGAGGATCTCACCGGAGGCCGCAGTTAAGACTAAGACCCAGCCGCCGCTGAACTGAGTGGGTGCGAAAGGCACACACGGCACCTGGGTAGCTAGTGCCGGAGGCACACGCATACCCGGCCTTTCAAAAAATCTTTAGAGTCTGGGCTGGACGACCGCGTCCTGCTGGAAGAGTTCGCCGACTGAGCGGCCGCTGTTGATCCGGATGATCGCTTCTCCCAACAAAGCCGCGATCGAAATCACCTTGACCTTGTCGTGCAGCTTGTTCTCTGACAACGGGATCGTGTCAGTGACGACCAGCTCCTCGATCTCACTGTCGCAGATCCGCTGAACCGAAGTGCCGGACAAGATCGGGTGAACGCAGGCCGCCGTAACAGTCTTGGCGCCTCGCTCCAAGGCCATCTCCGCCGCGGCCATAATCGTGCTTCCCGTATCAATCTCATCGTCGATTATCAAGACACGCCGCCCATCCACCTCTCCGATCAGGCTTTGAGCGGCGACGCGTTCCTGGTTATCAATTCGTTCTTTGTCGACAATCGCCAGCGGAGTACCTAGCATTCGCGACATATTGCGCGCCCGTTTGGCGCCGCCAACATCGGTAGCCAGTACCGTAACCTCTGATCGGTCCCGTTGCTGAAAATAGCGGTCCAATGCGTACATAGCCGTGAGCTCATCGAGGGGAATGTTGAAGAAGCCCTGGATCTGGCCGGCGTGCAAGTCAATGCTCAGCACCCGGTCAGCACCCGCGGTTTCAATTAGATTCGCCAGCAACCGCGCCGTGATCGGCACCCGCGGCTGATCCTTCTTGTCGCTGCGTCCATAGGCAAAATAGGGGATCACCGCGGTAATGCGACCGGCGGAAGCCCGGCGAAAGGCGTCGATCATGATCAACAGCTCCACCAGGCTGGTGTTAACCGGCGTCGACAGCGACTGCACCAGGAAGACGTCACGGTTGCGGACATTTTCTTGGATACGGACAAAAATGTTCTCGTTGCTAAACTCGAAGATATCGCAATCCCCGAGTGGCATTCCAAGGTGGGAGCAGATGTTGTTTGCTAGATCTGGGTGGGCCTTACCGGAAAATATGGCGAGGTCGTTGTATTGCAAATCCGCTACTTCCCCTTTCATCCTCCAGATAGCGCTAATTTAACACAGCAGTTGCTTCGACAATCGCGACTCACACTGCGGATCGGCGCGATATTTGCCGAACCTTAAAGTGGGTGGCTCACCCGGTCCTCGTCCTGACGGACGAGGGGCCTGCCCAAAAGCCTGAAGCGCTCGGCCTCTGTCCGGGCGCTTCACTTTTTGCCGTCATAATTTCGATTGACCGCGCTTAATCGAGCTGCCTACACTCAATGACAGCGAACTGGCAAAGCCATCTTGCGGGAATTTCAAAAACAGCCATGCTTGAACCAAGAAAAGTGCTCACGACGCTCGCGCAAAGGCTCCCGTCCACTTGGCGGTATTTGAAAAAAATAGGTAGATAATGCTTGTGCTCGGATTGAAGTCAAACCAGCTCCAACAGATCGCCGTCGTTGAGATGGACGGGCCAATCGGTGCCCGGTTAAAGCCAGCAGAGTACGCTAAGCTTCTGCGTTCTCTTGAAGACAACGCCCGCATTCGGGCGGTTGTTCTTGACATCGATTCTCCCGGGGGTTCGGCCACCGGTTCAAACTACCTGTACATGGCTGTCCAATCCCTGGCAAAACGCAAGCCTGTAGTCGCCTTTATCCGAGGCGTCGGCGCCTCCGGCGCTTACATGCTGGCCTGTCCCGCCTCACGAATCGTCGCAATCCCCAGCGCCATCATCGGCTCCATCGGCGTTATATCGATGCGACCCTTGCTCTACGAGGCGATGGATCGCCTCGGCGTCCAAATGCAAACCACCAAATCGGATCGTCTCAAGGACATGGGCAGCATGTTTCGCGAGCCAACCGATGAGGAACACGAAAAAGAGCAGTCCCTTATCGACGACCTCTACGACCAGTTTCTCGACATCGTCGCCGAGGGACGCAACATGCCCAAAGACCAGGTTAAAGCGCTCGCGACGGGTGAGGTATTCACCGGCAAGAAGAGCCTGGAGGTTGGCCTGGTCGACGAGCTCGGTAACGTGGAACGGGCGATCGATATCGCCGCTGAGTTAGGAAATGTCGCCCGAAGGCCGGTGTGGCTGCGACCACGGCGCGGACTCAGGGAAGCGCTTGGCTCACTTGTTGCTGGGTCTTTCGTCAACGAAATCGCTGCCCAGGTCGAAGAGCGCTTTTATTCGCGTTACGACTACCAGCACCGGCGCTAACACGCTTGCCGGGCCTTTTGCCCGAGTGTAAGTTGCAGACAGCATGAACGGTTACCCTTTGCACCCTGGGGCCCAGCGCGCCCGCGACTTCTCAGATTCCGATATTCGCGATCTCGTCGCCGCCTTGGATACGGGCTTAGAAGGCGAAGTAAGGGCCGATAAAGCTTCTCGCGGACTTTACGCGACCGATGCGTCGATCTACCAAATGGAGCCAACAGCGGTTGTTTTTCCTGCCGGTGAGCGTGACGTCCAGCACGTCCTGCGCGTGGCGGTGGAGGCGCGTATCCCGGTTTTGCCACGCGGCGGCGGCACCAGCCTGGCGGGCCAGGCGGTAAATCACGCCATCGTGCTGGACTTCACACCGAACCTGGGTGAGGTACTGGAGATCAACCCTGACGAAAGCTGGGCTCGGGTGCAACCCGGTCTGGTTCTCGCCGATCTCAATCGGGCCGCCGGTCGCCTGGGCTTGCAGTATGGCATCGATCCTTCCACGGCGAACCGGGCCACAATCGGCGGCGGAATCGGCAATAACTCCTGCGGTGCCCACTCCGTGATTTACGGCAAGACAATTGACCAGGTTTTAGATCTGAAGACGGTACTGTCCGATGGGTCAGTTGCCAACTTCAATAAATTGACCGGCCAAGAGCTTGAGTCGAAGCTGGACACCTCCGGGCTGGAAGGCACTCTCTACCGGGAATTACGGCGCATCGGCCTAGAGCAGCACGATGAAGTTGCCCGTCGCTTTCCCCAGATCATGCGCAGAGTCTCCGGTTACAACCTCGACGAATTCACCAATGAGCACGCGCCAATGGACCTCTCACACATCGTTGTTGGCTCGGAAGGAACCCTAGCGGTGATAACCGAGGCGAAAGTGCGGTTGGCTCCTATGCCCAAGATGAAAGGCATCGCCGCGGTCCACTTCCGAACCATTTTTGAGGCCGCCGAAGCTACAGTTACCGCTCTCGAGCATCAGCCATCCGCCGTTGAGTTGATCGGTAACACGATCATCGAACGCTGCCGCTCCAATCCAGGCTTCCGCCAGCTCACCAGCTGGGTCGATGGCGATCCCGGCGCCGTTCTACTCATCGAGTTCTACGAAGATTCGGAAGCGGACCTGCTGAACGACCTGGACCGGCTTGAGAGCGACCTCGGCACGCGAGGCCTTGGCTATGCCGTGGTCCAGGCCACGGACGCGAGCCTCCAGCGCGACATGTGGCGAATGCGGGAGGCCGGTTTGGGCCTGCTGATGAGCGTTCGCAGCGACGCCAAGCCCGTTGCGCTGGTCGAAGACACCGCGGTCGCGCCGGAGAAGCTACCCAGGTTTATCGAGCGCTTCCAGGAGATCGTCGGACGGCACGGCACAGAGTCCGCCTACTACGGTCACGCCAGCGTCGGCTGCTTGCACATTCGGCCCATGGTCAACGTGAAGTCAGCAGAGGGCCTCGCAACCATGGAGGCCATCGCCTCTGAGATCGCCGACCTGGTGCTCGAGTTTGAAGGAAGCCTCAGCGGCGAGCATGGCGACGGCATCCTGCGCGGCGTGTTTACTGAGCGTATGTTCGGCCCTCAACTCACAAACGCCTTTCGCGAAATCAAGCAAGCTTTTGACCCTAACCGCCTGCTCAACCCGGGAAAAATCATCGACACGCCGGGCTTCAGCGAAAATCTGCGTCTAAGCCCTCAAACCCGCAATTGGGAACCGGTTACCGAGCTCGACTTCAGCTTCGAGGGCGGCATTGCCCGTGCTGCCGAGCAGTGCAACGGGCAAGGCACCTGCCGCAAGCTTGATGGCGGCATGTGCCCCTCTTTCATGGTCACCGGCGAAGAGGAACATTCGACCCGCGGCCGCGCCAACCTGCTTCGCCTAACCTTCGCCGGCGCGCTGCCGCACCAAGACCTGGCCGGCGAACGCCTCCACGAGGCGCTCGACCTCTGTGTCGAATGCAAGGCCTGCAAAGCCGAATGCCCTTCTGGAGTCGATCTTGCCAAGCTCAAGTACGAGGCGCTGGCGCAACGCGCCCGGACCAAAGGCGTCCCCTTGCGCTCACGCTTGTTTGCCAGGATTGCAACGCTTGCTCGGCTCGGCAGCCGGTTGGCGCCTCTAGCCAACTGGATTAGCCGGCAAGGCATCGTTCGGTTCCCACTTCATCGGCTGTTTGGCATCCATCGCCAGCGGCCGTTGCCGGCCTTCGCAAATCGTACCTTTACTAGCTGGTTTGAACGCCGGACTCCGAAATCGGAGCGGGCGACGCCACGCGGTGAGGCCGTCCTTTTTAACGACACTTTCACAAACTTCTTCCATCCCGGCGTAGGACAAGCGGCCGTACGGCTGTTGGAAGCCTTGGGTTTTAGAGTCGTGCTGGTGGAGCGAACGGCGTGCTGCGGCCGGCCGGCAATTTCCAAGGGCATGCTCTCCACCGCCCGGGAGTGGGCCCGCCAGAATGTCGATGTCCTCCTTCCCTACGCCGAGCGTGGCGTGCCAATCGTCGGCGTAGAACCGTCCTGCCTACTCTCATTCCGTGACGAGTACCCGGATCTACTACGCGATCAGGCTTCCAAAACCGTCGCCCAGCAATCATTTATGCTCGACGAACTTATCGCCCGACTCGCGTCTGAAGATGAAGACGTAAAGAACATATTTCGCGGTGATGCCGGCAAGCAGATCCTGGTCCACGCCCACTGTCACCAGAAAGCGATCCTCGGATCAGACCCGACGATGAACGCTCTTCGGCTGCTTCCCGGCTCCAGGGTTGAGCTAATTGAAACCAGTTGCTGTGGCATGGCCGGCGCTTTCGGCTTCGAGGCCGAGCACTACGAAACCTCTCGGGCGATGGGAGGTTTACGTCTCTTTCCTTCGATAGAAAACGCCGCGCCGGAGATGGAAATCGCAATTACTGGCGTGTCATGCCGTCAGCAAATTGGCCACTTTACCTCAAGAAAACCGCGTCACGCCCTGGAGATTTTGGCAGACGCGCTGCGCGACTAGTCACTTTATCGATTTTTTGAAATACCGGGAATGACGGCGGCTTGCCGCCTACTTCCCGGGAGCGCCGGCAGCGTTGTATACGCTCACGCGACTAGTCACTAATCTCAATGGGAGTGGCTGGGAAATCGCCGTGAAGCAGCGGCGGCAGAAGCACTGCCAGCTCCCGCGGCACGAAAACTTCCTCGGAAGACTCTAGCTCGACAAGCGACCACCATCCGCGTCCAATCATTGAGGCCCGCTCCAGGTCACCTGGGTTGATGTGGGCGCCCGGATCGTGCGCCTCCACGCGGCAAACGAAGTAGTTCTCCAGCACGTCGTAAACCACGCCGTTGAACTCGGCCACGTGAGACCTCAGCCAAACAGGCGAGCTTAAAGTCACGTCTTGAAGCCCGGTCTCCTCCCAAAGCTCGCGGAGCGCCGCCGCCTCGTAGGATTCTCCTTCATTGAGGCCGCCACCGGGCGGCACCCAGATTGACCCAGTTCTGGTGCTCGCCAGCGAATAGTGAAAAAGGAAGATGCAGTCAGCTCCGTCCAAGAGCAAGACCCGCGCCGCCGGACGGTGAACCGGTGTACCTGTCAAACAAAACTCCCCATGCCCGTCATTTCCCTTACAGAACGACGCTGCCGACGCTCCTGGGAAGTTGGCGGCTTGCCGTCTTCATTGTCGGCATTTCATCGATACGCCGTGAGGACGATCATTGAGGTCACAACCCAGCCTAAAGCAGTCAGAACCAGCGGCACGTCCTTCACTAGAACCTCCTCAGGGCTGCCGCCTTCGTTGAGAGTCAACGAAAGGTAGAGGTACCGGAAGATCCCGTAGACCACGAACGGGATCGTCAGCATCATCATGTGGTTATCCGGCAAGTTCTCGGCCGTAAAAGTGTAGAGCGCGTAGGCGATCACCGTAGAGGCAGTGACCATCGATGTCATTTGATCGAGGAACGCCGGCGTGTAGTGCTCCAGAGTTGACCGGTGGCCGGTGGCGTCTTCCTGCAAAAGGTTGACCTCAGCCCGCCGCTTTGTAATCACCAGAAACAGAGCGCCAAGAGCGGTTACCACGTAGAGCCAGGGCGATATCGGTACTTCGATGGCGTAGGCGCCGGCAATCGCCCTCATAACGAATCCGGCCGAGATCGCCATTACGTCGAGGATCACCTGAAACTTGAGCACAAACGTGTAACTGGCCATCAGGCCGATATAGCCGAGTACAACGGCACCGGTACGCCAATCGATCAAGAACGCAACCGTTATGCCAATTGTCGAGGCGATGACCGCCGCACTTACTGCGACCCTTGGCTCCAGTAGGCCAGCAGCGATAGGACGCAGCCTCTTCCGCGGATGCAGCCGGTCGCTGGCCTGATCCCGGACATCGTTCACCAAGTACTCGGCCCCGGCGACCAGCGAGAAAGCCAGGGCGGTGACTAGCGCTCGAAGGAACAGGTGGTCCCAGGTGGCTAACGTCTCCGCCTGCCAGTGCTGATTGACCGAGAAGATCAGCGCAATGAAAACGATGCCGTTTTTGCTCCACTGTCGCGGACGCATCGAACTCAAGATGTAGGGCAATTGGCGGAGGGCGGGTTCTAAAGTCAATTGTTCCTGCAGTTCGGCCGGCAGTTTAGATCATCGATATTTCAGGTATCGTTCCTGATCATAGTCGGCGGCTTGGCCCGCGGCAAAGCGCGCCGGCTCAACCTCAGACTCGGCTGACCTTACCACTACCGAGCAGTGCGGCCGGGATCAGCGCCACAAAACACACGGCGGCCGTTACCAGGAAGGTGTCCTGATAGGCGTTGACTTGGAGCCCCAGCACGATGCCGCTATATCCGGCCTGATCCAGAGGGACCTTAGCGGCCTCAGCATAAAATCCGCTCAGGCCCTGAGTCGTCAACAGGGCCACGCCAACCAGCGCGCCCAGAAGTCGAACAACCGTCATGAGCGATGCCCACGTCGCCCGCTCGGCCTCACCGGCCTGGTCGATCACGGCCGCCATTAGCGGCGCGATAGCCAAACCCAGGCCAAAGCCAATCGCAAGCAGAGGCATCGTCATTTGTAAGACGCCTGGGTCTTCGCCCCAGGTTGCCATACCCAGATAGCCGATTCCGGCCAAAAACGCCCCGGCGACGGCGGTTTGCGGCCGCCCGAACCAAGATGCGAGCCAGCCGCCGGTCAAGGCGCCGAGGGCCAGAGCGAGCGTCAACCGAATCAGATTCAGACCTCCGTCCAGGGCCGACCCGCCCAAAACTGTGTTCGTAAAAAGTGGCACGTTTACCATCGCCACGATTACCGCCGCTCCCAATAGGGCGTTAGCGATGAAGGCCGCCTTCAGCGACCGATTGCCAAACCGGCCCAAATCAACCATCGGCGAGCTAGCTCTTCTTTCACGCAGCACGAAAAGACCAAGAAATATCGCCGCGGCTCCCAGCAGCGTTGCAGTTAGGAACCAGGGACGCGGTTCGATCGGATCGTTGGTAAGACCGACAGCCAGCGCCGCCAGTGACCCGCCCAGAAGGGCCGCTCCCAAGTAATCGATGCTAAGCCACGGTTTTACCCGAGCATCTGAAGACAGATTCCAGAGAAGCAGGGCAATCGGCAGGCAGAGCGGCAGATTAATCCAAAAAACACCGCGCCAGCCAAGAAGGCTGCTCACACCACCACCCCACAATGGACCAATCAAGGCGCCGGCCTCGGCAGCAGCCGCCATTGCGCCCAGCCAGAGCGGCCATCGTGTTGCCTGCCCCGTCGATGTGACTATGGCCATCGCAACCGGCACCAAAGCTCCTGCTCCGACGGCCTGCACGGCGCGTGCAACCGACAGCGAGGTTATGTCGCCCGCCAGGGCCACCCAGGCCGAGCCCGCGCAAAACAGAAGCATGGCTAACGCATAAACCCGGCCATGGCCAAATGAATCGGCAGCTCGACCCATGAGAGGCATCACAACCACGTATCCCAGGATGTAGCCGTTGATTATCCAGGCAGCGCGGTAAAACTGATCCTGGGCCAAGCCGAGGTCCTCGGTCATCGCCGGCAACAGTGCGACGATCGAAGTCTGGTCGTCGGCAGCCAAAAACACGCCCAAACCGGCGAGCAAAACAACCCATGGCATGCGACGCGAACCCCGTGTAGTTGCTTCGCTGCTCACTCTGGCGGACTTATTTCAATTTCCGTGTTGAATTCGGATAGCTCAAGCAGCCGTACGATGTTTTCAGCTTCCCTGGGCGTCAGCCGGCCGCTAATTCGGGCCTGGTGCGGCAGATCGTCATCGATCCCGACCCAAATTTCGACTTCCACACGCATCCCTGTCTCGGCAAACGGCAAGGCCACTCGAAGTGCACCCGAGTCAACCGTCCCCAACAATCGATAGGTCTCCACACTGCCTATCAGCTCCAAACCCAGGAGCTGGACGTCATTCAGCTCCCTGAGCAGAGTCTCGATTAAAGCGGATGGATCGGCAAAGTCCTTTACCGTGGCCCCAGGAAGATTCTGCCAGCGTCGCGAGAACGGATTGGTCATCCAGGTTTCGTCGCCAATACTGATCACGTCTACTCTGATATTTATCGAGCCGGCAAGGGCGTGCAATTCCGCCTTCAGACGCCCCGGGACTTGGATATCACCTTCGGCGCTGAGTAATTTCAAGTTCAGCGGCAAAGGACTACTGCCGTTTTCGTGATCGAGGCGAAAGTGAAAGGAGCTCAGCTCTTGCGAAGCGGCCGCCGCCCGAGCCAGCAGATCACCGGGCTGTGGTGCAGGGGTCGGCGAGGCCGGCGGCGATTCGCTGCCGCTGGATGAACCGCCGCAAGCCAACGCGGCCAGCGTGGCCACAACCGCCAAGGAGCAGACTAAGCGTCCCATACCCAAATTATGGGTGAGAAAAGCCGAAAAAACTCTGCCTGAAAAGAATATCTGACCGCATTGTTGGCATTTGGAGTTTCGTTGACTTTACATAGGCCGCTCCTTAATCTGGCTAACATGACGCCAACCAAAGAACGTCCGCCTCGCAGCCGCATCGACACACTTCTAGTCGAGCGCGGCCTTGTGCAAAGCCGCCACAAGGCGCACGCCGTCCTTCTGGCCGGTGACATCCGCGTTGACGGTGCCACCGTCACCAAGCCGGCCCTACTTGTCCCGGAGTCCGCGGCAATCGAGGTCGCGCAAGCTCCGGCTTACGTAAGCCGTGGCGGCGATAAGCTAGAGCATGCCCTAACTACTTTTCAAATCGAGCCGGCCGCCCAAACCTGTCTCGACGCCGGCGCGTCCACAGGTGGCTTCACGGACTGCCTGCTGCAGCATGGCGCAAGACGCGTTTACGCGGTGGACGTAGGTTATGGCGTGCTAGATTTTCGCCTGCGCCAGGACGAGCGGGTGACTACCATCGAGCGGACCAATGTCCGCGACTTGGCACCTCTGCCGGAGCCCTGCGACCTGGCAACCGTGGATGTCTCCTTCATCGGCGTGGAGAAGGTTCTGCCGGCAATTTGCCGTTCCCTAAGGCCCGAAGCATCACTTTTGGTTCTTGTGAAACCCCAATTCCAAGGCCGGCGCGATGAGGTGAACAAGAAGGGCGTCGTCAAAGATCCACAGGTCCATGCAGCTGTGATCGGCCGCGTAGTTGCCTGGACCGTGAATCACGGGCTGAGACTCCTTGGCCTCACCGCCTCACCACTTCTCGGACCTGAGGGCAACCGTGAATTCTTCCTTCACCTGAAACTGGACACCATCGGTGCGGCAAATGACTGAATCAGTGAGGGGTCTACTAAAACGCGTTGCCCTGACATTTAATCCCCGATTAGATCCCGCGCGAGAACTGGCGGGGATCCTGCGCGACGAAATTCAAGCGCGCGGCCTGGATTCGTGGATCGCGGACGAGACGGAAACCGCCGGCGCCTTTGCGGGCAGCGATCTGGTCATCTGTCTGGGTGGCGACGGCAGCGTGCTTCATTGCGCGCGGACCGTGATGGGGAGCGAAACATTGATTCTTGGAGTTAACCTCGGAAGGCTCGGTTTCCTCACCGAGCTCGATGGTTCTCAGATTCAAGACCACCTCGACGAAATCCTAGCAGGGGCCGGTCGAGTTGAAGAGCGGACCATGCTACGCGCCGCGGTGCCAAGCACGGGCGATCACCTCCACGGTCTCAACGAGGCTGTCGTCGGCCGGGCAACTCTGAGCCGTGCCATTCAGCTCGCTGTCGATGTCGATGGCACCCGAATCGCTGACTACCGTTGTGACGGCGTGATCGTGTCATCGGCGACCGGCAGCACCGCCTATGCTCTCTCGGTTGGCGGTCCAATCCTGCATCCTGAATCGACAGACCTGGTCATCGTTCCCGTTGCACCGCATCTTTCGGCCCAACACGCCGTCGTCTTGCCCGGAAGTGAAAACATCCATCTCACGCTCGAACAGCGTCAGCAGGCCGTCCTCAGCGTCGATGGGCTTTCTGACATCACCTTGAATGAAGGCGACTCTGTCATGGTTGGCGCCAGCGAGTACAAAGCCCGTTTTCTCCGCCTAAAGCCGAGTACCGATTTTTACCAGCGGATGGCGGCACAGCTTGGTTGGCACCGCCCCGGCGGCAAGGCGGCGCCTCTGCCACCAGCGGCATCACCACTGAGTCAGCGTTCATGAACGAGCACCTCGAAGTTATCAAGGCGGAGATCGGCGACGCCCGAGAAATCCACGACCTGATTAACCTCTATGCCCAGCGTGGTGACATGCTGCCCCGCACCATGGGGGAGGTTTTTGAGAACATCCGCGACTTTTTCGTTATGCGTGACGGCGACCAGTTCCTCGGCTGCGTTGCCCTGCACATCGTCGGGTCTGACTTGGCGGAGGTGAAATCGCTATCGGTCACTGAAGAGGTCCGGTCACGAGGCGTTGGCTCAATGCTGGTTCGGGCGACTATGGAGGAAGCTGGCAAAATCGGCCTGGACCGCGTTTTTGCCCTGAGCTACAAACCAGCCTTCTTCGAGCGATTGGGCTTCGAACAGGCCGATGTCATGACCCTGCCGCGCAAGGTGTGGAACGAATGCTACCGCTGCCCAAAGTTCCCCAGCTGCAACGAAATCGCCCTGGTCATTGACCTCAATCCGTGAGCGAGGTCGGAGGTTCCAGGAAGCTAGTGGCGTAGGCACACATTCCTGGTACCCCATACCCGTTCGCATCTTTGCCCTGCCGCCCAACGCTGCCGACGCTCCGGTGAAGGCCCACAGCGATCAAGTGAAGCCGCGTTGACGGCATTCCAAATAATGGGAGCTTAAATGACATCTCACGAGCAGGAACCACTGCCAACTGTGCTAGCCAGCCAAAAAATATATGAAGGTCGGGTAATCAAGCTTCGTGTCGATGAGCTTCAAATTCCTTCCGGCCTGAAGATGCGCCGGGAGATCGTCGAGCACCCGGGCGCCGTGGTCATGCTTTCGATCGATTCGGCTGGCCTAATTCACTGGGTGCGTCAATACCGGCACGCGACTGGTCAGGCGTTGCTCGAGCTGCCGGCCGGCACACTGGAGCTGGGAGAGGACCCGGAGACTTGCGCCCGAAGAGAACTGGCCGAGGAAACCGGGTTCGCCGCGGCGGCGTGGCGGCCGCTCGGCGGTTTCTTCACGGCGCCCGGCTTCTGCTCCGAATATATTCATGCCTTTGCGGCCAGCAACCTCTCCCCAGAGGACGCCGACGGCGATGAGGACGAGGATATTGAGGTGGTTCCGCTGTCTTTGGAAGACTCGTTGAGCGCGGTCGATAGCGGCCAGATTATCGATGCAAAGTCGATCGCGGCACTGCACCTCTATTTGCGCAAGCGCTGAATTCGAGGCTAAGCGTTCAAGCGCCATATACTAGGAAGCGGTGCCGGGTAGTGTAACGGTAGCACAGGAACCTTTGGAGTTTCTTGTCCAGGTTCGAATCCTGGCCCGGCAGCCATCGACTTATGGCTGCTCTTTCCAGGTATCAGCCAAGGTCATCCGAGGAGTCCCCGCCAAGCAGAGCGCGCCGGTGCCCAAGGCATGCACTTTACGGTAATCCAAGAAAAACGCTGCCGGGAAGTTGGCGGCAAGCCGCCCTCATTCCCGGTATTTCAAAAAATATGTAAACTAGGCAGCGCTGGCCGTGTCGGCTGGCGCAGAAGAAGCAGTCGAAGCGATCCCCGATAGCTCAATGGTAGAGCGAGCGGCTGTTAACCGCTAGGTTCGAGGTTCGAGTCCTCGTCGGGGAGCCATAGATTCAAGTACCGCTTTCTTTGCCGTCATCAGCGGAGCAGAAGCGATAGAACGGCGACCAAGCTCCGCCTCGCAGTTGTCCGAAACCCAGCCTGGTAGTGTGGCCACCACAGACCTGAGGAAGTTACTTCCTCAGGTTGGCCGAGAGAGTTTCGCCAAAGACAGTTAGAGAAGCACAGCTCGCGGTCAGGCGGTTCTTCAGATTCCTCTTAGCCGAGGAGGAGATAGCCATCGACCCCACCCGAGACATGAAACTCATGACCTTTCGGGTCAAACCGCAGGCTACTTACAGCGAGGTCGAGGTCAAGAAACTCGTGCTGGTCTGCGACATGCCTACCCGGGAAAGTTTACGCGATGCCGCGCCGGTTTCGGTGCTGTTTGATACCGGTGCAAGGGAAGGTGAATTGGTCGCCATGGCGGTACCGGATTTACTTTAGCCCAGGGGAAAGCCTGGCAGGCCGTCGAACGTGACATAGGCGCTCGACACCTCGTCTTGGAAGTTATCGAGAAGAACCGGCATCTCAATCTTGGCTTCAGCGGAGCAAACTGTCGCGGCGCAGGCGCGCTCTTCGAGGGAGCGGTGCTGAGGAAGCCAGCGCACGGCCGAGAACCTCTCGTCCTCGACGCGGGGCCCCTCGACGGGCTTTGTCTCGATGGAGTGAGCCTCTTTGGTGTATATGAAGAAAAACGTCATCCTATCCTTGTAAGTTCCATAAAGTTCGTTGGGGGCAGGCACTTGGCGCATCATGAGTTCACAAGAATGAGACCCAATAGCCAATACGACAAATTGGTCCTTCAGGTCGCTTAGACGGATGGTCTGGTTTTCCGCGTTGAGCAGGGGCAACTCGAAATCTGGTGCCAGCGCACCCTTTGACGGGGCCATTTCTCTGCGCGTCGACGTCTTTCTCTGTTGCAGCTCGTACTCCTCCAGATTGCTTACCTGGCTTTTCTTCAGTCTTGGCCGCGGCACTTATTCGCTGGCAACCTAACCATATTGCGTCTTGATCAAGAAAACGATTATGCGACGCGCTACTTGGCCAGGCGCGAGGTTAGATGGTCCTCAGCGCAAACCTTGGCACGATGCCAATCTCCGTTGACTTCGGCGTGTTCGGCCTCATTCAAGAGGCGTTCTATTAATTGAAGTTCCTCACTGTTCACGATTCTTGGATTATCTCGCTCGCGCTGCAATCTGTCAAAACCAAAATTCTTGTCGCTGGTGATTCTAAACCAGATGATTAGTGCTGAATCTAGCAAGACCATCATCCCAATCAGAAGGTTCTGACGAGCCGACCCCATAGAGCGAGTAAAAGATAGAAAAGCATGACAGGCAAAGGAAGCCCAAACCAGAACCAATTCCCATAAATCCCAGACAGGGTTCGCTTCCGTCTCGTAGTCTTACCCAGTCATGAGTGCCGCGCCGCCACAAGCCAGGGATCTTTGCAACGCTGCGTGGCGCATTTCGCGCGACCGGAGGTCGAGTACGCGGTCGCAGCCTTGCGTTTGTTTCGCCCGTTATGGAATTGACAAGATCGTTGTCTTCGGCCAGCGCGGAAAGCCGGACAGGAGCTGGGAAGCGATGGCGGCGGCGATAGGGGTCTGACCACGGAGGAGCGATCCCCATAACTCCTTTTAGGCGCTAGAGGCCCCAGGTCACTTCGTCTTCCCATGCGCAATAACGTCAATCCAAGGAAACTCTCCCAAGACCTGACGGTTCTTGTCGAGAAATAACACTCGGCCGCCTGCCTTAGATATGGCATACTCCGCCCTAGGGATCTCGACCCGCTTACCGCTGGCAAGACGGATGAACATCCCGGGGTTCTGGCGCCGTACCTGTTTCTGACTGACGTTTTGAGGCCGTTCTTCTCCAGAGGAGGCACGGCGGAGCAGCTTGCGCCACAGTCTCAATCAGGACTCATCTCTGCCAGCAGCCCGGCTAAGTATCAGCCACCTCGGCTGACAGGTGACTCATGCGAGCGTAATCTAGGATAAGCCAAAGGAGAAGCATGCTGTACTCGTCCAGTAGATGCCGGACACTTACCTCCTCTCGGTGAATGCTAGCAGCCACTCTTGCGGCGTTAGATGGCCAAGGGCCTGATCGGGCCGGTAAGTGTTGTAACGCTGCTCCTGTTGGAGCAGCTGGGTTCTCAGTTGGCTGAACGAGTCGGGTGGGTCAACCAACTGGTAAAGCTCCTCTTTGTGGGTGCGCTGGGCTCGTTCCAGGCAGCCGTTGAGCTTGGGGGAGCGTGGTGGCAGCACAAAAAGCCGCAGCCCCTTCTGCTCACAGGCGGCCTCAAACTCGGCCCTGAACTCAGAGCCACCGTCCACCTGGATCGCCTTCACCGGACCCGGCATACGCTCGATGACCGTATCGAGGAAGTCGCGCGCCGTGCCGGCGGTAGCGCGGCCGTAGACACCCAAGACGTCCCAGCGGCTGACAATATCACGCGCCGAGAAGTGCTTGTAGGCATGGGTAATACCGGTCCAGCGCACGTCGGCGCTGTCCACCTGAACCAGATCTCCCGGCGCCTTGACGACGTAGTCTTTGGGCTTACGCACGGCATAGGGCCGCACCTGAGGCCGAGAGACGATGCAAGGGTCCTTCAGACTCGCAGGCCCCAGTTTGCCTTGGCGTCTGAGCCGGCTGAGGATGCGGCCCACCATCGAGACCGAGATAGTGACCCCTTGGCGTCTGAGGATCGGCTGTAGCTTGTCTTTGCCCCAGACGGGATTGTCTTGGCGCAGGCGTAGCACCGCTGCTTCGAACTCTAGGCTCCAAGTCGGCTTGCGGACCTGGTGTGGCCTATGGCTGCGGTCTTCCAGACCCCGCGGACCCTGGAGCCGGTAGCACTCTAGCCACTGGTAAAGGGTTGAGCGGCTGCGTCCAAAGCGTCTTGCCGTCAGACTCACCTTCTCGCCGTGATCCTTGTGCCACTCAACAGCCCTGAGGCGCGCCTTCGCCTCACGTGATAGTCGTGGCTCCTCCCTGCCTTCCTGCGCTCCCTCTGGGAGGAGACGAGCCAGGGTTGGACCGCCTGGGATGATCGACCCGTACGTCTGCATTGGGACTCCGTATCGTCCCTGCCTTCTCATCATTGTCGTGTACGGCATCTTTCTGAACGAGATCAGCATGCTTTATTGGGTGAGAAACAAGAAGGGCCAAATTGCGGCAGAAGTCAGCGAGATAGGCCTCTCCGTGCATGACCAGAAGTTAAGCTGGCAACTCCAAAAGTTGAAGGAAGAAGGCGCTCCCCCCTTTAACGCTGGCGACGCCTCGGAAGGGCGGTCTTGGAATTTGGCCACGCTGCTGCCCTTCCTTGAGGAAAGCGATTACACGGTGGAGCGTCAGGACACGTAGCCTCGCCCTAAGCCATCTTTGCCTGGTCAGCCGTTCGCAGGAGTCGGGCCAGAAGCCTGCCCGCGCAGGCGGCGGGAGACATGTCTACAGACAAGCCGGTTCGCGCGAGTAACCTGTGCGTATTCCTACCCGTCCTAAAAACGGCCTATCACGATGACCAAATCGTGCGGCATTTGGCGGAGTGCGCAAGGTTGAAACCGCTACCGGTTCGGGGGTCCCGGGATGTCTGGACAACGTACTCGCGTTGGGTTCGCCCTCACCGCCGTCTTCACGGATGTACTTCATCCCATGCATGTCATAGCCCTTGGCCAGGCGCGAGATTCGCTCGGTCAGAATCGAGCTTTTTGAGCCTGGCCGCTTATCATGCGGAAACAAATGACCCCGATGGCGAGGGCTCTGTATGAGTGGTGGCGCGTATCTTATGAGACTCCGTCCGCTAATCTTCGGGCTTCTCACAGTATTCTCAGTCGTCTTTTTCGCCTGCGGGCGCAGCGACGAGGCCAAACTTGTTCCCGCAGCGACAGACTCTCCGGTGGTCAGCCCGACCAGCACACCAGTGCCTCCAACAGCACCTCCACCAAACATTGCCTCATCGAAAGCTCCGGACAGGACGAGCTGCACGGAGATTCGGGGCACTGTGTATCGAAGCTCTACAGAACGAAGTTTCTATCTAGAAAGCTGCGTTGATCGGACAAACTGCGCTGAGATCGAGGGGACCCAGTATCGTAGCTCCACCGAGCAAATCTGGTACTCGGCGAACTGCGTTGGTTCCGGAACTCCGGTCCCAGCCGCCAGTTCCACCGTCGTCAATGGTGGAGCAAATGCTGAGCCTGCTTCGGGTCGAACTACCGATGTAGCGAGTTCGGCCGCCAGGTTTTCGGTCGGCAAAACAGTGACGATCTGTGGCGTGGTTTCCGGGGCGAGCTACCAGGGTTCTGTAAACGGCAGACCGACGTTCATCAACCTTGACAGGCCGTTCCCGAATCAAACATTTACGGCGCTCATTTGGGGTGACAAGCATGGCAACTTCAACCCGCCGCCTGAGCAGCAGTTTGGCGCCGGCAAGTGCGTTAGGGTTACGGGCTTAGTTGAAACCTTCCGAGGTGATCCGCAAATTGTAGTCAGCAGCCCAAGCCAGCTATCTCTCTGCTGAAGGCCGACCTCTTCCCAACGCACCGATCGGGTGAAGGCTCCCAACAAGCGACGGCATCTATAACAAGCGACGGCGGCGCTAAACGGAATCCTGCGGGTTGACTCAGAGGAGAGACGCCAGACCGCAATTTTGGCGAGCCTCATCCGCCCGCTAAGCCAGCTTCGAAACCAAAAGGGCCGCCAGTCCGAGAAAGAACAAGAAACCCATAACGTCAGCAACGGTGACAATAACGCCGGACGCCAAGGCGGGATCGACTTTGAAGCGCCGCAAAGTGATTGGCACCAGAACCCCGCTTATCACCGCGTTACCAATGTTTGCAAGCAGCGCCACACCCACGATCAGTCCCAACCAGGCGTTCCCCTTCCAAGCCCAAGCGACCACTCCAACAGACGCTCCAATGACCAGCCCGTTGACCAACGCGATAATCGCCTCACGCCGCATTACTCGCATTCCGTCGCGCACCTCGACCTCGCCCAGCGCGATAGAACGCACAACCAGAGTTAGCGTCTGCAAGCCCGCGTTGCCTGCCATACCACCAACCATCGGTAGAAAAACCGCCAGCACCGCCACTCTTTCAATTGTTCCTTCGAAGAAGCTGACCACCAGCGCCTCAAGCAGCGCCGTCATCAGGTTGAGCATTAGCCAGCCTAGCCGTGGCGGCACGGCTTCCCTAACCGGACGGAAAATTCGCTCCTCTTCAGCCAGGCCAGCCATCCGATAGATGTCCTCCGTTGCTTCCTCCACCAAAACATCGATCACGTCGTCTGCCGTCAGAACGCCTCGCAGCCGGTCGTCCTCATCGACTACCGGCAGCGCCAGGAGATTGTAGTGCCGCATGCGCTCTGCCACCGCTTCCTGATCTTCGCTGACCCGCACGCTTAGTACCTCGTCGCGCGTAATCGACCCGATTTCCATCTCGGACCCGGAGGCAACCAGCCGGCGCAGGCTGACCGTTCCTGTCAAATGCCCATCATCATCGACGACGTAGAGGTAGAACGGGTGCGTCTCATCCGGAGCCTCCCGCCTCAAGAACTCAATTGCCTCGTTAACGGTCCAAACGCGCTTTAGTGCCACATAATTGGGCGACATGCGACCACCGGCACTCTGCTCAGCGTAGCCGAGCAGTTCCTGAACAGACTCGCGAAGCAGCTGGGCAACCTCGGTCGCTTGGGCCGGCGACAGGTCCTGAACGATGTCAGCAGCGACGTCTTCATCGACTCGATCGAGAACTGGAGTCAGGAGAGACGCGGGCAGGTCTGAAACCAGCTCCGCGCGCAGTTTTTGATTCAAGTATTCGAGAACAATCGCCATCTGCTCAGGCGACAGCGCCCTCATAAGCTGTTCCCGAATGGCGCCCTCTTGTTTCTCAATTACCTCAGCCTGGTCCGCCGGATGATGACGAGCCAGTAGATCGGCGGCATTTCCAAACTCCCTGGCTAAGAGAAGTTCAGCGATTCGCGCTCGCAGGGATTCGGTCTGCTCCAAATTCGCCATGGCAGTACCAGATTATCAGCCCAGGGCAGGATGGCCTGTTGGGTTCTGGACCAGAAAGTTTCCCAGATCGAGAAGGTCTAGCGCGTCAAATTCGCTGATTGAGGCCGCGCGGTCAGACCAAAGGCATGATTCTGTCGACTGGCAAACCGAGAGCTTGCTGCTCAACTGATTTCTCTCTAGACATACCCCGAGGTGCTAAGCGGCCGTGGCGCCTCCACTCAATCGCTTCCGCCAAGGCGCCGAGCGCTCTTCTGCCAGTCTCACCAGCTCAGTCCCGTCACCTTCGTCTTGCGGTGAGATAGCGATGCCCACGATGCAATCCTTGTCCTCGAGTTTAGCCATCATCCGTTTCAACAGTTCAAAGGCGCCTGCTCGATCCGTTTCGGTCAGGCAGATCCCACGCTGTTGAAATCGAGCATCCCGACCAGATCGGTGGTACTCGCACAATCCATTGCGACTCGAGGCAGCGAATCGGTCGACTCCGTCGGTTTGGTCTGATTAGGTAGGCCACCGGGCAAACCAGCCGCATCCGAGATGCATTTGACGGTTAAGAGCGCCATCGTCTGGCCATAACGCCTGGAGCGGCGAGCCTCCTCTTCCAATCTGAGCTCGAAATACCATCGAGCCAGGACGCCATGAACCTGATCTTAGATAGCGAGCTTACGCTCGCGTCGCGCCAGCTTTTCCGCCTCGACCACGAGACCCAGGGGCTTCTGATTCTTGCTACGTCCAATTACTGTTAGCCAAAGCAAGAGGAAGATCGCGACTAAGCCGCCGATCGCGAAAAGCTGGAACTGTTCCCGGCTCAAAAAGAAAGAGCCGGTCACGAAAATGGCGAACGCTGGTACCAACAAAATCAGCGAGAGGCTCTGGCGAGTAATGTACTTCACTACTAAGTATCGTCCGGTGATTACGTTAGGTTGAGGCTCTTGACTACGAACTCGATGGGTTCGGGAACCGAGACCCTAGTTACTCGTACCTTCGAAAACGTCTCTGCGATTGCAGCGAAGAGAGGGCTGCCTGCAGCGTTGCGTTTATAATGTTAGGCACTAGCGCCTGTACCTTAGTTAATCATTTTTGAAGTAGGGGCAAAAAATGACAGTTGCATATCGAAGCGAAGAGATGTTGCGAATGGTGGACCCGGATACGGGTACCGTCGATCGCCGCATGTTCACAGACCGCGACATTTACGAGATGGAGTTGGAGCGCATCTTTGCTCGCGCCTGGAACTTCATGGCGCACGACTCGCAAATCCCCTACCCTGGCGACTTTTTCATGACCTACATCGGCGAGGACCGTGTGATCTGCGTCCGCGATAAAGACGGCAACCCCCAGGTCCTGGTCAATACCTGCCGCCACCGCGGCAACGCCGTCTGTCGGGCCGAGGAAGGCCACGCCACGTCGTTCATGTGCACCTACCACGGTTGGACCTACGATCTGAAGGGTGATCTTGTGGGAGTGCCGGGCTTCAAGGAGGTCTACCACGAAGAGCTCGACCGTGGGAACTGGGGCCTGATCAAGGCCGGCCAGGTCGATAGCTACAAGGGATTCATCTTCGCCAACATGGACCCGGATGCCGTCGGCCTTGAGGAATACCTCGGAGAGACTGGACAGATCGGCCTCAGCCTCCTCGCCGAACGTGGCTCTGACATGACAGTCGTTCCCGGTATCCAAAAATACACCATCCAGTGCAACTGGAAGCTCGCGGTCGACAACCTCTTCGATTGGTACCACGTCGATGTCAGCCACGGGTCAGCGATTATGTCCGGTATGATGGGCCCGCCCAAGCCCGGCGGTGGCTCTCCGAACCCACTCGATCAAACCCAGTTTGTCGCCCTTGGAAACTACGGACATGCGATCAGCGGACCCTTGTCCTTCATTCCGGCGAGCGGCGAGACGCTGGAGGTACCCGGGCTGGACGAATCCTGGCGTGAGCGGCCCGAAGCCAGAGAGTCCCTGCCCCCAGCCATAATCCAGACCATGGCTCACCCAAACATCTTTCCCAACCTTTGGGTGGCCCATAACGTCTCCCAGCTCAGCCAGCGCCACCCCAAAGGGCCCGGCACCACGGAAATCTGGTGGTTTACCTTCCTAGACAAGAGCCAGCCTGAACCCAGCTATCACATGAAGCGCTGGTTGGCCGTTCATGCCTTCGGACCAGCCGGCATTCTTGAACAGGACGATGGCGAGAACTGGGGCGAAAGCACCAAGGGCGCCGCCGGCACGGTCAGCAGCCGCTTTCCGCTGAACTTCTCAATGGGCCGCACCCACGGCGAGATTATTGACGACGAGTCCGGCCCGCTGCGCATCGAACCCCCGGTCAACGAGCACGCCCAGTTATGGACCTATCGCTCCTGGGCAGACTGGATGACTGCGGAAAGCTGGGCTGACCTCAAAGCCAACCACACGCCGGCGCCCACCAACCGAGTGTAACCGGTCGAGCGCAGCAGGACCGCGTTTAGCAGGAGACAACCCTGCCTTTGGACCCGGCAAGCTGGTGCCAAAGATGGCTTCGCCTATTCGCACACGCATTGCCGGCAGTTCAAAAAATCCTCGCGTTTAACTGTGGCAAACGGCAATCAGAAGGGGCGGCAAATTTGCCGCCCCTTTACTTTGGTTTCCGAGTAGCTTTCTAGTTTATTGCTGCAACCACATCACTGGTTGGCATCACCGCATTGGCGAGGAAGCGGTAGTTTGTCAAAGCTGTCTCATATCCGTTGCCCAGCTCCGGATGCACGGCCGCCGCCGTCGCATCGGTCACCACAGCAACCTCAAAACCTTGCTCCAACAGTTCACGCAGGTGAGCCTCGGTACAAAGATTGGCTGACATCCCCCCCAAGATAACCTTGCTCTTACCCCGCTTGCGCAGCTGCAACACCAAGTCGTTTGATTCCGGACCGTAAACCTTGTGCAGGCTGGCGATGACTGTCTTGCCGTCGGCAATGAACGGCTTGTACCGCTCCAGCCAGTCCGCCGCTCCTGAGCCCTCGAAACCTTCGGTGTTTAGAGCACCCTTGCGGTCAAACATGTTGATCTCGTGCATCATGCTTTCTACGGTGCCGCCAAACTTCCAACCCCGGTCGGTTGGAGAGTAGTAGTGCGGCGAGATGAAGACATCGTAGCCCTTCTGTTTCGCCGCCTTCAGCAGCTGTTCGATGTGCTCCACGGTGCCGTTTTCCTCGACACTGGCGCCGACCAACCCCCAGGTCACCCCATCAGGACTGAGAAAGTCATTTTGTGGGTCTGTGATAACAAGCGCTGTATCTTTAGAATCGAAATCCATCCTTTTACCCCTCTTTACGCCTTTCAATGGCAGTGCTGGCTTACTTAAGTTCCCGGATGCTTTGCAATCGAAGTTTCCTGGAGTCTGGTTCTCGATTCCGAGTTCTTGAAACGGTGCCGCGGAAAATCCGTTACCAAGATACTAAGCTGGCATGAAGGAGCCCGGAACGGCAAAACAGAGACTCAGGAATGCCTGAAAAGTCCCCAACCAACTGCCGCTAGGAGGGACAAAATATCGTCATTTTGGGGCAGGAAATAGGTATGCGACGGGTCTAATGGCCACTTCTGCACCCGGCCGGGCATCAGTTAACCATCGAAGAGAGCTAATCAACCGATTCTCGGACGAGGCCGCGGCGGACCGCCAGAAGCCCAGCCTGTGTCCGGTTTGCGACATTGAGTTTGCCGAGAATTCGGCTCGTATGCTTGGCTACCGTGTGCTCGTGAACGAAGAGCTTTCCCGCGATTTCCTGATTCGAAAGACCTTCGCCGATCAGCGCCAGCACTTCCTTCTCAAGGTTTGATAGAGCTGCGAGGGGGTCATCCGCGGGACGCTGCAGCTTGCCTACCACGGCACGAACCGCCTTGGCGTCGAGTGAGGAGCGGCCTTCGTACACTTCGCGTATGCCGGTAACTAGCTGCTCCGGTGGCGATTCCTTTAGTAGGAAACCCAGGGCACCGGCCTCGATGGCAGCGAAGATCTTCCCCTCATCGCCGAAGCTCGTCAATACCAGAATTCGAGCCTGAGGATTCTCGTGTTTGATCTCTAAAATCGCTTCCACTCCGTCTTTGAGAGGCATGACGAGGTCAAGCAAGATTACATGTGGGTTCAAAAAACGGGCTTTGTCCACGGCATCGTGGCCGTCCACAGCCTCACCGACAACCTCCATGCCGTCTTGCACGCCGACCAGCGCCTTCAGCCCCTGGCGGACCACCGGGTGGTCATCGGCAATGAGAATCTTGATCACTTCAGCGTTGACCTCGGAGTGGCCATCACGTAATCAGGCACCACGGCCCGAATCTTCGTACCCTCCCCGACTGTCGACGATATCGATAGCTGACCACCAAGCTCGTTTACCCGGCCCTCCATATTTCGCAGTCCCATGCCGCTGGTCGCTGCCACCAATTCCAAGTCGAACCCGGCTCCATTGTCCTCGATCTCCAATGAGAGAGAATCGGCGCCGTGTTTCGCCAAGTTGACCTTCAGGGCAGTTGCTCCGGAGTGCTTTAGCGCGTTGTTCAGCGCCTCTTGCGCCACCATAAAGAGGCTTTCCTCAACAAATTTCGGGATTTCAATCCCGGCTTCGGCATCACAGGAGGCATCGACTCCCGCACGCCGCTCCACAGAATCTAGTCGCCGCTGCAAAGCATCCGCCAAGCCTTCCTCTTCGAGTGCTGAAGGCGAAAGCTGATACAGCAAAAAGCGCATCTCTTTCAAAGCCTGCAGAGAAATTGACTGCAGCTCGGAGAGATTTTCCTTAACCGCTTCGATCCGGCCGGCCCTGGCTTCATTCAGCCCAGCCTCGGCGAAAAGGGTCGTGCTGTAGAGAAGCTGATTCACAGAATCGTGAAGCTCCCGAGCCAGGCGGTGGCGCTCATTTACCAGCGCCAATTCGCGGGCGGCCTCCTCCGCCGCCAAGCGCTCACCAATGTCACGTACCAGCGCGACTATGCACTGCTGCCCAGATATTTCCATCGTCGATGCGGACATCTCCGCATGGATGCTGACCCCGTCCTTTGTTTCGCAGCGCAGCTGGTTGGTCCAGCCCTTGCCGTGCTCCAGAACTGAGTCTGCGAAAGATTTCAACGCATCAAGGTCGTGAGGGTGAATTGCCGACAGCGGTGTTGCAAGCAGTTCGTCGTGAGTGTAGCCGAGCATCGCCTCTGCCTTGGCGTTCGCGTCGATTATTCTGTCCTGACTTGGGTTACTAATCAGGATGCTCTCGTTGCCGTGTTCGAACACGGTGCGATAGATTTCACGACTCTCACGTTCGAGGCGTTCTGATTGCTTGACGATGCTAAGCCCCTGGGCTTCGATCAGCTGCTCCAAGACGGCCAGCCTTGATTGCTGGGCCTGGCCATCGATTTCTGCGGGTTCACTCGGACCCAAGTCAGATTCGGAAGGGTTCTTGAAGACACATGACTCGAATCGCAACAGACTTAGCTTGGCGCTAAGCGCGATCGTCCTGAACATGGAGGCGACATCGGCATTGATCGGGACTTTAGAAAACATGATCACAGCGAAGAGGTTGCCGGATGGAAGCATGCCGCCAAATCCCAGGCAGGATTGGATGCCCTCCGAGATTACAAAATCGTCCTGCGCCGTGATGAACTTGCTGTTCGCCGCATTGGCTTCGTAGAACACGTTATAACTTTTTTGTTCCAAATCGAGGAGCATGTCGGAGTCGGGATCGATAATGTCCCGCGTCCTTAAACCAAACTGACTCACCAAGCGAGCGATCATAGGAATGGAATTCAAAATCCCCTCGCTGGGCAACGGAATTGCCTGATGCCCTTTGGAATTTCGCCTGTCGTTCCACTCCGCGTGGTCGCCCGCCGTGGCCAAAAGAGTTAGACACTTGGTCTGGGCCAACCAAGGTTCATGGCCCAACCTACCCGCTGCAAAGCTTCTGAGATCTGCAGGCAGCCCCTCATACGGGTGGGTTTTGAACAGCCGCACAAGAGAGAAGGCCGGAGCGCTGCTTTCCGGCTGAAGGAACTCCGAATACAGGAAACGGACCATTAGTTCGGCCGCCTCCTCCATGCTTTCGGCCCGATCCGTGAATTGACGCAACGTCTCTCCGCAGTCAGTCATGTCGGCCAACGTGAACCGGGCAATGTCATACATTCTTGGCGCCCCCTCCTGCTAAAGCCTACGTTTTGGCCCCCGAATCGTCCACCAGCGTTGAGGTCATGTCTCGGCTTAGGCGAGGCTGAAGGGCTGCTACAATTGGACTCCCTTGGGTGGAATCCCTCGGGCCGAATTGAATTTTTCCCTAACAACCACTTTCAAAGTCGGTGAAAAAGTGACCAGTCTATTTTCAGCCCAAGATCGGCTCGTCGAAACCCGCCGTGCCGCCCTCGCGAAGCTCCAAGGCCTTGAGGACACCTACTTTGCCGACCTTGTCGATTGGCGGGACGGACGCGTTGAGTTTCGCTACCTGTTGTACCGCCTGGCGGAGGCTGACGACGAATTACGCGTCAGTCTCGCGGAGCCGGTGCGCGAGCTGGGCTGGAGCCCGAGCGCTGCACAGCGGATTCTCGCTCAAACATTCGAGAGCCGCGGTGCCTTTCTCGCCCCGCTTTCAGGACTGCCCGACGATCGTCTCGACGAAGAGCCTGAGCCCGGGGAGTGGAGCGTCCGCCAAATCCTCGACCACTGTATTAATGTCGAACAGCGTTACAACCTCCAGACGGCTTACGCCGTCGAGCGCTTCCACAGCGACCAGGAACTGCCCCTGCGCATGCCAGACGATCGTTTGCCGCCCCGCGTCGCCGCTGTTCCGACACCCGGAAGTCTGACTGACGTCCGGCGGCGCCTTTCTGAGGTTAGTGCGGGTGTGGTTACAGGCCTCAGCGGTCTAACAGAGGAAGAGCTAAGCGCGAGCAGCGGTTGGGGGTCCATGTCGGTCGACGTTCGTTTCCGCCTTCACCGCTTTGCAGCCCACGAGCGCGAACATACTACTCAGCTTCAAAAGACGGTGAACCTCATCCACCCGGAGCGCTCAGAAACGCATGCTGTGCTCGGACAGGCCCAAAGGGCTCGTGGCCTTCTTTTGGCAGCGCTATTCGGCATACCTGCAGACCTTGCCGGCCAACCGAGGAACGGTGGCCGCTCGATAGCTGACCTAATAGATGCCGCCGCAATCGAAGAGGCAGCTTTGACCGAGGAGATCCTCGCAAAGGCAGCTACGCTCGCTCACTAAGCCGGCCCCAAGGCCGTTAAACGTCCTTTGGCACCTGTGACCCGAGGTGCCAGTACTTGGCGTCGTGATAGAGCAAGGGACTTTGGTCCGGGTCGTACCTCGCCCATACGGCCTCGCCAAAGAAGACGGTGTGACCCAGAGAATGTTTGCCTACAACTCGGCATTCCACGTTGAGGCTGGACTCGTCGATCATCGGGGCGGCGATCTTCGCGGCCGCGTAACGAGGAAAGTTGGCTAGCTGCCATTTGTCCACGTCCTGCAAAGAGTATGAGCCTGAAGTGTGCGATAGCTTCGCCTGTAGATCCGAACAGAAACTGAGGCCAAACTCGCCGGATTTTTCGATCAGCGAGTGGGTTTCATGAGAAGGATGGATTGAAATCACAAAGGCCAAGGGCGAATTTGAGACCATCATCGCCCACTCGCAGGCCATGACGTTCTCACGGCCTTCGGCGGCGGCCGTCAGCAGCGCAACCGCTGTCGTCGTTTGATGCCAGATGTCGCGGCTGAACTCGCGCGCCTGGAAGTCATCCCCTTCGGAGTACATAGTTTGTCCCTTTGCCTTGTGGCGCTTCGCCCAACCTTTCAGCCGTTAATATGACCGAATTTCGATCTCGTTCTCATCAGGGTCCAGGATATAAACGGACCTGGCTTCGCCTCGCGCTCCCCATCGCGAGACAGGCCCTCGAAGAACGGTCACGCCCGCTTGACCAAGATCGCCGCTTAACTTCTCGAAGTCCAGGTTTTCGGCGACAAGGCAGTAGTGGGCAAGATTGGTCCGCACTTTTCCACTCGCATCCTCGTCAGCGGTCATTAGGTCAATTAGACATGTCTCACTGATTCTCACCGAGGGAAAGCCGACTTTACCTTGACGAAATTCCTCAAGTCGCTCTCCTTCCAGGCCCAGAACATCAATATAAAAGGCAAGGGAACGCTCGATGTCTCTCACGTTGAGCACGATGTGGTCCAGAGCAGTCACTCGAAACTTCGCCATTTCTGTCCTCCCATTTTCCAGCCGTGCTGTTCAACGAGCCCAACTTCGGCGCCATCTGCCGGCCCCGCGCTTAGCTCTCCAGCGCTTCGATTTTCAGCGGGCTTGGCGAATTGACATCGCCGACCCGGACAAAGCTCTTTCCTTCCAGCAACTCCTCCAATGCTAAACCGAAGACCTCGCCGCGCCAGCCCTCTAGTAGTGGCGATCGCTTTTTATCGCTCAGCCCGAGATGTTCGCGAATAAACTCCTGCAGGTCGGCCGTAGTCGCCAAAAGCGCTGTATCGACCTGGCGCTCGACCGCCAAACTGTTCACCAGTATCGAAGCAAGCTGGCCGAGAATCGCCACCTGTGGCGGATCGTCACGTCGCCTCATCTCAGGCAACTCAGCGTCCGGTACACGATCACCGGCCTGCGACGCAGCCAGAATCTCCGGACCGGCTTTCCGCAGCTGCGGGCGGTCGAGTCCTCGCAAGGCTAGAAGGTCCTCCAAATCGCGCGGACCGCGCTTGGCGATTGCCACCAGCAGATCATCGCCCAGAACCTTTTTCACCGGCCGGTTCGCCGCACGCGCAGTGTCGTCTCGCCATTTCCACAGCTCACGCAGCCGGGCAAGGGCCCGTCGATTCAGGCCGGAGCCGCCGGAGGTCCGCCACCAGCGTTCTTCACGCTCACCCTCTGAAACACGCTCTGCTGACGCCTGGTGTTCACTGCTCAGCCAGTCGATGCGTCCGAGGCTTGTGGCACGATCGAGAAGCGCCAGACGAATCGCCAGGAGCTGTCTTACATCATCGGCAGCGTACTCGCTCTGGCGTCTAGACAGAGGTCTTTTCCGCCAATCGCTATAGGCCTCCCCACTCTGGACTCGCACACCGAGAACCTTCTGAACCAAATTCGTGTGGTTGAGTGGGTAGCCGAAGCCAAGCAATCCAGCTGCAATTTGTGGGTCGAATAGTCTGCCTGGTAAGCGTTCAGCATAGCGAAGACAAAAAAGCAACTCCTGGCGCGCGGCAAACGCTACGATTTCGCTGCCGGGTTCGGTCAATACCTGCCAAACCTCGCCGAGTTCGATTCCCGCCAGAGGGTCAATTAGAAAGATTGCGTCGTCCGTTGCAACCTGAAGAAGGCAAAGCTGCGGCTCATAGCTAGCCTCGCCGACGAACTCCGTATCAATTCCGACAATCGCCGACTTGCGAATAGCCAAAAGCGCGTTGCTTACGCCCTCCTGCCTGTCCACAACGACGAAGTGGCCCGAGTCTCGTGTTTTACTCAAATCCCGCTTTCCTCATGCTTCCGGATTGAAGCGAGCTGACTGATGGATTGCCGAAGCCAAAGTTACCTTGGTAGAGTCCTCGCCCATTTACGCTCTTGCAGCAACAGCAGGCAAGGGCAGCGCAACCCGACTGCAGTCCCGATCGCTTCCAGCTTTAGGTAAGCTAATATCATAGGAGAAATTAACTGAGAATTTTTACTACGGCCTCTGCCCGCGGAAGCCGTCCGCGGAACCAGGACCTGAAGTGGAAAAGACACACGGGATAGTCGGAAATGCCTCTCAATATTGAGGATTACGCCCTCATAGGCGACACCAAGACCGCGGCCCTGGTCGGAAACGACGGGTCTATCGATTGGCTTTGTCTGCCGCATTTCGATTCCCGAGCCTGCTTTGCCGCCCTGCTCGGCTCCGAGCACAACGGGCGTTGGTCGCTACGTCCCTCGAGTCCGGTTCTCCAGGTTAACCGGCGATATCGACCCGGCACCCTGATTCTAGAAACCGAATTTGAGACCGAGGAGGGCAAAGTCCGTGTCACCGAATGCATGCCGCCGCGGCGCGGTGAGCAGGAAGGCGTCCCGGACCTGGTTCGCATAGTTGAAGGGATCAGCGGCGAGGTTCCAATGACTATGAGCCTGATAATTCGCTTCGATTACGGCTCCACCGTGCCCTGGGTTCGGCGAATTGACGGCGCCCTCACCGCAGTCGGTGGACCCGATGGCCTCTGTCTTCGCACGCCGGTGAAAACCCGCGGCGTAGGCCAAACAACCGTGGCAGACTTTAGCGTGCGCGAAGGCGAGAGTGTTCCGTTTCGCCTGACCTGGTACCCCTCACACGAGCCCTTGCCCGAGCGGGTGGACCCCTACGGTGAGATTGATTCGACAGAAGCCTGGTGGCTGAATTGGTCTAACCAGTGCACCTACGACGGCCTCTATCGAGATCAGGTATTGGCTTCCCTAGTTATTCTTAAAGCCCTCACGTTTGCGCCCACCGGCAGCATCGTAGCGGCGCCAACCACCTCGCTGCCGGAGCATCTCGGTGGTGTGCGCAACTGGGACTACCGTTTTTGCTGGCTCAGGGACGCCACCCTGACTCTCGCGGCACTGATCGACGCCGGCTATTCCGAAGAAGCGAAGGCCTGGCGCAAATGGTTACTCAGGGCGGTTGCCGGCAATCCAGATCAGATTCGCATTATGTACGGCCTGGCAGGCGAACGCTGGCTGTACGAATACGAGATCCCCTGGCTAGAAGGCTATATGGGTTCTGCGCCTGTCCGAGTCGGCAACGGGGCCAGTGAACAGTTTCAACTTGACGTCTACGGTGAAATCATGGCCATCGCCTATCAAGGCATGCTGGCGGGAATCGAATTCGAAGATTTGGCCTGGGATATTGAACCGCTGCTTGAGGCAGTAATGGATTTTGTCCGGCACAACTGGCGCCGCCCAGACATGGGCATCTGGGAGATACGCGGCGAGCCTCGCCACTTTACCCACTCAAAAGTCATGGCCTGGGTCGCTATGGACCGCGCCGTCAAGTTCGCCGACAGTATGGGCATCGAAGCCCGCGCCCGCTACTGGCGGAGGCTGCGTGACAGGATTCACCGCGACATCTGTCAAAACGGCTTCGATCAGGCGAACAACACATTTGTTCAGTACTACGGGTCTGACGAGGTAGACGCCAGCCTGTTGCTGATCCCGATCGTCGGATTCCTGCCGCCGGACGATCCCCGTGTCTTGGGGACCATCGAAGCAGTGCAGAAACATCTCGGCGATGGCGCACTCGTCAAGCGTTACGAGAATGAGTCTGAAGTCGATGGCTTACCGCCCGGAGACGGCCACTTCCTCATGTGCTCGTTTTGGCTGGTTGACGCCTTGGCAGTTTGCGGTCAAATCGATCAGGCACGCAAGAATTTTGAGGAATTGCTAGCCATCCGCAACGATGTGGGCCTGATGGCCGAGGAATACGACCCGGCGACAACCCGCCAGCTCGGCAACTTTCCTCAGGCCTTCTCCCACATCGGGTTGATTACCTCGGCTCAGTACCTAACCCAATTTGAACAGGGCGGCTCACCGCGCGCTGCCATCGCAGCGCTGGCTGGACTCGAAACAACTGACTGAACCTGCCAGCGCTGTCGTCAGTGCAGCCATTGCGCTTATCTCAAAAATTCTCGCGGCATTCGGTAAGCAGGTGCCGAGGACGGCTTCGCCGGTCTGCACACTTATTGGCGGTATTTCAAACCGACCAACGTTGCCAACCCTCCCGGGAAGTAGGCGGCTTGCCAATCATTCCCTGTGTTCAAATAAATCTAAGCGTAGCCTGCCTAAGCGTAGCCTTCTGGCGATGGAGTGTGATTCGCTTTGAGATCGGCCCAGCTTTCGGCAGCCATCCAGTCCGCCCAAGCTCGATAAGTCCAGAACTGCCCATGCTCGTTCACCACCCCCTCGATGTGAGGCGGTGCACCCTCTTCCTCGAGAATTTCGCCGTGACCGAGATTCATGGCGTAGTGCAACGGAAAACGCTTGCTGACCACACCCATCGCCCCGCGGGTGCTCTCGCCCCAGTTCTCACCGTCCTCCATTTCCAGCATGCCGGCCGGACCGAACACATGGTTCGCGCGGCCCAAAACCTGCTTAAAGCGCTCCGGCTCGAGGTCCTTCTCGATCAGAGTGAACCACCAGATCTCGGTCGAATGCGGGCCCTTGGGCAAGCGCAGGCTCATTTGATTCCCTTCTGTAATCCAAAGGTTCGGGAAGATGCTAGGATGACCTATCGATTTCAGGGCAACGGACCCCATTCCCCGGATCACTTCCGGCCGCTCACGCCAGCTTTCATCCATGCCGCGCGTCTTCATGCGTTCTTCGTACTCGGGTGTAAACTTTGGACCGCCTACGGCATGGCCGTAATCACCCAGCATCACGAAGTGTTCGCGAGTTAGGCCATCGACGACGCTCACAGGCCGGCCCGGGCCCGAGCCCATCATCCCCGACATCAGCGCCGAAGAATGGGTGATGCCAACGTGGTACCAGTCAAACAGGTTGTCCACCGCCAACTTCCAGTTGCAGGGAATCGTGTATTTCTGGATGCCACTCACACACTGCAGGTCGCCGCGTTCGGCTAAGTAGCTGACCCCAAGCCGGCCAACTTCACCCAGGAACTCCTGGAGATTCGGTGCTTCGGCATCCATCGTTGCAAAGATAAAGCCTTTGTACGTATCGACTTGGCCCGCCTTGATTAATCCCCAGCTCTCGCGGTCGAGTTCTTCGTGGTAGACCTCTTTGAAGCCAGGCACGCCGACCAGCGCACCCTTCAAGTCGTAGGTCCAACCGTGATAGGTGCACATGAAGGAGGTAGCGTGGCCTTCGTCAGCCCGGCAGATCGCGTTGCCTCGGTGGCGGCAGGTGTTCACCAACACCTGAGGATTGCTGTCGTTGTCTCGTACAACGATGACCCGGTCCTCGCCGATGAAGGTCATGAAGAAATCGCCGGAGTTGGGAATCTGTGAGTCGTGAGCCATGAAGTTCCAGGCCCGGGCGAAGATGCGCTCCAACTCCAGCTCGTAGATGTCCTGGTCAGCAAAAATGCGACGGTCCACCGTGGCGGCATCCGCATCCACCATTCGCAACATTTCCTCATTCCTGTAGGCGATGGTCATGAGAGGCTTCTCCAGTCTTGTGTCGCTTTCATTAATATTCGGCAGGACTTTGGACATACTAGCCGAAAAAAAGTTTTTGAAATACCGGCTGTACTCGTCCAGTAGATGCCGGACACTTACCTCCTCTCGGTGAATGCTAGCAGCCACTCTTGCGGCGTTAGATGGCCAAGGGCCTGATGGGGCCGGTAAGTGTTGTAACGCTGCTCCTGTTGGAGCAGCTGGGTTCTCAGTTGGCTGAGCGAGTCGGGTGGGTCAACCAACTGGTAAAGCTCCTCTTTGTGGGTGCGCTGGGCTCGTTCCAGGCAGCCGTTGAGCTTGGGGGAGCGTGGTGGCAGCACAAAAAGCCGCAGCCCCTTCTGCTCACAGGCGGCCTCAAACTCGGCCCTGAACTCAGAGCCACCGTCCACCTGGATCGCCTTCACCGGACCCGGCATACGCTCGATGATCGTATCGAGGAAGTCGCGCGCCGTGCCGGCGGTAGCGCGGCCGTAGACACCCAAGACGTCCCAGCGGCTGACAATATCACGCGCCGAGAAGTGCTTGTAGGCATGGGTAATACCGGTCCAGCGCACGTCGGCGCTGTCCACCTGAACCAGATCTCCCGGCGCCTTGACGACGTAGTCTTTGGGCTTACGCACGGCATAGGGCCGCACCTGAGGCCGAGAGACGATGCAAGGGTCCTTCAGACTCGCAGGCCCCAGTTTGCCTTGGCGTCTGAGCCGGCTGAGGATGCGGCCCACCATCGAGACCGAGATAGTGACCCCTTGGCGTCTGAGGATCGGCTGTAGCTTGTCTTTGCCCCAGACGGGATTGTCTTGGCGCAGGCGTAGCACCGCTGCTTCGAACTCTAGGCTCCAAGTCGGCTTGCGGACCTGGTGTGGCCTATGGCTGCGGTCTTCCAGACCCCGCGGACCCTGGAGCCGGTAGCACTCTAGCCACTGGTAAAGGGTTGAGCGGCTGCGTCCAAAGCGTCTTGCCGTCAGACTCACCTTCTCGCCGTGATCCTTGTGCCACTCAACAGCCCTGAGGCGCGCCTTCGCCTCACGTGATAGTCGTGGCTCCTCCCTGCCTTCCTGCGCTCCCTCTGGGAGGAGACGAGCCAGGGTTGGACCGCCTGGGATGATCGACCCGTACGTCTGCATTGGGACTCCGTATCGTCCCCGCCTTCTCATCATTGTCGTGTACGGCATCTTTCTGAACGAGATCACCGGCAATGCTGCTTCGCTTGTTCGCCGTGGGCCTGAGCGGGGCTCAGGGCCTTTCCGTGCGTCACGGGTGCGAACACCCGCTCTGTTCAGCGCCGGCCAGCGTTTGTTCGGCGAGGTGCAGCGATCGGAATACCGACAATGCTTGTGCGAGAAGGGCGAAGCCGTCTTCGGCAGCGGCTTCCCTGGTAAAAAGACGTAAGGCTCAGCAGGCCGCTTCGGCCGCGGCGTAATAATCGTGCACTACTTCGCGGCCCCCAAAACCCAGGTCCTCAGGGTTCATGCAGGCAGGCAGCATTCCCAAACCAATCAGAAGTTCTATATCAGAAGCCAACACAGACTCCGAAATCCTCAGGAGACCTTTGTTTTGCAGCAGTCGTGCCGTGGGTATCGTCTTGGTCTGAGCGTTGGCGAGGGCTCCGACAATGAACGCCATCGTTTCTTCCGCTTGCCCCTGCCGGTCCAGCCTCTCGTATAGGTCGCCTACAACCTGTCCATGCAACCTTGGGTGCACATCCTCAAAGTAGGTTGCCGCTGATTGCAAGACGCCTTCAGCGTTGGGCAGTACGAGGCTGATGTAAGCGTGGACTAATTCGTGGGCCAGGCTGGGCACCTCACCGTTCAGCCACAACGGCTTCTGAACCAGGCGACGCCTTGGCTGATACAAAGCCCGGATAAAGCCGGTCTCCGGCGCGCCAAAAATCAGAAACGACGGCGCCATTACACTGACATCGGCGTCTGCGGCATCGAGGCTTTCAGCAAGGTGAGCAAGAACGATATTCGTCTCAATCAGCTCCGGCAGGGTTCGGTCGCCCTCAATGATGAACGGCCCAAAAATCGTGAAATCGGAATTGGATAGTTCGCGTGAACTTGCATCATCCACGTCTACCATCAGCCGTTGCAAGGCTTGCACCAGCGTCGCCAGCGGCTGATTCGATTCGCCCCTGACTTGGGGAAGACCCACAAACGCGCCCTGAACCGACTGGCCAGTCCGCCGAAATTCAGGCAGTTCAACCGCAAACACAGTCGGCAAGTTCTCATCACGCAGGGCAAGGACCCGAAACTCGGTTCCGGAGGGCAGGGCCGCAATAAAGATTGTTGCGCTTTCTTTGTGCCTGCCTAGCAGTCGATCCAGCACCGTCCGGGGAAATTCCAGGCGCTGGACCTCACCGACCAAAAGCAGTTCAACGCTCGTCTCCTCGCGAACCACGGATTCAATTATTTCCAGCTCTTCTGAAATGGCTTGATTAGCTCCAAACAGTCCGTGGACAAGAGGGTATTCCGCGGCAGCCGGTATTCTCGAAGCGGGATCGTACAGGCTGCGGCCGGCGGCGAGTGCGCCGAAAACCAGAAGAACCAGCGCAATCGCAACAATCAGCCAGGCAGCGACGCCACGCCAGCGCAGTCTCCGAGGCGTCAGTTCGGGCTCAGGCCCTTCATCGTCCCCGCGGTCCCAGTGAGGGTCATAGCCGGCGGTGAAACCATCGGCGAGGCGTTCAGTCAAACGAAAGCCCACCTTAGCTTGATATTTGAGGCCTAGGAAATTTGGCCCAGCATTCCGAACGAGGGCCTAGCGTCTTTTTTTACCCCCGTGCGAATAGGCGCCACGGCTTGCCGCGATTATTGCCGGTATTCCAGATAATCAAGCCGATCACTTCGTCTGCTATTATGCCCCCGTGCATGAAACTTACGTATTCGTGCCGTTTCTCCGGAGCGGGATCAACCGCGGCATTCGAGTCCGCGTACAGCCTCAATACGTGCTTTGAGTACGACCCAGCATTTCAGACTCCCCTCAATCCCGATCTCAGTGCAGTCGGTCGCGTTCAACGCGATTGCGTCGCCCTGGGCGAGGCTATGACGAACCTCTGGCGCCGTTGCGAAAAGACAAACGCGGCTGGCAGTTCCTAAAGCTTGACCTAAATGGAATACGTACCGCTCTTAATCGCCTTGCTGATTTTTTCGGCTTTCTTCTCTAGCGCCGAAACCGCGTTTCTCAGTCTTCAGCGCATCAGACTTGAGCACCACGTTAAGGAAGAGGATCCCGGGGCGGCCGCCGTTTCCGCCCTGCTCGCAAAGCCTAACCGGCTGCTTTCGGCCATCCTGGTCGGTAACAACCTGACCAATACCGGAGCGGCGGTCGTCGGTGGGTTGATTGCCCAAAAAGTCGTCTCCGGTGGCCTCGGAGCGCTACTCGCGGCCCTCGTGGTCACAGTCCTCCTGGTGCTGTTCGGCGAGGTTGGACCTAAGACCGTCGCGCTTCATCACAACTACAGGCTCACAACCATATACGCGGTGCCAATGAAGTTCTGGGCCTGGCTCATGAGGCCATTCGCCAGCCTCCTCGACCTCGTCACGCGGGCCGTGATTAAGATATTCGGCGACGATCGCGAAAGCACAGCTCAAATCAGCGAGGCGGAACTGCGGACCATGATCGGCCTCAGCGCCGAGGCCGGCGCGGTTGAAGCCGACGAGGCCGAGCTGCTGCATCGCGTTTTCGAGTTCGGCGACCGCCAGGTTCACGAAGTCATGGTGCCTAGAACCGAGGTCGTCTGGATCCCGACCGGAACCAACGTCGCCGAATTTCGCCAGGTCTTCGCCCAAACTCCCCATTCGCGCTTCCCGATGTTCGCCGGCGACGCCGACAATGTGATCGGGATCGTTGGCATCAAGGAAGTCATGCGGTCGGTGGCCATGGGTAAGATCGATGATCCGGACGCCGTGGACGCGGTGGCTGGCCCAGCCTATTTCGTGCCCGCGACCAAAAGCACCCTTGATCTGTTCCGCGAGATGCAGTCGCTCGGTCACCAGATGGCCGTGGCGGTCGATGAGTGGGGTGGAACCGCAGGCATCGTCACTCTCGAAGCCTTACTTGAAGAGGTTGTCGGCCAGGTCGGCGATGAGCTCCAACCCTCCAAACCGGAGATCATGGCCTTGGACGAAGGCACCGTTCAGGTCAACGGCAGTCTCAGCGTCGAAGAGGCTCGCGACGAACTCGGACTCGATATTCCCGAAGGTCCCTACGACACAATCGCCGGCTTCTTCCTCAGCCGCGCTGGTCACATCCCGCGCCAAGGCGAATTCATCATCCTAGACGGTTACCGCATCGCCGTCATCGAGATGCGGGGTCTAAAAATAGAGCTGCTCCAGATTACGTCAGAGCAGCAGGCGTAGCGGATACCGGGAGCGCATGCGCTCTTGGACTGCTCCGGCATTGTTTGGAATACCGGCGATTTAGGCGGCACGCCACCCACTTGCCGGGCGTCACGGGTGCGAGCACCCGCTCAGTTCAGCGCCGGTCAGCGTTGGTCAGGCATGAGCCGCCCACGCCGAGAGGCGTGGGCTCTACTTCGCTGACGCTCGGCCTTGCCTGGACCGCTACGCCTGTTCGCGTCGGCAGCGCGTGTGACCTCGAGAAGTGCTTCGGGATTTTTTGAAATACTGGGAATGGCCGTAGGCCTTCCCAGTGGGTAAAAGACGTCAGGCCTTTTGGACGGTCAGCGTTCCCGGTATCTAAAAAACCTACTTGAGAGCTTCTCGCTTCAAATCGACGACTTGTTCGGCCAGCAGGGATAACATCTGGAAACCACGCTCGTGATTTTTGGTAGCTTCCAAGTCTCCCGTGTACCAGTCCAGCGTCACGTGAGCCGCTCCGATTCGCTCCAGCTCCGCCAGGTCCTGGCGCACCTGGTCCAGGCTGCCATTGCCAGCCAGCCGGTCTCCTTCTAGAGGCTTGTCCGTTATGTCGAGTCTGATCCGCGGACAAAAGGCCGGCGCCGGCTTGCCCTGCTTCTCAGAAAGCTCCTTCAAACTAGCGAGTTGCGCCTGGTCGAGTGAGCCCGGCGTAAACAGGATCGGATGCCAACCCTGGCCAAAGCGCGCGGCGCGCGTTAGCGCCCCCGAACTGGCACCGCCAACCCAGATCGGCGGATGAGGCTTCTGCTCGGTTTCAATTCCCCCAACATCCTCGAAGTCGACCAGCTTGCCGTGAAAGCTCACCGGGTCCTTGCTATTCCACAGCGCGCTCATCGCCGCCAGGTCCTCGTCGCCAATCAGCCCGCGCCTGGCATGCGGTTGACCCAGCACCTTGAACTCGTCCTCGGCGTTGCCAACGCCAACGCCAAAAATGAACCGGCCGCCGCTAAAGCGGTCCAGATCGGCAACTAGCCGCGCCGTCAAAACCGGATGCCGGTAGGGCAGGACCACCACCGTGGTCCCGAGTTTTATCCGGGCGGTTTGTCCGGCCAGCCAGGTCAGAGTCGCCAAGCAATCAAAAAACGGTTCGGGATACCGCTGCGCCACGCTCGGCGTTATCGCCACGTGGTCCGAGATCATCAGCGAATGGTAGCCAAGCGCCTCACTTAGCTTCGCCCACCGCAAGAACCCTTCGGGGCTAGCCCCAGGGCCGAAGTTGAGGATATTGACGCCGATTTGCAAATCTGAACTCCCTTATTTAAAGCCCGAGCTCCCCACCAACACCTAATCGTGTCCTTCTCTTCGCCACCCTCCGCCATCTTCTGGCTCGACTGTTCGTGCGCCCAGAGGGCTGCCTTCCTGTTGTATCGCAACAAGAGCGCGTCTTTCTCCCTCGCGTGGGCGTCCGGATCGGAGCCGTGCTGTTCGCTTAGCAGCGGCTTGGCTTTTCGAACTCGTCCTTCTCGCCCGGGTTGCCTAAGAGGTGGTTGCGAAAATTGACCATCGCTTTGCTGGCCGTGTAATCGGTCCAGTCTAATCATAGGGCCTGTTCAGGGCAACGCCGTGTACTCGTCCAGTAGATGCCGGACACTTACCTCCTCTCGGTGAATGCTAGCAGCCACTCTTGCGGCGTTAGATGGCCAAGGGCCTGATGGGGCCGGTAAGTGTTGTAACGCTGCTCCTGTTGGAGCAGCTGGGTTCTCAGTTGGCTGAGCGAGTCGGGTGGGTCAACCAACTGGTAAAGCTCCTCTTTGTGGGTGCGCTGGGCTCGTTCCACGCAGCCGTTGAGCTTGGGGGAGCGTGGTGGCAGCACAAAAAGCCGCAGCCCCTTCTGCTCACAGGCGGCCTCAAACTCGGCCCTGAACTCAGAGCCACCGTCCACCTGGATCGCCTTCACCGGACCCGGCATACGCTCGATGACCGTATCGAGGAAGTCGCGCGCCGTGCCGGCGGTAGCGCGGCCGTAGACACCCAAGACGTCCCAGCGGCTGACAATATCACGCGCCGAGAAGTGCTTGTAGGCATGGGTAATACCGGTCCAGCGCACGTCGGCGCTGTCCACCTGAACCAGATCTCCCGGCGCCTTGACGACGTAGTCTTTGGGCTTACGCACGGCATAGGGCCGCACCTGAGGCCGAGAGACGATGCAAGGGTCCTTCAGACTCGCAGGCCCCAGTTTGCCTTGGCGTCTGAGCCGGCTGAGGATGCGGCCCACCATCGAGACCGAGATAGTGACCCCTTGGCGTCTGAGGATCGGCTGTAGCTTGTCTTTGCCCCAGACGGGATTGTCTTGGCGCAGGCGTAGCACCGCTGCTTCGAACTCTAGGCTCCAAGTCGGCTTGCGGACCTGGTGTGGCCTATGGCTGCGGTCTTCCAGACCCCGCGGACCCTGGAGCCGGTAGCACTCTAGCCACTGGTAAAGGGTTGAGCGGCTGCGTCCAAAGCGTCTTGCCGTCAGACTCACCTTCTCGCCGTGATCCTTGTGCCACTCAACAGCCCTGAGGCGCGCCTTCGCCTCACGTGATAGTCGTGGCTCCTCCCTGCCTTCCTGCGCTCCCTCTGGGAGGAGACGAGCCAGGGTTGGACCGCCCTGGGATGATCGACCCGTACGTCTGCATTGGGACTCCGTATCGTCCCCGCCTTCTCATCATTGTCGTGTACGGCATCTTTCTGAACGAGATCACGCCGAGCATCGGGTAAACTTGCCAAGAATTGGAGGCACGCGATTTGGAACAGACGCCGGCTTCTCAGCTGCGCGTGACAGAACCTCTGGCCGCGCTGTCAGTGGCGACCGATCTCGCCCGCGGTCAGCCGGCCGAACACGCATTGTGTGCCTGCATCATCGCCACGAGGCTAGCCGACGATCTGGGCCTCAGTCCGGCCGACAGCACCACTACCTATTTCGCGACGCTGCTCCGGTTCGCGGGCTGCACAGCCATTTCGCACGAATACGCGCAAAACCTCGGCGGCAACGATGTCGCCGTGCGATTTGCCGGTGACGCCACCGATCCAGCCGATCCAGGCCAGCTCGCTGATTTTCTGACCAGTCTTGGCATTGATTCAATCGGCCCAGCCAACGCGATGCAATTCGTGGCGCAGGGAATTAGCGCCGATTGTGAAGTTGGCGCCCGCACCGCCACTCGCCTGGGCCTCGGCAAGAACGTTACCGACAGCCTGCTTCATATTTTCGAACGCTGGGATGGCCATGGCCTGCCCAACAGTGTGGCCGGCGAGGACATTCCCCTTGCAGCGCGCATCGGCCACGTCGCCAGCGCGGCCGTCATGTTTGCTCAAGCCAGAGGACTCGCGGAAGCCGTCACCAGCTTGGAAAAATGGTCGGGTGGGATCCTCGACCCTGCCATCACCGCCTCCTTCCTCACTCATGCCGGCGAGCTGCTTTCCACTCTTGAACTTCCCGATGTCTGGCAGGCTGCGCTGGCGGCGGAGCCCACGCCATGGAAGCTCGCCAGAGATGACAGCCTTGACGACATTTGCCACATCTTTGGCGACTTCATCGATTTGAAGACACCCTTCCTGCTTGGGCATTCCGCCCAGGTCGCTCGGCTCGCGGAAGGAGCAGCGAGTGCGCTGAACCTGAGCGAGGATGACTGCGTTACGCTCCGCCGCGCCGGGTTTTTACACGACCTCGGCCGCGCCGGAATCTCCAGTGGAATATGAGAGAAGCCGGCGCCACTGAGCACGCTGGAGACGGAGCAGACCCGCCTGCACCCTTATCACTCGGAGCGCATCCTGGAGCGCAGCGCCCTGTTCAAGCCGCTTGCCCGCCTCGCCGGTCAACACCACGAGCGGACCGATGGCAGCGGCTACTTCCGCGGCCTCGATTCAGCTTCACTGGATCGGCATGCCCGGATCCTCGCCGCGGCCGATGCCTGCGCCGAGTTCCTCGAAGACAGACCGGGACGCAACGCCCTTTCGCCGGATGCGGCGGCTAGGGAGCTGTCGAAGGAAGCGTTGGACCCGGACGCCGTACGAGCCGTCCTCCAGGTCGCCGGCGTGAAAAACCCCGCTAGCGGGACGGCAGCGGCCGGCAGGCCTTACCGCGCGCGAGGTCGAGGTTCTACAACTACTTGCCCGTGGGCAAAGCCTCAAGCAAATCGCCGAACAGCTCGTGATTTCGCCATCAACAGCACACACCCACTCGGCACATGTCTATGAGAAGGCCGGCATCTCGACGCGCGCCGGCGCCGCGCTTTTCGCCATGGAGCACGGACTCCTCAACTGAAAAATCGACAGATCTGTCGATACCTTTCTCTTCCTCCTCGGCCTAATCTCCTACTCGAAGCGAGTCGCTCGAGTAAGTAGAAAGAAAAGGGAGGAAAAAATTATGTCAGCACAGGAGTCAAGCACCGCCCCTACCGCCAACGCCGCCCGCAATGACGAAAATCTCGAGATCGTGCGACGCGGTTACAAGGCCTTCAATTCGGCCGATATGAAAGCGCTCACCGAGATCTTTGACAAGAGTGCCTCCTGGCACACGCCAGGTCGAGGCCCTATCGCCGGCGACAGCAAGGGCCGCGAAGCCACCTTTGGCCAATTCGGCAAGTACGTGGGCGAAACGGCGGGGACCTTCAAAGCCTCACTGCGGCAATTGTTCAATAGTGATGACGGCCGTGTCGTCGGCGTTCATCACAACAGCGCCGAGCGTGACGGCAAGCGCCTGGATGTTGACTGCTGCATCGTCTTCGAGCTCAAGGACGGCCGGATTACCGACGGTAGGGAGCACTTTTACGATCTGCACGCCTGGGACGAGTTCTGGTCTTAGCTAAATCGATCCGGCCAGGGCGTCACAGCAACGTGCACGGCCCAAACCGTCCCTGATGCGACCCAAAGCCCCACGGGTTAAGACCCCTGGGGCTTCACTACCGGCCTGCGCATAGCGTTTGAGCGGCGAACCGGGTGTCTACGGCCTCCCCAGGTGCCAATCGATTAGCCGTCACACCCAGAAGCCCGCCAAACAAACCACCAACCTCAACCCCTAATCGTGCTCTTCCTCCTCGCCGCCTTCGGCCATCTTCTTGCTCCACTGCTCGTGCGCCCACAGCGCCGCCTTGCGGTCGTATCGCAGCAAGAGCGCGTCTTTCTCACGGGCGTGGGCGTCCGGATCGGAGCCGTGCTGTTCGATTAGTTGGCGCTTGGCTGCTTCGAACTCGGTCTTCTGGTCCGGGTTACCCAACAGGTGGTTGCGGAAGTTGACCATCGCCTTGGTGGCCGTGTGATCTTCTAGCAGCGCATGAATTGTGAAGCCCTGCTGCGATGATTTGATGAAGAACTGTCGGCCAGGAAGGTCAGCCTCACCGCGAAACTCGTAACCTAGTCCTGCCAGAGCTTGGATTTCTTCCTCATCCAAAGGCCTTGTCAGCACCATCAGGATGTCGATCACCGGCGCCGCCGCCAGGCCGGGTACCGCCGTGCTGCCGACGTGATGCAGGTCCTTGATCGCCTCCGGAGCCACCGCCTGCAAAGGCTCCTTTTCCTCGGCAAAGCGACGCCGCCAAGATGGGTCGTGCTCGGCAATTAGCGCCTGTTCCTGATTCATTAGATTTGCCTGCCTCTGGAGTTTTTTCTATTGTTTCAAATACCGGCAATGAGCGTGCCTCAGGCACCTACTTGCCGGGGGGGGTAAAAGACTTAGTTCCATTCATCGTCGCCTCGTCTTCCCGCCCTAAACGTAAGTGTGGGTGATGACTTCCCAACTGTGACGGTCGCTGTCTTTGAAATAGAAGCCGCGTCCGCCGTGCATATGGTTGATCTTCCCGTCGGTTGTTGAACCAGGCCCGCTGCCAAAAGCCAGCCCCTCAGCCTGAACCCGCTCCAAGATCGAGTCGAACTCCTCGTCCGAAGCCAAGAAAGCATAGTGATGAGGCTCAAAAGTGTCGCGATTGTCGAAGTCCAAGGAAAGCGTCTCGTTGATCTTCACCGGGGCAAAGTGGCCCCAGTGCCCGTTGTACTCGAGTCCGAAGAGGCGGGCGATCAGCCGCGCTGATTCCTCCTTGTCTCGTGCCGGAACGATCGTGTGATCAAGGTAGAGCGGCATATTCTTCTCCTTTGTTTGAAATACCGTGAATGGCCGTGGGCCTTCACGGGAGCGTCGGCAGCGTGGTTCGCGCTCACGCCGCCAGCCGATTGAAATACCGTGAATGATGGCGGCTTGTCGCCCACTTCACGGGAGCGTCGGCAGCGTCTTTGCGTTGCCACAGTAACGGGCTCCGCCCGGGCCCTCGTTTGAAATACCGGCAATGATAATGGCTAGTCGCCTGCAAGCCGCCTACTTGCCGGGGGGGGGGGGGGGGGGGGGGGGTAAAAGACGTTAGTCCCCCTTTATCGTCAGCCCAAGAGCCCATCCAACATACCACCTGGAACTCAGTACATGGCGAACGGCGAGGCCACATTGGCGGTATTTCAAATGAGCCAACTACCGGGTCAAAATAGCTTCGGCGGGCTCGACCTCGACAGGCCGCGATCGCAAGACGTTGGTTCGCAGGGCGCCGTTGGCGAGAACACAAGAGGACCAGAATTAGGCCCGCCCCACCTAACGCGGCTCGCAGGCCAATCGCGTCGGCCGCGAATCCAATCGGCGCCGAAGCTACGAATCCGATCGCGGCAACCAAGCTCCAGACACTACTGGTTCGACCCAAGATGTTGGGCGGCACTTCCATCTGCAGCAACGTCTGGCCGCCGACAATCATCACCGCTAGACAGAAGCCAAAGCCGGCGGCGGGTAGGAACTCCGCGTAGGCCCAGGGGATCAGGCCGAGCAGCGCAATGCTGAGACCCATAAACCCGGAGCCTACGAAGTAGAGCCGCAGGTTGTCGCGCACTTGCACCGTCATTATGAAGACGCTGCCAGCGATCGAACCGAGCCCTGAAGCCATGATGAACAATCCCGTGTTGCCGGCGCCAAAGTTCAGGACCTCACGAGCGAAGCCGGGCGCCATCGACATGAAGGGCAGGCCAAAGAGGCCTACCATAAACGCCATCCCCATGAGGGTGCTGACCCTCGGAGCTGAAAACGAGTAGCTCAGGCCTTCGACAAGCTCGCGCAACGGACTCCTGGCTTCGCCCTGCGACCCAACCGGGGCGGTGTGCACCACGGTCAAAAGTGCGATACCCAGGAATGCCAACCCAGAGCTTGTGGCCAAAGCAGCCGAGACGCCGGCCAGGCTGATGATTACACCGACGATCGACGGCCAGATCACCTGGGCAGATTGCATCTGCACCGTATTAAGGGCGATCGCGTTCTTCAGATCCTCCGGCCCTACCAGGCTGCGGACCATCGCCGTCCTCGCTGGCATCGTCATCGCCTGCGCCGCGCCCAGGCCGGCCGACGACACGTAAACCTGCCAGGTGGCTATGACGTCTGCTTCTGAGAGCAAGGCCAAAACCAGCAGGTTTGAAGCGGTGAACGCCTGGGTCAGCAGAAGGATTTTCTTGCGATCGTAGCGGTCAGCCAGGACGCCGCCCCAGAGCGACACCGCCGACATAAACAGCCCATGATCAAATCATCAGACCAAACTGGCTGATCGAACCCGTGAGATCGAGAATCAGCCATGCCATTACCAGCCGCTGGACGTTTTGTGAGCCGGTCATCCCCAGGCCGCTTAGCCAATACAGGCGGTAGTTGCGTAATCGCAGGGCTCTCAACGGGGCCGTACGGCTGGGTGAGGCTGAATTCTGGCTGGACATCGGGGCGAGCATAGCACGGGCTCATTCGCCCGAATCCTCGGTTACAACCGCTACTTGACGCTCGAGCTCCGGTTGTCGACTTCAATCAGGAAGCGAAGCACCAAGTCGTTAAACTCCTGCGGCTTTTCCCAGTACACCGAATGACCGGAACCGAGCGCAACGTGATACTGCGAGTCATCTAAAAGCCCGTGGCACATCTCGATCAAACGGGCCGGTGTGATCATATCTTGCTCGCCGACCAGGAAAAAGACCGGCACGCCGGCGTCGCGCAAGCGCTGATACATCGGCACTCGCGGTGGCGCTTCTGGTGGTGGCGGTGGTGGATTTGGCGGACCCAGGAAGTCTTTGGCCCGCGGCGGATTCAGCCTCGAGATTTGACGCAAGAGAAAGTACTCTTCCGGGTTCGCATTCTTAAAAGACGGGTGAACCGAGAATGCGGCCAGGCTCTTGCCGCGCCGCGCCGCCTCCGCCTGATCTCGGGCGCGCCGGACGGCTGCGTCCGCCACGGCCCCGGTAGTACCGGATAGCACGACGGCCCGCACCCGGCGCTTAGGGTCTCGGGTGGCTAGCATCGTGGCGGCCCTTCCGCCCATCGAATGCGCGACAATCCGCACGTCATCGACATCAAGATGGTCCAGCAGCCCGATCGCGTCGTCGCCAAAACCGCGCCGCCCCTTCTCATCTAGATCGATGCTCTGGCCAAACGCGCGATGGTCGAAAGTGATACACGTGTAATGTTTGGCAAAGTACTGCACCTGGCGCCACCAACTCAGGTGGTTCCCACCTTGGCCGTGCGCGAACAGGATCGCGGGGCCGCTGCCGTGAACCTCGTAATAAAGCTGGATCCCGTTAACCGGCGCGAAGGGCATGATTAGATTTTACGACTTCGTCTGCTAATGATTGCACACTGCACCGGGTTGCACGCGGGCGTCGCTTCCTCACTATTGAAAATGCCGGCAATGGCCATGGGCCTTGCCGGGAGCGCCGGCAGTGTGGTTCCCGCTCACGCCGCCAGCCGATTGAAATGCCGGCAATGTGTGTGCCTCTGGCACCTACTTGCCGGGATGGCTTCGCTTATTCGGGACGGCAAGGTCTTTGCGTCTAGCGGCGTGTCATCATTCATCTAACGAAAGTCTCTTTCTTAAAGCCTCGCCTGGTTCAATTCGTGGTCAGTTCTCAAGCTCAGGTGGAATGATCTCCGGCGGACTCGGCATCATCGACTCCTGGGGCACTGGCCAGGGAGGCGGTCTCCTGTGAACCGGACGGCTGCGTGTGCGACGATTCTTCAGCCCACTGAGTTTCAGCCTGGTGCGAAAGGTCCTCGGCCCTGCCTCGAGGGAAGAAGGCAACCGCGACCAGCGACAGGACGGCAGCGCCAAAGGCAAGGAGGTAAACATCGTGAAGAGACGACGCCAGGGCCTGGCTCATCGCCTCTAGCACGCCGGCATCCAGTCCGGCCCGAAAATCCCGGCTCAGGAGAGAATTGACGCCTGTACCTTCGGGAATATTGGCCAGTTCGCCTAACCGCCTGGACATGCCGCTATTCAGCAACGCGCCCATGACGGCGACGCTTACCGCACCGCCTATTGAACGGAAGAAGAGAGTCGAAGCGGTGGCAATTCCCCTCTGGTTTCTTGCTACTGAGTTCTGGACGGAGATCATGAAGGCGCTGGTCGTGAATCCTAAACCGAGGCCGACCACAAAGACCGCACCCATCAGAAGGACAAGCGGGCTCGCGGGCGTCAGGGTCAGCAGGATAGCCGAACCCAACACAAGAAAACCTGTTCCAGCGACAGCACTGGGATAGTAGCCGAACCTAACGATTGTCCGGCCCGACGTGTAGCTGGCTGAGGTCCAGGCGATGGACATTGGGGCGAGGATTATGCCGACGTCCACTGCCGAGCCGCCCAGGACGCCTTGAGAAAACAGCGGCACGTAAGCGTTGACGCCAAACAGCGAGGCGCCGCCGAGGAATCCGGCAAGGCAGGAAACCACGATAACCCGGTTGCGGAACAGCGACAGCGGCACAATCGGCTCGCTTGTTTGAGACTCCTGCCTGACAAAGAAGGCAAGCAGGCCGGCGGCAAGGGCGAAGAGCGTCAGCGTCTCAAGGGATGCCCAGCCGTAGACCCTTACGCCTTGCAGCAACCCAACCAGCAACGAGACAATCGCGCCCGAGAGCAAAGCCGCACCCCAATAATCGATCGTGTGTTCTCGGCGCTCCTTCGTTTCGGAGTACTGGAAAAGCACCATTAGCAGGGCCGCGGCTCCCAAGGGCAGGTTTAGATAGAAGATCCAGCGCCAGCTAACTTCGTCGGTCACCAAGCCACCGACAGCCGGCCCGGCGATGCTAGCAACTCCCCAGACACTGCCGGTCAGGCCCTGGATGCGGGCCCGCTCTCGGATCGGAAAAAGGTCGCCGATGATCGTCATTGTCACCGGCAGGACGGCTCCCGCGCCTAAACCTTGAATGGCTCGGAAGATAATCAGTTCGGCCATACTTCCGGCCATTCCGCTTAGCGCCGAGCCGAAGAGAAATAGTGAGGTGCCGAACAGGAGAACCGGCTTGCGGCCGTATAAATCTGCCAGCTTGCCATAGACTGGAACGGTCACGGTCGACGCCAGCAAGTAAACCGCGAACACCCAACTGAACAGGGACAGTCCGCCCAGGTTGCTGACGATCGTCGGCATCGCAGTGCTGACAACGGTTGTGTCTAGAGCGGTCAGCGAGATCGTAAGGAGAAGAGCACCAACCAGAAGGGTTCGGCTTTTCATGCGCCAATGCTAACGCATTGGCTCTCCTAACCAAGTCACTCCCGGACTTCGTTTCCGAAGCGTGCTAAAAGTCACCAAAAAGCGACTTTCCGCCGGCTCCAAGAGGGCCTTTATTACTAATTCAAAAAGCTACGGGCTCTAGTAGAGTTAAAAGAGCTTCCGGAGAAGGTTCGTGAAACTAAGGTCAATAATCGCTCCGCTCATCATCGCGGGCCTTACGATCGCGATCGCTGGCTCTGCCTGCGGCGGAGAAGACACGCCTCAGATCGAGGTAAGCCTGGCTGAATTTAGGATTGTAACAGAGGTCAGCGAGATTGAGGCCGGCGAAGTGACGTTCGTTGTCAGCAACGATGGCGAAAAACCGCACGAGTTCGTCATCATCAAGTCAGATTTTTCCGCCGACGATCTGCCGGTCGTCGAAGGTAAGGTTCCCGAGGATGAAGTAAATCTGATCGACGAAATCGAGCCGTTCGCCGCAGGCAGCACCGAACGTCTCACTGTCACCCTTTCAGCCGGCAAGTACATATTGATCTGCAATATCACCGAGTTCCCTCCCGATCAGCCGGTCGAGAGCCACTATCAAGAAGGGATGGGTGTTACGTTCCTGGTTATCGAGTAGGCCAGACCAGCGGCGATCACGATCCCTGCCAGGAGGATCACCGCCACCACCACACAGGGAGCAAGAAATGAAGATCGGCTGCTGCATCGAGGGCTATGGCCGCCCTGAGGATTTCGAAGCCATGCTCGGCAAGATTGTCCAGGCCGAAAAGGACGGCTATGAGAGCATCTGGTTTGGCGGCGCCAACGAGCCGTTGATTACCTGCGCCGTTGCCGGGCGCGAGACGAGCCGCATTGAAATGTTGACAGCCGTCGTTATTAGTTATCCAAGACACCCCATCGCCCTAGCCAACGAAGCAATGACCACGAACGCGGCTTTGACGGGTCGCTTTGTGCTCGGGATCGGACCCTCCTCGCGTCCTGGCGCCGAGCGCCTCGGATTCGATTACGATCGAGTAGCAGACAACATGAGGGAGTACGTCACGGTGGTCAAGGGATTGGCCGCCGATAAGAAAATCGACTTTGAGGGCGAGTTTTACAAGGCCGAAACTGCCACAAATCTTCCCTGGGCCCAACCACTTCCCGTTCTCATGTCAGCGTCAGCCCTCGGGCCACTAATGCTTAAAGCCGCTGGTGAGGTCTCAGACGGCACCGTGACCTGGATGGTAGGCGTCAAAACCCTGGAAAATTTCGGCGCGCCGAAAATCCGCAAGGCGGCCGCCAGCGCCGGACGTCCAGAGCCGCGCATCTCCGTGGACCTGCCGGTTGCCGTTTGCGATGACGCCAAAGCCGGCCGCGAAACCGCCGCGAGCGCCTTCAAGAACTACGGAGCCTCCCCCGACTACAGCCGAATGATCAAAATGGAAGGCTCATGTATCGAGGACGTGGTGGTCTGTGGAACCGAAGCTGAGGTGGAATCCCAAGTCAAAGCTCTCAGTTCAGCCGGCGCGACCGAGTTTTACGCTTACCCTACGCGGTCGGCGAGAATTCGGCGGCATCCTTGGCCAGAACGAACGAATTAGTCACCAGCCTTGCCGGCAAACTCTAGTAGCTACTTTGAAGTACAGCAATGATGGCGGCATGCCGCCTACTTGCTGGGGCGTCGGCAGCGTCATTGCGTTGCCATGGTAGCGGGCTCCGCCCGGGCCCTGATTCGCAGGGCGCGGCGTAGATGACCAAAACTCTATCGTACCGGGCCCCGTCTCGGGTCCAACCGAGGTTAGCCTTTGAAACTAAGGTTAGTATTTCCAGCAATCGTCAGCTAAAATTGGCGATCTGCCGAGCCTACGGACTCAACCGGAGGTGAGTATTCCGATCACGGGCGGCGTGACACATATTAACGCCGCCGACGCGAAAAAGCGGAGCGAGCCTGGCAGGTGAGTGCCAAAGGCACGCGGATTGCCAGTATTCAAACAAAGGCCGGGGGAGGAGCTCGCTACCGTGGCAACGCAAAGACGCTCCCGGCAAGTAGGCGGCATGCCGCCATCATTGCCGGTATTTCTAAGGAGAAAATATGTGTCATCCAGAGGTTCCAGCCGGACAAGTCACACCGGAAGTCCAACGCCAGGAAGTGGAAATAATCTCCGCCCGCGGAGAGCGAATGCCGGCTCTCTTTTCCAGCCCGAAGGGTGCCAGCGGGCCCGGCATTCTGCTGATCAACGACATCATGGGCCGCAGCCCGTTCTATGAGAGCTTGGCAGCCCGGCTGGCGACCGCCGGATTCCAAGTCTTGCTTCCCGAGTTTTTCTTCCGGCAGGGTCCCCTCGCGGAGCGAAATTTCGAACTGGCTTTTGCCCGTCGTGGCCAGCTAAACGAGGAGCAAACTCTCACCGACCTCAACGCGGCCATAAACTGGCTCAGGGCCCAGCCCAGCGTCACCGGTGACAAAATCGGCACGCTCGGTTTCTGCATGGGCGGCACCTTCGTACTGGACCTGGCGGCGCGGCGCTCAGACCTAGCCGGCGTCTGCTTCTACGGCTTCCCGGCCGCTGGAGGCAGGGCGCTCGTATCGGCACCGGCACCGCTCGATGTGGTCAACCACATATACGGGCCTCTCCTCGGTTTCTGGGGCGACCAGGACGAGGGTGTCGGCATGGAAAACGTCGCCAGCTTCGCTCAAGGCCTCGCCGCTCGCGACGTCGACTTCGAGCACACGGTATATTCCGGCATCGGTCATGGCTTCATGGCCGCGTCGCAGCTCGATCCCGACCACGAAGCCTATGACAAGGCGTGTGATGCTTGGACCCAGACCCTCGACTTCTATCGTGACAAGCTAGGAGTTGCGACGGCAGTCTGATTTAGGCTCCCAAGATAGACTTTGAAGTACAGCATGTTGCTGCGCTACTGCGCTGCTTTTGCAAAACGTTGTTACTTAGAAAGTTGGTTCTGCCTACTCTTGGTCCCGTCAGACAACCGGTAATTGAAAAGATGATCACTTAATATTCCGGCCAGATTGCAATCTGACGCCGCGCGGGCAAAGCTGAATTGACGCCATTTCAAGACAAACTTCACCGACATGGGTTGACCGGCTCGCGGGCACGTGTTGTGATTACACCAACCCCCGCCGGATCTCAAACCGATGGCTCACTGGGACTTTGAGCCATTCTAGGAAAACGGCCCTGTTTACTATATCGCCGTTACCGGTTGCTCAGATTGTAGCCAAGCAGAGGCACGGAGGTGGACATGATGTTCTCCAAGCGCGCAATCAGAAGTGCCGCTGTCACCCACGCCCGCAAGACCTTTGGCCTGGTCAGGGATCTCCACTTCGGCTGGTTTGTAGTCATCCCAATCTTCTCGTCGATTGGCTCGGTTGTAGCCGGCCTCGCGGCCCAAACCGGCTACCTGGTGGTGGCTCTAGCAGTACTTGCCGCCTGCTCATTCCTGGTCTCGATCTTTCGAGTCGAAGCCAAGAAGGCCACCGCGACTCTAAACTACCGCGTCCAAGATTTTGTCTCGAGCCTGTCTTCCTTCTCTCGGAAGCGTGAAGACACGGCTCTTTACATACCGATTCTGCCGGAGAGGCCCAGCCTTGCCCGGGTGGCGGAGGAAACCGACCCGAGGGCAAAGAGCCGCCGCAATCTCCAGCGAAGTCAAACTCCGCCACCGCGGGGAGGTAGAAGATATGGATCGTGCTGAGGCCTGGGATCTGCTCTGCGAGTACACCCAAACCGATGCCCTGCGCCGTCACGCTGTTTCAGTGGAAACTGTGATGCGGGCTGCCGCCCGGCAGAACGGCGGCGACGAGGAGACCTGGGGTTTGGTCGGACTGCTGCACGACTTCGATTACGAGCAGTTTCCCGATGATCATCCAGTGAAGGGCAAGGAAATCCTCGAAGCGCGCAATGTCCCAGCTGAAATTATCTACGCCATCCAGTGTCACGCCGATTTCACGGGTTATGAGCGGCGCTCGCTAATGGACAAATGATATTTGCCGTTGACGAACTCACGGGGTTCGTTATTGCCTGCGCTCTGGTGCGCCCCAATAAGAGCCTCTCAGAGCTGGATGCCGGCAAAGTTCGCAAGAAACTCAAAGACAAGGCCTTCGCGCGTAGCGTGATCCGCGACGACATCTGGAACGGAATCGAGCAACTAGAGGCGGATTTCGACCAGGACGTCAACTTCGTCGTCGATTCTCTCAAACCAGTTGCTTCGGAAATCGGCCTCAACGACTGAATCCAGCCTCCGGCGTCTGCTTCAATTTGTCAGCCTGAAAACCTCGAAGGCCTCCTCCAGCTCGACCTTGGCCCGCGTTCGGCAGTTCGTCGACGGACTTAATCGGAAGGCCTCGTCTATACTTCGGGCCACAGTCGATTTTGGAGGTACCACTACCGTGTCAGATTTCAGCTTCAACCATCTCGAACAACCAGCCGCGAGCGGAAACCCGACCGACCGGGTGATCATCTTGCTGCACGGGATGGGTAGCAGCGGCGAGCGCGCCATGGAGCAATCCGCCTGGCTTGCTCCGGCCTTCCCCAGCGCCCAGATTTACGCGCCGGACGGCCCCAACCCGCACATACCGATGCTGGACCCCAAGAGCCCCGATATGAGCTCTGATCCCACTCCCGGGCGTTTTTGCTGGTACTACCGCTATTCAGAAAAGACGCGACAGGAGGGTCTCGGCCGCACAGGGGAACTGCTAACTCAATACATCGACGAATGCGCCGCGGCTCACGGTCTGAATCGTTCTCGGGTTGCCCTGATCGGTATCTCACAGGGCGCTATCACCGTACTCAATACCGTTCCGTTCTTTAAGGACCCAGTCGGCGCCAGCGTCGCTCACAGCGGCTACCTATTCTCACCGGACTCACTGGCGCTGCGCCGCGGCCAACTGGCGGAGTTCCAGACCGCTACCACCAGTAAGACGCCAACTTGCTCGATTCACGGCCTTCTCGATGCAACCTTGCCTTGGCAAACCAACCTGGAAGCGGTGACTACCTACGATGACGCGAGTCTGCCGATCGAGTTCCATCTCCTAGCCGGCGTCAAACACGCTGAATTCGAACCGCGCAGCCAAACATTGGCTACCGAATTCATTCGTTGGAACATCCACTAGCCTGAACAAGTCTTTCGCCCCGGTGCTCCAGGAGGTTTATCCAGCGACTGACTTCGCCAAGGCGCTAGACCACCTGTAGATGAACCGGTCCCAGATGATCAAACAGCGCGGATACTCTCTCACCGCGCTTCAGGTAAGGCGCGGCCGTTAGTCCGCCCGTGATCACGATCTGGTCTTCGCGCAGCATTTTGCCGGCCTCGGCCAGCTGATTGGCTATCCAGGCCACGGATCGCGCCGGATGACCCAGCGCCGCCGCACCCGCACCGGTTTCAACAACCTCGCCGTCCTTTTCCAGCACAACGCCGAGCAGACGCAGGTCGAAATCGTCGGCCGCGAACAGCGAGTCTCCGAGGACGATCCTTGCAGCTGAGCTGTTATCGGCGATGTTGTCTTGGGCCTGAAAGCGATAGTCCTTGATCCGGCTGTCCACCACTTCAATGCAAGGGCCAACCCATCTTGTAGCCGCCAACGCCTCGTCGGCGGTGACACCGGGCCCCTCCAGGTCCCGGCCCATGATAAAGGCGATCTCCGGCTCCACTCGGGGATGAATCAGCTCATCCATAGACAGCTCCGATTTGACCACCGAACTGTCGAAAAGACAGCCGTAATTCGGCTGGTCCACGCCCATCTGCTTCTGCATCGCCAGGCTGGTAAAACCTGCTTTCCAGCCGATTATTGTCCCGCCGGAAGTCAATTTGGCGTCGACAATCCGGTTCTGAATCTGGTACGCGTCATCCGCGGTCAGGTTCGGGTGCTCGGCCGTCAGGGGCTCGATTGCGCTGTGTTCCATTTCAGCGACAAGCAATTGAGCCGCAAGCTCGTCCCGGACTTGGTTCACCTGACCACCTATGCCATCTTTCCCAGCCTGGTCCTTCGTGTTAATCCGGGCGTCAGCCCGCCGCTTCGGCGCATTCCTTGGCCATCAACTCGTGAAATCCTTGCCAGATTGCTGTTGTGACTTCGCCAGGCTTGCCAGAACCCACGACGTTGCCGTCAATTTGCAATATTGACCGCAGGCCGACTGATGTAGAACTGAGGAATGCCTCGTCGGCATCGATTAGCCGCTCGTCTGGAATCATTTCCTCGTGACACCTGATTTCCAGGATGGATGCCACATCGATAACGCCTTGTCGAGTGATGCCATGGAGTATGAAGTTGTCTGCCGGCGGCGTGAACAACTCACCGTTCGATACGAAGAAAACGTTGGACGCTGAAGCCTCGGTCACCCGGCCGTCCCGCACAAAGATCGCGTCATCAAAACCCGCAGCTATCGCCTGCTTCTTCGCCATCGTGCTGAGAACGAGGCCTGTGGATTTGACAAAGCACAGGGACCAACGCCGGTCGGGAGTCGACATGCAGGTAATCTGCGTCGGCTCCGGGGAGAAATCCGGTACCGGTGTTTCTTGGCCGATGACAATAAAGTTCGGCGGCACTTCCCTTGATGGAGCGTGCGCCCGTGGCAGCTCACCAGCCGTCACCTGTATATAGATCAGTCCATTATTCAATCCGGCGGCGGCTTTAACCTTCGAGACCGCGGCGTCGATCTCGGCAAGCGGCGGCAGGGTCAGCTCGATGCCGCGGGCGCTGTCCTCGAGCCGCTCGAGGTGCTCTTGGCGGCGAAATAAACCCCCGTCTTGGCAAACCATGACCTCGTAAATCGATTCGGTAAATTGGAGCCCGCGGTCCTCAACGTGAATCTTGGCGTCTTCGTAGTCGACCAGCTCACCGTTTATCACGGTTACTCGAGGTCCTGCCATTATCGTTTCCTCCTCGCCTTACCAGCGTCGAGATCTGGTGGGAATTGAGCTAATGCTGCCGCCCGTGGACCAGCCCTCGCCTGACCTTACCAGCCTCGCTGGTCTTCAGCGAGACCCAAACCACAATTAAGCTGAACCAACCAGCGGCCAATTCCGCCGGCGTCCACCCGGTATGCCGTGGTCCGATCAATACTAATATCTAGAAGTAACAACCCCATCCGGGGGCAGCGGCATCAGAGGAGCATAAGTATGGCCCGCGGCAAATCGTCCGTCGAGAGCATCGAACCCGGCGGCACCTACTCGGCGACAATCCGCGCCGACTACTCCAACCGGCCGGGCATGCTCGGGCTAGTGGCTTCGGCTATCGGCGAAGCAGGCGGCGACATCAGTTCAATCGACCTGGTCGAGGTCAACAGTGAACGCATGGTGAGAGACATCACCGTCGGCGCACGCAATTCGGAGCACGCCCGCGAAATTATTGCCTCGCTCAAGAAACTCGACGGTCTCACGGTTCGCAGCGCCTCCGACCCTGTCTTCCTCTCCCACCTCGGGGGCAAGATTGAAGTTCATAACAAGGTGCCGGTCGCCAACCGGCGCGACCTGTCCACCGTCTATACGCCGGGCGTGGCACGCATCTCAAGCGCCATCGCCAGCGACCCAGACGCGGCCTGGACCTTGACCACCAAGAAGAACACCATTGCGATTGTCACCGACGGTACCGCCGTTCTCGGCCTTGGTGACCTGGGCCCGACGGCCTCACTGCCCGTCATGGAGGGCAAAGCCATGCTCTTCAAGGAGTTTGCCGGCGTTGACGCCTGGCCGCTCTGCTTGGACACCAAGAATCCGGACGAAATTGTCGCGGCGGTAAAGGCTATTGCACCCGGCTTCGGCGGAATCAACCTGGAGGACATCTCGGCACCGCGCTGTTTTGAAGTGGAGGAGCGGCTGCGGGCCGAACTTGATATCCCCGTCTTCCACGATGATCAGCACGGAACCGCCGTTGTAGTTCTTGCCGCCCTGCTCAACGCCTTGCGGATCGTTGACAAGAAAATTGAGGACATTCGCGTCTGCATCTCAGGTGTCGGAGCCGCCGGCACGGCTTGTGCTCAGATCCTCAAAGCCTCCGGTGTCGAGAACATCGTCGGCGTTGATGTCCACGGCGTCGTCTACGCCGGCCGCGAGGCCGGCATGAACCCGACCCTGGAACGCTATGCCCAGGAATTCAATCCAAATGGTAGCGAAGGGGATATCCATGACGCCATCGCCGGAACCGACGTCTTCATCGGCGTTTCCGCGCCCGACATCATCGGCCCGGAGGACGTACGCCAGATGAACCACGACCCGATTGTCTTTGCCCTGGCCAACCCTGACCCTGAGTGCCGGCCCGAAGAAATCGAGGGCGTCGCTCGCGTGATCGCCACCGGCCGGTCCGACTATCCCAACCAGATTAACAACGTCCTGTGCTTCCCCGGACTGTTCCGCGGCGCCCTGGATGTCCGAGCATCGGAAGTCAACGAAGCGATGAAGCTCGCCGCTGCCAACGCGATCGCCAGCATCGTCAGCAAGAACGAGCTGTCCGAGGAATACATCATCCCGAGCGTTTTTAATCGCAACGTGGTTCGCGCCGTCGCCCGCGATGTCTCCCAAGCCGCCAGGTCCACTGGGGTCGCCCAAAGAAGCCGCCGCCGCCCGACTACATTTCTGTGAGGGCTTTCTAACCGTTGCCGGTATTCCGACCTAAAAGCAAACACCCGGCAGTTCAAATTACCGCTAGTTCGGCCGCAACCTTCATGGCCGCAACCTGGCCCTTCGGGTCGGCAATCCACTGGCCGGCGATATCGAACGCGGTGCCGTGGTCGACGGATGTACGGATCACCGGGTAACCCAGCGTGCAGCTCACCGTTCCGTAGAAATCCACCGTCTTGGCGGCGATGTGGCCCTGGTCGTGATAGAGCGAGAGCACCGCGTCGTATCTGCCCTGGCGGCACTGGTAGAACACTGCATCGGCTGGGATTGGCCCGACAACATCGATGCCAAACGAGCGCGCCCGCTCGAGCGCCGGCTTGAGGATCTCATTCTCTTCCTTGCCAAGAATGCCATTCTCCCCGGCGTGCGGGTTCAGGGCCGCCAGGGCTAAACGCGGCGAACTAAGCCCCAGCTTGGAGCTGAGTTCGGAGACCTCTTTGAGGGCCTTGACGACTGTCTCCTCGTCGACCCGTCCGATCGCATCCTTGAGCGAATGATGACGAGTGAGGAAAAAGATCCGCAGTTGGTCCAACAAGAACAGCGTGAAAACCCGGTCGTCCGGCGTGCCAAACAGCGAAGCGATCATCTCCGTGTGACCCAGGAAGGGTGAGCCAGCCGCCTGGATCGCTTCCTTGTTAATCGGCGCGGTCACGATTCCTTGCACCGACCCGTCCCGGGCCAGGCCGCACGCGGCCTCGATGTATTCGACCGCTGCCCGACCAAACGCCCGGTTCATCCGGCCATATTCGTGATTCTCAACGTTGTCGAGGTCGAGGATCTCCAGGCTGCCGGGCTGGCCGAGAACCTCGCTGGGCTTGCTAATTGACCGCAGCTTCAGTTCGAGCCCGCAGCCGCGGATCACGTCAGACACGACCTTCGCGTCACCGATCACCAACGGCCGCAGCGATTCAAAAACGCCCTTCTCGGCCAGCCCCTTGGCAACGATCTCCGGTCCGATCCCGGCCGGATCGCCGATCGTTAGAGCCAAAACTGGTCTCGTATCACTCATCGTCTCACCTCATTAGTGCTGGAGGCGTAAGGGCCAATAACGCCGCCGACGCGACTTGGCGTAGCCATTCCCGGGGGAAGTAAGCGCCAAAGGCGCATGAATTCCCGGTACTTCGAACAATCGTACAGCGGAACCTTCCAATGGCCGCGTGTATGCTAGAGGCAGCTATGGCTGAGCCGAACCGCAGTGTCATCTTTCAGGCAACCAGAATTGACTCGGCCAGCTCTTGGCTATGTGCCGCAGTTTCACAAGTCGACAATTCTCTGGAGATCCATTTTATCGAAACGATCATTCAGCTCAGCCCACGATGGTAAAGCCGAAATCACCGTCAGGAGTCCCTGAGGATTCCCCGGTAAGCGCCACGGCGCTCCGGCCCCACGCCGCTCCACTGGATTCGCCGCCCAGCCCAGCCGAAGGTTCATCGAAGACGCCGCCCGGCCCGCCTAAAGGGCCCGAGAAATCCCGCTTAGGCACCTTCGATTCCTTCAAGATTCGTGAGTTCCGCTGGTTTTATCTGGCGATGCTCGGCCAAATGGCGTCGATGAACATGACGTTTGTCGTGCCCGGCCTGCTCGCCTTCGAGCTTACCGGCTCTTTTGCCGCGCTCGGCCTGGTCGGCCTTTTCGGCGCCACGCCCATGTTGCTGCTCTCGATGTTCGGCGGTGTCATCGCCGACCGCATGCCAAAAAAGACAGTGGTCCAGGTCGGCCAATTCTTCAGTCTGCTCAATGCAGGCGCCATGTCGGGTCTGATCTTTGTCGACCTGATTTCGATGGAATGGATTTACGTCTCGGCCCTGGTTCAGGGCACGATCATGGCCTTGATGATGCCGTCCCGCCAGGCGATGATTCCCGAACTGGTCGGCCGCGACCGCCTGATGAACGCTATTTCGCTGAACATGGCCGGCATGAACACGATGCAGTTGATTGCCCCGGCTGTCGGTGGCTTCATCGTCTCGGTCGCCGGTTTCGATTGGGCCTACCTCACCATTGCCAGCCTCTACGGCTTGGCGGTCGCGGGCCTGTCCCGATTAACCTGGCGGCGCGCCTCGGTTGCCCCTGAGCCCGGCCTAACGGTGGCGAGGGCTGGGCTCAATAGTCTGGCCGACATCCGTGAAGGCCTCGTCTATATCCGGCAGGATCGTCTGATTTTTGCCCTGCTTTCGATCAGCTTCATCTCCTCGATCTTCGCGATGTCCCACCTGACCCTGATGCCAGGTTACGTTGCCGATATCTTCGACGGCGGCGGCTCAAAGCTTGGCCTGATGTTTAGCATCAGCGCGGTCGGCTCCCTGGCGGCCATGCTTGGCCTGGCGTCCTTTCAGGGACAGCGCCGCGGCTTGTTGCTAATCGCCTCGATGGTCCTGATCGGAGCCGGCATCCTTCTCTTCGCCCAGACCTCAAATTTCTGGCTCGCCGCGGCGATCATGGTGTTCATCGGAGTCGGTTCCGCCCTGCGCCAAGCGCTGATTCAGGGTCTTCTTCAGGAGTATTCCGACCACGACTTTCGCGGCCGTGTGATTGCCGTGTTCATGCTCCAGTTCAGCATCATGCAAATCGGCACCTTTATCGTCGGCATCATCGCCGAAGCCATCGGCATCCAACCCGCCTTCATGGGCCTCGGCGTCGGGCTGATGCTCGTCACGGTTGCGGTCTACGCGCTCCTGCCGCGCATACGCCAGCTGAGCTAGAGCGGCCAACCAAGCCGGGAAGCAAAAAATTTACGCTACATCCTTGCCGGACTTGCGATGCCCAAAATTCACGCCGGCAAAATCGGGTTGCCGCCCAGGGCCGAAGGCGGAATGATCAACTCCCCGGATTGCCTGAACCTACCTTTGGGCCGCTCTCAACTCGTTCTTCCGCCGCGGCCATCGTGCCGCATTATCACTGGGAGCCCAAAAGGCCGCGAACTCCCAACGCCGCTGCACCCCAAAAATCTGCTAAAGTCAGCTTCGGCACTCATCCAACACTCCCGCCGACTCAAGAAAGAGGCTTTTGCACGTGGAGTACATCATTCCTATCGACTTTGGCGCCTTCAAGCCGGACCAGTTCCACAGCCAGTGGGTTGGGACCGAAGAGAACGGCGTCGACAGCTGTTTCCTGGTCTGCACGCGGGTGCCGCCTGGGACCGGCACGCCGGGGGTTCACACCCACCTCGGCGACCAGATCTACTACATCCTCGAGGGTGAGATGAATCTCCAGCTCGCCGACCAGGTCCACAAGGCCAAAGCCGGCGACCTGGTTTTCATCCCCGCCGCCGTCCCCCACAAGAACTTCAACTCAACCGACAAAGACGAGATCCACTTTGAGTTCATCGTTCCCGGTCACACACCCGGCCTGGCTCGCATGTACCGCGCCGACTGGCCCGAGTACGAACTCAAGGAAACTTCCCATCCCCGCTATGTGCGTAGCCTCGACACATCCAAGTTCGACGCCAGCGAGACCTCCTCGGTCACGATGGCTGACTACAGCACCGGCTCGCATCACACGAAGATCGATATCGTCCAGGTGCCGCCGGGCAAGGGCGGCGGCGACCTCCACGTCCACAGCTTTGACCAGGTCTACTACACGATGACCGGCGCCATGGAAGTTCAGATCGGCAAAAAGCACCACTCGATCGTGCCAAATACCTACGTCTTCCTGCCGGCCGGCACACCTCACACATTTATTAACCCCGGCAAAGAGGTCGCCACGCACATTCACGCCCAGGTTCCCGAGGGCCCCAGGCCCGAGCACACTGTGCCGGTGAATCTGGACCCCTAGCAAGCGGCAACCACGCCGGTTGGCTTCTCATGCCTGGATCGAGGTGAAACAACATGCAATACGTAAGGCTGGGTCGCTCGGGAATCCGCGTCTCGCGAATCTGTCTGGGAAGCGCTGCCTTCGGCGTTGTTCCCCAGGAAGCCGATGCCCAAGCATTGGTTGATAAGGCGCTGAGCCTCGGCATCAACTTCTTTGACACGGCTACGTCTTACGGCAACCGCTCGGGCCAGGATCGCCCCGGCGTTCCACCGGCGGCGGAAAGGAAATCGGCCGAGGAAATCCTCGGCCAGACTCTAAAGGGCCGTCGCGATGATGTCATCATCGCCACGAAGGTGCAGGAGCGCGTCGGCACCGGTGTCAACGACGGTGGGGCTGACGGTGGCGGACTTTCCCGCTACCACATCATGAAGCGCCTCGAACTAAGCCTCGAGCGGCTGCAAACCGACCACATCGACATCTACCACGCGCACCACCCCGACCCGACGACGCCACTAGAAGAATCGTTGCGGACCTTTGATGACCTGGTACGCCAGGGCATGGTGCGTTACATCGCGCTTTCCGGATTCCCAGGCTGGCAAGTGGCCAACGTAATGTGGAAGGCCGACAAGTTTAACCTTGACGCCCCGATCTGCCACCAGGTTCAGTACAGCCTGACCAATCGAAGCGTGGAACGGGAAACGATTCCCGCCTCGCTCGAGTATGGCCTGGACCTGACCTGCTTCACCGCTATAGGTGGCGGTCTCTTGGCCGGCACGGAATTCCGCACCAGCCGGCCGATTGCCGAACTGGGCATGCAGCGCTGGCGCCAGGGTCAGGGCTCAGGCTTCACCGCGGCCGAAGTCGACGCCGCCGATCAACTTGACGCGGTTTCCGGCGAGTGGGGCATCCCAGCCGCCCAACTGGCACTCGGTTGGGTGCTCTCCAAGCCATCGGTCGCCTGTGCGATCATCGGTCCGGAGACGCCGGAGGAGGTCGAGGAGAGCGTCCCTGCCGCCGAGCTGGAGCTTTCCGCCGACCAACTCAAAACTCTCGACGAAATCGGCAAAGCCTGATTGCTTGAAAGATACGCTGGCGCCGCTAGCCCTGACCACGCTGCCGACGCTCCCGGCAAGGCGCACCGCCGTTGTCGGTATTTAAAACAATAAGGAGAACAAGAATGCTGGGAGAACATCTAGGAAGCGAACACGGCCACGCGACCGGCCGTCGTGTAATACCGGGTGACGATTTTCGCTATATGAAGCTGGAAATTTCTTTCGAGTCTGAAGTCGAAATGCTCGGAGTCGAAGGCCAAAACATCGGCACCTTCACTGTCTTCGAGCGGGGACCGGGGCAGATGTACGCCGAGGGGCACGGCATTGTCATGACCGCCGATGGCGAGGGCGTGATTTGGAACGGCCACGGTGTCGGCCAGGGCGCCGACGACGGCGGCATGATCATCGCCGCTTCGATCGCCTGCCAGACTACCAGCGAAAAACTGGCCCAGCTCAACGACACCCTGATCGTCCTCGAGCACCATTCCCACGGCGACGGCCACCTCCACTCCGATTTCTGGGCTTGGTCCGCCGCCGGGCATTAATTGAAATACTGGCAATGCGGCTTCGCTATTCGCGGTGCGCCTTGCCAGGCGTCACGGGCGCAAAAGCACCCGCTCTGTTCAGCGTCGGTAGCGTTGCTGAGGCTCACGCCGCCAGTGTGACTATTTGAAATACTGCGAACGATGGCCGCCTGCCGCCTACCTGGCAGGCGGCGCGTGTGCGGAGGCACACGCTCTTGTTCAGCGCCGGCAGCGTTGTTGTAGCTAACGCCTGTTGTCTGGCTGTTTGAAATACTGCCGCGGTGCTTCGCTGATTCGCCATGGGCCTGACCCTGGTGGGCTCAGGGACCTTGGCAGAAGCGGCGGCCGGGTTTGTTTTCGGGCCCAGCTGTGGGTCAGTTCTTAATACTCTAGCCGCGCTCGCGGCTTTTTGGTTACCAGCGCTGTTTCAAACCGGCGGCTCGATGTCTTCGTCTTCCTCCTGCCAGAAGGTGCTGACGACGTCCAGGCCCGAAGCAGGCGTCTGGCCGGCCACGTGAAAACTTAGATAAACCAGCCCGCACGCCAAAGCAAACAAGAGAAACGGTGACGCGATTAGCACGACTTCAACCCCGAACGCGGTAGCGGCCGCTCCCAGCACTGCCAGGGGCACGATCGTGAACCCATGCTTTAACGCGTTCTGCAAGGCAAACGCCCGGCTCTGATAGGCGATTGGCACTCTGCGGTTGATGTAGGTCTGGACGGAGATCTTGCTCAACGCCAAGCCATAGCCTAGCGGCAAAGCCAGCAGCGCCGCGGTTCGCAAACGCTCGCCAAGGTTTACCCGTAGGAGATCGAGCGCCCGCAGCGGGTTTATCGGGTTGATCACGTCGGTCACCGGCCCAACCAGGCCCATCAGCAGAAGAGCCAACGTCACGAAGAGAAAGCCAGCAATCGCCGGCGCACGTTCGCCGAACTTTCGGATCAGCGTGGGTGCGGATGCGAGCACCACGACCAGGCCAAGGGCGGCCGGACCGAAAACGTAAACCGAATCGGCCGGGTCGACTCCGAGCGAAGACTGCACGTAGCGCGGTGAAAGGGTCTGGAGAACAATGCTGGCGGATCCGGCCAGAACGACTAACAAGATCATCGTTACCACGGCCTGCTGGCGTAGCAACCAGTACAGGGTATGTTTTATACGAAGGTCCGGTTTGAGCCAGTTGACCGGCGCGGGTTTGCGCCACTGGGGCAAGTCAAAGGTCCGACTGGCGGACCGTGACCCCTCAGCACAACGCCCTGGTCGGTTGCAAGAAGCACCTGCTCGTGACCCTGCAGTCAAAGATGGTCTACGAGATGCAAGAGGACAAGAACGGCAAGAAGAAGCCGGTAAAGCTTGGCCTCCAGCCGATCATGCGGGATGGCATCGAGTACGAGTTCGATGTCTACGCCGAGATCGGCATCGACCACACCCTGGAGGTTTCCAAGACCAGCTGCTTGGCGCTGGACGGCTACCGGGTCCAAAAGGCCGGCGAGGAGCTGGCGTCGAAGCTTTGGGAGTGGACCCAGGGCGAGGAAGCGCCGGAGAAGCCGGAGCCAATCGACCAGTACGACACCCTGCGCGACCAGACCAAAGGCGGGCTAAACCAGTTCGCTCTGCTGGCCTACATGAGCGACACCGGCATCACCAAAGAGGAACTTGGTGCCATCGCTCCAGGCGCCAACGGTAAGGGCGCGAACCCGGTCGCTTGGCTGGACAAGAACCCGGACAAGACCATCTGGGATTTACTCGAACTCGCCCATGACGGTGCCGGCCAGGGAGTGGCGAACAAAACACGATAGGAAAGGAGTCCCCCCGCATGGTCACGGCATCCCCGCCTGCCACGCCAATAAAGAAGCCGCGCGATCATGTGGCGGACCCAGCCCAGCAGAAGCGTGGCGAGAAGGCTCGCCGAGACGGCAACGCTGCCCAGAATGAGTGGGCGAGGCTGATCGGCGGTCGCAACATCGGACGCCTCAACGGTGCCGACGTTGAAGGCCCGGACGGCATGTATTGGGAAGTCAAGACCGTTGCCAAACCCAACCTCTCCCTTATCCAGGCTGCGATGGCCCAAGCCGCGACTAACGGTGCTCACGACCACCGACCCTACGGCGTGGCATGGCGAATCAAAGGCCGACCACCGGAGACCCGCTGGCTGGTAATCGTGCCGTCATGAGTGTGGATTGACCTGCATGGAGGCGCGGCGTGAGCGACAACGCCCACAGCTTCGCCGGCAAGTACGGTCTACAGAACCCGATGGTGCTCTGGTTGATCGGTCGCGTCTACGGCGAGCTCGTTGCCTTGACGCCGGAGGATATACGGCGGCCGCTCAATGTCGAGGTTTGCCGTGAGGCTGAAGAGCAACGCGATTACGAGACCGGCCTATGGAGTCGCGTTGGAGACACCATTTGCGAGCGCCCAATGCGGTATCGGTCTAGCGAATGGGTTTGCTACGAACACAAGACACCGGCCCGGCGCGCCCATGAAATGCGGCTCCAGGAAGCACCGCAGCTCATCGACTATGGAGACGGCGTTCTCGAACCCTTCATAGGCGGCGTCGAGATGCTGGTTTCGCTCGCCGATCGCGAGGTCGATGTCACGTATCGCGAGGGCGTGTGCAGATATGAGGTTCGATGAACTGCTCCACCTGCGGCTGGCAGCTAATCCGTGGCGCCTGCGCTAACGGGACGTGCTCAACGCGCAGCCAGCCCGCCTCGTCTCGCCGCCGTAACAAGCGCCGGCAGCCCTTCGCGGCAACGTCGCTAAGCGCCCGACCGTCACCCGGCAAAATCGCCACGCAGTACGCCGCGATCTTAAAGGCACTCGAGGAAAACGGCGGGCCTATGACACGGGATGCGTTAGAAGACACGACAACTCTTCGCATCAACGTGGTGACGCCGAGAGTTGACGAACTTTTGAAGACGAAGCGCCTGGTCGAGCCTGGCACAACGGCCAAGACGCGCTCCGGGAGGCAAGCAAAGCTCCTGGCGCTAGCAAGCCAGCCGGTGGAGACGGCGGGGAGGTTGGCGCTGTGAGTCTCTGCATCTTCAAGGACTGCGACCTCCCGATAGTCCCCGGCCTGGACAACTGCGCCGTGCATGAGGCCTGGGTCGAGGAGCAAGAAAACCCGCACAAGATTGTGACCATTCGTCACCCCCGTTCCAGAAGACTTCTTCTACGTCATCTTCAAGGTCGTGTGGTTGCCATGATGACCTGCGATCACTCCCTCAACGCCCAATGCTGGCTTTGTTCCGATGCTCAACCCTGGTGGCGCGAGGCGCGGATTAAGGCTGCGAAGGGATCGAAGCCACCGAACAAAGAGCGCATGGACATGTTGATAAAGGCCGGGCACGGTGCTGAGCCGCCGAATCGTGAGCGCATGAGAATCATGAGGGTGGCCGCCGAAATGGTGGATGAGGAGAAGATGGGATGAAGACCCGATACCTCAAGCCTGGCTTCTTCAAGAATGAGGAGTTGTTCGCCTTGCCGGCAACCGCTCGCATCCTCTACCAGGGGCTATGGCTCATGGCGGATACAGAAGGCCGTCTGCGGGACCGACCGGGAGAGATTCAGGGCGAAGTTTTTCCATATAGCCGCGGTAGCGTGGAGCCACTACTAAAGAAACTCACTGAAGGCGGCTTCATAAAACGGTACGAAGTTGGCCGGCAAAAACTGATCTGGGTTCCCACCTTCCTGGACCACCAGAAGCCCCACGCTCACGAACCAGCATCAACTTTGCCGCGGCATCCGGACGACCAAAGTACCGACAATGTTCCGCCAACGTCGCGACAGAAGCCGGACAATGTCGGGCCGTCGCCGACCCTTAAACCGGAACTAGAATCCAAATCCGATGCAGAACCAGAACAAGAACCCGAATCGCTACCCCGCCGCAACATCTTCGTCCTCTACGAAAAAAGCTTTGGCCATTCCTTCTCGCCGTTGGAGAGAGAGCGTATGGAGGAAATGGAAGGCGAGTACGAGGCCGATTGCGTGGAGCACGCCTTCCGAGAGGCGGCAGAGCCTAACAAACGTTCGCTGCGGTACGTGGACAAGATTTGTCAGCGGCACAAAGAGCAAGGAGGTTGTTTCGATGGGCGACCAGAACCCAACGGAGCAAGCGCTCAAGAAGCTAACGGATCTACTGCCGACCGAGCAGCAATTGAGCGACTCGGTATCGGCAAACGGGAGGTTATTTTGGACTGAGGATGAGTTGGCGAAGGGCCTCTCCGAATCCATTCACCGGATGATCAAACAGGGTTGGAAATGGGCGTCAACTGGACGTCTGACCAAGGGTGAGGGTAAGCATAAAGTAGAGGCACGTCCATCGGTATTGATGCCTCACCCCGGTCCGGGTGATCCGGGCTATAACCCTCGGACTGACGCTTTTGCGGTGCGTATCGGCGCCAAGTTTATCAGCGACAACCGCTATCGGCTGCCAACAGGGGAGGTGGTCGATCGTAACGGCACATTCCGTGACCCGAAAGAGTGTCCGGAGTGCGGCAGTGTACCGAATGGAGCGGATTACCGCTACCAGGTATTGACTGAGAGCCGCAACCCTCACTCAAAGCCATGGGATCAGGCGGGGACGTATTGCCGGCGCTGCGTGACACCGGAGGATAGGCGGGCGAACGAAGCACGGGTGCTCGCGACACCGCCGGCGAAAGGGCACCGATAAGCGGTGACAACGCTCCTGGCGTTGCTGGTCGGGCTGGTCCTGGCCCTCACGTCGGCGTTGAGCGAAACGAGAAGTGACTATGACGAGTTTGAGCGATACCGAGTTACAGACGGAGTTGGGCAGAGTCATGTTGGAAGTGAGCGTGCTGGCGGAGAACGCTCGGCACCAAGGGCAAAGGCTGGAGAGCTGCCAAACAGCATTATCGAAGCTATACGAGCTTATTTCCCAGAAGCCGAGTGGGAGCGGGCCGAGTGCATCGTCCACTTCGGAGGGCACTACAGCCTCGGCAGCCCCAGCCCAACCGACGACTGGGGACCGTTCCAACTCAACGCTCCAACCTGGAAGCAGCATTTCCTTGACACCTGGGGAAGCTGGAACCCCCTCGACGAAGAGTGGAGCGTCATCGCCGCCCGATTCATCTGGGAGCGTGCTGGGCGACTCTGGGGACCGCCAACAAACGGACCCTGGTACGAAGCCGCCCTCTGCTGAGCCGGCGGGCTCTGGTGGCAGTGTGTGTGAGCACCCGATAGAGCGCCGCTATCAGCCGATGAACCCTGAGTTTCCTTGGTTCGATTGGTGTGAGGTTTGCGGTGCGTTCCAGCGGCTCAGGCCCCGCCTCATTCTGTTGCTCTATGAGGCATGGAGTGAGGAATTTTACTCTGCCGGGTTTATGACCCCGGACAAAGACCACGTCACGAGTTTCCGGCAATGGCTAAAGAAAGAGATTCCCACTCCTGAGACTTTTGACTATGAACGGGAAATGCTGGAAACGTGGCTCCAATTAGAGCAGGCCGACATAAGCGCGGCGCTGGCCGCAGAGCCGCCAGCAGAGGGCGTGCCGCCGTCGTGACAAAGGAAGCGCCTACTCGCCCTGCCGTGAAGGTAAACGCCAATCTTGTGCGTATACTCACCGACATGGTTGAATCTGCCCTGAAAAGGGAGAAGAACAAAAATTGAGGGTTGCCGGCTACACCAGAGTCTCAACCGACGAGCAGGCGCGCGAGGGCTACAGCCTAGCAGCCCAGGATGAGGCCATCCGCGCCTATTGTGTCGCGCAGCGCTGGGATTTGGCCGAGGTCTACACCGACGCTGGCCGCTCAGGCAAAAGCATGAAGGGCCGCGAGGCTCTACAGACCATGCTTAGTGACTCCAAGTCAGGTCAATTTGAGAGGGTGATTTTCTGGAAGCTAGACCGGCTTGGCCGCAACCTTCGCGACCTTATCGACGTCAGCGACCAGCTCGAGGTGGCTAGCGTGGGCATCGTCTCGATCCAGGAGTCGATTGACACCGCCACCGCGGCAGGCAGGATGATGCGCAACGTGATAGGGTCGCTGGCCGAATTCGAGCGCGAAACCATAGTTGAGCGCATCAAGTTTGGAATCGAACAAAAAGCAAACAAGGGCAAAATCGTAGGTCCGCCGTCCCTCGGCTATAAGCGCAATGAAACCGGTGAACTAGTCGCGGACGGCAGCGCCCCGAGGGTACTCGAGCTTTTCGAGCGCTACGCCAGCGGCGCCTATTCGCTGCGTCAGTTGGCGCAATGGGCCGCGACCGTGAGGCTAAGAAGTTCTAAGGGCAACCTGTTGGACCGTATGAGCACCCGAAAGATTCTGACGAATCCGATCTATGTTGGCGATGTCGCCTTTCATCGGCGCCGCGGCGATAGAAAAGTTTCGCCTGGCACTCACCCCCCCGATCGTGACTCGCAAGCTTTTCGATGAAGTGCAACGAGAATTGACCCACCGCCGGCGAGAGCAAGCGACGGCACCCTGGGGACGCGAGCCATACCCACTGACTCAGACCGCCCATTGTGGTCACTGCGGAGCACCACTGGTAGGGTCGATTGCCAACCGAAAGCAACTGCGGTACATGAGGTGCTCAACGACAGCCCGAATAGGCCGCCAGGCTTGCCCGCAACCGATGGTAGAAGCTGAAGTGATGGAGGCGCATATCGGCGCCTACGTGGCTAACATGCACCTGCCGCTTGAGTACGTAGAGGCGATTGTCGGTGAGCTCCGTCAGCGCTACCAGCCCAACGACAACAGCGAGGAGATACACAAAACAAAGCGGGCAATCGACCGCTGGCGCCGTTTATTTGTCACCGGAGACATCGACGAAACACGCTACAAAAGAGAGGCCGCACCTCATCGACGGCGCCTTGAGAACCTGGAAAAGCAAACTGGCCCACAGGAGGTCGAGGAGGCAATGCGGTATATTCGTTCTATGGGATCGCTCTTTTCCGCCAGCGAGCGAGGCATCCAACGAGAGTTTATACGTGAGGTATTCGACGAGATTATTGTCGAAGGACCTCAGATAATTTCAATTACCCTAAAGCCAGGATACGCGCCATTCTTCGAGATCGACCGTGCAGAACGGTTCGGGAGCGATGTGGGTGTAGTCTGGCTCCCCGACGAGGTGCCGGGACTCGAACCCCTCAAGACCTTGCGATCGGCGGATTTAAGTCCGCAGGCAATTGGTTATTGGCGTCTTCTGTCGTCCACCCACGACAGGATTGTTCAGGTTTGTCGTCGGGCGACCAGCTTCGGATGAGTTGGGCGAACGCGGTTGCTGTCAAAACGGCTCTCAGCCCAAAGAGTTGGATTCGAGAACTGGACTTCGGTCAGCAACTCTTTGCACATTTCTCGGGCGGCATCGGAGGCTACGCCAAGCGAAGGTCCTTGTCGACAATCCTATGTGACATTTCGAACCCGGGCGTTTCTTTTCGTTTCTGCCACTACAGCAGTGACTTACTGGCTATTGCTTCTGCTGGTATGGCAGGGTGCGTTCCCCATCGCTGAAACTCTTGAGACGTGGACTCAGCTAGCTCTAATTCTAGGTGCCCTACCTTTTGCCTACGTTCAGGCTCGATTAATCAGACGAAGAAGTATCGCTGAGGTGGAAAACCTAGCGTTTACCGACAGTCTCACTGGGCTGCCGAACAGAGGCTACTTCATGGACCAAGTTGCGATGGCTCTGGCTCGAGCTACCCGGCAAAAGCGCCAGGCTGCGGTCATGTTCCTCGACCTCGACCGGTTCGAAGTCTTTAACGACACCATGGGTCACGCGGCCGGCGACCGTCTGATTATCCAAGTTGCTCGCCGAATTCAACCCCAGATCAGAGCTGGCGAGACTTTTGCTCGGCTCGGTGGTGACGAGTTCACAATACTCTTGGAGGGGGGAGGTGTCATCGAAGGGTGTCGAGATTGCAGCCCAACGAATACTGTCATGTCTCGAAGGACCATTTCTTATCGAGGGCCATGAGATCTTCGCCACTGTTAGCATCGGGATCTCAATCAGCAAACCGGGGCCTCTCACCGCGGATGAACTTGTTCGACAAGCGGACGTTGCTCTCTATGAGGCAAAAGCGGCGGGACGCGCCCGATACCAGCTTTTCAGCCCCGGAACCAGCTCTTTGACCATTGAGAGGCTAGAGCTCGACACGGGCTCCGCAGGGCAGTCGATCGAGGTGAACTCCGTCTTTACTATCAGCCAGAGGTTCGACTTTCCGATGGCGAAGTCGTTGGCTTCGAAGCACTGGTTCGTTGGCAGAACTCCAAGCGTGGACTCCTCTCTCCGGGAGAATTTATCCCCGAAGCGGAAGATCTCGGGCTACTGTCATCGATAGGAAGCTGGGTGCTCCGTGAGGCATGCGAAGAAGCGACTCGTTGGCCAGCGCTTACGTCGGACGGGAAGCCGTTGTCGGTCGGCGTGAATCTTTCTCCCGCAGAATTCCACAGGCGTGAGCTTGTCAGCGAGTTAAGGACAGTTCTTTCTGAGACCGGCTTGGAGCCAGGTCGGTTGAAACTCGAGATTCTGGAAACGGCGCTGATGGAGAATCATGAAGCTACGGTTGAAACACTCAACACACTTCGCACAATCGGAGTGCATTCGGCTATCGACGACTTTGGATCAGGTTACTCATCATTTGCTTATCTGCGCGATTTCGCCATCGACACCTTGAAGATCGACCGCTCATTTGTGGCCGAGATAGATAAGAATGAGCACGATCTTGTGATCGTTAGCAGCATCATTTCTCTCGCCCACGGTCTGGGTATTGACGTTGTTGCGGAAGGCGTCGAAACGACTCCTCAGCTGAGAAAGTTGCTTTCAGCGAATTGCGACCGCGCCCAGGGTTTCATGTTTGCTCGCCCGATGCCCACGGAAGCTCTCAAACCATTCATCACATCGAGGACGCCCGACCGAACAACTGGTACTAGGCAGTTGCGTGATGCCAGCTGAACAGATCGCTGAGGTTATTGCCAAAAACTCGACAAGACCCAGTTCGTCCTCGGATCGGCCTTAGCTGATGAGACGTCGGTTACCTAGCACGTTCTTCCAGCCGGCTGAGATTCTCCGCTGCTGGCAGCGTGGGTGTTGTAGGCCAGCTAGACTCACTTCTACCGCCCTCACCGCTTCTTTTCGCAGCCGCCAGTACGACTATTTGGAAGCCTCGCTCAGCATTTGGCGGATAAAAATCTAGGCCCCCTTTCACGACTGGTTTCCTCATTCAGCCTTTCGCCCGCCTGTCTTGAAAATGCTAGTCTCCGCTAGATGGCGAAGATAACCATGCGTGATCTCAGGATTGCAACGAAAATGCTGATTCTTGCGCCTGTGGCCTGGGCTGCGCCAGAGCGGTTCTGGCCGATCATTTGTAACGCGCTCGCGAGGGGGGCTGGATTCCTCGTGCCAGCTCGCAAACGAGGCTTAGAGACAAAGATGCCAACCTTCCTAGCCTCTTTCTTGGGTGGCACAATCGAAAGCGCGGCGATTCGCGTGACCTCCGGATCGCATCAAGAATTGGTTGCAACCCTCCGCGCCCACCATCCCGGTGGATGGCATCCCGAAGTCAGGCTCGTGGGCCGCGACCGGCTAGACGCTGTCCTTGAGGAGCAACACGGCGTCATCCTCTGGGTGGGCGATTTCGAGTTTGCGCGTTTGGTTGCCAAAATGGCATTTGCCCAGGCCGGCTACAAGATCCACCATCTCAGCCGGCCACAGCACGGATTCTCAGGGTCGACTTTTGGAATTCGTTATCTCAACCCCATTCAAACCAGCGTTGAAGCACGCTATCTTACGGAGCGAATTGTGATGGCTCCCGGTGATACAGTTTCAAGCCTGCGGATGCTGTACAGGCGGTTGTCTGTTAATGAGATAGTCTCGATAACAGTCTCGGAGAACGCCTCGCAAACCCGACCCGTACCGCTCCTGGATGGAATGACTCGGCTTGCTACGGGACCAGTCAAACTGGCGCGAGCGATTAAGGCGCCTCTTCTTCCTATCTTCACGATCCGAAACGGACCCAGCAGCTTCAATATATACATCGAGTCACCTCTGATGACCTCAGGTAGTCCTGACGATGAAACTCCGTTCCAGGAGTACGCCCAGGCCCTGGCGTCCTACGTTAAACTCAGTCCGGCTGCCTGGCGTGGGTGGCAGAAGGATTGGTCAACCAGTTTTTAGGTGCGCCGCGCCTAACTGGCCCCAGACTAGGGTTGCGGGCGCTGAACGCCCAGCACGCAGTTCCTCGGTGGCATTGAAGTTCGTCTGAATGCCGAAAGGATTAGTCGATAAGCATGAACCTTGAGCATGCGCGCCAATCGACTTCAGCCTGTGAACCTGTCGTCGGGCATATCTAGGCCGATAAGTGAAAATTGGTGGATCCCACAATCGCGCTCTGCGCGTGTCGACCTTCGAGGTCGACGCCACCCCTCCAATCGGGACTCCTCTCTGTGACGGACTCGTCAAGCCAGTCAGCTCCATCGACGATAGGATAGGCGCGAGGGGACTTGTGATTCTCGGCAAAGAGAAGCCGATAGTCCTCTGCGTAGTGGACTGGGTTGGTATTGGCAACGGAGGTAATGTCGCCTGGCGAGAGGGACTTGCGCTTGCCGCTGGTACGACCCCTGAATACGTAGCCGTCCACACGACGCACGCGCACGACACGCCAGGCTGTGACTTCGATACCGAATCCTTGCTCGCTGCTTATGGCCTTTCTGGCGCAGCTTTCGATCCCGGCTTCGCAAGAGAAACCATAGCTTTGGCCTCAGCAGCTCTGCACGATTCATTGCGAGGAGCCAAGAAGGTAACTCACGTCGGTTTTGGCCAATCCTCTGTGGAAGGCGTGGCTTCCAACAGGCGTCTGCTTGGGAGAAATGGGAAGGTTCGCTGGAGCCGGTGGAGCTCAACCAGAGACCGGCCGATTTGGAACATCAGTGGAAATCATCGTGCGGCCAAGATGCGTGCCATGCCGGAGGGCACAATCGACCCGAATGTCTACGTGGTTAGCTTCTGGGAAGAATCTCAACCAGTCGCGGCCCTGAGCTACTACGCCTGTCATCCGCAGAGCCACTACGGCCAGGGGGCCGTAAGCGCCGACTTCCCGGGCTTGGCCCGGGGCCAACGTCAAGCCGCATTGGGCATCCCGTGTTTGCACTTCAACGGCGCGGGCGGGAACATCACGGCGGGGAAATACAATGATGACCGCCCGAAAACCCGTGAGGTACTGGTACAGAGGTTAGTCGATGGACTTACACGAGCGTGGCAAAGCACCAGCAGGGCGCCGATCACCGCGGCCGACGTATGCTGGCAGACTAGACACGTCACACTGGCCCCTGCACCGTCGCTCGACGAGCGAAAGTTACTTGCGACCCTCTCTTCCAAGACGCAGGAAGCCGCGAAGCCGTCGGCGCTCTCAGACTAGGCCCCGTGCGTATTCTTCATCTGCCCGGTGAGCTTTTCGTTGAGTACCAACTGGCGGCCCAGGATATCAAGCCAGGCCTGGCCGTTGTCGTGGCAGCGTACGGCTCTGACGCAATGGGCTATATCGCAACGAGGAGAGCCTACGCCGAAGGTGGCTACGAAGTTAGGCCGGGCGTCTCGTTGGTCTCGAAGGACGCCGGCGACAAGCTATTCGGTGCTGTTCGGGAGCTCCTTGCAGAGTAGTCGCTCTCACGGTGATTACCGATCCCTGGAGTTATGAGTAAGTATGATTGCCAGCACCCGCTGAGGGACATCAATGAAGACAGTCATCTTGGTCACTGGTCACTATTACGGCTCGCGCCGTAGAGGCGGGTTCCACTGGTTGGCGAATGCATACCGCGAGGCCGGGTGGAGGGTGATTTTTTTCACAGCCGCAATTAGTTGGCTCTCATGGCTAAAACGGGATCACCGTTTCCGTTATCCGATCCGCGAGGAAGCCGGCAAGATTCGTTGGCTGGATGAGAATTTCGGCAGCTACGTATGGCTGACCCCATGGCACCCAGCCAACCTACGATCGGAAGGCCTGAACAGGCTGTTCACGCCTCTCTTCCGAGCTTACAAAAAGCTCCCTCTCGGTCCGGTCAAAGAGCAGATCCGGCAGGCGGATCTCGTGATTATGGAGAGCACTCCCGGCCTTGTCCTCCACGAGCGTTTGCGCCGGCTGGCCCCGCACGCACGGATGGTCTACCGCGTCTCTGACGACTTGAATTTGCTGCAAAATCATCCCGTTGTGCTCGAAGCCGAGCAACGCAGCGCTCCCCAATTCGACCTGGTTAGCGTCCCGAGCGCCCATCTGTTGAGCCGATTTGGCGGGCTGGAGAATGTCGCTTTGCATCCCCACGGTCTTCAAATAGAACTATTCGACCGCGAGTGGCCGAATCCCTACCAAGGCGATGACACCAAGCTCGTGTTCGTCGGAGTGAATTGGCTTGATACGAACTTCCTGGAGCACGCGGCCAAGCTCTTTCCGTCGTGGAGCTTCCACCTCCTCGGATGTTTCAGCGACCTGCCTGCGTTGCCGAACGTCATCAATCACGGCGAGGTGAGCTTCGAAGAGACGTTGCCATTCTTGAAGCATGCTGACATTGGGCTCCACATTAAGCGCTACAAAAAGGGGCCGAGTCCCTCACGGACAGTCTCAAGGTTAAGCAGTATACGTACCTCCAGCTGCCGATTGTCTTGCCTCGGTTTCTCGTTACGTCACGGGGGCACGAGTACGCCCTATGACCCTGGCGACCCGCAATCGATCCGGCAAGCGCTGCTGGGCGCGCGTTCACACAATCGTTCGCAGATCGACCGCTCGGAGATCAGCTCCTGGCGGTCCCTCGCTGCTGGCCTGGCTGACACACCCACGGCGCTGCATTCACGAACCCGCCGTTAGTTTGCCGGCGTTTCCTTGCCGCCCATCATCAAGGGCTGATAAATCCTTTGAGTGAGTCCAGATTTACGTTACAACGCGCTCTCCAGCCAGCGAATCGAGCAGCCGCGGTTGTGACTCGGAAGTGGGCGAGTCTTAAGCGACCGGTGGCCGTAGCCACGGCCGCGCCCAGCAACGGTCGAGCAACCTTGAAAGAAATCCATCGCACTCCTAAGCCGTATCGCCGTCCGACATGGCCCATAGCGAGCCCGTACGGCCGCGCTCTAAGCCTACTAACATCGGGTGTTATCGCTACTGACTCATGGCCAATCCTGATTTCTGGGACGAAGTGCACCAAATGTCCCGACAAGATGGCTCGAATTAGCAGGTCGGTATCTTCACTCGAGGGCCAAGGCGTATGCGACCCAACGCCGAGCTCCTCGTCGAACCCGCCAACGTTACGTAGGACCGCCGACCGAAAAAACATCACGTTCGCGTTGTGGCCCTCGAACGCTTCGGCTGGGCTTGTAACAGGGCGTGATTTCTTGACGTGAAGCCTGATTTTCTCTCGGATCCCAGCGTCCTCAGCGATGAGTCGGCCTAAAACGCCATCCACTTCGGGATGCGCTTCAAAATAATCGCACACCAAATGGATCGTGCCAGGGTAGTACCAGGCATCGTCATCGGGAAAACCAATGATGTCGCCGTTTGGGCACGAGAGGCCACGGTTCCTGCCCTTTGATAGTCCTACCTCGCCGGTGTTCCTAATGTGCGTGCAGGAAAGGCGTTGCAGAGTGGAGACGAGCGCGTCTTCAAGGGGTGGAGCGTTCTGATCCACAAGAATTAGCTCCGCGTCGGTTCTGTCCTGGATATTGAGCGAGGACAGTAGCCGTTCTACCGGTTCCTTGCGCCCCAGGGTTGAAGTAATAAGGCTGAGCATGACTCTTCTCTCGCGCTCACTTCGACGAAGTAGAACAGGCTACCAGCTTCCTGGCTGCAGGCTCCAGTGCCTGCCGAGAATGAAGACCTGGGTGGCATTCTATTTTGTAGAGGACAAGCAGTCGAGGTCACGGTGACGAGCGATGGCGTCCCAGCGAACCCTAAAGAGATTCCCAAGCTAGTAGTGCAATCGCCGTTAGGGCAACAGCACTGACGACAGTGCCAGGCTGAGTTTGTCTTGGTCCATTGTCGTCCGTCGAGGTTGCTGTCAAAACTGCTGGCATTCGACCAGCCTCGCGTTGGATGACTTGCAGACACTTACAAAGCTAAATTCTGAGCCTAGGACGCCATCCAAGGATGCTGATCGGCAGTGTCGTGTCGAAGATTGCGAGTGAAGCTTCGATCAATCTTTGGGTACTCAACTGGAAGGGTCTTCAGATAATAATAGGGAGGCAAGTAGGAGGCACTAGCTTCATTATTGGAGGGACCAATGCGTATCGTAGTGATGGGCGCAGGCGCCGTCGGAGGGTACTACGGCAGTCTGCTGGCGCGGGCAGGGAACGAGGTCACTCTGGTCGCCCGGGGCGAGCACCTGGCCACTATACAGGCTAACGGGCTGCGAGTCGAGAGCGTCAAGAGCGGCACTTTCGCTGTCCGCTGTCTTGTTACCAACGACGCCGCGCAGGTAGGCCAGGTAGACCTCGTCCTTCTCAGCACGCGTACTCACAACAATTCGGAAACCTTCGCAGCCATGCGTCCCTTGGTTGGACCCGACACCAGAATCCTCACACTCCAGAACGGGGTTGAGAGCGCAGCAGACTTAGCTGCAGTCTATGGGTGGGTATCGGTTCTACCAGGAGTGACGTGGATTCTCGCACGAATCAAGGAGCCTGGCCTGGTCATGGAGATGGGCGCCCCTGTAGGTGGCGACCGCATCATCTACTTTGGGGAGCATGATGGGAAAGAGACGGCATCGGCCAAGCAAATTTGGCAAACGCTGAAAGATGCGGGCATCGACGCCCGTCTTTCTCCTTCCGTCTTCAGCGAGATCTGGGAGAAATTCCTTTTCAATTGCGGCATTGGACCTTTCCTGCGACTGGCTGGGGCGCCCTCAGGCGAGGTGTTTATACGAAAAGATATGATGGCCCTTGCCGAGGGAATGGCAAAGGAAATGGTGAACGTGGCGCAGGCCAAGGGGATCCGCGTTGGCAGCAACCTGGTGGAGGAAACGTTATCGAGATTGAAAGAGATGGGCCAGGAGATGCCTGATTTCGAGTCCAGGCCAGGGGCAGTCCATCGTGGCGAGGTCGTGCCCACCGCTACCATCTCTCGTCTGGGTAGGGAAGTGGGCGTTCCGACCCCAATTAACGACGTGATTAGCGCAGTGCTTGGCCTTGCGCAAGAGCGACTGCCTTCCGGGAGCTGAGGGTCTGAAAGGCCTCGATCTACGGCATCCGGCGCGCGACGATTTGTAGCGCCCAGCTGCAAGCTCAGCCGCGATGCTAGAGTGAGTTCGATGGCGCCTTCACTCATCGAGCTGGCTGATGACATCGCTGAGCGCGTGCTGTTTGCGGCTGCTCTCCAGACAGACGAGGCGGACATCGTGCCACGGGCACGTTTGGACGTTCTGGCCGAGGCGGGGCTGTACGGTCTGGCAGGACCAGCCAAGTATGGCGGCGCTGGCGTCGACATCCGGACGGCAAGTGGTGGCCAGGCTCCTAGAGCGAGGCAATATTGGCCTGTGAACCTCGCTAGCAGGCCAACTCGATGGGCCTTCGGTTGTGTGCCCGCCGGAGCTCGAGATCACATCGCCGGGACCTCCACAGCCGTCACGATTTAGTCATAGTGACACCGGTTTAAGAATGGGTAGGAATACACACACGTAATCAGCACGAACTGAATCGGCGGGAAATGTTTGCGTAATTCTACGGAAGGTACCGCTGGGTTACCGGGCTACGCTCTTGGTACTCGAACACCCTTTTCTATACGTCAGTTCGAGAATTTTTCATCGGAAGATCATGATAATGCCTGACCGTTTCGATCTCACGATAACGTTCCCCAACATGACAACTATCGAAATGCCCTCGGGAAGCTCAATTGCATTCCCTGGCAGCGGGCAGCCATCAATACCCTTGTACGGAGCCGGAATAACGATCTCGTTTCCTGCGGGAAGTGGCTTGACCCATGAGCAAGGGACCAACGTCTCGATAGAGATCCCCGGCCAGTCCGAGCCTATCGATCTATCTTCATCTGGCAGTGGAAACCTACAGGTCAGCGTTCCTGGACAGCCGGCTGTTACCTTAGGGCCAACGTCTCCTATGGGAGTGTCCATACCGGAGCTGAGTCCTCCTCCATTTGAACTCCCAGCAGCTTCTACCGTCTCGCTTACTCCTGATGGACCTACGATTGAGCTTCCGACACCGCCGACGGTAGGTTTGCGGAGGGTGAGAATCGACATTGACGACGCCACAGGGGACTCCTAGACAGGGCAGCCTCCCGGACAGAGGGGCGACCCTCACGTGTCAGGTCTCGGACACCGCTCGCAAATATTGCTGGGCCGTCGATCATTCGATGCTTCCAGGGCGCGGGCACAGTCGTCGGTACACCGCACAGGGAAGGTGAATGATCTGACACGATTCAGTCATAGTGTCAGTCAGATTGAACATAGGAAGGTGGTCTTGCCGCGAATTTCCTCTAACCCTGCTCGGTTCGCCAGACTCGAGGGTACTCGCGGTACGCTATCTCCGTGGCCTCCTCCTACTGATTGAGGAATTTGACGAAGTTTGGGTGAATCCATTACGAGCGCTAGGAAGGTTTGGCCGCGGCTTTAGGCCGAGTCAATCTTCTCGGTTGGATCGGTCAGCCAATGATAATTGGGTTTTGTCGCCACACGAGAGCCTTCGCCCTGATGACTTTCGGCAAGTTTTTCTCTTGCACCATTGTCCATTGGAAAATACTGATAAAGGAAGTAGGTCGGAGGCAGGTTCAGCGTCGAAAGCGTCTTCCACAGCGAGCCAATGTTTGGACGCATGATTCGATGCGGCGCAGTAGCCGGCACGAGTTCGTCTGGTCGATCCAGCGTTAAGCTGAACCAAAGCTGGCGAAATTCCCCTATTTCCGATAGCCGACCCAGCAAGTCTCGATAGGCTAGAGTACCACAGAGCTTGGCCGTGGCTAATCGGAATTCCCGCAGCCAACCTTTGACTAGAGAGCCACTGCCCGCGAAGTCTGGGGAGGACGAGTAAACGGCCAACGGTTGCTCGAGGATGTGAGTTAAAGCTTCGAAGCTAGGTTTTCGAGTTGTGAGCCGCTCGGCGGGAGGATTCCAGGCGCGAATGTAAAAGAGAGGTCATCTACGAACGAATAGCGAAAACCGTACTTGAAAAACCGCTTTTCGTTCTCGTTGAAGACTTGCACTGGGCCGATGGGGATACAATTGACCTTCTCCTGTTCCTGGTCAAAGCACGAATGCCATACCTGACCATCATTGCAACCTTCAGACCTACTCCGGAAAAGCTCAGTGATCCGGCCTTGTCGGAGCTCCAGAGCCATGCCGTCGTAGTCGAGAAGTCGGGGCTTTCGCCCGACGAAGCGAAGGAAATGGCCAGCAACATCTGTCCCGGCTTGACCGACGAGGAAGTTGCCTTTCTCTGCTGTCTAAGATATCTGGCGATCTCGTCAGGTCATTTCGGCTCTGACGCTTTTAGAGACTGAGTGGTCTGCTTGCTTTCGGCCTGGTTGTCGACTAGGGCACTTCAGCCCTTGGCACGCCTACCCCCCACCCACGAATTCTCGCGAGCCGAGTCGTATCTCACTTAATTCAGCTGACACAATGAGGAAATCGTGAGCTGTTGCTCGCCGCAAGTCTCCCTTCGGATCCGCTTGGTCGACTTCAAGTTCACTGCGGGACATGAAAAGCCTTGTCCGGGTGGCTGCGCGGTTGGAGAGTGTGATCCTTCACTGCGCCGAAGGCAACGCTCATACGTATCTCGTACACGAAGGCACCGCGGCTTATACCTATCAGGCGGCGAGCAAAAATGAAGGAGGAAGCTCAAAAGGCGATGAATCGAAAAGTATTGCAGCTTAGTCTGCTCTTCCTGGCGGGACTTGTATGCGTTAGTCTCCTAAGCGCCTTGGCGACGGCGAACAGTGTGCCCGCGACTCGTGCTGACCTTGATGTACGTTCGATTGGCCCGAATGACTTCAAGCCGCCTGCTTGTGCATCGATGACGCTCACTAGCCTTGTTCTGGGTTCTGGAACGATCAATGGATCAAACGCGAACGATCTCATTTTAGGGAGTAATGTGGACGATTCAATTAAGGGTAAAGCAGGCGGCGACTGCTTACTTGGCGGCGGCGGAAACGACGACCTTGCTGGTGACGGAGGTCTGGACGTTTGCATAGGGGGGCCAGGCACCGATACCTTCAAGCCCTCTTGCGAAACGCAGATTCAATAAGAGAATTGGAGCGGTTATCGATGCGCTGCTCTCCAATTTCATCGAGCGCAGCCTGGACAGAGACTTTATCGATGTCGCCGGTAGTAAGGCCAGCGGGCTGAAATAAGTAGATTACTCGCTTACGCTAGTAACACTTTCTAATAAGCACCTGCCTTAACAGTTTTTTACCCAAAGACACGTGGCTTATATGTCGGTATCGGACGGCTAAACTCTCCGCCGCCTTTCCCAGGCTTCCCAGCGTCTGCTTGGCCCAGCCAAAGCACCAGTTCGATCCAGCACCATCCATTAAAGTCCGTGAGGTTGCTGTCAAAACTGCTGTCAGATCATCGGAGGCAGCGAGAGTATTGTGCGAGATCATGCCACGGCTCACGCTGCGCAGCGCCGACACGTCATGGTGTCGAGCCAAAGCCGGTGTCATAATTTCCATACTACTTGCACCACCGTGCAGGTTTCTGCTTGGTGGAAGGAGACTCATGAGCAAACAGCGACTGAAGGACAAACTGGAGCGGCGAGCCGAACGCGAGGCGCGCAGGCCGGGCTCCACGGTGCCGAAAGCCCGTCGAAAGCGTCAGGGCAAAGCGTCCCGCAAGTCTTCGGGCGTCATCGGTGGCATTTCGGGAGCAAACCTCGTCTTGGGGCTCGGTGCAGTCCTCCTCGTCGTTGGCTTAATTTACCTCGTCACTCAAGCGAGCAGCGACCCAGACTCGGGCCCAGTCGATTTCCAGCTAGCCCAGGAGGATGCAGATCCTGGCTTACCCGGCGTATTCTTCCCGCCTCACCCCGGTTCCGACGGCATCCTCGGCACCCCGGACGACCGGGACCACCACGCCCAGGGCGTCGATATCCCGATCTGTACTCAGGCTCAAATCGACGCCAACCAGGGAACAAACCCGGTCTGCTATACCAGCAACCCGCCAACATCCGGGCCCCACGGCGACTGGCCAATGGCATTCGAGATTCTAGAAAACCCAGCCCCCAAGGAAAATCTCGTCCACAACATGGAGCACGGCGGCATCGTCGTCTGGTACAACACGACTGACGAAGCGATAATCGACCAGCTTAAGGAAATCGTCCAAGGTCAAATTAATCGCCGCCGTTTTGTCGTAATGAGTCAGTACCCGGGTATGGAGGCTGACACCATTGCCCTAACAAGCTGGACTCGGCTGGACAAGTTTTCGATAGCTGACTTTTCCAAGGAAAGAATCGAGGACTTCATTTCAGCGCATCACAAGCGCTTTAACCCCGAGGGGTTTTAGCGCCTGACTTGCCTCTGTCCTTAATCTTCCAAATCTTACTCACGAAACTCAACGGCCACATGTAGCCAAATTTCTGGACTAGCAATGCCACGGCCAAACCAAAAGCTGCCGCGCCAAGCCCTGCTGCTGCGTCGACAAAATAATGGTTGCCGGTTACAACCGTTGCCACCGTTTGTGATATGGGGTGCATCAGCGCAAGCCCGAAGACCATAGGATTGCCCGGGTAGGCGCGCACCAAGGCAATCGCCACGAGGACCGCCCAGCCAACATGCAGGCTTGGCACCGCTGCGTACGGATTGACGAAAAACTCGGTCGACTGTGCTTGATAGCTGAGGTTGTTGAACGCCCGCAGCGTGTCGATGATGCCGGTTTCAGTAACCAGCCGCGGTGGGGCCACGGGGAAAAAGTTATAGGCGACCAATGCTAGGGCTCCCGAAGCGAGCAGTGCGTCGCGGGCGAAAGTGTAATCGCGCCGTTTGCGGAGAAAAAACAGCAAGCCGATGACGACAATCAACGGGAAATCCAGCCAGAAGTAGACGAAGTTGGCAAGCCGGACTAAGAGGGTGCTCTCGAGAATTGTTCCCTGCCAGTCGGCTTCGACAAAGATTCCCAGACTTCTCTCAATATCGATTAGCGATTTCGCGTTGGCAAGCGCTTCATCTGGGCGGTCGATGACGTTGGCTCGGACCACGAAATAGAGGAAGAACGCCAGCGCTACGAGCGCCAGCTCAGCCAGATCTCGGGGAATTGGCCGTTCGGCGAAATTGGAAAGGCAGCCGAAGTCCGGCCGCCTCCTCTTGCTAATCCCTGATCGCATTACCGCCGCAGCTTCAAAAACTTGTCGTCTGCCTACTTATTGCCAGCTCCGCCAAAGCCATCCTACTTAGCCGGAACCATCTCCTGGCCGTACTGAAGCGCCAGGTGAACCAGTGTGCGGACCGGGATTCCAGTGGCTCCCTTGACCAGCAGCCCCTTGTCCTTCTTGGTTGAGTCGACGCCGGCGATATCCAGGTGTACCCAAGGCGTGTCCTCGGCGAATTCGCGCAGCAGCATTGCCGCAGAGATCGAACCTGCTGGACGGCCACCGCTGTTCTTCATATCCGCCACGTCGCTGCTAATCAACTCTTTGTACTCCTCCCACATCGGCAGCTCCCAGACCTTCTCTCCGGCCGTGGAGGCAGCCTGACGGACCTGGTCGATCAGGTGAGAGTCGTTGGTCATCGCACCCATCCCCACGTCGCCGAGCGCCACTGTGACCGCTCCGGTCAGGGTGGCAATGTCCACCAATGCTTCTGCACCCTGTTCGCGGGCGTACGCTAGACCATCTGCGAGAACCAACCGTCCTTCGGCATCAGTGTTGACCACTTCAATTGTCTTTCCGTGCATTGTCATCAAGACGTCGCCAGGCTTGATGGCGCTGCCGCTCGGCATATTCTCAGTTGCAGGCACAACGCCGATGACATTCGCTTTGGGCTTAAGTCGTGCTATGGCACCCATCGCGGCGATTACCGAGGCTCCACCGGCCATGTCACCCTTCATTTCACCCATGTTCTCGGACGGTTTGATCGAAATGCCGCCCGTGTCGAAGGTGATGCCCTTCCCGACCAAGGCTAGAGGCTTTGCCTCGCCGTCACCGTTATAGCGGAGAACGATAAAACGAGGCTCCTCGACGCTGCCGGCGGCTACACCAAGGAGGCCTCCCATGCCTTTTTCTTTCATCCAGCCGGGGCCGTAAATCTCGCACTCCAGCCCAGTATCCTGAGCAAGCTTTTCCGCCTGACCGGCGAGATCCGTGGGTGTCAAGTAGTTCGACGGTTGATTGGCCAAATCGCGGCAAAGATTCGCAGCGCCTGCCAAGATCTGCCCGCGCTCAAGCCCCCGCCGCATCGGGCCCACGTTGTCGCCATTGGCGTCGATGATCTGCAGCTCTTCTAGGTCCGCGTCCGCCTCTGTGCTCTTGTGCGGCAAGAAGCGGTAGAGTCCAAGAAGCGTGCCCTCCGCCATCGCCTCGGCAGTGCTCTCGGCGTCCAGGCCGCCTGGCCCGGCTCCGTGCGCCACCGAGGCAGCGTTTTTCACATGGTGGGTACGCAAGAAGCGGGCTACTTCACCCGACAAATTGCCAATCTTTTCTAAGGACAGTTCCCCTGCCTTGCCTAGCCCCGCAATTACGACTCGCGGAGCCGGCAGATGGCCAAAGGAATAAATCAAAGTAAGCTCTCCCAGCTTTCCGGTGACATCTCCGGCGCTTATCAAGCTGGTTATCGCACCGTCCATGGCCCGGTCCACCGCGGCCGCGGCCCCGTCCGGAGCTGTGGCGCCCTCAAACAAGTTAACAATTATCGCTTCTGGGGAAACGCTGGTAATGTCACCCTGATCCACACCAAGTTTCATCGTGACTGCCTCCTAACGCGGGCTAACCCTGGCCCAACCAGGGACGACTTCGATATGTGGCGGGGAGTTTCCTGTATGTAAGCCATTCTAGCCGCCAGCTTTCACCTGTCGCCACCACTGCCGCGGGTCAGACAGGCGGGCGGTTTGCAGGGCACGAATCTGAACTAGGCGGCTTCTAGGTTTCGTCTATGAGCAGCGTCGCAACCCGGTCAAGGATCTCATGAGCCACCGCATATTTCGTCATCAAAGGCAACTCCCTCTCGCCGCCATCTTTCTCCAGGATTGTCACCTTGTTGGTATCAACCGCGAAGCCGGCAGCCGGGTCAGTAATGTCGTTGGCGCAGATCAGGTCGAGCCGGTAATCCCTGAGTTTCTTGCGCGCGTTGGAGAGTAAATCTTCCGTCTCCGCGGCGAACCCGACTTTGATGATCCCCTCCGGTACTTCCATCAAAATCTTCTCAGTTTTTTGTAGCGCAATTGATGGCTCGCCCTCGTCGCTTTTGATCTTCTGAATGCTTTGCTGCGTTGGCCGAAAATCTGAAACGGCCGCTGTCATTATTAGACCGTCTGCCTGATCACAGGCCTCTAAGACCGCATTTCGCATCTCGGCTACCGTCTCAGTCAGGATGAGCTCAACCCCATAAGGCGCCGGCAAATCAGACGCCGCGGACACCAAGCTAACGCTTGCTCCGCGGTCGCGAGCTGCTTCAGCCAGTGCATAGCCCATCTTGCCGCTGGACCTGTTGCCGATGAAGCGCACCGGGTCTAGAGGTTCGCGGGTTCCGCCGGCGCTGATCACAAGCCGTCTGCCGGCGAAGTCTCCTTGCTTTGCCAATTCGAACTTCGCCGCCTCGACAATGATTTCCGGGGCGGAAAGCCGGCCGGAGCCCTGATGCCCGCTGGCCAGCCTGCCACTATCAGGTCCGACTAACGCGACACCTCTTCGCCGCAGGGTTTCGACGTTTTCCTGGGTCGCGGCCGCTTCCCACATTTGTGAATCCATCGCCGGGGCGAGCAGCAAGGGCGCTTTTGATGCCAAACAAGTCAGAGACAGAAAATCGTCAGCCAGCCCGTGAGCCAGTCTAGCGATCGTGGTTGCTGAGGCCGGAGCGATAACCACGAGATCTGCGAGCCGCGCGATGGCAACGTGTTCTTCCGGCATGTCCGTAGCAGGGTTGAACATATCGGTAAACACCGGGCGGCCGGTCAGTGATCCGAACGTAAGAGGCTTCACGAACTCTTGCGCCGCTGAGGTCAGGACAGCATCAACCTTCGCGCCGGCCTGTACAAGACGGCTGGCAACCTCCACGGCCTTATAGGCAGCAATGCTACCGCTCACGCCCAGAACCACGTGCCGATCTTGTAGCACCATCAGCTTGGCGCCTCATTCATCTCATAAACGTATCGCAGGCCGTTTAATGTCAAATTCTGGTCCACATGGTCGAATTCATCAGTCAGTTGACTCACCAGCTCGGCCCAGCCGCCCGTGGCAATTACCCAGGCGTCCTCGCCAATCTCCCCTTTGAACCTGCGAATCATCTCGTCAATAAGTCCCGTAAATCCAAACAGAGTGCCCGACTGGATCGCGGCCGTCGTGTTTTTCCCCACCGCATGCTTTGGTGGCCGCAGGTCGACACGTCGAAGCAGAGCAGCCTTCTGTGCCAGAGCATCAGCCGCCAAGCCAATGCCCGGCGCAATAGCGCCGCCCAGGTAATCACCGGCCTTTGAGATGGCGTCAAACACCGTGGCTGTGCCGGCGTCCACAATGATCAGCGGCGGCTTGTGCAATCGCAGCCCAGCGACCGCGTCCACGATTCGGTCGGCGCCGACTTCCCTAGGGTCCTCGTAAAGGACTCTGAGTCCCGTTCGCACCCCTGTGCCGACCTGAAGGGGGGTGATTCTAAAGTGTTGCCGGCAAACCTCTTCAAAAACAGAACTCAGTGATGGCACAACGCTGGCAAAGACGGCGCTGTCAAGTTCATCTCGGGAGATGTCACTCAGTTGGAGCAGACCGATGATGACAGCGGCGTACTCGTCGGCCAGCTTGGCCGTATCCGTGGCAATCCGCCACGTCGCGCGGAGCTCCGCTTCTTTGAAAACACCAATCGTGACATTGGTGTTGCCGACATCAATCGCTAACAGCATTTTATCATGCAATTATAGACTTTTTAGATTCGAACCCTGGGTATTCGATAGGAATCATCACTATTGGGCGACCCGCAAAGATAATGTTGCTGTACTGATCATAAAGCACTTGACCAGCTTGGCGCTGGCTATGCTAATTTCGCGGTCGTCCTGCCTGCTATGCATTGAAAACAGGCATCGCACGGGGCGTGGGGCCTCACTGGTCAGTCTCTAAACTTTATTTTTCTGTTAGCCATACCCGCTGGAGGGCAGTGCTTGTCGTTTTCGACCCTCGGTAACTCCGCCCCGCAGGTCTGGGAAGCCACACTAGGACAGCTTCTGCTCCGTGTTACCCGGCAGAACTACGAAACTTGGTTGCGAAACACCGCGGGACTGCGCTTCGAGGCAACCACGCTTATCGTCGCAGCACCAAATGAACTGGCCTGTGACTGGCTGTCCACACGGATGCGATCAGTGATCGGCCAGGCCCTCACTGCTGTTGCTGGGCCAGGGCTAAAGATCAGGTTTGAGCCAGTTGAGAGCCCGGGCGAAATCTTTGATAATCCAGCGCTGCAACCCGAGCTACTACAGGGACTATCAACGCCGCTCAACCCTCGCTTCACTTTTTCGGCGTTTCTACCGTGTGACTTCAATCAGTTGGCTCTGAACGCATCTCAGGAACTTGCCGGCGGTGAGGGTCAGTACTCACCGCTGTTCATAACCAGCCCGAGTGGCAGCGGCAAGACTCACCTCCTCCATGCCATCGCCCACGAGGCCGCTGCGAGGCGAATCTCTTTCGTTCTGGCAAGTGCAGAACAGTTCCTCAGTGAATTCACGACCGCCATCCGCAACAAGAACGGAGCCGCCTTTCGTGCCAGGTATCGTGAGGTTGACCTACTTCTGATCGATGACATTCACATTTTCACGGGCAAGAAGGCTACGATCAACGAGTTCTACCAAACCGTTGCCGGTCTACACGATCTAGGAAAGCTGGTGGCAGTCACCGGCGAGCCTTCGGCAATGAATGGCGGTGCAAAGAGATTCGAGAACCAGCTCCGCTGGGGCTTGGTAGCACCTATAACCGAATCATCGATGGCAGACAGAATTCGCTTCACGTCGATTAAGGCCCAAAACCAGGGAGTTACCCTTCCGGACGAGGCCCAGCAGTATATCGCCCTCCGCATTCGCGGTAGCGTGCGCGACCTGGAGGGTGCGATCAACCGAGTGACAGCTTTGGCGCGAATCTCACGCGAACCAATGACCCTCGACTTTGTCAACCGGGCCCTCGAGCCAGCGAGCCAGGCCTCTGCCTCTGAGCCTGTCACACCGGCACCGGCTCAACTACTCCAGGCTGTATCAGAACAATTTAACCTGCCAATCTCGGTTATCAGCAGCGCAAAGCGCAATCGGGAGCTGACCTACGCCCGTCACATTGCGATGTACATGATGCGGAACGACGGCGGCCTCACCTACTCCGCAATTGCCACGCTCCTTGGTAAAAAAGACCACTCAACCGTCGTGCATGCCTGCGCCCAGGTCACGAAGCAGATCGAACAATCACCCGCTCTGAGAGCCGATGTTGACGCTATCCGGGCCCTTATTCAAAACTCCACAACGGCTGCCTAACTCGAAATTACCGCTTCCAAACAGACAACGAGCTACTACAACGTCATAGGGGCGTCCAAACCTATAATTAATTCGTCATGATCGATCTTGTCCCAATTCAAATCGTGCCTGGAAGTGGTGGTAGTGGCGCGTCTAGCTTTAGAAGAGAGAAATTCGTGCCCTACGGGGGGCCGGATGGTGGAGATGGCGGTCGCGGCGGTGACGTGATACTTGTGGCAGATGAAGGGCTGACGACTTTGGCCCACTTACGTCACCGTCAGGTATACCGTGCTGAGAGTGGAAAACGGGGTCAGGGAGGCCATCGCCACGGTGGAAACGGCAAGGATGTGCTGATTAGGGTGCCAGTCGGAACGGTCGCCAGTGTCGATGGTAATGAGATTAGCTGGGACTTGGATGTGCCCGGTGCACGCGTCGTGGCCGCGTCCGGCGGCGTGGGCGGCAAGGGCAATGCCCGGTTCGCCAATTCGGTTAGGCAGGCGCCGAATTTCGCCGAACGGGGTTTGCTTGGGGAGGCGCTTGATCTGCAACTCGAACTGAAACTGCTGGCAGACGTTGGATTGGTTGGCTTGCCAAACGCCGGAAAGTCAACTCTACTTCGCGCGGTCTCACGGGCCATGCCAGACGTTGCCGCGTTTCCCTTTACAACCCTCGAACCGGTGTTAGGTGTGGTTGATTTGGGTATTGACGCATTTGTAATGGCGGACCTGCCCGGCTTAATCGAGGGTGCTCACGAAGGCGCTGGTTTGGGCCTTGAATTCCTTAGACATGTAGAGCGGACGCGGGTCCTCGTCCATCTGCTGGACGCCAGTGCGCCTGATCCGCTCACCGACTATGAGACAGTTCGCCGTGAGCTTGAACTCTATGACCTGCGCTTGTTGGAGAAGCCCGAGGTCGTAATCTTTAACAAGGTTGACTTATCCGAAGCGAGGGGAAACGCGGCCTTGTTGAAAGGCCGCCTGCCAACAACCGAAGTCATGGAACTCTCGGGAGCTACTGGCGAAGGCACAGAGGCCCTGATCAGACATCTTCTGCAAGTAATCCAGGAGACCGCGGCTCAGGCCGCCGCGAAAACTGAGACCCGGGAGCTTCCAACCCTTAGGCCAGAGCCGCGAGACAGGATTGAAGTTGAGGCCCAGGACGGTGTGTTTGTTGTCCGGGGGAGAAAAGCCGAACAAGATGCTATGAAGCTCGGGGATGGAGGATTCGAGGCCCTCGACGAATTGCAGGGACGATTGGGCCGAATGGGGCTGAGGCGGGCCATGCGCCAGGCCGGAGCATCTCCTGGTGACCAAATGAGAGTCGGTGATACAGAGCTGGAGTGGCACGGATGAAGCTCGGAATCATGGGGGGAACCTTCGATCCAATCCATATCGGCCACCTGATCCTCGCCGAACAAGCACGGTACAAACTTCAACTAGACCTGGTGAAGTTTGTACCGGCTGGCGATCCATGGCGCAAAGCCAACCGGCACGTTTCAGCCGCGGAACACCGGCTTGAGATGACCCGCTTGGCCGTTGCTAGCAGTGACTTTTTCGAGGTTGATGACCGTGAAATTGTCCGAGGCGGAGCCACCTACACCGTGGATACATTGCGAGACTTCCGTGCTGCAATGCACGAAGGTGATCAACTCTACTTCCTCGCCGGTGAGGACGCTCTGGCCGATATCGTGAATTGGCGCGAGCCGGACGGAATCGCCGAGGCTGCCTTCATTGTTGTGGCCGCTCGCGAAGGTGCTGCGCCGAGCGCTGACGCGGTACCCGCGAGCCGCTTAGTCTGGCTAGAGATGCCACATGTTGGCATCAGTTCTACGATGCTTCGCGAGATGGCGAGTCGTCGGGCAAGCCTACGCTACCTCGTGCCCGAAGCGGTGGCAGCCTACATCCAAGACAAAGGACTCTACTCGGAGTCCAGTAAGTAAGTCACCCGAATCAGGCTTCCCCTAGCGGCTGCCATGGCCGCAATCCTCCCCAATTCGATGATGTTAGTTCGGAGTCCCGGATACTTCTCCTCCAGGTCTTTGAGACGCTGATCGCCGCTTGCTAGCGCTTTAGCCACTTGATCGCAGGTTTCGCCCAGCGATTCCGCGTCCTGCCAGGCCTTTTCGAGAGCTTCCTCATCGGCCGGATCCTCCACATCACGATCCGCGAACGTTAGCAAAGGCTTCAAATCAATCTGGAACTCGCCTCGCAGCACAAGTGACGCGAGGGACATTTCGTGGTTAGCGCCGTAACGCGCTGAAAAAGCCCAGGAAAGGAAATAAACCAGATCTGAGCTGTCTGACTCAATTGCTGGCATACTTTCTAATTCCGGGTCAAAGTCGACAATAATCCGCGGCATAGTCGTGCGCGCGGCGCTGTTACACGTCGAGGTTCTGGACAGAGGCGGCGTGGTCCTGAATGAAAAGCTTGCGCGGAGCCACGTCATCGCCCATCAAGTTGCTGAAAATCGTATCGGCTTCCATTGCGTCCTCGATTTTGACTTGCAGCAGTATGCGCTGGAGCGGGTCCATTGTCGTTTCCCAAAGTTGATCTGGGTTCATTTCGCCGAGCCCCTTATAGCGCGCCGTGACCTTGGCCTTTTCCTTCTCAATCATCTCATCGCGCTCGTTGTCGGAATATACGTAGCGTAGCTGGCGCCCAACTTGCATTCGGTAAAGTGGCGGCTGAGCGATGTACAGATGGCCTTCGTTGATCAGATCCCGCATGTGTCTGAAGAAGAAGGTCAACAGCAACGTGCGGATATGAGCGCCATCGACGTCGGCGTCCGTCATGATAATTATGCGGTGATAGCGCAGCTTCTCAAGGTCGAAGTCGTCATCGATGCTGGCGCCAAGCGCCTTGATCATCGCCGCGATTTCGGTATGACTGAAAATCCGATCCAAACGAGCCTTTTCAACGTTGAGGATCTTGCCTTGAATAGGCAAAATCGCTTGGAATCGCCGGTCGCGGCCTCCCTTGGCCGATCCGCCCGCTGAAATACCCTCAACGATGAAGACTTCGCAATTTTCCGGGTTCCGGTCCGAGCAGTCTGCCAGTTTACCCGGAAGCATGGTGCCATCAAGGAGGCCCTTGCGGATTACTAGATCGCGGGCCTTGCGAGCGGCTTCGCGAGCGCGGGCCGCCGTGATGCTTTTTTCGATAATCCGGCGCGAGTCCGCGGGGTGCTCTTCCAGATACTGGTTGAGCCCCTCGGTAACAACCGATTCGACGTGGCCCTTAACTTCAGGATTGCCCAAGCGAGTCTTGGTTTGCCCCTCGAACTGAGGCTCAGGTAGTTTCACGCTGATTACGGCCACCAGACCCTCGCGCACGTCTTCACCCGTGAGGTTGGCATCATCATCCTTTAGCAGTTTCTGCTTGCGGGCGTAGTCGTTTAGAACTCGGGTCAGCGCTGAGCGGAAGCCGGTCATGTGGCTGCCGCCATCAATCGTGTTGATGCAGTTGGCGAAACTGAAAACGGCCTCGTTGAAGCTGCTGTTGTACTGAATCGCGCATTCAACGGTGGTGCCGCCAATTTCCTTCTCAACGCTTATTGGCCGGCTGAATAGAACTTCTCGGTCCTTGTTCAAATGGCGCACAAAACTCTGAATGCCACCTTCAAAGTAGAATGTCGATTCTTTGCCACTGCGTTCGTCGGAAAAGGCCAGCCAAACACCTTTGGTCAGGTAGCAAGCCTCCCGAAAGCGCTGAATCAGGATCGAGGGGTCAAATTCAAGGTCGATAAAGATTTCGCTGTCAGCCATGAAGGAGCTGGTGGTACCGGTCTCCGCCAGGTCGCCGGTATCAGGGCCGTCATAGAACGAGGTCTTGACGATCTCAATACCCGAGGTTGGGATACCGCGCACGTACTCCTGGCGGTAAAGCTTCTTGTTGCGACGGACTTCAACCCACATGTTCTCTGAGAGGGCGTTTACCACCGACGCGCCCACACCATGTAAGCCGCCAGATACCTTATAGACTTGGCCGCCGAACTTACCGCCAGCGTGCAGCACAGTCATCACCGTCTCAAGCGCGGACTTACCAGTTTTTTCGTGCGTGTCGATGGGAATTCCCCAGCCGTTATCGCGCACCGTCACGCGACCGTCCTTGGCGATGTGCACCCAAATGCGGTCGCAGTGGCCGGCCATCGCCTCGTCAATGCTGTTATCCGCAATTTCAAACACGAGGTGATGCAGGCCGCGCTCATCGGTGCCGCCGATATACATTCCCGGGCGGCGTCGAACGGCTTCGAGGCCCTCCAACACTTGGATGTCGCTAGCCGTGTACTGTTGGGAAGCGGGTTCTCTTTTTGATGCCATAGCTTGTGCGCCAGCCTCATCGGGCGGCTGGAAAGCGTTGAACCTTTCGTGTCTCGGGTTGGGGCGTCCGCTAAAGGGTGGAACCCCGGACGAGTGTCTAGACGCCGAACTTTGAATCTAATAGTAGCATATTTTTGCTGCTTTTTCAAGACACTTACGCTCGTACGTATAAGCGCTTGTGCATATATTGAAACTGAAAACCAAGGCTAAATTCCAGTTGCGCCAAAACTTACAATCACGCCAGCAAAAAGATTCGCGTGGTAGAATTTACTGCGGTTCGGAGCTTCCTTCCAGTGGTTCTGAGGGGTCCAAAGCACACTCACGGGGAAATAGGATGACGGGCAGATTAACGCTCGTGGGCGCGGGCGAGCTTATGGCGGCGATGAGCGGTGAACACCGCGCGGTGCTCAACCGGCTTGATGGGCCAGCACGTCCCGTGTTCTTCGATACAACCGCTGGGTTCGAAACAAATATCGAAGCGATCGTGGCGAAGGCCGTGGAATATTACAGTCATCACTTGCAGACCGATCTGCGCGTCGCTAGCTATCGTCACCGCGATCGCGCTTCTGCAACTGAGCTGGCGGCGGCGATCGCCGAAATTCGCGCCGCCAACTTGATTTTCGCCGGTCCGGGCAGCCCCAGCTATGCGATTAAGCAATGGCGGGATTCACCCGTTTGGGACGCGGTGGTCCAGCAATTTGAAAGTGGTGTGGACGTGCTCTTCGCCAGCGCTGCATCGATAACCCTAGGAAGCCACGCCCTGCCGGTTTACGAAATTTACAAGGCCGGCGAGGACCCGGAATGGATCGATGGCCTTGATCTCTTAGGCACTCTTGGCTTGAGGCTTGCCATCGTCCCTCACTTCAACGACAACTCCGGCGGAGACAACTATGACTCCCGGTTCTGCTATATGGGTGCCCAGCGCTTTGATCGGCTGCAGGAAGTGCTGCCGGAGGATGTTTCCATCCTCGGGATAGATGCGTACACATCGATCAGCTTCGATTCGAACACCCAGGAAGCTGAGGTGTCCGGCCAGGGCGGCATCACCTTGATTGGAGAGGGCGCCGAGCGCAAATTCGAGGCCGGCCTAAAGATTCCGTTCACAGAGTTCAATTCGTCCTCTCGTGAGGTCGTCAGAATGGCGCGGGAAGAGCGCGTTTTCGGCTATGAGTTCAACGACAACGAGGACCAGGAGGAGGCCGACGTTCTGGCTCCAGTCCTTGAATACCTCGAAGAAATCGAAGGTCTCCCGCAGGAGGCCAAGCTCGAGGTCATGACCAGACTCCAAGGACTGCGTGGACAAATCGCGGCATCTGCCTCCAGTTCTAGCGCCGAGGGCCCGCTAATGGACCTCGTCCTTGAGCTGCGTCAAGCGCTGCGAGTGGAGAAGCGTTTCGATCTGGCGGACAAAGCGCGCTTGGCCCTGGACGAACTCGGATTCGAAGTTGGTGATACTCCCGGGGGTGCCACCTGGGCGCGGCGCTAGAACCGACCGAAAAGCGGTTGGCGATTAGAGGTCTCAACCTGGCGGTTCGAGAGTGGCCCGGGTTCAAGCGTCCTTTTCTTCTGGTTCACGGTTTGGCCTCAAACGCCCGAATGTGGGACCTGGTGGCCCAAAGGCTCAACCGAGAAGGGCATCCGGTCGTGGCAGTGGATCAGCGCGGCCATGGCCAGAGCGACAAGCCCGACGACGGATTTAACTTTGATGAGGTAACGGCCGACCTAAAAGAGCTGATCGGTGTTTTCGGCTTAGAACGTCCAATCGTCGCCGGTCAGTCTTGGGGTGGCAACGTTGTCCTGGATCTCGCCGCCCGCTACCCGGATCTCCTGGCCGGGGTTGTACTGGTTGATGGAGGATTCATCGATCTTCAAGCGCGGCCTGAAGGTGGTGACTGGGATCGCATCTCCGTCGAGCTGCAGCCGCCCGATCTTATGGGGACGCCACGCAAGCAAATGGAAGAACGCATGCGCTCCTTCCGTCCGGATTGGCCTGAAGAAACTCTGGAAATGCGTCTGGCTAATTTTGAAACCTTGGAGGATGGGACGGTTCGGCCCTGGCTGACCAAAGAGCGCCACATGAAGGTCTTGCGCGGCCTTTGGGAACACCGTCCGACAGAGATCTATCCCAAGGTGAAGGCGCCGGTGCTCGTCGCTGTGGCTGACCACGGAGACAGTGAGCACCGCATGCGTCAGCATGACCAGGTCTCTCCCGCGGAGCGGGATTTGGCGAAAGTCAACGTGCGCTGGTTCTTTGATACGGCTCACGACATCCACGTACATCGGCCGCTGGAATTGTCCGAGTACATGCTTTGGGCGCTAGCCACTGATTTCTTCGAAAGCTAAGGCAGGAGAGGCCCCATGCACGCCCGCGACAGCACACTCTCGAAGGTTCTCTTGGTCTCCCAATCTGAAGGGGCCTGGCCTGGCTTAGTAGCCTCATTGCTACCTGCCGGTGCGGACCTGGTCCAGGCATCTGGTTCATTCCCAGAGCCCTCCTCCTTCGATGCTGTCGTCCTGCATGGCCCTCAAGACGCTTTGAGTGCAGCGGAGATCAAGCGCCTAGGTGAGTTTGTCGAGGCTGGAGGCAGTCTGCTTGCTCTGGATGCTCTTAGCGGCCAGGAAACTCAGCGGATCGAGCATTTGACGGGGTTCCGGGCGGCGGCACGTCTGCCGTCAGGGGAGTTTTTTGCCCGTGTCGTCGACTCCGACCACGACCTTCTCCAGCGCGTAGCCACGGAATTTCCCGTCGTCGATAGCTTCGCCCCGATTGAGGCGTTAAATCAGTCGACTAAACCGCTAATCAAAGTAAACGTGCACTTTCAAGACCGTGTTGCGATTGCCGAGCACCAGGTCGGCAACGGCCGGGTAATTGCCAGTTCACTGGGGTCCCAGGAAGGTGCCTTTGAGAGCTTGGAACTTCGCACCGTCCTAGGAAGGGCTATTCGACCGCGCACTGAGGGCGCAACGGGGCGGAATTTTGGTATCGCGATTGTCGGCTATGGGCCGTTAGGTGGAATGGGATATACCCACGCCACGGCGGTCAACTCAACCGGTGGCCTAAGGCTGTCTGCTGTGTGCGACTCAAACAAAGAGCGGCTGGCGGTTGCAACGGCAGAGTTTCCTGACCTCCGCCTTTACCAGTCGATCGACGAAGTAGCAGGTGACCCCGAGATTGACCTGGCGATCGTTGCCACGCCGCCGGCAATGCATGCTGAACACTCGCTAAGACTCCTGCGAGCCGGCAAGCACGTAGTGTGCGAGAAGCCGCTTTGCTTTACCAGCACTGAGGCTGCCGAACTTACACAAGTGGCGCTGGACAGCGGTCTCCTGCTCACAGTGCATCAAAACCGCCGTTGGGATGCGGATTTCCTCACGATACGCCGCCTAATAGCCGATGGCCTTCTGGGAGATATTTTCAATATCGAAACATTTGTCGGCTCCTTCGAGCACCCTTGTCGCGAGTGGCATTCGGAGAGCACAATTTCCGGCGGCGCCGAATTTGACTGGGGGGCGCATTACATAGACTGGATACTCCAGTTGATGCCTGGTCAACCCAGCATGGTTTACGCGAACGGCCACAAACGTGTCTGGCATGATGTCTCGAACTTTGATCAGGTTCGCGTGCGTATGGTTTGGGATGACGGACGCGAGGCGGAGTTCGTCCATTCTGACGTTGCCGCGGTGCGGCGTCCCAAGTTTTACATTCAAGGAACTGGCGGCACGCTGGTCGGGCACTACCGGCCGCTGGTCATCGAGAGGATTGACCCTGGTCTCGGCTACTTGCGGGAAGAAACACACCATGCCGAAGCGCCGGCTGAGCTAATGCTGGTTCGTTTTGAGCCGTTGGGCGGCGGCTTGCACGAGCAGCGAATCTCGCTGATGCGTTCCAACCGATTCGCGTTTCACCGCAATCTTGCCGATCATTTGCTGCTCAATGAGCCGCTGGCAGTTGACTCAGATCAAATGCGAAACCTGGTTACAGTACTTGAGGCCGCTCATGAATCAGCCGAGCGTGGCGGCCACCCTTCAACTCTGCCCTAACCCAGTGCAACCTGTCCGCTGGGGAGTCCTAGGTGTCTCCGAGATGGTTGGCCGATTGGCAGTGCTGCCTTCGCTGCAGCGCAGCCCGCTAGCTGATTTCGTTGCGGTGGCCAGTCGCGAAATCGAGCGTGCAAGGACTGAGGCCGGTCGATTTGGCGCTCGGCGCTTTTACGGTTCGTACGCTGAATTGTTGGCTGACCCGGATGTTGAGGCTGTTTACGCTCCTCTCCCGAATGCTCTTCACAAAGAATGGACGCTAAAGGCCCTTTTGGCCGGAAAACACGTGCTGTGTGAGAAACCCCTGGCCTGTAGTGCCGTGGAAGCTAGGGAAATGATAGCAGCGGCTCGGCAGGCTGACAGAACCCTGATGGAAGCGCACATGACCACCTTCCATCATCGTTATCGGGCAGCGCTTGAACTGATTGAAAACGGCAGTTTGGGAGATCTGCGTCACATTCGATCTCAGTTCACATTCATGAATCACGACCTCACGAATCATCGTTGGTTGCCAGAACTCGGCGGCGGATCTCTTCTGGATGTCGGTGTTTACTGTTTGGACCCGCTACTCGAGCTCGCCGGTGAGCCTGAAAGGGTTCAGGCGAAGCAGGTTTTGGCTTCATCGGGAGTTGACAGCACATTTTCGGCTTGGTGCGAATTCAGGAGCGGCCTCACCGCTTCCGTGCTGACGTCATTTGAGCTGCCCGAGGAGCAGCGCCTTGAAGTCATTGGGACTTCGGGCAGGTTTGACGTCAAGGTTGCCTTCACAGCCGGCAGCGAAGACGTTTCTCTGACCAGATTTGATGCCGATGGTAGCTTTAGCGAAATTGAAACCGGCGGCAATGATTCCTACCTGGAGATGATCGAACACTTTGCTCTGGTTGTTCGGGGCGACGCTCCCTTACAGCGGCCGGTCGAGACTTCGATCCGTTGCCTCGACCTCATCGATCGACTGAGGAGCGCGGCCCAAAAGGTTTGAAGTAACCACCGTAACCTTAATGCCTGCAAGGTTGCAGACTGACACCCAGCAAACTACGGGCTAAACTGGCTTCGTGGCGGCTATTGAAACTCCCCAGCGCCCTCATGATGAGCCCACGGTCGTGGCCGCGATGTTTGGTCGCATTGCCAAACGCTATGACCTGATGAATCGTCTCCTCTCGCTGGGCCTAGACGGTAGTTGGCGCCGGTTTGCTGCCAAGCAAACCAGGCTGCGCCCTGGAGATCACGCTCTCGATGTGGCGACCGGCACTGCCGATCTCGCCTTTGAGTTGCGAGAGCGGGTTGGCTCGACTGGCCAAGTTGTCGGTCTGGACTTGACTCGCCAAATGCTGCTCCTGGGGCGGGAAAAGGTTAGCCGCCGCCTCGGTGAGGATGTGGATCTGCATCAGGGCGACGCTATGAAGCTACCGTACCGTGATGGGGCATTTCAGGCGACAACGATGGCTTTCGGCGGTCGTAACGTACCCGATCTCACAGGTGCATTTGCCGAGATGGCCCGCGTACTTGAACCAGGCGGCAAAGCAGTCTTTCTTGAGCTGAACCGGCCGGGGCTGTGGGGCTTTCGCCACATGTTCGATTGGTACTTCCACACGCTCTCCCCGCTGGTAGGCGGTCTCATTTCCGGTGACAGGTCGGCCTACGAGTACTTGCCGAAGTCCGTCGACAAGTTTGAAGCCGTTGAAGACGTCGCAAGGTGCATGCGTCGCGCTGGTCTCGTCGATATCCGAGTCAATCGCCTGGTGTTTGGTGTCGCGGTCGTGCATGTCGGTACCTTTCTCGGATCGAAGCAAAAGATCATCTAAGGCGATGGCAGCGCCAAGTCGTGAGGATGGCGAGGACGCGGTTTTCCTCGCGCGTCGCGATGGCATGATTCGTTCTCTCCGGTCTGAGATTGGCGACCAGCGGGTTCTGCAGGCGATGTCCCGCATACCGCGGCAAAGATTCGTGGACTCTAAGCTGAGTGATGCCGCCTACGATGATCGGCCATTGCCAATCGGCCACGGACAGACCACCTCTCAACCGCTGATGATCGCTATCATGCTCCAGGAGCTGGCTCTAGTTGGCACGGAGAAGGTGCTGGAGGTCGGGGCGGGCTCTGGTTACCAGACGGCACTCCTGGCCGAGCTGGCCAACGAAGTCATTGCAGTGGAGTTGATTCCCGGCCTCGCGCAAAGGGCGCTTTTGGTCCTGGCAGAGCTCAACTACAGCATTGTCTCATTACATTTGGCGCGTGAGGAGCTTGGCTGGCCCGATGATGCACCCTACGATGCGATTGTCGTCTCGGCTGCGGCACCCAGGGTTCCGGTTTCTTTGGTCGATCAGTTGGCTGAAGGAGGCCGGCTGGTGATTCCGGTTGGCGGTCGCGAAGGCCAGGATCTCTTGCTGGTCGAAAAGACGGCGGCAGGGGTGACCGTTACCCGCAAGGGCGGTTGCGGATTTGTGCCGCTCATTGGCAAAGAGGCCTTTGGCTCGAGCGGCCATTAGGCTGATCTCGTTCAGAAAGATGCCGTACACGACAATGATGAGAAGGCGGGGACGATACGGAGTCCCAATGCAGACGTACGGGTCGATCATCCCAGGCGGTCCAACCCTGGCTCGTCTCCTCCCAGAGGGAGCGCAGGAAGGCAGGGAGGAGCCACGACTATCACGTGAGGCGAAGGCGCGCCTCAGGGCTGTTGAGTGGCACAAGGATCACGGCGAGAAGGTGAGTCTGACGGCAAGACGCTTTGGACGCAGCCGCTCAACCCTTTACCAGTGGCTAGAGTGCTACCGGCTCCAGGGTCCGCGGGGTCTGGAAGACCGCAGCCATAGGCCACACCAGGTCCGCAAGCCGACTTGGAGCCTAGAGTTCGAAGCAGCGGTGCTACGCCTGCGCCAAGACAATCCCGTCTGGGGCAAAGACAAGCTACAGCCGATCCTCAGACGCCAAGGGGTCACTATCTCGGTCTCGATGGTGGGCCGCATCCTCAGCCGGCTCAGACGCCAAGGCAAACTGGGGCCTGCGAGTCTGGAGGACCCTTGCATCGTCTCTCGGCCTCAGGTGCGGCCCTATGCCGTGCGTAAGCCCAAAGACTACGTCGTCAAGGCGCCGGGAGATCTGGTTCAGGTGGACAGCGCCGACGTGCGCTGGACCGGTATTACCCATGCCTACAAGCACTTCTCGGCGCGTGATATTGTCAGCCGCTGGAACGTCTTGGGTGTCTACGGCCGCGCTACCGCCGGCACGGCGCGCGACTTCCTCGATACGGTCATCGAGCGTATGCCGGGTCCGGTGAAGGCGATCCAGGTGGACGGTGGCTCTGAGTTCAGGGCCGAGTTTGAGGCCGCCTGTGAGCAGAAGGGGCTGCGGCTTTTTGTGCTGCCACCACGCTCCCCCAAGCTCAACGGCTGCCTGGAACGAGCCCAGCGCACCCACAAAGAGGAGCTTTACCAGTTGGTTGACCCCCACCCGACTCGCTCAGCCAACTGAGAACCCAGCTGCTCCAACAGGAGCAGCGTTACAACACTTACCGGCCCCATCGGGCCCTTGGCCATCTAACGCCGCAAGAGTGGCTGCTAGCATTCACCGAGAGGAGGTAAGTGTCCGGCATCTACTGGACGAGTACAATAGGCTAGCCGCTAGAAAGTAAAGAGAATAATATGGCGGTCGGCGCTAGACAGACTCGTTATGCCTAGTTAGACTTCGCCAGTAACTCTCCCCGGCAGCCCCCGTTGTATGACAGGAAGGCTCAACCTCTAAGTGGATTCCCGTGTCAACGACTTCCTTGAATTCCTATCGGTGGAAAAGGGAGCGTCGAGTAACACCAGCGCTGCTTATCGCAATGATCTCGGTCAGCTTGAGGACTTCATCAGCGCGAGACACGAAAGTAAGAAGATCGAATGGGTAGGTGTCCAACAAGACATCATCCTTGATTATATCCTCGATCTAAAATCGCACTCCTATGCCGAAGCAACGGTTGCTCGCAAGGTTGCGGCGGTCAAGTCTTTCTTCACGTTTATGCAAGCCGAGGGCCAGCTGAAGTCCAACCCGACCGAAGCCTTGGCCTCGCCCAAAGTCGGAAAGACCTTACCCAAACCGTTAACGGTTCAGGAAATCGATGAGCTCCTTGAGCAGCCGGTTCGGCGCAACACCCCGGAAGCAAGACGTGACCGGGCAATGCTGGAGCTTATGTACGCGACAGGACTTCGCGTGACCGAACTCGTCTCCTTGGACCTGAAGGATGTTCAGCAGGATACAGAAAGCCCGCATGTCCGCTTGGTAGGCAAGGGAAACCGCGAACGTCAGCTGCCCCTGTTCGACACCGCTGCTCAAGAAGTAATGGAGTACATAAAGGTCGCCCGGCCCCGCCTAGTCGGTAACCGCAAAGAAACTGCTCTGTTTGTAAACCGGCGTGGGGAACGTCTCACGCGGCAGGGGTTCTGGCTAATTCTTAAAGGTTATGCTGCGGCCGCCGGCATCCAGGGTCGAGTAACCCCACACACCCTGCGGCACAGCTTCGCCACCCATATGCTGCGGGGCGGTATGGACATTCACAAAGTTCAGGAACTGCTTGGTCACGCCAACATCTCCACAACGCAGGTCTACACGCAGGTCAGTCGCGAGCACATTCGTGAGACTTACGAGAGCGCTCATCCAAGAGCCCACTGAGCCGGCATCTTAGCCGCTCGCGCCTCGGGTCGTGTTCGAATCGCCGTTTGGCCGGTCTTAGTTGGCCCGCGGCGTCTCCTCAGCCGCTAGCTGCTTCGGATCTGTGGCCAACCCCTGCCCGAAATTTCACAGCGTTTCAATCGAAGGAGCCTAACTGATGCCCGATGACAGCATTGAAGAAGTGCATGCCCTAGAGCTCCTCGACTCGCGTGGCAATCCAACCATTGAGGCTACAGTCCGGCTCAGGGATGGTTCGCTAGGACGTGCGATCGTGCCGTCAGGCGCCAGCACGGGCAGCCACGAAGCCCACGAATTGCGGGACGGTGACAAGCAACGCTACGGTGGCAAGGGAGTTCTCACTGCGGTTGCCAACGTCAATCAAGAGATAGCCTCCAAGGTCAGAGGCCGGGCGGCGACCGACCAAACCGGTCTCGACCGGCTGCTTATTGACCTGGATGGTACTGCAGATAAATCGCGCCTTGGGGCCAATGCCTTGCTCGCCGTATCCCTGGCCGCCGCCCACGCCGCATCCGTGTCCAAGGGCCTGCCGCTCTACACCAGCCTGGGCGCTGAAAGCGCCGACTTACTGCCGCTTCCGTTATTCAACGTTCTCAATGGCGGGCGCCACGCCGTCAAAAGCACTGACTTCCAGGAGTTCATGCTGGCGCCGATTGGCCTGCCAACTTTCAGCGAGGCGCTTCGCGCCGGGGCCGAGGTATATCAGACCCTCAGAGGACTGCTTGCTTCTCGTGGTCTCAGCACCAATGTCGGCGACGAGGGTGGCTTCGCCCCTTCGCTTGCCAGCAACGTGTCTGCAGTTGAGCTACTGGTGGAGGCCATCGAAGCCGCCGGCTACAAGCCCGGCGCTGAGATCGCCATTGCCCTCGACCCGGCGACCAGCGAACTTTACGAGAATGGCCGCTACTCTCTGGCGAGTGAAAATCGCTCCCTATCAAGTTCGGAAATGGTCGACCTTTGGCAGGATTGGTGTGGCAGGTACCCCATCGTCAGCATTGAAGATGGCCTTGCCGAAGACGACTGGGATGGCTGGATTGAGTTACAAGCCCGTCTCGGCAGTCAAATTCAGCTGGTGGGCGACGACCTTCTCGTGACGAATATGGAGCGCTTGGAAAGGGCGATTGGCTCGCAGGCAGCAAATTCTATCCTAGTTAAGGTCAACCAGATCGGAACGCTAAGTGAGGCGACTCAAGCTACAAATCGCGCCTTAGAGGAAGGTTGGGGTGTCGTGATCAGTCACCGCAGTGGTGAAACCGAGGACACAACAATCGCCGATTTGGTCGTCGGGCTCGGTGCCGGGCAGATCAAGGCCGGTGCGCCGACTCGAGGCGAGCGCACGGCAAAGTACAATCGGCTGTTGCGCATTGAGGCAGAGTTGGGTGATCGAGCGCGCTACGCTGGCCGCCAGATGATGGCGCAAGAGCGTCAGCGGTGACAAATGTACCGCCGCAGCGAGTTTCCGCAATCGGCGCGCCTGATGCCTACCAGCTGCCGGCGCGGCCAGATGACGCCGCTGCTTCCGTTCAAGACGCCTTCCGCCAAACCCAATTCGTGCTTGGTACCGATCTCCAAGTGTTCGCGCAAGCCATGGAGCTGCAGCTAAGGCTATTAAAAGACGCGGGCCATTCTAAATACCGCACTCAAGAGTTAGCCGCTCTGACCGGTCTCTGGTCTCGTGCCTTCCTTTACCTGCAGGATGCAATGATGTTGACCGGCCGCGGATCCTACGTTTCGGCCGTCCCAGCTGTCAGGACCAGCGCCGAAGTCATCGCCGCACAAGAGGGCCTGCGGGCCGGCGAGCTTGATCAGCATCAGCAATGGTTGCTCGGCGCTCTTAGGCCGAACGAAGCCTTCAAGGCGGTGGAGTTCGACCTGGGCCGATACTTTGCCGGCGAGGTCCTGGCGGCCGATCCGGTTCTACGCTCTGTTTACCGTCCGGCCAGTGATCTCGGTCGGCCAAACTTTGGTGCCACGTTACTTCAGGTCGGCCCGGAATCGAATAACATCCGCCTCGCCCTCGCCTTCGGCGACACGTCGTTCCACTTGGCTTGGGCAGAATTAGTGATCGGCTGGCTCATCGCTCTGTCCGTCCGTCAAGTCAAGGTGATCGTCGATGCCGAACCCTTGTTCCCGGTCTCGGACGAGGTTAGAGCGCGGTACGGCGAGCTCCAAGCGAAGAGTGACCAACTCCTGGCCGCTGCTGATCGCTGCACGATCGAGGCCGTAGAAGAAGGACGCGATCACCGCTATCTAGTGCAGAACTTCCGCCGCAGCACCGGGGCGGCGCCGAAAAAGATCTTGCTCTAACGGCTAGCTCGCGCTGTCAGCGCACCGCGATGCTGGTTGTCGTTTTTTCCCCATCCAGGTATGAACTTGCGCCAGTCTTCTTGAGATTCCAGGTATTGATAGAACATGTAATAGGCTGACGCTGGCGGTCGGTGCGGCTGAGCAATCATGGTCATGCGAGCTTCCTGAGGTGTGCGTCCGGCTTTGCGGTGGTTGCAGCCTCGACAGGCTGAAGCCAGGTTCTCCCAGGTCTGCCTGCCTCCCCGGTGCCGTGGCAGAACGTGGTCAATCGTCAGGTCGCGCGTTTCCTTGCCGCAGTACTGGCAGGTGTAGCGATCACGCACGAAGATTTCCTTGCGAGTCAGGCGCATCTGCGGCCGCGGCCGGCGAATCATGTAGATCAGACGGATGACAGATGGCTTTGGAAATGAACGCAGCGCGCTCCGGATAACGCCGTGCGCGTGCTCAAGAACCTCCGCCTTGCCTCTATCGACAAGAACAAAAGCGCGCCTCGCGTTGCAGACGTTGAGCGGTTCGTAGTTCTGATTCAGGACTAGAACCGCTGAATCGCTCATTTCAGGTGATTCCTCTAGGGCCGATCATAGCAAAGCGCATGGACGCCTTCAATCGATTCTAGAGAAGCGTGATCTCGGACACCCTTTGACTATAGCATACACGCTTGCGCTTTTCTAAAATGGACACATTGGCGCCGCGGATTCTGAAGGAGCGATTTCATGGCAACGCGTGTTGGAATCAATGGATTTGGGCGAATCGGGCGCCTGGTTTTTAGAACGATTCAGGAGCGCCATCCGCAGGAGTTAAGGGTCGCGGCTATAAACGACCTGGTCGATGTCGAGACCAACGCGCATTTGCTTAAGTACGACAGCAACTACGGTAAATTTGAAGGTGAAGTGCGGACCAATGACGGCAATCTGATAATTAATGGCGAGACCGTTAAGGTATTCGCCGAGCGTGACCCGGCTACGATTCCTTGGAAAGATGCGGATGTTGAAGTCGTTATCGAGTCCACCGGCTTTTTCACAGACGGGACCAAGGCGGCGGCCCATCGCCACGACAGTGTCCGAAAGGTAATCATCAGCGCGCCGGCAAAGAATGAAGATGTAACACTTGTCCTCGGCGTCAATGATGAGAAGTACGACCCGGCCAAGCATCACGTGATCTCGAACGCCTCTTGCACAACCAACGGTCTCGCCCCGCCGGTGAAGGTGCTGGTGGAGGAGTTCGGCCTGCTCAAGGGCCAAATGACCACAGTCCACTCCTACACAAACTCACAGCAGATTCTCGACAAAGCCGGTCCTGACAATCTCCGTGAAGCTCGCGCCGGTGGCATGAACATCGTGCCCACCTCCACAGGTGCCGCCAAGGCTCTGCGCCTCGTGATCCCAGAGGTTGAAGGCGTTCTCGACGGGCTGGCCTATCGAGTGCCGACGCCTACCGTTTCGGTTGTCGAGGTAGTTGCCCTTGTCGGCAAGAACACTGATCGTGACGAGGTTAATTCGGCCCTCAGCCATTGGTCCAGGGAGCGCATGAAGGGCATCCTCGATGTCACAAACGATCCCGTTGTCTCAATGGACATGAAGAGCAACGAGCACTCATCGATTGTTGACGGGTTGTCGACCAATGTCGTGGCCGGCGACCTAGTCAAGATCGTTTCCTGGTACGACAACGAGTGGGGTTACGCCTGCAGGCTAGCCGACGTGACGGCGATGGTAGCCGAGAAGGGCTTCTAGCGCGGTCCCCGGCCTGGTTTAGTGCTGGCAACAAAGTCCTGAATATGGTCGGCGCCCGCCACGCTGGAAATTCAAGAGCGGCCTCCGTCCCCTATCGGGGGACGGAGGCCGCCTTACTTAACTGAGCTGATGCTACAGAACCTGCCTGGCCGCGACAGATTTTTAGGCTCAGCAGCCGAACTACTCGCCCATCGCTGGCCGCTTTTGGTCCTCGGAGCATTGTTTGGTTTGGCGCTGGCCTCCCGAGCGATTGACGTGGTCGACAACCCGCGAGGCTTTTTCACCGATGAGGCGTCTTTCGGCCTCAATGCCCACCTCATACTCACCACCGCGCAAGACGAACACGGAGAATTTCTGCCGCTTCTCTTCAGGAGCTTTGGCGAATTCAAACTTCCGGTCTTCGTTTACGCGGAAGTGCCGTTCGTGGCTGTTTTCGGCCGCACCGAGCTAGCAGTTCGGCTGACCTCCGTGGTTTTGGGCAGTCTGAGTGTCGTCACCCTTTACTTGCTAGGTCGTGAGATTTTTCGGCGGGAGTTGCCCGCCCTCGCCGCCGCTGGCTGCCTGGCGATCCTGCCCTGGCATATCCACTACAGCCGCACCGGGTTGGGCGATATCGTGGCCCTGCCGCTGTTCTTTGCTCTGGCATGGTATCTCTTTCTGCGGGCAGTTCGTGAGGAGCGGTTCCTAATTCCGGCGGCGATAGCGCTGGGAATAGTCTTTTACACGTATCGCGGCGGATGGGTGGTCATGCCACCGCTTTTGGTGATCATGGTCGTGGTCTACCGTCACGAGTTGCTCAGATACCGCCAGACGGCGAAATACGCGGCGATCATTTTCGGCGTGATGATGTTGCCGCTTGTGAGCCACCTTCTCTCGGACTCCGGAGACCGCAGCTCTCAGGCTTGGATATTCAACCTGGACCCGGAGCAGGGAACACTGCGCCTGTTCTGGGACTTTTACAAGTCTTATTTCTCTAGCTCGTTTCTATTTGAGGTTGGCGACAACGGCGCTATTACGCGGCATTACCTGCCGGGCCAGGGCGTGCTCTACCTCTTCCAGTTGCCTCTGATGATCATTGGCGTGGTCGGACTGGTGGCAAGATTTAACCGTCGCTATCTTTTGCTCCTGGCGCTGATTCTCCTCTTTCCCCTGGGAGGCGCACTTTCTAATACCAGTCCGATTAGCAGCAGGACGATTCTCGGCTCCGTTACGGCTGCTTTGCTTACCGGTGCCGGCGTGTGGATGCTTGCAGCGTCGCTGGCCAGCTGGAGCAGGCCTGCCGGCAAGCTAGTGGCGGCCGCCGCGGTCGCTGTTGTCGCAGTCGTGGCGCTGGCTGGCTTCGGGTCCTATCTTTCTCGATACCACTCCGAATATCCGTCACAATCGGCCGGCTATTGGGGTTGGCAGGACGGCCCGGAGGAGATTGTTGACTACTTCCTTGCTGTCGAGGATCGCTATGACCAGATGTATATGGACGGAAAATTCAACGCACCGCGCATCTTTTTCGAGTTCTACGCCGGAGACGACTGCGAAAAGTGCTCGATCGGCGGGCTTGATCGGTATGACCCAGCCATGCGCCAACTTTTCGCGCTGCGGCCCGAAAACCTCAATGCCGCTGAGTTCGAATACACGGTCCTGGACACGCTTGTCTTCCCCGATGGAGAGCTGGCCTTTCTCTTTGTCGAGATTACGGCGCGCCGCTAGAGCGCCACCTCGTCGTAAGCTGTAATGAGCTATGTCAGAACAGACCGGCGCTGAGATTAGCGTCTCTGACGCCCAGCATCCCAAAGGACCGCCCCCGTCCGGCTTGCCGGCCGTAGCGCTTCCGCTTCTGCTCCTAGCTGTAATTCTCGCTCTGGCGCTCGGCCTGCGCCTCTACAACGTCAACTGGGATCAGAATAGTCACCTCCACCCGGACGAACGTCATCTAACCCTGACCGCCAATGCCCTCGAGTTGCCCTCGAGCGCCGGCGAGTACTTCGCCACCGACAGCTCACCGCTCAATCCATACAATCGCGATACGGGCTCCTTCGTCTACGGTTCCTTTCCTCTTGTCCTCACCAAAGTTGTAGCTGTCTCCCTGGATTTGGATGATTACGACCACATTGTCCTCGTCGGGCGACACCTTTCTGCCCTGTTCGACGCCGCGACTGTTTTCCTAATCTTTCTCCTTGGCAGACGCCTTTTCGGCCGGGGCGCTGGCTTGATTGCTGCTCTGCTATACGCCACGGCTCCCTTGGCGATTCAGCATGCTCACTTTTTCGTCGTCGATCCGTTCCTCGTCTTCTTCATCACAGCGGCGCTGTTTTTTGCGGTCCGGATCGGTCAGGGCGGCAAGAGACAGGATTACGTTCTCGCGGGTCTGGCGCTCGGCCTTGGTACCGCCAGCAAGCTAACGGCTCTGAGCTTTCTGCCAATCCTGTTTCTTGCTGCCGGGCTTCACGCCTGGCCGGCTATTTCCGACTGGTTGAATAGGCCCAGCCGGCAGTCCAACGGGCCAGTCGTAGACCAGGCCAAAGTTCTCGGCGCCGCGGTGTCAGGGCTGGCGTTGGCCCTGTTGGTCGCCTTTCTAGTGTTTCGTGTCGCCCAGCCCTATGCGTTCGCGCAGCCCGAGACAGGAAACCCACTATCCCTGGTTGGCCTGAACGACCAGTGGGTATCTGACCAAGAGAACCAGATCCGGCTTCTGGGTGGCGAGGCGAGCTTCCCGCCCTCCATCCAGTGGATCGATCGCGAGAGCTATTTTTACCCCTTGCGGCAAATGATTGAGGCTGGCATGGGTCCGGCCTTTGGCATCATCGGCTGGCTTGCGTTCGCCTATGCTGCCTACCGGGTTGTTCGCCAAAAAGACCCGCGTCAACTTCTTCTCGTCGCCTTCGTTCTCGTCTACTTCGGGTTCATGGGGCAGCAGTTCTCTCTCTACCTGCGCTACTTTCTCCCTCTTTATCCCGTCCTCGCTGTCCTGACGGGCTTCACCCTGTGGGAGGTTGCTGCGAAAGTCGGACGGGCACGGCTCCACTGGCCGGGGCTTTCGGTTGGGGCGCGCGCAGCCGTCGCCGTTCTGATCGGGCTAGCGGTCCTGCCGGGGTTGGCCTACGTCAGCATCTATACGCGTTCCGTTACCCGTGTAGAGGCCTCACAGTGGATTTACGATACGCTGCCGGCCGGCAGCGCCATCGCCACCGAGCACTGGGACGATTCTCTGCCGCTGCGACTGGGCGGAGCTCCGGACAAGCAGTTCACCAACCTATCCTTGCCCCTGTATGAGCTCGATACCGAAGCCAAGGTCAAAAACGTCATCGATTTGCTCGACCAGGCTGATTTTATCGTGATGAGCAGCAACCGCCTGCTAAATTCGATCCCGCGGAATCCCACGAACTACCCCGTGATCTCGAATTACTACGATCTGCTTTTAGCTGAAGATCTGGGGTTCACACTCGTGCGCCGTTTTGATTCGCCGCCCAGGCTGCTGGGGATTGACTTTCCCGACAATCAACGCGAGGAGTCTTGGAGCTCCTACGATCATCCTCGGGTCTGGGTCTTTGCCAAGAACGCCGAATTTTCGCGCGGGCGGCTGGAGGCGCTGTTGGGCCAGGGCCCATTCGCCACCTTTGGGCTCAACCCAAAACTCGCGGACTTTAACGGACTTCTACTTTCGTCAGAGGACGTTGAGACCCAGCGTCTTGGTGGCACTTGGTCCGATATCTTCAGTGACACGGGCATCGTTGCCTCCTACCCGACCGTTGTCTGGCTGCTGGCGATAGAGATCGCGGCGTTGGCTGTAACGCCACTGACGATGCTGATTTTCCGGCGGTTGCCGGATCGTGGCTACCTGCTGGCGAAGCCGCTTGGTGTCTTGCTTCTGGCCTACCCAGTTTGGCTTCTTGTAAGCCTCAAGTTGGTCCATTTCAATCAAGGAACGGTCCTGCTCGTGCTTGGTGGCCTCCTGATAACCGGCGGAATCATTCTCTATCGCTGGGGTGGCGAATTAGAGCGATTCATCAAGGCTAATTGGCGGCTGATCTTATTCTCGGAAGCGCTGTTTCTAGCCGCCTTTTTCGCCTTCTGGGTAATCCGGCTGGAGAATCCCGATCTTTGGCACCCGTTCCGCGGCGGCGAGAAGCCGATGGATCTCGCCTACTTGACGGCGGTCACTCGCAGTACAACCCTGCCCCCCTATGATCCCTGGTTTGCCGGCGGATACATCAACTACTACTATCTGGGCCAGTTTTTCACCGCGACTTTCCTCAAGTTGACAACTATCCCGCCCGCCATTGGCTACAACCTCGCCATCCCTACGTTTTTCGCATTTACCTTTGCTGGCGCCTTTTCGGTTGCCTACAATCTCGCCGCCTTTGGCCGCAAGCACTTGCGCCGCGGTCCTGGCTTACGCCGCCTGCCCCGCTGGAGTCTCTACATGGCTGGGTTGCTCGGCGCCATTTTTGTAGCGGTAGCCGGAAACCTGAACGGTGTTGGGCAATTGGCGGATGGCGCCGGCCTCGGGTCATTCGACTTCTGGCGGCCTAGCCGCATGCTGCCGCCGACCATTAGCATCACTGAATTCCCGAACTTCAGCTTCCTGTTTGCCGATCTGCACGCGCACATGATGGCGCTGCCCTTTGAAGTCTTGGTAATCGGTCTTTCCGCCGCGCTGGCGCTGGCCCCTAGTGGTGACCGTTCCTCCGCGCGCGAGTGGGGTCTGGTGGTCCTGTTGGCGTTGGTTGCCGGAAGCTTGCGCTGGATCAACTCATGGGACTATCCGCCATATCTCCTGATCGGATTGGCCAGCGTGGTCATAGGCGAGCGCCGCCTGGAAGGAGGCGCGCCCGCGGCAACCTGGAGGATAATTCTCAAGTCCGGCATCCTGGTTGGATTATCTTTCGCCTTCTTCCAGCCCTTCCGCGCCAACTACCTGACGCCGGTTTCAGGATTGGATTCCACCCCGGAGACGACACCACCACAGCAGTACCTGGCTCACTTCGGCGTTTTCGTGGCGGTGATCGGCGTTTGGCTGGCTTACCTTCTCGCCCGGACATGGCGCAATTCGGTGGGTTCCCTTGGGGGACTTTTGCGCACGCCCGAGAACCAGGCCGCGAGCAAGCGGCAGTTTGCCAGCCAGCTTTGGATTAGTGTTGCAATCGGCATTATTGGCATCGTTGTGATTTTGTCCGCAGGCCTCGCGTCGCGAGGCCAAGGCTTGATTGCAGTTTTGCTTCCAGCCCTGGTCGTCGTCGCCTATCTGGCAATTCGCGAATTCCGCTTGCAACGCCCTGATGGAGGATTGCGGTTATTCCTCTTGATGCTGGTTGGCCTTGGGCTTGGCCTAAGCATGGGAGTTGAACTGGTTCGAATTAGCGGTGACATCCAGCGCATGAACACAGTTTTCAAGTTCTATCTGCACGTCTGGGTTGTATTCGCCCTCGTGGCTTCATTTGCCGCCTGGCATCTTTTTTTCGTCCTTTGGCGCCCAGCCAAGACCCGATCACTTTTCGGGAGCCTCGTCCGGGGCGCCGGCAGGGCCGGTTTCGCGGCGCTCTTGCTTGCCGCCATGATCTACCCCGTGTTGGCGACACCGGCCAGGATCGACGACCGCTTTGTCGTCGATCTGCCGCCGACCCTTGACGGTGAAGCCTTCCTGCAAGTCGCGGTTTACAACGATACGGGAACTGAGATTGTCCTGGCTCAGGATTTGGCTGGCATCGAATGGCTGCGCCGGAATATCGAGGGCACGCCGACAATAGTTGAGGGCAGAACTGATCTCTACCGTTGGGGCTCGCGATTTTCGATCTACACGGGACTCCCCACGGTTCTCGGCTGGGACTGGCATCAAACCCAGCAAAGGGGTGAGCTTAGCTCACAAGTCAGAGAACGGGCGCAGCAAGTTGATGCTTTCTATGCCGAGCCGGACGTGGACCAGGCTTTGAGGTTTATCCGTCAGTACAGCGTGGAATACGTCATCGTTGGAAAGGTTGAGAAGCTCTATTATCCGGCCGAAGGTTTGAGGAAGTTCGAGACCGGTCTCAACGGAGCCCTTCAGGAGGTCTACTCCAATTCGGATCTGACAATATACTGGGTAGTTCCCTCGGCCGGCCAAACGTTTGCCTCGCCTTGACCGCGACTAGACCCTCTGTTAACTTCGATCTCGCTCTCTGGGATGGTAAAGAAGTTATTCGCCAGTGCTCAGAGGCCACCGAGGTTAACACTTTTGCCCCGGGCCTGCCGATCGGTTCATTCTGCCGTTCGAATCGCTTTTATGGGTGATCTTGGAGGAAATCATGGCTCGTAAGCTGCTCGCTGTTGAATCTCGCCAGGTTACTGGCAAGAAAGTGGCGCAGATGCGCCGAACTGGGATCTTGCCTGGCAACATCTATGGCAGGGGTCTCGAATCGGTATCGGTCCAAATTAGTACCGAGACGCTGGAGAGTACTTTGAAAGCCACGGCAGCCAACGAGGTTCTTGACCTCAAGCTGGCCGACGAAAAAGAACTGCGGCCCGCGGTCATTCAAAGCATTCAAAGGCACCCAATAACAACAAGGATTCTGCACGCCAATTTCTTTCAGGTCGCATTGGGAGAGAAAATGCGCGCTGACATTCCTTTGGTGCTCACCGGCACTTCGGAAGCGGTAAAAACATATAACGGAGTCGTCGTAACCGGAATTGAGAGCTTGCATGTAGAGGCTTTGCCCCTGGACGTCATCGGGCAAATTGAGATCGATATGAGCACCCTAGAGAATCTCGAGGAGTCGATCCACGTTCGTGACATCGAGGTGCCAGCGACTCTGACGGTTCTCAACGACCCGGACGTGGTTATCGTGAAGGTAGCCAGCCCGCGAGTTGCGGTTGAAGCTGACGCTCTGGGAGAAGAAGAGGCAGCTGCATCGGAGGCTGTCACCGCGGCGGCCGAGGATGGGGCACCGTCCGACAAATCACCATCTGATGAAGCTTCAGACGAAGGTGGCGAGGACTAGCCCGAGTTCTTCGAGCCAACCTTGGAGCCAACCAGAGACTGACGTCCGCGGGAAAACTCAATTCCTGTCGTAGGGCGGCGTCCAGCCTGCTGAAGACTGATCAACGCCAGGCTGCCTTCTCCTGTCTGAACCAATGGTGCTTCTTCAAAGATTCCGGCTTCCGGCGGTGGTCGTTGTGGCTCCAGAACCGTCCCCGGAGGCGCATCATGTCCACTCTTCGGCAAAGGCCAAGCCTGCCAAATCTTGATTTCCTCGCCGTTCCAGGTGGTGAACGCTCCTGGCCACGGGTTGAACGCTCTCACCCTGTGCCACAAGTCCTCGGCCGGTAGCGACCAGTCCAAACGCGCCTCTTCTCGTTTGAGCTGATTAGCATAAGTTACGAGCGAATCGTCCTGGTCTCGCGGAGTACTCGCTCGCTCGGCCCAGGGAGTCAGGGTTTCCGCCAGAAGGCTGGCGCCGGCCTCCGCCAAGCGCTCCTCCAGGCTACCGGCCGTGTCAAAAGGCGTGATTGTTTCCTCCCGGTTCGAGACAATCGGACCGGCATCGAGTGTTCGAACGACCTCCATAATTGTCACGCCTGTCTTTGGATCGCCTGCAAGGATTGCGGCCGTGATCGGTGACGCGCCGCGCCAGCGCGGCAGAATAGATGCGTGCACATTTAGAGAGCCGCGCTTTGGCAAATCGAGTAGCCTCTGGCGCAAAATCTGGCCGTAGGCGGCGACGATAAATATATCCGGTCTTAGTTCTTTCAGGTGGTCAAGCGATTCCGGACTGCTTACGTTCTCTGGCTGCAGCACCCGTATGTCCCGTTCCAGCGCTGCCTGTTTCACCGGTGGTCCCATCGACGAATGACCACGCCCGGCAGGTCTGTCCGGTTGTGTCACAACAGCGACAATTTCGTGTTCACTTTCAAGGAGCCTGTCGAGAGTGGGCAGGGCAAATCTCGGCGAGCCAAGCAAAATTAGCCGCATTTTTTAATCTTATCAGTGGCAACAGCCGTTAAATGCTGACCACCCGGTCGCCCAAGGATGCCTTTAGCTGTTTGGCCGCGCTGCCGCCCGGCACGGCGAGCTCGACGTACCCGCTGCTGCCAATAATCACCGTTGCTCCGGAGGCCGCAGAATAAGTGCGATGGAGAGGCAGGATGGCCGCTCCTAACTTAAATTTCGTCGCTGAGCCTATATCGTCTCCGTGGATGTCCGTTACTAAGTTGCCAAAACGGTCAATATGAAGGACTAAGCCGCTAATGCCACCGGCGCCTGCCGGTGCTCGAAACTGGGGGTATGATTTCAAAGCGGCCGTCCGGCGACCGATCTGCTCCAGGGCTCCTCCCTCGCTGAGGTAGGCGGCAATTGGGGCAAAGACATCCCTGCCCTCAAATGTTGCGCTCGAAGTCTCGGCCAGGAGTTGCCGATTTTCTATCAGGACGGACGTGACCTCAGCTGGCAAAGCCGCGTTTCGCGGGGAGTAACCTTCATTCTCATTTCTGGCCCCGCGAATCTCATCAGGCACAGCCGCCGATAGACAGCCGTTATCTGGGCCGACAAAAAACCTTCCCGCGCGGGAAACGACGACTCGATTACGGCTGGTCCCTACGTCTGGATCCACAATGGTCAAGAAGACGGTCCCTTCCGGAAAGAATCGCCAAGTATTTTCGAGCATGAATGCCGCTTGCAGCACAGCCTGTGGCCGGACCTCATGTGTGATGTCTACTAACTGAGCCTCGGGTGTCCGGGCAAGGATTACTCCCTTCATGACACCAACGTAACCATCGCTAAGGCCGAAGTCGGTAAGTAGAGCGATCAGAGACCGAGGCTGTGTCATCGGGTCTCGAAGTGCCATTCCGGAGCCCGCCAGAAGCGCGCTCCAGCATTCGGCAAAAAGCCGAAGCGGACACCCTGAAGCGAAGATGTTTGCGCGTAAATCAATGATTGCGTGTACAAGGGAATTGATGGGATTTCTTCAGCAAACAGCTCTTGAAATTCGCCGTAAAGTTCCTCACGCCGATCAAGGGAAATCGAGGTGCGGCCCTCCTCCAAGAGGCTGTCGACAGCGATGTTGTCGGACTGTGCCAGGTTGTCACCACCAGCGGAATTGGCACTGCTGTGCCAGGTGTCATACGCGTCTGGGTCAGGGCCTGCGGTCAGCGCAAATAACAGGGCTTCGAAGTGGCGCGGATCTAGCCGGTCGCGTACCAGCAACGTGTTGCCAACTGTTTCCAGAGTCACCTCGATACCTAGCGCCCGCCAGCGGCTCACAACCTCCTGCGCCACCGCGAGCCGCACCGGGTCTGAGTCGGTAACGAGTTGAAAAGACATCGGGACGCCGCTCCGCTCTCGGACTTCCTCAACCAAGACCCAGCCTGCCTCCTCAAGTAAGGATGCCGCCGCCGCCAAGTCGTATTCGTACTTCTCGAGAGACGGTGTCGACGACCAGATTGCCTCGGGGAGCGGCGAGTCTGAGCGGATTGCGAGGCTACCAAAAACGCCTTCAACAATCGCGTCGCGGTCAAGCGCATACAGCAAAGCCTGGCGAACTCTTCGATCGTCAAAAACAGGCTCCGCCAGGTTAAAAAACACAAAGACGGTTGCAGCTGTTGGGAGGTTGAAGGTATGAAAGCCGGCCTGGACGAGATCGACCAAATCGGCTTCTCCAACACCGGAACTAAATAGCGCTCCATCGAGCTGTTGCGCTTTTAACGCGGCCAAAAGGTCAGCTTCGTTCGCGAAAAACTTCAGCTCGATTTGGTCCAGCAATGGCATTGCAAAATGGTAGAACGGGTTCGGGACAAGAACAGCTTTTGCCTGCGTCAGCTCCTCCAATCTGTAGGGTCCGGCACCAACCGGCGCTCGATTGAAGGCTGCTGTCGAAGTACCTTCCGACCCGGCGGCGCCCAACGAGCGGACCGGCAGGATGCCGAGCGTTAGGAAGGCAGGCAGCGGCGCAAACGGCTGGTCCAGCCGAATCTGTATGGTTCTAATGTCGAGAACGGAAACTGTCGCATCGGCAAGGACGCTGGCGATTGTCGATGAAGGATTCACATCTTTGGCTTTCAGCAGCTCATAAGTGAATTCGACGTCTTCCGCCGTCAAAATAGCCCCGTCTTGCCACATAAGCCCGGAGCGCAGAGTAAAAATGTAGGTTAGACCGTCCGGGCTGACTGTCCAGTTTTCAGCCAGGTCGGGGAAAGGCCTGCCATTCTCATCAAGTCGTGTTAGACCGGCAAAGATTAGCGAGACTAAACTCTCGTCGACTTCGTTAAATCCGGCGAAGAGAGGGTTAACTCGGTCCGGGGCTCCAGCCATGCCTTCGATATAGGTGCCACCGGCCATCGGTTCAGCGCCGTTGCCTGATGCGGCAATCCAGATGGCGGCAAGGACACCGAGACCGGCAATCAGGGCGAAAAGAAAACTCCGCCGACTGCGCATCTAAGAGTCGAGGACTTTCAGCCCTGGCTTTAGGTTGAGGATACGCTCCAGGCGGACATGGCCAGGAAAATGGCGGTGAGAACGATTGTCGCCTGAAACAGGGTTTTGTCGAGACCACGTCGCATGCGGAAGGCAGAGGTGCTGCCTCCCAGTCCGGCGCCGATGCCCGACCCCTTCGCCTGAAGCAATATCACGGAGATCAGAACCACGGAAACCAGAATTTGGCCGACATTGAGGTAGTTTTCGAAGGTCATCGCTCTACCAGTCTATTCCGGCGTGCTCGCCGACGCCAATTCTCCGACCCCTTCATGCTGGCTTCGGTCGGTATACAGCCTCATGATCGCCGAAGCGAGCTTCTCTGGATCGTGGTGGTAGCGGTTACTCTCGGCAACAACATCGGCAGTTAAAACGCGAGCGCCGTCAATCAGGAACTTGTCGACGTCAACCGGTTTGGAATTCCACTCTTCGGGCAGCGGCCCAGGGGCATTGTCATTGGCAAGGATGTGACTGAACAGACCGCCGCCAACGTGTCGGGAAAGCGTTTCAAAGTGGTCACTTACAGAAAAGTCATCGGTCTCGCCGTGCTGAGTGGCGACGTTGCAAACGTACACCTTGGTTGCTGGTGAAACCGCGAGTGCCTGGCGTATGCCATCCACAAGAAGATTTGGCAGAACACTGGTCAGGAGACTGCCGGGTCCGACCACTACCAGATCGGCTTCCAGAATAGCCCGGATTGCCTCCGGATTTACTGGAATGGCGGGCGGCTGGAGAAAAACTTCATTTATGCGGCTGCCATGGCTGCTGATGTTCGATTCACCAGTAATTAACTCCTCGTCCTCAGTCCGCGCGTGGACGGTTACGTGGTGCAGTGACGAGGGCAGTATCAGGCCTCGCACCGCCAAAACCCGGCTGGTCTCACGAACTGCTTCCTCAAAGTTTCCCGTGACGCCTGACATTGCCACGATGAAGAGGTTGCCAAAGCTATGGCCTTCGAGCCCGGATCCTTCATTGAATCGGTATTGGAAGAGACGGGTCATCAAAGGCTCGGCTTCGGCAAGGGCGGCTATGCAGTTGCGGACATCGCCTGGCGGCAGGACGCCAAGTTCCCTCCTTAAGCGGCCGGAAGAGCCACCATCGTCACCCACAGTCACAATCGCTGTCAGATTGCTTGTGTGTTCCTTCAGTCCTCTCAACAGAATTGGCAGGCCAGTTCCACCGCCAATCGTGACGATCTTGGGCCCCCGGGCTTGATATCGGTATCGGTAGATGGCCTCCAAGAGACCTTCTTCACGCGATGGGGAAGTGACAGCTTCCAAAAGCGAGGCATTAAGTCGCCAGATTCCGACCAGGATGACACTGCTGGATATGCCAATGAAGAGCGCTCCTCTAGCGATACGAGGCACGAATTGCAGCGTGGTGTAATAAACCCAGTCTGGAAACGTGTAGCTAAAGTAGACTTCGCGCAGAATGTAGCCAAAGCCGAGACCCATGATGGCAACGCCAAGCAACACCAACGCCAGCCATCGCTTGATGTGCATGCCGAAATAGAACCATCTGATTAGATTGCCATTCTTTAGCGACTGCATAGTTCGGTTAATCATACAGCTCAGGCTGGATTCTCCAGCTCTTTTTGAATTAGAGACTCAATTTCGGCGGCGTTTGCGCGGCCGCGCGTTTCTCTCATGACTTGACCAACCAAGAACTTGAGCGCTTCAGTCTTGCCGGCACGGTAATCGTCGGCCGCCTTAGAGTTATTTGCCAAAACTTGGCCTACGGCCTCCTTTATCGCATCGCTGTCTTCGAGTCGCCCCAGCCCCTTTTCATTAATGATTGCGTCTGGATCGCGCCCGGAGGAGAACATTTCCTCGAGAACCTGTTTGGCGGCACTGCCGCTGATCTTATCTCCCTCGACCAGCGCAACAAGGCTGGCCAGCTGGTTAGGCAGGATCTTAGCCTCGGTTATATCCCGACCGGACGCGTTGAGCAGGCGGCTTAGATCGCCCAGCAGCCAATTGCTCACCGATTTAGCGACCTTGGCAAGGCTGCCGATGTTGTCATTTCTGGCCGCAGCCAGCGCGGCTTCAAAGTATTCCGCTGGCGACCGCGTTTCGGTCAGCAGGTTCGCTTCGTATTCTGAGAGGCCGAAGTCGGTGATGAACCGTAGGCGCCTCTGGTCAGGCAACTCAGGCAGCTCCTGGCGCAGCCTTTCAACATCTGTTGCTAACGTGACCAGTGGCGGAAGATCCGGCTCCGGAAAGAAACGATAATCATGAGCCTCTTCCTTGGAGCGTTGGCTCGCTGTTTCGCTGGTCTCCTCGCGCCAACCACGCGTCTCCTGAACCACGCGGCCGCCCTCCAGGAGAATCTTTCCCTGGCGTGCGACTTCAAACTCCATGCCGCGGAACGCTGCCCGAAAGCTGTTGAGGTTCTTTAGTTCTACCTTGGAGCCAAATGTTGTGGACCCTCGTGGCCGAAGGCTGATGTTCGGCTCGCAACGGAAGCTTCCCTCGTCCATGTTGGCGCCGCTTACACCTAGATAGCGAAGAATTTGACGCAATTTAGTCAGGTAGGAGATCGCCTCCTGAGGGGAGCGGGCGTCCGGCTCCGTCACAATCTCCATAAGCGGCATGCCGGCCCGGTTGACATCCAGGAGAGAGTAATCTTCTCCGGTCCCGTCGGCACGGTGGAGCAGGCGAGCTGTGTCCTCCTCGAGGTGCACTCGATTAACCCGTATCCGGCGCAGCGAGTCGTCGGTGGACTCGACGTCCATCCATCCGTTGATGCACAGAGGCTGATCGAACTCTGATATCTGGTAGCCCTTCATCAAGTCTGGATAAGGGTAGTTTTTGCGGTCGAACTTCGCCCGCCCCGGAATTTCGCAATTGAGTGCTAGCCCCGTGAGAACCGTCTGTTCGACGGCTTTAGCGTTTATAACCGGCAGAACCCCGGGCATTCCCAGACACACCGGGCAAACGTGAGTGTTCGGATCGGCTCCGCTATAGTCAGTACTACACCTGCAGAACATCTTGGACTGCGTGTTTAGTTGGGCGTGGACTTCAAGCCCAACTACAGTTTCGAAGGTTTCTTCAACCGCGGCGGAATTCATGATTGAGCCCGGTCAGTATACCACTCGATCTTTCCAACGCGGTTGGCGCTGATATGTGACAGATTCCTGGTCGAAGATTCCGAGCCTACCGGGACGCGACCTCCGCTTCCATCTCTGCTGTGTACGCACCTTGGCGTGCCGCGGAGGTAAGTTTTGCCCGTTGGAAGTAGGCCTTCTGAGCCGCGGCAGTGTTTTCAGCCTTGCCAGCCCAGGCCTTTTGTGGTGCGGCCTGGAGGCCGCGGCCAAACGAGAAACTCAACTGCCAAGGCGCTCCTACGGCTGCGGCCTGGCGGTTGATCGCATCCAGGTTTGAAGTCGCCTCGTTGTCTGACTGCCCGCCGGACAGGAAAACCAAACCTGGCACAGACGCTGGCACGGCATCCTTGAAGCAGGCGATGGTCTGGCGCGCCACTTCCGCAGCGTCAGCGCGGTTGGCGGCCCCCGCTCCCGAGAGGACCATGTTCGATTTTAACAACATTCCCTCGAATGAAATCCGCTGCCGCTCAAGTTCACCGAAAACTTCATGAAGCGTTTTGCGGGTGACTTCGAAACATCGATCGATCGAATGATCGCCGTCCATGAGGACCTCAGGCTCCACGATAGGAACAATTCCGGCCTCCTGACTCAGGGCAGCGTAACGAGCCAAGCCCTGGGCGTTGGCTGCAATGCAGTAGTCAGATGGAATTTCGGCACCGATCGTGATAACGGCGCGCCATTTGCTGAACTGGGCGCCGAGGTCCTTGTATTGAGCGAAACGGCCACGCAGGCCGTCAAGGCCTTCTGTGACCAACTCACCCTCAGCGCCTGACAGCGCCTGGGCTCCGGTATCGACTTTTATTCCGACGATTATTCCTTGATCCTTGAGAACCTTCGCAAGCGGCGTGCCATCGGCACCATCCTGACGGATCGTCTCATCGAACAGGATTACGCCGCTGACAAACTCGTTGGCGCCTGCGGTTCGAAAAAGGAGCTCCCGGTAGTCGCGCCGATTTTCCGTTGTGCTTTCGGCGCCGATAGCGTCAAAACGACGTTTGATCGTGCCTGAACTCTCGTCGGCCGCGAGAATCCCCTTGCCTGGGACGACTAGGGCTCGCGCGATACTGGCCAATTCCTCGGCGTTGCTCATTACAGAACTCCTAACTTCGAAGTAGCCAAGTCCGGGTTAGATCGTAGCAAGCGCACGACAGAGGTCAATATTATCTTGCCTTGCATCGGAACCTCTGTTTCCCGCGAGTTCCGCTAGGATCTCAGGATCGAGGCGGTCCCTCGGCGTTGCGATCAACCAGCCTAGCCCAGCCTGTGCCGTGTTCGACAACCTCCGGCACGGTCTCGGAAGCACCTACCGTGAGCGCGAGTTCGATGTCGGGTGAAAAGCCAAGCTGAACCGTCTCTTGACCGTGTTGGGAGGCGAAAACCTGTTCCCTCAGTTGGCCTGAAGCGGCTGTGTCGGCCGCCAGGCGAGCCGCATCGCCAACCTCAGCTTTTGGGTCTTTCTCCATCAGCATTCGGACAACAGCCCCGGCAGCCAAAAAATCCTCCAAGGCTAGGCGCGTACCGCCGCTGGTACCTGCACAAGTAACGAGCACTGTTTCGTATCTAGCTGCGTCAGCGACGACTGCCGGAGCGTTGACCAGGGAGCAGGCGAGGACCGTTCCGTGACCGGCTCGGGCACAAAGTGCTGGCGTTCCGTTGGATGTGAACAGGACCGCTCCACGACCGTAGACGGGTGCGGCAGCTGCCTCCACCGGTGAGTTGCCGTAGTCAAAACCTTCCGGCGGCAAGCCGCCAATTTCCCCAAGAAGCAGCCGATTGTCTAGCGCCGCATATTCTTGTGCCAATCCGAGGCTATCAACCACGACTAAGTCACGCAGACCGGCGGTAAACAGCATCGCGATAGTTGTGGTCGCACGCAAGAGATCGATTACTAGATAACAATCCGCGTCACTAACTATCGCTTCCGCCGGTAACAACGCCACATCAATTCTCTTAGTCACGGCGGCAATTATAAGCAGGGCTGCCTCAAGAGAGACTAATGGTGAGCCGGCAGGCGTTTCTTGCGGGATTGTGCTTGTTCGTTGGGGGCTTGACGGTTCATCAAGGGTTCCCCAAACCATGGACTTGGCGGATACTAGCGCCCGACAGGCGTTTTTCTGTGAATTCGGAACGGTTGGTCCTTCATTCGTATCGACGATCGCAGCGAGGATTTGGTGATTGAAATGACCCAAGGCACAGCGCGTCAACCAATCGAGCGAAACATTGCCATGGAACTTGTTCGGGTTACCGAGGCGGCTGCCATGGCCGCTTCCGTTCACATGGGCAAGGGTAACAAGGAGTTACTTGATCAGGCGGCTGTTGATGCCATGCGGTTCACTCTGGAAGGTATCCGCATGGATGGTTTGGTTGTGATCGGCGAGGGCGAAAAAGATGAAGCACCGATGCTCTACAACGGTGAGCAGATTGGTGATGGATCTGAGCCAAAGGTCGATATCGCCGTTGACCCGATCGATGGCACCACTCTGCTTTCCAAAGGGTTGCCCGGCGCGATTGCGGTCATCGCTCTGTCGGCTCGTGGCTCAATGAACCTGCCCGCGGGCTTGTTCTACATGAACAAGATTGCCGTCGGTCCCGCCGCGAAAGATGCAATCGATATCGACGCTCCCGTAGGCGACAATCTGAATAAGGTTGCGAAAGCCCTCGGCAAATCCGTTGGTGAGGTCACGGTGGTAATATTGGACCGGCCCCGGCATGCCCAGTTGCTAGCTGATATTCGCGCCGCCGGTGCACGCGTGAAAATGATCTCTGACGGTGATGTTATTGCCGGAATACAGGCCGCGGTGCCACAGAGCGATGTCGATGTCCTCATGGGCATCGGTGGCAGCCCAGAGGGAGTCATCACAGCGGCAGCGATTCGCTGCACCGGCGGCGCGATCCAGTGCAAGGCTTGGCCGCGAGACGATGAGGAGCGGCAGCGAAGCCTCGCGGCCGGCGTGGACCTCGACCGCGTCTACAACACGCAAGAGTTGGTCGGCGGAAATGACGTATTTTTCGCCGCAACGGGTGCCAGTACTGGTGAACTTTTGAAAGGAGTCAGCTTTTACCCGGACGGCGCCTCAACCCATTCCCTGGTCATGCGCTCGCGCTCCGGGACGATCCGTTGGGTGGAATCCACGCATGATTTCTCGAAACTCGATAAAGTCCGATTCTCTTGACTGCCGTCAACTGCTTGTGCTTTCTTGTCGCGGATAAGAAGCCGCTGAGAAACAAACCTGGAGGATTGAGGTAATGCTGGGGAAAACCAGGATGCATTACGGTGGCGGACACGTTACAGTGGCAGGGTAAGACTTTATCCGCGCATGCGGATAATCAAATCCGCCGTCTGGCGGCGAAGAAGTACCCGAGGTCAGTGACTTTGGGTGTGGTCGTTGCTCAAGTGGTTGCCAATCGCACTACTGACACAAGCAAAGGCTAAGAAGAGAAGAAAGGGTACAAAATGGCAACCGGAAAGATTAGAAGCCTGGTCAGAGATCGAGGCTTTGGATTTATTCAAGTAGAAGGCTCGGCGGACGAAGTCTTTTTCCACACCACGGCTCTCGTAGACGGCAGCTTTGATGATCTAAAAGAAGGCCAAGCGGTTGAGTTTGACGTAGAGGCCGATCCTCGAAATCCCCAGCGCAGCCGCGCTGGAAACGTTCGCGTAACAGACTAGCGACAGGCGGCTTCTTGGGCGCTGGCGCTTGAGAAGCCGCTGCAACAGCAGTTCTCACGCCCCCAATCGCGAGGTGGTGTGTTCGTGCCCGTCGAGGATTTCCTGTGTCCCCTAAGTAGGCGAAATCTTGCACCCGCAGGACTGGCACCCATCCTGTCGTCTCGTCACCAATCGAGCTTCGGTGCCCAGTTTCCCTTAGAGAAACTGGGCGAGTTCATCGGTGCGCAGATTTGACGAGTCGGATCGGATGATGAACCCGTCAACCGCTGGCTCCTTGTTGAGGTACTCGCGACCCTGCTCGGCGCCGAGCAGCAGCGCGACTTTCGCGTGGTAATCTGCCTCCACTGACGAGGGTGCCACGGCCGTGACTTGCACCGCGTTGCCCGCCTTCCATCTGCGCGAGAGGCTGCTGGATGTGGCGATGCCACGGTCGCTCACAGACAGCATCAGTAAATCTTCTTTCGTGTTAAACGGGTTCGCTATGCCTACCCGCCATTTCTCGCCGTCGCTTGGTACACCGAGTGCGAAAACGTCACCTCCGCCATTGACCGGGCAAGGCGAACTCAGAATCCTCGCCAGTCGGTCAACTGCCCACCCCTTACCAATGCCGCCAAGATCGAGTCCAACACCCACGGGCAAAGAGATTTCTCGAACAAAAGGTTCCAGATGGACCTGCTGATACGATGCTCTCGGTGGACGGCTGCGTTTCCGGCGGCGAGCACCGCTAAGGTGTTCGAAGGACCTGTCGTAACCCGCGTTTTCGAGTGCGCCTAGGATCGTCGGATCAAACAGGCCCTGTGATCGGTGAGCGAGCTCGAGTGCCAGCTCAACCAAGTGAAACAGGCTTGGAGACGCTCGAAAGGGCCGTCCTGCGAATTGATTGAGTTGGCTAAGCTCGCTCGATCCCCTGAAGCGACTGAACCGCTCTTCGTAAGCCAGCAACCAGCGTTCGGCCCGGCCAAGGCGCCGGCCGGGGTTTGGGCCGCCGCAAGCAAGGGATATTTCGGTGTTCATGGCGCGGAAATCGTGGCGAGCCATGCCTGCCCGCTCCATATCATCGCCGGGCCCCGCCGGTGACAAGTTGGAAAACCCGCACTGGCTTGTCATCAGCTCGGGCTCGGCAAATTTAGATGGATCAAGCTTCCCTTGGATAGCAGCGAGCCAATGTGGACGGAGCGATCCGAAGCCGCTGGCTCAACCAGAGCTTCTTTTGACGTGTTTTCGCCGCCCTGGCACTTATGGCGCCCTAATAATGCTTTCGAAGTTGGCTCGGTGCGTCCCATCGCAGAATGGCTTATTGGAAGACTGACCGCAGCGGCAGAGATATGTCTCTTCCGTTTCCTGAATCAGGTTGCCATCAGCATCAACAATCGTGATTGGTCCGATGCAACGAATCGGACCATTGTCGCCTGGTGTAATCGTGACTTTTATGGACTCGGACACGGATCCCCCTATCGTTAGGTACATGATGGTTGTGCTTGAGAGAGTCTCTACACCGGCTCGGCCCCTGTCAAGAGGTTAAGGCCCGCCTTACTTCGTAGCAAGATCAGCTCTCTCCTCGGCTCGATTTGCAGGCAAAGGTGGCCTCAACGGCCCAAAACGAGCCGGGAAAACGAACAGGGGTGACAGGGATCACATTCGCTTCTTTCGCCGTTGCCTTACGCTCTCCTTTATGAACCTCATCCTCTACGCGGACCTCGGCTGCGTCACTTGTCAACGGTCCAGGGACCTCCTCGACGATATCGCGTTGGTATATCCTAATCTTGACGTGCAGGTCGTTGAGGTGGACGAAACCAAGCCGTTGCCCTCAGAGATAATCGCAGTCCCCACCTTCGTTCTGCAAGGTCAAGTCATTTCGATGGGCAACCCAACTCTTGAGGAGCTGACTGCCATCGTTGGGGAGGCGGTACCAGACAATGCTTAAACGCCTTACGAATCGCTCCGCGAGCGAAGACACAGAGAAGGCCGTTCCAGCCCCCAGGCGAGTCGATCTCGCTTCGTCAAAGGAGCGCCTGCTCATGGAAGCCGAGAGCTTTCATGGCTTGACTCCGTCTGACATGCAGGACGTTGACCGCATGACTACGATGACGACTTGCCGCAAAGGCCGAGTTGTTCACGATGCCGGCGCGAACCGGGAAGTCCTTTTCATTCTGAAAAAGGGCAGAGTTCAAATCTCGCGAATGACCGAGGACGGGCGCCGTCTGGTTATGGACACGCTGGACGCCGGAACCGTGTTCGGTGAGATGCCTGTTTTGTCCCAGCGCCTGCAGGGGAATATCGCCGAAGCGGTGGAAGACTGCACCCTTTGCGTAATGAGCCGCTCAGACCTCGACCATCTCGTCCTGGCAAAACCCAGTATCGCCCTAAACCTAATGCAGGTTCAGGCGAACCGCATAGCGGAACTGGAAGAGCGTCTGGAGATGCAGGCCTTTCAGTCGGTGGCTCAGCGCCTCGCGGCGGTTCTGCTCCGGCTCGGCGGAACAACAGGCCAGGTGGAGGGCGTCTCCCATCAGCAAATCGGAGAGACGATCGGTGCGTCGAGAGAGACCGTGACACGAGCGTTGGGTGACTTTCGGACCCAAGGGCTCATAGAGCTGGGCAGATCGCGTGTCTTGCTCAAGGATCTACCTGGCCTAGAGGCGATTGCCCATAGCGAATAATGATTGCGGTGCCAAATTGTTAGAGGAAAAAACGATGAGCGAGCTCGACGAATTTCACCAGGAGAAGGATCGGTTCCTTAAGGAATCGGCGCAATCCCCTTTTAGCCACGAGCAGCAGCACAACTTCACCGCACTTGCATATTTTCCTGAGAATGACCAACTCCGGTTTGTGGTTCAGCCCGAGGTGGTCACTGAGCAGGAAATTGAATCAATTCAGCTCTCGACTGGGTCCACGGTGGACTACCTGAAATGGGGCAAAGCTGGTTTCACTGTTGATGGGCAGCAGGTTGAGTTGACCATATACCGAGACACCGATGGTGGCGAGCTGTTTTTGGCATTCAAAGATGCCACTGCGGCTGGGATGGAAACCTACGGCGGTGGTCGCTATCTCGAGCCGCATGAAGCAGACGATGGCAGCTTGTACATCGATTTCAACTATGCCTACAACCCGTACTGCGCTTATAACGATGCCTGGGCCTGTCCTCTACCGCCGTTTGAAAATCAGCTCGCGGTTCGAATTGAGGCCGGCGAGAAGTCATTCTCGCACCCCGGGTAAATAGGCCATGGGCTTGGGCGGTCTGCGTCGGCGCTTTTGGGCGCCCCTCTTAGTTAGCGTGAGCGATTACGTAGGCGTAGCCGAGAGTACCGGCTGAAACACATTCGCTGGCTCGCTTTAGTACGCGGCGGGCATCTTTGATGTCAACTCCGCCCAGATCCAACTTGCCAAGCGCCTGAGCAACACGCGCCAGGAGGAGTTTTCTATCAATTGATTGAAGGAATTCGCTAACCGCCGGACGGCAATCTTTGACCGCATCGATCTCAAAACCCTCATCTCGTATCAACTGCACGTAATCTTGCAAAGGAAGCATCAGCGAGACAGGCCACTCGGGCGACGGGCGGCTGAAGCTCAGCGGGCAAAGCTCCCCTGTCCAAAGTAACGTCCGACAAGGCAAAGCGACCGCCGCTCTTGAGCACGCGTCGCACTTCTGAAATTGCGGCGGGCTTATCGGGAAAAGTGCAAAGCGCACATTCGACCATGGCCACATCAAAGCTATTGGCGGCGAAAGGCAAGCTTTCCGCCTCTCCCGCCGTCCAAGATGTAAGCGGCCACCAGGGTTCCTGATCAAACCTCTGGCTGGCGAATCCCAGTGAGGATGGGCTCAAATCAAGGCCTACTGCTTCTGCTGACAGTTCGCCGGCCACTATACGTGAGCTATCGCCTGCTCCGCAGGCAATATCCAGAACCTTTGCATTGGCTTGAATACCCGCCGCCGCGGCGATTTCCTGGGTCAACGCGATGCCACCTGGGCGCCACGATTCGCCCAGCAAGAACCTGACTGCGGCGATTTCATAGAATCCGGCGCAGGAAATCTTGTACTCGGTGTCGTTCGCCGGTTCCTGGGTAAAGAGGGTTTGGTTCACGCCTCAATCCTGCGAGCTGAGAGCTCCTCTCGAACCTGCTCCCTGTACCCGACAACGTTGTAGGCACAGAACGGAATCATGCGGCCATCTGGGACTAGGACGCTTACGCAGCATTTCATGACTTGCTTTACGTTGAACGTATAAGCATCCATGAAATCCTTGATCGCGATCTGGAAGACATGCTTGCGCATGTGGCCCAAATCATCTGGCAAGTCAATGGTCGGGCCGCAAGCGCACTGGAACTTACTGCTCGCTTGATCTGATCCTGGCACCGCGCTGGCTGACCACAACCCTTCAAGAGCGGCCCGAATTTCCGCTTCAACTGGAATAGCCGGGAAGGTGCGATTGCTGATGTAGTCTAAGTACTCTTCGACGTCAAGGACTCTAGGTAGGGGGATTACGTCATCTCCATCGCCGTAGAGATATGTATTCACCTGACAGGTGGGGAAGCAACACGGCACTGGTACAAAATCGTCTTTGAGCAAGACGCCATTCGACTGAGAAACGATGTCCCCAAGCACTTCGGGGATCGTCATGCGTTGCATCGGGTCGTGCTCAATGTATCGGCCGGCGTGGGTGACCGGCTGCACAACCATGCCTCGAACGGCAGGATGGGCCATGCCAAAGCGCACTATCTCCCCGAGTTCATGTTCGTTGACGCCGCGTTCAATGGCGGCTACCAAGGCGACATCAAGGTCAATCTCAGCGAGGCGGTCTAGCGCCTTCAGCTTCAGCTCCAGCAGATTCGCGCCGCGAATGACGTCGTTCGTCCTCCGGTCCAAACCATCAAATTGAAAGTAGATTGACGGTCGCAATCGCGCCAGTGCTTCGACAAAGGCGTCGTCTTGGGCGATGCGGACCCCGTTGGTGTTGATCATGACTTGGGGAATGCCGCGGTCCGGCTGCCTGGACCATCTCAAGGATTTGGGGGTGAATCGTTGGCTCGCCGCCGCTAAACTGCACAACTTCCGGATTACCCTCCAGTTCAACGAACCGGTCGAGCATGCTCTCTACTTCGGCGAGCGTCAGGCTGAAGCCGTCCTGAGCGTCAGCAAAGCAAATCGGGCAATCCAGATTGCAGTTGCTGTTTACTTCAATCAGCGCCAGGCAGGTGTGCTGCTTGTGCTCCGGGCAAAGGCCGCAGTCCAGCGGACATCCGTCTTTCACTTCAGTACTAAATTCGAGCGGAATCGTGCCCGGCTTGTTGAACCGGGCGCTGCCGACGTAGCTTTCCGCGTCGGAGCTGACCAGCCCTTCAAACCAGCCATGCTCCCCGGGCAGCGCTTTCGCATGTAAACTCGGTTGTCGCGCACCAGCACCTGCGCATCAATAACTTTCCGGCACTCCGGACAAATGCTGCGAGTCAGTTCGTGGAAGATGTAGTCGGCATCCTGTTTGGTCGGTGTGTCGCCGTAATGATCTGCCATGATTGTGCTGGGGATCCTTTCTTCTGAGCCGCCGACGCTGCCGGTCCTAGACAGGGGTCAGCGTACCCCAGGAGCTAATGCGTATCTGCTTCTTGGAGGATTCCTTCAGATACCAGTGCATCTTCAACCAGCTTCTGCCGCCAATCGACTACGACTTTATTGCCGATAACCATGGTTGGCACCGTTTTGTTTCCGTTCGCCCAGGCCATGACGTTTTTCGCGGCGCCCGCGACACACTCGCTATCGATTTCCTCGTAAGTGATGCCCCTTTCGGCGAAATAGCGTTTAGCCGCGCGGCAGCCGCCGCACCAAGTTGTTGAATACATCACAACCTGTCGCAGGTCACCAGACGCGGTTTCAGATGGCTCGGCCGTGGGCTCCTGCTCGGTCGTAGCTCGAACCCTGTTAAAAAAATTCGTAAGCATTTTGTTCCTTCTCAATGGAGCTCTTAGTAAACATCAATGTCAACGAAGTCGCTAGAAAAACCGAACCAGCGTTTTATGTGCTGGATATACTCGCTCTACTTTCGGTCAACGCCGCGCGGCGCTCCGTGATACGGGTCACATTCCTGCTACGGGTGAATCAAGCCTTGCGTCATCGATCGTCTTAGGGACCCCAAATGCGGGTTTCCGGCTTGAATGCCGCCCAGGCGAACCAAAAATGATTGCCACTGATTATTGGTTCGAGGATTTCGCCCTTTAATTGACCACTCACGGCCTGCCCAAAAATGTTCCAGAGCGAGCCTGTCTCCTGATCGAGAAATGACTCGCCATCGGCGATAAAAGTTAATGTCAACCCCCACCTCCGGTCGAAACACCCCCGCCGCCCCAATGTCGCGGGAGTCGGCAATCGAGTTGCCATGTAGTGCCGATGTCGTGCCAAGCTTGAAGAAAATGACGATGCTTTGGCCGCCGATCTGGTCCGCAACAACCGGACTTTCCTCGAGGAACCGCATTGGGTACGCGACTGTTTCTTCACCGAGTTCTACTGTAACCACGCGTTCCATTGCTGCCAGACGGCTGTCGGCCTCACCTCGGAATAGGAATGGCGACGAGTTGATGTCGTCATACCCGACATAGGAATGGCGACGAGTTGATGTCGTCATACCCGACATATGGGTTTCGGCCGTAGGGTCGCGAAAAGCCGGTATCCTGTGACAGGACCGACCCATCCGGAAAGGATGTGCGAAAGTCCTCCCAGGAAACAATGCTGGATGGCAGCAGCTCAAGGTTTGTCCCGGTGCGCACCCCCACAATCGCCTCTCCGGTAATCTGCTGCCAGAACGACTCTGTCTCGTCGTCGAACATCACTAAATCGCTGTTTCGAAGGAAGCCGGATACGCCAAATGATAGGACCGTTCCGTCAACCGTCCTGTCAAAGGCAATCGCCGTATTACAAAGTGGGCAAAAAGTGATCAGGACCGGTCTGCCACCGACGACGTCATTGACGATTTCGTGCCACATTAGAATTTGTAATGGGTACGCTCTGGCTTCACCGTTGTGCTGGAAGGCGATTACGGGCTCCCGATCATTTAAAAAAGTGACCTCTGCCACCGGGACAAAGTTCGGATCGCGCAAAGCGGGAATACCGTCTTTGACCTGGCCCTGAGTCAGCTCACTAAGATCGATCGAGGCAATACCGAAATCCGTTAGCCAGCCCGGACGTCTTACCGGTGGTCGGATTACGGTTTCCTCCGCTTGAGCCGACTCGCCGGGAGTAGGTTCATCTGAGTTTGTAGCAGCGGTTGAGCAAGCAGTGAGGAGAACAAGGACTGCTGCCAAAGGCAGGCGGAATAGTCTCACCTCAGGCCGACATCTTGGAGACGCAGCTGTTGAGCCAACTCTTCTCGCAGGATGTCGGGGTCCGGCACGACACCCTGACTATGGATCCGTCCACCTACGAGCAGGACTGGTGGATGCCAGCCGCCTTTCAGCAGGGCCGGGATCATGTTGGCCAGCCATAGCTTAGCCTGAACCCGGATGGCGTCGCCAGCGTCGAGCTCCCCGACTAACTGATTTACCAGCCTTACTGTCAGGTCGCACTCCTCGCACCAGGAGTGCGGTATCGAGATCGGCCCCAACTGCCGGCCGATTATGTAATAGATCTTTACTTCCAAGGTCATGGTTGAATCCTGGCGGCCCCAATATTTAGCCGGACCGAGCCGCCCCTCTCAATCCAATCTATCGAGAGCCTGGGCAGCGCACTGTGACTGGAGTCACAGGACACTTTGGCGCCTCAGCCTGACAGCTTGTCCTTTGGTTTGCTCGTGAGATCCAGTTGGTAGGTTCGATAAAGCCAGGGGATCCGGATGATTCCAGCCAGGTTGAGGCCCAGAATTATCAGCAGGACTCCGGCTATCTTCTCCAATGTCGCGAGGTTGTCTCTGACAACAAAACCGACAGCGCCAACCGATGCTCCGAGGATCATGAACAGGGTTGAAAACCCGGCCACGAAGGCGATTGCGTGCTTGGTCGTAAGCGTGCGCGGTGGATCTATTCCTTCTTCCTGGCTCGAGATCCCTGCCAAGTGGCCGATATAGGCCGGGACCAGTGGAAGACAGCAAGGTGACAGGAATGCCACCACGCCGGCGGCGAACGCAGCCATAAATCCTACGGGGCCATAGATGTCGAATCCTACTAACGAGTCTTCAGCGCCCGTTACAACCGAAGCGCTGCCGCCAAAGTAGGAGTTGAAGATAGTGAATTGGTCTAGAAAAATCAGCATGCCGACGACGATCACTAGGACGCCACCGGTCATTTCCAAGGCGGGCATGATTGGCCTTATCTTCCGCATCCCCGCCATAACCGAGCCCATGGCCATTCCCGTGATGATGAACGGAAGCCCTAGGCCTGCCGACCAAAATGCCAATAGAAATGCTCCGTGCGCCACTGTTCCGGAGGAAGCTGCCAGCGTCAGAATCGCACCCAGGATCGGCCCAATACAAGGAGTCCAGCCAACCGCGAAAGCGGCGCCAATCCCGTAGGACCGGCCGAATCTGCCAATTGGCTGAAATATTGAGCGACCCCTGCTAGGTGGCCCGCCCAGCGGTGGCCCATCCGGCGGTGGCTCGCCAGCCGGCGCTAGTTCTCCTTGGATCACGGGAGAACTCATTAATTGCCGCTTTCCAGGGCCGCCAGCAGATTCTGCTCCATCGTAAAAAAGGTCTGAGCACCTGTTACGGGAAGCGTCACATAGCCGTCTTTGTCGATGAAGAAGCTTTGTGGCATGCCATTCGAAAGCCTGTAAGCTCCCGAGATCGATTCGTTAGAATCCACAACAAAAAAGATGTTGTCGAGATTGCGGGCGGTACTCCAGCGCTCAGCTTTGCCGGATGACTCTCCACGGTTCACAGCGAGCACCACCAGATCATCAGCGTATTTAGCCGCCAGGCGATTCATGTCGGGCATTTCAGCCTCACATGCAGTGCACCAAGTAGCCCAAAAGTTTAGAAAGACTACCTTGCCGGCGAAGTCACTCAGACGCACCGCATTACCATCATAATCGGCCAGGATGAAGTTTGGGGCCAGCAGGCCTGGTCGGGGTCCCGCGCCGACAACATCGTTTGTCGGTCCAGTTCTTACCCGAACACCGTTAGCGTCTAACGCTGTGGGCGCCTCAAAGGGATTGGTTAGCAAGACTACGGCGACGAGTGCGCCGATTATCGCGCTGCCGCCGATAATAAGTCGCGCTTGTTTCCGTAAGGTTTGAGGAAGTTTGCTGCGCTGCTGTGCTTCGCGTTTGCGACGGCTTTTTTGAGGTTTCCTCTTCGCCATGCGGACGGTCTCCTAGGTTTGTTATTGAGTACAAATCATGGGCCGGACGAATCTACGGTTCTGTGACTAGGGTCACGTTGATGTGGCCTTGGACGATGAGCTTAATGTGCTGGAGGACAGCCAGCGCTCCTCCAAGCCACCAGAGAGATGGAAATAGAAGGAACCGTGCTCGGTCAAAGGCAGGGTTCCTTCTGGTGTTCGTTTCAGCGGTAGTGAGTTCGTAAGCCGCCGATTGGAGTACATCGACACCGAGGTGCCGGCACATTACACCGGCTGGGTCTCAATCAAATTCTGTGTCGAGGCCGCTATTTCGCGAGGTTCGCAGGTTGCGGCGCCGAGCGCAGCGGTGCTGCAACCCGGTAGAGGTGGCGCATGACCTCGACGTAAGATTCAAAAAATCCAACTTCGTGGTAGGGCACGTCATTCTGTTCGCAGAATCGCTTCACAATCTTGCGAGCGCTCTTGAGCTTGTTTCGCGGCAGAGTGGGGAACAAATGGTGCTCAATCTGGTAATTCAGACCGCCGCACCAGAAGTCGGTTACCGGATGAGGGTACATATTTCGGGTTGTAATTACCTGGCGATGGAGATAGTCCAAATCAGTGTCAGATTTCAGTACCGGCATACCCTTGTGGTTGGGCGCAAACACCGAACCCATATAAAGGCCAGCCAAGCTCTGGTGCACGATGGCAAAGATTATTGCTTGCGGCAGCGTCATCACGAACGCCAGGAGCAAGACGTAAGCCGTGAGGTGTACAGCCATCCCCATCGCCTCAACCGCTGGGTAACGGGCAACTCCGCGAGCTATGAACTGAATTCCGGCAAGACGTGCCCCGAAGCTCTCCAGCGAAAGCAAAGGGAAGAAGTAGAAAACTTGATATCGCGTGATCTGCCTCAGCATGCCTTGCTTGGCGTCGGCCTGCTCTTCTGAAAAGGCCATTGTTGGGATCGCGGTATGAGGGTCGTACTCAAGGTCATTGGGTTTGTTGTGGTGCATGTTGTGATTGGCAATCCACCAGCTCGGGCTCATCCCCAGCAGCCAACCAAAAAACAGGGCCAACCAATCATTCTTGCGAGTCGAGATGAATACTTGGCGATGTCCGGCGTCATGGACCAGGAAGCCCATGTTGGTGAATATCACCGCCAAGAGCACCGCCACCACCAGCAGCAAAGCAAGCGAGTTTAGGACGATCATGGCAAAAATCGCGCCCGCCAACCCCGCGACGGCCAGCCCGACCTGAACTGCGTAATAGCGTGGCTGGCGGTCAAACAGTCCATCTTCCTCGAGCATGCTTCTCAGCGAAGCGTATCCAGAGACCGGTGCGGCCTTCTGGCCTTCGGCTGCGCTGCTGGTTGGGCGGGCAGACTCAATTGTTGTCATTGTTTCTCGCTAGTCGAACGATACGGGGACGCGCATCAAAAGGGTCTATTTCAGTGCCGTTAGCTTCGTGGAGAACGGTCACCACTGACGCCAGTATACCCCGGCCTTCGCTAAACAACGGCTCCTGGCTTCTCGCAGCATTCAGGATCAAATTGCAGTCCAGCCACCGTCCACCAACAGTGAGTGCCCGGTGACTAATCCTGCAGCGTCGGAAGCAAGGAATACGGCCGGGCCGATTAGTTCCCAGGCTTCGCCAAACCGCGGCGTCGGGCTGCGGCCAATCACTCGGCTGAGGAAGTCTGGGTTGTCCTGGATCGGCTCGGTGAGTGCCGTTTTCACGTACATCGGCGCCAGACAGTTGACCTGAATGTTGGCCGGCGCCCACTCCACGGACAGCACCTTTGTAAGTTGCACGATGCCGCCCTTGCTCGCCGCGTAGCCACCATTTCCTTCAATTGCCACGTGTCCATAAATGCTTGCCAGGTTGATCATTTTGCCTCTGCCTTGGCTGGCCATTAGTGCCCCAACCGCTTTGGCAGACTGCCAGGTCCCGGTCAAGTTCACGTCAATAATTGAGCGGAACTCCTGCGGGCTCATTTCCAGAATTGGCTTGCGGACATTGATCCCGGCCGAGTTGACACAAATGTCAATGTGGCCGAAAAGTTCATGAGCGCTGGAGGCCATGGCTTCAACTTGATCCCAGTCAGTGACGTCAGCCACCAGCGGTTCAGCCCTCTTGCCGGTCGCGCGAATTTCCTCAGCCACTTTTTTGGCCCTGTCGCCATTTAGATCGACGACGGCGATGTCGGCACCGAAATGAGCGTAGCCCAGACCGATTGCTCGGCCCAGGCCGGAGCCGCCGCCGGTGATCAGGGCAACCCGGCCCGAGAGATCGAACAGCTGGCTAATAGCCGAACTGGTCTCGTCATAATCCTGTGAGTAGCCTAAAGACTTCATTAGCTGCCTCCATTTGAGCCTGTATCTTTTCCAATGACGCGGCGATTGTTTTCGCTGGCGCCGCCCGTGCAATCAAAGAGGATGTAAGTAAGACCGTCAAGCGCCTTCACGGTGATCGGCATTTGGTCGCTAGAAAGAATCTCGATCCTTAAATAACGCCAAAGCCCTTCAGGAGTGACAGGGTTCCCGCGAGGGTAACGACTAGCAGGGCCAACTGCCTGGCCAGGGTCTCCGGAACTTTGGCTGAGGATCAAAAAGTTCAGGATGATGCCATTTACTAGCACAATGGGTGGAGCCAGCTTTGGGGAGATAAACAAGGTCAGTAGGGGAGTCGCGATTAAGCCAAAACCAAAACCGGTCAAAGACTGTGTGAGACCGGCCGCGAAAATAACCAGGAGTCCAAGCAGCAAGGCCTCGGTCTCTAACATGTGCGGAGAGTAGCACGGTGGCTTCTCGCAGTCCCCACGCCAGGGTTTGGGGGTTCAGGGGTGAATCCATCTGGCCCAGGGCCCCGTACTAGTTGAGATTCGGCTCAACCTAGAACCAGTAGGTGCAATTGATCAAACGTGGGCTTACGAAGTGCGGAACTTTGCCGCATATCCAGGTTCGGACGAAGACACCTTGAGAACTCTTACGGCAATAGTATTCGCCGCTGTGGCGGGAATCTGCCTGGGTCTGTTTCTATTCGCGCTGGATGTGGGTGGAGTGACCTGGATCGTGCCCGCCGTCGCCTTGGTGCTTTGCTCCGGCTTGCTTGTAGCTTTGTTGTATATGGCGAAGCTAGGCGGAACTCCTGGGTGTCTGCCGTTAGGAGTCTTCGGCTTTGCTTCAGGCCTAATGCTGATCTTTATCCTGACTAGCTCTGGCTAGGCATCGAGGACTTGCTAGTGCGACACAGGCGCCTCTTAGGCGGGGTCAGGTAGACCCGAGATCACCTGTTCATCGAAATACGCGGCAGCGCCTTCCCGGTTGAGTACCACGACTCTGCCGGGGCCGGCGACGCGCCAGATACCTTCATGCCAAATCAGCGCTGTCGACTCATCTATCCCGAGCCCCACCAGGCCGTCCGAAGTCACGTCATCGCGGGCACGTTCAGCCGCGGCTTCGTCGCGCTTGTTGAAATGTGGCAAGGTGACTGCGCCCTTCAGCAGGCCAAGGGCTGCGGCCCAGCGATTTTGCAAGAAGATCGCCTCGCAAAGAACCATGGCCCCGGCGCTGGAGCCGCCCAACGCCATTCCCTGCCGCCAGCGACTTTCCAGCTTCTGCCACGCCGGCGAACCGCTAAGCACATCGGCGAGATGGATCGGATTGCCGCCGGCGATATAAGCAGCATCCAGCTGGTCGATAGCCGCGATTGTTTCTTCATCCGATGCTGACTGAGGCCCAGTAATCATCGTGGCTTCGGCAGCGCTTTTGAGGCTCAGAAAATGGGAAACGCCATTTGACGCCGCCAGTTCCGGACGCTGTTCGGCAGCCGTAGGCAAAACGCCGAGTCGCGGTTTGACGCCCTCGGCAACTCCAAGCAGTCCGAGCCAGACACGGTCAGCGGGCGCCATTCGTGTGTCGAATTCGGCACCGCCGGCGAGAATGATCGGCCCAGGCCCACGAGCTTTCTTGTTTTCGACCATGGCTGACCCTCCAAATTTGGCCTTGGCGGCGTTCAATTTATAGTAGGCCTAATCCGGCAGCTCCGGTTTGCGGGCCAGCCAGATTAGAATTGCGGCCAGCACATAAACAACCCCAAAGGCGACAAACGCGAAAGTATAGGATTGGCCGGTCGCGTCATAACTGATGGCCGCCAAAGCAGGACCCAGGCCGAGTCCGATCTGCTGAAAAGGCAGCGACAACCCGGATATGGCCCCGTATGACTCTCGTCCAAAGTACTGAGCCTCCATGACCAGGATGATTGAAGATTGTCCACGCGCCGCCAGACCAAAAACGACCGCGAATAGCAGCGCGGTCCCCGCTGAGTCAACGGTCAGCAAGAAGGCGCACATGACTGAAGCAATGAGCATCGTGCCTGCTCCAACTACTCTTCCAGGCACCTTCTCGATCAAGAAACCCCAAAGAACGTTGGCAACCGCGCCGGACAGAGCGTAAGCACTGACCGCAAGAGCTGCTGCTGTGGAGGCAATGCCTTGATCTCTAAAGTAAGCGAACTGATGAAATCCAATGGCGCCATTTGCCGCGACGCCTATGCACATGGCCGCAACCAAGAGCCAGAGTGCTGGATTGTGTACAGCCTGGGATACGGTCCAGCTGACTTCTGTCGTCGCATCCGAAGCCTTTGGTTGGTCCGCCGCCGTTTCGATCTCCTCAGAGGTCACGCCGTCCGGCAAAAGACCAAGGTCTTCTGGGCGGCGACGCAAGACCAGAGCAGCGGGCGTGAGCAGCGCGACCAGCATGAAGGCGCCAAAACTGTAGTAAATGCTTTGCCAGCCGACTCCACCGTTGATCAAGAGTTGAGCGACCGGGATTAGAGCTGCTCCGCCTAAGGGAAGGGCCATCTGCGTCAGGCCCAAAGCTCTGCCGCGCATTTTTCTGAACCATTTGACGGCCGTAGTTTGCGGAACAACCCCAGCGAGGGTGTTCTGCGACCAGGCTCGGCCAAAAATGTGACCAAAGTAGAAAAGCGCTATATGGCTTGAAGCGCTGAGGCCAAGCAGGCACATCGCCCCGACCGTTACCAGAATTCCGAGTGGCGTGATAAATCTGGGACCAAACCGATCGGTGAACCTGCCGAAAAACGGAGCCGTCAAGCCTGCACTGACGCTTCCCAAAGTAACCGCGAAAGTTACCGAGCTCCGGCTCCAACCGGTGTCCTCCTCGATGTGCGGCAACATCACGCCCGAGAAGAGCTGTGACATGAGCGTGGCAAAGAGGCCGATTACGATCGTGACCGAGAGCACCCGCCAGCCATAGAAGATTCTCGGCCGACATTTCACTTCGCTCTGGCGTTCTACTGCCATAATTAGCCCAATCATGCCTTTGACTTCGCATCTGATGAAAGTCGCCTCGGTGGTGCATGTTTTCGTCTACAGATTGACCGGCGGGCGCATCGGCGTTCGCCTCGGTAAACTGCCGATCCTGCTGCTGACAACTACCGGGCGCAAAACCGGAAAATCCCGAACCATGCCTCTCCTCTACCTTAGAGACGGACCCGACCTCGTAGTAGTAGCTTCGAAAGGCGGTAGTATCCGGCACCCAGAGTGGTTTCTCAATTTGCAGGCCGATCGGAGAGTCGAAGTCCAGGTGGGACGATCAAAACAAGCGATGATCGCGCTTGAGACCGGTAAGGGCGAGCACGATCGCCTGTGGCCCGAGGCCGTGAGGATCTGGCCGGGCTACGCAAAATACCAGGCAAGTACCCCGCGCCTAATCCCGCTTGTAGCCCTGCGGCCCGCTTCCTCAGACGGATAAGCAGTCAGACTTTTACGCCCTCCGCGCCACCTCCCGTAGAGCGTTTGACAAAGGTTGCCCGCGATCAGTATTGACATCCCAAGACGGATATAATGGCTGCGCTCATAGGGAAAAGGAGAATAATCAATGTTGCAGGTCGCCCTGCTTGCCCTTGACATAAACACGGATGCGATCATCGACGATATCGTCACCATTGGCGGACGCATTCTGCTAATCGCCGTGGTTGCTGGCCTGGTGATTTTTCTGCTTCAGCGCCTGATCACCCCGCTAATTCGAACCGTGGTCAAGGAACACATGGCGGATGATCCCCAGATCGAGATCGACAAACGGGTGGCAACGCTCTCGCACGTCGTTTATCGCACCGCGTTTGTTGTGGTCGTGATCGCGACTGTCCTGGTCGTACTCTCGGAACTCGATGTCAACATCGCGCCCCTGATCGCCGGCGTTGGTATTATTGGGCTGGCGGTTGGCTTTGGCGCCCAAAACCTGGTGAGGGACGTGATCAACGGTCTCTTCATCTTGCTGGAAAATCAATACAGCATTGGTGATTGGGTCGAAATTGGCGGCATAGAAGGCGCCGTCGAGGAAGTTAACCTGCGGCGTACAGTTCTGCGTGACACCAATGGAACGGTTCACTTCGTCCCCCATGGTGGCATCACCACCTCAAGCAACTACACCAAGGAATTCGCTAACGTCTTGATGAACGTTGGTGTTGATTTCGACACCGACCTCGATCGAGCCTTCGAAATCGTCAGGACGGTCGGCCGGGAAATCGCCGAAGATCCGGAATGGGCCCACTTGGTAAGGTCCGCACCGAGGCCGCATCGCGTTAACGCCTTCACGCCCAACGGGATTGACATCCGGATTGTCGGTGAGACCGCCCCCGATTGGCAGTGGGCGATCATGGGTCAGATACGCCTGCGTCTAAAGAAAGCCTTCGACGCCGAAGGCATCCAGCTGGCCTATCCCAGAACCAAGGTGTTTGTGACAAACGCGCCGGCCCAGACAGGACCGCCTCCCAGCCAAGAGTAGCTGCCGCGATAGCGCAGATTGCTGCCGGCGCCGAACTGAGCCAGCGCGACGCCGGCGAGTAGGATCTAGCCCGATCTCAAATAATAATCACGGTGGCGGCGCGAGGTCGAAGTGCGCTGCCGCCTCTGAACTGAGCGGGTGCAAACCACCCGCGACGCCTCGCAAGTAGGCGGCTTGCCGCCATCATTGAGAGCATTTCAAATAATTCGGACGTCAATTCGATACTGGCCCTGATTGGTGATGCAGTAGCTTCCAAGCTTCCGCCTCACGTACGAATATGTTGGTGGCTGCGAGGGGTGAGCCGGCGACCAACTCCCGGCACAGGACCACTGCAGCGTTACCCGAGAAGACAACCGAGGCTCCGCCGACCACAATCCGAGGCTGATTGGCGTTTGAGAGTATGCTGTGCCAGCTCTCCAAGACGGCGTCGCGACCTTGAAGGACATTCCAGCCAGGGTGTATGCAGCTGATGTCATCACTGCCGGCCCAGAGGTCATCCATTGCGGCGAGATCTTTTTGATTGAACGCCTTGTAGAAATCCTCGTTTGCCGTCAGGACGCCTTCGTTGGCTTGTTTGTTGACTTCCATTCTGACAGCTCCTCCAACCCTACTCGCGCTGTTCCTGGTACACCACCGTACTCAAAAGTGTCGCAGGTTGTCGCCAATTTTCAATTCAACTTGCGGATGGTCACTTCGCAGACGCCTGAGTCTTCGCCACAGACCAGTAGGTGACCAAGTCGGGAAAGATCCAAATGATTGATTCCGCACCCCGGGCAAGAATCTTTGCGCTCACCCTCAATGCAGCCCCCGGGCCCACAGACCTCGAGGACGGTCCCGCAGGGAAAGTCCGTGTAATGGTCGGGTCCGACGGCGATAATAGTCACATCCAAAGGATCGTAGACCCAGATCACGGGCTGTCCGTCCTCGTCGTACAGGGGCTCTTCGTCCTCGTCGTACAGGGGCTCTCCGTCCTCGTCGTACAGGGGCTCTCCGTCCTCATCGTAAGCTGTCGCAGCCAAGTGGCAAGCCCGTTAGACCATCCCAATAGTAGGTCACCATTCCGAAAAGAACGCCGGAAGGAGGAGGGGTGGCGGTCGGAGCGGGTGGAGTGGCTGTCGCCGAAACCGGGGTTGCTCTTGGTACGGGAGTGGCGGTGGGAAGAACCGGCGTTGCTGTCGGCACTGGGGTGAATGTCGCTGGAACCGCGGTTGCGGTTGGCAGCGGGGTTGCCGTGGCTGAAACTGGCGTTGCGGTGGGCGGTGGTGTTGCCGTCGGCGGGAACGCTGCGGCGGCAGCTGGTGTACGTGTCAGGACAGCCCGGAGAGCGACGACAGGAGCCGGCGTCGGTGACGAAACTGGAGTGCTGCTAGTGGTGCTGCTCGCCTCCGCCCGTTCCTGGTTGCCCAGAAGCTCGCTCCCCAGGCTCGACGCGGCCGTTGCGCGCAGCGGCAACGCTGAAACGCTTCCCGCCTGGGAAGACGGGTTGAGGTCGAGAAACCCAGCCTCACCGCCCACATAAAGACCGATTACCAGGAAACCAATCAGGATTAGGGTGCCGCTTGGCACAAGCCGGGTCAGCTTTTGACCGCCGTGTTCATGCTGTTTCCGGCTGGATCGACTTCGCAGCCGGCAAATCCCCTAGGGGTAAGAATTTCCTCGATTTTACCACTTATGTTAATCGGAGGTCTTCGACGTTCGCCAATGACTAAATATCGGCAAAAGGGACAAGTCTGTGACCCTCCATCCGCTCTCGGCGCAGGCGCCTTAATTGCGCGGTGAGCCGAAGCCAGGCCGCGGTTCGTAACGCCGCCGACTATTTTTGAAATGCCGGAATTGGTGTGCGAATAGGCGAAGCCGTCTCTGGAACCAACTTCACCGGGCGTAATAAGCGTTAATCGTAGCCAGGCGGCGGCTGGTAGCCGCCAACTACATCTTCAAGCCGTCCAGCAAAGTCGATTGACGTCCGGTCCTCGAGATAAGGTCCTACGATCTGAATACCAACCGGCAGGCCGTCTGCTGCCTGACCGATTGGCGCCACAGTGGCGGGCAGGTAGGCCATTGTCACTTGCCCGATCCAGGCGAGTTGGTCGAAATAAGAGCGGGACTCTCCGTTTATTCGGATCGTGCGGGTCAGCCGGGGGCTAAGGTCATGCTTGATAGCGGTCACTGGGGTTACAGGCATCAGAAGGACGTCAAAGCGCTGGAAGAACTCTGCCCACTTTTGCCGGAGTTCCTGGCGCTGTTCGTTCAGTGTAAGCCAGGTCCGGTGGCGTAAGGCAGCATTATGAAGTTCGCTTGGCCACTCCGCGTCGGTTTCTGCGGCGCCCTGATCCTCCTCGAGGATCATTTCCTCAAACCGTTCGCTGGTCAGGTCCTTGGCCGAAGTCGCGGCCAAGATTGAGTCATAAAGCCGATTATTTTCAGCGAACTCGCCGATGTCGGGCCGGGCGCGCTCGTCGACGCTGACTCCAGAGTGGCGGAGGTCATCGACAGCTTGCTGCAATTTCGTAAGCACGAGCTTGTCAACTGGAAACGCCGGGTCGTCCAGCCAGGCTGCGACTCGATAATCGGCTAGAGACCCCCGGCGTGGTGGTGGCAACTCCAGCCGCCAGGCGATTTTTTGGTTGTCATCTGGACCCGCTAGAATCGCCAGCTCCAGCTCCAGATCCTCAGCACTTCGGCCCATCGGTCCCGCTACGCTCAAGTCAGAAACTGCCATGAGCCCTGGCGGCGCCAGTCGGCGCCTGGGAACTATGCCATAGGTCGGCTTATGGCCGTAAACGCCGCAGTAGTGCGCCGGATTGCGAATTGAACCGCCGATGTCACTGCCAACCTCCAAGCCACAGAGGCCGGCGCAAACTGCGACGGCTGCTCCTCCCGAAGAGCCTCCCGGGGATCGGTCAAGGTCCCACGGGTTGTTAGTTGTTCCATAAATATCGTTGTAGGTCTGGACATCCATCCCATGAAAAGGACTGTTTGTCACTCCAAAGACGTTGGCTCCTGCCTCCACCAGCCGGGATACCGGAGCAGCATTTACCATAGCCACACGATCGGCGAAATCCGGGTCTCCCGCAGTCCAGCGGAATCCTTCAGTTTCAAACAGTTCCTTTATTGTTATGGGCAGCCCGTGCAACGGACCCCAAACTTCGCCGCTAGCGAGGGCATTATCCGCGGCGTCGGCCCGGACGCGGGCTCTCTCGGCGTCAAGGTTCACGATAGCGTTGAGACGCGGATTGTACCGGCTCACCCGCTCCAGATAATGCTCGAGCAGTTCACGCGCGCCGAACTCACGGCTTCTAAGGCGCGCCGTGAGTTCGGCAGCGGATTGAAAGGCGAGATCGGCCACTAATAACCTCCTGTTAGACCCCGGCCTCTACTTCCGTCCGTTCCTCGGGCCCATGCAGATTACACGAATCGATCACTGGCTCACGCTACGGATGGCTGTGTGAGCATCTCCCCTGTCTGGTAACCTCAGGATCCGGCGGAACTCGGCGGGTTGCCGAAATTCAAGAGGGCGAAAACAAATGGATCTTGGAGAACTTGATAGCGAGGAAATTCTGGCTGAGACCATTGAAATCGCCAGCATCTGAAATCGCCAGCATCGCGGCGCCGCCCTTCAACGAAGGCGAGCGAGGGGACGAGGTTGAGCGCCGGATGAAACAGATTGACGGCTGGCGCGTGCACCGCGATGCGGTTGGTAACGTGATCGCCGAATTGGGCGACTCGATTGAAGGCGCTATTTGGGCTGTTGCCCATTTGGATACCGTCTTCGCCGTTGAGCAGGAATTGCACTTCGAACGCCGCGGGGAGGTGGCCGGAGGACCCGGCATCGGTGACAACTCACTGGGTGTTGCCGCCCTTTTAACCCTGGCGCGCCAATTGCCGGCCCAGCAACTGCGCAGCCCGGTCGTTTTCGCGTTTTCGGTTGGCGAAGAGGGGCTAGGCGACCTGCGTGGTGTTCGAGCAATGCTGAAGGATCGTGAATGCCGCTCCGCGTCCGCGGTCATTGCCGTCGAGGGTCACGGAGCCGACAAAATTACCACCGGCGCGGTTGGCAGCCTGAGATATCGGGCCACCGCTCAAGGAGAGGGAGGGCATAGCTGGGGCGACAGAGGCCGACCCAGCGCCGTGCACGCGTTGGTCGGCTTTGGTGAGCAGGTCTTGGCGATGCAGGATGAGATCGGCGGCGATATTTCGATGAACATAGGCACTCTGAATGGCGGAACCTTTGTAACCGCCATCGCTGCTGATGCTGAGATGACCTTCGAAGCGCGATCTACCTCCTCGGAGGCTATCAAAAGTTTTGAGGATCGCGTCGCCGTCGCTGCTGCTAACGCGAAATTGACCGTGAGCCTCGAGGAGGTCGGGCGGAGAGCAGCAGGCACGACCTCGCCCGAAAACCCTCTCGTGATGGCTGCCCAGGAGGCGCGGTTGCAGGAAAGCCTGGCGCCGGCACCGCTTACCAACAAATCAACCGATGCCAACGCCTTTATTGCCGCCAGTATTCCGGCGGTTTCTACCGGTATAACCTTGGGTCGGAACTCCCACAGCCCTTCTGAGGAAATTCAAGTCGCTCCGATCAAGACCGGCGTTTCCGTGCTACGACGCTTGATCCTCAGCCTGGCTGAGTAAGGCTTCCAGCTCGATTCTTTGTCCCTGTACTGGCCTGGTTTTGGGTCTACTGGACGAGGGTGATGAGCACGGTAAGAGTCAGCATGCTGGCGATGGTTGATGTGACGACTGCCCGGGTGAGGAACGCCGGATAAGCTTTGAACTCAGTTGCCAAGATGATCGCTATCACGGCTGTTGGCATGGCAGAGAGCACAACCAGGGTTCCGCGGTTGATGTCTTCGAGTCCGATCGCGCTTGCGGCAAGCCAGGCGATTGCGGGCGATATGGCGAGTTTTCCAAAATTTGCCGCAACCGCATCGACCAAATGCTCGCGCCCGCCGGCGTGTTGCAGCTGCAGCCCGAGCACGATTAGCATCGCCGGGACGGCGGCCCCGGCGAGCGATTCAACTGGCGCTTCGATTGTAATTGGTAGGTCGATGGTGAAGACGTTGACCAGAACTCCCAACCCCGCGGCGTAGAGAGACGGATAGCGCAGGGGAGCTATCAGTGCTTCACGCCGCGAGCCACCTGCCATCGAGGCGACACTGATGCCGGCTGAGTTGGCGAGCAAGGCGCCAGTGACAAAGACCAGCACCGCCACTTGCAGCCCTTTATCGCCGAAAGCAAGTTCAGCGACCGGCAAGCCCATGTTTCCGCCGTTGGCTGTCACGACGGCCAACGCGAAAGCAGCTCGCAAAGGAGCTCCATGCCGCCGGGCCAGGGACCAGGCGGTGGATACGACGTACATGACCGCATAGGTCACGAGAATGACACCGACGATCCGCAGTGATACTTCGGCTGACAACTCGGTTCTGGCCATCGAGTAAAAAACCAGCGCTGGCGTGAAAAGATAGAAAACAATGCTGGAGATCGGGGCAACCGGAACGCCGCGCCAGCGGCCGATGATAGCGCCGGCAATCGCGACCAGGGCGACAGGCAAAACGACCTCGAAGAAGACACTAAACATCGAATCCCCGAGAGCGCTTCAGCAAGCTCTTTCTCGCGTCGAAGGCGTGACTCTGCGTTTGGTTAGGTGAAATCTTGGCTCCTCGCCATTAGGCGCCGTCCCTCGTTTGGCAAAGAGCGGGCTAGATCAATCAGAGAGGACCTGGCTCTACCTGGTCCTCTCTGACTGGGGTCTCGGAAATCCTTAGCCCTTGATGAAGTCGATGAGCACTTGGTCGTGCTCCTCCGGCTTCTCCCACTGTGGCCAGTGGGCAGCGTCTAGCATGTTGTAGAACTTGGCTCTCGGGATCAGTTCCGAGATGTACTTGCCGTATTCCGGACCCTGGCCAGGGTTCTTTTCCGACCAAAAGACCAGAGACTCTGGCTTGAAAGCCTTCAGCTCTTCCTCTTCCAGAGGCGGAGTCGTTGGCGTCCAGGTGCCGCCCACGCGGTAAACACGCTTGATAGACTCGTAAACCTCGGGGAAGGAGTAGAGTCGCAGCCGGATATTGACCATTTCGTCGGTCATGCGGCTTGGTTCCGCGACCAACCATTCCATCCGGGCGCGCACCGTTGCAAAGGTCGGCTCGAGAATCGACTTAAGCGAGAGCTCGGCGAGAGTATTTCCGCCGCCAGGGTTCTCAGGAAAGTCGGTTCGCTTGGTGTTCACGCGCGGGCCGCCCGTGTTCATGATTAACTTGCCGGCCATCTCCGGATAGTGCAAGCCAAATTCCCACGCGATTGCGCCGCCCATCGACTCACCTTCAACGTGGGCCCAGCTGTGGCCCAGCGCCTTGATCAAGTCAGCAAGTGCGTCTGCCTGTCGCTCAGACCTGTTGTCGTCGCTGTAGTTATCCTTGCTGGAGAAGCCGTGGTAAAGCGCATCGATCGCGTAAACGTGAAAGTGCTTGGCAAGATTGTGAAGGTTGCGAGCGTAGGTTTCAGCGTGCCCGCCGATGCCGTGAATCAGGATCAGCGGGTCACCGCTGCCGACTTCAATGACCCGGTGGTAAAAATCCTTACCCTGCACAATCCGCGTTTGCGTCCCAAGTAGCTCAACCGCTACCGACCCCCACTCATCGAGTGGCTTGGCCTGAGGAGGCCTTGAAAGTTCCAGTGTCTGTACCATTTTTCCCTCCGAAGAACTCCATCGAAAATTTGTCCGAATGGTCTGCTGCAATCTAAGACGATCAAGTGAATTTTGCAACTGGAATCACGGGCTGCCACTGTGCAATCGATCCACCTCTGCTTATTTTCAGTTCTTCAAGTGTCCCCGTGACCTTCTCACTCGTGTTGTCGCTTCAGACTGTGACTGCTGACCGCAATTGCCGAATCTCGATCTTGGCGGCGGCGACGCTGATGGCGAAGAAGATGATTGCCGAACCGCCGATCATGACCGCAAAAGCCGGACTAACGGCAGAGGCCAATGCCCCGGCCTGAATCGCCCCTAGTGGGCCCAGATTAAAGGTCATCGTGTAGGTGCCCATGACTCGGCCACGTAGTTCGTCCGGCACCCGTAGCTGCAGGATTGTCTGCACCGAGATCATATAGATCTGATTAAAAATGCTCATGATGAACAGCAAGACGAGCGAGAGGGCAAACGTCGTGGAAAAGGCAAAAAAGATCAGAAACATTCCGTAGGTAACGGCTCCGGCGATGATGATCAGCCCCTTGCGCTCGATGTTACCCAGCGTGCTGGCAACAGTCAGGCCGACGACGGAACCAACGCTGACAGCACTAAACAAAAAGCCCAACCCAGATGGCCCGACGTCAAGAACATCGCGCGCGAACACCGGCATGATTTGCAGCAGCGACAGCCCGAAGAAGCTACTGCAGAATGTCAGGCCGATGAGGAAGGCAAACAGAGAGTTGGCGCCCACATAGCGCAGTCCTTCGGTCATGTCACTCATCAGGCTTCCCTTGGCCTGCCTTTCCAGCGGGCGGACTTTGAGAGTGAGGACAATCGCTGAGAAGATCAGGTAGCCGATAGCGCAGGCGTAAAAAGTTGTCGCCGACCCGGCCACGGCAACAAGGATGCCACCGCCGGCCGAGGCCACTATTCGCGTGCCTTGCCAAGCCATCGCGTTTAGCGAGACGGCGTTCATCAGATCCTTGCGATCGATTAGCTGGGGAAAGATTGCCTGGCGTCCCGGATTGTTGAACGCCTGAGACGAACCGGTCAGAAAGGCAATGATCAGGACGTGCCAGGGCTGCACTACCCCAAGCGCGGTTACCGTGGCCAGAATCGCCGCCAATGCCGCGACAATCAGCTGCGTGATTACGAGCAGGCGCCGTAGATCGACTCTGTCCGCGAGCACGCCGCCCAAAAGACTCAGGACAGGCCTGGAATCGCGGTTGCCAAGCCGACGTACCCCAAATAAAGAGGCGCGCCGGTCAAGTCGTAAACCAACCAGCCCTGGGCAACGGTTATGACCTGCTGGCCTCCTAGTGAGGCCACACTGCCAAAGAAGAATTTCCGGAATTCCGAGTGGCGCAGCGCGCCAACAAATTGACCGGCTTTCTTCAGTCGGGTTAAGGGAGTTTCAGTTGACGTCTGTCCAGTAGCCATTTTCTGCCCATTCTAGAGCTACTGCAGCAGATGCTCGAAATGTTGCCGCGCCTCAGACATCTACGAATCACTCACCCTTGAAAATCAGATTTTCGATGTAAACTCGCTCAGACCATGGTGGTCTGGTGTACGGGTCTACATGTTTGCCGTGCTTGGAAGGCTCGTGCAGCCGTTCGTTGGGACCTGTTTTGGTTCGCCCCCGGGAGCCCTTGAAGGAGATAACAATGCCTGCAAGAACTGGCGCCGATTACATCGCGGCTCTAAAGAGTATGAAGCCTTGCATCTACTACGACGGTCGTTTGGTCGAGGACGTGACCGAAGAACCCGTCTTCAAGGGACCGATCGAGTCAATTGCCCAAATGTATGACCTGCAGCACGACCCGAAGTACAAGGATTTCATGCTCTACGAGTCACCCACAACCGGGGACCCCGTAGGCCGATCTTTCCAGGTTCCCTTTACTAAAGAGGACCTGGTCAAGAAGCGCCAGGCCTTCAAGCTACGCACCGACCACAACTTTGGAACCATGGGCCGCTCCATGGACTTTATGAACGGTCTCGTCACCGGCTGGTATTTGGGCAGGGAAAGATTCGCCCAGCGCGGTCAGCAATTCGGTGAGAACGCCGCCAATTACTACGAGTATGTGCGCGAGAACGACCTCTTTCTCACCCACGTGCTGATAACGCCGCAGACCGACCGCTCCAAGACTTCGGCCGAACAAGAGGATCCCTTTCTACATTTAGGCCGAGTACGCGAGACCAAAGACGGCGTGATCGTTAGCGGCGCCAAAATGCTCAGCACAATGGCGCCGATCACTGAAGAGATCCTTTGCGTCCCCTTTGGCGGCATCGCCCCTGGTGACGATGCTTACGCCATTTCTTTTGCGATCCCCAATGACACGCCCGGTCTGAAATACATCTGCCGTGAGTCGGTTGCAAAGCCACCGCTCAATCGCTTTGATCACCCGCTCAGCAGCCGATTCGAGGAGATGGACTGTGTAGCCATTTTCGATGATGTTTTACTTCCTTGGGACCGAATCATCGTCGATGGCGGGCCAGGCAGCGCTGACCTGATCAACAGCGCAGGTGGGGCGATGGCGGCAATGACCAATGCCCAAACGTCCTCCCGCATGCTGAGTCAGCTGGAGCTGCTGTGCGGCGTTGGCATGAGAGTAGCCGACAACATAAACATCACCGGCTTTCTCCACGTTCAGGAGAAGTTAGGCGAGATGGTTACAGACCTGGAGATCGCGCGGGGAGTGTATTACGGCGCTGAGGCCATGGCCCATCCGACACCCGAAGGCATGTGGACCTATACGTCGCTCGCGCCCCGGGCCTTTCATCTGAAAACCATGCGCATCTATCGACGATTTGTGGAAATCATCCAGGTGTTGGCTGCTGGTGGTTTTTTCCAGGCGCCGACTGAGGCCGATATGGACAATGCGGAGGAGAGACCGCTGATTGACAAGTACCTCCGAGGCCGAGAGGGAGTCACCGCCGATGAGCGTGTGCGTCTCTTCAAGCTTGCCTGGGACCTTACCGGTTCATCATTTGCCCAACGTCTGCTTCAGTACGTTTCCTTCTACTCCGGCGACCCGCTGCGCCTGACCGCAGGCTACTACCTGGCTTACAACAAGCAGCCGCTCTTTGACCTGGTAGACCGGGCCTTGGGCGAGCGTGACGACGTGGATATAGAGCCTTCGCTAGAAGACCCTGGCGCGCTCCCTGGTTCGCGGCCCGCTATTCCCCAGGGAGTTCTGGCCGCTCAGTACCCGGCTGGAAGCCTGCCAAAGCCGGGCAATGCCAAGAGTTAAGTCTTTCCCACCGCGAGGACCCTCCTCAGCCCAGCGCTGGCTGGATCGGCTCGAACCGCAGTGACAACGCCGGTTTTCAGTGGTTAAATTGCCCAGATACCGTGGGTTGACCTGTCTCCGAAAAGAAAGGAGCGCTCCATGACCTTACTTGGCAACCGCGAAGAAATGCTCAGCCTGGTTGATCCAGAAAAGGGCATCGTCGATCGTCGAATTTTCTCCGAACAGGATATCTACGAATTGGAGCTCGAGCGCATCTTCGCTCGTGCCTGGAATTTTGTTGCCCACGACACGCAGATCCCCAACCCCGGCGATTTCTTCATGACTGTCATCGGTGAAGACCGGGTCATCGTCGTAAGAGACAACGATGGTAACCCCCAGGTGCTGGTTAACACCTGCCGCCACCGCGGCAACGCCATCTGCCGAGCAGACGAAGGTCACGCCACCAGCTTTATGTGCACCTACCACGGCTGGACCTACGATTTAAAGGGTGCTTTGGTTGGCGTGCCCGGCTTCAAAGAAGTCTACCACGAGGAGCTGGATCGCGAGAACTGGGGCCTGATCAAGGCCGCCAAAATAGACAGCTACAAGGGCTTTATCTTCGCCAACATGGACCCGTCCGCGCCTGAACTAGATGAGTACCTAGGTGACGCCGGCCGCATTGGGCTCATGCTGCTGGCCGAGCGTGGTGACATGATGGTTGCTCCAGGCATTCAAAAATACACGATTCCCTGTAACTGGAAGTTCGCGGTCGATAATGTCTGGGACTTCTACCACCCTCAGATTACCCACGCTTCGCAAACCATGGCTGGGTTCTCGAAGTTCCCTCAAAAGCTTTCAGCCACGTTGAGCCGGCCCCAGCAGATTCTTCTGGGCGAGTACGGTCACGTCGTCAGCGGCTCTCAGAGCAACGACGACCAGCGTGACTTGCGCAGCCGCCAGACTGGCATCAATGACGACGAATGGCGTGAGAAGCAGTCGGCCAAAGACGCCCTGGGCCCCGTTGGCATCCTACAGGGCGGCCACCCTCACATCTTCCCCAATATGTGGATCACCAACAACCAGCTGAGCATGCGAATGCCCAAAGGACCGCAGAAGACCGAGATTTGGTGGTTCACGGTGCTGGATCGGAACGACCCACCAGATCTCTTTAAGACCCGGCTTGAGCGCCGCATCCACAACTTTGGTCCCGCCGGCATGCTGGAACAGGACGATGGCGAGAATTGGGGCGAAAGCACCCGTGGCGCCAGCGGCTTGGTAAGCAAACGGTTCCCGCTTAACTACGGCATGAGCGTCGGCCACGGCGAGATCATCGAAGACGAGCTCGGCCCGCCACGCGTCGAATCACCAAATGTCAATGAGCACGCACAGCTCTGGTACTACCGTTCCTGGGCAGAATGGATGGCAGCCGATGGCTGGCATGACCTCAGGAACAATCACACGGTTCCCGAGGACCGCGTATAGCGGTCAAGCGCAGCCGGCCGGGTCTAATCGACCGAGGAACTCACTCGCCTGACACGAAAGAGCCCTCGCATTTGCAAGGGCTCTTGTTTTCCAATCAAATGGTGGCCCGGCGAACAGAGTGCGGAACTCAGGCCGGATAGGGAGCTCCCTCGCCTAGCGTGGCCTGTCCGCCGCTGAGCCCAACGGGGCTGCCATCGGCTCTCCAGCAGGCAGCACCGAGCAGCAGGCCGGTTTGCGCATCGACCTGAACGCCGTTCATGCCTCCGGCTATCCGCGGGCTCAACGTGACCTTGTGACCCATCGCCTCGAGCTGTGCCCGAACTTCATCCGGTACACCGGGCTCCACCTCTACGTCAGCGCCGGAGCACCAAACCCGCGCGGCGTCAACCGAGTCTTGCAGGTTCATGCCATGGTCGATGGCGTTGACAATGCCTTGGAGGACTGTCGGAAAGATCCGTAAACCTCCTGGAGTTCCCAAGGCAAACAAAGGTCTCCCATCCTTCTGGACGATCGACGCCCCCGTCGCTGTCAACATTCGTTTCTTTGACCCCGGCGAATTTGGCGAACCGGGCCGGGGATCGAACAGGGACATCGTGTTATTGAGCATCAGACCGGTGCCCGGAACCGTAACCTTGCAGCCAAAAATGTTGTTGAGTGTCTGTGTCATCGTCACCGTAGAACCGTCCGCTGTCATGACAGTCAGGTGGGTCGTATTGGCGCTTTCCCGCCAGCCCGCCGGAGAACCTGCCGCAAATGCCGTCGCTTTGCCTGGGTCGATCTCCTTGGATCGCCTCCTGGCGTAATCCTTGTCTAACAACCCCTCTTGTGGGATATCAACAAATTCGGGATCGCCCAAGAACTTCGCCCGCTCCGCGTACATGATCTTCAAAACTTCAATCAGAAGATGCCAATACTTCGCCGTGCCGAAACCCAGCGAAGCGACATCAAAGTTCTCGAGAATGTTCAAACCGAGTTGATTGAGCAGACCGCCGGCACTCGACGGTGGTGCGCCGATGACCTCCAAGCCGCGGTAGCTGCCGACAATCGGTTCCCTAAGCCGGATGTCGTAGCCATCAAGGTCAGCTTGGCTTATCAGGCCGTCGTTGGCCTCCATGTCGCGGACCAGAGCATCGCCAATCGGTCCACCGTAGAGTGCCGTCGGTCCAGACCTTTCGATCAGACGAAGGCTCTGCGCTGCATCCTTGTTGGTGATCAGTTCACCGATCGCCGCCGGTTCACCGTTTCGGAGGAAAATTCGCGCCGATTCTGGGTATAGCGCCAGGTCAGCCTTCGAGCTGTTAATCGACTGGACTCCGTAGGCACTCACAGGAAACCCGTTCTCCGCGTACCAGATCGCCGGCGCCATCACTTGGCCGATAGGCAGCTTGCCCTTGGTTTGATGGAGATGCCACCAGCCTTTGAGGTTGCCGGGAACCCCAGCGGCCAGGTGCCCGACTTCGTTCTTGCGGCCCTTGACAGCTAGAGGTCCGCGTTCCGGCTCCAGCTCATACATTTCTTCGGTCGCTCGTGCTGGAGCTGTCGTGTAGTTGTCGATCATAAGGCATTCGCCGTCGGCATCACGGTGGATGATGTAGCCGGCTCCTAAGGGCCCAACCATCATCGGCTCGACAACCGAAAGGGTGAACGCTGCCGCTACGGCGGCATCAGCGGCAGACCCGCCGCCGGCCAGCATGTTAATCGCAACGCTGGAAGCAATTGGATGGTTGCAGGCGGCGACCCCTTGCGAGGCATAGACCGGCCGCTTCCTCACCGGTTCGCCATTCAAACTAGACGTCGAAGTCATGGCCGTGCTCTCCTTCGAGTTACTCAGAGAACCTAAGTGCCCGCTTTGCGTTCCGCGGTAAATGGAGTCTCTCCTGGCTTCAGCGCTCGGAAGCGAATGGCAGACCAGAAATCGTCCACCGCAACCTGGCTTATGGGCCGCATTCCGTACTCAGCCAGGATAGGCCACATGCTGTCGCGATTGATGTCGGCCCGGTTGGCCTTCGGATAGGCGACCCAAAGAGAATTTGGCTTTAGCAAATTCTCTTTCGTTTCGTCTAGCAGTTCCCGCAGGGACCGAGCATCGGCGGCAAAGATCAGACCTGTCGCAGCTTCCTCCAACCGTTCGACTACGCGCGCGCGCTCGGGCAGCGGTTGAACGAGGTCGAAATGGGCAACGTCGGAGAACCAGACCGTACTATCCGCCTTAATCAAGAGTTTCTCGGAGGTCGACTTCGGCGTGTCTTTGCTCCTAGTTCTTTACCCAGCTCGTACCGGTACCAAAAAGCTCAGATGGCGGCGGTTTTGCTCGCTCGATAGTAAAGGGGTGCTGGAAAATCAGGCTGAACGGAAGCGGCTTGGTAGTCACATCCGGGGCTTGTTTCCGCGCGGCACCAGATTACCACTGCCGCATCAGCTCAGTGATTTGATGGCTAGTGTACCCAGGAGAAATTGCACACCTCGTCTTCTTCGAGGCTCCCTCTCGCCAGAGTAATATGCTGAAGATTAGGATTGCTCCTCCACCTCCAGAAGAGGATTGCGCATTACTTGCTTGGAGAGGCCCGTCGCTTTTTTCTTTCGTTCTTCTTGCGTCAACACCGAGCTCCCATTGGGCAAATGATATGGCGCGTGCATCCCGGGCCTGCGTGCCGTGTTGCCGCATAGCTATGAGGTCACGGTAAAGGGCCTGCGAAGGGCTGGTGTTATAAATCGCTTCCGCACCCATGGCCTCGAATAGGCTACGAGCCGCGCTAAGGCAGCCGTCAGCTGTTTGGGAAATATCCCAATCGAAATCCCGCTCCTTATCGGTGGCGACCGCGGCCTCATTTTCGGCAAGGGTCATCATTTCTTGATAGGCGGAGAGCAGGCGTCGCTCAGAGCTGCTTATGAGCGACTGTGCATTCGCCAATCGGGCCTGCACCCAGGAAGTGTCGGCGCGTTTCCGCATGTCTTTACTATCCGAATCGGTGGAAATTTCCCGGACGAATTCCTGATACATTTCTTTGGCGGCGCCGATCGGCGGTGCGGCGGCGGCGCCGCTGAAAATATTGGATCGGGCTAGGCTGAAAAGTGGTCCCGTATTCACGCTTTGGCCGGGCCAGCTTGACTTCCCGGAGCTGGTGCGCGCGATTGTCCGATGTACTGGCACGTAAGTGTCATTGACAACGATGCTCTTGCTTCCAGTGCCCGCCAAGCCCATCGCATTCGAGTCGTCGACCACCTGGCAATCTGCCAGCGGCACAACGTAGGATCGCCCGCGATCCTTGACTTCGCCGTCGACACCGGGATCGTTGGCTCCGAGCATCGCCCAGGTGGCGTAGTCCACTCCGCTTGACAGCCTCCAACGGCCGCCCAACCGAAAGCCTCCGGGTGCCGTGGTTGCAGTTCCTTGAGGAGGGTCGGAGGAAGAGACCAATGTCCTTGGGTTATCGTGATACAGCTCGTCCTGGAACTCAGGTTCCATCATAGCGATCTCAAATGAGTTCGCGCCGAAGATTCCCAGAACCCAGCCCGTCGAAGGGCACGCTTGGCTGGTAGCTACCACCGCTTCAAAAAACTCGTAGGCTGGCCTTTCCGACCCGCGGTATCTTGCTGATTGCAGGAGCTGGAACAATCCCGCATCTTGCATCTCCTTGATTGATTCTGGATCAATGATGCGGTTGGACTCGGTCTGCTGTCGGCGAGACGCGATTCGCTTGTATAGCTTCCGCGCGCGCTGTGGGGCTGACTCGTTTTCGGCAGGGGCCGGTTCAGTTCCTGTCAATTCCCAACTCTCCTATGTACCGAACCCCAGGATACGACCGAAGCCAAAAAAGGATTTCATACCATCATCGGACTCTCGATTCCGTACAGCCTCGGCGACATTCGGCAACACTGTATCAACAATCCGTAGGACTAGCCGGCTGGAATGGTATTTACTGACAACCGATTTCAAATCCTGTGGGGAACACGAGAATGACTGCGGACATCATCATTGCTGAGATCGCTGTGGATCCCCTTTGGGGCATGCGGTTATGAATCTAACCATGGCCGCGCCCCTTGATCGATTAGTAGGGCACTCTCGAAACGCCCGCGCCCGGCCTAGACTTAGCCTCGCCGTGGGTGGGCGGGCGGCTCCCTCTCCCGGTTCAAACCTCTTCTTTTCTATAGATATATAAAGTAGAGGAGGTTCTCCATTAGTTCTCCCCTTTGCTGTGGTTAGCGAGGGGGTAACCTGTTTGGTCACCCCTCTGGGTGTCGGTCGGTTACTACTGCACTGAAGCGACACATTACTGGGGCTGAGCGCGTTGCAGGAGTTGGTGACGCCGGTCTCTGGTATAAGGTCGGACGTGCAAAGGCCACCTGCCCCGCTCCACCGCCTCACCCCAGGCATCGCTGACCAGGATGGCGGGGCTTTCCAACTCGTAGATGGCAACGTATCTAGGCTCGTTTTCGGTCTGAACCGTTCGGAGTTGGCCGCCGATAAGCATGGTCAGATCGCGCCTGGTGAACCGCGCTACGGAGAGCACGCCCGGGACCTCACTTAGGTTAGGGACATGCTCGGTATCGTAGACCTCGTTGAACTCAGCCTCGTGATCCGCATCCACATTCATGCTGGCGATAAACAGGTAACTTGAGCTGATAGGCATAGCTTGAGCCTCCTCCACGATTTCACTGGAAAACGAACGCTATCACATGTTACTCAGTGGTGCCCACCCGGTAGTCCTGGTTGATCTTGGACCTATACAGCCACGTCACGCCGACAATGCGGGAGCAGGCAGCAGGAGCTATCAACGCGCTGGTCGATGCTTAGTTCCGTCCGGGTTGGCGTCAATGCTGGCGTAAGAATGACGAATCAACTGCCACGAGATCCTCTGGTGGGGCATTTCGTATCTAAAGTTTGGCAGGAGTGGAGGGACTCGAACCCCCGACCGGCGGTTTTGGAGACCGCTGCTCTTCCAACTGAGCTACACTCCTGCGGAATCGCCTCTTCGGCGCGAATGGTTTTTTGGTGGAGATAGGGGGACTCGAACCCCCGACCTCTGCATTGCGAACGCAGCGCTCTCCCAACTGAGCTATATCCCCTACAGCGTCGTCGATTATATCAGAACCATTTTTTGCCAAGGCAGTGCCAGGTGTCGCGCCTTCGCCGCGAAGCCCTCAGAGCGTCCTAGTGGGCCGAGTTTTCCTGGCCCTGCGAGTTCGCGGCTTCGGCGTTGTCGAGCGGAACTCGAGACCCGGCAGCAAATCAACGATCATGCGCCCGCCGACGGAGTCGATCTCTTTTACAACGTCCTCAACGGCCGGCACCAGAAGTTCGCCCAACTCCCCTCGGACAACGTAGACGTCATTGGCCCCCGTGGAGAGAATCTCTGAAACTTCCCCCAGAATCTTCCCGGACAGGTCGTGCACGCTGAGGCCGATGATGTCGTGCTGGTAAAAAACACCCTCCTCTTCTAGCGGCGCTGCGTCCGGTACCTGGAGCTCCTTACTCCGCAGCGCCTCTGCAGCCGTGCGGTCGTCCACGCCCTCAAGCTTGAGATAGACAAGGCGGCCCTGCCAGCGGCTGCTTTGGACCGCAACGGCATCCCCGTCCAGCCAAACAATCGCGCCGGGATCAAAGCGTTCGGGGAAGTCAGTCAGCGGCTGGACTTTTATCTCACCGCGAACGCCGACCGGTGCTACGATCCGGCCGATGCTTACCGCCGTGGCCGGATTCACTTGGCCGGTACATTCGAAGTCGGCATTTAAGGTTTCGGGCCGGCCCCGGCCACAAGGCCGGTATTTTCAACGGCCGCCTCGCTCAGTCCCCGATGTCTAGCGTGGCGCGGGTATCCTCACGGGCCGCCGCTACCTTTAGGAGTGCGCGCATGGCTTCCGCTACGCGTCCGCCACGGCCGATGACCTTGCCCATATCATCATCCGCCACATCGAGGTGGATGACATTGCGATGCCCATCCCACTCTTCTTCAATGACGACGTCGTCCGGACTCTCAACCAGCTCCCGGGCAATGTAATCGATTAGTTCTTTCATTGGTCAGCCTCGCCTTAAACAGAGTCTCGGCTCGTTAGCGCGAGATGCCTTTCGCGGCCAAGAGTTTCCCAACTCGCTCAGTTGGTTGCGCTCCCTTGGTCAGCCAGTCTCTTACCTTGTCCTCGTCGACCTCAAACGTCGTGGGCTCGGTCCGCGGGTTATAGTGGCCGACGATTTCTACGAATGCGCCGTCGCGTGGCTTGCGGGCGTCGGCGATTACCACTCGGTACGCCGGATGCTTCTTCTTGCCAACGCGCGCCAGTCTAATCTTGAGCAACTTCCTCTTCTCCCTCTAACGCCGCTAGCGCATGCCCATAAGGCGGGCAGTTTTGCCAGAGGCCATCATTTGCATTACTTTTTTGGCTTCTTTCCACTGTTTAAGAAGCTGGTTTACGTCTTGCGGTGTCGTGCCGCTGCCGGTTGCGATGCGGCGCCGCCGGCTGCCGTTAATCATCTCTGAGCGGCGGCGCTCCTGCTGGGTCATCGAATAGACAATCGCTTCCGCTCGCCTCAAGAAGGTATCGTCTATCTCTGTCGCCTGCAACTTCTGCTTCATCCCGCCCATGCCGGGAATCATCCCCATGAGGTCGCCGAGCGGTCCCATTGTCTTGACTCGCTGAAGCTGGGTGACGAAGTCATTGAGATCCATTTGATTGGATTTCATCTTCTTTCCCAGCGTCTGAACTTCGTCCTCATCGATCGTTTGCTGAGCTTTCTCGATCAAAGTCAGCACGTCGCCCATCCCCAGAATCCGTGAGGCAAAACGCTCCGGGTGGAAAGCCTCGAGTGCTGTTGCTTGCTCGCCGGTGCCGACGAACTTGATCGGTAGGCCGGTGATTGATCGGATTGAGAGCGCGGCGCCGCCGCGGGCATCGCCGTCCAACTTGGTCAAAACAAAGCCGCTGACGTTGGCCGCGGCACCAAACTCCTCTGCAACGTGGACTGCCTCTTGACCGGTCATCGCATCAACTACCAGCAGAGTCTCATGGGGAGAAAAGCTCGCTCCCAGCTCCCCGATCTCCTCGGAAACGTCGTCGTCGACCTGAACGTAGCCAGCAGAGTCAACTATTAGCGTGCTGGCCCCGGTTCTGCGGGCCTCTTCTAACGCGCCCTTTGCCAGGCTCTTGAAGTTGGCCGGGTCGCCTTCGAAGACCGGGATTTCGTGCTGACGCCCGAGGACCTGCAGCTGTTCGCCCGCGGCCACTCGGTACGGGTCAGCCGAAACCAGGAGAGGTTTAGCACCTACCTTGCGCAAATGCAGCGCGAGTTTCGAGGCGAATGTAGTCTTGCCTGCACCCTTGAGGCCAAGCAAGAGAACTACTGTTGGCGGCTGGGGCGCAGTTATGAGCGTTGCCTGGCTTCCACCCAGCATGCTGGTCAATTCTTCATTAACGATAGAAATGACCTGCTGGGGGCCTGTCAGTGACTGCAGTACGTCGATGCCACTGGCTCGCTCACGGACCGAACCGACGAAATCTCGTACAACGCGAAAGTTTACGTCCGCTTCCAGAAGCGCGACCCGGACTTCGCGCAAGGCCTCGTCAAGGTCCTGCTCGCTTACGGTGCCATGGCTCGAAAGACGTCCGAAAACACGCTGTAATCTCTCGCTGAGCGCGTCAAACATAACGAATTAATATTAGTTGGGCGCCTCCAGAGGGGTCAAGGAAGACGCGAGTGCAGGAATCGCCTGGATCGGGCTGTCCCCGGCAATCCATCACGATCCTCTGACAACTACCGGCACGAGAACTACGACAAGCGAGAGAACCTTTAGAGCAAACTGTTTGAGGCACTGACGGAATGCTATATTGGACCGCATGACAGCGCCGTCCGAAATGACAGCATTCCTTCAAGAAAAGCAGAAGAAGCTGCAGGAAATCCTCCACGATATGGGGTCGGTTGTCGTGGCCTTCTCCGGCGGCGTCGACAGCACCTTCGTGGCTGCGGCGGCTTTCGATGCCCTGGGTGAGCGAGCCCTGGCTGTCACGGGCGTCTCGCCTTCGATTCCCAAAGCAGACCTTGAGGAGGCTAAAGCGCTGGCCGCCCAAATTGGCATCGCCCATCGCCTGATCGAGACGCACGAGATGGACCAGCCCGGCTACGTGGAGAATTCACCGGAACGCTGTTTCTTCTGCAAAGACGAGCTCTACACACTGCTGGGAGAGATGACCAAAATCGACGGATTCGAACATGTGGCCGATGGCGCCAACCTCGATGATGTTGGCGACCATCGTCCAGGAAGACGCGCGGCTTCGGAGCACGGCGTGCGTAGTCCGCTTATCGAAGCTGAACTGGCCAAGGATGAAATCAGAGCCCTCTCACGGGAGCGAGAGCTTCCCACGTGGGACAAACCGGCCATGGCCTGTCTCTCTTCGCGAATCCCCTATGGCTCGCCGGTGACAATCGAATCGCTAGACCAGATCGAATCGGCTGAAGCGTTTCTGAGATCGCTGGGCCTGAGACAGCTACGCGTTCGCCACCACGGCGATGTTGCGCGAATCGAGTTGGACGAAGGCGGAATGGCCGTCCTAATGCGTGCCGGCCGTCGCGAGTCTGTCGTGGCCCGGTTCAAGGAACTGGGTTTCCTCTATATAACCCTCGACCTTGCCGGCTTCCGCTCAGGCAGCATGAACGACGTGCTCAAGCAGAAGGACAGCTAAGCCCTCCGCGGTCCGCCACTGCAATAGGGTGCATTCAGAAGGGCCGCAGCGACTAGTGCAACGCCGAAAGCGCTAACCGTCCTCATAGTGCCGCGATCATGTCGTGGGCGAGTGAGGCTGTCAAGACCGGTGAATTAGCTCCACTCGGTTCGTAACCGCATGTCGGAATCTTCTGTATCGTTCCCTTCCGGATTTTCTGGAAGGGAGCAAATGACCTCGGTTCGCTGGCGAACAACCATATTTAGGTATTCGAGGAGAACGTCGACGGCTTCGATGGCATCAGACTCAGGGCAGGCGAATGGCGGCGGCGGAAACCCCAAAGTCGTCGTATCGATGTAGGCACAGAAGTTGCGAAACAGGTAGGAGAACATTTCCAGGTCGGGCTCGTGCAGTACGGTGAGACCAACGAGACCTGTTTCGCAGATGGCCGTGTCCACCGTATAAATCTCCATCACCCTCGCACCGAGGCCGAGCCTTTCGCTGTAGGGAATCCGCGTCGATGGCCCAACCAGACAGTTGGCAATGAACCAGTTCTGCTCCGCGGTGTGGACAAACTGCTGAGACGATTCGATCGCAGCGTAGTCCATCCGAAATGGCAGGGGAGTCGCGGGAATTGGCGTGGGAAGAGGGGTCGCCGTTGAAGTCGAAGTCGGAAAGGGGGGCTTGGGCTCCTCGATATCGAAACTGCCTCGGCAGCTTATGAGCAGCAGGGCCACTGCAGCGATGAGCCGAAAGGGTGGCCGACGGGGAGTGGTGATCACCGTTGCTCTGGCATTAGCGGTTCATGCCCCAAGCTCTGAATTCTAAAGCGACAAAATCGACGGCGTTTGCCCGTTTGTCGAGAAGACGCTGATCCTCTGATTGTCGCGATTAGATTACCCGACCGGGCCGACAATCGGTCAGCGAGGCTACCGAGGTTAATGTGGCGGCCGCAAACTGCTTAAAGGGTAGAATGGCGTGGCTGGACCTAGCGCGAGTTGAGGCAAGATCTTACTATTTCGAATCTGGCCGGGATGGCGAAATGGCAAACGCAGCGGACTTAAAATCCGCCGACCGCAAGGTCTTGGGGGTTCGAGTCCCCCTCCCGGCACCAAGCAATTCAGCTACGAAAGCGAGGTAAATCTCGGCCTAAGATCACGTCGGGCGCGATGTTCTGACAGCAGTTCTGACAGCAACCTCCGCGGACTCTAATCGATGGTAGTGGATCGAACTGGTGCCTTGGCTGGGCCAAGCAGGCGCCTGGGGAGTCTGCGAAAGGCGGCGGAGAGTTTGGCGTCCCATCCGAACATATCAGCCAAAATGGTTATCGGCAGAATTAGCAAAGAATTAACAACTTTTACCTAGTCGTGCGAAAAATGCCGATGTGCGTTCGCGCAAATGCTGTCTAACGTATCTGGCGATTTTGTCAGGTCATTTCGGCTCTGACGCTTTTAGACACTGGGTCGTCTGCTTGCTTCGGCCGGTTGTCGCCTAGGGCACTCCAGCCCATGGCACTTGCCGCCGCGCTCTCCCAAGCTAAACGGCCGCGTCGAGCGGGCCCAGCGCACCCATAAAGAGGAGTTCTACCAGCTGGTTGACCCGCCAGATACCCTCCTGGAACTCAGAGCCCAGCTGCTCTTCCAGGAGCAGCGTTACAACACCTACCGGCCCCATCAAGCCCTGGGCCATCTCACACCACAGGAGTGGCTGCTAGCATGCGACGGAAGGAGGTAAGTGTCCGACATCTAACGGACGAGTACACGGCATTGCGGTTCGGTGATAGCCCATGCTAGACTGCCGAGGTAGAAAATTAATGACACAGATGAGGAAGGGCTGAGGCCGTCCGAAATGCTCGTCCAAGAGCGTAAAGCGGAAATAATCGAGGAACACAAGGTGCACGAGACCGATACGGGCTCGGCAGAGGTTCAGATCGCCGTGCTTACGGAGCGAATAAATGACCTCACGCAGCACCTACGAATCCACCGCAAGGATCACCACACCCGACGAGGCCTCCTGAAGATGGTGGGCCGACGCCGCAGGCAGCTGGCTTACCTGAACAAGACAGATGTCGAGCGTTACCGGGCAATCATAGCGAAGTTAGGCCTCCGCAAGTAATACCGGAGGCTTCTTTGTAAATTGGGCTCTGGAAGGGCCCGAGAAGGAAGCAGCGGTTACCGCCACCATTCCTCCTAATTCGACGAGAAACCCCGAAGCCTACATTAAGCGCGAATTTGGCGCCTAAGGGTACGTAGTCACGCCCTATTTCTGGTTGGGAAAGAGCGAGAAAGACAGCAAAGGTAGAAGTAAATGTCCGAAATTTATCAAGTTGAAGCGGGAGGCAAGTCATTCATTATTGAGACAGGGCGACTTGCAACTCAAGCCGGCGGGTCGATCACTGTAGCCCTCGGTGAAACGGTTGTCTTGGTTACAGCCTGTGTAACAGGCGAACCTCGCCCTGACATCGACTTTTTCCCGCTAACGATTGATTTCGAGGAGAGGCTCTATGCTGCCGGCAAGATCCCAGGCAGCTTTCCGCGGCGCGAAGGGCGTCCCTCAACCGACGCGGTTTTGGCGGGACGAATGACCGATCGAGCGCTGAGGCCGCTGTTTCCCAAAGGGTTTCGCAACGACGTTCAAATAATCATCACGGTGCTCTCCGCGGACATGGAAAATGATCCGGATGTTCTGGCGACGATCGGTGCGTCAGCCGCTTTGAGTATCTCCAATATTCCGTTTGAGGGCCCGGTTTCTGCTGTACGCGTCGGTTACGTGAATGGAGAACTGGTGGCATATCCGGGTTACACGGAGCTCCAGGAAAGTGAGCTAGATCTCGTTGTCTCATCAACCCGTGAGACTGTCGTGATGGTCGAGGCCGGAGCCAAGGGCGTCAGCGAGGAGATTTTTCTGAAGGCCGTCCGGTTTGGACACGAAGCGAACCAGAATCTCATCGATACTCAGGAACAGATGGTTAAGCAGCTCGGTCAGACGAAGCTCATCTTCGAAGCCAAAGCGTTGGACCCGCAGGCCCTGAGCAAGGTGTCGGAATATTTCAGCGAGCGTGAGGACGACGTCCTCTCGTCGGTTAAAGAGGAACGGCAAGAGGGTTCTCACGCTCTCAAGAATGAGCTTAAGGAGAAATTCGGTGAAGAAATCTCCGCAGACCAGATTTCATTGGCTCTCGATGCGGTCGGGAAAGAAATAGTACGCAATCGCGTGCTCAAGCATGAGAAGCGGGCAGATGATCGCGCCCTGGATGAGCTCCGCACAATTTCTTGTGACGTTGGCATACTGCCGCGTACACATGGCACTGGGCTTTTCCAACGCGGAGAAACTCAAGTTCTTAGTGTCGTCACTTTGGGTTCAATGAGTCAGCAGCAAAAACTAGACACCTTGTCTCCTGAGGAGCACAAGCGCTTCATGCTCCATTACAACTTCCCACCATATTCAGTGGGTGAGGTGCGAAGGATGGGCGGCACAGGCCGACGCGAGATTGGGCATGGTTCACTGGGTGAGCGAGCCCTTGAGGCTGTAATTCCTAGCGAGGATGAGTTTCCCTATACAATCCGGCTGGTCTCAGAGGTACTAGGTAGCAATGGTAGTACTTCCCAGGCGAGTATCTGTGGCGGCAGCCTTGCGCTGATGGATGCTGGCGTGCCGATTCGCGAACCGGTTGCCGGCGTGGCGATGGGCCTTGTCACCGGCGAGGACGGCAAGTACAAGATTCTCACCGATATCGCGGGTCTCGAGGACGCTCTAGGGGACATGGACTTCAAGGTCGCCGGTACTCGAGAAGGAATAACCGCGGTCCAGGCAGATTTCAAGATCCATGGCATAGCCCTGCCGATCGTGGATGAGATTGTTGAGCGGGCGCGCAGCGCCAGACTTTTCATCCTTGACCAAATCACGGAGACAATCGAAGGGCCACGCAATGAGCTGTCACGTTATGCGCCACGAATGTACCGCATCCAAATTCCGCGCGAGAAAATCGGTACCGTGATTGGCCCCGGTGGCAAGATGGTCCGGTCGATTATTGAAGAGACCAAATGCACGGTTGATGTTCAGGACGATGGTTCAATTTTTGTTGGATCTGCAGATGAGGACTCAGCGCAGCGGGCAATCTCAATCATCGAAGGCCTCACCAAAGAAGCTGAAGTCGGTCAGACTTATTCGGGCCGGGTTACCCGAACCGTTGATTTTGGTGCCTTCGTCGAAATCATGCCTGGCAAGGAAGGCTTGATCCGGATCGGCGAGCTTGCCGATCACCACGTACCCAGTGTCGAGGACGTGGTCAAGGTGGGGGACGAGGTCATGGTCATGGTGTTGGAGATCGACAACCTTGGCCGCATAAACCTCTCGCGCCGGGCCGTCTTGGAAGGCACTGAGCCGGGTGAGTTGACGGAAGACACGGCACCAGGTGACATCCCTTCACCGATGGCGCGCCGTACTTCGACTCTTGCGCCCCAACGTGCTCCTCAGCCGCGCCCGCCGCGTGGCGCCGGCGGTGAGTCCAGTGGCGGAGGCGGTGGTTTTAACCGCCGGCGCCGCGGAGGCGGAAACAGTGGTGGTGGCCGCTCATCGGGTGGCGGGTCTGGTGGCGGCTCAAACGGGCCGCGGCCGCGGCCACCGGCTCCTCGTTGATTCGAGACTTAGTCCGACCGAGAGGTCGGACTTCTCTTTTGGGGAGGCTCTAGTGGACACGATTCGGGTTGTTGTTTGTGGCACCGGCTTGATGGGACAGGAGGTTCTGGCTGCTGTATGCGCTGAAGACGACCTTGAGCCGGTGGGAGTGATTGAGAAGTTTTCCGATGATGAATTCGTTTCCCTACCAATAGATGGGGGTGGCCGGATTCCGATCGATAATGACCCAGCCGCGCTGATCGAAGGCACAAGGCCTGACGTCGTGGTGGATTTTTCCAACGCCGAATGGACTGAAGAAGTCGCGAGAGCTGCCCTGGAGCATGGCACACGGCTGGTGATCGGGACGACTGGCTTGAGCGAAGATTTCCTACGCGGGCTCGAGAGTGAATGTCGCGAGAAGGGTCTGGGAGCTGTTGTTGCGCCCAATTTTGCTCTTGGCGCCGTCCTGATGATGCACCTTTCGACAATAGCCGCCCGCTACTTTGATTTCGTCGAGATCGTAGAGATGCATCAAGAGAAGAAGATTGATGCGCCATCAGGCACCGCCGTTGCCACGGCACGGGCCATGATCGAGTCACGCGGCAGGCCATTCAATTTCACGACGCCGAAGAAGGAGACGCTTGAGGGCGCCCGCGGCGCTGAGGAAGGTGGTGTGGTGATCCACAGCCAAAGAATGCCCGGCTTTGTCGCTCACCAAGAAGTCGTCTTTGGCGGAGTGGGTCAATCCCTTCGAGTTCGTCATGACTCAACCGGGCGAGAGTCCTTTATGCCCGGCGTTTTGATGGCAGTGCGCGAAGTTGTGAACCGCAATGAGCTTGTTATGGGGCTCGAAAGGCTAATTGGCCTCCAAACCTGACTTGTTCCGTCCCAGGCAAGTCGCGGCGACTGTAACGTAACGGCACTTCACTCTTAAGACCCCAAAAGAGATCCCAAAAGCCTGGCCCGTATTTTAGCCGACCAAGCCCAGAGCAACCGTGCCTTCGCCCGAACTCACTACTTCTACCTGCGTGTCGGCCGATCGACTGAGACGATCGCGAAAGTCCTCAATGCTGGTCGGAGGTTCGATTTCAACTCGGAACGTGACCTCCTCTTTGGCGTAGTCGGCAAGAGTCACATTTTCGATTCCAGTCATGCGTCCAAGGGCACCATCGAGGTTCAAGAGACGGTCGAAATCGGAGACTGGCGAAATGCTGACAAGGACATGGCCGGCGATCGTGGGAGAGCTGGTCTGTGGCGTTTCTTCCCCAGCTGGGCTTTCGTTCTGCTGATCCCGGCTCTCTCCGGGAGGTGAAGCTGCATGGTCTCCGCCCGGGTACCAGGAACGATGGGTTTCTATAGTCGGTTCTTGTGCGACGGCGTGAGGTTGCCGGTCCGCTGCCAAGGCGCCAGGAGTTTCGAGCGCCGGCGCCGGCTCTGACTCGAATGCCGGTGCGATTCGCAAATCAGCAGCAGGGGCAGGCCCTTGGCCGGAGAGGGTTGCGATGCGTGAATGAAGTTCCTGGACCAGCCTTGTAAGCAGACCGTAGTCGGCTTCTAGCCTCTCGAGCACCTCATTAGCGACCGGGTCTACGGTGGTGGTGGTGGCGGACTCGTTGCGCTCGGCCTGAGCAACAGCTGCGGCTGCGGTCTGGCGAGCTTCGTTTGCGATGGTCTCGGTTCTCGCCGTGGTTTCGCGGGTCGCATTGGCGGAGTCATCGAATTTGGAAGTGAGCTGGTCGATTCTGCTCTGGAGGTCCGCACGGAGCTGGTCCCAGTTGCCCGATCCTTGTTCGGCGGTTGCTAGTTCGGCGCGTTCCGCTTTGGCGCTAGCTTCAACCGCTGCCTGACGAGACTCTTCGGCTGCCTGTTCGGCCTTGTTTGCGGCCTCGCGGCCAGCGCTAGCGGAAACCTCAATTCGGCGAACAGCGTCATCTAGGTTCTTTTGGAGATCAAGGCGCGCCAGCTCTGAGGCCTGCAACGCCTGCTCAGCTTGCCGGGCCGGCTCTCCAAGGCTGGCCTTGGTTTCCGCGCGGGCGCCTTCCACGGCTTGCTGAATGGTTGACTGGATGGCCTCAGCCAAGCGACGGGCTTCAGCCGCAGCCTGCGTGGCTACGGCGGCCATTTCAGTGCTCTTGCTAGAAGCCTGCTCAGTTTTTTGGCCTAGGTCGCCGAAGATGCTTATTGAATCCTTAGCCAGTTTTTCGGCGGCGGCCGTTAGCTGCTGCGAAGACTCGGCCACGTTGCGACTGAAATCAAAGGCAGCGTTGCGAACCAGGGCGCTCCAGGATTCGTCTGAGTGCGATGCGTGGGCTGATTCTGTCGCTGGCTGATTGCTCTCGGTTGGTTCGGGCACTCCAGGTTGAACCACAAGTTTCCTCCCTGAGTAATTGATAAGTTCGCTGTAAGGGTCCGGAAACCCTTGCCAAAAGAATTATCGGCTTTTCCAGAGAAGGCTTTAGTTAGGAGTGATGTAAAGAGCGGCAGGCAGTTTACCTGCTCCAAGGTAGCTTTGGCGCTGGGTTTTTAGTTAGAGTCCGATGTCGCCGGTAAGCCGGTAAGGACGATTGTCTCAACCACGTGAGTTAGCTCCAAGGCAAGTGGACCAGCCGCGACCAGTTCGTCGGCGGTAATCAGCTCTCCGCCAGCGCCCTCGGTCCTCAGGACAATAATCACGTCACCGATGACCGCATGCACACCACCAGAATCCACCTGAATAAGGATGATAACGCTGGGACCGTCAACCCGAATCGCTGAAACCTCAAGGGTCCCAAGGCCGGTGCTGTCAATGTCTGGCACTGTCACAGTCCATGAGCTTGGGACCACGACATAGAGATTAACAGTCTCCAGGGATTGCCAGCTGAGACCATAGGTTGCGTCACTCGGGAGCGCGCTCACCTTGACCTCATTGGCCGCCAACCCTGGAGCCGGCACCGGCGTGGGTATTGGCGTTAAGGTCGGATTGACTCCATTGGAGAAGGTTGCTGTTGGTTCATCTCCGGATTGCGATGAATCAAGCCCGCCCACACCAGCAGCTGCCAGTCGAATTTCTTCGACGTTTTCCTCTGCTTCGTTGAGCTGCAACTCAGCCTCCTGGAGAGCCGGACTCAAAGTGTCCTCGGCGATAGCCAGGACTATCTCCCTTTGCCGTTGAATGATTTCAGGCAGCTTATCAACTACCGGATCCAGCTGTGCCTCGTCGATTTGGGCAACGAGGCTACTCGTGCGCTGAGAGAGTTCGTTCAGAACGGCCGGCTCAATGTCTATTCCCGCTTCGGCCTGCGCTTCCAGCTCGCTCAAATCTTGGTCAAGCAGTTCATACTGGGCGCTGAAAGATGCTGGTGCATTGTCAGAGTTGGTGATGTAGGCCAGGCCAGCAACAGACAATGCCAGAACAACAACGGCAGCGGTCAGGCCTGTACGTAAGGCCAGAGTCATCGGCTGGCGCCGGCTGGTTCTGTAGGCAGGCTCCTGGGCGGCCTCAAGCAAGCGGCGCCGAGCATTAACCCAAAATGGCAAGCGTGGTGGTGGGACAGCGCGAAGCGCTTCGTGTACAGCTTGGCCCCCCGCTGTAACCAGACGCTGGCGGGCTTTGTCGACAAACTCAGGGTCAGGTTCCTGCACCAGTGCGGCACTGATGTCCTTGCCAGCCGCAAAGAGCAGCTTTTCCTTGGCTCTTTCGCGGTATTCCGGCTTTGGCGAAGCCGCGAAGGCGACTCTCAAAGACAGAGCATGACGAAAAAGTGGCTCCAATTCAGCTCGCTGCTCGGGGAATACAGAAAGGCACTGCTCTGGCGACAATCCGGCGTCAAAACCCGAGAGACATTCTTGGAGGTGCTCTGCTAAGGATTTTCTATTCATTGAGTTTTCTTCGTCAGCTCTGGATACTTTGGCTTCATCAAAGATTGCAGCCGCTGAGTTGCCTTATGCTGAAGTACTTTTACGTTGTTTTCTTGTTTACCGAGAGCTCGAGCCGTGTCGGCAATAGTCAGACCGGAGGCAAATCTTAGAGTTATTACTTCGCGTTGAGCTTCTGGCAGAAGCGCGACGGCCTCCCGTAAGTCCTCAAGAGCCAGAGCCCGTTCCGTTGTTTCGGCCGGGTCATTACTTGCCCGGTCGACAAGGTCTTCGTGCAATTCGGTATCGTGGGCACGGCGGCCATTGCGGCGGGCGAAGCTCACAACCTCGTTGCGGGCGATGCGCATTAGCCAGGCTGCGAAAGGCACCTTGCGCCACTTGTAGTTCGGAAGGCCCGCGAGCATCTTGAGGAATATCTCCTCGGAGACGTCTTCGGCGTCATGCACATTACCCAGGCGCGCCAGCGAATAGCGGTAAACCTGATTAATGTGACTGTCGTAGAGTGTAGACAGAGCCTCTAGGTCACCAGCCTGCGCGGCTTCGATGGCCTTACGTTCCGGCTCCCACTCGGCCTCCGTTTCCGAGTTAGGGATGGAATTCATGATTCTTTTTCCGGGTGCCGGAAAGCGAGCCAAAGAGGTTCCTCTCTTGGACCTTCGTCCATCCATACATGATACGGGCCCCCTCTTTCGTGGGCCTGCATACTACATAACAACGAGTGCATCGCAAAAAAGGTTAATACAGTTTCAGAGGCGCTCGAATGAGGGAAGCCCCTACTCACAGACCGCCAAGCCACAGTGTAGGCTTTGCGAAGACCTTCAGGATAGTAAGGATTGCCGAAATGCGTGTATTTGTAACGGGTGGTGCCGGCTTTATTGGAAGCCACGTGGCGCATTGCCTGAGCGATGTTGGCCACGAAGTCACCGTTCTGGACAATCTTTCCAACGGTCATCGCGAGTTGGTTCCCCAAGGCGCAACCTTTATCCAAGGCGATTTGAATCAGGAAGCCAACCTGGCCGAATGGCTCCGCGGGCACGACGTTGTGATCCATCTGGCCGCGTTCGTTCCGGTGCCAATGTCCGTGAGCCGACCAGTCGAGTTCGCGGAGAACAACGTTGTCAACACGGTACGACTACTTGAAGCGATGAGGGCTTCTGGGGTTAGGCGAATCATTTTTTCCTCGTCTGCCACGGTTTACGGTGATCCGAAGCAGTTGCCGATCAAAGAAGACCAGCCAATATCGTCCCAGTCCAACCCCTATGGGGCCTCCAAAGTAGCTGCTGAGGGATTCATTGCGGTTTACCATCGGCTCCACGGCTTCGACGCGACAATTCTGCGTTACTTCAATCCGTTTGGGCCCAACGAGCTTTGCGAGCCCGAGACGCACCTAATTCCCAACGTGATTCGCGCAGGGTTGGAAGGTCGACCGATTCCGGTCTTTTGGGGTGGTGAGCAGGTGCGCGACTACATTTTCGTGGAAGACTTGGCTCGGGCACATGCGGCCGTCCTTGGCTTGGACGGACTGAAATATTTCAATGTGGGAACAGAGACTGGCGTTCGCATGAAAGAGGTGCTAGGTATCGTCACCGATATACTGGGACACCCATTGCTGATCGATGACCTTGGAGAACGGTCCGGAGACGTTCCAGCCCTGTATGCCTCTGCAGCCAGGCTGCGCGAAGCGACTGGCTGGAAACCAGAGGTTAGTTTGGAAGAAGGCTTGCGCTTGACGGTCGACTATTACAGGTCACGACCGGTCCTTCTTGCCTAAGATCGCGCTGCAGTAGGGCGATCGGATCGGCGCTTACGAGGGGGTACCTGACCCACAGCAAGAGCCCTTTCCCAAATTGTAGCCATGACTTACAATTGCCCGACTATCAAGGGAGGGTGAAATGGCACGATTTGCTAAGGAAACAACTATCAAGGCGGCACCAAACGAGGTCTTTGCTTACGTCGCAGATCTTACCCGCCATCCAGATTGGGCTTCGCACAATCTCGAGGTAACGAAAACATCATCGGGTGATGTTGGCGTTGGCTCGACTTTCGCAAGTGTTGGCCACCAGATGGGCACGCACCAGGACAAGCTGGCTGTGACCGAGTACTCCGAGGGTGCTCGCTCCGCATTTGAAAGCACTGGCGACGCCGGCGTTACTTCTCACACATTTGACCTGGCGGCGGTTGACGGCGGCACCCGCGTGACGAAGACCTTTGAACTGCTGCGGCCTTCGATGATGACCCGCTTTGCGTTGCCGATGGTGATGATGACGGCAGGCAAAGGCTTGGAGAAAGATCTGAGCAAGATAAAGAGCCACTTAGACTCTTAGCTCAAGAGACGCCTCTAGGTTAGATTCCGGGTTCGCCTAGTTTCTGAACTAAATGAACCGCACGTAGTAGCACACTTACGCCAACTGCATCTGCGGGGTTGAAGAAGCTTCCTCGGGCAGCATTCCGGCGAGAACTTTCTCGAGCGCCATGGTATGGGCGCAGGCGTGGTGGCTCTCGAAAAAATCGCAGTCGCAGCGCCACGAATCACCGGCGAGAGTCACCTGGTGTTCGCCGTTTTCTCCGTGGAACTTCACACTAAGGTCGGTCACCCGCATGCGGGTACGCTCGCGCGCGTACCACTTTGCTTTTTCGATTTTACCGATAACGCTCGAGTTCAAAGAGTTCCCCCCTAAAACAAAGAACACCTGGGCTCACGTCCAGGTGTTCTTTTCTCTACAAGGCGGTTCCGCTCATCAAGCAACTCCTACGTAATTATCTTCGGCGCCTGAGGGGCGGGTCAATACCTATTCCTCGAATTTCTTGAAGAGGAGGCAGGCGTTTTGGCCACCAAAGCCAAAGCTGTTTTTCAGAACGTTTCGTACCTCACCAACATCGCGCGCCTGATTGGGAACGTAATCAAGATCGCAATCTGGGTCGGGCGTTTCATAGTTAATCGTTGGCGGGACCACGCCGGTCTCAATCGCCTTGACACAGGCGAGTGATTCGATGGCGCCGGATGCGCCAAGGGCGTGGCCAATCATCGATTTCGTGGAGCTAATTGGCACCCGATAGGCGCGCTCACCGAATAAACCTCTAATGGCGGCAGTCTCTGAAGCGTCGTTAGCCGCGGTTGAGGTGCCGTGGGCATTTATATAGTCGATGTCGTCCGCCGTGATTCCCGCGTCATCGATGGCCAGCTGCATCGCGCGCTGAGCGCCTTCGCCGTCGATGCAAGGGGCGACCACATGGTAGGCATCGGACGATGCTCCGTAGCCCGCCAGTTCGGCCCGAATTGGTGCGCCGCGGCGTTTGGCGTGATCTAGAGTCTCGAGCACGAGAATTCCAGCGCCCTCCGCGCAAACGAATCCGTCGCGTCCGGCATCAAATGGCCTGCTTGCTTTAAGGGGCTCGTCCTCTCGAGTCGACAGGGCGCGCATGATATTGAAGGCGGCCAATCCGAGTTCAGAAATACCGGCTTCCGCACCGCCAGCGATCATTACTTCCGCTCGGCCGGAGAGTAAAACGTTGGCCGCGTCACCAATGGCTTGGGTTCCGGCAGCGCAAGCCGTGGATACCGTGTTGTTATAGCCCTTTAGTTGATATTGCATCGCCACCTGGGCAGCTGCCATATTCGGCAGCATCTTTGACATATAGAAGGGATCTAGACGATTTCCGCCACGGTGGACGATGGTGCGTACGGCCTCGTCCGTGTCAGGAAAGCCGCCGATCCCGCTGCCGAGCATGACTCCAACTTGATAGGCGTCCTCGTCTTCGGTCCGAAGTTCGGCATCATCGAGTGCCATCCGCGTCGCCGCCACGGCAAACTGGGCGAACCGGGCCATTCGTCTGGCTTCTTTGCGGTCCATGTACTCCTGCGGGTCGAAGCCACGCACTTCGCCATCGACCTGAACTCGATAGGCGCTGGCGTCGCAGAGGGTGATCCAATCGATGCCCGATTTGGCTTCCAGGCAGGACTGCCAGAAGTCATCGACATTGTTGCCGATTGGTGTGACACCACCCATGCCTGTTATCACGACACGGTGATCCGAAGATGTATTCCTCATTTTTCCCCTGACATTGTCATCAGCCAATCACTTGCGGATCACGTTCGAGACCAAGGATATAGGCGCGGGCCTCGCCGGCGAGGGCGACTGATCCGAGGATAACAACGGCATCGGACGGAGTCGAGAGGTTCAAAGCCAGATCAATTGCACGGTCGAGTTTTGGCTCGAGCAGAGTCTCGACACTGAGCTCCCTGAAAGAGCGCGCGACAACATCCGGGTCGAGCGCCCGTGGATGGTCTGCTTTGGTGACAATAACTCGTCGCGCAAGTGGTTCAATAGCGGATGTCAGCCCCTCGATGTCTTTGTCGCCCATCAAGCCAACGATCAGAGTGGCCCCGTCGACCTTAAGATACTCGCTCATTGTATCGCGTAGTCTACGTGCCGAGTCTGCTGTATGGGCAGCATCAACGACTACAAGCGGCCGGTGCTTGATCGTCTCAATCCGGGCTGGCCAACGAACGCTTTCAAGTCCAGCCTTTATGGCTTGGGGCTCTATTTTGGCTCCGTCTAGGGTCAGCGATTCTATCGCCAGAGCCGCAGTCGCGGCGTTGTCTAGCTGGTGTTTGCCCAGGAGCGGAAGCTTGATTTCGTAGGCACCTGCCGGCGTGCGCAGGCGGAATTTTTGGGAGTCACTGCCACTGGATTCACTCCGTAGATTGCAGACCTGAGCGACCTCGATTAGCGGCGAGCCGCGTTCTTCGGCTACCTCCCGAATAACTTCCGCGGCAGTCTCTCGCTGCGGAGCCATGATTGTTGGACAGCCCGAGATGATAATTCCCGCCTTCTGCCTGCTGATTTCGGCCACGGTTTCGCCGAGGACATCGCGATGCTCGAGGCCGATGTTGGTGATTACCGAGCATTCTTTGTTTTCGAAAACATTGGTCGAGTCCAACAGTCCGCCAAGGCCGACCTCGATTACCTGAGCCTCGACATTCTCTTCGCGAAAGATGTAGAAGCCGAGGGCGGTCAAAGCATCGAACGTCACCAGATTTCGATCTGGCAAACGGTCGCGGACACGCTCGGCGGCAGCGGCCACGGCCGTAAGGCCTTCGGCAAACTTTTCGGTTGTGACTGGCTGACCATCGATCTGGATCCGTTCTACAAAGCGGTTAAGGTGGGGGCTGGTGAAGAGTCCGGTTCGGCGCTTGGCGGCTCGGAGGACGGATTCGCACATGGCGGCGACGCTGCCCTTCCCTTTGCTGCCGGCGATGTGCACGGTCAGGCGGCCAACCTGGGGGTTATCGAGTTCTTCGAGAAGAGTCAACACGGGGACCAAGTCCGTGCGGTTAGCAAACCTGCCTGTGCGCTCGAAGTCAGCCAGGCTGTAAAGGAAGTGGAGACCTTCGGTGTAATTCACTTCTATCTATCTGGACGGGGCCGACAGTTTAACGCGGGGAGGGGGCCTCAGCCGCACTGACGGTGGCTTGGGCATTTGGCAAACGTGACCCGAGGCCACTCCATTCCACGACGGAAGCACCCCAGGCCAGCCCGCCGCCGAATGCGACCATTACGATGATATCGCCGTCATTCAATCGGCCTTCTTCCCATGCTTCACACAACGCCAGCGGGATTGAGGCTGAGGACGTATTGCCGTAATTTTCGACGTTGACGAGCATCTTCTCCGGAGGCATGGTCAGAGCCTTGCCAACGGCAGCGATGATCCTCTTGTTCGCTTGGTGGGGCAGAACGTAGGTGATGTCTTCCATTGAAATCCCAGCCGCCGCGACCGATTGCCGTATCGAGTCTTCCATCGCCCGGACGGCAAACCGAAACACTTCCCGTCCATCCATAACAATGTAGTAGCCCTCGGATTCGAGCACGGATGCTGGAGGGCTCGCTGGTCCGCGGGCGTAAAGGACTTTCGCGGCCGAGCCGTCACTCCCCATGACAAATGAAGTGGGGCCAACCTGGTCAGACTTTTCCAAAACAACCGCGCCGGCGCCATCACCAAACAGAACACAAGTCTTACGGTCGGTCCAGTCAACGATTCGCGATAACACTTCGGAGCCGATGACTAGCACCCGTTCGTAGACGCCAGCGTTAATGAACTGGGCGCCGGTGCCGAGAGCAGCCAGGAAACCGACACAGGCAGCGTTAACATCGAAGGCCGCCGCCCTCCGCGCACCAATACTATCTTGAATCAGCGAGGCGGAAGCGGGAAACATTCCGTCAGGCGTCATAGTTGCGCAAATGATCAGGTCGATGGCGTCGGCATCAAGACCGGCCGTTTGCAACGCCATTGTCGCGGCTTCGGCGCCAAGACTAGCAGTACCTTCATCGTCTGAAGCCTGGCGCCGCTCACGGATTCCCGTGCGATCGACGATCCACTCGTCAGACGTCTCGACTATCTGCTCGAGGTCGCGGTTTGTTAGGACCTTTCGCGGAACAGCTTTACCGACACCGACGATCCTGGCCGTCATGGACTTTCCCAAATTCCCTTATGTCTTACGCAGGCTAGCTATTGGCCAAGTGTATTGGCGACAGATTAGGGGGTCAACAGCCTTGACAGGCTGGCGTAACCTTTGCTACGTTGATAGAAATTAGCACTCGCCATGTGAGAGTGCTAATCAGCGGAGAACGTCCGATGTTGACCGACCGCCGTTCTGCTCTTCTAAACAATATTATCGAAGAGTACGTGAGCACAGCCGTTCCGGTTGGCTCTCAGCACATCGTCAGCAAACACCAGATGGATGTCTCGTCGGCAACAGTGCGGCTGGAGATGGCGCGCCTTGAAGAAGAAGGCTTCATCAACCAGCCACACACGTCAGCGGGCCGCGTGCCTTCAGACAAGGGCTACCGCTACTACGTTGAGAGCCTGATGTCTGAGGAAGCAATTCCCTGGACGGAACGGGAGACAATTCGCCACCAGTTTCACCAGGCCGAACATGCATTGGAGCAGTGGTTTCAGTTGGCGGCGGCCGTCCTTGCCCACTCAGTAAGCAACTTTGCGGTGGTTACATCGCCGCGTAGCAAGCAACCACGGCTGCGTCACGTTCAACTCGTGCCACTTCATGAGACCAGCGCTCTTTGCGTCATCGTTTTGAATGAAGCGAGGATCCGCCAGCAAGTGGTTTTATTCCAGGAGCCTGTAGACCAATCAATGTTGTCAGAGAGTGCCAGCCGGCTCAGCAGGCGAATCGATGGTCTGAGCTTGGAGGAGATAAGGGCCCAGCCAGCACCAGCTTCTGACGTCGATGAGTCCGTGGTCGGAAGCGTCGTCGCTCTGATGGAGGAGGACGCTCTCGCCCTTGGCGATGTTTTTCGCGATGGTGTCCGTGAGGTCCTTTCCCAGCCCGAGTTTTCGCGCTCTGAGAGAATTCTTGAGTTGATGGATGTTCTCGAACAGACCAGTATTTCGTCAGCAATCTCGGTGAGAGACCTGGATGTCGAGGGTCTTAGCGTGGTGATTGGCGCCGAGAACCAGCACGAGGCGATGCACGGCTGCAGCGTCGTCGTCGCCCGTTACGGTCAGGATGGCGGCCCTTTCGGCGTAGTCGCTGTGCTAGGACCCACTCGGATGCAGTACGCACGCACGATACCGAAGGTAAGGTTTCTCGCCTCGGTGCTAAGCGACCTCGTCGCGCAAATATAGCTTACGCTCAGCGGTTTAACCGCAGCTCGCTCAGGAGAGAGATGTCCGTGCAAGAAGACGAGCCTAAACCGGCCATGAAAGATACTCGGGCCTCCAGCAAGCCAGATGCCTCGGATTCACCCGTTGAGGAGAACCCAACTGGAGTGCAGAATCCAGCGAATGGAGAAGCCGCGGATAAGCCACTAGAGGTCCAACTCGAAGAGGAGAAAGAGCGGGCTCAAGCGAATCTAGCGTCGTGGCAGCGCTCCGCGGCCGACTTTCAAAACTTCAAGCGCCGGGGCGATCAGGAGCGCGAGGAGATGGCACGTCTGGCCAATGCATCCTTGATGTTCAATCTGCTGCCGCTCATGGACGACCTGGAGCGAGCGCTGGAAAACGTTGAACCCCATGTTGCCGCCTTGACTTGGTTGGACGGAATCCGTCTGATCCATCGAAAGTTCGAGGCCTTGTTTGAGGCTCATGGGGCGAGCGAAATCAGTACGGACGGCGCGGCATTCGATCCTGCCGTGCACGAAGCGGTGATGTTTGGTGAGGGGGAAGAGGGCAAAGTGATCAGCGTGGTCCAAAAGGGCTACATGTTGGGCGGCCGAGTTTTGCGTCCCGCAATGGTTGTTGTTGGTAAGAGCGGTGCAGCGGAGCAATTTTGAACTGGAAATTGAGGCTGAAATGCCTTTGCTAGGCGGCAGCAAGCGACCAAAGCTCGATGGCCTCACTCGTGAGGAGGAGAAACGCCGCGACTCACTTAACCCTGAAGTGCTACGCCGCGCAGGCGAATCGGGTGTTGCCGGTCAGGCACCGGCCGCCGTTGCCGCTCTTCGGGAGAAGTCAGAAGCGGAAAGAACCGATTTTCTCTGGGCTTGCTTACTTGGTTGGCAGCTCATGAGTCTTCGCCACTACGCTCAGGCGATAGAGGCCTTCGCTGAAGCGATCAACCGTGACGAATTGGAAGTACGGGGGCATTATGGCTCGGGAGCCGCCTATTACCAGGCGGCGGAAGCGAAACTGAACCTGGGTCCTGCCGCGACGGAGGACGTCACGCCGCCCGATCTGACGGTGGACAATCTTTACCACGAGGCACAGCGGTCCTTCAAACGTGCTTCGGAACTGACCACGGATAAGAGCGAACGTGATGTGCTTCGCGAAGCGTCGAGCGCGATTGAGAAGGCTCTGGCTCGCAAAGCGGGACGCATGTAAGGACCGGTTCCCCTCGGCGCAATGCTGGGGTGGAACGATTTTATCGAAGAGACACGCGGTGATTAATTGTGAGGCAGACTACAGGTCGGTCTCCGGGAGGCAATGACAAATGGCGAAAGTAATCGGAATAGACCTGGGGACAACAAACTCCTGTGTAGCCGTCATGGAGGCCGGCGAGCCGGTGGTTATTCCCAACGCGGAGGGCGGGAGAATCACGCCGTCGGTAGTTGCCCTGGCCAAGAGTGGCGAGCGTCTCGTCGGTCAGGTGGCGAAGCGCCAGGCCATTACCAACCCGAAAGACACGATTTACTCGATCAAAAGAATGATGGGCCGCAAGTTCAACGATGCTGAAGTTCAGCGTGACTTGGAGCTTCTGTCCTATAGCCTGGTCGAAGGTTCGAACGCCGACGCTTACGTTACCCTTGGTGACCGATCGTACTCTCCGCCTGAGATCTCAGCGATGATTCTGCAAAAACTTAAGACAGATGCCGAAGCCTATCTCGGTGAAACGGTGAGCGAAGCCGTGATTACGGTACCGGCGTACTTCAACGACAGTCAGCGACAGGCAACGAAGGACGCCGGCTCTGTATCTGGCCTCGACGTATTGCGGATCATCAATGAACCCACGGCGGCGGCTTTGGCTTACGGCCTCGACAAGAAAGGTGATGAGGTCATCGCTGTCTACGACCTTGGTGGTGGAACGTTCGATGTTTCGATCCTCGAGATTGGCGAGGGTACCTTCCAGGTGCGTTCGACCAATGGCGACACTCACCTCGGTGGCGATGACTTCGATCAGCAGATCATTGACTGGCTGGTCGAGGAGTTCAAGCGTGACCAAGGCATTGACCTTCGCCAGGACGCAATGGCTCTGCAGCGGCTGAAGGAAGCGGCAGAGAAGGCAAAAATTGAACTTTCAACAGTCATGCAAACGGACATCAATTTGCCATTCATAACGGCTGATGCTTCTGGCCCGAAGCACCTGAACCTGACGATGACTCGCGCGAAGCTTGAGCAACTGGTTGGTGATTTAGTCGAGCGCAGCATCGGTCCTTGCAAGCAGGCCATGCAAGATGCCGGGCTTTCTGCCGGCCAGATCAATGAAGTTGTACTTGTCGGTGGCCAGACGCGCATGCCTCTGGTCATTGAAAAAGTGAAGCAGTTTTTCGCCAAAGAGCCTCACCGTGGCGTAAATCCAGACGAGGTAGTTGCCGTTGGCGCCGCGATTCAGGCCGGAGTACTAAAGGGCGATGTTCACGACGTCCTGCTCCTGGACGTTACGCCGCTAACCCTCGGCATTGAGACACTCGGAGGTGTTTCTACGCCGGTCATTCAACGAAACACCACGATTCCTACCAGCAAAAGTCAGGTCTTTTCAACCGCCGCAGATAACCAACCGTCGGTCGAGATTCACATCGTGCAAGGCGAACGAGCGATGTCGACTGATAACAAGTCACTGGGGCGCTTCATCCTCGATGGGATCTTGCCGGCTCCCCGCGGTGTACCGCAGGTAGAGGTGGCATTCGACATCGACGCCAACGGAATCCTGAATGTCAGCGCCATGGACAAGGCGACTTCGCGTGAGCAGAAAATCACAATTCAGGCTGGTTCTGGGCTCTCCAAGGAGGAGGTCGAGAAACTACAGAGGGAGGCCGAGCTACACGCAACCGAAGACCAAAATCGCCGGGAGGAGATTGAGCTGCGCAACTCGGCTGATAGTTTGGCCTACAACGCGGAAAAGACACTGCGAGAAAATGAGGAGAAGGTTGAGGCGGAACTGAAGGCGGAAGTCGAGGCCAACGTCCAGGCGGTTCGAACCGCGCTGGAGGGTACCGATGCTACGGCCTTGAGTGGGGCTGTCGAGAGCCTCAATGTCTCGATGCAAAAGATCGGCCAAGCCGTCTACGGCCAGGCCGGTTCTCCGGATGGAGCCGAACCACCGGCCGAAGAGCCTGAGGAAGACACCGTGGAGGGCGAGTTTCGCGAAGTCAAGGATTAAGCGCGTCGCTTTTAGCTGGCTCATGGCGGGAGGTTTTAGTGATCTCCCGCCATTGTTTTTGAGGCGCGAATGGTGACCAGGCGGTGAACCGATCTCCAGACTTCGAGCGTTGATCTCGTTCAGAAAGATGCCGTACACGACAATGATGAGAAGGCGGGGACGATACGGAGTCCCAATGCAGACGTACGGGTCGATCATCCCAGGCGGTCCAACCCTGGCTCGTCTCCTCCCAGAGGGAGCGCAGGAAGGCAGGGAGGAGCCACGACTATCACGTGAGGCGAAGGCGCGCCTCAGGGCTGTTGAGTGGCACAAGGATCACGGCGAGAAGGTGAGTCTGACGGCAAGACGCTTTGGACGCAGCCGCTCAACCCTTTACCAGTGGCTAGAGTGCTACCGGCTCCAGGGTCCGCGGGGTCTGCAAGACCGCAGCCATAGGCCACACCAGGTCCGCAAGCCGACTTGGAGCCTAGAGTTCGAAGCAGCGGTGCTACGCCTGCGCCAAGACAATCCCGTCTGGGGCAAAGACAAGCTACAGCCGATCCTCAGACGCCAAGGGGTCACTATCTCGGTCTCGATGGTGGGCCGCATCCTCAGCCGGCTCAGACGCCAAGGCAAACTGGGGCCTGCGAGTCTGAAGGACCCTTGCATCGTCTCTCGGCCTCAGGTGCGGCCCTATGCCGTGCGTAAGCCCAAAGACTACGTCGTCAAGGCGCCGGGAGATCTGGTTCAGGTGGACAGCGCCGACGTGCGCTGGACCGGTATTACCCATGCCTACAAGCACTTCTCGGCGCGTGATATTGTCAGCCGCTGGGACGTCTTGGGTGTCTACGGCCGCGCTACCGCCGGCACGGCGCGCGACTTCCTCGATACGATCATCGAGCGTATGCCGGGTCCGGTGAAGGCGATCCAGGTGGACGGTGGCTCTGAGTTCAGGGCCGAGTTTGAGGCCGCCTGTGAGCAGAAGGGGCTGCGGCTTTTTGTGCTGCCACCACGCTCCCCCAAGCTCAACGGCTGCCTGGAACGAGCCCAGCGCACCCACAAAGAGGAGCTTTACCAGTTGGTTGACCCACCCGACTCGCCCAGCCAACTGAGAACCCAGCTGCTCCAACAGGAGCAGCGTTACAACACTTACCGGCCCCATCAGGCCCTTGGCCATCTAACGCCGCAAGAGTGGCTGCTAGCATTCACCGAGAGGAGGTAAGTGTCCGGCATCTACTGGACGAGTACAAGCGTTTGCCGGGCTTAGACAAGGGATAAGATTCGAGCAGGCGGGGGAGAGGAGCAGTCAAGTCCTGCGCATTGCCCTGCCCTTTTTGACAGTCTTTCTTTTGGTAGCCGTTGCTTGCGGGTCTGCAAGCGATGCGCCGGTTTCAACGCCGACGCAGTTGGGGCCGCCGCCGGATGCCGTTGCGATTAGAGATGTTGACTTCACAGCGGAAGTTGCCGTGCTGGCGGCGCTGGCACGGCTTGGTGGCGGCAGCATCAAGGCGCAGGAAATAACCTTTGCAGACCTAACCGGGGACGGGCGCGAAGAGGCGATCGTGCCGGTCGCTTCCGGCGGGACTCTAGGCAACCTCGCTTACCTGGTTCTTACTTTGGAGTCCGGGGCGCCGGAATTGCTGCTGACCCGGACCCTCGATCGTTCGACTCCAAGTGGACTTGTAATGGAGATCAGTAATGGCCAGTTGGTCGAGACGATCGGCGAGTACGCCGCCGAGGACCCTCTTTGCTGTCCGAGCGTATTTAGGATGACCTACTTCTCCTGGGATAGATTCAGCCTGACGGTTGAACGCGAAGAGAGAGTGCCCGGCCGGGCGATGAAACAGTAGAGACTGCTTCGCTAACTGGTTGCCTCGGCGCCGCCAGCAGCAAGGACCAAAAAAGCGAGGCCCCGAAAGACCCCGCTTTTTTTGGTTTGTGCAGATACGCTGCGGTTAGGCGTCCTTGAGCCAGAGGTCGTGACGGTAGGATGGTGATACCTGAGTGACCTCGTAGTTCTGGACCCGGTCGTGCAGGATGCGGCTGCGAATTTCCGTGAGCAGCATCGGAGACGGTGTCCAGAGTTCCATGCAGAGCTTCTGGCACTCGGTAACGAGCCTGAGGTTCTCCTCCGGATCGATCGCCGCTTCCGATTCCTCGATTAGACGGTCGACCTCGGCGTCGTGCACGCCAAAACGGCGGTAGGTGTCCGACCAGCCGTCAGTGTGCTGGTTGCGCAAGGCCTGGCCGGGTGTGTCGGTGCCGGGCGAGACCTGGTGCATGACCTCCCAGGAGTTATCGGTCCAGCGCTCAAAGAGCTGGGCAACACCGGTGACGTTGGAGATATTGATTTTGATATCGCCGCGCAGCAGCTGCTGCTGCCAGATCAGAGAGGTCTGGTCGTTGGTGGAGCCGGGAGAGTTACCCATGCAGTCCCACTCTCGGTCGAGGTCGAAGTTGGCGGCCGCCAGGAGCTTCTTGGCCTCGGCGACGTCCTCACGCTGGAAATCGGCGACATCGGCCGCGGGTAGCTGGTATTTCCTCAGGCCCGAAGGCAGAATTCCAGATGGAATCTCCCCGAGGCCATCCAAGGCCAAGTCAATCATTTGCTGCCGGTTGGTGAGGCGGGAGAAGGCCTCTCGCACGCGGACGTCGGTCTCCCAGGGGAAGCCGCGTTCCATGTTCATGTGCCAGAAGTAGCAGCCAAAGCTGAGGAATTCGATCAGGTGAATGTCATCTGCCAAGTCGGCCACGATGTTCTGGGTCTGGGTGACGGTCGGGAAACGCATTAAGTCAATCTGGTTGCCCCGGAAGGCGGCCTCGGTAGCGACACTGTCCGGGATGAATAACACCTCGCGCTCGTCGATGTAGGGCAGACCTTTCGAGGCCAGACGAAAGCCCGGGTGCTTCTTGTAGAGGAAATTGGCATTTAGCGTCGCATCGGCGAGAAAGTAAGGGCCGCTGCCAATTTGCTGGCCCTCATCGAGCGAGTCGTAGGTTTCCGGAGGAATGATCGGCTGGCCGGTACCGCTGCCTAGCATGTTCTGGCTAAAGAGGTAGGCGTTGGGCTTTAGAAGATGGTAGACGACCGTGTTGTCGTCCGGAGCTTCGGCGAAGTCAAGGAAGTCATTCTGGAAGGTACGGTCGAAAGCGTCCGGTAAGTTGGAAACATAATCCTGGCTGGCGACGACATCCTGGGCCACCAACGGTCTTGCGTTGACCGGTGCGAAATCGTGGAAGGTCTGTCCGGGAACCAGCTTCATCGCCACGGTGAGGTCGTCCGGCAGTTCCAGGCTCTCCATCGCCTCCAAGACAAAGCGGCGTTCGTCCTCGCGCGAGGTCAGGGGGCGGTCGTAGACATGGTCGCCACCGAGGTTGGTTCCCTCGTTCCAGTTGGAAACGGGATTGAAGTTGGCGCTGGTACCATAGCGAAATGTCAACTTACCGCCGGGCCGGGGTGTCCCTTCACTAGGGGTGTACTCGCCTTGGGTTGTCGTGGTGCCGCCGGGCGTTGAAGTGGCCGCGGCCGGAGCTTGCGTGGCGGCAGGCGCCGTTGTCGCGCCGGGCGCTGTCGTGGAGGTCGGTGCTTCATCGTCGTCGCCACAGCCGATCAGGGCCAGGGCAGCGGCGCCGACAGAGAGGGCAGCGCCGGAGCGCAGTACACGGCGCCTTGCTACTCGATTGCTTGTGACTCGGTCCCAGTAGTTTCCTGACATAATTCCCCTTTTTCTTTTTGGTGGTTTGCCAGGGACCTGAAAGTCCCTGGCAATCGCTCTCCCACTCGACGAGGTATAAACTTTCCAATCTTACAATAGACCAGAGACCAGTGGGAAAAGGCATCAAAAAAATTCTTAAAATGATGATTCCGGGCGAGGGCCACTCGGCAAGACACAATCAAGAGCAAACGGTGAGATGAGGTTCAGAATGATGACCAAAAGCAGGCTTATGGCTGACGCCATCAGCAGTTTGGATCTAGCGGAGGTGCTGTCGCGGAGCTTTCTACTGGTTGGCGATCGCCCCGTACATGAGCTCAACACCAAGCATGAAATCATCCATCTCCATGTGTTCGTCAGGATTGTGAGAGCCGTTGTAGTTTCTGACGAAGACCATGGCCGCCGGGATGCCGGCGTTGGAAAAGACAGCCGCATCGTGGCCGGCGCCGCTGGGAATTTCTTCTCCGGAATAGCCCATTTCAACGCACTGCCGCGTCAAGCGCCCAACCCAATCTCGGTCCATCTGGGCCGAGTCCGAGCGGATTTGTTGACCGAATTCAAAGGTCACGCCTCGTGATTTTTCGATAGACGCGCACTCTTGTAGCACGATCTCGTAGAACTTATCGATGGTTTCCAGTGACTGGCTGCGCATATCCAGACTGAAGGCGACGTCGCCAGCGATTCGCGTTACGGCGTGCTCCTGCGGGTCGGTGGCGACGATACCACTGGTCATCACCAAGTCCAGACCCTCCGCCTCCAGACGTCCCCAGTGCGCATCCAGCCTGGTCAGCAGTTCGGCGAAACCCAGGACAGCGTCACTGCGAGACTCACGCGGCACGGCGCCGGAATGGCCGTGGGTGCCGTGGCAGTGAGCCAGAACGTGCCGCAATGCGCCGCGGATGCCGCTGACCACCGCGACGGGTGTTTCCCTGGCGATCATCAGCGGCCCTTGTTCTATGTGCAGCTCCAACCAGCCGCTGACCGTTGCCAAATCGACTAACGGCTTTCCTTCGGCGATCTGGTTTACATCGGCGCCAGCCGCCCTCATGTAATCGCTCAACGGCTTGCCGCTGTCCCTGTGAGTGAACGCCAGATCGTGCTGATTGAGCTTGCCAAGCAGGGCGTAGGAACCAAGATAGGTTTTGCCGAACCAGGCGCTCTCCTCACCGCGCAGCGCCACTAATGTGAGTGGCTGCTTTAGCGCAGCGCCCTGGCTTTTTGCCTTGATCAGGCAGAGCAGTCCGGTTATCACCCCGGCCAGCCCGTCGTAGTTGCCGCCTTCGGGAACCGAATCAAGATGTGAGCCAATCCACAAAGAAGGCTGGCCGGGCTGTGTATCCGGCAACTCGACAACAAGATTGGCCGCCGCGTCGAAGCGCGTTTTCAGGCCGTGTGCGTGGGCCGCATCTACTATTACGTTCGCGGTGGCGGTTTCGGCTTCGCCGTACGAGGGCCGGCTAACACCGAGGCGCACGGCGGAAAGTTGCCGCACGGTTTCAAACAATTGCTCGGCAAGATCGCGGTCGGTTTGGTCGAATACAGTTGTCACTTCTGTCCTTACTTGTTTGAAATACTGGCAATGAGTGTGCCTTTGGCACCTACTTACCAGGTGCCACCAGCACCTTTGGCGCTGGCTCCTTTCAGCGAATGTAGCGTATTACATCTTCGAAGACAGCGGGCTCCGCCCGAGCCCTTTGGAATACTCGTAATGAGTGTGCCTTTGGCACCTACTTACCAGATGCCACCCGCACCTTTGGCGCTGGCTCCATTCAGCGTATGAAGCGTATCGCATCTGCGAAGTTACTCGGCTCTGTTCTCAACTGTCGCCCCACCCCGGATATTACCCGCCCAGAAACCTGCGGGATCCACCCTACCTCGCTCGCGGCCGCGAGCGAGGTGATCGGAAGCCGCCCCACCTTGTTCTAACGCTGGCAGTGCGTGTGCGAAAAGGCGAAGCCGTCTTTGGCGCCTACTCCCCAGGTGCCGCCAGCACTTTTGGCCCTGGCTCCATTCAGCATATGGAGGGTATCGCATCTTCGAAGATAGCGGGCTGCTCCCGAGAATCTTTGAAATGCTGGGAATGGCCGTGGGCCTTCCCTGGAGCATCGGCCGCATTGTTCCCCGTCACGAGTGGGGTAATTTGAAGTACTGGCAATGCGCTTGCTGCTGTTGCGCTGCCCAAGCGCAACGCCCGCCATCGATAGACCGCGAAGCTGGCGACGCTTAGGCTTAGTTAACTCCGTCTGGCCAACACGTTTAGCAACGAGTATCGTGTCGTGGCGGGAGGCGCCTGAATGAGCAGTTATCACGTCGCGGTTGACGTCGGCGGAACCTTCACCGATGTCGTCCTCCAGAACACCGACGACGGTACTTTGCGGACGGCCAAGGTTCCGACCGCCTCGGGGGACCCAGCGCAGGGTTTCCTTACAGGGGTGGAAGGGGTTCTGGCCGATGCCGGCGTCCAACCAGGTGCTGTGCAGCGGGTGTTCCACGGCACGACGATCGCAACCAACGCGGTAATCCAGCGGACACCGGCGAAAATTGGCCTGATCACGACCAAGGGCTTCAAATACGTCCTGGAAATCGGCCGCCACAGCGTGCCGCGGACAAGAAACATGTACGGCTGGATCAAGCCGGAGCGGCCGGTTACCCCCGACCTGATTTTTGAGGTCGAGGAGCGAGTCGACCACAATGGCAACGTTGTCACACCCCTGAAGCTGGACAACCTGCCGGAGATCATCCAGCAACTGCGGGAGGGCGAGGTTGAGGCCGTCGCGGTCTGTCTGTTGTACTCCTATGCCGACCCGGAGCACGAACGGGCAATCGGCGCCGCTCTCGCCCAGGCGATGCCCGGCATCCACCTTTCGCTCTCGTCGGAGGTACTGCCCCAGTTTCGCGAGTTTGAGCGGTCGGTCGCCACTACGGTGAACGCCTTTCTCATGCCGCGCGTGAGCCGCTATGTTTCGTTCCTCGAACCCGCGTTGGGCAAAGAGGGTATCGAAGCGCCGCTCTTTATCATGAAGTCGAACGGAGGCGTTACCACGGCCGCGGACGCGGCGGTTCGGCCGATCAGCACGGTTCTGTCGGGCCCGGCGGCTGGCGTGCTTGGCGCGCTGCAGGTTGCCAGCGCCATGGACATCGCCAACTTTGCCTCAGTGGACGTTGGCGGCACAAGCGCCGACATCTCCCTGGTCAAGGATGGCATGCCTGAAGTAACCCTGCAGCAGGAAATCGGTGGCCTGCCGATGCAAATCCCAATGCTAGACATAGTCACGATCGGTGCCGGTGGCGGTAGCATCGCGCGCATGACGGCGCTGGAAGGGCTTGCCGTGGGACCGGAGAGCGCCGGTGCTGAGCCTGGACCGGTTTGCTACGCGCGAGGCGGCACAATGCCCACAGTGACCGACGCTCATGTCGTGCTGGGGCGCTTGCCAGCCGAACTCGCGGGCGGCAGCGTCAGCCTCGACCTGGATGCAGCAGAAAAGGCGATAGATAGTGAAGTTGCTCAGAGCATGGGTGTCACGGTCAAAGACGCTGCCGCCGCGATGGTGGAGGTTATAGAGAACAACATGGCCGCGGCGATCCGCACCGTATCGATCGGTCGCGGCCACGACCCCAAGGAGTTCGCGTTGATCGCCTTTGGCGGCGCCGGACCGATGCATGCCTGCATGCTGGCCGAACTTTTGGGCATCGACACGGTAGTCGTCCCGCCTTCGCCAGGTGTGCTTTCAACCAACGGCCTGCTGTTCACCGACCTGCGCAACGACTACGTGCAGACCTTTACCGGCGACCTTGATCAACTCGACGCAGATCAAATGGGCGCGGCGTTCGCGCCGCTGGAGACGGCGGGGCGCCAGTGGCTCGAAGACCAGGGCATCGATGCTGCTAGCGCCGAGGGCGAGTTGACCCGCTCGGCCGACCTGCACTATCGCAATCAAGGTTATGAGCTGACCGTGCCGGTGCCGGAAGGCCGGCTATCAGCCGACGCCGTGGCCCAGGCGGTTGACGCATTCCATGAACTCCACAAGCGGCTCTACACCTACAACATGCCGGATATCCCGGTGCAACTCGTCAACCTGCGGGTAACGGCCGTTGGACAACTGCCCCGGCCGGAAGCGGCGGAGATTGGCACGGCGGCCGGAGTACCACCACAAGTTTCGCAACGGCCGGTGACGTTTCGGCGCGGTGAACCGGAGCTCGACACGCCGGTCTTTCGTCGCGAGCGACTCTTGGCTGGAGCGTCGATCGAAGGCCCGGCGATTATCGAGCAGGCGGACACCACGACGGTGCTGTGGCCCGGCTTCACGGCAAGGGTTGACAGGCATGGCAGCATCGTAATTGAGGCGGTCGCGCCGGGAGGTTCGAATTAGACATGGCTGTTGATGCCGTCGTTCTGCAAATTGTCCGCGGCGCGCTGACCGCGATGCTCAAAGAGATGGAAATGGGCATCGAGCGGACCGCCATGTCACCCGTGATCCGCGAGAAGGCGGACTACTTCGTCGGCATCTACGATCTCAAAGGTCGCATCATCAGCGCTCACATTGGCATGAGCGGGCCGCGGATGGCCGATCCGATTTTGGAGCACTTCCCACTCGAGGACATGCAGCCCGGCGATGTCTACTGGTACAACGACCCGCATCGATCGCACGGCGCGATCCAGCACGCCGGCGACATGTGCTTCGTTTCGCCGGTGTTTGTCGATGGCGAGGTGCTGGCGTTTTCGATTGCTTTCGGCCATTTCTGGGACATCGGCGGCTCGGTACCCGGCAGTCTTTCGCCGCACTCGACCGAGATTTTCCACGAGGGCACGCTGGTGCCACCGATCCGCATCGTCCAGGCGGGGACGTTGAACCGCGACGCCTACGCCGTGATTCTCAACAACTCGCGCTACCCGGAGGCGCTGGAAGGCGATACGCGAGCCTTGATGGCTGCCTGCCACCTGGCGGAATCGCGCATCATCGAGCTGGCTTCTCGATACGGGCGCGCCACCCTGGTTGACGCTTTTGAGGAAATCGTTGAGCGCAGCATCGAGGCTTACCGCGCCTTTGCCCGCGAAATAATAAGCGAGGGTGAGTATCACTTCTTCGACTATCTGGACCAGGACCCGGTTGACGGCGAATCGAGACGTATCGACGTCCGGATCACCCACCGCGACGGCAAGATCATTTGCGACCTGAGCGGCAGCGGGCCCCAGGCCAGCGGCCCGGTCAACTTTATCGCCACGCCGGGCGCCGTGGGTCTCATGGCCGGGCGGCTGTTCTGCTACCTCAACCCGGACCTCTCGCTCAATGAGGGTGCGATGCACATTTTTGACGAGGTGCGTGGCAAGCCTGGCACGATCACGCGGCCAAACTTTCCGGCCGCCACCGGGCTGCGCAGCCACACGGCGATCCGGCTGATCGGTTGCATCCTCGGCGCTCTAGGCCAGGCAACCGGCGGGCAGGCCCCGGCCGGCACCCCGGTCTACGTGATTTACAACCTGCGCACCGCGGCGGCGACCGCCGAGTACTTCAGTGAGGGCGTCGGTTCAGGTCAGGGCGCCAGGCCGAGCGCCGATGGCATCAACGCCATCTACCAGCGCGACCAGAAGAACTACCCGATTGAATATGAAGAGGCCAAGTTCCCGATGCTGATCGAACACTACGCGATCCGCGCCGACTCGGCCGGGGCCGGCTACAACCGCGGCGGCGCCGGGGTGGTGCGCGACATCCGTCTGCTGACCGACTGCACTTTAGCCACGCGGATGGACAACGCCCGTTTCCCACCCTTTGGGGCCAACCAGGGTTCAGCCGGCGCGCCCGGACGTATGCTGCTCAATCCCGGCACCGAAGGTGAAACCGAGCTCCATCCGGTGGATGAAGGCATCGCCCTCAAGGCCGGCGACTTGTTGCGGGTCGAGACCTGCGGCGGCGGTGGCTGGGGCGACCCTTTTAACCGTGAGCCCGAACGGGTGCAGACCGATGTGCGGGAAGGTTACCTTTCGGTGACGCGAGCTGAGGCGGACTACGGCGTTGTTTTTAAGGCCGGAGGCCTCGAGATAGACGATCACGCAACAGCAAACCTGCGCTCCGTCCGCCGGTCGGAGCCGGCGTTGTTCGATCGCGGCCCCGAGGCGAGGCAGTGGCTACAAGCTCTCGGCATCGCGGCAGAATAAGAAAACCCCGTCGCCGAAGGCGGCAAGTTGGTGGCAAACCGCCTATATTGCCGACGTTAGAACAAAGTGGGGGGCGGCTTCCGATCACTTCGCTCGCGGCCGCGAGCGAAGTTTGGGTGGGCTGGGCGGGTTAATATCCGGGGTGGGGCGACAGTTGAGAACAGAGCCCAGTAACTTCGCAGATGAGATTCACCATAAAGGCACCTGGCAAGTGGGCGGCTAGCCGCCAGCATTGCCAGTATTCAAAACAATAGGGGGAAGTAATGGCAGACGCTACGTTAAAGGCAAAGGTACAAGACGCAGTCGAGCGGCACGCGCCGGCGGCGATCAAGGTGGCCCAGGAGATTCTCGACCATCCGGAAACCGGCTTCCGCGAGCGCAACACCTCGCGGCTGGTGCAGGAGTACTTCAGCAAGCTTGGCCTGCCGTTCCAGAGCGAGATAGCACTCACCGGCGTGCGGGCGGAGATCAAGGGTGGCAAGCCGGGCCCGACCGTCGCGGTCATGGGTGAGCTCGACGCTCTGCCAGTCTCCGGCCATCCCCACGCCGACCCCGTGACCAACGCGGCTCACGCCTGCGGCCACCACTGCCAAATCGGCATCGTCCTGGCGGTCGCGGCCGCCCTCAGCGAGCCGGAGATCAAGGCCGAACTCTCGGGTAATATCGCCTTGATGGCGGTTCCGGCCGAGGAGTTTGTCGAGCTCGATTTTCGTCAGGGGCTGGTAAACGACGGCAAGATCGAGTTCATGGGCGGCAAGGCGGAGATGGTCAAGCTCGGCGCCTTCGACGATGTCGACATGGCGATGCTGACCCACGCCAACAACCGAGCCGAAGACGGCCTGATCGCCGTCGGCGCGACCAACAACGGTGTGATCGCCAAGACGATCCGTTTTATCGGCCGCGCCTCCCACGCTGGCGGGTCGCCGGAGTTGGGTATCAACGCGCTACGCGCTTCCACCATTGCGACCGTGGCGATCGACGCCAACCGAGAGACCTTTCGCGACGGTGACGCCATCCGCGTTCACCACATCATCACCAAAGGCGGCGACGTGGTAAACGCCGTGCCGGCCGACATCTGCATGGAGATGTTCGTACGCGGCCGCGAGCTAGAGGCGATCTGGGACGCCAGCCGCAAGGTGGACCGCTCGCTCAAGGCGGGAGCCATGGCGATGGGTGCGCAGGTGGAGATCACGACGATCCCGTCCTACCTGCCGATCCGAAACAACGTCGGCCTGACCCAGCTCTACCGTGACAACGCCGAATCGATTGTCGGCCCCGACAACGTCACCGTGGCCATGCCGCGCGGCGGCTCGACCGACGTTGGCGACATCAGCCACCTGATGCCGACGATTCAGCCCTACGCCCGCGGCGCCAGGGGTGTGACCCACGGCCCCGACTTCCTGATTCAGGACTACAACGTTGCGCTGACCAACCCAGCGAGGATGACTGCCATGACCGTGGTCGACCTGCTAGGCGACGGCGCCGGGGGAGCCAACAAGGTGATCAACGCCACCGAGCCGGCCCTGACCAAGGAGAGGTACCTCGAGATGCTGCGCTCTTTCAACAAGGTGGATTTGTATACGCCGGAGGAGTGAGCGGGTAGCGGTGGCCTCGGCGGCGAGGGGAGTCTTCGAGACACGGAGGACCGAACAATCCCGTGCGTTGATTCGAGGACAACGAAGTATCCTTTCGCGGTTCGCAATGACAGTTGAGTGACTGCTAGTTAAGAGCAGTTGCCAATGTTTACTTTGGCGAGCATTTTAAACTTCCTTGGTTTCGGTCAGAATGTTCGAAGACAACCGGGCAGCCCATAGTTATGGAGCTGGCGCTCCTTGCCTCTAACGTGACAAAAGGAGCACTCGGCCATTGCAAGACTGACCGAACAAGAGCAGCAAGAGATTATCCGCTTTCTTGAGGCCGACAAGCCCCTGCCTGACAAGTATCGCTTCCTGCTCTTCGAAGACAAGCGTGAGGTCGAGCTGCTCTGGAACGGAAAAACGAGCGAGGTCAGCAACGTTGTGTTGCCCTTTCAGGTCATCGAACAGGTAGACGAGCCGAGGGCCGAGAAGGACGCACGGCTCCAGGGCATGTTATTCGACCTCGACGAGCGCGGCCGACAGCTCAAGGGATGGACCAACAAACTCATCTGGGGCGACAACAAGATTATCCTTTCCTCCCTGAAAAACGGACCGCTTCGCGAGGAAATCGAGCGCCAGGGTGGTATCAAACTCATTTACATCTACATCGACCCTCCCTTCGATGTTGGGGCCGATTTCTCTATGGACATTGAGATTGGCGACGAAACATTCACGAAGAAGCCGAACATCCTAGAAGAGATAGCCTACAGAGACACTTGGGGACAGAGATCAGACTCGTTTATCTCCATGATCTGCGAACGGCTCATTCTCATGCGCGATTTACTTGCAGAGGATGGCGCAATTTACGTCCATTGTGATTCGCGAGTAAATGCATTTCTCCGGCTGTGTTTAGATGAAGTCTTTGGGAGGGATAATCATCTTAATGACATTGTATGGAAGAGAACTAGCGCGAGAAGCGATGCAACTTTCTGGGGTCCTATCCATGACACAATCCTCTTCTTCTCAAAATCCAAAGGATACACATGGAATCGAGTTTTTCAAGAGTACGACGACAAATACCTCTCAACCAAATACTCATTCAGTGATGAACGTGGCCGCTACCGAAGGGATAACCTGACCGCCTCCGGCCTTCGTTCAGGCGACTCCGTTAGACCGTGGGGTGGGTTCGATCCATCCGAAACTGGCTCGCATTGGAGCGTCAACCGCGAAGCAGTTGAATCACTGGTTGGCAAAGAAGAATCATCTAGGATGACCACCCAAGAAAAGCTAGACCTCCTGTATAAGAATGACTATATCTACCTGCCAAGGAAAAATGGTGGCACAGATGGAAGGCCCCAATTTAAGAAATACCTTGGCGAAGGCGTAGCAATCCAAGACGTCATAATCGATATTCCACCCGTCAATTCCCAGGCGAGTGAGCGTGTCGACTATCCTACTCAAAAGCCAGAAGCTCTGATTGAACGAATCATTAAAGCCTCCTCCAAGGAAGGTGACCTCATTGCAGACTTCTTTTGTGGATCAGGTACAACGGCCGTGGCTTGCGAGACGCTGGGCCGCAAATGGATCGCGACAGATCTAGGCAAGTTTGCCATTCACACCACCCGAAAAGCGCATGATCGGCATTCAGCGGAAGCTCAGGACAGAGGGCAAGGACTACCGTGCATTCGAAGTCCTGAACCTCGGGAAGTACGAGCGCCAACACTATGTCGGCGTAAACCCCAACCTCCGAGAAGCCGAGCAGCAGAAGCAGCTTGAGGAGAAGGAAACCGCATTCCTGGACTTAGTCCTTAGCGCCTACAAGGCCGAGAAAACAGACGGGTTCAAGACGTTCCAGGGCAAGAAGGCTGGCCGACTCGTTGCGGTCGGACCAGAGAATCTCCCTGTCACACGGCTCTTCGTAGAAGAAGTCATCCTTGAGTGCCGCCAAAAGCACATCACGAGTGTTGACATTCTAGGTTGCGAGTTCGAGATGGGCCTCTTCCCTAACGTCCTCGACGAGGCGCGGGCCAAAGGCATCGATATACTGCCCAAGTACATCCCTGCAGATGTCTTCGACAAACGTGCAGTTGAGAGAAACCAGGTCGTCTTCCATGACGTGTCCTTCATCGAAGTCAAGCCACAAGTGCGAGACAACAGCGTCGCGGTCGAGCTGACGGATTTTTCGGTTTTCTACTCCCAGGACTCCATCGCCAATGCCGAAGCCACCTTGAAGGCCAAGGCTAACCGCATTGTCGTGGAACAAGGCCAGATCGTGAAAGTAAGCAAGGACGAGGACGGTATCGTCAGCCGCGAAGTCCTGACCAAGAGTTGGACAGACTGGATCGACTACTGGGCCGTGGACTTCAATTTTGAAAACAAGCGGGAAATCATCCGCAGGCCAATTGAGGCGACAAGTCAGGTCAGATGCCGGGCTTGGAGCAACCAGAACAAGGCGCCCTACCAAGACTATGAAGAGGTTTGGACCGGCGACTACGTCTTCGAGAACGAATGGCAGTCGTTCTGGACGAAGAAAAAGCGAAAATTGGAGCTGAGCAGCGTTTTCCAGGAATGCGAGCCCGGCAGGCGCAAACTAGCAGTGAAAGTCGTCGATATCTTCGGCAATGACACCATGACCATCGTCGAAGTCAACGTCGGCGCAAGCAAGTAATGGCACTGCATCCCGACTTCCCCGAATCGCCATATGCAATCCTCAACCCTGAGATTCGCTGGTTCCCGGCGGATGAATCCCTTCGTGACACGAGTATGGACAAACTAATGCCCCCGCTGGTGCCGGCTCTGCGCCGCAAGGTCCAAGAGTGGCGTGACAGTGGCTACATCAGAGCAACGAAAACCAGCCGTGGCCTGCTCAATTGGTGGTTCAAGACGCCCCACCTGCTCCCTCAGCTGGATGGCGCGATGGCGGAGTTCGAGTACTACTTCGCCCAGCGCGAGGCGCTCGAAACGATTGTCTACCTCTACGCCGTGGTTGGTGTACAGGACAAATTCGACCTCATGCGCTTTGACAGCAGCGGCGCGGTTTCTGCCGGCCTATTCGACGAGACATGGCGGCGGTTCGTCATCAAAATGGCCACTGGCAGCGGCAAGACAAAGGTGCTGAGCCTCGTTCTGGCTTGGAGCTTCTACAACAAGCTTTACGAAGGTGATTCGCAGCTCTCGCGTAATTTCCTGGTGATTGCTCCAAACATCATCGTGCTGGACCGGATCTACAAAGACTTCCAGGGTCTCCGAATCTTCTTTGAAGACCCAGTCTTACCCGACAACGGAGTCGATGGTCGCAATTGGCGTGAGGACTTCCAGTTGACGCTCCACCTTCAGGACGATGTCAAAATCACGCACTCTACCGGCAACATTTTTTGACTAACATTCACCGCGTGTACGCAAGCGACGAGGTTCCGCCATCGCCAGACGATGAAAAGTCGATGGAGTACTTCTTAGGCAAGAGGCCGACGGGTGCGACCACAGACTCAAGCGTGGACCTCGGCATGATCGTCCGTGACATCGATGAGCTGATGGTGCTCAATGATGAGGCTCACCATATTCATGATCCGAGCATGGCTTGGTTTAAGTCCATCCAGGACATCCACAACCGGCTCCTCCACAAAGGCTCAGCGTTGTCTCTCCAAGTCGATGTCACAGCTACGCCGAAGCACGACAACGGCGCAATCTTCGTCCAAACTGTTGCCGACTACCCGCTTGTGGAGGCAATTTCGCAAAATGTCGTGAAGCATCTAGTGCTGCCCGACGCCGCTAGTCGCGCCAAGCTGACAGAACAGCACAGCGTCAAGTACACAGAAAAGTATTCCGACTACATCCACCTAGGAGTCGTCGAGTGGCGTAAGACGTATGCCGAGCACGAGAAGCTTGGCAAGAAGGCGGTCCTGTTCGTCATGACCGACGACACCCGCAACTGCGACGACGTTGCCGAGTATCTCGAAGGTACCTACCCGGACCTGAAAGATGCTGTAAAGATGCTGTAAAGATGCTGTACTGATAATCCACACGAAGAACAATGGCGAGATATCGGAAGCGAATTCAGGAAAGGCCAAGGAGGAGCTGGACACGATCCGCAAGCAGGCCAACGAGATCGACAGCATGGATAGTCCCTACAAAGCGATCATCGCGGTCATGGTCCTCAAGGAAGGCTGGGACGTGCGAAACGTCACAACGATCGTCGGCCTGCGAGCCTACTCCGCAAAGAGCAACATCCTGCCCGAGCAAACCCTTGGCCGCGGCCTGCGGTAAATGTATCCAGGCGAAATCGAGGAGTACGTGAGTGTCGTCGGCACCGCCGCGTTCATGGACTTCGTAGAGTCGATTCAGGCAGAGGGTGTCATTCTTGAGCGCAAGCCTATGGGTGAAGGTACAGGCCCCAAGACCCCACTCGTCGTCGAGATCGACAACGTCAACGAGAAGAAGGACATTGACGCTCTCGATATCGAGATTCCGCTTCTGACGCCGCGGGTCTATCGCGAGTACAAGAACCTCACAGAAGTAAACGTGACTTCTTTGGGACACCAAAAGGTGGCCTATTTACAGTTCAGCGAAAACGAGCAACGCGAAATTGTCTTCAAAGACGTGACGACGGGAGAGATTACGCAAACCACGATTTTGGATACAGCCGGGGCTGCTGACTATCGAAGTGTCATCGGTTACTTTGCGCAGACTGTCATGAAGGACCTGCGTCTTGTGAGCGGCTACGACGTGCTTTATGGCAAGGTGAAGACCTTCGTTCAGGATGAGCTCTTTGATCACCCGGTGGATCTGGAAAGTCCCAACACGCTTCGAAACCTTTCGGAGTTGGCCGCCACCAGGACGCTCATCGACACCCTCAAGAAAGCGATAAACGACCTAACGATCTCAGATAAGGGCGACGCCGAAATCCGAGACACGATTAAGCTCCGTCAGACGCGGCCGTTCGTCGTAAAAGAACAGGCATATATCGTCCCCAAAAAGAGCGTGTTCAGCAGGATCATCGGCGATAGTCACTTCGAGCTGCTCTTTGCGCGCTTCCTGGAAGACTGCGACGACGTGGTCTCGCACGCGAAGAACTTCTTGGCCGTCCACTTCCGCTTGGACTATGTCAATGCGGACGGCGACATCTCAAACTACTACCCGGATTTCTTCGTCAAGCTCTTGCCTAACCAGGTCTACATCGTCGAAACCAAAGGCCAAGAAGACCTTGACGTTCCGTTAAAGATGGACCGCCTACGGCAGTGGTGTGGAGATATCAACCAAGTCCAGACAGACGTGGCCTACGACTTCGTATATGTGGACGAAGACGGTTTCAACCAGTACAGACCGACTTCCTTCCAACAGTTAGCGGACGGATTCAAAGAATACAAAGAACCCCGTCAGTGAAGGCCCCCGCCTTCGGTTCCCAAAAGTAGGGAGAAACTGCATGGCTTCCGAGTACTTGTCTCAACTCAGCGCGTCAGAACGGTTCGACTTGGAAAAGACGCTTCATGCGGCTCAACCTGGCCACTGCTTCATTTGCGAAGAACCTATTGATTACGAGATCCAGAGAGCTCATTTGGACGTCGATCATGTGCAACCACTGGCGGACCAAGGGAAGGATGACACGAGCAACCTTGCCTTGGCTCACGCGAGCTGTAACCGATCGAAGCAAGCAGCCGATTTGCGCGTTGCACGAGTCATGGCCCGGTTCGACAAAATCCAACGAGCCGTTCTTGACCTCGGCAAGGATTCGCCAAACCTTGGTGACGTCCTGGGAACCCGCAAGGGGTCGCGGTTCCACCTAAAACTTACCTGCGACCGGGATCAGGTTCGTTATGGATTCCCGGACCTTGACTGCCCCGACGGCACCCAGATTCATGAGGCAGACCTTCTAGCCGATCCGCTGAGCGGCATGAAATACTTCTTTGCATTCTTACCCATCCAGTACATCTTCCACGATGAGCGCATCAACCCCCGGCATTAGTTCCAGCCTCCGCGGACTGGTCGAGGAGTTCTTTAAGGGGCGGCCTCAACTTCACGTTTCTCTCGCCTGGGTGTCGACGTCGGGAGCTGACGAGGGCGAGGTGCAGATGTTTGACGGGCAGCACAAAGCAGCCGCACAGATACTGCTCGATGTCGGCTGGCTGCCGTTGAGGATATTTGTCGATCCGGATCTCGACGTTCTTCTTCAGGCCAACACCAATGCTGGAAGTAAGCTCCGACAGGTGGCGTTCGATAAATCGATTCTGCGTCATTTGGGCAGCGCACTGTACCTGGATCGAGCTGCACGGTATCAGGCTGAGACTACCAGGTCTGCCGACGACTTCGGCTTTTCTGAGCGAGATTTAGTCTCATTTTTCAGTGGCGAAGCCAGAGAGATGAAGAGGTACATCGTCGATAACGTCCGTGACGGCTTTACGCATGCACAAGACAATCGCTTGCGCCAATATATTGACCTGGGCGGGAGAAAGAACGAGAAGCCACTCTCCTACAGCACGATTGATAAAACGTTCTATTCCTTCTTCATCGGCGATGAAATGCTCGCTAGTCCAATCAATTACCTCCTTGATGTTGGCGACAATCCTCGTGAATTAGAGCGAGAGCAGATCGTCACCTTAATGAATCTCACCGCCGAGACACTGTTTGAAGGTAAGTTTGACCTGGAGAAGGGTACTTATAGGATCGAGAACAGGGTTCAGGCCGGTGAGGATGTTCCCGAACTCCACCTGCGGGCGTATCGGATGGCAAAAGAAGAAAACATCTACGTATGGCTTGGCTACGTGAAGCAAATTGTGACGACATTTTATGCCGTCCAAGGAATCCCTTTCGTCGAAACGGCACTCTTCCAACGTAGGCATCCTGATGCGCTTTGGAACAACGTGGCGAACTACTTGAAGAACCTTGGCTCGCTGCCTCTTTAGCTCAATCGCGACCTCTCCTTGATGATCTTTGGCGGGAAACAAAATTATGAGTTTTGGGGCAAGATTTTTATTACTGGACACTCGCCACAAGGCCAGCAGGTAATCACAGAACCACTCAATCTGATCAAGATGGTTCAACCTTAACTAGTCAAGGTCTGCGCCGCGAGTCAAACACGCAGCCCTACACCGTAAGGGCGACGCGGCCTTTGACTTGGCGGCTTTCGATGTAGGCGTGAGCGTCGGCGGCTTCGCTGAGGGGATAGGTGCGGTCGATGGTTGCTTTGAAGTTGCCCTTTTGCCAGAAGTCGAGGAGTTCCTCGGTCTCTTGGCGGTCGGGGGTGCCGCTGCCGGCGCCGATTATGGCGATGTTCTTGCCCCAGAGGTCGGGTAGCAGCACTTCGACGCTGCGGCCGCCGCCGGCGCGGCCAAAGTTGATCAGGCGGCCGTAGGAGCTGAGACACTTCAAACCCTTGAGCAGATAGTCGCCTCCCAAGCCCTCGACGACGACCGGGACGCCGGCTTTGTCTGTACGCTGCATGACTTCCTCGACGAAGTCGTGGCTGGCGTAGTTGATCCCGTGGTCGAGACCGTACTGCTTGGCCCACTCGAGCTTGTCGTCGGCGCTGGCGGTGCCGATCACGGTGGCGCCGAGATGTTTGGCAATTTGGACGCAGGCGATGCCGGTGCCGCTGCCGACGGCGTGGATGAGCACGGTTTCGCCGGCTTGCAGCTTGGCGCAGTGGACCAGCGCTTGCCGGGCCATGGTCAGGCCGGAGACGATCGTCGCGGCTTCGGTCAAGTCAGTCTCGGCCGAGATCTTGTAGACACGGGAAGCAGGGGCGGCGACGTATTCCATATAGGTGTTTGGCAACGCGCGGCCGATGACGTGGTCGCCCGCTTTCAAGTCGGCGACATCGCCGCCAACTGCTTCGACGACGCCGGAGCATTCGTAACCGGGGATGGCTGGTAAGGTTTGACCGCCGATTAGCGGCGAGTGGCCTCCCCTGCGGCTGACCTCGCTAAAGTTGACGCCGATGGCGGCGACCTTGATCAAAACCTCATCGGCCTTCGGCTCCGGCTTGTTAACGTCGTCGTATTGCAGTACCTCGGGTGGGCCGACCTCGTGGAATCGCATCGCTTTCATCGTTGTTTCCCTTCCCCAGGTTTTGCCCCCTGGATGCGTCATGTGTCAGAGTTTAGCCGCATATCGCCTGAGGTTGGAGAGTTGCTCACTGACGAGAGCGCCATTGATCCTTAATCGCTTGGCCAAACAGGGGAAACGATAGTGGCCTTTCTCAGGCTGCTTAAACGCCCGCACCTGGCGCTGCTCTGGCTGAGCCAGGTTTTGTCGTCCACCGGCGACACTTTCTATACGGTTGCCCTGATTTGGACCGCGGTGAATGTCGCCGGCAGCAGCGCCGGTGTCGTCGTCGCCGCCGGCTTCGCAACCCGGGTGCTGTTCGGACCGATCGGCGGGGTGCTCGCCGACCGTTGGGACCATCGACGCACCTTAATTGGTCTCGACGTTACGCGCGCGATCACGGTTGCTTCGCTGCCTTTGCTCCATGCGACCGGCTCGCTGGAGCTCTGGCACCTGATCGTTGTCTCAGTGCTGCTGGCCGCGCAATCGACGATCTTCGATCCGGCCCTGCAAGCGAGCTTGCCCGGTTTGATCAAGTCCAAAGACGACATTGTGGCGATGAACGGGCTGATGGACGGCACGCGGCGTCTTGCCCTGGCGCTGGCGCCGAGCCTGGCCGGCGCTTTGGTCGCCGTTTTGCCTCTGCCGCAGTTCTTCACGCTGGACGCGTTCAGCTTTTGTGCCTCGGCCGTCGCTTTGATCGCCATCGGACGCCACTTCGCCAAGACGCCGGCCACCGCGGCGGCCCTGACCCGGCTAACGATCGGCAACGTCTTTGGCGACGTCGTGACCGGTGTTAGGTTGGTCCGAACCAACGCGATCTTGAGCTGGTTCCTGGTCAACCAGGCGGTCAGCAACGCGGCCTGGGCGGCGACTTTTAACGTCGGCGCGGCGCTGCTAGCGTCACGAACCCTGGGCGGCGAAGTTGGCACTTACGGCCTGATTCTTGGGGCCTACGGTGCGGGCAATATTCTTAGCAACTTCGTTGTCGGCAATCTCGGCATTAGCCGCCCGACGGTGATGCTGGCGGCCTCGCGGTTGGTCCAGGCAGCCGGCATCGCGATAATCGCCATCGCACCTTCGCTGCCGGTGGCGATGGCCGGTTCGTTCCTGACCGCGATCGGCGGGCCGATGGGCGATCTGATGCTGCTGGCCGTGATGCACCGCGATATGCCCCAGGGCACGATCGGCAAGGTTTATGCCTTGAGGATGACGATCGCCAGCATCGGCGTCTTCGTGGGGCTAATGCTGGCGGGTCCGCTGTACGCCAACGTCGCGATCAGGACCGGGATTGGAATTTGCGCCGTGCTTATGGCCATGACGGGTGTTGCGGGCTTCCTTCGCTTCGGGCTGGGTACACCGCGCACTGGTTCCACGCACCCGGTGAGCCAAACCGAGGCTTAGCGCGGCTTTCAAGCCTTTATCGCCGCGTCTATTCGGCTCTTCGAGGGCCAGTTAGAATTCAATGTGGTCTGCAAGCAAGGCCTAGCGAGTTGAATACGGCGGGGTGAGTAGACTCCGCTTTTTCCCTGATTGCGAGGTCGCCCGTGGTTGAATACGCCGCCGATGCGCCCCTGGGTGTGCTCGATGGAGTCCGAGTTATTGACCTTTCGCGCCTGGTCGCGGGCAACACGCTGACCCAGATGCTGGGAGATTTTGGCGCCGATGTAGTCAAAGTGGAGCCGCGAGCCGGTGACACGCTGCGGGCATGGAAGGTGAAGGGTGTCGAGACCACCTGGAAAATCTATAGCCGCAACAAGCGCAGCCTGGGGTTAGAGTTTCGCCACTCGAGCACGCGGGATGTGCTCCTGCGTCTCGCGGCTGGCGCCAACGTGTTTATAGAGAGCTTCCGGCCCGACACTTTGGAGAACATGGGCCTTTCGCCGAGTGTTTTGTTTGAGGCCAACCCAAAGCTGGTCATCGTGCGGATTTCCGGCTGGGGACAGGATGGCCCCTACCGGCAACGGCCCGGCTTTGGCACCCTGATCGAAGGAATGTCCGGGCTGGCTTCGATGAATGGCTTTCCCGATCGGGAGCCACTGCTGCCGCCCACCTACCTGGCAGACACTGTCGCGGGCTTGAGCGGCGCGGCGGCGGTGCTGCTGGCGCTAAGAGAGGTGGAAGTAAACGGCGGCCAGGGCCAGGTAATCGATCTGCCGTTGTTCGATCCTTTGTTTTCCATTTTGGGTCCCCAAGCGGCAAACTTTCGCCTGACCGGCAAGCCCAAGCAGCGCAACGGCAGCCGCTCTGCCGATACGGCGCCACGCAACGTCTATCAAACCAACGACGGCCAATTCGTTTGCGTGTCGGCCTCGACTCAAGGCATGGCGGAGCGGCTTTTGGATGCTATCGGCCGCGCGGAATTGTTCCAGGATCCGAAATTCGCCACCAGCGCCGCCCGGCTGCAAAACGTGGATGAACTGGACGAAATCATCTCCGAGTTCATCGGTTCTCGTACTTTGACGGAGAACATCTCGTTCTTCGATGCTGCCGAAGTTACCGTCGGTCCGCTCTACGACATCTCTCAGATCATCGAAGACCCGCACGTTCAGGCGCGCGGCCTGGTTGAGGACTATCCTGACGCCGACATGGAGGCCTTCCCGATGCACGCGGTGCCGGTGCGGCTTTCGGGAACGCCCGGCAGCATCCGGAGCCCAGCCCCTACCCTTGGGCTCGACAGTCGGGACGTTCTAGTAGGCGCGGGCTTTCCCGAAGATGAGGTGGATTCCCTGATAGAGGCCGGCTGTGTCCTCGCTTCGGGCTCGGCGGAAATGGCAGAGACTGACTGAAGTTAGGCAAGCTTTTCGCCCGAGGAGGTAATCCTGGCTCGTGAGCGCCCGCTGCCGGTTTGGCGTTCGCTGCTCTACGTTCCGATTAACGTCGAGCGCTTTGTCGAGAAAGCCCACCTGCGCGGCGCGGATTGTATCCAATTGGACCTCGAGAACAGTGTTCCCGACAGCGAGAAGGCCTACGCCCGAACGCTGGTGCAGGATGCGGCGGGCCAAGTCTCGCGCGGCGGCGGCGACGTGGTCGTGAGGATAAACCGGCCTTTGCGGATGACCATGCCGGACTTGGAGGCGGTGGTCTCAGAGCAGGTGGCCGGAATCGCGGTTGCCAAGACAGAGAATGCCGCGCACATTCAACTTCTAGATGAGGTCGTGACCGAGATCGAGGCTGAGCGCGATCTGCCTCGGGGTCACACACAGTTCATCGCCATGGTCGAGAGTCCGGAGGCGTTCTTTCAGATTGAAAAGATTGCGATGGCATCGCCGCGCATCGCCGGCATCAACATCGGCGGCGAGGATTTCAGCGCCAGTACGGGCATGGAGCCCAGGGAGGAAACGCTGCTGTACCCGAAGCAACAGGTGGTGTTCGCGGCGCGCGCCGCCGGGGTGATGCCTCTGGGGTTCATCGACACTATTGCCAAATTCGGCGATTGGGATGCGTTCCGCGCCATGGTGCAACGCTCACGCAAGTTCGGCTTTATGGGCGCCTCGTGTATCCACCCGGGTCAGGTCAAGATCGTCAATGAAGAGTATCGTCCTTGGCCGGATGAGGTTGCTTACGCTCAGAGGGTGATCGACGAGAACGAAAAAGCCGAGGCGGAGGGCCGCGGCTCATTTGCGATCGACGGCAAGATGATCGACGTGCCGGTGGTTTCGCGCGCTCAGGCGACCCTGGACCGAGACGCGAGCGTGCGCGAGCGTGAGGAGAAGCACCGCAAAGCGAGCGCCGCCAGCGGCGGTTGAACGATCCTCAGGGAAGCTGCTCGGTCAGAGCCCCGTAGGTCTCCGGCCGGCGATCGCGATAAAACTGCCAGAGCTGGCGGACCTCTTCGATCTGGTCGAGGTCGCAATCGGCCACGATCAGTTCGTCGTCATCCTCGCCGGCAACCGCGAGGAAACTGCCGCGCGGATCGCAGACGTAGCTGGTGCCATAGAACCTGCCGATGCCCCAGGGGGCTTCGTCACCAACCCGGTTGCTGGCAGCCATGAAGTAGCCGTTGGCCACTGCGTGGGCCGGCTGCTCCAGCTTCCAGAGATACTGCGATAAGCCGGCCACCGTGGCCGATGGATTGAAGACGATCTCGGCGCCATTGAGACCGAGAAGGCGCGCGCCTTCCGGGAAGTGGCGATCGTAACATATGTAGATACCGACCCGGGCGTAACGGGTTTGGAAGGTCGGGTAGCCCAGATTGCCAGGCTTGAAGAAGTATTTCTCCCAGAACCCCTCGGTGTGAGGCAGGTGGCTTTTGCGGTAGATGCCCAGGGTTTTGCCATCGGCGTCAAGCATCACGGCGGTGTTGTAATAGACGCCCGCCATGGCCCTTTCAAAGATCGGCACGATCATCGCCATGTCGTACTTCTGGCAAAAGGTCCGCATACGTTCGACGGTCGGACCGTCGGCCGGTTCGGCGGCAGCGTACCAGCGCTTGTCCTGAGATGGGCAGAAATAAGGCCCGTTGAATATCTCCTGCAGGCCAAGGATTTGCACCCCGGCCTCGCCGGCTTGCTCGATTAACGGCAGGTGGGCCGCGAGCGCGGCGTCTTGGATTTCGGATATCGGGACCGACTCGTCATTTATCGGGTTGTGGGCCTGGATCAGGCCGACTTTGACGTTTCTCGCCATGGTTTTCTCCTCGTACTCAGCGGTGCCACGGTAAGCGCCGCGCTAGTCAGTCAGATTTTGTCTGCTGGAGTTCTTTCTCCGTTGCTGTTTCTGCGGAAGTTGTCTGCGACACGGCTCCCAGGTTTGGATCGCGCAGCTCTTTGCGGCTGGCACCGATCCCGGCGACCACGGCGGCGCAGGCGGCGGCGCCAAGAATCAGGGCCAGGGGAGCCCCCAAAACTGCCGCTAGGCCGCCGCTCAGCGTGTAGCCGAGCGGCGGAGCGCCGCCGGCCAGCATGCTGCGAAACGCATCCACCTTGCCTCTCATTTCCGCCGGCGAGATGGCAATGATCGCCGAGTTGCGCAGGATCATTTGAATCGAGTTGGTGGCGCCAAGCAGGCCGGCGGCTATGAGGGCGACGGCGAACACAGGCGCCACGGCCAACATTACGAGTGCTACGCAGTAGGCCAGAACGCCGAATACTGTGTACAACCCCTTAAATTTCATATCGCCAAGGGACAGTATCAGCGCCGAACCGAAGAGACTTCCGATCCCGGGGGCGGCGCTGAGCAAACCAAAGCCCGCCGCTCCAACGCCGAGGCTGGTAGCGAATATCGGCAGCAGGGCCCGGTAGCTGCCCAGGCCGGTCGCTGCGACATCGAGTGAGAGCAACGAGACGATAACCGGTTTCTTACGCACGAAAATCAGGCCGTCCAGGAAGCTGCGCCACGGGGTCTCCTTGGCCTTTTCGACAGCCGTGGGCACCACAATCGCGATCAGCGAGATCATGGCCAGGACGTAGAACAGCCCGTTTAGCAGATAAACCGAGCCCAGGCCGACGATGCCGATTGCCAGTCCGGCGATCGCTGGGCCGCCAATTTGCGATGTTTGAGTAATCGTCGCGTTCAAGGCGATTGCGTTTACCAGCTTCTCGCGAGGAATCAGTCCGGGGATGATCGCGGTGCGGGCCGGCTGGGTAAGAGCAGTAAAACCGCCGTTGAGGACCGTTATTAGATAGAGGTGCCAGACCTCGACAGAACCGGCCAGCGTCAGCGCGGCTAGGGCAAAGACCAAAACCGCATTTGCGACCTGGCCGGATTGGATCAACCTCAGGCGGTTGACCCGGTCTGCCGCGACACCGCCAATCAGAGACAGAACTATGTGCGGCACAGCTCGGGCCAAGCCGGTGAGGCCCAGCAGGAGGGCACTGCCGGTCAGTTCGAAAACCTGCCAGAGAATGGCGGTTTGCAGAAGTTGGGCTCCAAACGATGTTAGGAGGAGTGAGGCTGCGAAGCGGCGGTAGGCACCGTGCTCCAGGGCCGTAAAGGCCTGCGCCAGCCGGCTCTGGCTATCGGCCATTGTTCGGACGCTTTAGGCCGGTATGCAAATGCTTCATTTCAGAGACACCGGAGCTATGGTGCAGAATCCTGGATCAGGGAGCAAGGCGGGGCAGTTGGAGCGCCGAAAGTGACACGCGGTCCTCGCCTGCAGCAAGGGCGGCCAGCGCGGAGGCAATTCGCCAGCAGCGCCGAGCTAGACTTCGTCGACCCGCGTGGCGCCGGACTCGCTGAGCTTGCCGATCTCCTCCCAGCTGTAGCCGATCTCGAGCAAGAGCTCCTCGTTGTGCACACCGAGGACCGGACCGGCGCCGGTTATGCGCGGCGGCGTCTCGCTCATATGCAGCGGCGGCCCCGGGACGCGCATCGTGCCCAGGGTCTCCGACTCGATCTCCTGGAGGTAGCCGTTGGCCCAATACTGCGGGTGCTCTGACATGCCGGCATAGTCCAGAACCGGCGCGTGCGGTATGCCGTGACTTTCTAAAGGCTGCACCCACTCATCGCGCGGACGGCTGAGGAAAATTGCCGCCAGCTCCTCGACCAGGGCGTCCTTGTTCTTGGCGCGCCCGAAGGGCTCCGCAAAACGCTCGTCGGCGGCCACTTGCGGCGATTCGAGCGCCTTGCAGAGGTCGAGCCAGAACTTTTGTGAATTGGCGGCGATCGCCATGTGCTTGCCGTCTTGGCACTCGTAATTCGTGTAGGTGGCGGCGCGCCGGGTTTGGAAGCCGCTCTGCTCACCGGTTCGCAAGAACCCGACGATCTGTTTGGACTGCATCGCGACCATGGCGCCGATTAGCGAGCCATCGATCAGCTGGCCGATGCCGTCTCGCTGACGGACGTAGAGGGCGCTGGCCACGCCGTATGCCAGCAGCATCGCGCCGATCTGGTCGGCGAAACCACCAATTAGGGCATGCGGCTCGCCGCCGGGCCCGGTCCCCTGCTCGTACATCACGCCGCTCAGAGCTTGTGCGACGTGGTCGTAGCCACCACGCTCGGCCCAGGGTCCTTTGGGGCCCCAGGCGGAGGCGGAGGCGTAGATGATATCGGGCCGAATCTGCTTGAGATCCTCGTAGCCGATGCCGATATCATGCATGACACCGGGACGGAAGTTTTCGACCACCACGTCGACAGTCGGCGTCAGGCGGTGGACGATCTCCACCGCCTCCGGCTTGCGCATGTCCAAAGTCAGGCTCTTCTTGCCGCGGTTGTGGCCTTCAAAGTAGGAGGAAAAACCGTCCGGTTTTAGCCCGTTGGAGCGGCCCGACTCACCACCAGGCGGCTCCACTTTGATCACCTCGGCGCCCATGTCGGCCAGGAGCAGGGTCGCGAACGGCCCCTGCTGATGGCGCGTGAAGTCCAGAACCCGCACGCCTTCGAACGCCGCGGGCTTCGCCGCCTGCGGCGCGGCGGCCCCCTCCGTCTGCTTTGGCTGTGTCATTTCAAGCTCCCAGTCGACTTCAGCGAAGAATTCCGCTATAGGATACGCCAATGACGGAAATCGCGGAGTTTTGTACCGTTTGCCATTTCGCGACAATCGGCTACGAAAATGCGCTAACCAGGCCGCCTCTCCGAGTATCTGCTAAAGGGACTGCGGCGGCCGAAAGCTGCCATGTCTAACTCGCGGTGACGGTACAATCCCCTTCGGCGGTGCCTTTCAGGCAGACACAAGGGTTGAGTCTCGCAAGAAAAACTGAACGGGGTCAGAAAATGGACAGATTACGAGTTGGTGTCATTGGGGCGGGACGATGGGCGATGGCGGCACACTTGCCAGGCTGGACGCGCTCGTCGCTAACCGAGGTGGCGGTTATCTGCGATCTTCACCAGGATTTGGCCGATGCAGCCGCGCAGCAGTTCAGAATTCCCGACGCGGTAACCGATTACAAGCAAATCATCAATCGCAACGATATCGACATCGTCGACATTGTGACGCGCAACGACACTGACGGGCATGAAGAGTTGACCTTCGCGGCGCTGGAAGCGGGCAAGCACGTTCTGGTCGAGAAGCCCGTCTGCCACGACTACAAGGATGTCTGGCGGGCCCACAATCTCGCTCTTTCAAAGGGGTTAAAAACCAAGGTGGGCCTGACCTTTCGTTACTCACCGGCGGTGCAGTACATGTACGACTTGATCCGCGAGGGTTTTATCGGTGACCCCTACGTTTTCAACGGTTTCGAGCAGAACTCGCAGTGGATTGACCCCGATACGCCGATGGACAAACGCATCCACCGCGTGGCGCCGATTGACGAGCCAATCCGCGGCCAGGATTTCAGCCGGGAGGGCATCAGCATCGGCTCGCTCGAAGGCTACGGCGCCCCGACGATCGATATTGGCCTGATGTGCACCGGCAGCGACCTGACCCAATTGGTCGGGATCATGGCGAACATGGTGCCACGGCGCCGGCCCACCAACCTCGATAGCGAGCACGTTCGCATGAACATCGATGACGCCGACATGTTTATGGGTGAGTGCGCCAATGGGGCGCTGTTTTCGCTGCAGTCTTCCTTTGTGACAGTCGGCAACTATCCCGGCATCGAAGCCAACATTTACGGTTCAAAGGGCGCAATCAAGGTGCGGCTGGTTGAGGAGTTCGGCGAGTGCCAAACGATCAACACAGCCACGCCGGATTCGGTCGAATTTGTGCCGCGCGAGATCCCGCCGCAATACTTCCCACCGGTCTACGACCAGGGCGAATCATGGCGCTCGCTGTTTTACTCCAACCTGACTCACAACTTTGCCAAGGAAATCGGCGCGGGCGGAGACGAGAACCAAGGAAACTTCGCCCAGAGCGCCAAGGTGCAAGAGATTATCAACGCGGCGGATACCTCGCACCGGCAGCATGCCTGGGTCGACCTTCCTCTCGACCCCGAGGCTAACGGAGGATGACGCCCGAAAGTCTCCTCGATGCCGTTGAGTGGCAACGGGTGCCGTTGGGTGTCGGCGCCGCGACCGGAACTACCGAGATCAAGATCGGCAGCGTCGAGACGGATGGGCCGGTGGCCCTGATAACCGCCGGCATCCACGGCGACGAAGGGCCCTGGAGCGCCTGGGCGATCAACCAACTGCTGGAGCAGACTCGGCTCGCGGACCTGATTGGCACGCTCCGTATCGTGCCGTGTACAAACCCGCTGGCGATGGAAGCCGATGCCCGCTGCGCGCCGCTGGACGTGCTCGACCTCAACCGAGTCTTTCCCGGAAACCCAAACGGGTCGCACACTGAGAGACTGGCAGCGCTCTTGGCCGCTCACGCCGTAGACGGCAGCGACACGATAATCGACTTGCATGGCGGCGGTAGCTGGTGCGTGAACGCTTTCGTGTTCAGCAACGCTAGTTGGCCGGAAGGTGCGGCCGCATTCGGCGCACCGTTCTCGGTGGATATGGACCAACGAGCAACCACGCGTGGTATGGGGATCAGTGGCTACGCACGCCAGCAGGGCGCCAAGGCGGTCAGCGTGGAGTTCGGCGGACGCGGCCCCCGACGAGGCGAAGTGGGCCCAACGCCTCGCTACCGGCCTGAGGCGCGCCCTGACGGCCTGCGGCGTGCTCAGGCCTGACGATTCGATCCCGCCGCCGATCGAGGCGATTGCCGTGCAGCCGAGCCAGGTGCTACGGCCATCGCAGGGTGGCGTGTTCAAGCCTGCGGTTGACCATACTCAAATCGGCAGCCTGGTGCCGGAGGGCACTCTGTTGGGTAGCTTGGTTGACCCGGCCACTTTTGCGACGCTTGAGGAGTTCCGGGCGCCGTATCCGCAAACAGCGTTGTTGCTGCTGCGGCCGACGCTAGCGCGAATCGAAGCCGGCGCCATGACCTACGTAGTTTCTCAACCTGTCAAATGAAGGCCCTTTCTGTGACTGAAGCACTCACGATTGTCATCACGACGCCCCTAGAAGCCGATCAGGTTGAGCGAATTCGCGCGGTCGACCCGCGCATAACGGTTTTGTACGAACCTGACCTTTTGGCGACGCCGCGCTACCACGCCGATCACGCGAGTTACGAGCGCACGCCGGAGCAAGAAGAGCGCTTTCTTAGCCTGCTGTCGCAAGCCGATGTCGCCTTCGATTTTGATCGCAAGCACGACCGTAAGCTGCACAAGATCGCGCCCCGCCTCAAATGGGTCCAGTGGACCAGTTCAGGTATCGGCCAAAGGATCAAAAACGCCGGGCTGGATAAGGTGGGTGTGATTCATACCACCGTGAGCGGTGTCCACGCTCGGCCGCTGGCTGACTTCTGCTTGATGGCGATGCTGATGTTTGCCAAGGACTACGTTTGGATGGAGCGGGACAAAAAGGCGAAGCGCTGGGAGCGCTACTCCGGCGAGGAATTGACCGGGAAAACGCTGGCCATTGTTGGCCTGGGCCGCGTCGGGCAGGCAGTGGCAAGCCATGGGAAGAAGCAAGACATGCGCGTGGTGGGCATGAAACGTACACCCGAACCCGTGCCCAATCTTGACAAGGTTTATCCACGCGAAGAGCTGCACACGATGCTGGCCGAGGCAGACTTTCTGGTGCTAATCGCGCCCCACACTCCGGAAACGGAGGGAATGATCGGCTCCCGGGAGTTCGCGGTCATGAAGCCCAGTGCCGTGTTCATTAACATCTCACGCGCGACACTGACAGCTGAGGATGCACTGGTCAGCGCCCTGCAAGAGAACCGGTTGGCCGGTGCGGCGCTGGACGTTTTTCGCACTGAGCCGCTCCCGACCGAGTCACCGCTCTGGGACATGCCCAACGTGATCATCAGCCCGCACTCAGCCAGCACCGTGACACAGGAGAATGAGCGGATTACAACGCTCTTCTGCGACAACCTGCGCCGCTACTTGAGTGGCGAGCCGCTCTTGAATGTTCTGGATACGAAAAGGCTCTACTGACCGAGGATTCGAGCACAGCTTCGTGAGCGAGTCTTTGCTCGCTTCCCGGAAATCGGTAAGCCTGGGCTACGGACCGCTTTGTGCTTGGGCACGCCGACTATCAGCGAGCCTAGGAACGCGAGGGCCATTGCGAGCGGCCACGAAACGATTAGGCTCGCAGCGGTGGTGGTAGCCTCGGGCGGCCCATAGCTTACCACTAGCAGCGGTGCGTTGGCAGATTCTCCGTCGTAGGCTTCGGCCGTCCTTTCGCCGCTGCCCTCAATGAAAATCACCAGCGAGTTGCCCGTGGCCCAGCTTGGGCGGTTGACGATCTCCTGCACGATGACCGAAAGGTCCGGTGTAACCCGTTTTTCGTTGACCAGCAACCAAGACGCAAGGTTGTTCCAAGCGACAGAGGCGGACGTCATAGGCCGGGATGAGATGTTGTCGCGCTGGCGCACGAAGGTGGCAGGGTTGTCTGAAGCCTGTCCGCGGAAGATGACGGAAGTGCTTTCGGAGTTTGTTACGTCCACCTCGAATTCAATGTAGGCCTCGATGATGACAGAACCTTGGGGTATATCCAGGTTGTTGAAACGTAACCCGACTAGCTGGAGCCTGCCGTTGTCGGCGCCAAGTTCCATGTCGGTGCTGGTTAGATTGACTGAACCCCTGCGTAGTCGCTGCTCGGCGTCATCGGACGACGCGGAAACCCGACTGACTGCAGTGACCGGCGCCAGCACGGTTGGCGTTGGTGTCGAAGTTGCCGTGAGGGGCAGCGTGGGCGTGGCAGTCGGAGACGAAGTTGCCGTGAGGGGGTAGCGTGGCTGTTGCAGTCGGCGTGGCGGTTGCCGTGGGAGGCGTGGCCGTATTGGGTGCTGTGGGGCTTGCGACGGGAGTTGGGGTTCCGGTGGTGCAATAACCGGGGACCGAATACGTGTCGATCAAGCTGCCGGCGGCATTGAAGAATTGGTAAGTGATGTCAGATGCGCTAGCCGTGACCAGCATTGCGCCCTGATCGGCGTTGTAGCGAACCATTGAGGTCGCTTCCGCGGGTAGGTTGCCAGGGTCGCCAGAGCTATACAAGTTCTCGCCACCTGCCCCGTTTACGAAGAAAGGCATTCCGTTTACGTCCAGGCGTTCGTAGACATGGTCGTGGCCGCCCATGACCACCTCGGCGCCCCAGGTCTGGAAAGGCCACTGCATCCTCGTCGTTGAACCGTGGTCGGAGGAGGAATAAGGAGCGTGGTGGAAAAAAACCACGTCGTAACAGGCGATCGATGTTGCTAACTCGCTCTGCAACCAGTTGGCCTGTACCGACCCGACGCCGGTGCCATCCGGCTCATTTATGTCGCTATCAATTGCGAAAATGTGGACTAAACCGAAATCGACATCGTAGTAGCGCTCGTTTCCGGGCAGCGTGAAGTAGTCAAAGTAGGCGCCGCTACAGCTACCGGCGACGCAGGTCATCGAGTTCCAATCGTGGTTACCCAAGCTAGGCCAAAAGCGGTTTGAGGGGCTGCCCGCTCCGTAGCTCCCCTGATAATCGCCAATGTACTGCTGGTAGTACTGGCCGATGTTAACGTCGATCGTGCTCGCGTCTCCGTTGGGGTAATTGTTGTCCCCTAAGGTGATTACAAAGTCGGGATTCCAGCTGGCAACAAGGTCCGCCACACGGCCTTCGTTGACGCTGTCCCCGCCGTAGTCACCGATCACGGCGAACCTGAAGGAACCACTCGGCAGCGGCGTGCCAGTCGGCAGGGTCGTAGCGGTGGCGGGCGGCGTGGCAGTTGGGAAGGCGGTCGCCGTGGCCGTCCCGGGAGGCGTGGCCGTGACGGTGCCGGCCCCGGTCGACCCGTGGCTGACGACCAGCAGCGGTGCGTTGGCAGATTCTCCGTCGTAGGCTTCGGCCGTCCTTTCGCCGCTGCCCTCAATGAAAATCACCAGCGAGTTGCCCGTGGCCCAGCTTGGCCGGTTGACGATCTCTTGCACGATGATCGAGAGGTCCGGTGTAACCCGTTTCTCGTTGACCAGCAACCAAGACGCAAGGTTGTTCCAAGCGACAGAGGCGGACCTCATAGGCCGGGATGAGATGTTGTTAGCCGCGCCGATGAAGGTGGTGGGGTTGTCTGAAGCCTGCCCTCGGAAGATCACAGAAGTGCTTTCGGAATTTGTTACGTCCACCTCGAATTCAATGTAGGCGTCGGTGATGACGGCGCCCTGCGGTATGTCCAAGTTGTTGAAACGCAAGCCGACTAGCTGGAGCCTGCCGTTGTCGGCGCCAAGCTCCATGTCGGTGCTGGATAGATTGACTGAACCGCTGCTTAGCTGCTGCTCGGCGGCGTCGGACGAGACGGAGACCCGACTGGCAACCGTGGCCGACTCAGCTTTCAACGCCGGCACGGTGGAAGCCAGGAGCGTGACCAGCCCCACCGCCATGGTTAACGTAATTAACAGTCTTTTTCTTATGTCTCGCGCGTTAGCTCTTGGGCTCATGAGTCACTCAGATCCGCGAGGTCTAGTGCAGCGCATTATCCACCAGAATTCGATTTAGGGGAAAGTCTTTGTACTCGTCCAGTAGATGCAGGACACTTACCTCCTCTCGGTGAATGCTAGCAGCCACTCTTGCGGCGTTAGATGGCCAAGGGCCTGATCGGGCCGGTAAGTGTTGTAACGCTGCTCCTGTTGGAGCAGCTGGGTTCTCAGTTGGCTGAGCGAGTCGGGTGGGTCAACCAACTGGTAAAGCTCCTCTTTGTGGGTGCGCTGGGCTCGTTCCAGGCAGCCGTTGAGCTTGGGGGAGCGTGGTGGCAGCACAAAAAGCCGCAGCCCCTTCTGCTCACAGGCGGCCTCAAACTCGGCCCTGAACTCAGAGCCACCGTCCACCTGGATCGCCTTCACCGGACCCGGCATACGCTCGATGATCGTATCGAGGAAGTCGCGCGCCGTGCCGGCGGTAGCGCGGCCTTAGACACCCAAGACGTCCCAGCGGCTGACAATATCACGCGCCGAGAAGTGCTTGTAGGCATGGGTAATACCGGTCCAGCGCACGTCGGCGCTGTCCACCTGAACCAGATCTCCCGGCGCCTTGACGACGTAGTCTTTGGGCTTACGCACGGCATAGGGCCGCACCTGAGGCCGAGAGACGATGCAAGGGTCCTTCAGACTCGCAGGCCCCAGTTTGCCTTGGCGTCTGAGCCGGCTGAGGATGCGGCCCACCATCGAGACCGAGATAGTGACCCCTTGGCGTCTGAGGATCGGCTGTAGCTTGTCTTTGCCCCAGACGGGATTGTCTTGGCGCAGGCGTAGCACCGCTGCTTCGAACTCTAGGCTCCAAGTCGGCTTGCGGACCTGGTGTGGCCTATGGCTGCGGTCTTCCAGACCCCGCGGACCCTGGAGCCGGTAGCACTCTAGCCACTGCTAAAGGGTTGAGCGGCTGCGTCCAAAGCGTCTTGCCGTCAGACTCACCTTCTCGCCGTGATCCTTGTGCCACTCAACAGCCCTAAGGCGCGCCTTCGCCTCACGTGATAGTCGTGGCTCCTCCCTGCCTTCCTGCGCTCCCTCTGGGAGGAGACGAGCCAGGGTTGGACCGCCTGGGATGATCGACCCGTACGTCTGCATTGGGACTCCGTATCGTCCCCGCCTTCTCATCACTGTCGTGTACGGCATCTTTCTGAACGAGATCAGTCTCAGCCGCGTTAAGGAGGAATACGACCGCACCGGCGACAACACACAGGCTGTGGCAAAGGGTCTGCAACACACGGGAAGAATCATTACCAGTGCCGCCTTGCTGTTCATCGTAGTGACCGGCGCCTTCGCCACGACTGACATCGTCATAATCAAGTCGCTCGGCGTGGGTATGGCGATGCCATAGCCTTGGACGCCACGATCGTGCGGGCCCTGCTGGTCCCCGCCACTATGAGGCTCATGGGCCACTACAACTGGTGGGCACCTCGTCCCTTTAAGAGGGTGTCGGAGCGCTTCGGGCTCCGAGAGCTTGAAGGATCCGTCGCCCTCACGCTCGAATCCTCCGGTGCTGGCGGTCTCGGTTAGGGAGCTGCTACAGCTACGCCAAATGCCGGCCGCAGCCTTTCGTTAAGCCGATTCGCAAATGAGGCCGCCTCAGCCCAGGCGGTTGAGGTGGCCTGCGAATTTGAAATTCCGGCAATGCGTGTGCCACGGCACCTGCCTCCTCTTGCCAGGCCATGGCGAACAGGCTGAGCCGTCTTGCGTGGTCAGCGGCAACCATGCCGCAACCTCGCCAAGAGGCCATCAGAACTGCCTGCATTGAATGAGCTATAGTTAGTCACCGCTCGGGCGGGGGTCGCACTGCCGTTCATTGCTGGGGGCTGCATGTCTGAGTTTGCGAATTCACCGCGACCGGTTGAGCCATCCGCGACTCAGTCAGAGGCGCCCGATCTGCTCGATGACCGCGGTTTTGCCCGCGAACTCTCTGAGCTAGAAGCCAGTCCACGGGTCCGGCTGGAAACGATTGCCCGCAGCCACGAGGGCCGGCCGGTCAAGCTGATCATCATCGGCACGCCGGAGGCGCTGGCCGAGATGGAGCTGCACTCTCGGGTCACCGCGGAGCCCGAACTGCTGACTTCCGGCGCCCGTCTGCCGGTTTTGTTTACCGGCGACTCCTGGGGTCACGAGGCCTCTCAGGTTGAAGGACTGCTCAAGGCAGCGCGTACCCTGGCCTTCGACGAAAGCAACGAAGTCGACCAGGCCCTGTCAAAAACGGTGGCTCTTTTTATCCCCTTGATAAATCCGGATGGCCGCGCGGCCGCCCTGCGGGAATGGCGGCAAACTCCGCTTTCGAATGGTGACATGGGCGCCGGCAATGCCTTTGGTTTCTACCTCAACCGCGATTTCATCCACGGCACCCAGCCGGAGGCCCGCGGCGTTATCGAAACGGTGATGCGATGGCGCCCTGTCGCGGTCGTCGACTTGCACGAGGATATGTTCAATCTCGGTACAAGGTTAGAAGAGGTCTGTTTTGTGGAGCCCTTCGCTCAAGGTTTTGACGTCGAGGAGCATCCCATGACCCGGGCGGCGATAGTTGACCTGGGCAAAGCAATTGCCGGGCGCTGGCGTCAGCACGGATTCAAGACTGCGTTCGACGAGGAGGGCGATAACAGCTTCGCCCCGATGCCCGAACCGGGCAAGGGTCTGAATCCGGTAGCGAGCTCTGCCGGACGGCTGCCACTTCTGGCGACATTGCATGGAATCCCCGGCTTTATCACCGAAAGCGCCCGCACACCGGGCTCTCAGAGCTGGCAGGACCGGGTTGAACAAAAGTCTGACGCGGCGATGGCCACTCTCGTAGAAGTCTCAGCGCAGCCGGAAAATTTCCTCAACGCCGTCTACAATCGCCGGCTGGCGGAGATTGCTGAGGCCAGCGATCGATTTGTTGTAATCCCGGAAAAAGATCAGCCACACGATGGCCTGGTTTCACTGCTCGACCTTTTGGAGCTTCACGGAGTCGAGGTGCATCGTGTGGCTTCACCAAGCCCCGCATTTATTGTTCGACTGGCGCAACCTGAGTCACGCATCGCCCAGCACTTGCTGTTGGGTGAGCAGTCAAAACTCAATGAGGCGCCGCCGGCCCTTGGCGTGCGGGTCCTCTCCTCCGACTCGCTTTCGGAGAGCGACCGCCAATCCTTTAGCGAGGCGCCCGTGGAGCCGCCGGTCTTAACACCGGCGGAGTTGCCGATGGCTACAGAGGATCAGAATGCCTACGTTACTTCTATCACGGTGGGTTCGACGGCCCTGGTGAATCAACTTCTTACCGCCGGCATGGCCCGTGTGAGCGTCCAGAAGGGGCGGTTTCACTTCTCTGGAGGCGGTCCGGCAATTCGTTGGGCGGCCGCACGTCTCGGGGTTCCGCTCGAAGTCGCGCCGCCGGCCTCTGAATCGGGGGAAGGTGGGGAAGCCGCGCTTCGGCTGCCTCGTGTCGCCCTCTATGCCGGTCAGGGTATTCCGCATTACGAATCGGCCGAAATCGCCTGGGCGCTGGAGCAAGGCGGCTTCCCTGACCGAAGGTTTGAGGCAACTGACTTCGCACGGGCTGATTGTCTGGCTGATGTCGATGTTCTGGTCGTTCCCAACGGCTCAGCGGCTGAGATCGTCGATGGCTGGAACCCGCAGGCTCCAAATCGCAGGGCACCCTGGGAGATGCACCGGCCGTCAGAGGGCGTTGGCCAGCCAGGGCTCGAGGCGATTCGGCGATTCGTAAAAGCTGGCGGAACCTACGTCGGAATAGGTGGTGGAGGCGCCCTTCTCGCGGGTAAGGATCACCTGCGAATTGCTCAGGCGGAGATGGTGCCGGCTGAGGTGGGCCTGGGCCAGGTCAGGCTAAAAATCGTGCGGCCGGATTCGCCTCTTGCGGTCGGCTACCGAGCCGATCAGCCGCTGCCAGCTTTCTTCACCGCGCCACCCGGTTCACCGGAAGGTGGCTACGCCTTCCGGAATGACGAAGATGCGGTTGCCAACTACGACGGCGTGCGAGCGCTCGAAGAGGAGCTTTCCTTCGTCAAAACAGAGCCGCTATCGGAGGCTGCCGGAAACGCGGCCATCGTTCACCAGACATTCGGCAATGGTCAGGTTGTGCTATTCGGAATCGCGCCCGCGTTCCGAGCCCAGTGGCGCTCCACGTTTGGTCTTTTGTATAACGCGCTCTATCTTCGATCTGAGGCATGACGCCAGCGGAGGGACAACAATGAACACACGTATCGGGCTCCTCGTGCCGTCGACCAACACCGTGGCCGAACCTGATTTTTATCGTAGTCTGCTCGCCTCGGCGACCGTCCACACCGGCCGAATGTATCTGCGGGAGACCACGGTCGAAGCGGAAGAAGAGATGTTGGACGAGTACACGATTCCAGAAGCTAGACTCCTGGCTACGGCTGAGCCCGACTTCGTCGTTTTCTCGTGCACGACGGCTGGCGCCCTGCGTGGCAACGCCTATGATGCCGACCTGTGTTTGCGGATCACCGAGGTCACGGGTGCACCGACGATTAGCACAATAAAGTCAGTCCAGAACCAGCTGAGAAATGGACCCGGCACCAGGGTGGCGGTGCTCACGCCCTACGTTCATGAGCTAAACCAACGGATAAAGGCCAGTCTGGAGGACGATGGCCTGGAGGTAGTCTCTATGCACGGGTTGGGTCTGACACACAATCCCGACATCGCGGCGGTCTCACCGTCAGAGATCGTCGAATTTGCCCGGCGCAGCCTCGGTGACCAGCTCGACGCCGATTCTCTGTTCGTGTCCTGCACCAACTTCCAGGCGGTCTCGGCGCTGCCGATGCTGCAGCAGATCTACGGGCCCTCCGTCGTAACCAGCAACCAGGCGACGCTTGAAGCGCTGGAAAGCGTGCTCCGCTCCAGTAGCTAAAATGGGCCGCACCACCTAACGCAGCGGCTCGGAATCTAGGCGTGCCACAACGTCGGCTAACTCGCCCGAGGCCGCCGGGTAGCGTTCCAGGACCAAAGGATCGTGGCCGGGAATGATGTGGTCAGGTGATTCTGCCAGCTCATGAAGCCTCCGAAAGCCATCCTGAACTTGAGCGGCGTCGTAGGTGATGGCGAAGGGACGGCCTGTTTCGATGTTCTCGTAGTAATGAGTTGTGTCGGAAGCGAGAACCAGATAGCCGCGGGCTGTGTTCACTCGCAGGACCTGGATGCCAGGAGTATGGCCGCCAATCAGATGGACGCTTATGCCGGGTGCAGGTTGCCAGTCACCTTCGTAAAGCCGGACACGGTCTGCATATAAGCCTTCCACGATATTTACCACATCGCCAACCTCGAACGAGCCGCTGGCGTTGGTTGCGAACAGCTCGCTGCTGGTTACCCAGCGTAGCTCTTGCTCCTGGAGGTGAAACCTGGCGTTTGGCAGGTCAGCTAGGGTGCCGGCGTGGTCGTAGTGTAGGTGGGTCAGGACGACGTCGTCGATTCGATCTGGATCGACGTCCAGGAGCCGCAGACTGGCGACGGGCCGGCGCAAGAAGGTTCTCCCGTGTCTTGTTCCGACCGGCTCACTAAAACCAGTATCGACCACGATCGTGCGGGAGGCGTTTCGAACAACCCAAACGAAGTAGTCCATCGGCATCGGTGCGTCAGGATCGGAAACGGCGGCCTTGTCGAGAAAATGATCGGCGCGCTTCGCCGCGCGGCTCGCGTATTTCAGGGCGAAGACTTCGTAGCTCTCGGTCATGGTGATACCCATTTTTTGAAATACCCTGAATGGCCGTGGGCCTTCAGGGGAGCATCGGCGGCGTTATGTTGCTTGTTGATCTGATTTGAGAAACCGGCAATGATGGTCGGTCGTCTTGTCTAACCTCCATCGCCTCGCTTGAAGGCTGCCTCGATTTCCGCGGGCGAAACCTCGATTTGGACACCGGCGCGCTCTTCCTGCAGAAGCATCGCCACGCGCGCGTCCATGCCTCCCCAGCCGCGATTCAGCGCCTCGGTCAGCTCCTCCAGTGCCAGGTTGGAGAGACGCATCGGGACGTTCATCTCCTTACCCAGCTCGGTCGCTAGCTTCATGTCCTTGTGCGCCAGTTTCAGCTGGAACGATGCGGGTTCGAAGCTGTTGGTCAAGAACTCCCCAGCCAAACGATCGAAGGTTCGCCGACGACCGTTAGCGCCCTGACGGACCGCTTCCCAGAGGGGCAGGGCTGGCACGCCTGCTTTAACCCCCATCGTGAAGACCTCCGCCAGCGCCGTCTGGATAGCGTAGCCGGCGCAGTTGTGCACCAGCTTGGCGACGGAGCCGGCGCCGATGGCGCCGATGTAAGCAACCTGATCGCCCAAACAGTCCAACACTTCTTTTTGGCGATCAAAGGTGTCCTGGTTGCCGCCTACCCAAATCGCCAGCTTGCCGCTGCTGGCACCGCTGGGCCCGCCGCTAACCGGTGCGTCCAACACGTCGATACCCTTGGCAGCGAACTGGGTGTTCAACGTGCGCATCAAGGTTGGCGAGTTCGTCGACAGGTCGAACCAGGCCGAGCCAGGCTTCATGCCCTCCAGCAAGCCGTTTACACCCAAAGCCACCTCCTGAACCTCCGCTGGTCCCGGCAGCGAGGTGAAGACAACATCGCATTTTGCACCCACGGCTCGCGGGGAATCTGCCCAGGCACAGCCGGACTCGATAAGTTGTTCGACCGCTTGCCGGTTGATGTCATGGACGACCATCTCCTGGCCGACCTTGCGGACATTTAGAGCCATGGCGCCACCCATGGTTCCAAGCCCGATGAATCCTACTGTCACTGTGTTCACCTCGTATGGGTAGTTGTTGAGAGTTACTGCTGAGAGTACGCCGTGTGGCACGGCGCTGCCAAGCTAGACGCCATTTGCCCGAAGATAGCGCACCAAGAGCGACCGAATTATATTTGAGACGCTGCCGCAAATTTGACAACCGAGCATTGAACCAGGAGAGGAGCTCTGTGTGGACCTGGGATTGAAAGGCAGACCGGCGATCGTCACGGGAGGGAGCCGGGGCATCGGCAGGTCGGCCGCCCGCGCGCTAGCCCGCGAAGGCTGCGACGTGGCGATTTGTGCTCGTAACAGGCTGCCGCTGGAGGAAGCCGCCGCGGAAATTGCCGCCGAAAGCGGACGGAGAGTGCTGCCCGTAGTTTGTGACACGATGGATGGCGAAGCGATCGCCGATTTCGTCGCTCACGCGGCGGCAGAGTTTGGCGGGGTCCAGATCCTGGTCAACAACGTGGCCTTTACGATCGGCGCGCCAGGAACCTTTGAGGACGTTGTCGATAGCGAAATCTTGAGGGACTTCGACGAAAAGGTTCTTGGCTACCTACGCTGCGCCCAGACGGCCGCGTCGCACATGAAAACCGCGGGTTGGGGCCGAATCGTCAACGTAAGCGGTGTTACCGGCCGCACACCGAGCGCGCTGGTCAGCGCCGGCCTGCGCAACATCGCCGTCGTCAACCTCTCGAAATCGATGGCTGACCGCCTGGGTCCGTTTGGCGTCACGGTGAATGTTGTCTATTCGGGAACGACGATCACTGAAACGTATCGGGCGGCTCACCAGGAGCAAGAAGGCAGGACGGCTGATGAAGTTCTAGCGGACTTGGCCGAAACAATGCCGGCAAAGCATGTTGCCACGGCCGAGGAAGTCGCCAATGTTATTGCTTTTCTCTGCTCGCCCGTGGCGGTCGGGATCACAGGCGCGGCAATTGAAGTCAGCGGCAACCCCAGCCACGATGTTCACCTTTGAAAGATGTTCACCTTTAGAGGAGATTTATCTCTAGGCTCTAGATGGAGGCCAGCCCTACGTTTTCCACGAGACGGTGGAATTCCGCTTTGGTCTCGTCGGTGATCATCGGTCCTGGGTGTCGCACTTTCGGGTTCTCGATCAGCCCGCGGCTGTGCAGGGCGTACTTTCGCACCGAAACGCCGATGCCTTCCTGGAATTCGAACAAGAGCAATGGCAAACAGCGCTTGAAAACCTCCTCCGCCTTGGCCTGGTCGCCTTCGGCCATGCCCTGACAGATTTCGACGAGGACCTCGGGGTAGGCGAAGCCGGTCATGGCGCCGGCCGATCCTCGCGTTAGCTCCTCCAATAAAAAGACACCACCCAGGCCACCGAAGATCGGCATCTCATCCCCCACCAGCTTGCGGATGGCTGAGATTTTCGGCGGGGTCGGCGGGTCTTCCAGTTTGAGGTATTGAGCGGCGGGGATGCCGTTAGCCAGCCTGGCGATGAAGTCGACTGACATGTGGACTCCCGAAGTGGTGGGGTAGTCCTGTACAACTATCGGAATGTCGATTGCTTCGGCCAGCCTTGAGTAGTGGGCAAAAACTGCGTCCGGATTGGGCTTACCCATCGGCGGCGGCGAAACCATTACCGCGGCCGCTCCCAATTCCTCGGCACCTTTGCTGCGGTGGATGGCCGCGGCAGTGCTGGCCGAGGTGGTGCCCACGGTGACCGGGGAGCCGTTCGCGTTCTTGATCACCGTTTCCGCCACCTGATGGCGCTCGCGGTCGGTCAATCTCGCCGCCTCGCCGGTGACGCCCAGGCAGACCACGCCCTGGCAGCCCGTCGAGATCGCCTTTTCCACCAGTTTGGCCTGCGATGCCAGGTCGAGGGTCTCATCCTCATTAAACGGCGTGGCCAGCATCCAGTGGACACCAGAAAACTTTTCAGCCATGGAGAATCTCCAATCTCTAATTAGCCGGTGACAGTCCGGTCGCGCATCTCAAAGAATCAGTAGGAAACCTAGTAATTCGGGTCCGGTTTCTCCTTTGGGCCTTCGCCACGGAACCAGGGCTTCAGGTCACGCCAATCCGTCCCTGCCCGCAGGAAGCCGGCAATTGAGCGGAGGCCGTGGAATTCCTCGCCGGTTGCCAGAGGATTGCCACCGTCTTCGACCACCCGAATCTGTTGGAGTAGCAATCGCCGGACCGCGATAAGGGCCTGGTCGACTGTCCCGAGGTGCTCACGCCAACGAGGCGTAATTGTCTCCATGGTGTCCTGGATCATCCGGTCCTGAGTATTCACCCCGGGAACTCCGGTGAAGGACTTGGTCCGTTGGGCCGACCGGTCGATGAGATACTGGTTGCTCATATTGCCAACTGATTTGAAAGTCTTCCGGTCAATGTCGATGCCGAAAGTGTTTCCGGGAATTGGTGTTGCACGTTCCTCCTCGGAGAGCGGCTCGTCACCCCAGACATAGTGGTAGTTCCAGACCATCGTGTGCTCGTCGTCGATTGGCACCCACATGTGTCCGGCACAAAGCGGTCGCCAAGGACCTTCCGGCATCCGTTGCTGCGACGCTCGAATCGAGACGAAAGGCATCACGAAATGGTGCAGCGTAAGGAAGTCTAAAGCCGGCGTTTCGTCCTCAATGACCCGGTGGAAGGCAGTTGTTGCGCCGAAATCAGTTGTCTCGGTTTCGATTCCAACTACCCGCTGGCGAGCACGCGGTGAAGTCGTGTCCAAGAGATCGTTGTTGTGGAGGAAGGAGGCGTGCGACTCGTCGAAGCCGCCATCCAACGCCTGAACCCAGTTGCATTCCTGAATCACCTTGGTGAATCCCCTGTGCGTCTCCGGCACAGTTGCAAACTCAAATCGTGGCGGCGGCGGTATGTTTCCCGGCGGACCCATGTAGATCCAGACGATGTTTCCCAACTCGTGCGCTGGATAGGATTGCGCCCGAAGTTTTTCCTTGAAATTCGATTGCTCCGGTTCTGACGGCATGTCGACGCACTGGCCGGTGACGTCGAACTTCCAGCCATGATGGACGCACCTAAGTCCATTGTTCTCGTTGCGCCCCCAAAACAGGTGGGCCAGGCGATGAGGACACCAAGCTTCGAGGACTCCGATACGTCCGTCCGAATCGCGGAACGCAACAAGATCTTCACCCAGGGCTCGAACCGATACGGGATCGCAATCCGGCTCGGGAATTTCCCAATCGAATACCAAGGGTATCCAATATCGTCGCAGCAGGTTTCCCATTGGCGTGCCGGGGCCGACTTTAGTTATGAGCTCGTTTTCAGTTGGAGATAACATCTCGCCCCCTTGAATTTAACTTTGCTGCGCAGACTCGCATTGGCCGCTTCGAAGAAGCTACCAAAAATCTTGATCTAGTGACTCACCATGTGGAGCAAAGCCTGGCGGTGCTCCACTTCAACCGAGTGCAGCGCGCGCTGCAGGGCATCTGGAACATCCTCCGCATCCTCAACCCGCGCCGCAAAGCCACCGGCGGATTGGCAGATCAACTCGAAATCGAGGCTGGGCCCGAGGTCGCTAAACGGGAACTGATCGTTTTTTGCCACCCAGCCGTCTGGGTAGAGGGCGCGGGTAGTCGTAGATACAGCCGCCCACTTCGCGTTATCCCAGACGATCGTCAGGATTGGCAAGTTGGAGTTTCTCGCGATCCAGTGACCTGCTTCCGGCACGCCAAACATGTAACTGCCATCGCCGAGACAGGCGACGACGGTTTTCTCGGGCGAGGCGAGCTTGGCGCCAAGCGCCGCACCGAGACCCCACCCGAGGGCACCGGGAGACGGCGAACCAAAGTAGGAGCCTGGCAGAGTCTGCCGGAAGTGGGCGGCGTCAAGGCCGAGCTCGTTCACGACGATCATGTTTTCGTGGCGAGCCTCCTCGAGGCAATGCGACACCCAGGCCTTGTCCAGAGGCGTCTTACCCCGTCCGTCCTGACCGCGGTTATGGAGGTCGTCAACCGCCGATTGACGTTCTTTCTGCCACCGCGCTCCGCGCGCTTCGATGGCCGCAGCGCCTGTTGGCATGGAATCGAGCTCCGCGATCAGTGACTCAATGCCAAGCCGTGGCGAACCCTGCAGGGTAAGGTCGGCGGGGAAGCTTCTTATCGGGATGCTGCTAAACAGTGGATCGTTACCCATAACGATAACGGGCGTATCTGCGGCGATGTCCACCAGGGACGGAATCCATGGGCTGTCGCTTTCGATCACCAGGACCAGATCCGCCTCTTGCAGGTGCCGGCTAACGCCCTGCGGCTGGTAAAGGCGGTGAGACTTGGGGAAGTTGAGAAAATGTCCTGGAGCATCGAAGACGTATAGATTCAGCTTCTCGGCGAGCTGGACCAGAGGTTCCACCGCGGACGGATCGCGCCCAAGAGCATTGGTGATGACGAGTGGATTCTGCGCCTGCGCCAACATTGAGGCCGCCATCCGAATCGCTTCGGGCGAAGGTGCGGACACGGCCGGCATCATGCGCGGGCGGTCTGAGTATTTAATTGACTGCCGGTCCTCGGCGAGCACCTCGCGAGGCAAGGTCAGATAGACCGGGCCCTTGGGTTCCGTCTGGCAGATCGCCATGCCGCGGTCCACTATGGCCTCGATGTCGGACTCGTTGCGCAGCTCATAGTCCCATTTGACCCATTCCCGGACCATGCTGCCCTGGTCTCGAGATTCTTGGGCCCATTGAATCGTGTTCGACCGCGCTCCCTTGACACCAGGACCGTCGGTGAGGGGGGTGCGTCCGGCGGTGAAAAAGACGGGGATGTTGGAGCGGCTCGCGGTGATTATCGTTCCGAGTGCGTTGGCGGTTCCTGGAACCGTATGGACCATCACAACCTGGGGTTGGCCGCTGACCATGGCATAGCCCAGCGCCATTGCCGTACCGGTTATCTCATGGGGCACCGTTATCGGCTTCGGTACCGGCTGCTCACTGGCTACGCGCTTGACGTAGGCCTCGGCGATGGGCCCAAAATCTGTGCCACCGTTGCCAAAGAAGTACTCCACTCCACGGGCACACAAAAGCTCCAGATAAGCATCTACGACCGATTCGACGGATGCTTCCCTAAAGGGCATTTGCGACTCCAGACGAACTGACTGCCCCAGAGTGAAGAGGCTCTAGGCCGAGCAAGATTACCTTAGAAGCGGGTGGCCGGTCGATTTCGAGACTGACGCGGCGGCCGGCTTCGTTCTCTCGAGCGAGCGGTGGAAGTCCCCGCGGGACCACGTTGCATTCAGGGCCTGCTAGCCAGGACCTTCAGAGCGAGGAAGGTTAAGAGACAGCAAACGTTGCGCCTCGGCCATACAGGGCAGATCGACGCCGAGTTCGTCCGACAACGACAACGCAGCCTCGGTTACTTTGTGAAACATCAAAGCGCTGCCGGCGCGCGCTGTCTGATCGGGGTCCATGGTCTTGTACATTTCTTGTTCGATAACTTGCCTAGGTCCGTAGCTGTTGGTCACCACATCGATCAGAGCTTCCGGGGAGAAACCAGCAGCCTGCGCCAGGTTTAATCCGTTGGCAATCGCGGCCATCGTCCCAAGAAGAATCGTTTGAGCCGATAACTTTGTCATCGCACCGGTGCCGAGCGGACCGGTGTGGATTGTCCGCTTTCCGAGAACATCGAAAAGCGGTTGGCAGATCTCAAGATGGCTTGTTTCGCCACCCACCATGAAGAGCCATTGACCTTTTTCGGCGCCCTCGCTGCCACCGCTCATCTCCGCATCGACCACACCGACGCCGAGTGGCTCCGCATAGGCGGCAATCCTGCCGATTGTGGCGGGGGTGATCGTGCTGTGAATGGCGACAACAGTCCCTGGCTGAGCGGCGCTAAGTGCGCCTTGATCGCCCAGAAGAGCTGTCTCGACCTGCCGGTCGTCTAAGACGGCGACCTCAATTACTTGCGAATGGGCGCCGACATCCCGGTAGGAGGAGCCGACCTTCGCGCCTTGCTGTTCCAAGATTGCCATCGCTTCTGGGCGAACGTCGAAAACTGTCACATCAAACCCGGCGCGCAGCAAGTTCCGAACCATTGGAGCTCCTGTTTTGCCGAGGTCTATAAATCCCGTCCTCATCCGGTCGAACTCCTAACTTGCACTTTTGGCTCTGCTGGACCCTTGACCGAACATGCAGCAACGTGCGGTTATTTGCAAGAATACGCGTCCTTCAGGAGGGAGGTTGGCGGCGATGTCTTCAGCGGCAGATCTGAACGTCCTTGGCCGCGTCGGGCCCGGCACACCCCTTGGCAGCCTGCTGAGGCGCTATTGGATCCCTCTGGTGTTCGACTGGGAAATTCCCGAACCGGACTGCGATCCGGTGTCGGTTCGGGTCCTGGGAGAAGATCTGGTGGTATTTCGAGACACCGATGGCCGTGTTGGCGTTCTGGAGGCCTGGTGTCCGCACCGGCTGGCCCACCTGTTTTGGGGGCGCAACGAGAACAATGGACTTAGGTGCGTCCATCATGGCTGGAAGTTCGACGTCACCGGCCAGTGCGTTGAGATGCCATCGGAGCCGGAAACCTCGAACTTCAGGGAGAAGATCCAGGCACAATCCTACCCGGCCGAGGAACTGGGAAACATCGTCTGGATTTACATGGGTCCTCCGGAGAGCGCTCCGCCGCCGCCGCAGTTTGAGTATGTAACGGTGCCAGAGGATCATCGCGCAGCCACAAAGGTCATCGAGGATGCTAGCTGGCTGAACTGCATCGAGGGTGGCTTCGATGAAGCCAAGGTTTCATTCCTGCACCACAACGACCTATCGGACAACGGAACATTGCGCCGGCGCAACACGGCTCCCCAGATTGAGGCTGAGACCACCGCCTGCGGCTTCACGTATTTGGCGGCCAGACCGATCAGTCCCGAGGAGGGGACATATGCGCGATTTGTCCACTACGTGATGCCCTTTACCCAGATTCGCCCGTCGTTCATCAACGCCCAAGGATTGCCGCCCGCGAAACCGCAAAATAGCGGCCACTTCTGGGTGCCAATAGATGATGGGCAGACGATGGATTGGGAGTTTACCTACACCTGGGGAGAAGAGCCTTTAGCGGCCAGCGAGCGCGAGTTCAGAGGCCTCGCGAACGCCTTTAACGCCGACGTCGACAAGCAATCATTCAGAGCAAAGCTAAATCGCTCCAACCGCTACCAAATCGATCGTTCGATGCAGAGGACGAAAAGCTTCACCGGCATTACTGGCTCGGTGCCACAGGACCGTATGATTCATGAGGCTACCGCTCCGATTCGAGAACGAGGGCGCGAGCATCTTGGTTCGCTGGACGGGGCCGTGGTTGCCCTCCGAGACTTGCTCCTCAAAGGTGTCAGTACTGTCAAGGCCGGTGGCGCGCCGCCTGGTACTGGCACGGAGTATCACGGGATACGAGCCTGGGAGGCAATGGTTCACGTCGATCAGTCTTTGGCGGCTTTGAAAAAGCAGGTGCACAAACAATGGTGATCTCAAAACCATAGCTGGCAGTTCAAAGTCACGGGGAAGGACATCTTATGAATGTTGAGTCCGACGGGCGGCTTCTTTCCCTGTGGCAGGAACATCGCGAGCTAGAGCTGAGCCGCCAGGGAGGATCTCAGGTCGATCTGCTTTTGTCGACGATGACTGCTAACGCACAACTCAATAATGTACCTGTAATCACGGGCGGTCAGGGTGAGTCTGAGCTCAAGAAATTCTATTCCGAGTACTTTTTGCCGGGATTGCCCGCAGACCTCGAAATCACGCCGGTGTTCCAGGCCGCCGGGAGCGACGACCGAGTAGTCGATGAGTTCGTGCTGAACTTCACCCACGATGTCACCATGGATTGGCTATTGCCCGGGGTTGAGCCAACCGGGATGCAAGTGAAGGTTCCTATAGTTACGGTCGCTCAGTTTGAAGCGGACAAGATCTCTAGCCAGCGGTCATATTGGGACCAGGCTACGGTGCTGGTCCAAATCGGGCTACTCAACCCCTCTGACCTGCCGGTGAGTGGTGTAGAACAGGCTGAGAAGATCTTGCATCCCGACACGGTTCCCTCAAACGAATTGATTTGGCGGGCCCTGGGAAAACGCTGGAACATTCCTGACTTTGAAATGCCGGCGCTGGGCCAACGCCCCGCAGTGCCGGACGCAGAAGCACTGACGGCGCTTTGGACCGAGCATCTGACCCACGAGTTTATTACTCTGGATGCCGAGGCAACGCTCGCAACCATGGTTCCTCATGCTCACGTGAATCATGTTCCGACGCTCACCGGCGGTGCTGGTCACGAGCAATTGCTTTATTTCTACGCTAATCACTTCATAGGCCAGCGGGGCCCAAATCTGGTTGGCATTCCCCAGGCGACGGTTCGGACGATGGCCCACGATACCTTGATCGATGAGAACGTCGGCCGTGGTGGAGCACATACAGTGGCGAATGACTACGCCCTTCCCGGAGTGGCTCCAACCGGCAGGGCGGTCTCGCGGGCCGGCATAATGCTGGTCCACTTTGAGGGAGACAAACTTGCTCATGAGCACATCTATTGGGACCAGGCAACGACGATATCTCAGCTTGGGCTCTGGGATCCAGGTGACCTTCCCGTTTCCGGCCCAGACCAAGCTGACAAAATGACGTCTTTTGATTCAGTTCCATCCAACCAGCTCGTGGAGCGAGCGCGGGCAAGGCGCGGCTCAAAATGATACCGACGGCAGGCCTGAAACCAGGTGTTTACTGCCAAACGCACCTTCAAATGTCGACGTATAGGTGACAATGTACTGTCCGTGGCTCTATAAATGAGCTGGTGATCGAATCTCGTCGCAGGAGGCCACTCATGAACCTCGATGTCAAAGGCCCAAATCCGACACAGAGCAACGGAAAGAACCTGCAACACGTCGGCGAAGTGGCGATGGAGGAAGCCTGGGGTGCCTCGCAGATCGGCCCGTTCGATTTTGTGCCACCGCTAGGCTTTCGCGAGTACTGGTACCCGGCCTTGTGGACGAAAGACGTCGGGGCGAAAACGCCCAAGCACGTTGACCTTCTGGGCGAGAACATCGTCTTCTTCCGGGGAAAAGATGACACGGTCTCGGCTCTGACCGACTGGTGTCCACACCGCAACGCCAGATTGTCCTTGGGAATCTCTGAATTCCCCGGCACGATCACTTGCCCGTATCACGGCTATACCTTTGATGGCACCGGCCAATGCGTCGCCGGCCTCATCGACCATCCGGAATCACCGGTTGTGTCGAAGATGCGTGCCAAGTCGTACCCAACGGCGGAGTACCAGGGCGTGGTCTATGTCTGGATGGGAGAAACAGACCCGGTCGCTTTGCAGGATGACTTGCCGGCCGAGCTAATAGATGAACGAAACCACCGCTTTATCCGTACCAAGGAATGGGAGACCAACTGGACTGAACCCATCGCACAGGGGATCGATTTCCACGAGGGCTACCTTCATCGCATGGCGTTCAAGTTCTGGCCTATGTTTCCCGGCGAGCCATTTTGGGCACGCACCTTGATGAATGTCACGAGGGTCTTCAATAAGCACTTCAGATTCTTCAGGCCGAAGGTTGCCTACTACGGTGGCACAGAGATCGTGCACGAAGAGGAAACGCTCTTCGCGATGAAAGCCAAAGATCAGGTGATGGGCCAAGGATTTCACCCGGGAGTCGACTCAAAATGGCCGAGACACACTTGGTGGCGGTTCTTGAAGAATAAGCCGCGTTCTAAGCCAGGCACCTTGCTCACGGGCGGGTCTTTCGATCACAGTTGCGAACTTCCAAGCAAGATTCGCTCGGTGGTCCGTCCCGAGAGCGTGCACCTTCGCTGGATGGTTCCGGTCACCACCGGTAAAACCCGCGTCTGGACCTACACGATCTGCCGCCGGCCACAAACCATCCCCGGGCGACTGTGGCAGAACGCCTGGTACTACTTCTGGAGGAAGGGCGAGATAGTTGTCGCAACCAACGAACAGGAAGACTTGGCCACTTTCAAGGAAGACAGACTGCGCTTCGACTTGCCGCAAAAGCTCGGACCTCTCGATGCCGGCCTGATCTATTTCCGCCGCCACCTTTCGAGGCGGTCACGTGACTACAGGCGGCTGGGAGGTTCACGAGGCGCACTCAAGGCTGAGCCGACGCGGACCGCTGAGGAGTGGCGAGCACAGCCAGAAGATTTGGACCGGCAGAACCCAATTGTGGAGAGCTCGGAAAAAGAAGTCTCGGCGCTCGCAAAGAGCTAGCGACTGTGGCGATTCATCCAGGAGCCTAGTATCCGGCGCTGAATGAGAGCCAGCGCCAAGCGTGCTGACGGCACTTGGGAAGGGCGAAATAGTATCAGGCAAATTTTCGCTGCCGACGCTCTGGGGAAGACGCTGCGCTTATTCTCCCATGGCCATTCCCCGTATTTCGAAGCCCGTTGCAACAAGTAAAATAACGCTGCCGACGCTCCGGGGAAGTAGGTGCCAGAGGCACACTGATTCCCCGTATTTCAAAAAATAGGAGAAGAGAAATGGGCGATATTCGCGGCTTCGGCCTAAGTCACTATCCGCCGCTTAGTGGCCCAGACGGCGCGATGGCAGGCATCCTGCGCGGCACTCTGAAGCGCCCGGACATCCCAGAAGCAGCCAAGCAGGTAGACACTTGGCCGGCGCCGATGCGGGCCGAATGGGGCGAGGACGAGGGGCGCAGCTCCGCGGGTTCACACCGCGCCGAGTTCGTTAATCACTGCAGGGCAGTCAGGGCTGAACTGGACGCCTTCGATCCGGACGTCGTCGTCATGTTCGGTGACGATCAGTATGAGAATTTTCACGAGGACCTCATCCCGCCATTCTGCGTCTATGCCTGGGACGACTTTGAAGCCACGCCTCACAAGCGCGGTGAGCAGCTCCTGGCGGATAACATCTGGGGCGAACCAGTAGACTTCACGATTCCAATTAAGTGCCACCGGCAAGCGGGAAAACAGATTGCCAGGGGATTACTCGAGCACTCGATTGACATTAGTTACTATTACAAGTCCCTGCACTTCCAGGGTCTAAGCCACGCCTTCCTCAACGGTATTACCTACCTTGACTACGATCGTGTCGGTTGGCCCTACGCCACCGTCCCGGTCGCTGTGAACTGTTACGGCAGCAACGTCATCGGCAGCCATGGCAGTTCGCCGCCGATCGGCAAGATTGAGCGCGAGGTCAGCGAGCTCGACCCGCCGGGGCCTTCGCCACAACGCTGCATGGCCGTGGGCGCGGCGCTTGCAGACGTTTGCCGCCAAAGTCCATGGAAAGTCGCGCTTATAGCCTCCTCGGGCTGGTCCCACGCCTTTCTGACCAAAAAACACAACCTCCTCTACCCGGACGTAGATCAGGATCGGCGCCTCTATGAGGCACTGGCGGCTGGGGATTTTGATTTCTGGCGCGGCGTCTCCACGTCTGAGGTTGAGGATTCTGGTGATCAAGAGGCGCTGAATTGGTGGGTTCTCATGGGAGCGATGGAGGAGTTGGGCCTCAAGAAGCCTGAATATCACGGCTACCTGGAGTCCTATGTCTTTAATTCGAACAAGTGCTTCGCTGTTTGGAAGCCCAGCTAGCCAGGTTCACAATTTGCAGATTAACCGGCTAAGTTATGGTCCAAAGCCGGACCAGTATGGGGACCTCTGGCTGCCCGAGGGGCCTGGACCGTTCCCGGTAGTGGTGAACCTACACGGCGGCTACTGGCGCGAACGGTTCGCCATGGTTCGGGAGGACGCGCGGCTGACAAGCTTGGTGGAGCAAGGCTTCGCCGGCTGGAATATCGAGTTCCGCAGATCCAACGTTTCCGCAGGCCGGGCCGCCTGGCCCGACATCCTTTGGGATGTGGCGGGCGGCATCGACTTCCTTGCCGAGTTATCCGGGAATCATGATCTCGACCTCAATAGGGTCGTATTTGCCGGTTATTCAGCGGGCGGCCAGCTCGCCCTGTGGGCGGCGGCGCGCTCTCAGTTTGAACCGGGCGCCGTTGGCGCGGAGCCCAGGGTTTTGCCGATTGGTGCCGTTGGTTTGGCCGGTGTCACCGACATGGTGGGGCTAGACGAGGGCCATTGGGGTGAGGATGCCGTAGCTGAGTTTTTTTACGGCGTTCCGGACTACGCCGTCCACCGGGAAGAGTGCTCACCACTGGCATTGCTTCCCTTGAGCATCCCCCAGCTCTTTGTTCACGGTGACCAGGACGAGCGGGTACCGCTGGAACACACGCTTGCCTATGAGGCGAAGGCGCGAGAAATGGGAGATCAGGTGACGATGCTCGTCTTGCCGGGTGTCAGCCATTTCACTTTTCCGGATACGGAATCGTCAGTGTGGCGCTTTGTTTCCGATTGGATTCACCAGTTGGTTGCAACCGAAAAGCCCATCTAGCCGGTCCGTGGGGATCACGCACCGCCATTGCCAGTATTCCTATGCCCGCTGCAACAGCGAAAATAACGCTGCTGACGCTCCTGGGCGCGGGCGGAGCCCGTAAACTCCGAAGGAAAGAAACGCCTCATACGCACCCGGCAAGGCGCACCGCCATTGCCGGTATTCTAAAAATAAGAGGCCTAAATGCTGATCGACATGCATGCCCACGTGGTTCCGGAGAACTTTCCCGTCCGAGCTGAGAATGCGCAGTGGCCCACCATGGACCATTTCGAGGCTGGGCGAGCCAAGGTAATGATCGGCGGCGAGGTTTACCGGACCATCCACTCGGGCAACTGGGATTACGAACGCCGGCTTCGTGATATGGAAAGGTCGGGGGTGGACGCGGAAGTAATCTCGCCGATGCCGGAGCTTCTCGCGTATTGGTATGACGAGGACGATGGCCTGGAATTTTGCCGACACCTGAACACTTTCATTCGCGGTCTGTGTGATTCAGCGCCCGAACGATTCTGGGGCTTGGGCGCAGTGCCTCTGCAGAGTCCAGAACTGGCGACAAAAGAGCTGTCAGCCATCAAGGCGCTCGGATTGGCTGGCGTAGAGTTGGGAACCCACGTCAATGGTCGTTCCTTGGGGATGCCGGAGTTTCAAGAGTTTTTCTCGGAGGCAGAGCGGCTGGGACTATCAGTCTTTGTGCATGCCTTGCGGCCGACCATGCGAGACCGTTTTCCCACTGGCTCGATCACTAATCCGATTGGGTTTCCAATCGAAAACGGGGTGGCGATCGCCAGCCTGATCAGCGGCGGCATCGCCGAGGCCTGCCCGGATTTGCGTTTAGCCTTTAGTCATGGCGGTGGGGCCTTCCCCTTCATGCTGCCGCGCTACTCACATGCCTACGATGGTGAGTGGAACGAGGAGAAGCAGAAAAGGTCACCAGCGGCGGCAAACAGACCGGGACTTGCAAGGCCACCAGCCGAATACGCGCGCCGGTTCTATTACGATACCCTCATCTTCGATCATCGAGCGATCCAGTATTTGATTGACATGATTGGCCCGACTCAACTCATGATTGGCACCGACTACCCCTACATGGAGAGGGAAGAGCCGGTTGGCCGGACTCTGCGTTCTATGGGTTTGGCTGAGGAGCTCGTAGAGGATATTTGCTCGAGGAATTGCCTGCGGTTCCTCGGCCTGGAATAGCAAGGAGCTGACGATGGACTCCAAACCGGCCCGAATCGCCGTGCTGCACTTCTCCCATGAGACCGTCACCTTCCTAAAAGACGACACCACTATCGACGATTTCATCTACGAAGGATCGCCGGCCAGCGGTGAGGCGCTGCTCAAGCATGACCCCACGGGCTACATGGGCGGCTTCGTCAAGCTGGCGCGCGAGTTTGAAGGGATTGAGCTGGTTGGCATCGAGTCGCCGCTTGATTCCAAGCGGGGCACGGGCTCCGGTTGGATCACGGAGGAGGCATTCGAGCTGTTTGTTGGCAAGATGATTTCTGAGATCAGGGCTCATGGCCATTTCGATGGAGCGTTTCTGGCGTTGCATGGCGCCATGGGTGTCCGCGGCGTGCCTCGGCCCGAGGCAGAGATTGCCCGGCGTGTAGGAGAAGTCATTGGTCCGGACGCGTTCATAGCCGCTACGTTCGACCCCCACGGCAACGAAGACGAGCAGTTCCTACGCCACGCGGACATGGCCTTCACCGTGAAGTACTACCCCCACTACGATAGTTATCTACAGGGGGAACGCGCTGCTCGGACTCTGATCCGGGCCATTCGCGGCGATTATAAGCCGGCTCACGTCACCCTCAAAGTGCCGATCATTACGCCGACCGTCGTGCAATGGACCGGTGCATCTCCCTGGATGGATATGATCCAGCGGGCCCTGACGTGGGAAGCACGTGAGGCAGACGTTTATGTCAACTTCTTCTTTGGTTTTCCCTGGTCTGATGTTCCCGATGTCGGCATCACCTTTCAAGTCCTGACCAACGACGACCCTGAGCTCGCGTTAAAGATCGGCGAAGACATGGCAAACACCGCCTGGCGCAAGCGCGAAGCCCTGACTTCATCGGCCGCAGTCTTTCGGGTTGACGAGGGTGTCCGCATGGCCAGCCAGGCGGTAGAGAGGGGCGAGACACCGGTGGTGTTAGCCGATCACAGCGATCGTTCTGGCTATGCGACCTGGGTCCTGCAAGAAGTAATCAAACAGGACCTGTCGAAGACCCTGATCGCTACGGTCGCAGACGCGAAGGCTATCGAAGTCCTAACTGATAAAGGCGTCAAGGCCGGCGATCCGTTCGAGATGGAGGTCGGCGGCAGGATCGAGGATTCTGCTGGGGACGCGGTATGCATCCAGGGTGAGGTTATCAGTGTCGGTGATATCACCAGGCGCGGTGCGAGTCAGCTATCGGTGAACGTAAAGTTTGGGCGGGACAACGTGCTGGTAATCAGCCCTTATCTTTCCCAGATTATCGAACCGTCGGCCTTGGAGTCTCTTGGACTCAACCCAGACGATTTCGACGTGATAGTCCTCAAATCTCGAGTCCACTTTCGGCGCGGCTTTGACGATAGCGGATTCGCCAAGGCAATCATCGTGGTCGAACCCGATGAACCCTTCCTGGGGACCTTGCGTCTCGATGGCCTCGAATATCAGAAGGTCGACCTCAAGCAGTATTACCCCTACGGCGATCCTGTTTACCCTTAAGCACCATCATCGATTTTAGACGAGAGGAAGACCATGACCAGCCACAAAAGCATCGCTGAATTCGAAGTTGGCTATGACATACCGGCGGCGATCGGCATGGATGAGGCTGAAATCCAGACGCCTTGCCTGATCCTCGATCTCGATGCTTTGGAGCGAAACATCACGAAGATGGGCGACTTCGCCACAGAGATGGGTGTCCGCCACCGCGTGCACGGCAAAATGCACAAGTCTGTGGATGTCGCCAAGTTGCAGGAAAAACTCGGCGGCTCGGCCGGCGTCTGCTGCCAGAAGGTCAGCGAGGCGGAAGCCTTTGCCCGAGGTGGCATCACGGACGTGCTGGTCACAAACCAGGTGACAGACCCGGTGAAGATCGATCGCCTCGCCCGCATCCCGAAGCTCGGCGCCCGAACTACCGTTTGTATCGACGACGTGGCCAACGTCGCCGACTTTAGCGACGCCGCTCAGAAGCATGGAACCACGATCGAATGCCTGGTCGAGATCGACTGTGGGGGCGGCCGCTGCGGAGTGACGACAACCGCGGCGGTGGTCGAAATCGCCCAGGTGATCGATGCAGCGCCAGGGCTGAAGTTCAGCGGGCTCCAAGCCTATCAAGGTTCCATGCAGCATCTCGAGAACTACGAGGACCGCAAGGCGAAGTTCGAGATTTCGCTCGCGGTGGTCGAGGACGCGGTAGCTGAGTTAAAGGCTGAGGGACTGGAGTGCGAGCTCGTAAGCGGTGGCGGCACCGGCAGCTACTATTTCGAGGGCGGCTCAGGAGTCTACAACGAACTGCAGTGCGGTTCGTACGCCTTTATGGACGCCGCCTATGGCCGTGTTCTTGATAAGGATGGCGGTCGCCTGGACCAGGGCGAGTTTGAGAATGCCCTCTTCATCCTCACGGGCATCATGAGCCACGTGAAGCCGGACTTGGCGATCTGTGACGCCGGACTGAAAGTGCAGTCCGTGGACTCAGGCTTGCCGGTGGTTTATGGCCGGACGGATGTGAAATACGTGAAGTGCGCTGACGAGCACGGCGTGATCGAGGACCAAAGCGGTGTGCTGAAGGTCAACGAGAAGCTACGGCTGGTGCCGGGGCACTGCGACCCAACCTGCAACCTGCATGACTGGTACGTCGGCGTGAGAAACGGCGCGGTCGAGACTCTCTGGCCGGTAACCGCCCGCGGCAAGGCCTTTTGAGGCCCTTGCGGGCCGGGCAACCTGAATGGGCGAGTCTCCTAGTTCTACTTGAGGTCGATGATTAGATTGCCGGCGCGGTCGCGGAGAACTGATGCTTCCTCCGGCACCAGCAGTGTCGATGAGGCGTCTTCGATTATGAGGGGTCCCGGGCGGGTCTCATCAACTTTGAGGCTTTCCCGAGAAAGAACCTTCACGGTTCCAGACCCGCCGCTTTTACCGGTCCGTACTTCACGAGAATCGATTGCGACCTCCCAGACTTCTTTTCTCGGGCCATCGAGTGTCAAGGGTCGCTCCATCAGTTGCTCTACGGCGGCTACGCGGAGGTTGATCAACTCGATTTCTGCTACGGGTGGGACTTGCCCAAAGACTTGCGTGTAAGCCGACTGGAATGCGCTATTGATACTTTCCGGAGTCGTTTGGTCGAAGGGACCGTCGGGGAGGCGTGTGATGATCTCAAATCCCTGGCCGGCGAATCTGATGTCGGCCCGGCGTTCGAAGGCGTATTCAGCGCCGGGAGTAAGCGTGTCTTGCATGACGGTCGAGGCATCTTCCTCCAATGCTTGGAATGCCGCTTCAAGCTCCTCTGGACTGGTCTGCCCTAACTGACGGGCAATCGTCGACGACCGGTCAACTCTCGCCGGCGCTACGAGGAGCCCCAGCGCGGACGCAACACCAGCATCTGGTGGGCAAATTACTCGCGTTATTCCCAGCCGGCGAGCCACGTCGCAGCCATGAAGGGGTCCGCCTCCGCCGGTCACGACAAGCGCGAAATCGGATGCATCATAGCCTCGGTCGGCTCCGTGAACTCGCGCCGCGGCGGCCATGTTCTCATTGACTATCGCGAGCACGCCGTCGGCAACCTGCTCTCTTGGCATTCTCAGGGCGTCAACTATTGCTTCGATAGATTCTGACGCCGCGTCACGGCTCAGCTTCATCGTGCCACCGGCGAAGGTTTCGGGATCCAGGCGGCCCAAGAGGAGGTTGGCATCGGTGACGGTGGGATCTTTTCCACCGCGCAGGTAGCAGGCGGGGCCGGGCTCGGAACCAGCGCTGCGTGGCCCTACCTTGAGAAGTTTCAGGCTGTCGAGATGGGCAATACTTCCACCGCCGGCACCGATCTCGAGGAGCTCAACTGTCGAAATATTGATTGGCATACCGCTGCCGGTGGCGAAGCGCCTCTCCCGCCCAGCCTCAATTTGATGGGCGATAAGTGGCTGGTGTCCTTCGACGATGCTCAACTTGGCCGTGGTACCGCCCATGTCAAAGGCTAGGACATCGGAAATCTGCGAGCGCTTACTGAAGTAACCAGCCGCGATGGCTCCCGCCGCTGGCCCGGATTCCAGAAGCTGGATCGGAACGCGGCGCGCTTCACCCAGGTGTGTGAGGCCGCCGTTGGAGAGCATCATGAGGAGGGGACAGCCAATGCCCAAGCCTCTCAGCATTTGCTCCAGGCTTTCGAGGTACTTATCGGCGAGTGGCCGAATGTAGGCATTGGCGGCAGTTGTTGAGGTGCGTTCGTACTCACGAATCTGTGGTGAAACGTCGCTAGAGATTGAAACGTAAAGTTGAGGGAGGTGCCGCTCAATTAACCCCTGCGCCTCGAGCTCATTCTGCGGATTCGCATAGGCGTGTAAGAAGACAACGGCGACGGACTCGACTCCTCGATCAACGAGCCCTCGACAAGCCTGGAGAAGACCATCGCCATCTAGCGGTTGCTCGATGGTTCCATCGGCCCTCACCCGTTCGTTCACTTCGGCCCTAAGGGCACGGGGAATCAGAGGTTGCGGGATTTCAATGAACAGATCATAGAGATCGTATTTGTGCTCGCGACGCATCTCCAACGTATCGCTAAAGCCTTGAGTGGTCACGAGGCCGGTGGGCGCTCCCTGGCGTTCGATCAAGGCATTGGCAAAGAGCGTGGTGGCATGGACAACCCGCGTTATCGCGCCGGCTGATACTTGCTCTCGTTCGAGAAGGGTACGAACTCCGCTGATGGCGCCGATCGTCGGGTCGTCCGGTGTTGTCAGTTCTTTGTGGCTGAAGACGTATGCCTGTTCATGGTTGTAGAGGACGATATCAGTGAAGGTTCCACCAATATCAATCCCGAGGGAGTAGGTGTCTTTCGTCAAGATATGTGGCCGTTGATTCGGTCCTGGTCTACCAACTCGGTAAGTCGATCCTTTGGATCGCCGTAGCCGCCCCCTCCGGGAGTGCGGAGGAGCACGGTAGTTCCTTTTTTCACGGCATGTTGGGTTTTCGGGTTGACCGGCGCGTCGTCGATCAGGATTTCGCCGGGGGCGCCCGGCAGTCCGTCGTTTATTCCTGGTGCCGCCGCTTCGGGCCGAGTGCGTTCGGCCATGAAGGACATGGTGGAGGGTCCATCATTGAGATTCTCCAAAAGCATCTCTTGGCCGCTGCCGCCACGCCGGGCACCGTTGGCTTCGGCGAGGGGCCTGAACTTCCGAAAATGGACCTTCAGGGGGGCGATCTGTTCTATGACTTCCACCGGCGTGGAAGAGATATTGCTCGGCCATGACAAGACGTTGAAGCCGTCCCGCTGGGCGCTGGCCCCATAACCCCCGTTGAGGAAAAACAGGTTGGCAAACGTCTTTCCGTCGCCTCTTACGCCGGCGATGTTCACGCACCACAACGGGGAGCCAACGCCGGCGATTACTCCATCTGGCACGACCTTGGCCAGAGCATTCAGAACCATTGCCGGCAAGAAATGGCCAATCAGTGCACGCGCACCGCCGGCCGCCGGCGGCACGGAGTTGAGAATCGAGCCCTCCGGGGCAATTATGTTCAGCGGCGCCAGAGTGCCGTCATTGTTTGGCACGTCAGGACAAAGTACAGCCTTTATTCCGTGGGACGTGTAGGCCGTTGTGTACGCCAAACACACATTAATAGAGCGCTGAACCTGCGGATCAGTGCCAGCATAATCAACTGTTATCTCATCGCCAGAGACATCGAGCGCCACCTGTAGCCGAATCGGCGCATCGATGCCGTCGCTGATCGCCTCGGCGCGATAGATCCCGTCGGGAAGCGCTGAGATGGCTTTTCGCATGGCGCCTTCACTTCGGGACCGCAGTTCGTGCGACAGAGTGGTTATCGAACTCAGTCCACGCTCCTGCATCAGGGTAATAACCTGGCGTTCGATAAGGTGAAGGGCGCTAAATTGCGCGTACAGGTCACCAATCACCTGGTCCGGAACCCTTACATTCTTGCGGAGAAATTTCTCGAAGGTCTTGTCTATTTGGCCTCGTTCCAGCACTTTCATGACAGGTATTTGAAGACCTTCCTCAAAAACCTCCTTTGCGTCCGCCGAGCGGATTCGCCCACCGATGTCAGGCGAGTGCGCGACAGATCCGGCGAACGCTACCAGTTGCCCTTGGAAAAAGATCGGCCTGGCGACCGTGATGTCGGGCAAGTGTCCGGTGCCAAGCCAAATGTCGTTAGTGATAAAGACGTCGCCCTCGCTCAAGCTCTTGGCCGGAAACTCCAGGAGAAAATAGCGAATCGTTCGGGGAGCCGTGCCGATAAAGGAAGGAATGCTGTTCGTCGCTTGGGCGACTGAATATCCCTCGGCGTCGGTGATCACGCAGGCAAAGTCGTTGGACTCACGCACGATCGATGAAAAAGAGGTTCGGACGAGGGCAGCCGCGGCTTCATCCACGATAGAAATCAGCCTGTGCCAAATCAGCTCCAGCGTAATTCCATCAATCGAAGCGGAGACCGGCCGTTCTTCGCCTTGATCCAAAACTTGAGCTTGGCGTTCGATGATTTTTTCCATGGATTCAACCCTTCGGCAAATCGGAAGTCTGGACAGCGTTCATATAGGATACAGCGGCGATTAACCCGCCGGTAGCTTGGGATAGACTTGCGCAATGGACCTTATCATTCGCAACGCCCGCGTTGATGGCGCGCTAATCGACATCGCCATCGAGAACGGGAAGATCGCCGCCGTTGGCCCGGACCTCGCGGTCCAGGCCGAGACTTTCGATGCCGGAGGGCGGCTCACCTGTGCTGGCCTAGTCGAAAGCCATATCCACATCGACAAGTCTCGCATTATCGATCGCTGTGAACCGCAGGAACGGAGCACTCTGAGCCCAGTGGTGGGCGTCGCACCACTCAAGCCAGCCATGACAGTTGAGGATGTGCGCGAGCGTGCTGAGCGTACCCTCCAAGAATGTATTAAGAATGGCACCACGCGCATGCGCACGCAGCTCGAGGTCGATCCGGGAATCGGCATGCGGGGCTACGACGCAGTCGAATCGCTGATCGAGGATTACCGCTGGGCGATCGAGGTTGAGATCTGTGTCTTTCCCCAAGAGGGCCTGACCAACTACCCGGGTACCGACGAGCTCCTGGTTGAGGCCCTCGAGCGCGGGGCAAAAGTGGTGGGTGGCGCGCCGCGCTACGACAGCGACGGCGCGGCGCAGGTCGAACGGATCTTTGAGCTTGCGCGCGAGTACGACGTCGACATCGACATCCATCTCGCCGTTGGCCCCACTACCGATGGCATGTTTGTTCACCAGGTGCGCGATCTGACCGAAAAGTACAAGCGCGGCGGGCGCGTGGTCGTCGGCCACATGGCAAAGCTCTCCCTCATGCCACCGCCGGAGGCCGCCGCTCTCGCACGGAGCCTCGCGGACGTGGCAATCGCGGTCACGGTGCTGCCCGCGACCGACCTGTTCCTCATGGGTCGCGATCAGGACCACAGCGTGCGCCACGGCGTCGCGGACGCCAACGTGCTGCAGCTCGACCGGCCCGAGCAGCTACAGGAATGCTTCAAGATGCTCAGCACGCGCTCGGCCAAGCTGTTGAATCTTAAAGATTACGGGCTGGAGGCCGGCAACCCGGCGGATGTCGTCATCTTGAACGCTGAGTCACCCGAGCAGGCGATCGCTGAGATTTCGCGCCCGCTGGCGATCTTCAAAGACGGCCGGCAGACGGTGCGCTGGACCGCGCCGGAGCTGCTGCGGCCATCTCGCTCGGCCTGACATCTAAACAAAGATTCGGAACTCGGTCAGGCCACTCGCCACAACTTCCGGCGATCCTTGTCCAGACAAGACACGACACGGGTACAGGTCATGTCGCCAGACCGAGCGTTTTCCGGAAAATGTATAAGCTGCTAGGGTTCCCAGAGGGAGCGCAGGAAGGCAGGGAGGACCCTTCACGACAAACGCATATATATGCGTATAGTTCTTGCATGCGTCGCAAGGCAGGAACGCTCCTCCCGATAGAAGTATCGATCCTCGGCGCCGGCCTAGAGCTTTTTCATCGTGGCCAGTTCGAGTTCCACGGCTATGCCATTGCCAAGGAAATCCGTGAGCGAGAGGCGGCTCGCCGTCTGGCTGCCCAAGGGACGCTGTATCGAGCCCTCGACCGGGTAGAGGGGCTCGGCCTGCTCGAAAGCAGGCTTGAAGAACCCGACCTGGCGGCCGCGGAGAAGAGGCCGCGGCGGCGTCTCTACATGGTTACGGCATTGGGCGAACAAGCCCACTCTGCAGCGCGTCTTTTGCAGCCCACACAGGGCCGCCCGGTTCGCCCAGGCGAGGCGCCGGCGTGAGCTCGCTCTTTCGCTCTTCGATACCAGGAATCGCTGCATGGCTGGTTCTCTGGTGGGTCCGAATCTACACAATCGGTCTTTCAAGCGTGAGCCGCGAGCGCCGCGCCGGGCAAATACACTCTGACCTCTGGGACCACTATACAGACAGAGCTGAAGACGGAACGAATCCGGCCCTGATAGGGCTCGCAGCACTAGCTCGCGCTGCACGTGGCGCGGCGGCCGACCTGGTCTGGCGTCGGGAGCAAAAAGGACCGGTGAAAGCTCCCGCCGAAGATGTCGGGAGCAAGCTAGAAAGGACGATTAAGGTGGCTACGATGACGGTTCAATAAGTGATGCTAGGCCTTGTCGTGCTCCTCGCGGTCTACCAACTCGTAGTACTTGTAGCGGGTACGGCTGCCGGCGTCGGGCTGATTAGCGTCAACGAAATTCCCGGGCGAAATAGTGCAGCTGAACTCTCGTTCGCCTTCATCAGCGGAGTCGGTCTCGCGCTCATCGGTGCTGGTCTCTGGCAGCGGGCGCCGGCACCCGAGCGCGCAGGCATACTTATCGCGATAGGCGTTGTGCCGAGCATCGTCATGTTCTGGATGATCGTGCCGCCGATAGTCGCATTGGTCGTGGCTATTTACTCCTTGGTAAACGGAAGCACGCAACAGCGCAAGCTGGCGGCGGGCACCTAAAAAAACAATACCGTCCTCACGATTCTCCGGTTGGTCAGATAGAGAGCAAGCCGGGCCGGCGGATGTCGTCATCTTGAACATTGAGTCACCCGAGCAGGCGATTGCCGAGATCTCGCAACCACTTGCGATCTTTAAAAACGGCCGGCAGACGGTACGCTGGACCGCGCCGGAGCTGTTGCGGCCGGCCTGACCTCACTGACCCTGCGTGTCTGCGAATGACTAACTTCAAATCCGCCAGCCCCTGATTTTCTGGGCTCGACCTGCGTTCCTGCTCGGACCTGCTTGCGGATTTTGGCGACCAAGGCTAGGCTACGTGCGATCTTGAACAACTCCCTACCGATGTGCGCGATGTCCTTTTTGGGCAACGCTGCCAGTTGAAAGGAGATTCACAGTGACTCTCATGGCTCGGAAGTCAGAGGAGTATCTGGAGCTGGTCGACCACAACAAAGGTCTGGTCGACCGCAGCATTTTCAGCGACCGCGACATCTATGAGATGGAACTGGAGCGCATCTTCGCACGCTCTTGGAGTTTCATGGCGCACGCCAGCCAGATCCCCAACCCCGGCGACTTCTTCATGACACGCATCGGGGAGGACCGGGTGATCGTCGTGCGCGACAACGACGGAAATCCTCAGACATTAGTGAACTCCTGCCGTCATCGCGGCAACGCCATCTGCAGGGCTGAGGAAGGCCACGCCACCTCCTTCATGTGTACTTACCACGGCTGGACCTATGACCTGAAGGGCGCTCTAGTTGGTGTTCCCGGGTTCAAAGAGGTCTATCACGAGGAGCTCGATCGGGAGAACTGGGGCCTGATCAAGGCCCGCACCGAGAGTTACCACGGCTTTATCTTCGCCAACCTGGACCCGGAAGCTCCCGACCTTGACGAGTATCTGGGCGATATCGGCCGGATCAGCATCGACCAGCTGACCGCACGCGGAAACCTGACATGTGCTCCCGGTATTCAAAAGTGGGTGATCGACTGCAATTGGAAGTTCGCCGTCGACAACGTCTGGGACTTTTACCACCCCAACATCACACACGCTTCTTCGAGGATGGTCGGCTGGGGAGGGGTCCGGAGCCGGAGTTGGACCGACCCGATACTTTGGATGCTTGGCGACTACGGCCATGTTATCGGTGGAACGGCGCTCACCGAGGAGCAATTCGAGCCCGATCACTTTCTGAGGGACAATAGCTGGCGTAAGCAGGAGGGGGTCCGGGAGAAGCTGACGCCGGCAGGCCAACGCTCTTTTGGTCACCCGCACATCTTCCCCAACCTGTGGATCGGGCCCAGGTGGGCTCAGGTGGGCCTGGGGATGCTTATGGGCCCAACCAAGACAGAGGTCTGGTGGTTCAGCTTTGTCTACGACTTCCAGGATGAAGAGCAGCGGTCGGAGATACTGTTGCGCTCGGTGCGTCACAACGGCCCCGGCGGCATGTTCGAGCTTGATGACGGCGAGAACTGGGGTGAGAGCACTCACGGGGCTGCCGGTACTATCAGCGGGCGGTTCCCGCTCAACTACTCGATGAACGTCGGCAAAGGCGAAGTGACCTTCGACGAAGCGAGCCCGCCGCATATCGACAGTCTCATCGCGGAGCACGGGCAGCTATGGTACTACCGCTCCTGGAGCCGCTGGATGGCGGCTGAGAGCTGGGCGGAACTGAAGGCAACTCAGCCCTCCTTTGAAGATGGCTACGTCTAAAGAACTACTAGAAAGGACAACGAGATGACGACAAATATCGACTTCACCGAGGCCAGCACGAGCAAGTTTGCCGATAGCAAGCCTTGGCGCATGCACTACAACGAGGCTGGCGAGGGTCATCCGATTATCTTTATTCACGGTGGCGGCCCCGGTGCGACGGGTTGGAGCAACTTTAGCCAGAACATGCGCTACCTCGCCCCGAATTACCGCTGCCTGGCAGTCGATATGCCGGGCTGGGGCGAGTCTGACCCGACACCGCCTGGCACGGCGAACGGTCCGCTGGCTCTCAAGGGTTTCCTGGATGCGCTTGGCATCGAGAAGGCAGCCTTCGTCGGCAACTCGATGGGCGGCGCCGCGACCCTGGGATTTGCCGTCGAATACCCGGAGCGCATCTCTCACATCATCGTGATGGGCTCCGCTCCGGTCGGCGGCGTATATACGATGCAGGCCGCCGGCGGAATGAACGAGGGTATGAAGGTACTGGTTGAGACATACGAAAATCCGACGCCGGAGAACTTCGGCCGGCTGATTCGGGTTATGGTCTACGACTCCGCCTTTGCCACGCCTGAACTTCTGGAGGAACGCTCTCGGTCGGTGCTATCGCGGCCGGAGCATATTCAGAACTCGGCCGAGAATCGCCGCCGTTTAGCAGCGGGTGGCCCGCCGGCACCCACGGGTCCGACCGTGCTCCAGCGCCTGACCCAGCTCGACCACCCTGCCTTGGTCATTCAGGGCAGGGATGACCGGGCAACGCCGATGGAGGCGAGTCTACAAATCTGCACAGCCCTGAAGAACTCGCGCATGCTGATCTTCAATCGCTGTGGCCATTGGGCGCAGCTGGAGCACGCCGACGAGTTCGCCAGGCAGGTGCAGATGTTCTTGGAGAACAACTAAGCACAGATTTCGTTCCTTAGCTTCCAAGGGCTTCCGAAGTTTCGGAAGTTCTTGGCAGAGGTTTCGGAAGGCTGCGGCTCTGGGCCGAGAGTCCTGCGGCTGGTCATTACTACGGCCGTCACGTCGGTCAGCCCGTGACCGGCATGTTGGCGGCCGCCCAGACGTCGAAGTTCGTAAACGGCTTTGCGGTGATAGCGTTGGCGAGGGCGATTTTGCGGGAGGCGTCAGGCCCGAAGTAGGTATGGGCGTTGAAATAGGAGAACATCTCGCGCGTACCGGCGGCCCACGGAGATTGACCGTCCCAAACCTCAGCTGGCACCTCCTCGAATGCGATGTTGTGACCCTGACGCCGAAGCACGGTGATGACGTCATCCCAGCTAAGCAGGTCTCCCGCGAGGGACAGGTGTTAGCCGCCGCCGGCCTGTTCGGGCTGCTCGAACGCGCCCACGACGAGGTAGCCGAGCTCGGTGATGTCTCCCATGTGAATGCCGCGGGAGTCTCGCCGCATGGGCTGGCGCCAGGTGGGTGTGCCGTCGGGTCCGGCCTGTTTGGGGTACATGGGCGAAACCAGGTTCTGGAAGTAGAAGGGCGGCTCGACGAAGGTGAAGTAGTCGAAGCCCGCGGCCTCCACGGCGCCGTCAACCTGGGCCTTGTTGGTGAAGTGTGGCACCTGGAAGTTGCCACCGGAGATCTCCGCCACATTGGGCAGCGTCGACCAAATGAAATGCGTCACACGCGCTGCCTTTGCCGCGTCGACCATGGCTTTGCCCTGGGCAATCTCGTCAGTGGCGGGTCCGTCAAACGAGTTGGTATGGGCAAACACGCCATAGACCCCTTCGAGCGCTTGGCGCAAAGTCTCCGGCCGGTCGAAATCGGCTTCAATAACTTCATCGGCGAGCCCGGCAGCCTTGGACGGGTTGCGAGTCAAGGCGCGCACGATGTAGCCACGACCCTCTTGCAAGGCGCGAACCACTCCTCCCCCCTGCGCACCGGTAGCTCCTGTTACTGCAATGATTTTCTTGCTTGAATTAGACATGTCAGCTCCCTCAGGTTGAAACGCGAGGCCAGAAATAGTCCCGCAGGGAATTACTTTAGTCCAGACGGCTCATCACCGAGCGCGAAGGTCGTTGATGGGATTAACTTCGCCATCACCGACTACTACGACCTGAAGATGCAGCCCGCGCCGAGCGGGCGCTCGGACGCAGAGGGCTGCTAATGCGTAGTTCGTGGTTGGCAACGCACACCAATAAGGGCCGAACCGTACCCGAACTATTCAACGGTTCTTCGCGGCACCCCAACGGTCCCAATAGGTCACGCTCTCAACAGGCTTGCGGGTGGTGGGTCCGAAGCGCTGACCGTCGGGATAGCCCAGGGGAATAAGGGCCACAGGCTTGGCGTCCTCAGGTAGCTCGAACAAGGAACGAATGGTGTCCTCGATTGCCATGTTGAGCGTCGTCAACACGGTGCCCAGGCCGATGGCTCGGGCGGAAAGCATCATGTTTTGCACCGCTCCATAGATCGAGGAGCCGGCGAAAAGGCTGTTTATGTCGTTCGTTGGGGAGCTCGGACTCACAAGACAAGGGATTATAAGCACGGGTGCCGAAGCGACATCCTCAATAAATGCTAAGGCACCTAGGAGCATGCGCTGCTCCGACGGCTCCAGTTGAGCAGCACCGCGCCTTGTTTCTTCTAGATCGCTCATGCTGCTACGAACTGCCTGCGCTATCGCCTCGCGTTTTGCGGCGTCCTGCACGATAAGCCAGCCCCATGGCTGAGTGTTAGACCCACTAGGAGCGCGGATCGCTGCGTCAATAATCTGCCAGATAGCCTCCTCCGAAACGGCAGCAGCGTTGAAGCGTCTGATGGAGCGTTGGCTGTGAACTACCTCGAAAAAATCCAGGAGGCTCTCTTCGGGTCGCGGCGATCCGCGAATCCTACCGCTAAGAATCCATACCCGTGAGAAAACAGCATAAACCCAGGGCGTTACTGACGAATGTGAGCGCCCCCTGCTGGGCAAGTTGCTGACCAACGTCACGACTGGGTCCAGACGGCTCATCGCCGAGCAGGAAGGTCGCGATTGGTTGTGAGATCGTCCGCTCTACTTGCGAGTCAGATGCAGCAAGCCGTCTTGCTGCGCGATCACAGGGTCGTTAGGTCCGCTCGGACCACGAAGACCCATCAAGTTCCTGTTTCGACGGCCTGTCCATCAGCGCGTTCAAACGATCACCCCAGCAGATCCGCGGGTTATGAGCTCTCGCTTGCCACGGAACGAACTCAGACGGTCCCAGCGGTACCCGGACAATTCAGTTGATTGGTGCGGCCCCACAAGCTTCGCTTCAGGCTTCGAGCTCACGCAATACGGCGGCGATGGTCGCGCCGGCCTGTTTCGTCCCGCCTTCGGGCTGAGTGAGGGCACCAATCCGGAGCCGGGAGCTGGCCAAAGCTTCGTCCACCGCTTGCCGGATCAATCGCGCCATCTCAGCTTCACCGAGGTGTTCGAGCATCAGTGCAGAGGATAGGATCTGGGAGATTGGGTTGGCCCTGTCCTGACCGGCGATGTCGGGCGCCGAGCCGTGGATGGGCTCGAAGTAGGAGTTCTCGTCGCCGATATTGCCTGAGGGGCAGAGGCCAATGCCGCCAATGGTCCCACCACCGAGGTCCGACAGGATGTCACCGACGAAGTTCTCCATCACCAGAACGTCAAAGTTCTGCGGGCGCATCACCAGCGCCTCGGCGGCGGCATCGGCGTAGAGAAACTCGCGCTCGATATCCGGATAGGCTTCGCCAACTTCGTCAAAAACGCGCCGGAAGAAGGCGAACGACTCAAGCACGTTGCTTTTGTCGACACACGTCACTCGGTGCTTGCCGTCTGAGGCAGAGCCGTGGCGTCGCCGGGCAAGCTCGAAGGCGAAGCGCGCCACACGCTCGGTACCCTTTTTTGTAATCATCATCGTGTCGCTCATCGCCTGGTCGGTGCCGACGCCCTTACCACGCGAAAGGTACAGTCCTTCGGTATTTTCGCGCACGATGACGTAATCGATGCCATTTGGTTCCGCCTTGATTGGCGCCTCTATGCCCGGCAACAGCCGCACCGGCCGAACGTTGGCGTAGGTATCTAGGCCGATACGCAGCACACCCCCCAGGAGGCCGGCCTCGGTACCATCCGGCAATCGGACACCGGGCAGGCCAACCGGGGCTTTCAACGTGGCGTCCGCCTCACGCATTGCCTGGAGGGTCGCGGGTCTCAACTGAGTGCCTTCTTTTTCATAGAGTCCGGCACCGCCAGGGTGATCTTCGAGTTCGAGATGAACCGCGGTGAACCGTTCCTGAGCAGCGGCCAAAACCGTCAGCGTGGCATCCATTAGCTCGGGGCCAATGCCGTCGCCGCGGATGACGATGATTCGAAAACTGCGTTGGTCTGCGCTCATAGCGCCGCATTCTACCACCCGGCTCAGGCGAGCAGCCAACCAGAGCCGTTCTGAGGCGCCCTGGCAACCATCTGGCAAACCGACTAGATTTAGCGCACAGGAAACTCGTTAAGGAGCATTCTAGAAACGCGAGACATGGAACGCGCTGATGTCCTTTGAAGGCTGTCCGCCTAGCATCATCTCGGCGATGAGTTTGCCGCTCAAGGGGCCCAGCGTGAGGCCCGTGGGGCCGTGCCCGGTCGCAAGGTAGACCCCTGTCCAGCCGGGCAAGTCGCCCAGAACCGGCATCGTGTCGGCCGTAAGCGGCCGCAATCCGATTCGGGTTTCGAGCACCTCGGCTGGCGCCAGGCCGGGAGCCACCCGCATCGCTTCGCCAAGGACCTCGTGAACTCCTGATGCGGTTGAGTGGGGGCGGAATCCGGAGCCTGTCTCGCGAGTCGCACCAGCCACGACACGATTATCCGGCCACGGCACCAGGTAGTGGCCGTGAAAAGCGGTAGTAATCGGCCACGTCGCGGTTTCAGTATCGGCCAAGCCGAGATGAATGATCTGACCGCGCTGTGGCTGAACCGGAATCTGAACCCCCAGCTGCTCGCCAAACGCCTCTGACCAAGCGCCGCCGGCAATTGCGGTCACGCCCGCCGAGATGGTTTCACCACCGACGACCACGCCAGTGACTACGCCCTGCTCAAGGATTAATCGATCGGCGCCGGCTTGCCGAACGCTCAGCCCATGTCCTTCTGCCGCCGTTAGAAGGGCACGATTCAACTGGTTGCCACCAACCCGGGAGGCACGGCGATTAAGGATTGCGCCGTGAACCGGGGCCAGGGCTGGAAAGAGCGACCGCGCTTCGTCAGATGTAATGACGTGCAGCTCATCCGGCAGCGGCAGGCCCCGGCGTTCCCGACGTGCGAGGATCCTCTGTCGTGCCTCTTCGTACGGCTCAACTTCATCCTCAGAAACCGCGACCACGAGTGCCCCACACTGAGCGTAGCCGGTGTCATGCTCCTGTTCCGTTTGTAGCTGAGGAATTAGCGTGGCGTAGTAGTTGGCCGCCTCCACGGCCAAGTTGAACCAGGCCTCCGGATCTCGCGAATTTGTCTCTGGCGAGAGAATCCCAGCCCCGACAAATGTGGCACGGCCGGCGTCAGCCCGATCGACAAGTAGCGTCCGGGCACCTCCTCGTACCAAGTGGTAGGCGGTTGACGTGCCGACAACACCACCGCCAATGACGACCGCGTCATAATCAGGCACGGCGACTCCTTTCCTCAGTTCGGCTTGGCGTACTTCGCCGAGTCTGCGAACGGCGCCAGCAAGGTTGCCAGGATGCAATGCTCTTATGCCGAAGTTGAGGTGTCAATTTGTTCTGGGACCGGGAGAGGCTTGCCAACTGGTGACGCCGCAGGCCAGAAGAAGCATGCTAGCAAGACATACGGTCCCTCGAAGAAAAAGGAAGGTGCAGACATGCCCTCGCCAGATGTGAAAGAGGCTCTCTTGAAAGGCGGTGTTATCGATATCACGAGGTTTGGCCGCCGGTCAGGACAGGCCCGGCGGATCGAGATTGCCTTTCACAATCTGGACGGCAGGCTCTACATCAGCGGCTTTCCCCGACCGCAGAAGCGGAAGTGGCTGATGAACCTTGAAGCAAACCCCGAGTTCACCTTTCACCTCAAAGATGAGGTGGAAGTGGATCTCCGGGCCCTAGCCAGACCGATCACGGAGGCGTCGGAGCGTCACCAGGTGCTAAAGAGAATCGCTCGTGTGTGGCAACGAGACGACATCGAGGAGATGGTCCGCTACTCACCCCTCGTCGAAGTAACAATCGAAGACAGCTGAGTGCTAGCTCCAGAAATGGAAGAACTTAACCGCGGGAATCTGTTGAGCTATTTCTGGACACCGATGGTGACGGTGGGGTGTAGCAAAAATGGAGTCCCGAACGCGCAGATCAGTGTGTCGATTTTCGGCGCGAGCGCCGTGCCTGACCAGCCTCGCCTCCTGGTAGTCCTGTACAAAAGCAACTTTACCCACGACCTCGTGTTGGCCAAGCGCGACTTTAGCGTCTCGCTGCTGTCTGAAGACCAGGCCGAGCTGATTCCTAAACTTGGGTTCGTCTCGGGGCGGGACCAGGGCAAGCTCGACGGGCTCGATTTTGAGATGACGGAACGCGACAACCCCGTCTTTCATGGCAGCGTTGGCTGGTTGGAATGCTCCGTAATCGAACAATTCGATTTGGGCGATTCGACCGCGTTCCTAAGTGCAGTGCGAAAGAATGAGAGATTGACCGAGGTCAGCCCGATGGTCTGGTCCAAGGTCCGCCAGAGGCTTCCGGATACCGTCCGCGAAGAGTGGGACGTCAAGATATCGCGCGATATCGAGCAATACCGGCCGCTGATGCACTGGGTCGGGGATTGACAGCCTGGGCTTATCTCAGCCTGTCGTTGCCGCGACCACACTTCGTGCCCTGCCGTGCTCTTTTCATTATGTTTCTATTCCCCCTTCTGGCGCTTGCCTGCGGCGGCGAGGGAAACGATGAACCAAAAGCAGCGACGGCGGCCACTTCTTCTGGTCCGACCCCAAGCTCCGAGCAAGGCCCAACACCCGCTAATACGCCTGAACCCCTTCCCACGCCGCCACCGACTCCAGCTCCGGTCCGGATCGAGGGGCTATCGGTCAAATTGCAGCCTGTCTTCCCCGATCTGACCTTTGAGCGGCTCCTGGGGCTCTATCAGTTGCCGAATGGCAACTGGCTGGCCGTGGAGCAAGCAGGAGTAATATCCTTCATCGAACCATCAGGTTCGAGCGCCACTGTTTTTCTGGACATCGAAGAGCGGGTTCAATCCAGTTCACTGGAGACCGGCCTGGTGGGAGTGGCGCTGGCCGAGGATTTCGCCAAGAGCGGAGTGTTCTACGCTTACTACACGGCGCCGGACCCGTTTCGGTCGGTGCTAGCGCGTTTCTATTCCAACGGATATTTCGCCGACCCAGGCAGCGAGACTATCCTGATTGAGATACCCCAGCCATCCCTGATTCACAACGCCGGACAAATAGTCTTTGGGCCTGACGGCTACCTCTACGTAGCGGTAGGAGACGGTGGCGGCTTCAGCGATCCATTTGGTCATGGGCAAAACCTCGACTCACTGCTCGGTTCAGTTTTGCGTATCGAGGTAACCGGTACGACGGGGTATCGGGTGCCGACGGACAACCCGTTTGTCGGTACGCCGGGCGCTCGGGAGGAGATCTGGGCCTACGGGCTGCGCAATCCTTGGCGTTTCTCCTTCGACAGCGACACTGACGAGCTGTGGCTGGCAGACGTGGGTGAGCGGAGACGCGAAGAGGTGAACACGATCGTCAAGGGCGGAAACTACGGCTGGAGCATCTTGGAGGGGAGCGTGTGCTTCCGAGACCAGAATTGTTCCGAGGCGGGGCTAAAGCCGCCGATTTTCGAGTACACCCATCGTGATGGCGACTGCGCCATCACAGGCGGGTTCGTCTACCGTGGCAGCGACATCACGGACCTGCGCGGCGCGTACGTCTATGGTGATTTTTGTTCAGGCCGGATATGGGCCCTGAAACTTGAAGCAGGCGAGGTCGCAGAGAATGTCCAAATCGGCCAGGCCGACTTTCGCATTAGCTCCTTCGCGCAGGGCAACGACGGCGAGATCTACGTCTTGGAGCACGCCAGCGACGGCGGTGAGATCTATAAGCTCGCGCTCGAACGGTAGAGATCGGATTCGGCCGGGCGACTATCTACTCGATGCTTGAGCGCTGGCTATCAAAGTACGGACCCGTTCAACTTCAGTCTGGTTTGGCGTACTTCTCGCCGAGCTCTTCCTCCCACCGCAGATAGTTAAGCATCTCAGCGTAAGAGCGGCTGACCGGCAGGACATCATTGGGCGGGTCGGTGACTGACGTGAGGCCTGACTCCGTCACCAGCCCGGCATGTGCCCAAGCGTCGATCCCTCCGTCGAGCGCCACCACGCCTTCGTAACCGAGGTCGCTGAGCGTTACCGCCGCGAAAGCACTGTTCCGCCCATCGGAGCAGGTGATGGCGAGGGCAGTTGAGCGCGATGGAACAAGGCCGGCAATACGGGGCTCGAGCCAACTGCGTGAGAGCCAGCGCGAGCTGGGGATGTGGGCGCGGCTAAACTCGTCGCTGGCACCGACGTGAAGCAAGGTTGGGGCAGCCTCGCCCAACCTTGCTTTGAGCTGAACTGGCGTCAGCCAGCTCACCCGTTTCCGCGCGGCCTCGAGGCCGAGGGGTGCTTCTGGCTGGGGACCAGCCTCGAGCCGCCCGCCATCGGTCTGCCAGGCTGTGATGCCTCCTTCGAGCACGTAAACGTTGGGAAAACCCATCTGTCGGAACCAGGAGGCGGTCATGGCTGCTCGGGCTATGCCATCGCAGGCGAAAAGCAACGTGCCAGATCGAATCGCGATGCAGTTGTCGGTAGCCTGAACCGCCTGACCACCGGCCACCCAGGAAAATCCCTCAATGTAACCAGCGGCGTATTCCTCACGGCCGCGGACATCGAAAGCATAGGTGGTTTGCGTTTCAGCGGCGGCCAGGATTTCGCGAGCCGCGGTAGGGTCGACGAATTGCACCCCTTCCGCATCGGCCATGGCCCGGGCAGCGGCTTCAGCAGGCTGGCGGCTTGGGTCGGCCGGCTGAGCCAGGTCAAGGCGATCGGAGTTTGCGGGTCCGGCCCCAGGTCCCAAATGCGCAGCCCGAGTTCGGCACCCGGCATCGAGCGGCTGCCGGGAATGCAGGCGCGCTGGTGCTCCTCCGGTGTCCCGAGTCAAGCAGGATCGGATTCCTGCCTTCGGCAATCCAGCCGGCGAGCTGGTCGGGTTCCAGCTCGGGGACTTCCTGTTGCAAAAGCACCTTCTCAGCGAAGTCCTTGCTGGGAACGTTGACGCCCCACTCCGTGTGATGGCCCTCTGTGACCCAACGGTTCGTCCCGCCGCCAAGGACCGAGACGTCTTTGTAACCCATCGCCTCCAGGGTCTGAGCTGCCAAGGCGGTTCGAACTCCATCGTCGTCGCAAGCAACGACACGAGCGCCGCGCCAAGGCACAAGACGCTCGACACGAAGCTCTATCTGGCGGCGCGGCAGCGAGCAGGAACCCGCGATGTGCGCCAGGTTATATTCCGCTGGCTCGCGCACATCGAGAAGGGCGATGTCGTCCCCATGCGTCGCGAGCAAGCTAGCGAGTTCTGCAACGCTGATTAGTTTCTTCGTCTCGAATTGGCGCTTCAAGCTAATCGCCAGGACGCTAGAGGTGGATCTCCTGGCTGGAGCCACCCATTGCGGCGATGACTTCACCAGTTATCGACACGGCTAGGGGCGAACAAAGGAAAGCGATAATGTTCGCGATGTCCTCAGAAGTGATGAGGTGTTTGATGGCTGTGCGGTTGCGGAAGCGTTGGAGAACCTCTTCCAGCGGGATGCCCTCAGATTTAGCCGTGGCCTCGTGGCGGTCCATGTAGTCCTCGGTGAGGGTTATTCCCGGCGTGACATTGTTGACGGTGATGCCGTACTGACCGAGAGTGTTTGACATCGACTTTGTGAGGCTGATTGTGCCAATCTCACGGACGGGCCCGGCGATGTTCTCGCCCGGCATGCGGTTGATGCCGCCGCTGATGTTTATCACGCGGCCCCAGCTGGCTTCCTTCATGTAGGGAGTTGCCGCTCTCACAACCCGCAGGAAGCCGACAATCTTCTCTTCAAAGTCCCTGAGGACGTCTTCGTCCACCGCGGTTTCGACGTTTCCTGCTCTGCCGCCGGGACGCGCGGCGTTATTGACGACGATGTGCATGCCGCCCAAGGCTTCGGCAGAGCTGTCGACGAAGCGCTGAATCGACTCAGGGTCCATGATGTCGCAGACCATGGGGAAGATCTTGCGGCCGGTCTCCGAGGAGATCTCCGCAGCGGTTTCCTGCAAAGTCGCTTCGGTCCGCGCGCAGATCGCTACGTCGCAGCCTTCCAACGCAAGCTGGCGTGCGGCTGCTTTACCGATGCCTTTGCTGGCGCCGGTCACAAGCGCCTTTCGACCATCAAGCTGCAGGTCCATTTCGCTTCTCCTTAATGCACTAGGCTGGTTTTCCCATAATCGGCGGGGAGCAGCACAACCCGCTAATCAAACGGTCAGGGCGAGCTGCCCATAGTTTGCCGGATGGGAGCCATCCTAGACCACTCGCTCATGAATTTTACCTGCGGGAAGACGGGCGGATTACACTGTAGCTTCTCGACCTCGCTGCAATCCCTCATTTACCGGCCATGAGGCCATCGCCGGTGGTCTGTTTCCGGGGTAAAATCCTTTGCGCTTCCGAAAACGAGGAACACGCTGGGAGGGAGTATCCTACAATTGGGAAAGTGTCGCTTTGAATTTTTCGGACATCCAGCGGCTTGGGAGGCAAAGTATGGCTGACTCGGTTAAGGGGAACGGGGCCTCCTCTAATGGAGGTTCAGCCAACGGGCAGGTGCCGTCGGAAAACGCCGAGCTTTCGGCAAAACGGCGCACCGGGCTGGCTTTCGGGCCAACCTACGAAGAAGCGACCCTCGGCCTGCCCAACTACTGGTACCCGGCCATGCTCTCGGTCCAGCTTGGCAAGCGGACGAAGCCGGTGAAGCTGCTGGGCGAGGAACTGGTATTCGTGCGCCATAACAAGAAAGCGCACGCGCTTCACAACCGCTGCCCACACCGGGGTATTCCGCTCCACAACGGCAAGTTCGAATTCCAGGGTTGTATCTCCTGCATCTACCACGGCTGGACGTTTGATTTGGCTTCCGGCCAATTGGTTGCCGCGTTGGTTGACGGGCCCGATTCGCCGATGGTGAACCGCGATACGACGAGCGTAAGAAGCTATCCAGTCGAAGAACGCTGTGGGCTGGTGTTCGTTTGGATGGGCCAGGGTGAGCCGATGGTGCCGGTGGAAGACGACATCCCGGAAGAGCTGCTCCGAGATGACATGCACATGATGGGCTGGTTCCATTCACGCGCAGGAAACTGGCGTTTTGGCATGGAGAACGCCCTGGATGAGGGCCACGCCCGTTATCTTCATAAAGACTCGGTGCAGTCCCGCTGGCGCCAGGCACCGGCTACGACAGACATGAAGGTTCTGGAGACTCCCGACAAGAAGTGGATATACCGGCGCATCGACAAAGCGCAAACCTACGCGGACTACCCGGGCCTGGGCACCTGGCCCCGCAAGCGCTGGTTCCGCAAGGATAAAAATGAGCGTCAGGCCAAGACGCGCCAGAAGGTGGCGTTGTCGGTGATTCCAGAGGCCGCCCGCCCCGGCAGTGCTCGGTTGCCCTGTATCTTCCGCCCCATGGGCTGGCCATACCCCATGGTCGTGAGTTATGAGTGGCATGTGCCGATCGACGCGGAAAACGAGTTGTACGGCCAGTTCATGTGCAGGTTCACAAAAAATCCTATAGCCCTAGCTATATTCAAAGCAAAGTACCTGCTATGGCACCGGTGGGTCGGTCAGTGGCGCTTCAACAGCCAGGACGGTTCCATGGTCGCCGCGATGACGAAAAACACGAAATCGGAGCGGTTGATGAAGACGGATGCCTCCATCACCAGCTGGCGCAAGATGGTGGAGCGGCAGGCGCGTGGCCAGGTGGACGAGTGGCGCTCGATCGGCGTGGAGCACGAGGCTGATCCAGAGCTGGAGATTCAAGGCGAAGGCAAAGCAGCCGCTGACCTGGCGTCTTCCTACAGCGGGCTGGAATCGTAGCGGCGTTTATCGGATCGAAGGCAGGACGGCTAGATGAGCATGTTGAGACCGCCGGGGTTAGGGCGTGACCCGAAGTACCGAGGGAAATTCGGCATTCCGGACGATATCATCAACACTCCCCAGAAGCCGGCTCAGTGGTGGGCCGTAGCGCTGCTGGCGCTGCTTCTAGCACTGCCGTTTGGGTTGTGGGGCATTCTGGAGGACGCGGAAACGCTGGTGATGGCTGGCTACTTTTTGCTGGTAGGCCTGACCGTGTTGACCGCATGGTTCCTGCGAAACGATATTAACGAAACAGTTCCTTACCTCTCCTTTGCCATCCTGACTGGAGTCATCCTGCTCGTCGCGGCGTTGGTCACAGCAGGGTTTGAGGCATTCCCAGAGGGGGACTGGGTGGCGGGTATCCTCCTTGTGGCCGCAGCGCTGATTGCCCTGCATAACATCTACCGCGCCTGGCAAGGATTGCTGATCATCGGCGTGTTCACCGAACAGGAAGTACCGCCGGATTCGCCCTACCACAAGCCGCCGCAAACGACGAAGACCTGGGGCCGCCCCTGAGCCGGCCGTAGTTTAGGTTATGTGGCGCTTGTCGATGTTGACAACTTGAGAAAACAGGCGCAATCTTCCGACGCTGGGAACGCATTCTAAGCGCCAAGTGATTGACGCGGGACTCGTTCCACTAGGCAAAAGCGGCCATCGATTGAACACTCTGAATTGAACACTCTGAATCGATCATCGCGCCGGAGAGGACTGCTCATGCAAGGTGCTCAAACAAGCAGAAAGAGGGGATGAAAAATGCTACCTGATCTGTCCAAGTATGAAAAGTACGTCGAGTTAACCGCCGGCAAAATCCGCTACTACGAGATTGGCTCTGGCGACAATCACACCCTGCTACTCCACGGCAACGGGATCATGACTTCGGCGGACACCTTTCAGTTCGTAATGGAAGACCTCGCCAAGTATGGTCATGTCTACGCCATCGACATGCCTGGCTACGGCAAGAGCGAACGTCAGATGCCGTACGGCCCGACCTTCGACATTGTTGTGGACAGCATCCGCGAGTTCATCGATGTGTTTGGCCTCGGCTCGGCCAACATCGTTGGCCACAGCGCCGGGCCCTGGTACGCGGCAATCCTGGCTTACCAGAGTCCTGAGCGTGTCAAGAAACTGGTAATGATTGGTTCTGCGGGTATGAATGTCTCGCCGGCCGGCGGCTCGCGGGTTGGAATCCAGGGCATGTCGCCGAATATGCCGACCTTCGAATCCACCCTTGCAGGTGTCTCTCAAAGCTTTGTCGAAGGCTCATCGCTAACCCCAGAGCTTGGCAAGGAAATGGCGCAGCAGATGGTGGACTACGCCTCTGTGCCGGGCGGTCGCGATAGCCTCAATCCAATCCTGGACCAGATGGGCGTTCCTGAGGCGCGCCGGTACTACCTGCTGCAGCGGATGTTCCCGCATATCAAGTGCCCAACCCTGGTGATCTGGGGCATGGGCGGCGGCAGGCCCATAAGCGATGAGTGGCCAGAGGCGGGAAAGGGCGACACGATGGACCCCTTCCCGACCTGGACCGATGAATGGGAGAAAATCGATGGTGACCTCAGCAAGTCCTCCAAACCTTGGACCATTCCCGGGGCGAAGTACGTGCCACTAAAGTCTGGCCACAACGTCCACTGGGAGCAGCCCGACGAGGTGGTCAAGCTGGTAGGCGAGTTCATAGCTAAATAACTAGACCTGACGACCATAAAGGCGCCGGCCGGGGTAATCCCTCGGCCAGCGCACGTGATCAAAGCGTCAGTCCGCTCCCTCACGTTTTCGGCGCGCTTCCACATGTCCAACACCCCGAGAAACACACGATCGCAGAAATGAGCCTTTGCGGGGAGGACTCCGAGTCGATGTTCCAGGTACCTGTTTGAGCGCCATAGGCATTGTCCTGCCGACGCGCGGGCTGCTAATAGCTGGCGGAAGCGACTTCGGTCTGCTCGTGCGCCTGGCGGAGCGCGCCGAGGAGCTCGGTGTCGATTCCGTGTGGGCCGGCGATAGTCTCGTGGCCAAGCCGCGACTGGAGCCGCTTACCGTGCTAGCCAGCGTGGCTTCCCGCACCAGCCGCGTTGGGCTGGGCACCGCGGTGCTTCTCGGGGCGCTGCGCCAACCCGTGCTGCTCGCACAGCAGGCCGCGACCGTGGACCTGCTCTCGGAAGGCAGGCTGACGCTTGGCATGGGGGTCGGCGGAACGTTTAACGCCGCTCAGCAAGGCGAATGGCAGGCGGCGGGCATCGAGACACGGGGCCGGGGATCGCGGCTCGGTGAGACAGTGACGCTGATGCAGCAGCTCTGGTTAGGTGAACAGGTTACGTTCCACGGGCGCCACTTTGACATCCAGGATACGTCCATTGGCTTCCGGCCGAAACAGTCGCCGCGTATCCGGACGCTTCTCGCCTGTCACGGCGGAGAAGGCTTGCAAGCGCAGCATCGGCGGGCCGCCCGCCTCGCCGATGGCTTGATCTCAATTACCGAGTCCCCGGAGTCGTTCGCCGCCGTCCGCGAAAAAGTGCTCAGTGAAGCAGTTGCGCTGGGGCGCTCCCCTGGGAGTTTCGCATCTACTTACTATTTGACCGTCAATATCAACAAGAACCCTGAGGTCGCCTTTGAAGAGGCAGATGCCTGGGTGCGTGGCTACTATGGCCTCAACTATTGGCAGGATCGCTGGGGGCCCTACGGACCGCCGGAGGGCATCATCGAAAGGGCGCGCGCTATGGTCAGTGCGGGCGCGGACGAGCTGATCTTCCGCTTTGCAGCTCTCGATCAAATGGCGCAGCTCGAGGCCTTTGTTCGTCAGGTGATGCCCGCACTGAAGTAGATGCCGGTTTTGGACTGGCCTAATTTTCCCGGTTCTGAGGGAAGCCGAGGTCGACTTTGCTCTTCGCGGGGTCCGGCCAGCGGCTGGTGACGACCTTGGTTCGCGTATAGAAATGCACACCGTCCGGGCCATACATGTTTGTGTCGCCGAAAACCGAGGATTTCCAGCCGCCGAAGGAGTAGTGGCCAACGGGCACCGGGATAGGCACATTGATGCCCACCATGCCGATGTTCACTTCGAACTGAAATCGGCGCCCAGCGCCGCCATCGCGGGTGAAGATGGCGACGCCGTTGCCGTAGGGGTTATCGTTGACAAGCTGGACGGCCTCGTCGAAGCTCGCGGCGCGGACGATGGAGAGCAGGGGACCGAAGATCTCGTCTTTGTAGACCCGCATCTCGGGTTTGACGCCATCCAGAAGCGACATGCCAAGGAAGAATCCCTCGCCTTCGAAGCGCACCTGGCGTCCATCCGCGACAACCTTGGCGCCTTCGTCGGCACCGGCCTCGACGTAACCAGCGACACGGTCGCAGTGCTCACGCGTCACCAACGGCCCCATCTCCGCTGCTGGGTCGGTGCCGTCGCCGATCTTCACATTGGCCAGCCGCTGATTGATGGCGTCGACCAGCGCATCGCCAACGCTCCCCACGGCGACAACCACGGAAATCGCCATGCAGCGTTCGCCGGCTGAGCCATACGCGGCGGAGACGGCCGCGTCAGCCGCGGCGTCGATGTCAGCGTCAGGCAGGACAACCATATGGTTTTTGGCGCCGCCGAGAGCCTGCACGCTCTTGCCGTGGCGCGTGGCCGTCTCATAGATGCTCTTCGCGACGGGCGTGGAGCCGACAAAGCTAATCGCCGCAATGTCGGGGTGCTCTAGCAGCCGCTCGACGGCCACGCGATCGCCCTGGAGGACATTGAACACGCCTTCCGGAACGCCAGCCTCGCTCAGCAGCTTTGCCATGAGGAGTGATGTAGACGGGTCCTTCTCCGATGGCTTGAGAATGAAGCAGTTACCGCAGGCGATGGCGTTCGCGAACATCCACATTGGCACCATGGCGGGGAAGTTAAAGGGGGTGATGCCGGCAACGACACCCAGCGGCTGGCGAATTGAAAAGACATCGACGCCGGTGCTGGCCTGCTCGCTAAAGCCGCCTTTGAGCAACTCCGGCACGCCGCAGGCAAATTCTATGTTCTCCAGGCCGCGGCCGAACTCGCCGGCAGCGTCCGACAGCACTTTGCCGTGCTCCGAGGTGATGCTCGCGGCGAGTTCGTCGCGGTGCGCGGTGCTGCGAAAACAATTCTCGCGCCTTGAACATGATTTCGACACGGCGGGCCAAGGACATGGCCCGCCAGGCGGGGAAAGCTGCCTTCGCCGAAGCGACGACCCTATCGACGTCTTCGACGGAAGCGAAATCGACCACGCCGGTCTGGGCACCGAGGGCAGGGTTATAGACGGGGCCGGATCGCCCGGAAGCACCGGCGAACTCCGCGCCATCAATGTAATGGCTGATGTGCTTCAGCTGGGTCTCTGTTGCCATGGTGTCACCTCGGGTTCCGGTTAGCGTGCCAGGATCTAAATTCTAGATCGGCCTGCGAGCCTAGGGCTTTAGAACAGTTGGGTTGGAATGGGCGGGATTGATCAGAAGCGGCGCCCCACTCGGGTCCTGAAGGCTTGAGGCCGGGCTCTTCAGCCTTCCCAATGGTAGTCTAGGAATCGGCCCGGTATTTTTCCTACACTGCGGCAAGGTGCTGCCAAGCGCAGCCACCTGGCTTGTCAGGTGACAAGATTTAATTGAGGCCGCTGTAGCATTCGCTAGAATCGTGCGCGGTGCGGGCGCGTTGTCATCATAGATATGGGTGGCAGGATCAAGAAGAAGACTTTTTACGGCTGGTGGCTGGTGGCCGCCGCCACGACCAACATGGCCCTGATCAGCGGCATCTCTTTCTGGTCTTACGGTCTCTACTTCGGACCGCTGGAGGACGAGTTTGGCTGGTCACGTGCCGAAGCCTCCCTCGGCGTCTCCTCCGCCCTGCTCTTCGGCGGCCTCTTTGCCCCCCTGGTCGGAAAAATAGTCGATCTTCGCGGGCCGCGTTTTTCGATTATCGTTGGCTCGGTTCTGACCATTGGCGGCTACATGTTGCTTGCCACGACCAGCGCTCTCTGGCAGTCGTACCTGTTCAACGGCCTACTCTCCGCCGTCACGATGATGATGTTTTTCATACCCTTCCAGGCCCTGGTTTCCCGCTGGTTTGACCACCGCCGTGGTCTCGCCTTCAGCCTGGTCGATATCGGATTCTTACGGGGCGGCGCCCTCGTTGTACCGCTGATGCGCTTCGTCATCGACACCCACGGCTGGTAAGCCGGCCTGATCTTCTCCGCCCTCGTCGTCGCCTTTACCGCCTTACCGGTCGGGATCTTTGTGGTGCGCGACTCACCTCACGCTGCCGGTGACCAGGTTGCCAGCCACCCTGATGCCGGCCCTGCCGTTAAGGTGGCAGCCGGGACCAGACGTGCCACTCTCAGCGGCCCTCCGCATGCCCGTCTTCTGGCTCATAGCCTTCGGCTTCACCTTCTTCTTTTACGGCATCGTCGGCTGGGCGGTGCACCAGGTCCCGTTCTGGGAGTCCCACGGCTACTCGCGCTCGACGGCTACCCTGATCATTGCGCTGGCCGCTGGCCTCGGGATCGGCTTCCGCATCGTCTTCGGGCTCCTTGCCAATCGCATACACCGCTATGAAAACGCCGCCGTGGTTTTCAGTCTCATTCTTGCCTTCAGCATGGTGGTCATTCTGGTTGACACGCGAACCGCGGGGATTGGCCTCTTCATCGTCTTTTGGATCGTCGGCTCCGGTGGCGTTCTGGTCGAGCCGCTGCTCATCGCCCGTTCCTTCGGCACCACTACATTCGCGACCATCTTGGGCAGCCTAATATTCATTGAAACAGGCTTTCAGATCGCCAGCCCCACGCTCACCGGTCTGATCTTCGATTCCGCCGGCTCATATGACCTGGCGTTGGTCATGTTCATCTTGACGTTCTTCCTGGGTGCCGGGATGTTCGCCGCGGCGGCGCGCTTCCGCACCCTGCTAGACCAGTACGCGACTAGCAACGAATCCACTCGCTAATTCCTTTTTGATGATGGGCAGCCGCTGAATGCGATAGAGTATCGGCGAATCTAAGATTTACAAGGAGAAAGACAGATGCCGTTCTACGAAAAAGAAGACGTCCGCATCCATTACGAGGAGATCGGGGCCAGGTTTCCTCTGCTAGTAACACCGGGCGGCGGCCTGAACTCTCGCATGAGCAACTGGAAGACCGCGGTCTTCAACGCCATGGAGATTTTCAAGGACGACTTCCGCTGCATCACTATGGATCAACGCAATGCCACCGGCGGCGAGTCAACCGGGCCCGTGCAAGTCGAGAATCCCTGGGATGGCTTCGCCAGCGATCAGCTGGGCCTGATGGATCACCTTGGCATCGAGGAATTCTTCTTCCTGGGCTACTGCATCGGCGGGCCTTTCGTTCTGAAGATGATGGAGAAGGCGCCGGGCCGAATCGTCGCCGGTGTGCTGTGTCAGCCGGTTGGCCACCGCCCTGAGGATCCGGACGTGATGTACAACAACGGTCTCGATGTCTGGGCCCCAGAGCTGTTGGAACGTCGGCCCGACCTCAAATTGGCAACAGTTGAGGCGTATCTGCATAATCTCTACCGGCTGCAGCCTGATTTCGTCTACAGCGTGTCGCGGGAGTTCGTGCGCTCCTGTCAGACTCCAATGCTTGTAATGCCGGACGACGTGTCTGCGCACCCCTATGCCACCGCGATGGATGTCGCCGATCTCGCCCCGAACGCCGAGTTGACAATCTACCCTTGGAAGGAAACCAGCGAGCTCAAAAGCCAGGCCGTGGAGCAGGTGCGCAGTTTCCTCAAAGCTCACCAACCGGTTACTTCAAGTCGTTGAGATAGGTCTGGTGACTGGAACGCTGCTGGACCTCGACGGGCAAGCCGTAACAAAAGGAGACTCGTGAGCGAAAGCAAAGCCAAAATGCCATCTCAGGTAAGTTTTGATTTCGGCGGGCAAGTGGCGATCGTCACCGGCGCAGCGAGGGGTGTCGGTCGCGCGATGGTGGGTTCATTCTTTGAAGCTGGCGCCGTTGTCATCGCTGCCGATCGGGACGAATCCGGTCTGAGAGAGACCTGCCAACCGTATGCCGAACGCGTCACGGCTGTGGTCGCCGACATTAGCACGCCTGATGGAGCAAACTCCGTCGTCGATGCGGCAATCAAGCAGGGTGGCCGCCTGGACATCTGCGTCAATAACGCCGCCGTGGCGCCGCACACCTCCCTTCTAGAGGAGCGGATCGAAGTCTGGGATACCGTCTATGCAGTCAACTGCAGGGGTACTTTCCTGATGACCCAAGCTGCAGCGCGCGCCATGATCCCGCTGGAAAACGGCGGCCGGATCATCAATTTCTCGTCCGGAGCGAGCAAGAAGGGCTCACCTGGCAACGCCGCCTACGCCTCAAGCCGAGCAGCCACGGAGAGCTTTTCACGCGTTGCGGCGATCGAGCTGGCGCCCTATAACATTCTTGTTAATACGATTAGTCCCGGGCTGATCGATACACAGCCAACGCCGCGGCCGCCGGCGATGGCAGCGGGGCTCGCGGCCCGCATACCGACACTGCCGTTGGCCCGTCCAGGCGAGCCCGAGGAAGTGGTCAACCTCACCCTTTTCCTAGCGTCCGATGCCGCCAGCTTTATAACCGGTGCTACGCTTGCGATCGACGGCGGTGACGGCGTGGGCCAGCGCCCGAAAGACCCCGTGGTCGATGAGGATAATCGCTACGACTGGGTTACGGGAAAGGTCCGCGACTAGCTCTGGGGCGACTCTGAAAGCTGGGGACACCCCAGACCCCGCTAAAGGCGGGGCTTGGAGGCGAAGAGGCGCGAGTTAGCCAGGCGGGTCTGAAGCTCGGGGACACCCCAAACCCCGCTAAAGGCGGGGCTTGAGGCGAAGAGGCGCGAGTTAGCCAGGCGGGTCCAAAGCTCGGTACACCCCAGCCGGACTTTGAACCTGGGGACACCCCAGACCCCGCTAAAGGGCCTGATACGGCTTTCAAGGCCGGACTGCCAACTCCGACCGGCTGAAAAAGCAAGCCCGGGCATTCTAAGACCTGGCGGACTACGGGGAGGGGCTTAGCCTGTCATGTGCCGATCCGTACGGTATCCATCTCATCGCGGATCGCCCTGACTATCGAAAGCGCTGTCATGCGACCGGTTTTGGGATTCTCGCTGGGGATGTTCTCGACAAGCACCCGCAGTAAGCCAAACTCTCCCTGGACCTCGATCTCATGACAATTGCGCTTGAGGCCCGGCACAGCAGAGATGCTCACTTCTGTCTTATCTGGACCAATGCCGGCAAGGCTCAACGCCGCCGACACGTTGAGGTTGTCGGGAAAGCCACGAACCGCATCGCGGGCTGAACCATTGAATAAGAGGCGCTCTTCGTTAAGACCGTCCAGTGAGAGCCCGCGCTCCGAGAGAAATGGGGCTCCCTGCAAGGCCTCTGGCGGCTTACGGCTTGCCAGGCGGACGTAATCGACTTGACCGACACAAGCTGCCTTGATTCCGTCCAGGCCGGCGATCGCGCCGGACGGTAGCAGGAGGCGACAGCCTCGCTCTCGCGCTAGATCGAAGAGCTCTTCATGGTCGAGCAATGCGCCGATACTGATTACCACGAGGTCCTTGCGGGCTGTGAAGACCTGCCTGGCCAAGTCAGCCACGACGCCACCTCCCGCCGCTTCAACAACCAGATCGGCTGCCTCGATTAGCTCGGCCCGGGCGAGATAAGGAGGGGGCGTTTTCATGGTCGAGAGGAAGGCCTGGGCGGCCGACTCATTCCGGCTGCTAACGCCGGCGACAGGCCCACCAAGTTTGCCCGAATCGCTGGCCTCGAGGATCGCGCGACCGATCGCACCACATCCAACGATACCGATCGACTTCATGCCTGCCTCCCGCTTTTTTCGGTCAAACGATCCTCATAGTAGATCGAAGCCGCCAAGTTGGGCAGGCGCTTGGTTTTTCAATCACGATCTCAGAGAAACCCGCGTCGCGGCAAAAAAAGAGCACGTTGACAAATCATCAAAGCTATCGGCATCATCGCTGAGTTATGCCGACGTATATGGACGTTCACTGGGGCGTTGGAGCAACTCTGGACGAAGTCGCCCAAGCTCACGAACTAGACCTCGAGGTCCAGAGCAAGTACGGCGTGAAGTACCTGCGATACTGGCACAACCAGGACGAGCACAGCGTCTACTGCTTGGTGGAAGCTCCTAACTTGAGTTCGGCAATGCAAGTTCATTCAGAGAAGCGCACGGGCTGATGCCGGACGAACTCATAGAAGTGACGCTTGAGGAGGTTGATCGCTTTCTCGGGACTCGGCGTGATACTTCTTCGGGAACCGACCTGTCCGACGGCGGCTTTCGAGCCATTATGTTCACAGACCTCGAAGGCTCTACTCAGCTTGCTCATGCTGTAGGAGATGCTGCGTTCCATGAGCTATTGAGAGAGCACGATGCGCTGATTCGCGAACAGCTAGCGCTTTCCGGCGGAGACGAGATCAAGCACACGGGCGATGGTTTTCTGGCGGCGTTTACTCTAGCGTCAAACGCTGTCGATTGCGCTATACGCATCCAGAAGGCGTTGGCCGAGCGTGAGGCGGCCGGTGCGTCTCATGCACTGCGGGTGCGTATCGGTGTTAGCGCCGGCGAGCCGGTAAGCGATCATCAGGACATTTTCGGCGCCGCCGTAATGCTGGCGGCGCGTGTCTGTACGGAGGCGAACGGGTGTCAGATCCTTGCGTCCCGCGTCATCGGCGATCTTTGCGTCGGAAAGCCGTTCGAGTTTAATGATATGGGCGAGGCCTCGCTCAAGGGTTTCAATGAGCCGGTTCGGCTACTCGAGGTAGCTTGGGTCGCCGAGTGACCGATCATCTGTCGCATCGAAGGCTCAAGTTGTTCTCTTGTTGGCGCTCGCACGGCTGGCCTCCCTGGCTTTCACGACCAGCTTGTTAACGCCGGCTCATATTAATAAGGATCGATAAATGGCTGAGCGAGAATCTGCCACGCCACTGGTTTTGAGCGCCGCGCTGCAGCGAGCCGAGTCGCACGAAAGCTGGCACCGTTTCGACGAGATACCGGCAACGATTGTCAACGACCCGGACACAATTGCCCTGAACCTTTCGGGCGGATGGCAGGAGATCCCGGCTCACATCCGCGAAGCCGGCCTCGCGGCCGTTGAAGATGGCTTTATGCGCATCCAACCAGTCCCGGATTTTAATGTCGCCGTCGCGGAGAAATTTCAGCACGAGTTTGGCGTAAATGTGGACTCGGCAGCCGAAGTGATCGCTTGTCACGGCGCCGGCGACGGCGTGTTCGCGGTGCTCAGTGCGCTGCTAAACCCTGGGGACGAGGTGATAACTTTCAACCCGGGGTTTACATTTTCCTATGTGATCCCGGCTTACCTCGGCGCGACGGTCAAGACGATACCGTTGCCGGCCGAGGCTGACTGGATTCCTGATACAGAAACCGTTCTAACCCAACTTGACAAGCTGATAACCCCGAAAACCCGAGTGTTTATGCTAGTCAATCCAGAAAATCCGACCGGGCACGTGTTTCGCCGTGAATTCCTGGAAGCGCTCGGTGAGCGCCTGCGCCAACACGGTTTACTGGTTGTCGAAGACCAAGTCTACGAAAAGGTCGTCTACCCGCCGCATGAATTTGCGTCGATGCTTTCGGTGCGGTCGATGCGTGACAGCACGGTTTGTGTATCGAGTTTTGCCAAGTCTTATCTCGTCGCAGGTATGAAAGTAGGCTACGTAGTCGGGCCCGCGGCGCTTATTAAAGCGCTGCGCCACTATTACATGCTCAACAGTTTCACGCCCAATACCGCCGCGCTGAAAACGGCGGTTGACATCATGCGCGGACCGCAGGAGTTTCAGAAGATCTGGCTTGGTGAATGGGACGAGCTTCGCCATAAGACAACAGATGCGCTGAACAAGATCCCGCGTGTGTCCTGCAGCCTGCCGGATTCCGGCACCTTTTGTTGGGCGGAGATCAGCGCGTTGGGCACCGGCGATGAAGTCGCCCGGCTGCTTGCCGAACAGGCGAAGGTGCTGGTTACGCCCGGTAGCCACTACGGCCCCAGTGGCAACAAATATATTCGCGTTTGCTACGGCAGAACCCAGCCGGAGCGCATCGTTGAGGGTCTCGACCGGATCGTCGAAACCCTGTCGCGAGCAGAGCCTTAAGCAGGAAAAACTCGGTCGAACAGTGCGCCAAGACGAGGTCAAACCTTGCCCGCCGCTATTCGATTGAGCGAGTCGAGCACGCGGTCAACTTCCTCATGAGTGTTGTAGTGGACAAAGCCAATGCGGACCAGGCCCCCTTGATCGAGCACGCCGAGACCCTCTGCGAGCGCCACTGCATAGAAGTGGCCAGCCCGGACGAAGATGCCTTCCGCGCCAAGTCGCTCCGCAATCGAGGAGGGGATTTGACCCTTGATGTCCAGCGCGAACGTCGGGACCCTTGGCGCCGAACCGCCGGTTCCGTAAATCTTCAGGCTTGGGATCTCGGCGACGCCACCCAAGAAATGTTCGGAGATCGCGTTTTCATGCTCACCGACTGACCGGGCCGCGGACTCGATGCGATCACGCCTTGTGCTGCCCTCACCGAGGGAAGCGATGTAATCGACCGCCGCGGTCAGGCCAGCGAGTCCTTCATAGTTTTGAGTTCCGACTTGCCACTTTTCGGGAATTTTGTCCGGCGTCGCCTGGACTCTGTACGCGTCGAGCCTGGTGAGGTGCTCCTCCTTGCCAAAGAGCACTCCCACATGAGGCCCGAAGAACTTGTACGCTGAACAAGCAAAGAAATCGACATCCCACTCCATTACGTCGACCAGGCTATGAGGCGTGAAATGGACACCGTCCACGAACACCACGGCGCCGACTCTATGCGCGGCCGTGGCGACCCGTTTCACATCGACGACGGTGCCAACCCCATTGGAGGCAGCTGTAACCGCCACCAGCCGCGTGCGCCGCGTCAAGATCGTGTCCAAACCTTCCAAGGTGAGCTGGCAGGAGTCCGGATCGAAATCCAGCCAGCGCACCACAACGTCACGTTCGGCGGCAGCTCTTAGCCAAGGGGAGATATTGGCATCATGGTCGAGCCGTGTGAGGACAATTTCGTCACCGGGCTCCCAGGTCTGGGCCAGGGCGCGGCTCAGCGAAAATGTCAGAGATGACATGTTCTGGCCGAAGGCGATCTCCTCGGGCCGGGCATTGAACAGGTCAGACATTGCGCTCCGGGCGCCGGCGACGAGTTGCATGGTCTCAAGGCCGGTTACGTAAGTGCCGCCGGCATTTGACACGCCGCGTTCCATATAGGCGCTCATGGCGCCGATGACATCCTGTGGCACTTGAGTGCCGCCGGGGCCATCGAGATAGGCAACTGCCCGTCCATCGAGAGTTCTTTGTAGGGCTGGAAAGCGCATTCGGGCCGCAGTGACATCTAGCATCACGGTCTACTTCTCCATGTGTCGATTCAGAAATGACCCTCTACGCCCACCGCCAAGGACGTCGTCGAGCGTGAGGTCGCGCCGTCCGGTCATGACTGGCGTATCGTACATGCGGCGGCGGCCAGCGCAAAGGTGCGAGCAACCGAACCCGAAGTCAGCCTTCGGACGCCATCGTAGAGACGCTTGATGTTTGAGGAGCGGCTAAGATATACATCCAGACTGAGATGCCCGGTGCCGGCTGGTAGATGTAGGAGGGGAAGTTCGTGACGCTGCGGATCTACAATTGACGCTTCCAACTATCCATATCCTCGCGACTGGCGGCACGATTGGCTTCAAGGGCTACGAACGACTCGCCGCCGTGACCTATGGCGAAAAGGGCGCCCCGGTTCTGATCGACGAATTGTTGGCGAGGATTCCGGAACTGGCCGAGATCGCTCAAATTAGCAGCGAGCAGCCATTCATTGAAGGCCACGAGGGCCGGTCAATCGGCCCGCCGGAGTGGGTCTGGCTAGCGCAGCGCTGCAATCAAATCTTGGCGGGGGATGACCCGCCTGACGGCATCGTCGTCACTCATGGGACCTACGTCATGGAGGAGACGGCGTATTTCCTGGACCTCACGGTTAATTCCGACCGGCCCGTGGTTCTCACCGCGGCGCAGCGTCCTTCGAGCGCACTCGGCAGCGATGCAGAGATCAACCTGGTGAACGCGGTTCTTGCGGCGGCGGCCCCGGAATCGAAGGGCAAGGGCGTGCTGGCGGTCTTGAATCACCAGATCAACGCCGCTCGCGATGTGACCAAGACAAGCACTTACCGAGCCGAGGCCTTCGAATCGCGAGATCTCGGCTTCCTCGGCTACGTCGATTCTGACGGCCAGGTTGTTTACTATCGGACGCCGACGAAGCGGCATACCGGCCAGAGCGAGTTCGCCGTTTCGCCTCCCACCTAGCTCCCATGGGTCGACATTGTTCATACCTTCGCCGGTGATGACGGGCGGGCTGTGGATGCTCTCGTAGATAGGGGAGCTCGCGGCCTGATCATTACGGTAGGCGGTCCGAATCCTGCCTTGGTGGCTGCGATCAGCCGCGCGATAGCCGCCGGTGTCACCGTTGTTCGGAGCAGCCGCCTGGGTTCCGGCCGGGTCATGACAACACCGCGTTCGGTAGAGGCTGGAATCATTTCAGCCGACAACCTTTCACCTCGGAAGGCGAGAATTCTGCTGATGCTGGCGCTCGCCGAGGAGTTAGACCGCGAGCAGGTCCAGAGGGTCTTCAATGAGTACTGAGCGGATAGGGGCGGCGAAGACATCTCCCAGCGTGTTTCGTGTTGCGCCACCCGCGATCTTTCAATACAGCAGCCCGAGCGATCAGGGAAGATCAGATGGCGACACAAATTGAGACGGAAGAGGGGATCGTTCCGGTACCCGGCCTGGCCAGCCGCTGAGTAAGGCCGCAGATAGAAGAAGAGATGAGGTCCGGAATTTGCTCAATTGCGTCCTGTGTGACTGATGGAGGTTAGCCGTGCCTGACAGAGTGGAAGGGAAAGTTGCCTTAAAAGTGGGCGGCGGACAGGCTCCCGGCGAAACGATCGGTAACGGTCGCGCCACCTCGGTGCTGTTGGCGCACGAGGGCGCCAAGCTCGCGGTTGCGGACCTGCGGCTGGAGTCGGCCCAGGAGACGGCGGACCAAATAAGGGAGGAAGGTGGCGACGCCATCGCCCTTCAGGTAGACGTGACCAGCGAGGAGTCTTGTAGGAAGCTCATTGAGGACACGCTGGCTCATTTCGAGCGGCTAGACATTTTGCACAAGAACGTCGGCGCCGGCCTATCGCTGGGCGACGCGTCCGTGGACGAAATCACGACCGAAGCCTGGGACCGCATCGTCAACGTCAACCTGCGGGGAATGATCTTTACGGCAAAGTTTGCGCTGCCGGCGCTGCGAGCCAGTGGTCACGGGTCGATCGTGAACATCTCTTCCATGGCGGCGCTGCACGAATATCCCCGAATCGGCTACAAGGCGACCAAATCGGCGGTAATTGCCCTCTCAGAGAACCTGGCTGCAGCCAACGCCAAGTACAACCTGCGCGCCAATGCCATTTTACCCGGAAAGATCAACACACCGATGGCGATTGAGCCGCGGGTTGCGACGGGTCGCAGCCGCGAGGAAGTCGTGGCCACGCGGGACGCCGTGGTGCCGCTGGGCGGCAAGATGGGTACGGGCTGGGATGTAGCAAAGGCGGCACTCTTCCTGCACTCGGACGACGCGTCCTTCATCACCGGTATCCATCTGCCCGTGGACGGCGGCGAGAACGTCATCGGCGGGGCCGGCTAGGCGGGGGCTTCTACTGTTTTTGGATGGTTGGGGCTAAACTAGCCGCGGTTAGTGCTCGAAAAGCTGTCAGCGACAACAGAAGACTGAGGAGATGTCATTCGCGAGCGATGAAACACAAATCAAGGACACAATTCAGACGTACTTTGACTGCCAGTACGAGTCCACCGCGGAGAAGACTCACGCCGCGTTTCATGCCAATGCGAAGGTCACGGGCTACCTGGAAGGCGAGCTGCATCAAATGTCGGTCGATGATTTCGCCGGATTTGTGGCCGGCCAGGAACCATCCGCGAAAGACAAAGGCGAGCCCACTCGGCTTGACATCCTTTCGCTAGATATTGCCGGTGATACCGCGGTAGCCCGAGTGCGGGATGATTATCTCGGATTGACCTTCATGGATACGCTATCTCTGCTTAAGACTGATGATCGCTGGAGCATTTACACAAACCTCTTCCATGTCGAAGGGCCGGCTGCCTGAGGGAACAGTAACGTAGGCGATTAAATCCGTTAGTTAGAGCGTCTGCTTTCACACACCCAAGCCTTAGCGCTATGCGGCTGTACCTGTGAGGTGATCGAAAAACGGCCAAGTTATCCGCTGATCGTCAGGTAATCCCCCCGGTCAGCAATCGGTCGTTCTGTGTTCAGTTACGGTCGCGCCTCGTACATGGCCGGGGCAGCGGCCGGGCTAAGGCCGTGCCTCGTAGAGGGCAGGTGCGCTACCGTTAGCGAATCCTGGAGTGTCCAGCCGTACCCTGCGAAAGCGTGTGAAGCCGGCACCGCGGACCAGCTTTTCCATCTCCGGCTCGGGCAGCCCGAGCGTGCCATAACCGACTGAATCGGGCTCTGCCATCGATGAAGCGAGGCAGTTGTAGATTGAGATCGAGTACGCGAACGCTGCCATAGGATTGTCGCGGAGGTTGTCCTCGAATGTCGGCTTACCGTCTATATCGCCAATGAACCAGATACCTTCGGGGTGCATGGAGCTTCGAATCGCCGCTGCCGTCTGGTCCGGGTGGGTCATGTCGTGGAGGCAGTCAAAGGTGAACATGAAATGGTAAGTGGGAGAGTCCGGCAATGCCGTCTCGGCCACGTTATAGAAGCTGACATTGGAAACCTTGTACTCCTCGAGCTTTTGCGCCGCGGCCGTCATCATTAGGCTCGAATTGTCGTAGCCGTGAAAGGTAGATTTCGGAAACGCCTTGGCCATTTCCAGCAGAGCCGTGCCGGTGCCGCAGCCGACATCTGCCGCCATGACGCCCTGACTGAGCATCTCGGTGACGCCATCGAAAGCCGGAAGTGCCCCGTCCACCAGCACCTGACGCTGCCAGTTGCCAAAGACTCCGTCGAGGTTCCTGACCATGACTTCACCCTTCGCATCGAGGTGGAACCCTTTGCCGGTTCTGAAGCCTTCCTCAACCTTTTCCGTCGCCCCGAAGCGCTCGGGAAGGCCTGCGTAACCAGATTGGAGTGAACGGCCGCTCTGCGGTTCGTCCAGCAGAGCGGCCGTTTCGGCCGGGAGCTCGAACAGGCCATTGCCCTAGTAGTCGATTAGTTCGGCTGACGCCTGCGCGTGGAGCCATTCACGAACCCAGCGTTCGTGATAGCCGGCCTTTTCGGCGAGTTTGTGGCTGGTTATCGGCCCCTCGTCGTGCATCTGGTGGTAGAGGCCGAGCCTCACTCCAAGACTGATACTCGAGCCGATGTTTATCCCGAGCGAGTAGCCTATTAGCTGTTTTGCTAGTTGGTTGAGCTTTTCCGGGTCTGGTGTGTGGACGGATTCGCTGCTCATGGGTACGTCTCCAATTCTAAATCAATCGTGATTGAGGGCATCGCAAACGTTCTTCCTATCCGCCATCAGGCTTTCCAGATGTTCCGTCACTCTCCTGCGCCTATCAGCTCGAAGGCATCCTCCGGTGATGCACGCAGACTGGTCGCAAAGTGGGCCTGCTCAATCTTCAGGTGATCCATTAAGGCTGCTAGCCGCTGGCCGGTTGTTCTCCATGTAGCGAAGAAGGAAGGACTTTCCTCGTAAATTCCCTGCAACACGGGCTGCCAGCGATCTAGTTGAGAGAGATACGTGGACAGAGCCGTTTCCAGCAGTTATGCGTTGGCGCTTCGGAGGTGTCGGGGCCCTCAGTTTGTCCGGGCTCACCACTTCCCCGCATAGAGCCAACGAGTGGTTCAAGCTGGCCATCGTACAGAAGACAGACGATCTTTCGGTTATCTTCTTCACTCCAACTCTCTTCGGAAGGGTGGAAGATAAAAATGTCTAGCGGTGAACGGTTGACTTCTCTACCAACATAGGGCTCGAAGGAGGGAAAGCATTCAACATTGCCTATTCTATTCAGGGCAAAGGGGGGATGAAATTCTTCTTCACTAGGAACCTCAATCACGGAAAAAACCTCGTTATCGTGGGGTTCGCTGCACGGCACCGCCACGACTGAGGCAATCGAAAAGATCGGGCCCCTGAAACTTGGCATCCCTAGGCGCAATGCCTCTTCCGGGTCCTCCTCCCAGTCCTGGACACAGTCACCAACGCGCAGAGAAGCGGTTTCTATCTCACCTCCGATTACGATGATCCCCTCGCTGTCACGTTCTGCTTCCTCCTCCTCTCCACCGCCACCACATGCGAGTGCCAGAGCCATGAGACCAACGATTAGGCCTCCGGCAATAATCTTCATCGAACAACTCCTTTCTTGATTGCCTCTTACCCGGCAACTGATGGCACGACTTGCTGTACTTCTCGCTGTTTTCTGCTCCACCTCCTGCAATACGGTCTGCCAGCGACCCGCCGGGCGGACTGAACGCCGTCCGGCGAATCACTAGCTCGCCCAGGCTACGAGCCGGAGGTGAAGAGCTGCTTCCGTGAAACCACGCAAAAAACCGCCAATTAGGCGGTTAGCCTAGGCGGTAACCTCGTAGTGGGAGGACGCGGCGGTGACTAGCTCAAGCCGTGACGAAACGCGTAACCGATAGCTTCACTTCTGCTGCTCACGCCGATTTTCGCGTAGATGTTCGTGATGTGGCGTTCCACGGTCCGGACGCTGAGAACGAGGGCCTCGGCAATCTCGGAGTTGCTGCGGCCGGAGGCTATCAAGCGGAGCACTTGGAGTTCCCGGGCTGAGAGGCCGACCTCTGGCCTGTCCTCTCCGGCGAAGCTCTTATTCGGTCTGCGGAGTCTTCCTTCCGACTCCAGCTCGCGCACGAAGGCCTCAGTGGCCTGGACAGTGGGGGGTGGGCTGCCGTCGGGAGCAGTTTTGAAAGCACCGCGACCCTCTATGAGCACCAGCCGCGCCCCGGCGACGGCCGCAGCAGCATCTGAGGCTTCCTCCTCACCGGAATATGGGCGCGTCCCTGCTCGGGTCGAGACCAAGAGGGTTGGAACGGTGACATTCTTGAGCAACTCGAAGCTCGGCACCGCTTGCAACGTCTTGGCGCGCTTTATCCAGTCGGACTGAGTCGAGGAATCCAAGGCAATCTCCTTTACCCGATCGGGATCGGTGTCAGGAAACCCTGTACGAGTGGCGGCCTCTACAAAAAGGCTCCAGTTCTCCTCAGCGAGTTGCAGCATGGCAGCCCTGGTTTTTGAGTAATCTCTGTTTGAGTAATCTCTATAATCCAAAAGGATGAGGGCATCGACCTGTTCCGGGTGCTCGCAGGCGTATTGGATAGCCACGCTACTCGCGAATGACCACCCCATGAGAAGAAAGGTCTCTGAACCCACCTGGTTAACAACGGCAGCCAGGTCCTGTACGTAGTCCGAGAATGAGAGAGTCTCGAGGAGCCCTCGCGAGGAGAGGCCTTGGCCACGGGCGTCATAGAGGACAAGTCTGAACCGCTCTGCGAGGGCGTCAAACGGTCCGGGCATGTCCGGGTCCCACTGCCGGCCTATGTGGTTCCACATGATCGGCGTGCGAATGAGTGTGTGGCCGCTACCCGCCACGTAATACGCAATGTCGTAACCGTCATGAGTTTTTGCGTATTGGGCCGGTGGTGCATTCAATTACTTTTTGGTCCCGCGGTTTCTACTCAAGTCTGGCCGCCGTCCGCCTTAAATACGCCAGATGGAGATGGTGACGCCATCCTCTTCGCATGATATTAACCTGTCAATCTGACCTTGGAAATGATTTCGCGATGGTGCGTCTTGCCTGCAAGGAAGGAGCATTCAATACGGAGTAAGGCTGGGAGATGCGGCCCCAGGAGGATTAGCTGTCAATTGAAAATGCTAAGGCGAGATCGACCGTTGCAGCGCAACCAGGGGATGAAATCGACCCCGTAGCAGTGCGACACGAAACGTTTGAGGAACGGCGCATCGGGTGCGTGGGGTGGTCCCCCGCGACTGCCGCGACGGGGACCATCGCCCCGAGTGGAACTTCCAGCGCCGGCACTTCGAGAACCTCCGGCAAAGCGATCGGCTGCAGCAGCCTCTTCGCCGCCTGCGCGGCTCGCATCTTCCAGGGGATCGTGGCCGCCGCCAAGATTACGGCCACAAGCATGAAGACGGCGCCAATGAAAACAGCCGTGATGATTCCGTCCTTAAAGGCGGTATTCGCCGCCTCGGTCAGCGTTACCGCGGCCTCCGCCGGCAAGGCGCTTGCAGCGAGCGACGCCGCGGCGATGCCTTCGCGCGCCAGCTCCCCTGCCTCAGCCGGCACCGCGGAGCCCACCAAGGCTTCATCGAGGTTGCTCTTGTAGAGGCCGTTGACGATGCTGCCCGTGATCGCGATGCCCAAGGCTCCACCCAGCTCGCGGCCAACGTCGTTTACGGCCGAGCCGATCCCGGCATCGTCTAACGGCACCGCGGCCATCACAGTATCCGTCAGCGCCGGCATGCCGATTCCCAAACCGAAGCCAAACAGGAAAATCGAGCCGATCAGTTGAGGCACACCGCTATCGATGGTCATCTGGCTAAACGCGATCATTCCCAGAAGGATCAGGACCATCGAAATCATTACCAGGATTTTCGGACCCACCGCTTGGCTAAGAACGCCGGCAACCATCGAGCTCACCATCATCCCCAGCGCTGCCGGGACAATTAGCAGGCCTGCGTCAAAGGCGCTCCGCCCCTGCACGATCTGGAAGAACTGCGTGAGCAGGAAGAACACACTGAACATGGCGAAAAAAGCAATGCCGATGATGAAGACGGCGCCGGCGAAATCGCGTCGCCGGAAGAAATGCAACGGCAGCATCGGCGCACTCGAGCGCAGTTCGACCGCGCCAAAGCCGCCCAGCATTACAGCGGCCAAAGCAAACGCACCGATCACTTCGGCCGATGACCAGCCCAACTCGCTGCCCTGAATGATGCCGAAAACCAATGCCAGCAGTCCGCCCGTTACCAGAAGGCCGCCGCCGATGTCCAAAGGCAACCGGCGGCTGTCCTTGGATTCAGGAACGATGAGCATCCCTAGTAGTGCCAGGCCCACGGTTGGCATGTGCAGCCAGAAGACCGCGTTCCAGTTGATTTCATCGACCAGGTAGCCGCCCAGCGCCGGCCCAAACGCCTCGCCCAAGCCACCCATTGCCGTCCAGATCGCGATCGCCTTGGCTCGCTCCTGGCGCGGGAACACCGCGGTCAGAATCGACAGTGTTGCGGGCATTACTAGCGCCGCGCCGAGGCCCTGTAGGCCGCGGAAGAAGATCAGCGTCTCGACATTCGCCGACAAGGCAGCACCGACCGATGCCGCGCCAAAGATCACCATTCCAAGGGTCAAAAAGCGGCGACGGCCGAATCGGTCGCCAATCGTGCCGCCGATCAGCAAGAGTCCTGCCAGGATCAGAATGTAGCCATCCGCCACCCACTGCAGCTCCGATGTCGAGGCTCCGAGGCCACGGGATATCGCCGGCAGCGCTGTGTTGACGACGGTGCCGTCAACGAAAACCATAAAGATGCTCAGCGACATTACGGCGAGCACCCACCAACGCATGGCCTCTGTCTCACGAATTGAAAGCAGGTTTCTCAATGTCCACTCCAAAGGATGCAGGGAACGTCAGACAGGCTGGGTACGAATGCGATCCGGACACAAGCAACTGTCAAGCCCTGGTATCGGAATGAGCGCTTTTGCGGGTCTGAACTTGCGGAACTTCGAGCGAAGATGGGCGGCAACAACTCAGCGGCGATTAACCGGGATCCTTGGTCTAGGGTTCTTGCCACCAGCGTTTTCGTCCGGTTAGGGCGACGAGTTCGGCGATGACTCTCGGCGCCGCTAGCGGGCAAACGGAGTGACGACCATACGCATCAGCCAGTGATAGCCTACCGCCCGGTTCCGATGCCAAGGCCGAGACTAAAGGCACCGGATCGGGCGTAGTTGCTGGGTGAGGCCCCGATGTGCTGTGTGACCATGTTGACGTCCCGCCAGCAGCGCTCGATCTTGTTTCCTTCGTAGATGCCGGACGTGCCCGCGGCTGAGCGGACCAGATCCACCGCGGCGGCGGCGCTCTCGGCGGCGTTGGCGCTGGCTAGCGAGACCTCCAGCTCCAGCGACTCGTCGTCGGCTTGACCCGCTTCCATCGCCGCCCACAGGCGGTCGCACATCTCGTAGAGATAGCTGCGGCCGGAATTGAGCTTCGCCTTGGCCCGGCCGAGGGTCATTTGGATGTGGTTGTTTTCGCCAAGGCGCTTGGTGACGCGGCCCGGCGTCTTGCTGCGGGCGAGGTCGGTGAAGGCGTCTAGCGCCTCTGCCGCCACGCCAAGTCCGACGAAGGCAAGCGGCCAGCCAAAGATTTGCAAGAAGGGGACTTGATAGAGAGTGCCGGACTTGAAGGAAGACTTCTTGGCCGTGAGATCGATCACGCGGCTCTCCGGGACGAAGGCGCCGTCAACTTTCATGTCGTGGCTGCCGGTGGCTCGCAGGCCGGTTGTGTACCAGATATCGAGGATCTCGTACTGATCATGCCGGAAGAAGAGGAGCCGGGTTACGGGCACGCCGGCCTCGCTCAGTCGAAAGTCCTCGCCGTCCTTGATCCGGCAAACACCGCAGAGCCAGTACGTACGGTTGCTGCCGCTCGCGAACGACCACTGGCCGGTGACGCGATAGCCACCCTCAGCCGGTGTCGCAATGCCGTTGGGCTGCGCGGAGCCACCCATAGTTAGGTTTGGGTCTGCGGACAGCATTTCCGCCGCGGCGTCCTGAGCGAGAAAGCCCAACATCCAGCCACTTTGGAGGGCGATAACGAGGTTCCAGGCAGCGCTGCCGTCCATGGCCGCGATGTTTTCCGCCACCTCGACTGCCGTTCGGAAGTCCAATTCATCGCCGCCCAGCGAGCGTGGGACACAGAGCTTGAAGAGGCCCAGCTCTCGTATCGCTTCGTACACGGGCTTGCCCAATTGACGTTGCTTCTCGCTCTCGTCGCGGTATTGCTCAATCACTGGAGCTAGAGTCCGCGCCTTTTCGAGCCAGGTACTCGTTTCTTTGCTGCTCATCTCCGTCCGGGTGGCCATGTGTCAGCAGCTCCTTCCTTCGTTAAGCCAGCCAAGCCTGCGCCTTCAAGCCGACGCTGTCACGGGTCTTTCGGACGGGCACGGATGTCTTTTTCCGTACGCCAATCTAACACGCTCAACCGATCGCCATCGTTCAAAAACCACCCTTCGCGCCTTCTCTCGCGGTGCTACCGGGGGGGGTTGAGGTCGGAGCCAGCCGACAACGTGTCCCTATTCCGGCTTCATACGGAATCGTCACAGCTCGATCAGGTATCCGTCCGGATCAGTGAAGTACGCGTACGGGGCACCGGGGGAGTGCTCGCCTCGGTCGACCAAGGTTCCTCCCGCTGCCACGACCTCCCGAACTGCTGCGTCCAACTCATCCTTGTCCTGGAGGCCAAAGCCGAAATGGGTAAATCCCCCACCGGGCCCTACCGGTTCTCCCGGTGCGGCCTGCTGTAGGGTGAGGATGTCACCACTCTCCGGCGTGTTCAGGAAGACCATTTTATCTCCTGCCCAGAACTGGACTTCCATTCCAAAGGCAATCTTGTAGAATTTGAGCGATTTCTGGATGTCACGAACAGCCAGATTGAGATGCGTTAGACCGCTCGTCTTGATCATCAGCTGGTCCTTTGTACTATCGACGAACCTACCTGTACCTGAAAGAGTTTACTCCGGGGTCAGGCCCGCCGGAGACGCGATAAGCTCTGCCTCAGTCTCTGCTGTGGACGGTTGCGTTAAACTAGCATCTGGCGCTGAGCGCATATGCATAATCCTTCGGCGACAGTAAAATCACTTACGAAGCAATCATATTTCTCTTAAGTGCCATCCTGCAAATACCGACAGCAGATAGCTTGTGGAATCGCAACCTTATCCGCTGTTCAATACCGAAGTCCGGGGGCGATTAGCTCAGTTGGTTAGAGCGTCTGCTTTACACGCAGAAGGTCACAGGTTCGAGCCCTGTATCGCCCACCAAACCACCCACCAGATACAAATTAGAGCTGATAATTGATGCACGATCGAAAGCGATTCTTGCCACACCGCTCGAAGAGCTGTTTCTAACTCCCTAGAAGACCCAAAAGACCTTCATGTAATTGCTGCTTCATCACTTAAACGTGAATCCCCGGCAATTGACAGATACGATAAGCAAGCATATCTTGCGCGTAACTATCGGCAAGGCAGCTACCTTAAGAAGGTCTCCAGGAAATACACCTCACCGCTTGGTTAAGGAGGATTGAAACCGGTGGTGGATCTGGAGACCGCGTACGCATTCCGCTTGGACGGCAAGTTCTGGACGTCCCGGTTGCGCGCCGGCACCTACGTGCTCACCGACCCCGAGAAGTTTCCGCGGTCACAACTGAACTGGGTGGTCCGGCCGAAATTGAGATCCCGGTTGATGGAGAAATTGTCCTCGTGGTGATTGAAGCCGGCGAGACAGCGCTTTGATTACCGAGACGTTTGAAGGCTCGGAATTAATTGGTGTCACGGTTGAATCCCTGGACGGTGTCATCACCGTGGACGGGGAGGAAATCGGCGAGGGTGATGCACCGCTGGAGCTAGTCGTCCCAGTCCCACCAACGCCGAGTCCAGGCCTTGGCGGCGGTCTCGGATCCGTGATCGCTGGCGGTGCTCAGCAGGCGCAAGAGAACCGGGCCGCAGCAGCAGGCCAGCAGCAGATATCTCCGCCGAGCACCGGTGATGCTGGGCTTGCGCCAAAATCGAAAAACCTATTCCTCATTGCAGGCGTAATTGGGCTTGTGCTGGTTGGAGCATCAGGCTTGATGGCCAGCCACCGTAAAGGGAGCCCCTAGACAGAGCCAGCGTTCAGCTCGCACGCAGAGTTTAGTCCTTGACCCACACGGTCTTTCTGTACGGTGGGCGCGCTTGAGTAAGTTCGTAGTTGTTTACCCGGGGACTTAGTCCGAGGTAGGTGAAATGCGAAACAGCGAAGTAGGCGGCAACGTACCGAAATTGCCAGCCGGCAGCCAGGGGGGGCGATTAAGCCGCTTCAGCCGGCTCATCGATTCGGAGCTGGGTTTCGACGCGGTTCCTGCCAGCAGCCTTCGCCTGAAACATCGCGGCGTCCGCAAGATAGACCAGCCTCTCGATTGAATTACCTGACTACGATAGCGACGCCACGCCGAGGCTTATCGTGCAGCCGCCATCTTCAATCCCCCCGAGATTCGACCGCGAGTCTCAGACTCTCTGCCACGATCGCCGCGCTCTTCTTATCATGCCCAGGAAGCAGAATCGCGAATTCGTCGCCGCCGTAACGAAACGGCGGCTGTTCATCTTGGTCCTCGATCAACCTGGCCAGACCTTTAAGAAACTCGTTTCCTTGCTGGTGCCCACATTTATCGTTGACTTCTTTGAACCGATCCACGTCGAGCATGATCAAGCTAAGCTCTGTAAAGCGGGCCTGTGCCGCGCTTACCTCCTGGCGAAGGGCCACAAAGAACGCTCGATAGTTCAGGAGGCCGGTAAGCTCATCCTTGTTGGCGCGCATCCGAGCCTCTTCAAGCTCGAGGTTGCGCTGGCGCAGCGCCTCGTTGGCGACTTCGAGTTTCACTTCCGCCCGCCGGTGGGCGATCACGCTAGGGACCCATCTCCAAAAACCCAGCGCCAGCAAGCCGAACCCAAAAAGGTAGCCACAGACCTTCTCCCAAAAGGCTTGGTACTCCGTATCGCCGATAACCTGATACTTGTTGAGTTGGTTAAAGTTATCGCTGATGTCTAGGAGACTTGCGGCCAGCACGAAGGAAAAACCCAGGGAGATAAGGAAGGCACCGGCATCTCCACGCAGCTGCGGCCTCGCACGGCTTCTCCAGAGATAGCCGACGATAGCAAACAGCACAAGGGATCGGGCAACTTCTAAAGTTATGTCAAATGAAACAATCATTTATCGCCCTGAGTCGCAAAGCTTGGTGAGGCAAAGATCGGTCGCTCCTTGGGCTGGGACAGGGTTAGTGCTTAGGCAGACCGGCAAGCCTTAACATCCACTGACTTTGGCCCTTTGTGCCCCGCTCTTTCGAGGCGGGCTGCTTTTCTCTAGTCGCTTTTCTCAAAATCTTCCAAAGAGGTTATCGGCAAAATTTGCAGACAACTGAAGGCGGTGGCGTTCTCCCAGTTCAACGCGATTCACTCCAGCTGTAATTGATTTTGAAGTAGACCGAGGGCTCTGATAGCAACTCCAGGGTTAGCCCCGGCCAGTCATACCAGTAAAATAAAGAGTATTCGTGGCCTGGATGGCGTCGGGACGTGGCGTCGCCTTATTCGCCAGCAGGTCTCTCGATGCCGGCGTGGGTCATGCCGCCGCGAAACACCTTTGCCTGGCCATCGTTAAGCCTCGAGGCTGTGAGCATTGCGGCGAGCTCAGCCACTGTGTAGGCTGCGGCCACCGATACTTCGAAGAGCTGGCGCATCTTGCCGGCATAATGACGACCAAAGATACGAACGTGAAGCGCGTAGGCCAGGATTAGCCCGGGCCGCTGCAGGTCACGGATCAGCACGGCGCCGTCCGGCTTTGCAACTCGAGCTAATTCGTCCAGTGCACCTACAGGATCGGCGAGATGATGAAGCACCGAGTTGCAGATGGCCAATTCGAACTCGCCGTCAGAGAACGGCAGCCTGGCCTCCCCTTGTGGCCCGAGGCGCAAAACTTCGAAATTGATGGACAGATCGGCCGCCACGGCACCGGCGCGGGCCTTTTCGATCATCGCCGGCCCGGCATCAAGACCGGTGATCTGCATTCCCGGCCAGCGTTGCTTCATCATGATCGGGATCTGGCCCGGGCCGCAACCCAGATCCAGAACACGGGCATTTTCCAGTCGCCGAGGCTGAGGTGGCAAACGCTCGAGATGCTTGAGGAAACTCCTGTCGATCATTTCGAGATGTGCCTGGGCGGCAGCCGAAGAGTAGGCTTCGACCTCGGAATCGTCGTCCATCAACTCTGGTTCGGGGGTTCGATTCAAGCTCAACAAGTGCACGGCTAATCCCATCAAGATTCGAAGGACCAACTATTTCTGCAATCTGGCACTCAATGTACACTGGCGTCAAATTCCTCCTCCGCCGCTAGTTTTTGAAGGATTGCAACCCATGACAGACGAACAGATTGGTCTCTTCAACGCGTTGTTTAGCCAGCGCGCCATACGTAGCTTCAAGCACGAGGCCGTACCGCGCGAAACCATATCTAAGATAGTCGAAGCCGCGACCAAAGCGCCGAGTGGCGGCAATAGCCAGCCTTGGGCGTTCATCGTGGTCGACAGCCGAGAGAAAATTGTTGAGCTTGCCAAGGTGGCGAGGGCTTTGTTTGCCGGTATGTACGAAAACGCCCTGAAAAACCAACAGCCGGGTGACCCTCCTCCGCTGCCACGGCTCAAGCTAATGGTGGAGGATTTCGAGAACATACCGGTTCTGGTCTATCCCTGTGCAGTCAGCCCTCCGGGTCGCAGCGGCGGGCCAGGTATGCAGGCCTCGATCTATCCTGCGGTCCAGAACCTCTTGCTCGCGGCCCGCGGCCTGGGTGTCGGCGCCGCATTTACGACCATGACTTTGGGCAGCATGGACCAGGTACGAGAGCTGCTGGCCCTGCCTGAAAACGTCGAACCATTGGCCATGGTGCCGATGGGTTTCCCCGACAAGGAGCACTACGGCAAGACTACGCGCCGGCCCTGGCAGGAGGTCACGCACTTCAACGGCTGGGAGGGTGACAAGGGCAACAGCGTTGTTCCAACCCATCGAATGAGCTCTGATACCAGGCCGTAGAAAACACAATTGTCAAAGCCCCAAAGCCGGGTGTCGTGTTCAGCCCTGCGCCGTCGCCCAGGCGATGCGCTCGTCGATGCGGCGCTGGAGCCGCTGGGCGATCGGCGTAAACCCTTTGCGGCGCCAGAAGGCAGCCCCGGGCAGGTTGGCCGAGAACCAGCCAACCGTGCAATTGAAGTTGCCTTGAGCCTGGGCCCAGGCTAAACCGCGGTCCAGGAGAGCACTGCCAATTCCGCTGGACCGCGCTTGCGGCTGGACATAGGCGATTGAGATGTAGGCGGAATGCTCCGGGCTGAACATGAGCTCCTCTTGCTCCGGGGGCGTGAAAGCCATCAGGCCAACCGGCTCTTCGCCTTCATAGGCGAGCCAGAAGGAGTGCTCGGGGTTTTCCAACTGTTCGATTAGACTCGGACGGAAGCTCTCCCATTGGTCTAGCGGGGGCACAAAGGGACGGAAGATCGGCGGCAGGCTGTTGAAACGCCCGAGGGCCTGCATGAGATGCTGCACGCTCTCAACTTCTGCTGGTCCGGCCTGTTGGATACGTCCTTCAGCCGGGTCCGTCGCCGCGCTGATATCTTCTTTCAGACCCATTTCGATTTCACTGCCGAAACCCAGGGAAAACCAGGCGTCTGAGGCGATCGTGTCCGCGGCGGCCAGGTCAACGGAGTGGACAAAGAAGCCCTGCTTGATCCACTCGGGCGAGGCGGTCGCGTACATCATGCGATAGAGTTCGATGTCGTCCAGATCGGCGACCGACTGACCGGCGAATGGCACGAGAGTCATGCGCAGGCCCCAGCCAGAGCTCGGCGCGCCGAGCAGATAACCGGTCAGTCCTCCGCCGGCGATTGCGGCCACACCGCTGCCCCGCTGCAGGAGTTCTTCGACGATTGACCTGGTAGCTCCGTCCGACTCGTAGCGCTCTGGCAGCAGAGGCTGAGTCCGTCGCAGACGCCGCTGGCGCTCAGCGAGTAGGCCGGCCGCTGCTTCGATGTCTTTTCTCTGGAACGGCCTGATATCAAGCGTCATGAGCGGCGATCTGGAATCAAGCTAGGTCAGACGCCGAAAATCTCTGGCAAAGACAAGCGCAGAAGCGGCCATCAAAAAGCCGATTCCGCCGCCGATGAGCCCGGTCAGAGGCGCGCCAATACCTTCTGCCACCAGGCCTCCCAGGAAGGCGCCTATTGGCAGGAGGCCTGAAATCGAGAGCTGATAGATTGACAGAACCCGACCCATCAAGGGGCGCGGCGTGTTGCTCTGCAAGATTGTTTGGCTCATGTTGCTGTAGAAGGAGGCCGCTACGCCGAAGGTGCCAAAGAAGACGATTCCAATCAAGAACTCAGGCGAAATTGAGAAGAGCAGGTATGAACCGCCGCCGCCCATCATAGCGCAGGCAAACATGCCGCCCTTGTTGCTTAATCCGCCCATCCTGGTCAAGTAAAGGCCGGTGATAAAACCGGTCAGCGCCTGCAACATGAAGGCATAGCCCAGGGATGTTGCATCCTGTCCCCAATGCTTGTCGATCAGTACTGGAATGAGGGCCTGCATGGGACCGACGATGAACAGGCCGGTGGCCATATAGAGGCCCATTAGGACAAACAAGGGCCTGTTGTTTAAGAGAAATTGGAAGCCGCCGATCAAGTTCTGCAGCACTGATTCTCTCGGTTTGGCGCCTCCGGCGCCTGCGGCTGCCGCCGGCCCGCCCGCTGGCTGGGCAGCAGCGCCGGGCCCTCCGGCTCCTTGGGGGCCCGCCTGGGCTCCAACTCCAGCAGCAACCGACGCCGGGCCGCCTTGTGGTGCCGGCGCCGGTTGAGGTGGCTCATCGTCCTCGGCGAAGTGGGGGATGCGCATGCGGCTCAAGGTGAGGACACCAACTAGCAGGAACGCGGAAACGAAGAACAGGGCCTCGGCGAAGCCGAAAGCTGCCATCAGCACAGCGGCGATGAACGGCGCGACCATGCGCGAGACATTCATCGAGAGTGAACCAAGGACAATCCCGTTTTGTAGCAAACGGCGCGGCACCATCATGGGGATGAGAGCCTGCCTAGCCGGATTGCTGAACGCGACAGTGACGCCGAAAACGAAGGCAAAGGCAGCGGCAATCGGAAATATAACCACATCGACGGCCATCAACACGCCCAGCAACAAAGCTGAAATGAGGGCGGCTGTCTGCGCCGCCATCAGTTGTTTCCGGCGGTCCCACCGGTCGGCAACGAGACCTGCGGGCAAAAGAAAGATAAAAGAGGGCAGACCAAAGAATAGGATGATGGTCCCCACAAGGGCGGGTGAATCCAGCTCCCGCTGAACCCACCAGGCGATAATCATTTGCATGCCGAACTGGTTTAGCACTGTGGCGGAGGAACCGATCCACCAGAGTCGGTAGTCGCGCAGGCCCAAAGAGGTTAGGTCTGGAAATGGCAGAATCTTTCTGAGCAGTGAAGTCTGAGGGGTCTCGGCAGTCATGAAATCTCCGTGTAGGAGCCTAGGCTCAAGGGCTGTCCTACTCCAGGGTGAGGATTGCGGGAAGTTTACTCTTGACTACAGATTAGCTCACCAACGATCAAGAATCTACCTAGACACGATCCTGTGGCTTCGGTACAGGCGAGTGGATTTCCTTTAAGTGCTGCCAGCTATCAGCCGACATCCACTCGGACCAGGCCCGGTAATGCCAAAGCTAGGTGTGTTCGTTGATGCTGGCCTCGATCAGCGGCGGATCGCCCTCATTTTCGATGATTTCGCCGCGGCCGAGGTTCAGGGTGTAGTTGACCGGGTAGCGCTTGCTGACTACGCCCTGCATCCCGCGGGTGCTTTCACCCCAGTTCTCACCATCGTCCTGCTCTAGCAGCCCGGCTGGGCCGAAGGTCTCCAGCGCGCGGCGGTTTGTCGGGGTCGCAGGATCGTTGAAGCTGAACCACCAGATTTCTGTCTTCATTGGCCCCTTGGGCATTCGCATGCTGATCTGGCCCTCGCCGGGGAACGCCACCCACATGTTGGGGAAGATGTGCGGATGGCTTTGAACCCGGTTGTCGGCCGGGCCGAGCGCTTCCTGGGACTCCGGCCGGTCTCGCCCGGCCATTTCGCGCCCTGATGCTTCCAGTCCTTTGCGGGTTTTTTCGGTCATTTCCGGCCCGCTTAGAGCGTGGCCGTACTCCCCGAGAAGAACGATATGAGGCTGCTCATACGGGTTCTGCTGGCGCGCCCGGCCTCGGGCCATGCCGGCTGAGGCGTGGCTAATTGCCGGATGGTAGAAATCCCAAACGTTGTCGACGACGAGCTTCCAGTTGCAGGGAATGCTGTATTTCTGAATGCCAGAGTGGACCTTGATGTCACCGCGCAGCGCGATCTGCTTGAGGCTCAGGCGGCCAACTTCACCAAGGTACTCATCCAAATCTGGCGCTTCCGGGTCCATGTTGGCGAAAATGAAGCCCATAAAGGAATCAACTTTCGCGGCCTTGATTAGGCTCCAGGTTTCACGGTCGAGCTCCTCGTGGTAGACCTCTTTGAAGCCGGGCACGCCGACTAAGGCTCCCTTCAAGTCTTAAGTCCAGCCGTGGTAAGTGCACATGAAGGACGTGGCGTGCCCTTCTTTGGCGCGGCAGACGGCGTTGCCGCGGTGCCGGCGGGAATTGACGACACCCTGGGGACTGCTATCGTTATCGCGCACAACGATGACTCGGTCCCCACCAATAAAGGTCATGAAGAAGTCACCAGGATTGAGAATCTGCGAGTCGTGGCACATGAAGTTCTAGGCCCGCGCGAAAATGCGCTTTAGCTCCAGCTCGTAGATTTCCTGCCCGGCAAAAATCCGCCGGTCCACCGTCCCGGTGTCGGGATCGACCATTCGAAGCATCTCTTCACCCTCATAGGCGGTCGTCATCAGAAACGTTCTCCAATCCCTACAGCAAGTCTAGCTGCGCTTGGTGTGTTCATAGATATTAAGTGCTTTGTCAACCAGTTTGAAGACGACCGCAGGCGTTTGACGTGGGGGCTATAATTAGACCAACTGCGATAAGGGAGGTCAGCTGATGTATAAGCTGTACACGACCAATATCAGGTTGCGTGACGGGGTCTGGCAGACCGACTGGTAAGGCCCTGCGGAGCATTTCGCAGGGCCAAAAGCCTCGCTTCACCGCATACTTCGTACTGATCATTTAGGCAAGACACTGCCGGGTGATCGTGAGGCTACAAGAGACAATCAAGAAAGGAGGCCGGATTTTGGCCTCCTTTCTGTTTCAGGACTCCGTCTTCATTTTCTCTCAGTGATTTCCGCAGCCGGTGGATGTGTGGCGGGCCATACGCGCGCTCAGGTCGGAAACAGATCAAACAATCACCAGTCCCGAGAACCAATATTGACGCGATTAGGCCCCTCTTCACACCTTTCCCACAGCCGCCTAACTCGAAATCACCACTTTCCACAAGCCAACCAAATACTACTAAGGTTAAGCTATGATCCAAAATCCATGATTGGAATGTGGATGAGTGATCTTATCCACATTCCAATCATGGATTTGGCAGTGGAAGAATCGGCAAACCGTGGGGATGGAGTCTGGCTGCCGAAGTTTCCGCCTAAGGCTGTGAACTTCAACTATCGGCAGGTTACAGGTTTATCGGAGCCCGCGTGAAATCATCGCAGAAAGGCGAGAGGGTCAATGAAGATTAACCCAACGAATGGTCAAGACACCGACGTCGCCCCCGGGACGGTTGAACAGCTTTCGTCCTCTGTGAGGGGCAATATTCTACAGAAGGGCGACGTAGGATATGACGAGGCAAGAGATATTTGGAACGCGATGATCGATCGAAAGCCGGCGGTGATCATCCGCTGCTCCGGCGTTGCTGACGTTATTCAGGCGGTCAAGTTTGCGGCTGCGCGAGACCTTTTGACGGCTATTCGCGGCGGCGGGCATAACATTGCCGGCAGCGCCCTAGCTAAGGGCGGCGGCGTGATCGACTTGGCGAACCTGACGGCGGTTCACGTCGATCCAAGCTCACGACGGGCATATGTTTCACCAGGGGCGACCTTGGGTGGTCTTGCGAAAGGCTCCACCACTTCCCTTTCTCCCGGAGAACATTCACGGCAAGGAAGTTGTGATCTTTGCGATGTTTAGCAATGCCGACCCGGAGGCCGGAGAACGCTGGGCAAGTGCTATCCGGTCTGCAGGAAAACCGGCTGGCGAGCACGCCGGCATCATTCCGTATGTCGCCTGGCAGCAGGCGTTCGATCCGCTGCTGACGACTGGTGCGCGCAACTACTGGAAGTCTCACAACTTTGCCAGATTTGATGATGGCCTGTTTGATGCCGTGATTGAGTACGGTGGCAAGATTCCCTCGGCCCCTTGCGGAATATTTTTTGGACGCCTGGGCGGTCAGGCGAACACTGTCGCCGCCGATGCGGCTGCATATGGACATCGTAACGCGGAGTTTGTGATCAACGTTCAGGGCCGCTGGGAAACTGCCGCTGAAGATGAGGCCGGAATCGCCTGGGCACGAGGTTTTTCAAAGGCAGCCGAGCCATTTGCCGACGGCAGTGTCTACGTCAACTTCATAACTGAAGAGGAGACGGACAGGGTTGCCGTGGCGTATGGGTCCAACTACGCGAGACTGGTCGATGTGAAGCGAAAATACGACCTGAAAAACCTGTTCCGCATGAACCACAACATCAAGCCGTAGGCCGAGGCCCGTTTCGGTTCGGTTGATCCTCAGCCCTTCTGTGCCCCACCTGCTCTTGGAGCTTGATAATTTCAGCTTTGAGTAAGCTGATTTCGTCCGCCAGGTTGTCCGTGAGTTGGCCTTGTGGTGCGTCTTGCCGCACGAAGAAAGAAGCCAGTTGGGCGGTCAGGCCGCCGAAAATGCCGATGCCGCCGACCATCAGGACGATGGCGAACGCCCGTCCTTCGGCGGTCACCGGCACCACGTCTCCGTAGCCAACTGTTGTGATCGTTACGACGGACCACCAGAGTGCTTCCGAGAAGCTGCCTATCTGTGAATCCTGACCGGCCTCTAAAGTTGTTACTGCCGTGGCGCCAATGACAATCAGGCCGATGGCATAGACCAGCAGAAAATCAGCGTGGGCAAAACGGCTGGCTCCGACGAAGGCCCGCGAACCGAACACAATGAGACGGACGATCCTCAGGGGACGCGCGAATGGCACCAGCACAACCAGCAGTTCAAGCCAGTGGCTCTTCAGATAGGCGGGCCGATTGGTGGTAACCGCCACTTTCGCCGCTAAATCCACAGCGAAAATCGCCCAGATGAAGGTATCCAAGGCAAAAAAAGTTGTGCCTTCCGTGGCTGAAAGGGTCCAGAGAAAAGGGCCGAGCAAAAGCGGAATCATCACAATTGAGAGGATCAGGAGGGGCAGCTCGGTGCGCCGCTCCATTTCCTCAAGCAGAGCCTCCCGGCTTTCTTTGGACCCCGTAAACTGGTTTACTTTCCGTCCTGCTTTCATTTGGTCCTGCCTTCTTGACATGTCGGTTCATGCTTACGCGGTTTGGCCTCACCTAGGATTAGCCAACTCCGCGCTATTCACAAGATGCCGAGAAGGGTGCCCGGGGCACGAAGCCGCTGGTTGCCGGGTTTTGGCAGAGGCTAGGGTCGGTGCGGCCTTAGCCCTTGGCGCGGTGGGCAGCGGGCCTGGCCGGTGTGAGGTTAAAGGCGGTGTTAATCAACGATACGTGGGTCATTGCTTGGGGGAAGTTGCCGAGCTGACGTTTCGCAATTGGATCGTACTCTTCGGCCAGTAGGCCAACATCGTTCCTGATACTCAGGAGCTTTTCGAATAGAGCTGCTGCCTTGGCGGTTTCGCCCTGCAGCGCATAGTTGTCAGCCAGCCAGAAGCTGCAGGGAAGGAAGGCTCCTTCGCCGCCTTCGAGGCCGTCGACATCTGGGTTGGGCTCGTAGCGACAGACGAAGCCCTCCGGCGTTAGCCCCTTTTCTATTGCGTTCACGGTGCCGACACAGCGGGGATCGTTAGCCGGCAGAAAGCCCACCATCGGCACCAGAAGCAAAGAAGCATCAAGGGACTCGGAGCCATACGATTGTACAAACGAGTTTAGGTCAGGGTTGAATCCCCCGCGGCAAACCTCATCGTGAATTTCCTGACGTAGGCGTTTCCAGCGTTCGATCGGTCCGGCCTGGCTGGAGGACTCCACTGCTTTGATCGCCCGATCAACCGCGACCCAGGCCATGACCTTGGAATGGGTGAAGTGACGGCGGCGGCCTCTAACTTCCCAGATACCGTTATCTATGTCTCTCCAGCCAGTCTCAACGAAGTCCATCAAGGCTCGCTGTAACTGCCAGCCATCCAGGGTGTCGTCAATGCCTAGACGCCGTGAAACATGGAAGACGTCCATGATCTCACCATAAACATCGAGCTGGAGTTGGCGGTAGGCTTCATTCCCGGCCCGGACAGGTTGACTTTCTTCGTAGCCTTTTAGCCAATCGAGCTCAAACTCGGGGATCAGATGCTCTCCGGTGGGGCCGTAAATCGTCTGCAGCTGGGAGGGCCTGCCGGCCGCAACCCGGAGGAGCCATTCGCGCCAGTGCTGCGCTTCTTCTGAAAGGCCGGAAATAAGCAATGCATACAGAGTGAAGGTGGCGTCTCGCAGCCAGCAGTAGCGGTAATCCCAGTTCCTGCCGCCGCCGATTAGCTCAGGCAGAGAGGTCGTCGGAGCGGCGATTATCCCACCCGATGGAAGGTGAGTCAGGGCTTTGAGAGTGATCAGCGAACGGACGACCGCCTCCCGCCAGGGTCCTTCATAATGACAAACCTTGGCCCAATCCTGCCACCAGGTTGTGGTGTGGTCGCATTGAAGTTCGCCATCCTCCAGCGGGCGGGGCTCACTCAATGAATCGTTGTAGTTGAGAACAAACGGCACTATTTCGCCGGGAGCAACCGTAAATTCGGCGTAGGTTTGGAAGTTCTGGCTATGCAATTCCACCGATGTGTGAAGCCGAACCGCGTGGGGTCCAGACAGGGCGCTCAGGCCGTAATCGCGCCGTTGTACCCAAGGAATCGTGCGGCCGTAGTCGAAGCGAATCGCCAGGTCCATGCGGACGCGTACCCGCCCTTTCTCGCCTCGGACCAGCCTTACCAGGCTTGCGTGCTCGGGGTCGGTTGTCGTTTTGGCCGGCATACAGTCGATGACGGTTACCGCGCCCTCGGCAGTCTCGAAGTGGGTCTCAAGAACGAGTGTGTCCTTGCGATAGTGGCGGCGGCCTTGGGACGCGTCCACGGGGGCGATGCGCCAGCGACCATTGTCTTCGTCTCCTAGCAGCGCCGCGAAGCAGGCGGGAGAATCAAACTGAGGTAGGCAGAGCCAATCAATTGAGCCGTCAATGCCGACAAGGGCGGCGGTTTCAAGGTCGCCTATGAGTGCGTAGTCTTCGATACGTTTGGCCATTTATAGAACGGGCCGGACGGTTCTAGTAGAAAGCCTTGGGTTAGACGAGAATTGACCGGATTGGAAGGTCAACGAGATACCTTTCCTGACTCGCCGCCGGGCGCGGTTCGTGCCTGATCCTAGTCTATCGTCAACTTTGCCGACGCGGAATCTGAACCTGGTCGTGAAATCGAGGCTCAGGCCTTCAGCTCTTACCATGGGTCTACAATTACTATGGCTTTGGCGAAAAATTGGCCAATCAGGCTAGCTAAGGAGAGACAATGTACTTCAAGCAGATCCTCAACGAAGAGGCTGGCCGCTCCTCCTACGTCATCGCATCACGCCAGTCGCTGGAGGCCGTGGTTGTTGACCCCTCGCTGGATATCGATCAGTACGTCGAGCTTGCAACCAGCCGGCGCTTCGAAATCAAGCTGGTTATCGACACTCACGTTCACGCTGATCATGTTTCAGGTGCACGGAAACTTGCGGCGGCCGCTGGCGCCGAAGTGGCCCTGCATGAGTCGGCTGACCTGCTGTTTGACTATCGAGGCTTGGCAAATGGCGGAGTAATCAAACTGGGCCAGCTCCGCCTGGAAATCCTTCACACGCCCGGTCACCGGCCAGAATCGCTGTCTGTATTGCTGACAAATCCTCCGCGCGGCGAGGAGCCATCAATGGTTCTAACTGGGGACTGCTTGTTTGTTGGTGATGTCGGCCGTCCGGATTTTGGCGGCGCCAGTGGCGCGAGGCAGCAGTTTCACAGTGTTCAAAGGCTGCTGCAGTTGAGCGACTACGTGGGAGTTTTCCCGGCGCACTTCGAAGGTTCGTGCGGTAAGGGCATGTGTGGCAGGCCAAGCAGCACGATTGGTTTTGAGCGACGCTTCAATGCGATGACAGCGTTATCAGAAGAGAGTTTCATAGAGTCGGCTTCAGAGGCACCCGCCAGGCCGCTAAACATGACCGCGATTTTGGCTACGAATCGCAGCGAGGCTGACTTGGAGCTCGCCGAGCCGCACATGGTTTCTCGTGTCCCGGAGATCGCGGTAGAGCAGGCGCCTGCCTGGATGGAGGAGCATTCGCCAATCGTCCTCGACGTCCGTGAACCGGACGAATTCGCCGCCGCCCATATTCCAGGGGCACTTTCGATTCCTCAGTCCGAGTTGGTAACGAACCTTGATTTGCTTTCAGAGGATCGGGAAGTTTTGGTGGTCTGTGCTGGCGGGGTCCGCTCAATCCGTGCCGCCAATTACCTGCTGTGGCTGGGTGATCCCAAGGTTACAAGCTTGACGGGCGGTACGGATGGTTGGACCGAGGCCGGCTATCCCACAGATGGCCCAGGCGGACAAACTGCCGAGCGGCGCACCGGCTTAGGTCAAGAACGCTATTTCCACGCCGCATCCTAGCGGGTTGGTGGGTCTCCTCGCCCGTAAACGGGATTAGGCGGCGGCCGTTACCTCTATTTCGACCATGAACTCCGGGAAGGCAAGACGAGCGACGCCCAAAATCGTCGAGGCGAACTTGCATTCGGCCTTGGCGAGACGCTCTGCCATGTCGACGTCGGTCGTGTAGATGTTGAGTCGCACAACGTCTCGCAGACTGAAGCCGGCTTGACCCAGCACCGTCTCGACGTTGTCGAGGCTGAGTTGGATTTGGGCGCCCATGTCGCCAGCGTGGACGGGCTGACCGTCGGCGCTTGTTGACGTCTGGCCGGAGCAAATCAGGCTGCGGGTTGCACCGTTGAGCTCGTTAGCCTGGACGTAGCCAAAAGCATCCTGCCAGCTCCAAGGGTTGATAATCTTGCGCTCCATGGTTCTTCACTCCTGAGGGGATCAACTTTCCGGTCCGCGGGTCATCCGCCACGAGGTGGCGGGGTCCGAAGTCATACCTGCGTCTCCCGGCTCAAACGCGTGACTCAAGAGTGCCTCCTAAGGCTGCGGCGGATGGCGAGGGACGCGCACAAGTTAACTGCAGGCGGCGGACCCGTCAACGGATTGCCTTTATCGGCGATGACCTATGCTAACGTTGGAGCCGTGCAAATCGAAGGCGACACCATGGACCAGCACAGGGGCTCGTTTCAGACAGAGGCCCTTTCTATGCGGGCTTCAGCAACCACGCCCCGATGGCCTCTGAGGCGCTGCTTCAGTTAGGACGTGGTGAATCTGTAAGCTCGTTCCTGGAGTGGTACCGAGGCCAGCTCGAGGGCCGTCCGCCGCTTCTTGGACGAATCGATTCCGCGAAGTGGCAGAAATCGCTAGGTCTACATGATCACTTCACGGCTTGGCAGCAATTCTTCGGCAACGAGCTAAGGGAGAGACCATGGCGTGATGTCGTTGACATCTGGACGAATCGTCTAGCGCCGGGACTGCTGGCTTCTCGACTCTGCGAAAGCTCCTAAGCTATGTCAGGCTCGCTACCGCGCTGCTCACAGCCTCGACGAACTTCGAGCGTGAATTCGAAGCTACGCAACAGCACGAATTCGATCGCGAGGCCGTAATCGACAGGGCAATAGAATCTAAAAATGAACACGCAATAAAGCTGGTGGAGGCGTGTCTAAGAGAGTACGCGCTCAATCCAAAAGAGATTTTCTTGGTGGCCGCCGAGGACATCGTGCTCCGTCCAGCGACATAGTCGTGCAAAATTCGCTAGATACGATTTCTGCGCCGAGTTGTGCACTGCGGGTGTCGTTGTAGGGCCCACTTATACTAACCTGAGGTAAGAATGAAGCTGTCTGTCGTTGACCAGTCACCGATTCCCGCCGGATTCACCGCCGCCGACGCCTTGAACAACACGGTTGAATTGGCGCGGTTCGCTGAGCGTTTGGGTTACGAGCGCTACTGGTTGGCGGAGCATCATTCCGCGGGTTCGTTCGCCGGCACCGCTCCGGACGTTCTGATCGCTCGACTTGGTTCGGAGACGAAGTCAATCCGGCTGGGCTCTGGAGCTGTGCTGTTGCCGCATTACAGCCCGCTTAGGGTAGCGGAGGCGTTTCGGGTCTTGCATGCGTTGTACCCAGACCGGATCGATTTGGGGCTTGGCCGGGCGCCGGGCGGGACGCCCCTGGAAAGCTATGCTCTCCAGGGACAGCGCGACAACGCCGAGCGAAAGGACGACTTCCCGGACAAGCTGCTCGAACTCATGGCGTTTCTAAAGGGTGAGTTTTCGGATGACCATCCATTCAAACGCATCTTGGTACAGCCTGAGATGCCGGGCGGTCCGGATGTTTGGTTGCTGGGCTCTAGCGGCTGGAGCGCCGATGCGGCGGCGCAACTGGGCCTACCTTACGGCGCCGCGCACTTTATCAATTCCGAGCCAACCCGGCGCTCAATCGAACACTATAAAGAGCATTTCCAGCCCTCCGTCCACCTAAGTGAGCCAAAGGTGCTGGCAGCCGTTGGCGCCGTTGCCACCGACACCCAGGAGGAAGCGGAACGACATTACTCCAGTTATCGCTACCGCAGGATCGCAAGGGAGCGCGGCGAGCGCGGACCGATTCCGACGCCCGAGGAGGCGATCGCGTTGCTTGGCGATGAGCCGGACCCATTCTCTGGTGACAACAGCGAGTGGCCGCGTGTGATGCACGGGCCGATTGGCGAGATGCATGAGCGGCTTGGTGCAATGGCCGAGGGGCTCGAGATTGACGAGCTAATGATCATTACAGTAGTTCACAGCCATGCGGCGCGCATGCGCTCCTATGAATTGCTCGCTGACGCCTTCGGCATTAAGCCCCGTCCTGAACAGGAAGTGGCCGCCTCTCGCTGATAAAGGTCTCCCGGCAAGGTGGCTTTCGCTGCAAGTACTTCTGCTATGATTTGGCTCGATTGAAGGCCAATAGAGGCTGGCGATAAGGAGCTGAGATGAGCTATACGCTAGATAAGTTCGCGGGCGAGTGCCACGAGATTCTCAAGGACGAGCCCGGTCCAGGCGGCCGGCGCAAAGTGGTTAAGCTGCTTGAAACCGTCCTGAAGGACGATGAATTCACAGCTGCAAACGTACCGGAAGGAATTCCGGCGCGAACAGTTCTTTATGAGGACGCTGAGCTTGGTTTCTGCATTCTGGCGCACGGCTACGACGGTGCCAGCAACTCCTCGCCGCACGATCACGGTCCGACGTGGGCAATCTACGGCCAGGCCAGCGGCGAAACTGAAATGACAGAGTGGGCGATCGTGGAACCGGCTGAGCCGGATAAACCTGGCAAGGTGAAGGTAACCAAGACATATAATCTGTCCCCTGGAATGGCCCAGGCCTACGATGAAGGTGATCTGCATTCCCCACGCCGGGAAGACTCGACCCGGCTAATCCGGATCGAGGGAAAGAACATGGATGGCGTCGCTCGTTTACCCTACAAGCCGGTCTAGATTTGGCCGCAAGGGCTCTCAGAAAATTCCTAGAATTGTAGGTTGCAAATGATGGACATTGGCGCACTGCGTGACGCCGTGCCGGCTACGCACGAGGTCACTTACTTCAATGCCGGATGGTCAGGTCCGTCGCCGCAGCCGGTCTTGGACCGAATGCGGGAAGTGATGGAGTACGAGGCGTCGCACGGACCTGCAAGTGCTGAAGGGGTACTCCTGGCGCGGGAACAGAATGCCGAGGCAGCGACTGCCGCCGCCAGTCTCCTTAAAGCCGATCCAGAAGAAGTGATCTTGACCCACGGCACCACCGAGGGCATCAACGTGGTCCTAAATGGTATGCGGTGGCAACCAGGCGAGGAACTGGTGACTTGCAACCTCGAACATATGGCAATCCTGACTCCGGCAAGTGTGTTAGCGGAGCGACATGGTGTGAAGGTTGTCGCTGTCGAAGTGGCGCCTGACGCGACCAATGCGCGGATGCTAGAGCTGTTTGAAGAGGCGATCACTCCTCAGACACGGCTGGTTGCTCTAAGTCATATCCAGTATACCTGCGGGCTGCGGATGCCAATCACGGAGATCGCTGCAATAGCCCACCGCAACGGAGCATTGATTTTGGTCGACGGCGCTCAGACAGCCGGACACATCAACCTTGATGTCCGGCGCATTGGAGCTGACTTCTATTCGATTTCCGGGCAAAAATGGCTGTTGGGACCGCAGGGCACCGGCGCTCTCTTTATCGCCCGCGAGCATCAAAAGGACATTGACCCGCTGTTTTCGACCCACGCCATCGCGGACGAGCGGGCAGAGCAGGCTGAAAGCACGATGCCGACCAATCCGATGCAGCGCTTCCGTTTGACCTCACAGAGCGCGGCGCTGGCGGCCGGCTTTGCCAAAGCTGTTGAACTGGTTCAAGCGGTTGGCCTGGAATCGATCGAGATTCACTCGCAAAGTCTCGGCGATTACTTGCGAGAAGGGGTCGCCAAGATTGCCGGATGCGGCCTTGCCGGCCCCGTGGGAGGCAAGGAATCGTGTGGTCTGGTTGCCGTCACGGTTGACGGCTGGGCGCCCCAGCAAATAGTTAGCGAGCTTTGGGAACGCTGGCAGATCACTGGTCGCACGGTCCGGGTTCCGCCGGCGGTGCGCTTTAGCATGGCGAGCTACAACAACGAAGCGGATGCTGATCGTGTTCTTGAGGCACTCCTGGTCCTCAGCCAGGAGGAACCACCGCTGGAAGACTGATCGCTAGCCGGTGGAGCCGGTTAGCGCGGCCATGAAGCGCCGCTTATAGCCAATCACATCGCGGTCTAGCTTTCCCGCGGCCAGGTTCTTCTCAACCTTTACCGGCATGACAAAAGGACCGGGCTCGGTCAGGATGCGATCAAAAGCCCTCTCCAGTTCCTCTTCGTTGGCAGGCTCAAGGATGCGGTCGCGGTCGACGCCGGCACCAAGTGCCAGGCCGGCAAAGCTCGAGCGGAACGCTGTCGCCGTGGCCTGTCCACCCGTAGTTGCATGGACCTCGTTGTCCCAAATAACCACGGCGAGATTGTCTGGCGCCAGGTTGGCGATCGTGCAGAGAGAGCCAAGGTTCATCAGCAGCGACCCGTCACCGTCTAGACAGATGACACGAATATCCGGACGCGCAACGGCGATGCCAAGGCCGACCGATGAGCACTGGCCCATCGAGCCGAACGTATAGCAATTTAGGGGCCGGTCGCCGATTTGCTGCAAGTCGAGAGTTGCCTGGCCCAAATTGGTCACGACTACCTCATCTTTGAGGCGCTGCGTCAACAGCCCAGTCGCAGTGGCTCGATTTATCATCCCACCTTGCCTCCCGTCAGTTCGGCCGGCAGGATGAACGCCACGGGCAGGGAGCGGGTGTAGGCGAGTTTTATCAGGCCATCTGCCTTGGCCTCCAACTCGGCTACAGAGGCCGGCGTTACGTAGCGAATGTCCAAAGAATCGAGGATGCGTTCAGATGCTTGGCCCATTGGAACCTGGGCTGGATTGAATTCGCCAAGGTCACCTCGATGGCTAACGACTAAGACGACAGGTATCTGAGATGCCACGTTTAGTGACCCCAATGTATTGATACAGTTTCCGAGGCCACTGTTTTGCATGAGCAACGCCCCCCGCTGCCCGGCCAGGTATGCACCTGACAGAATTCCCAAACCCTCTTCCTCACGGCTCGCCGTTATCACTTTGCAGTCATCATCGGCCCAGAGATGATCGAGAACTTGACCTACTATGGAGTCAGGAACGGTCGCGAAGAGCTGCAGCCCGTTTCGGCGCAGGATGTCCGCCATGGCTTTGCCCCACTCAAGATCGGTCGCTTGCATCTGTCCTTCTTTCGCCGAGGTCTACGGAGGTTTCGTAGGCTCACACCGAGCATCGTTATCTCTGATCCTCGCATCAACTGCGACAAGCGTATAGTACGCTGAACCCGGCGATCATTCGGCGGCCCGTGTGCAGGGGAGCCAAGGTTGTCAAACTCGGGTTGGGTCCAGACGAATGGACATTGACACTTGTGTCGCTAACTTGCTTGATGGTAGGAAGTTTCTTAGAATCTGGAGGTCGCTCTGATGTATCGCGTCAACCTGCTTCGGATGACCGTGAAAGCGGATGAGGCTGAAGATTTCGAGACGGAAGCTCGAAAGCAAATCCAAATCGTTACCGAACGTGAGGCGGGCACACTTCTATATGGGTTCAACCGGCGCGCCGGGCCAGCCTCCACAATCCTGCCCGCGGCGGCAGCAAACCACGTCGATTACATCCACCTGATGGCGTACAGGGATGAAGCAGCCCAGCAACTGCACCTTGATATTGAGCACACCCCCGATGCGAATTGGGCTTGGGGGAAGGTTTTCCGGCCGTTTATGGCGGCGCCAATAGTCGCAGAACGATTCGAAGCGGATGACATCGTTACGGGCATTTCGCGAAACCACGAATGGAGTCCCGGAACAATGTTCCGATTCGCCTTCCACAGGTTCAAGGTTTTCGAGGGTAAAGGCGAGGAGTTCGAGGAGCAGGCCAAACGTCAAATCCAAATGGTGACAGAGAATGAGCCTGGAACCGTGCTCTACACATTCATGCGCCGGAACAATGACGGCTCAGCGCTGATCCCAAAATCGCCAGCCGGTCACCCGGAATATATTCACTTCATGGCTTACGTTGACGAAGCCGCAGCTCAGCTGCACCGTGAAATCGAGCACGATCCGAAACGCGAGTGGGCATGGGGACCGGTTTTTCGCCAGTACCTCGAGGCGCCGTTGGAAAACGAAGGTTTCCTCGCAGAAAGTGTGATCACCGGTGTTTCGCGAGACGCTGCCTGGAGCCCGACTACCCCATAAGATGGTTGTATGGGCCGACCCGCGCAAAAGGGCTCCGACACTTGCGGAGCCCTTTTGATATTGCGGATGTCTGCATAGGTCTAGTCCTTTGGCCGTACCCAGGTTTCTGCCCAGGCAAGGAAGCAGGAGGTCGAGTCCCAGTCCTCGCGTTTGCGGGCAACCGGGCCACCTTTGGCGTCAGTTCCGTTGAGGGTAACGCGAACCCGCTTCGCCGGAATGTAAGTCGCGTAGTGCCCGTGAGTACTGCCCCGTTCCGGGTTGGGTGCCGCAATCCCGGCGAATGCCGACAGGAAGTCGAACCAGGTCAGCGTAATTTCATCCTCTCTGGAGGAGACTGACTCGGTAATGAAATCGCGCGAATCGCCGTCGGTCTCGAAAGTCGCTTCGAGGACCGGCAAGGTGTTGTCAGCCCACGGAGCCGTGGGCCCGGTAATTTCCTCTTGAATCCAGCGAGTTAGGTTGATGTTGTCGCTGTAGATGCGACAGACGCCATCCGTCAGATCGTTGCTGCGGAAGAAGAGAACATTGCCGGGACCAGCTTCGCAATACTGGACGTGCCAAATACTGACCATGGTGGATGGCGCCTGGGCCTCCGGGTCATCAAAAACCATCATGTAGGGATTCTGTCCAGTTAGCCTCAGTTCACTGGGGTCGGTGAAACTCATCGTCATGCCGGGTCTCCTTCGCTTTCTAATACTGGCTGCAAAATAGAGCGGTCAACTTGCGTCTCGCCGCGTGAGGTTAGCTGATCGCCACCGCGCGTTTCCGATCATAGGCTCACAAGGAAGGATTGTCCCGCTTTGCCAGCGTCAGCCTAACCTGCGCAGCCTTCTGGCGGTCGACGGTTTCAGCATGAGAATGGTACAAATGTATTAGCATGCGCTTTCTTCTGTTAAATGGGCCGAACTTGAACACGCTCGGGACACGCGAGCCTTCAATCTATGGCTCCGATACTTTGGATGACGTTGTGGGGCGGGTTGAGAAGCGGGCCAGCGAGCTTGGTGCGAGTGTCCTGGCATTTCAGTCGAACCATGAGGGCGCCCTGCTCGATTTTATTCAAGAGCATGCAGCCGAAGCATCCGGAATGATCATCAATCCGGGCTCCCTGGGCCATAACGGCTTGGCGCTTCGCGATGCAATCGCGGGCAGCGGCCTTGCAACTGTTGAAGTCCATATTTCCAATGTCTACGCTCGTGAGGCTTTTCGCCAGCAATTGGTCCTTTCACCGGTGTGCCTCGGCGTGATTAGCGGGCTCGGGATTCATGGTTATCTCCTGGCGCTGGAAGCACTGGTTGATCTCGTAAAAGAGGAGGAAAAGGCATGAGCAGTGCAGAGCGCCTGGGCCGGCTTCGAGCCAAACTAGCCGAGAATGGATTGGACGCCGCTTTCGTGACCGCGGCCGCCGAGGACACGAGCCGAACGATCGGCGCTAACCGCCGCTACCTCTCGGGTTTCACCGGGTCAATGGGCCATCTGCTAATCACGATGGACGCTGCCTTTATCGCGGTCGATTTTCGCTACTACGACCAGGCTCAGCGTGAAGCTCCTGACTACACGCTGTTTCAGGCCAACGGTTCGATGAGCAAATGGCTGCCTTCGCTGCTTGGAGAGGCACAGTTGAGCGGCAAGAAGCTCGCCTTCGAGTCTCAGGGTTTGACGTATTCGGTATACTGTGCGCTGCGAACCGCGATAGAAGAAATGCCAGAGACCGACCGTCCTGGGTTGAATTCCACCGAGAATTTGGTCGAGTCTCTGCGTGCGATAAAAGAAAAGGATGAGATTGAGGCTTTGGACGCGGCGGTTGCGCTGGGCGATGCGGCCTTTGATAACGTGGCGGCTCGGATTGAGCCGGGTTGGACCGAGAAGCAGGTCGCCTGGGAGATCGAAAGATATGCTAGGGAGAACGGAGCAGAAGCGCTTTCCTTTCCAACCATTGTCGCTGCTGGCCCTTGGGGCGCGTTACCCCACGCCCAGCCGCGCGACGAGGTAATCAACGAAGGCGATGGTGTGGTGATCGACATGGGGGTCAACCTTCACGGCTACATGTCGGACCTCACGCGGACCATCGTCATTGGCAAACCAGACGACAAGTTCAAGAAGATTTACGATATTGTTCTGGCCGCTCAGCTCACCGCTGAGGAGCTGATCCAAACCGGTATGACTGGTGGAGAGGCGCACATGTTGGCCCATCGCGTGATCGACGAAGCTGGATATGGCGAAAACTTCGGCCACGGGCTTGGCCATGGTGTAGGCCTTCAAGTCCACGAATCGCCACGGCTTGGCAAAGCGTCCGAGGATACGCTGCTCGACGGAATGGTCCTGACAGTCGAACCGGGAATCTATCTATCTGACTGGGGCGGAATCCGCATCGAGGACATGGGTTATCTTGATCAAGGACGTTACGTCTCATTCACCAAAGCGCCAAAGCTCCAGTTCGCCGGCTGACAGCGCGGCGAGACCCAATCTCAATCGGTGCCTACAATAGTGTTCAAACTTGGCCCTGTGCCACAGGCTGGATTTGCGGGGTCAGTGGCACAACTCGGGAGGAATCATGATCGACACCGGCGATCTCCGTAAGGGGGTCACGATTGAGCTCGACGGCAGCCTTTACAGTGTCGTCGACTGGGAGCACAACAAGACAGGGCGTGGCGGCGCCGTCGTTAAGCTGAAGCTCAAGGATGTCCGGGCCGGCCATATCATCGAGCGTAGTTGGCCGGCCGGATCGAAGTTCCAGCGCGCACGGGTCGAACGGCAGCCGTCGCAGTTCCTCTACATCGATGGCGAGCTCTACTACTTCATGAACACCGAGTCATACGAGCAGATCGCTATGAACGGCGATCGGGTTGGTGATGCGAGCAACTATCTCAAGGAAAACGAGGAGTGTCAGGTCCTCACCTATGGCGATGAAGCGCTCAGCGTAGAATTACCCGCGGCCGTTGTTCTCGAGGTTAGTGAAACCGAGCAGGGTTTGCGCGGCGACACGGCTCAGGGCGGCACCAAGCCGGCCCGCCTTGAAACTGGACTAAACGTCAATGTGCCGCTGTTTGTTAACTCTGGTGACAAAATCAAAGTTGACACGCGCACTGGCCAATACTTGGAGCGAGCCAACTAGCGCCGCCCGGCAGAAGCCGGCTTTTCAGGCCGGTCTGCGAAGAATCGCGCTAGCCATGCATGCCGGCCGTGCCATCGAACCTCACGGTTATTGGATCGATGTGAATGTCAGACCAGCTCTGCGCGTTCATGAACTCCATCCAGCGGTCGTAGTAACCACGCTGGTTGTTCTCCGAGATATAGCGATCCGAGACCATGCCGGGCCACTCCTCGTTTCGCTTCGCATGGCCAACTCCCATCGATAGGTCCGCTGGTTGGCGACGGGCAATGACACTGTCACTTGCTTGAGTTACCTGACCCCAATTGTCCATATCGTCCTGCTCGACAACGCCAGCGGCGCCATTTTGGATAGCGCTGGCGATTGAGCGTGCCCGTTTCAGTTCCTCGGGGGCATCGGCCTCGACCATGGCAAAGTGCCAGAACTCAGTTTTGTAGGGGCCGCGGGGCAACGCCAGGCGGAAGCCAAGCACGCCGTTTGGGAAAAGGCTGTGGTTGGCCATGCGAAGGCGACGAGCCCGATACGAACCCAAGCGGCGCTCGATCTCCGCGTCTTTTGTCCTATGAAACTCAAGCGTGAGAGCTTGAACCGACGTGCCGAGCCGGCGAACGTCCTGTACTCCAGGGATCCCCGGTGTCTCTCCCTCTTCCGCAACGTTGAAAGTCATGCTGTGGCCATTAACCAGTACGTGGTGGTTTGGGTTTGGATCCTTTAAGAGTTGCGAGAAATCGCGCACCGGTGTGCCCGAAATTTCGTGGCGGGCAAGGGCAGCGGACATGTGGGTGAACGGCCCGTGGTAGTTGTCGGAGCAGTTGTCCACCGGTGTCTTCCAATTGCAGTTTTCGATCCACTTCTGCGGGCCCAGCGCGATCATGCCGGCCTCGTTATAGTTGAAGGTTGTGTCCAGATACCAGCGCGCATCGCCCAGGAACGCTTCCAGTGACGGGGAATCATGGTCCCAGGTGGCAAAGATGATGCCAGCATATGTATCAACCTTGGCCTCGATCAGGCCCAGTTCTGCCTTGTCGAGCTCGCCGTAGTAGGCTTCCTGCTCGCCGGGCACGTCGCTGAGACGGCCATCGTTATTGAAATTCCAGCCGTGATAGGTGCACATAAAGCTTTTGGCGTTGCCGTCGTCGGCTCGCGTAAGGCGGTTGCCACGATGCCGGCAAATGTTGAGCAGTACGTGGATTTCGTCGTCCGCATCGCGCGTGACCATCACTGGATCCTGGCCAATGTAGGAGAGAAAGAAGTCATTGGCGTTAGGGATCAGGCTCTTGTGAGCGACCATAACCCATGATCGACCAAAGATCTTGTCCATTTCCTCGTCGTAGATCTTTTGGTCGACAAAGATGCGGCGGTCGAGCTTGCCGGTCTCACGGTCGATAATGTCGTATTTTTTGTCACTTGCTACCATAATTGCTTGCTCCTGCGCTAAGACAAACAAGAGTTGGGGGCTCAGCCTACGACCATCGCTGGAGCCAGTCAATCGCTAATAGAGCCTCAATCGCCGATCTGACCGAGGACATTAGATGGTTCTTTAGGCAGCACTTTGCAACTCTTTAACCAACCGGGCTCGACCTGATCCTAAGATTGACGACAGTTAGTTTCTGATTCACAGCGATAGTTCGACGGAAGGTGCCATGCGTAAACCGATAATTATAGGCGGCGGAATCCTGGTGCTCGCCGTCGCGGCCATAATCGCGATCGTCGTTATTCAGCTCTTGCGCGATGATGATGCGAATCTGGCCACCGAAGCGCCGCTGATCCCGACCGCCCCCGCCTCAGCGGAAGCCGCGCAGCCAACAGCTTCCCCATCCGGGGAAGCGACCCTTCCAGTCACCGACTCGGTTTCCAGCGACCTGCCGGATGGCGTCCTACACTTCGTCATCGACTCCAGCCAATCCTCGGCCAAATACGTGGTGCGCGAGAAACTCGCCGTTCTGCCGGTCTCTTCTGACGCGGTCGGCGAGACCAGCGATATCACCGGTGACATCTTCCTAACAACGGAGGGTCTCTTCCCTGACCGAGAATCCACCTTCCAGGTAGACCTGCGAACTCTTCAGAGCGATGAAAGCCGGAGGGACAATTTCCTCCGCAACAACAGTTTCCAGACCAGTCAGTTCCCGTTTGCCGACCTTGCCGTCGATCGCCTGTCAGCCTTTCCCACGGACTATGTCGAAGGCACAGAAGTGGATTTGACCCTTGAAGGCCGGCTGACAATTCACGGGGTCACGAACCCGGTCGTGTTTGAGGTCAAAGCTCGCCGCCAGGGCGCTGTTCTGAGTGCAATTGCCGACACGGACTTTAATATGACCGACTTTGGCATAACCCCACCTAGTGTCCGGATTGCCGTTTCTGAGGACGGTGTCCACCTCCAAATCGTACTTGTAGCCAATCTCGTCAATTAGCCGGCGGCTGGAACTCACCCTAGGCAGCAGTCGCGCCTCTATAATTGCAATGTGAGACGAAGTATTGATGAGTTGAACGCCCGCCGGCTTCTAACCGGTGGCCCCGTGTTGCTGATTTCAACCAGCTACAAGGGACAGCACAATGTGACGCCTGTTGCGTATGCCATGACGCTGAGTATGCGGCCGCCTTTGGTCGGTATCGCCTTGCATCCTTCGCGCTACTGCTACGACATCATCCGGAAGACCAATGAATTTGCCATCAATATCCCGAGCCGTGCACTCTTGCATCACGTGCAGTACCTTGGCAGCCTCAGCGGCGCCGAATTTGACAAGCTAGAGCTCACTAAGCTTCCCAACTTCCGGTCCCGGCTTCTGAACACGGTGCTTTTGGAAGGTTCCGTTGCATGGATAGAGTGCGCACTCGAAGACTCGATCGAGATGGGCGATCACTATTTGATGGTCGGCCGCGTGGTCGCGGTCTCCGCTGATGACGAGGCCTTCACCGACCACTGGCTGTTAGAGGACGATGATGCCAAACCGCTGCATTACCTCGGTGACAACCATTACTCGCTTTTGTCCGATGTGATGGATGCTCGAATACCGAAGACAGCGGAGGAATATGGAAAGACACTTCATGAGGCGGTTGCCGAGCAACTCGAGCTGACAAAGGCGGCGGAGGAAGCGCGCGACGAAGAGGAATACGAGCGGCAAGAGTTTGAGAGACGAGAAGGCTTCAAAAAGCCTTCGAGCTAGGTTCCGGGTTGCCGCCAAAGCCGCGACTTCTGATTGCCACCAACAACTCTTCAAAAGTGGACGAGTTCCGCAGCCTCTTGGCCGGCTCCGGCTGGGAAATTCTCGGTCCGCTTGACCTCGGAATCGAGCTTGAGGTTGCCGAGACCGGTGCTACTTACGCGGAGAACGCGCGGCTTAAGGCGTTGGCTTTCCAGCGTGCTTCCGGCCTTGCCGCGCTGGCCGATGACTCCGGTCTTGAGGTAGACGCTCTGGGTGGTGATCCGGGACCGCTGCACCACACCAAGGGTTGGGACGGTATGGATCAATCGGACCGGATCGAAAGGCTACTCACGGCGATGCGTGATGTGCCGGCAGGCAAGCGCACGGCAAGGTTTCGCGCCGTGCTAGTGGTGGCCTTTGCCGATGGCGAGACGCTTGAGGAAGAGGGATTCTGCGAAGGACAGATCCGCGAAAAACCAGAGGGCTCTTCTGGATTTGGCTATGATCCGGTCTTCTTCCTGCCCGAATTGGGCAAAACAATGGCTGAGTTGAGTCTCACCGAGAAGAATCGCGTGAGTCACCGCACTGCTGCCTCGGCCCTAATCACTGTCAGATTACAGCAGGCTAATGCCTCGGAGACATGAACTGGAAATTCGCGATGGCGCCGATCAAGCGTTAAAATTTAACGACCCAACATGGACTTACTAGACACACTAAATCGGCCCGCCCGCGACTTGCGAATTTCGGTCACAGACCGGTGCAATTTTCGCTGCACTTATTGCATGCCAAAGGAAGTCTTTGGGCGCGATTATGTTTTTCTAGCGCGTGACCAAATTCTCAGCTTTGAAGAGATCTCTCGGCTGGCTCGCATCTTCGTAGGACTGGGCGTACGAAAAATCCGCCTGACTGGTGGCGAGCCGCTCCTACGCCGTGATATCGAGAAGCTGATCACAATGCTTGCGGACATCGATGGGCTTGAAGACCTGGCGATGACCACAAACGGGTCACTGCTTGCTGACCGGGCAAAAGGCCTTCACGCCGCGGGCCTCAAGCGTGTCACTGTCAGCCTAGATTCCCTGAATGAGAACACGTTTCAGGCAATGAACGATGTCAATTTCCCGGTGGCGAAGGTGCTGGAGTCGATTGACGCCGCCGCCGCCGCCGGTCTGGCGCCCGTCAAAGTTGACATGGTCGTCAAGCGCGGTGTCAACGATGAAGACATCATCAATATGGCCGGCCACTTCAAAGATTCCGGCCAAGTTCTTCGTTTAATCGAGTATATGGATGTGGGGACAACCAATGGCTGGCGGATGGATGATGTGGTTTCGGCTCGCGAAATTCGTGAGCGAATAGACGCAGTTTGGCCGATTGAGCCAGTGGAGCCAGCCTACTTTGGTGAAGTCGCGGAACGCTACCGCTATAAAGACGGTTCGGGAGAAGTCGGCATTATTGCCTCCGTTACCCAGGCGTTCTGCGGCGACTGCACACGAGCGCGGCTCTCCGCAGACGGTGAGCTCTACACCTGCCTGTTTAGTGCCAGCGGCCACGACTTGCGCTCGGTGCTGCGCAACGGCAGTTCCGAAGACCAGATTGCCGGCCTTATTGCCACAGTTTGGAATGGCCGCGATGATCGCTATTCCGCAATTCGGAGTGCAGACACGATCGGACTGGCGAAGGTAGAGATGTCACGCATTGGAGGCTAGCCGTGGCGGATGAGCCCAAGCTCTCGCACGTTGACGATACCGGCCGGGCGCGCATGGTAGATGTCACCGCTAAGGACGAAACGGTTCGCACGGCTGTCGCCAAAGGCCGGATCGTGATGCAGCCAGCGACCCTGGCGCTTTTGCTTAAGGGCGAGATCGCCAAGGGCAACGTACTGACAACCGCGCAGGTCGCGGGCATCATGGCCGCCAAACGCACTCACGAACTGATACCGATGTGTCACCCACTGATGCTCAGCGGGATCGATCTTGATCTATCACCTGACGAACCGGGAAACTCGGTTGAAATTACGGCGACCGTGCGCACGACTGGCAAAACTGGAGTCGAGATGGAAGCTTTGACCGCCGTCACCGTTGCCGGCCTGACGGTCTATGACATGTGCAAGGCGGTTGACCGCGGTATGCATCTCGAGGGTGTGGGCTTGACCCGGAAATCTGGCGGCGCCAGTAGGGAATGGTCCGCGGATTAGACCGAGCTAGCCTGTCTTAAGAGTGGTTTAGGGCAGCGCCGAATCGCCTTGACATTGCTAGCCATCTGGCCGAATATACGTTCGAATTGAACACCGCCACCGCTAAGATTTCACCTGTCCCCGCCGGTGCTGAATCCGGCGTAATGCAGGGTGGCCGCAAACTTTGGCGACTACGTGATACGGCTAATCGCGGGCGGCTTTCCCACAGCGGCTTGCCTGCTGTCATTGCCCGTGTTTTGGAAAACCGAGGCGTGAGTTCGTCGGCCGAGGCGCAGGTTTTTCTCGGTGGCAAACCGGTAGCTTTGTCTGACTCGGCCAAGATCCCGAATTTCACAGTGGCGCTGGATATCCTCACGAAGGCCATTGAGGCGCAACGACTGGTCTGCGTCTACGGCGACTTTGATGTCGATGGCATTACCTCGACGGCGATTCTCACCGAAACCGTGAGTGACCTGGGTGGCATCGTACTTCCGTACATCCCCAACCGGGCGGCAGAGGGCTATGGTCTCAACCGAGGCGCAATTGAGTCCCTAGCGGACAGCGGCGTCGAGGTTTTGGTCACGTGTGACTGCGGCACAACATCAACGACAGAGATCGAACATGCTCGTGGGTTGGGCTTGGATGTGGTCGTTGTCGATCACCACGTTCCGCCGGAGCGGCTGCCGGAAGCATCGGCGCTGGTTAACCCGAAACTGGATGGTGCGGACAGTAGCGTTCCGGAATACGCTTCCGGAGGTCTTGCCTTTCGTCTGGCTGAAGCGCTTTACGGCGCGGCGCGGCGTGGCTTCCCGGAAAAGCGCTACATCGAGCTGGCTTCGCTGGCAACGGTCGCTGACATGGTGCCGCTCACCGGCGAGAACAGGGAGCTCGTGCTCCGCGGACTGAGCGCCTTGGCCGAAACCGAACGTCCCGGCCTGCGTGCTTTGATGGATGTCTCCGGTGTCAAGCCGAAGTCAGTTTCGGCTGAGTCAATTGGCTTCAGCCTGGCTCCGCGGCTTAACGCCACCGGCCGACTGGCTGACGCTCGGCTCGCTCTTGACCTGCTCTTAACCACGGACGAAGGAACGGCGGCGGAGCTGGCGGCGACCGTGGACTTGCTAAACAAGGAGCGGCAGCGAATAACCCGCGAGGCGGAGGAGTTGGCGCGCGGCATCGCTGAGCGGCGCGGCGAGGTGCCTCTGACGTTGCTAGGTCACCCTGACTTGCACCCGGGCGTCGTGGGCCTGGTTGCGTCCCATCTAGTTGAGGTTTACGCGCGGCCGGCGGTTGTCTATCAGCAAGGCGTCGAGGAGAGCCGAGCCAGTTGCCGGAGCATACCCCAGTACGACATCGTTGAGGGACTGAACGCTTGCGGTGATCTGTTTGAGCGTTATGGTGGCCACAGCCAAGCTGGTGGCTTTACGATCCGCAACGATCGGCTTGAAGCTCTGGAGGAGCGTCTCCTGGCTCACGCTGCTGCCGCACTTGAAGGGCTAAAACTGACTCCCACGCTGGAAATCGACGCTGAGTGGCCACTTAGTGAGCTGCGTAGCCGGGAAATCAAGTGGCTAAACAAGCTGCAACCGCATGGCATGGGCAACCCGGATGCCGTCTTTCTGAGCCGCGGCCTAACGGTTGTCGAGTCATCGCTGGTCGGTGAGGAGAAGCGACACTTGAAGCTCAAGCTGCGCGGCAGACCGGCTGTTTGGCCGGCCATCGCGTTTCGCTGGGATCAAGATGAGCTTGCCGGCGGCCAGCGGATTGATGCTGTGTTTAGTGTTTCAACTGATCGCTACGGCCCGACGTCGGCCGGTGGCGCGCTTCAACTCAACGTGCTTGACTTGGTTTGTACGGGCTGAGGCTCAACCGGGTTTCAGCGTGATGGGTGCCACAAAACTTGAGGGCCGCATGACCGGCCTGTAGAATGAGCGGACAAAGCGGTCCTCCTCGCCGGATTAATATCCGGGTCCGCCTTAATCCATTTCTAGAAAGTTTAAGATTGTGAACCAGCTCGGAGGGAAGCGATGAGCGAGGAAAAGGGTACTTTTACTGTCAAGAAAGGTCTCGCCCAGATGCTCAAGGGCGGCGTCATTATGGATGTCGTGACTCCGGAGCACGCGCGCATTGCTGAAGAGGCTGGCGCCTGCGCAGTTATGGCGTTGGAGCGGGTTCCCGCTGATATCCGCTCCGCTGGTGGCGTCGCCCGGATGTCCGACCCTGATGTGATCACGCGCATCATGGAGACCGTGACGATTCCGGTTATGGCGAAGGTGCGTATTGGTCACTTTGTCGAGGCTCAGGTTTTGGAATCGCTGGGCGTCGATTATGTTGATGAGTCCGAAGTGTTGACGCCTGCCGACGAAGCCCACCATGTCGACAAGTTTCAATTCAACATCCCGTTCGTCTGTGGTTGTCGCGACTTGGGCGAGGCGCTGCGGCGAATCAGCGAAGGCGCGGCGATGATTCGCACCAAGGGAGAAGCCGGCACCGGCAACGTTGTCGAGGCTGTGCGGCATATGCGACAGGTCATGGATGACATTCGCAATATTCAGAATATGCCTGACGATGAACTCTACGCCGAAGCAAAGCGGCTTAGCTCGCCGGTCGAACTGGTAAAAGAGGTCAAAGACCTCGGGCGCTTGCCCGTTGTGATGTTCACGGCCGGCGGCATCGCGACACCCGCTGATGCTGCGCTGATGATGCAGCTCGGTGCAGATGGCGTTTTTGTCGGCTCGGGCATTTTCAAGTCAAACAACCCAGCAATGATGGCCAATGCTATTGTTCAGGCAACAACGCACTTCCGCGACCCCAAAATCCTCGCCGAGGTTTCCCGAGGTATCGGCGAGCCGATGCGAGGCCTTGAAATCGGCGAAATTCCGGAGACGGAACTCCTGGCTGGACGCGGCGTTTAATTTTCAGATGCGGGAGCGAAGGAGCGACTCGGCCGCTCCTTCGGTGTTTCCTATGGACTCATCTCAAACGTTCCATTCATGCAGTTGATATGAGGCTGCGCTAGAATTGAGTAGATGACGATCGTTGGTGTTTTGGCTTTGCAGGGAGATTTCGCGGAGCATGCAAGCATCCTCAGAAAGCTAGATGCCGAAACGCGGGAGGTGCGAGTGCCTGCCGACTTGGAGTCCGTGGACTCAGTCATAATCCCCGGCGGCGAAAGCACTACGATTACACGCCTAATAGCTCGCTACGGTCTCGGGGACCCACTTCGGCGATTTGCCCGAAGCCAACCGGTTTGGGGCACCTGCGCCGGAATGATTGTAATGGCGCGAAACGCCACCGACCTCGATCAAGAAACCCTCGGAATCATGGACGTCGAGGTAGAACGCAACGCCTTTGGCCGGCAGGTTGATAGCTTCGAGACCAATCTTGCCATTGACGAAATTGACGGGTCGCCACTCCACGCGATCTTCATACGCGCGCCGCTGATTCGCAGCTTTGGCCCCGCCGTCAAGGTTCTGGCCGAAATTGACGGGCAAGGAGTCGTCGCCGCGCGTGAGGGTCAGATGCTGGTTACCTCCTTTCACCCTGAACTCACGAGCGACACGCGGATGCATGAGTATTTTTTGTCTTTTTCCGGTACTGCGATTGTTAAATGACCAACGCTAGACCTGTTTTGCCCACCGACGTTATCGCCCTGATGTCCTCTGGGAGGGCTTCCAGGAACGAAGCCTGGCCGCGTGAGCGTGTTTATTCCATCGATGAATCTTTGAATCCGGTCGCAACGATGTTCGACCAGTTTGTTGGGGCTGCGCGGGGGCGTGGGGCCTGGATTAGCGCCGATCGCCAGCGGCTGCTCGGCCTGGCAGGTGCCCGGCGGCGCGGTGGCCGACGCGCCTGGGAAGTGGACTACCTGGCCGACATGTCGCCAGACCAGGACACTCTGCCCTACTTGGTTGACTGTGCGATCAGGGCGGCAGGCCGTTCTGGTGCTGAGAAGCTGTTCCTGCGTGTGAGGGCCGACAGTTCTTTGGTTTCCGTGGTGCTTTCGACCGGGTTTACCGCCTACAGGGAGGAGACTTTATATTCGCGCGCTGAGCCAATTGCGCCTGTGGCAGCCACCAGTGGTTTGCGTGCCGCCGGGCTCGCCGATTCGTACTTGATTTATCGCCTCTATAATGCGGCCACGCCCGAGGCGGTTAGGCGGTCGGAAGCCGCGAGTTTTGGTGAATGGCAGGCGGCAAACGAGAGCCGCTGGCTAAAAAATGGTGTGCGTCTGACTGAAGAACGTTCTGGTCAAATCACCAGCGTGCTTAGTGCGGCCAGGTTTGGAAAGAGCCTTGGTCTCGAATTGCTGGACGCTGAGCCGGCGGAAGCCAACGTAATTGGTCTCGCCGCGGCCGCGGCGCAGGCCTTGCACACCAGCCTGGATTCGATTCAAATGCTCGTGCCCGAAACGGAGGTAGGCCTCGCTGCGCGACTTGTAGAAGCTGGTTTCGAACCAAAGACAACCTACACCGTCCTCATGCGGCGAACCACGATTCCGCTGGCCCTCCCCAAGCGACGACCAATCATCGCTCAATCGGCGGTAGGAGCTTGACTAGCGTGCGATCAGCCATCACTGACGACCTAGATCTCTTGTTAGACGCGCTGGCGCCACATATCGGCGACCCACTGAGGAACCGCAACGACATCCACGAGCTGCTGGAGGTCGTGATGGACCTGGGGCGCCTGCCGGAGGCGCGCTTTGCGGGGCGCGAGATCGTACTAGGCGAGCGAGAAGTCACCGAGAGTGACATTGAGTACGTGGTCTCACGCATTAGCGATTTTGGCGAGGATAACCGCGCTGGAATCGAGCGGACTCTGCATCGTATTTCCTGCATCCGGAATCGCCGTGGACGGGTGGTTGGGCTCACCTGCCGGGTTGGCCGCGCCGTCTTTGGCACGATCGCGACTATCGATGACATCATCAAAACCGGCGAAAGCGTGCTTCTTCTGGGCCGGCCGGGAGTCGGCAAGACAACCATGCTTCGCGAGGTGGCGCGCATACTTGCAGACGAGCTGAACAAGCGCGTAATCATCGTCGACACTTCGAATGAAATCGCTGGTGATGGAGATATTCCTCATCCGGCTATTGGATCGGCGCGGCGAATGCAGGTGGCGAGTCCGCAAATGCAGCATTCCGTAATGATCGAGGCGGTCGAGAACCACATGCCTGAGGTCATTGTCATCGACGAAATTGGCACGGAGCTGGAAGCGCACGCCGCGAGGACTATCGCCGAACGCGGGGTGCAGCTAGTCGGCACAGCCCATGGCAACACCTTGGAAAATCTCATGGCCAACCCAACCCTTTCCGACCTGATTGGTGGTATCCAATCGGTGACGCTAGGTGACGAGGAAGCCAGACGCAGAGGCACGCAAAAATCCATCCTTGAGCGCAAAGCGCCGCCGACTTTCCACGTTGTGGTTGAGATTCAAAGCTGGGACCGGGTCTCGATTCACCGTGACGTGGCGGAGACGGTTGACTCGGTCCTGCGCAGCTTCCCGATCGCAGCGGAAATCCGCCAGCTATCGCCTGCCGGTGACGTAGAAAACGTGGGTCAACTGGAGGCCAAGCCGGCGGTTACTGCGGCTGGGGACGGGGTTCGCGGCCAGCTGGCGGCGTCGCAAGCCCCGATTCAACTTCAATCGAAGCCGGCGCCCGTGAAACAAATTTACCCGTTCGGCATCTCGCGGAATCGATTGCTGCAGGCGATGCAGGACACTGGGTCAAAAGTGGCAATTTCTGAGCGTCTGGATGAAGCCGATTTGGTCCTCACTGATCGAAGTTACTACAGGCGAAAACCTCAGGCGTTAAAAGATGCTGAGAGCCGAGGCACTCCGGTTTTCGTTTTGAAAAGCAATACATTGGTCCAGATGCAGCAAGCCTTGCTGTCGATGGAAGACTCAAGCCGCTCAAACCCGGATTTTGAAGCCATGAACGAGGCTGAGGAAGCGATTCATGCGGTCATGTCCAACGATCGAGCTGTTGAACTGACACCGCAACGGGCCTACATCCGGCGGTTGCAGCACGAGTTGGCTCAGCGCTTTAATGTGTCTTCGCAGAGCCATGGCCGCGATCCACAGCGACGCGTGCGGATTCTTCCCGGTGACGGTTCGTCCGACGCGGTCTTCACGCCACTAGACGAATAGAACACTGCTAGTGAAAAGCGCCGCGGACGTTTTTTGCCACGCTATCTAGTGCCTTGCGTGCAGGTCCCTGGGCGCTAAGATCGCGGCGCAGGCTATCACCGCTGATCCTTGGTATGACGTGCAGATGGACATGGAACACGCGCTGACCCGCCGCGACGCCGTCATTCAACACCAGATTTATTCCGTCGCATTCGATTTCGCTGGCTCTCAGAGCGGCTGCCACGCGTTGGCCGGTTTGAAATAACTTTGCACCGTCGCTGGGATCGAGTTCGGAGAGATTGGTCGCATGTCGCCGTGGGATGATTAATGTGTGCCCGGCGTTGATCGGCAGGGTATCGAGAAAGGCAACAACGCTTTCGTCCCCGTAGACGATGCTGGCGTCCTCGTTTCCGGCGCCGATACCGCAGAATACACAGCTTGGTTCGCCAGTGACTCGTCCGGTCTCGACCATAGACGTATCATGCTCTTATAGACTTAAAGAAAGCGATCATGCCTCGCAAACCCAGACACTCGTCCACAAACCAGCCCAAAGAACCGCTGATCCTTTGGTGGATGCCGGCGGTTGCATTGCTGGCGCCGCTGATTTTTGCCGCGTGGGAAGCGGTTTCGGCGGATGGTGGAGCTCTCGCAGATGCGGCGATTGCGCTGATCTGGCCCGGTGTCTTGCTCTACTTCGGCACTGTCGCAGTCCTCTGGGCTGGCTGGAAGATCGACCTCGAATAGGATGTTGTACGTCCTGAACGGTCCCGACCAGTTTCGTGCCCGAGAGGCGCTCCAAGAAATCCGTGCGAGTCTGGATGTCGATGGAAATCTGGCCCAGAACACTGAGCGCCTCGACGGAAAGACAATTACCCCAGCGGAATTGCAGTCTGCCTGCCATACAGCCTCGTTGTTTGCCGAGAGCAGGCTTGTCATCGTCGAGAAACTGCAGGAGCGGCTGCGTGGCTCGCGGCGGCGTGGCCGGCGCACTGCCAACGACACAGGTTCAGATGTCGACAGTTTTGCTGAGACCCTCGTCAACTTGCCAACTTCTACGACCGTCGTGCTCCTGGATGAGCAATCGGCTGATAGCTTGATGGCTGCGATTGAAAAGGATGCCAGCGTTAAGCAGTTCCCCGTACTGCGCGCCAATGAGGTGAGCCGCTGGGCCAGCAACCGGGTCAAGGAGCTCGGTGCTGACTTTGCTCCCGGCGCGCTTGACCGGCTGCTCACCATGATTGATGGTTCACATCTTGGAGAACTTGCCAACGAGATAGAGAAGCTCACGACCTACGCAAGGGGTAGACCAGTCCAGTCAGAAGACGTTGATGAGCTTGTCAGTGCGGCAGTGCAGATGCAGACCTGGGACCTGACTGACGCGGTGATCGAAGGCCGCGGTGACCGCGCGTTAGCCGTGCTTCAGGCGATGGATGCTAAGGACCATCCACGTCAACTGTTGATATTCATGATTACCCGACAGTACAGGCAGCTGATCTTGGCTCAGGCACTAATACGCGAGGGCATGAGGAGCGAACAGCTCGGCAACCAGCTCGGCATCCGCAGTGCGTACCCGCTCCAGAAAGTCGTGGAGCAGGCTAGCCGCTATCCGGCCGATCAGCTTGAAGCGGCTTACCGTCGCCTGTTTGAGACCGACGTCGCGGTCAAGACGGGTTTTATGGACGTGGACACGGCTTTAGAGATGCTAATCCTGGAACTGGTTGACCTGGGCCGGCCGGTCCGAGGCGAACGCGGACAAGCGCCTTACCGTGGTTCGGGGGCCCGGTCTCAATCGTCCGCAGGTAGATAGACCGGATTGTAGCAAGCCACAAAGTGGCCGGCTTCGACTTCCTCCAGTGGCGGCGAATCCAGTAGCCGGCAATTGTTCAATGCCTTCGAGCAGCGTGGGGCAAAGGCGCATTGATCCGGCAGGAGGGTCATGTTGGGTGGTATTCCCTGAACATGACGGAGCTTTTGGATTGGGTCATCCATGCGAGGCAGCGAGTCCATCAACGCAACGCTGTACGGGTGCCGCTTCCGATAGAATATGTCATCGGCAGAGCCGTACTCGGCTATCCGGCCGGCATACATTACGAGAACTCGATCAGCCATCTGGGCGATAACGCCAAGATCGTGCGTGATCAGAAGGATCGAGACGCCTTCATCGCGCAATCGTCTTAATTCAACCAGAATTTGCGCCTGCACCGTCATATCCAGCGCGGAAGTAGGCTCATCGGCGATCAAAACGGCTGGCCGCATAGCTGTGGCAATGGCGATCATCACCCTCTGGGCCATGCCGCCGGAAAGCTGAAATGGGTAGCGGTTGGCGATTCGCCGCGGTTCCTGTAGACCGCTGCTGGCTAGTAGGTCAAGTGCCTCTTGGTGCACATTTGCTTGCGCGCCGGTCCGTTGAGTCCGAATCATTTCCTCTACTTGGTCGCCGACCGTCAGTACCGGGTTCAGGGAGTCAACCGGGCTCTGAAAGATCATGGCGATGTCCCGCCCGCGGACCTCACGGAGGTCGTCCTTGCTCATTTCCAGGAGATTGCGTCCTTGGAACAGGACGCGGCCAGACTCAATGCTCCCGGGATGGGCGATTAGATTGAGAATTGAAAGCCCGACTGTCGTCTTGCCGCAGCCGCTTTCGCCAACCAGGCCAAGAATTTCGCCGCGTTCGAGTCTTAGACTGACACCGTCGACAGCCCTAAGCACGACCTCGCGATCGTGGTAGTAAGTCCGCAGGGTTTCGATTTCCAGGATTGTATCTGGCATAAAAAAGAGGGAACTGGTTGCTCCCTCAATTATAACAGTTGGGCCGGGGAGCTTGCCGTTACAAATTGGAACCTAGACGGTAAATCACTTTCCCCTGGATTTCAACATCCTCAGGATTTACGTAGATTGGGTCCATGGTCACGTTTGCCGGTTGTAGTCTTACCCGGTCCCCATCCAAGTAGAATTTCTTTATGGTCGTTTCTTGGCGATCCTTGAGCCAGACGGCAACCATGTCACCGTCATTGGCGGAGTGGGTTTGCTCCATCAGGACAAGGTCACCGTCGTTGACCAGGGCGTCAATCATTGAAGTGCCTTTGACCCGGAGGCCGAAAATGTTCTCCTTTGCACCGATCATTTCCTCAGTGACCTCAATGTCCTCCTCGAATTCGGCCGATGACCAGCTGCCTGTCTCTGGGACTGGTATCGGCTGGCCGGCGGCAATTTGGCCGATGACAGGCACGATTCGGGTGCGTTGCCGGCGGCCGCCGCGGCCCAGGAGCTCTATGGCTCGTGATACTTCACGATCGCGACGGAGGTGACCCTGGCGCTCTAGCGCCTTGAGGTTGTAATCGACAACCGACGTCGAACTGATGCCACAGCCTTCTTGAATATCACGGATGCTGGGCGGGTAATCTTTGTCTTCTATGAAGCCTTGAATGAAAGTCAGAATTGATTGCTGCTTGGAAGAGAGCGTTTTCTGAGAAGTCACCGCCAGTCTCCTTGAACGTCTGTTCTGAAGCACAAGTGTACTGTTCGTCGATCGAGCTTGTCAATAAGATCGACTCGCAAGCTCACAGGACCCCGGCTGACTGGAAAATCTACCGCTGCTAGGGCCGGCTATTCGTCGTCGTCGTCGTCCTCAGCGCCAACCTGGCCTTTGGGCAGCGAGATTAGCGGCCGGTCCTGGCGGTCGGTCTTGACCGCGGGAAGGCCGGAGACTCTTTCCTTGACCTGCTTAACCGCATCAACCCCTGAGGCCACTAGGACCAAACGCACTCCAGCGGCACGGAGGGAGCGAAGCTCCGCGGGGGACACATCGGCCATGACCGGACAGGTGAGGGACTTGCGGCTGAGGATGTTGATGCGGCTCACTTTCAGTTGATCCGCAACCGTCAGGGGAGATGGCACTTCATTGAGGAAGACACTATCCAATGACATCGGCTCGATTGACCGCAGCAAAGCCTCATCCGGCTCCGGCGATAGAGCCAACACGTAGCCGAAGTCTTCGTCAAGCAAGGCTGCGGCCGGCGTAGTCTCAGGGTTGAAAACCACGAAGTCGATGCCGGAGTCTTTCAGGCTTCTTGCCTGGGCGGCATCCACAGCATCCATGAGCGCACCGATGATAATGCCGGTAGCATCCGCGGCCGCCTTCTCGGCGTCGGCAGCGCTGAGGGAGGTACCTCGGGCGTCGATCACGGCAACCTCGGCGTCGGCGTTTTTGGCGGCTGCGATGGTCGCAGTCACCGGGCCCAGGGTTCCGACGATGATCGTCGGTTTGGTCGCCTGTTTCGCGGCTCCGAAGCCCATTGGCGCCGCCTCAACGTGCTGGCTGCGGCGAATCGCATCGGCTAATTTGGTCATCAGGTGTGCTCCTCAATTCACGTGTGGCTCAGCGGACCCATCCTCCTGACAAGAAAGAAGTCCTCAGAGCCAAAGCGTAACGGGCGAGCAGTGGCGGCGTCCAGGGAGGACGCGCGGTATACTCAAATTCACTAGTTAATTGAGGAGGTAGCAATGTCACCGGAGACCACGAGTGTACGTGACGGTAAGTTGCAGCTGATCAAAATTGGACCTGTCGGATACAACTCAAACAACGGGTACGTTGTCGCTGATACTCTCACGAACGAAGCGATCATCGTGGATGCTCCTGAGGGCAGCGGAGCCATAATTGACGCCGCCAAGGGTTTCAATGTCCGCCAAATTGTCGTCACTCACCGCCACCCTGATCACTGGGCCGGCATAGACGAACTCAAAGCGGGCTTTGACGTGCCCGTCTACTGTCACGAGGCCGATCGCGAGCCTTACGCGTCATACGTAAGCGGCGTCATCGGTCAAGGTGACGAAGTTGAGGCTGGTGGACTCAAACTTCAGGTTATTCACACACCGGGGCATACTCCCGGCTGCATTTGCCTTCTGCTTGGTGAGCACCTGCTCGCCGGAGACACTCTCTTCCCCGGTGGACCCGGCCGTACCCGTACGCCCGAAGACATGCAAGAAGAGATCCGGTCGATCAAGGGCAGCCTTTATGTACTACCGGAATCTACCCATGTCTATCCTGGCCATGGTGGCAATACGACGATTGGCGAGTCTAAGGCGGAATTCGAAGTATTCGATTCCAAGGAGCATCCCGCTGACCTAAGCGGGGACGTCCTCTGGGCCACTTCCTAGTTTTGCCGAGACTGTCGCATTGACGGTGCTGCCACCGACAGTGATATAGGCCTGTAACCAGGAAAGAAGAATTCTAACCCGGCCGAGCAAACAAGCGCTATCTGGGTGAACGATTTTTCCCAACAGACGAAAGGGCACTTTGGAGAATCAAACTGCGCTCCAAGAGACTTCTTATCAGAAGACTACCCTCGCCAACGGCCTGCGCCTGATAACGGCCCCGATGCCGCATACGCGCTCTGTCTCTGTCAGCGTTTACGTTGGGGCCGGATCCCGCTATGAAACGAAGGATGTCGCCGGCATTTCTCACTTTGTCGAGCACATGTGCTTCAAGGGAACGGCAAAACGACCCAATGCCCAGCTGATATCTGAGGCGGTTGATGGTGTCGGCGGCATGCTAAACGCCGCGACCGACCGTGAATACACGGTTTACTACGCTAAAGTCGCCCGGCCTCATTTGGGTTTAGCGCTTGACGTCTTGACTGACCTAGTCCAGGCGCCGCTTTTCGACGCGGAAGAAATGGAAAAAGAGCGCAAGGTGATCATTGAGGAATTGGCATCGGTCGCCGATTCTCCTGCCCAGCAACTTGACCTAAATCTTGATGAGCTGATCTGGCCGGATCAGCCTTTGGGATGGGACATCGGTGGTAGCCGGGAATCTGTCGAAAACATTTCGCGCCAAGCACTCAAGGAATATGTCGGACGTCAATATGTCCCGAATAATATGGTCGTTTCTGTCGCCGGTAACGTGGAGGAAGGTGAGCTGCTGGAGTTCCTCAAACCAACCTTGGGTGAACTGAACTCTGGTAAAGCTGAAGGCTGGTTTGCGGCCGAAGACGGCGAGGAATCGCCGCGCTCCTCGATTCTCTACAAGCGAACCGAGCAAACCCACATTGGCATTGGCATGCGGGCGCTGTCCTTGAAACACCCGGACCGCTACGCGCTCGATCTGCTGAGCGTGCTCTTCGGCGAGAGCATGAGCAGCCGCCTATTCATGGAGCTCCGCGAGCGCATGGGCCTGTGCTACGACGTGAACAGCTACGTCACCCATTTCCTGGATTCTGGCTCTTTCGGTGTTTACGCCGCCGTGGATCCCGCAAATGCGATGGAAACGGTCGAGGCGCTGATGAAAGAAATCAGGCGGCTGCCGGAGGGTATCCCGGAGGAGGAACTATCCAGGGCGCGGGAGTTGTCCAAGGGACGGCTATTATTGCGCATGGAAGACACGCGCGTCGTTTCCGGTTGGCTCGGCGGTCAGGAAATGCTGAGCGAAGAGATTATCAGTCCAGAAGAGGTTGTAGACCGGCTTGAACGAGTGACGGTTGACGACCTTTGCCGGGTTGCTACCGATTTGCTGCAAGCGGAGCGACTCAATTTGGCGATCGTTGGACCACACCGCTCAGATCGCCGCTTCCTACCGCACTTGGAGTTATAGCGCCGCCTCGAATATGCCGGTTAAAAAACGCCACCCGCTGGTAATCGTCTATACGGGTAATGGCAAAGGAAAGACGACCGCGGCACTGGGCTTGCTGTTGCGAGCCTGGGGACGTCGTATGTCGATCGTCATGCTTTCCTTTATCAAGAGTGAAACAGCCAATTTCGGCGAGGAACGCGCGGCCCGTCGCATGGACTTCGAGTTGATTCCGCTTGGCGGCGGATTTACCTGGCTCTCAAAGGACATCGAAAAGGACAAAGCTCGGGCTCGTGAGTGTTGGTCTCGCTGCCGTGAAAAGATCGACTCCGGAACGTACGACGTTGTTGTCCTGGACGAGATCACCTATCCAATCAACTACGGCTGGATCGAATTGGATGAGGTTCTCGATGTGCTGCGCCAGCGGCCCAAGGACCTCCACGTGGTCCTGACGGGGCGCGACGCGCCGGAAGAGTTGATCGAGTTCGCCGATCTCGTGACGGAAATGCGCGAGGTGAAGCATCCGTTTAAGGATGGGATTAAGGCACAGCCGGGAATCGATCTTTAGAGGACGCCTTGTCGCGGGCTCTGGCCGAGCCTAGGATGAATCGTGTTTCCTGTCGGGGACTTCATTCGGACTCGCAGGCCGCCAATAGTCAATTGGCTGCTGCTGGCGGCAAACGCGGCCATTTTCGTCTACACTCTGACTCTCAATTCAACACCGGACCAGATCATCAGCGGTTTTCGCACCAGTGAGTCAGATCGGTTTCTGATCGACTGGGGCTTTATCCCGGCTTGCCTGGGGGAGTACCTGGGTTTTTCGGTGGATGCGAATCGACAAGAAATGGCAGGTTTTTGCCCGACAGACGGGCGGGAGCCACTGCAGGTTTTCACCTCAATGTTTCTCCACGCCGGCTGGGCCCACATTATCGGCAACATGCTGTTTCTCTGGGTATTTGGTGACAACGTGGAAGACCGGCTTGGCCATGCTCGCTACCTGGCGTTTTATCTACTGAGTGGAGTCGCCGCTGTTGGAGCTCAGACTTACATGGAACTCGATACGGTCTTGCCCGCCGTAGGCGCTTCGGGAGCGATCGCCGGTGTCCTCGGTGCGTACCTGATCTTGCACCCGAAGTCCAGGATTCAGGTAGTGATCTTTCCCTTCTTCTTCTTCTTCCCCTTCTTCTTGCCAGCTATCTTGCTGATCGGGATCTGGTTTGCTACTCAACTCTTTTTTGGGCTGGCCTCGACTGGCGACGCCACGGCCGGTGCCGGTGTCGCCTGGTGGGCACACATTGGAGGATTTGTCGCTGGTGTCATATTGATTATTGCGCTCGGCCGTCGCCGTCCCCCAGCTGAGCCGAGAACGGATTTTCCTAATCTTTAGACCTGACTCGCGAGCCGGTGCTGAGGACAATGATGAGGGCGCCGGGCCAAGCATGCCGAGTTTTTCGCAGAGCCATCGGCAGTGCAGAGTGGGGAGTCGTTGGGCCTGGGCAAAACCAGGCCGATCGGCAAAGTAGACATCAAGCCAGCGACAGCATAAACTCGCCTCATAGGCGGGGGGGGGAAAGATTTGTTCGATTTTGCATATATAGATGGCGCCACTGGTGGCATGGCTCTTCAAGTTCTCTTGGGCGGCCTGGCCGGTTGTTTGGTCGTATTCAAGCTGGCGGCTAAATCCGTAATGGCGCGGTTCGGCCGGCGCGGGAGCGAAGAAGAGGCCGAAGCTCTTGAGGAAACCAATGTTGTGGACGAGGCTAGCCGCTAGCCGAAGTCCTCGTGACTCTCCGACGTAATCCGGGGTCCTTCCGCGACCCTTCCGGCGGCGTTTTCGAATTAGATGGTGCGGTTTATCGCTTATTAAAGGGCGCCGCCGGTGCCGGCCTATTAGACTTAGGCCGGACTAGCTTTTTCCAGGAACTTGTTTCTGAGGGAAGCGTTACTGGGTTTACTCCCGTTTCTCCATCTGATGCCCCAGAAATCTATGAAGGTCTTGAAGAAGGCGATCTGGTGGTGCAGCACCCGCGGCTGTCCCTAATCTCCTACTTCTTCGAGTGGCCATTTGAGATGCTCAAGGCGGCGGCCGAGTGTCAGATGAATGTAACCAGAGAAGCATTTGCTAACGGTTACCAGGTCAAGGATGCGACAGCCTTCAACCTCCAGTTCGTCGCTACACGACCAACATTCATCGATGTCGCCTCGATCGAGCCTTACCGCGATGGCGCGCCCTGGACAGCCTACGCGCAGTTTTGCCAGATGTTCCTCAATCCTTTGCTGCTTCAGGCGTTGACCGGCGTAGCGTTTCAGCCTTGGTTGCGAGGGTTGCCCGAAGGTTTGCCGGTTCGCGACTTGCGTCGATTGTTGCCCTTTAGATCCAAGCTACGCCGTGGTGTTTTTCAAAATGTTGTGCTGCAGGACTGGCTTAATACGCGTTTGGCCGGCAATGAGAAGGCGGTAAGCTCCATCGTCTCGCGTCCAATTCCAGCGTCCTCCGTGGCCGGCACGATGAGAGGTATCGCGAGTGAGGTGAGCCGCCTCAAACGCCGGCATGGGTTGTCAGCCTGGAGAAATTACGAGGAGACGAAGTCGCACTACACGGCCGCCGCTGACCAATTCAAGGAAGAGTTCGTACGGGCCACCGTTGGGGCTGCTAAACCCGGAATGGTGGTGGATCTTGGTTGCAATACGGGCCAATTTAGCGTGATTGCGGCTGAGAGTGCTGAGTACGTGGTCGGCGTGGACGCGGACGAAGCCAGCGTTGGTGCACTGTTTGAGCGGGCCAAAGACAGCCACAAGAATATCCTACCGCTGGTGATCGATTTACTCAGTCCATCGCCAGGCATAGGATGGGCAGGCACCGAGCGACCGCCCTTTTTCGAACGCTGCCGTGCCGAGATGTTTCTCTGCCTTGCGCTGGTCCATCATCTCGCGATTGGCGGCAACGTGCCCCTTGAAATGATCGTGAAGTGGCTGGCGGGCGTAGCTCCGGCTGGAATCGTGGAGTTTGTCTCGAAGGATGACCCGATGGTACAGAGGCTCTTGCTGACCCGGCAGGATGTTTACCCCTCCTATACCCAGGAGGAGTTTGAGATGCGGCTCAAGGCAAACTTCAGAATTAGGGAGCGGGCACCGATACCAGGGTCCGCCCGCGTCTTATACTCGCTCGGCCCAACGTGAGGCTGTCATCGCTGTCCTCACCGCCAGTACAGACGGCGCTTGAGGTACTAAAAGCCCTTGCCATTGCCTTCAGTGCTGTGTCGCTGATTACGGTGCAATTTCTGCGTAACTCCCTTCCGGCGCCCCATATTCTGCTTGTGCCCTCGATACTAATGGTCAAAACAGTTCTGCTGTTTGTAGTTCTACCGTCGCTGATCCTGCTGGCGGTCGACCGGCTGATCGCCTGGCGGTTGTCAGAGCGCTCGCTATTTCTCTATCGCTCGGCGCTGATGATCGGTGCTCTCGTGATCGCTATGCGCCAGCTTCAACTCTTCTGGGACCCGACAGAGCGGCTGGCGGAGCATATCCAAGAAGCCGGGCCTTTCCTGTTTCCGCTCCTGTTCGCGGCGGCGTCTGGCTTTATCGTCCTAATCGTCGTGCGCTTCCATGACACAGCCTCTTCCTTTTTCTTCTACTTCGCCCCGGCTGCCGTTCTGCTGGCGGCGATCATGCCCTTCGAAGAGAATCGCCAACATCGTAAGTTTGCTCAGTACGACGATCAGGAGGTCTCGATGCCGGCTGCAAATTCGCCGCCAGTCTTCATAATCGTTTTCGATGAGTTGTCCTATGACGCCTTGCTAGGGGCCGACGGCCAGATTGACGCTGCCGCGTTCCCAAACTTTGCCCGCCTAGCGACCGACGGGATGAACGTCACCAACGCCACGACCAATCAGTTCTACACATGGTTGGCCGTTCCTGAACTCATAGATTCAATTCTGTCGCTTTCAGACGACTATGAGGTGCGGCTCTACGAGCAAGCGGAGCGCATTGAGGGCCACTTCTCGCCCCTATGCGGCTCGGAGATCACCTGCCGCGGCGTCCGCCACCTGACTCTCAACCAGGACAATCTATCCTTGGACTTGGGGGCGCGAGCCCTCTATGCCCTGCTGCCAGACCGCGTCCAAAGTCTGGGACAGCCGCTACTCCATCCCTTGTTGCGAGCAGCCGGTGCGGTACCGCCTCCAGCCGACCCCTTGGGTATGCACATGGTGAGCCCGGAACTGCTCTCGCTCTACCTGTCCGACATAACGGCGGCTGATGCCAGCGGTCGTATCTCCTTCATGCACTCGCTGCTGCCTCATCACCCGCTCGTCTTTGGCCCAGACTTAGACTTTAGCTCAGATGAGTATCGGCGCCTGACCTTTTTGCAGCTGAAAGACACGCCTGGTGTGTTCGACACCCGATGGATCCAGTACAGGGATCAGATTGCTTACGTTGACGCTTTCATTGGTGACCTACTCGATCGCCTCGAGCACGAGGGCCTGCTCGACGAAGCCACGGTGATCGTCACCGCCGATCACGGCATGCGTTTGCATTTTCCCTTCAATTCCAATCCAATTTTTGTGGACTCGCTAGTGACGCGCATCCCCCTGTTTATCCTGGCCCCCGGCGTAACGCCCGGTGCCAGTGATATCGATTACCAACACGTAGACTTCGGGCCGACTCTCTACGATCTGCTCGGCCTTGACCCCTTAGAAGCCCCCGTACCGAACAGCGCACTTGCCGCCGGCCCCGGCGTTTCCGTATTGGCAGAGGAACGACCCGAGAGAGACAAAACGTTCCTGGTCTACGACTATCGGAACCAGCCTCACTTTTGGCTCTATAGCTTCGACGCTCAAACGGCCGAGTGGCGGCTTATGGACGACATAGACTGGCTGTTCGGGGACCGAACCCTGGGTGGCGTTCAGGTGGGCGACCCTGACCTTCCGCGCTGAATCAACGCTTAGCGCCGCGTTCTGAGGCGGGCGCGAACCCAGCTTACGGATCCTCCGCGTAGTTGACCCTATAAAGCATGTAGGGCTGAGGTCTGACGATCCCGCCTGCATAAACCTTGATTAGCTCATAGCGGCCTGGTTTTGACTCCACGTTGATATGCAAGAAGAACCGGTCCCAATCCGGGAAGATCAGCAAATAGTCCGGCTTGGCGCCTTGTAAGTAGGACTCAACGTTCTGCTCGGCGTGGTACTGGCCGACCTGAAGGTTGACTAACCCGACCAGGTCAAGAACTTCATACTCAGCAAAATAGGCGACTGCGCCGATGTCGTGGGTCGCTAGAACCTCGTTGGGCTTGATGATCGTGTTCAGATCGCGGGCCATTCCTTCAAGGTCAACAAAGGTCTCGTTCGCGGCGAAGGTATAGATATTCTGCCAACGTTCGTATTGCTGCCAGATTGGGATCACGGCGATTGCCAAGGCAAGCAGGACGAGAGTCTTGACGACAACATCGTTTCTTAGGGCGAATGTGATGGCGTAAGCGGCTCCGGCTCCGGCCATGACGGCGAGCAACGGCAACATTGGATGCTGATAGCGGTAAAAATAGTGACTGAGGCCGCCGGGAAAAGCGTAAGCGTACACAACCACAATTGGTATCCAGAAGAGTCCAAACAGGATCATTTGCCTTCGCTGTGCTCCGGCAAACGCCAAGACAATGAAGGTTAGAAGCGGACCAGCGAAAAGTCCTACAAGGTCGCCGACTTTGGACAGCTTGTCCTGCAAGGGCTGGTCGAACTCCCGAAAGAAGCGTAGTTTGGCCCCGGCCGTGCCCCAAAGGCTGTCGCTGACGATCAAGTGATAGAGACTAATGCCACCAAATGCTAATGCCGCCGGGCCGGCCAAGAGCGCGGCCTCCTTGGCCAGGTTCGCGAACGTCTCGGCCCGGTCCCCATCGATCCAGCGGTAGATCAGGACCGCGGGAACGAGGAAGCCGCCCTCGGGGCGGGTCAAGAAGGTTAGCGCGATCAAGAGGCCGGTGAGTGCCCGCGCCCGCTCGCTCTTGCCCAGGAAGAATGAGGCCATCGAGAAGCTAACCATCGCCATGAAGAGGCTGGTTTCAAGGCCGTTGCCAGCGTCAAGCGCCGCGTAGCTTGTGAATGCGATGGCCAGAGCTGCAAGAGCCGCCGTAAGACGACTGCGAAAGATTGACCAAGCCAGGAGGTAAACGGCGGCCGAAAGCAGCGCATGGCTGGCGACACCAACGAAAACGGACGCATGGAACGGGTCGACACCCAGTCTCAGAACCGCAGCCAGGATAAGAACGTGCAATGGGCTGGTCGCGCCGCTTGACCACGCCTGCCCGTCGAAGCTTAGTTTGCCGGTATCTGCAAGGTTCTGAGCGTAGGCGAGGCTGATGTAGCTATCGTCGAAAATCGGCCGGATGGCTTCCGGGTCAAGGACGTAGTACAGAGCTGCTACCAGGCCGATCAACGCCGCAGCGGGTAAAGCCATACCAATCGCGTGCCAGGGACAATGCGCGGTCGGCGAGCCCACTCATGTTGGGGAGCCGGACATGCGGCGAGACGACGGGGTTGAATGCATAGCCAATAGAAAGCCTTGGGTAGATCGGCAGCAGTCTCATGAGAGCTTAAGGGACCAAGCTTCAAAGACCAACTTGTCCGGAATCTTGCTAAATGCCCCGGGCGAACTAGGCATGCCTTTGGAAACTGACAAAGAAGGCGACCCGTGAAAGGGTCGCCTTCTTTGCATTTTTCGGTTGTTCGGTTCAGCTCAGACCGTGTTTGGCTCCCAGGCTTCGAGCGTCACCTGGACCGTCATTTCAATGCCATCTCGGATGATCCGAACGGTAATCGTGTCGCCGACATTCTTGCTGTCCACGTAGCTGGCCAAGTCATCAAAGTTCGTCACTTCGATGGCGTCGATGCCAATGATAACGTCAGCCCCCTGGCCGTTGCGGCTGCCGCGCAGCCCGGCATCATCGGCCGCGGAACCGGGCAGGACCTGGGTGATAATCACGCCCTGATCGACTAGCAGGCTGAGGTCGTCGGCCACGGCCGGGGTCAGGTCCCTCAGTCCCACTCCCAGACGCGGGTGCTCCATTCGGTCACCGGCAATCATGGCGGGCAGGAACCGGATAGCGGTGTCAATTGGGACAGCGAAGCCGATGCCGGCAAACACGCGGTCCCCGGACGGATTTTCGATCGCGGTCGTAATCCCAATTACCTCGCCCCGGCTGTTGAACAAACCACCGCCTGAGTTGCCAGGGTTGATTGCCGCGTCCGATTGAATCAGCTCCCGCAGCGGCCGGCCGGCGCCCCCGTCGAGGGTTCGACCGGTGCCGCTGACGACGCCGGAGGTCAGCGTGCCAGTCCGGCCAAATGGGTTGCCAACCGCAATCACAAACTCACCGACTCGAACGCTGGCTGATTCGCCCAGGACGGCCGGAATGAGTTGGCCTGCCGGCAGGTCTACCTTAATAACGGCAAGGTCATTGCCTGGATCGGTGCCAACAATTCTGGCGCTGGTGGACGTCCCGTCGGCAAAGGTCACGTCAATCTGGTCAAAGCCTTCGACAACATGGTTATTGGTCAGGATGTGTCCGTTCTTATCGACAACGATCCCGGATCCAATGCCGCCGGTTCCATTACTAGAATTGGAGGCACTAATAAGAACTACCGAAGGCCGAACCTGCTCAAAAAGGTCGGCGACATCGCCGGGAGTTTCGATCACTGAGATATTTTCTTGAGACGGTGGTGGTGTGGGTTGAGTTAAGGTTGCCGGTTCCTGTGGCGGTGAGCTATCGCCGGCCCGCAGCGAATCGATGCCGACAACTGCGGCGGCTCCGAGTGCCACGCTGGCAACGACGACAAGAATCCATTGCAGTTTTTCCTTCATCTCCCCCTCCACCTCAACAAGCACTAAGCTGGGAACTGCAAATCTGTCACTTCCATCATCGCTCATCCGAGGTCAAGCGGCGATTATATCTCTCTTAACAAATCGTCAAATCCGTAAAGTATCCTTGTTATATGAGGGTCATTTAAGGAGAGTTTCAGCAAGTGTGGAGCATAATCGGTCAAACGGGACCCCTGGAGGCTCTTAACAAGGCACTGCTAACTCAGAACCCGGCTCACGCTTACGTTTTTAGCGGGCCGGAGCAGGTTGGCAAGAGAACGGCGGCCCTGGAATTCGCAGCAGCGCTCAACTGCGAATCTGACTCAAAGCCGTGCCGAGAATGCCGTCCTTGTCGCGACACTCTGGCGAGCCGGCACACTGACGTCGAACTCGTTGAGCCCGGGAGTATCTGTGACGATTCGGAGCATCGAGACCACGCTGATAGTCGCGATCTGCGCATCTGTCAGATTCGCCGGCTAGAGCGCATTCTAACGTTGAGCCCGTACTCAGGCCGCCGTCGAGTTGCAATTGTCGACGCGGCAGACACGCTGCGGACCGAAGCGGCCAATGCTTTTTTAAAGACTTTGGAAGAGCCGCCGGCCAACACGGTGATTATCTTACTGGTGGAACGCGAAGAGTACTTGCCGGAGACGGTGCTTTCACGCTGTCAGAGGCTGACTTTCAGGCGCGTAGAACGCAGGACGATTCAAGAGGCCTTGATTTTTCGGGGAGCGGCTGCCGAAAACGCCGATCAAATTGCGGCGGTAGCTGAAGGCCGGCTGGGCTGGGCTCTGCGTGTTCTCGATGACCCTTCGCTCGTGGCAGAGCGCAGTGTTGTACTCGAAACCGTGCAGCGGCTGGCACACGGCGGAAGACCGGAACGTTTTAATTGGGCAAAAGAAGCCGATAGCCGCGCGCCTGATATCCGTGACCGGTTCTTGCGCGAACTCGACCTTTGGCAGCTCTGGTGGCGAGATATCCTGACGATCGCCACCGGTGGCTTGCAAGGCATCATAAACCTAGACCACGAGAGTGAGTTGCGAGAAGAGGGTAAACTGTATTCACCAGCTGAGGTTGTCGCCTTTCTTAGGGCGCTGCGACAAACCCGCGAACATCTCCGGGCGAACGTGGACCCTCAGCTAGCGTTGGAGAACCTAATGCTCGATCTGCCTCGGCCCAATGCTGCCGGAGTTCGAGCTTGACGCGAAAGGAGGTCGGGGTCTCTCGACCCCACCCATGTCAGACACTGTAGGGATCCGCTTCCGGCAAGCCGGAAAAATCTTTTACTACGATGCCGGCGACTTCGAATTGCAGCTGAGCAACTACGTTGTCGTCGAAACTTCTCATGGCCTCGCCGTCGGGCGCGTCGTGATTACACCGGAACAGGTAATCGCCAACGAGGCGACAACTGGGGACGACCTCAAACCGGTGCTTCGCCTTGCCACAACCGAGGACGTGGAAGCTTTCGATGCCGCTCAGGAGAAGGCCAAAGATTCGGTCAAGAAAGCCAAGGCAAAGGTGTCAGAGCAGGGCTTGGACATCAGCATTTCTAGCGGTGAGTATGACCTCGAAGGGTCGCAGTTTACCGCCTACTTCACCGCGACTGAGCGGGTGGATTTTCGCGGCCTGGTGCGCGATTTGTCGCAAGAGCTCGACGTCCGAGTTCAGTTGTTGCAGGTCGGTGACCGTGACCGTGCAAAATTGGCTGACGGATTTGACGTTTGTGGCGAGCGTCTATGTTGTTCATCCTGGATGACAAACTTTCCCGCGGTAAGCATCCGAATGGCCAAGGAGCAGGACCTACCTTTAAATCCCCAAAAGATCTCCGGGGTCTGCGGGCGGCTCTATTGTTGCTTGACCTTTGAATATGAGGATTACAAGGCGTTGAGGGGCACCTTGCCGAAAGTTGGATCGACGCTCTCGACGCCGTCAGGCGATGCCAAGGTCACGGGTATTGACTTCAACCGTGAGGTGGTAAAATTGTTTCTCCTGGATAGCCGCACTCCGGTTGAGGTTGCTGCAGTTGATTTTCAGCTGCAGCACGGTGTGACGATTCGCCCAACAGAGCTGGTAAAGAACATTGAAGGCCCATTGCGCACGGCCCCAGAAAATGGTGGCGCAAAGCCTGCCTCGCGACCTCAAGCTCCGCAGCGTCCGCAATCCGGTGAGCCGAGACAACAGCGGCGAGGTCGAGGCGAAAATAAGCCTCCGGCTGCATCGGCAGCCCCGGCGCCGCCGGCCGCCGCGGCGGTTGAGGGCGAGACCGCTGCTCCGAAACGCAAGCGGCGGCGCCGCCGGCGCGGCCGCGGGGGTGGCGGTGACGCCCCCGCGAGTGAGTAGACCTCTAGTCTAATTGATCATCTGCTTTTCACTGTGTTACTCTGCTCGAGGTGCCCGCTGGTTGACGCCCGTAAGGGCTCTTAGGGCACAAGGCATCTAGGCCGCCTGGTGGCTGCGACGTAGTACCGCAAGATGTGGACTCGCCGCCCCCTCGCCAATGACGAGGGGTCCTTCTTGAGAAGGACTGCTACTGGGGGCCTTTTAGTCTGCCCGCTGCGGCAGGAGGTTTTATCGGTTTGACAGCCGGCTGAATTCGCCGGCGTTCGCCCGCAAATGCGGGAGAAGGGGGTGAGCGGTGCACCTGACTATCGACGGTTTCGGTGGAGACCGGGAGCGTTTGAGTAGTGAGTCCTTAGTCCTCTCGCTTCTTGAGCGCTATCCCAGCGAAATCAGCATGACACCGATTGCGCCACCCGTTGTCTACCGATACTCCGGCGAGAAGCCCGAAGACTGGGGCGTCTCAGGATTCGTCCTCATTGCCGAAAGCCATATCGCCGTCCACACCTTCGTCGAGCGTGGCTACGTCTGGGTTGACGTCTTCTCCTGCAAGGAATTCGATACCGACGGAGCTACCGATAAAATCATCGAGGCGTTTGGTCTCAGCGAGATCAAGAAGCGGGTCCTCGAACGCGGCCTGGAATATCCCCACTCCGCGGATGAGGCGACACCCGTCGCGATGGGTGAGCGAATGGCGGTAGCCGGAACTCTCTCTGAGTCTGAGGCCGGAAGGTAGCAGAGGCCCTAAGCTCCCTGCGCGAAAGGAGGTCGTTGTGAGCGACACTGAGCATCATGCCCATCACGGAGGGCACGACGCCTTCCTCCATACCGAAGTTGAGCCTTTTACGGTGCGCGAAAAGGCTACCGCGGCCGACATTGTACGAGGCATGGCCGGGACCTCATTTCAGGCGCGCAACCTGGCTTCCGCCTCTAGAATTTGGCGGCGTATGCTCGAGGATGAAGTTACGATCTTCCTGGGTATAGCCGGAGCGATGGTTCCTGCTGGTATGCGCAACATCATCAGTTACATGGTTGAGAACCGGATGGTGGATGTTGTTGTGAGCACCGGCGCCAATTTGTTTCATGACGTGTACGAGACTCTGGGCCGGCCACACTGGCAAACCAGCGCTGACGCGGATGATGTCGAGTTGGGACGGCGGCGAATCAATCGCTTTTATGATGTGCTCGCGCCGGAGACCGATTTTGCCGACGCCGAGGAGTTTGTTGTCTCACTGGTTCAAACCCTGGAACAGGACCGGCCCTATTCCACGCGGGAATACTTCCAGCACGTGGGTGAAGCGATGATGCCGATGGCTGCCGAGGACGGCATCCTGACCGCAGCGCTCAAAGCGGGAGTGCCCATCTACAGTCCGGCGATCAGCGATAGTGTTCATGGGCTAGCACTGGCAACGGCGCGAGTTCGAACCGGCCAGCGGGTCATGTTCGATGTGATCGGTGATGTTCTGGAGACTTCCAGTATTGCCCTCAATTCCAAAGGAACTGGTGTTATTTACATCGGCGGTGGCACGCCAAAAAACTTCATCCAGCAGGCGGAAGTTGCGGCGTATATCTATAACCGGGAGCTGCCGGGCCACAAGTATGGCGTCCAGGTGACGATGGATCAGCCGCAGTGGGGAGGTTTGTCAGGTTGCACCTTTGAGGAGGCTCAGTCCTGGCGCAAGATCGCTCCCGACGCCGATTTCGTTACGCTCAACGTCGAAGCCACGGTTGCCCTGCCAATGATTGTCAGCAGCCTAGCCGATGACATGAACGAGCTGCGTGCCAAGCGCAAGCTGCCTGAGTTGGATTTTGGTCCTTCAGCCCGTGATAAAGGCGGCAGGATGTGACCGCTCCGCGGCCCGATGACGAGCGTTTCTGGCCACCAAGAAGCTTTTGTGCACCGCCCTACCCGTACGGCGAGTATGAGAATGCGCGTGTCGTAATCTTGCCCGTGCCCTACGATTCCACTGTGACGGCTCGAGCCGGCGCCCGTGACGGGCCGGACGCGATAATCACCAACTCGGAGGACATGGAAGTTTTCGACCTGGGCCTGGGGTTCAAACCGTATCTGCACGGCATCTACACGTCTCCCGCCATTTCGATAACTAGCCAGTCTCCGGAGGCGATGATTAATCGAATTCATCAGATCGCGGCCGAATTCGTTGCTGCCGGCAAATTCGTGGTTACGTTCGGTGGCGAGCACACGGTTGCGGTTGGCTCTTTTCGTGCTCACCGAGATCGCTATCCGGAGTTGAGCGTCCTGGCGATCGATGCGCACGCTGACCTGAGGGACGAATATCAGGACACGCGATATAACCACGCTTGCAGTCTGCGGCGAATGTTGGATGACGTGGCTGTGACACAGGTGGGCCTGCGAAGCGCCGCCGCTGAGGAGGCAGCGCTTATAAAGGAGCGCGACTTACCTTTTTTCAGCCCACGTGCCTTCCGGCGCCTGCCAGATCTTGGGCCAATCATCGACTCGCTAACTGATTATGTCTATATAACTGTCGATTTGGACGGAATTGATTCAGGTGAGATGGCGGCTGTAGGAACACCGGAGCCTGGCGGACTGCGCTGGGATGAGGTGAGCGAGCTGATGGAGGCTGTTGCGGCAAGGAAACGAATCGTCGGGTTTGACCTGACTGAGCTCGCGCCTGACCTGGGTCCCAAGGCCTGCTCTTACGCCGCCGCCAAACTGGCGTACAGGCTAATAGGGCTTTCACTCGGGCCACCGGACGGCTGATCTTTCTAAATTAGTCGCGCTTAATGCATTCGTAAGAATTGGTTGTTACGCTGGGAACAGGAGGGTAACGAATGCCTGCTCTACTCACGATCATTGGCGAGCTCGAGCGCCTCTCGGCCGAACTTTATCCCTATCGCTATATTATTACCCCGCTGGTCATAGCGGCCGCGGTTGGCCTGATCATCGTCGCGGTGCGCCGGGATGTGCATCTCTACTTGTGGCGCCATCGGCTGGCGACCGGCTTGATTGCCACGCCGGCGCTAATTGTTGTGCTGTTTGTCGGCTACTATACGATTTCGCCCTTCTTTCAGCGCAGCTTTCTGGAAGAGGAAAGCCCGCTGGCGGCGCAGCCAGCCAGCCCTGCAGTTGTCGTGGCGGACGAGCCGACGCCGGTAGCGGCAGCCGAAACGTCCGCTGAAGTTGACGATGGTCAAGATGATGGTCCAATTGAGGGCGGCATCAGCCATCGCGGTGAGTTCGAAGGCGCGGACGATTTTCATTTCGGCCGAGGAGATGCTTTGATCATCACAACCGGAGACGGAAAAAGAGTTCTGAGGTTTGAGAACTTCTCGGTTCTGAACGGGCCGGATCTATTCGTCTATTTATCGGAGGATCCGAGCGGAAAGAGTGTAGACGAAGAGCTGAACCTCGGCGAACTCAAGGCCACCGATGGCGCCTTCAACTACGACATCCCCGATGATGTTGACCTGAGCGTAATCAAGAGCGCGGTAGTATGGTGCCGCGCATTTGGCGTCCTGTTCGCCGTTGCCGAACTTTCTCTGGAGTAAGCCGCTTTACTAGCTGGGTCTGCTGGCGGCGAGCTCTCGAACCGCCCGAATCTGAGCGATATGGGCCGCCTCATGATCGAGCGCGAGTTCAGTTAGTTGCTTGAGGCTGCGCCGGCCAGATCCGGGAAAATTGCCGCAGCGGGTCCAGTCAACCGCGTGGTCCAGTAGATCTATGGTTTCCAGTCGCGTGTCCCGTAGCTGCTTGAGAAGGGTCCTAATGTTTGCATCCTGGTAGCCGCGCTCCCGGACAAGGGCATCTCCGTCGTAGCCCGGCAGCTGGGGGTCCGTCATCGTGCAGACCATCCGAAGGCGCTTGAGCCAAATCTCGGCGTGATCATTCAGGTGCCCGACTACCTCAGCGATGGACCAATCCTCGGCGGGGGGCCTTCGTCGCAACACCGAGTCCGGCTGGCCGGCGATCTCTTCCTCGATTGAATCGGGAAGGTGCTTCAGTGTCTCGATGATTTCCAGTCGTTCCACGGCAATCCTAACCTAGCTTTTCTACGATTGAACCCAATTCCTCATCGCTGAAGAAGTGGATGACAATTCGGCCGCCTTTGCGTCCCTTCGTAAGGTCCACTTTTGTGCCGAGTGAGGAGCGAAGCTGCTCCTCAAGAGCTGCGAGGTCGGCAGACCGGCCGTTGGGTTTCGCTGTTTCGCGCTTTTGATTGGTTGATTCTTTGACTAATGCCTCGGCGGCCCTGACTGTCAGCTGACCCCCAACAATCTTCCGCCAAATAGCAACCTGCTGACGCTGGTCTTCGATGCTGAGAATTGCCCGGGCGTGTCCGGCGCTTATTTCACCATTTGCGAGGCTAGCTTGGATCTCAGCCGGCAGAGATAGAAGTCGCAGCGAGTTCGCTATAGCCGGACGGCTCCGGCCGACGCGCGCCGCTATCGCCTCTTGAGTGAGGTTGAACTCTTCGCTGAGCCGTCGGAACGCTGCAGCTTCTTCCAGCGGTCCGAGGTCCTCACGCTGCAGGTTCTCCACAAGGGCTAGCTCGAGTTGCGATTGAGGGCTAGCCTCCCGGACGATCACGGGCACCCGTTTGAGGCCCGCTTCCCGCGAAGCCAGCAGGCGCCTTTCGCCGGCGATGAGCTGATACGGAGCGTCACTTTTGCCCTCTGGACGGCTGACGATCAGCGGCTGAATGACACCATGCTCCCGAATGCTTTCCGTGAGTTCGGCGAGGGCTTCGGGCTCGAAGAAATTCCGCGGCTGATTCGGATTCGGCGCAATCAGATCAATGTCGACCTCCTGAACCGCCGGTTGTGAATTTGGGATAAGGGCGTCAAGGCCGCGGCCAAGGCCTCTACGGCGCGACGTCATGTGCCCACCTCCGATTTGGTGCGTGTCGATAAGAAGTTTGCGGAAATCTCCTTGGCTAAGGCTTTGTAGGCTTTTGCAGCCGGCGAGGAGCCAGCATAAAGGTTGATCGGAAGTCCGTGGCTCGGCGCCTCACTGAGCCGGATGCTGCGGGGGATGACCGTTGAAAAGGTATTGCTGAAGTGGCCCCGTACCTCGGCAGCTACTTGTTGGCAGAGCTTGGTTCGGCTGTCATACATGGTTAAGAGCAGCCCACCGAGGTTCAACTCCGGGTTGAGAGCGCGCCGGACGGCATCCAGGGTTGAAGTCAACTGACCAAGTCCTTCCAGGGCCAGGTATTCGCACTGTACTGGCACGAGGATTTGGTCAGCAGCAGCGAGGGCATTCAACGTAAGGAGCCCCAGGGAGGGGGCGCAATCGACGATTATGGACTCGTAGTCGCTCTCCAAGTCAGCGATTGCGTTTCGCAGCCGGAATTCTCGTGCCATGGCGGGTACGAGCTCCACCTCGGCGCCGGCAAGATCGGCGGTGGAGGGAGCCAGATCCAGCCCAGGCTGCACGTCCTGGATCACGGTTTGTGCCAAAGGCAACTCGCCCATGATCACATCGTAGACACTGCTAGTCCTCGCTTTCGAAATGCCAAGCGCCGCTGTGGCGTTTGCCTGTGGGTCGAGGTCAATAAGCAGGCAACGAACGCCGCTTGCCGCTAGGGCCGCGGTGAGGTTGATGGCGGTGGTGGTTTTGCCGACACCGCCCTTCTGGTTCGTGACTGCGAAGACAACCCGGGCCCTGGATTCTGTCAATTCGCTCACGGCCTGACAACCGGTCTTGCCGCGAGCCTAGCCTCGATTTCAGAGTGGTTGGCTATTCCGTCCAGTCCGCTCCCCTCCACTGAAAGCGCAGCGGCGGCCGCGGCAAACTGACCAGCCGCGAGAGGATCGTTGGTTTTCTGGTACTCGACAAGGAAGGCAGTAGCAAAGACATCGCCTGCCCCAGTCGGGTCTACAGCGTCCGCAGGCAACGCCGGCAGGTCAAGGCGGTTGCCTTGTGCCCAAATGGTACAGCCTTGCTCTGATCGGGTTAGCACGATCACGGGAAATTGGGTCTGCCAGGAGACGACTGCTTCGGGATTGACCAGGTCCTCCTCGGAGACGAAAACCACATCGCAGCCAGACCAGTCGGGGTCTTCGGGGGCATGAGCAGGTCGGATTCTGCCGTCCTGCCGGATGCGCAGCCAGCCTTGAGCTAAACAAGCGACAGTTTTTTCCGGCCCTGCGAGCTGTTTTACCAGCGAGGGTTCGACATCGTGGAACAGGGGTGCCAAGAGGATCAGCGCCGCGCCGCGCCATGCCAACGGTATGTCCGCCAGTTGTAGGCTCGATGTGTTTCCAAGAATCCGCTGTTCACGATGACCGTCCGTGTAAGTATTCTCAAATGAGACGCCTTCTGAATCCTGCCTGCCTGACCAAGGTAGATCGGGGACGAGGGAGAGGGGAGAAACATCAGGGCTACAGGCTGTGACCGCGCCAACCGCGAGCCCGAGACGTTTGCTCTGCTGAGCGGCGAACAGGATGCTGCCACCCGGCCGCCAACCATCACTAACTATAGCTTTAACGATATGACCGACGAGGAGGATGTCTGGCGTCATATTCCGCCTATTGTGAAGGTGTAATTGCGACCTTTCGTGCTTCGCCTTCGCCAATACTGACCGTCATAACCGTGGCATCTTCAGCAAGGGTAATATGAACGATTCGCCGCTCGTTAGCGGGCATTGGCTCAAGCGTCACTGACTTTCCGGTACCGCGTACGCGCTCGGCCGAGCGTTGGGCCAAACCCACCAAGGCTTCTTCACGCCGCTGGCGGTAGCCGTCAACATCGACACCGAAGGCAACGCGACGGTTTGTTCTCTTGCTGAGGATCAAATTCAGAATGTACTGAAGCGACATTAAGGTCTGGCCGCGCCGGCCGATGAGGATTCCCAGGTCCTCTCCGTCAATGTCCAAAACCGCTTCGTTCATTCCGACCCCGTCGCCGGGAGTTTCGGGCTCGCGGGCGGCCACGGTTGCTTCGACTCCCATGAGACGAATGAGATTTTCCAGCACTTGTGTGGCGGTCTCGATCTCGGCCGGATCGGCGGCTATCGGTTGAGGTGCATTTTCCGGGCGTGGACGTGACGGTGGCGGTGGAATCTCTTCTTTGGAGTCAAGCTCTTCAATCTCGAGATCATTGACTTCATCTTCGCGCACGGGCTCAGCCTGCTGCCTGCCCGCTGCCGGTGTTGCTGCGCGCGGTGTTGCCTTAACGCGGGCGGGTTCCCCGCCGAAGCCGAGTAACCTGGGACGCCCTTCGCTGAGGACCTCGATCTCAACCTGGTCGCGGGTGAGACCGAGTGCAGTCAGCGCTTTCTGGGTCGCCTCGCTGACGCTTCTACCTTCGGCCTCTACGCCTTCCACTTGCGTACCTCCTACGACGCTTGGCAGCATTGCTTTGACCCGCGGGCTTGCCTTCCTTCACGTCGCTTCTTCTTCTTCTTCTGAGTCATCTGAAGTGCTTAGCTGATCGATAGTTGCCTGGCGTATCTCGACTGCACGAGGAAGAACCGCGTCTTGCGAAAGGCCAACCAGCGCTCGCCAGTTGACCGGCCCGCGCCCCACGTACATGTACTGCATAACGATGCCGATCAAGTTCGACAGAACGTAGTATAGCCCCAGGCCACTCGGCAAAGTGAGGGTGATGTAGCCAAACATCAAGGGCATCAGGAAGTTCATCATGCTGTTCTGAGCGCGCTGCTTATCGTCTGTCGCCGGAAGCATCGTGACCTTTTGCAGGACAAAGGTGGAAGCGGCAACGAGCACGGGCAGCACGAACTGATCCGGCTGGCCCAGGTTCAACCAGAGGAAGTCTGCCGGCAGGGGCATGGACGTGCGCAGGTATTCCCAGCCGTAAAGGCGGTCAGACAGGCTAATCAGGGACTCTGGTGTTTCACCGACCGTGGTGCGGAAAGTTTGAAACAGTGCAAACAGAATTGGCATCTGGATCAGGAGGCTGGAGAAACAGCCTGCCGGGCTGACCTTGGCCTCGCGGTAGAGTCGCATCTGTTCTTGAGATCGACGTTTGGGGTCTTTGAAGCGCTTCTGTAGGCCTTGCAGCTGAGGAGCCAGGGCCGCCATCGCCCTTGTGGTTCGCATCTGTTTGAGGTTGAGAGGCAGGGTAACAAAGCGGATAAATATGGTTACAAGGATTACGCCCAGGCCGGCGTTGCCGGTCAGCACCGTGAAGGCGACGAAGAGGTTGGTCAGCGGGAAGACCAGGAATGTGTTGAATAGATAGCTTATTCCGTCCAGCATTAGCGACAAACGTCCCGCGCGATATCAAGTTGCTGGGTCTCGGGGTCGATGCCAATGTAGTAGATATCGTTGGCGACACTTTCCTGGCTGACGCAGTCATCGGGCGCGATAATGACTTTCCCGTCTTTGAGAACCAGATTGGCTGTTATAGAGGCCTCAATTTTTCTTTCTCGGCCCGGCCAAGATTTCTCGCCCGTCTCAGGGTTAAGTCCAAGGATCCAACCTTCCTCGGTGGCGACCACCAGAGTTCCGTTCGCCAGAATTGGCATGGAGATGATTGGGCCCATGCCAAGATTGGAGCGCCATATTAGCGAGCCGTCCGAAGCGTTGATCGCATAGAGCACACCACTAAAGTCACCGAAATAGAGAACCCCGTCCGAACTTAGGGGCTCGCCCCAAAGCCAGTCGTTTGCTTGAAAGCGCCATCGTTGTGTACCGTCAGCAAGGTTGACGGCATACAGGTTTCCCTCAAAGCCACCGACGACCACGATATCGCCAACAACCTTTGGCGTTGAAACCAGGCCGCTTCCGGCTTCCTCAAAGGTCCAGTCAGCCATCCCGGTTTCCTTGTTGACGGCGTACAGATTGCCATCTAGGGAGGCAACCAGAATATGTTCGCCGCTGTCGACTATGCCGCTCCAGATGTCCCCCCCCGCTCGAAAGGCGGGCCACAGGCTGGCGACATCCGCTTGCGGATTTTCGAAGCGCCGCATCAAATCTGAAACACGAAGTGCGAGCAGCCTGTTCCCCGCAGCCACGAATAGCGTATCGGTGGCTTCGTTCAGGATCATGCCGCCAATAACTGGGTCATTGAGTTCGAGGTAGGCTGCATTCGGCGCGATGACACCGGCGTCAATTTCCTGGCGCGTGAGGGCATCCGAAATGCGGAACGCATAGACGAAGCCGTTGTAATCGGCGAGGAAGACGGTGTCTTGGTCTGCGGCAATGATCGGAGTGTCGTAGATGCCATCAAGGTCTCGGGCGTCGCGGTCAGATACCCCCCAGAAGTCAGGGAATCGCCACTTGAATATGAGGGTTTCGTCTGCGTCATCGATTGGTCCGATAGCGTCGAGCCGGCCGGGTTCGGTGGAAACCAGCAGCAGGCCATCGGCTTCGACCGGCTCGGCCCAACCGCGGGACGAAGCGGTGCCGGGACCACAACTGATTAGGAAGATAGCGAGCAGAACGAGACCGGCGAGAAAGGCCAAGCGTCGCTGTTTCACGTGAAACATTACTTGGGCACCGGGTCGTAGCCCTTGCCGCCCAGCGGCCGGCAGCTTGTCACGCGTTTGAATCCCAACCAGGCACCCTTTAGCAGTCCGTGGCGCTCGATTGCCTCATACGTGTAGCGGGAGCAGGTCGGCTCAAATCGGCAGGCAGCGCCCAGATTGGGCGAGATGGTTCGTTGATAAATGCGAATTAGGGCAAGTGCTGGCCGGGCGGTCAGGCCGGGTCGGCGAGGACGCGCGCCCGCTTCAGCAATTTCTCGAGCTCCGCTCGAAGGGTCTGAAAGTCGGCTTGCGCGGCTGGCTGACGCACGACTATTACGATGTCGTAACCAGCGGATACGGGAAGTAGCCGCGAACTTTCGCTCAGGCGCCTCTTGATTTTGTTCCGAACCACCGCGTTGCCGACTCGCTTTGAGATTGCGAACGCCCATCGCGTTTTCGCTAGTTGGTTTGCCACCGAGCGCACCGCCATGAGGCGCGAGCTGTTGTGACGGCCGTGCTGAAATACGCGGTCGAAATCGGCGCGCCGGCTCAGACTGCTGTCGCGTATCGGCAGTTTCGTTAAACGGTGAGACGGGTTCGGCCCTTCGCGCGGCGTCGCTGGAGAACTCTTCGGCCAACAGCGGTAGCCATGCGCGAAAAGAAACCGTGTCTTCGCTGTCGGCGGCGTTTCTTGGGTTGGTAGGTGCGCTTTGGCACAGCATCCTCACATCGGCCCAACTAAGGGCACAAGATTGATTTTAGTCTAGGTAGCCCGCTCTTTGGTGTCAATCTGGCAGGGTTGGTGCAGGCTCACCAGCGTATAGATAGCGGTAGATCGCGTAATTCTCGGCGACGAACTGGATGTAGAGTTGGGTCTCTCTGAATTCGACCGCCTCGAGAAAAACATCACCGTCACTTGCGCCCGGCGTGTCGCGCCAGCGGATCGCAGCGCCAGGGCCGGCGTTATAGGCCGCGAAGGCTAGATAGAGCTCGCCGTCGAAGCCGACCAGCTGCTCGGCCAGATAGTAGGCACCGAAGCGCAAATTGATCTCGGCCTGCAGCAATTGGTCGACGCTGAAATCAATTAAGTTCAGATCATCAGCGATCGACCTCCCGGTGGATGGCAGGACCTGGGTCAGGCCCAGCGCCCCGGCCGGAGATTCGGCGCGAGGGTCGAAAAAACTCTCCTGGCGCACGAGGGCGAGCAACAAGAGAGGGGATACATCTTCGGAATTCGCGTAGAGCGCGGCGCTAGCGCCAAACGCGGGCGGATAAGACAGTGAGAGAATTGCCTTGGGTAGGCCCTGGTTAGGGTCTAAGTCAAGAAAACGTAGTAACCGCTGGCCGGCGCGGGCAGACATGGCCAGCCGCCCTTGCTCAGCAAGCCTCTGGGACATTGTGTACATCGCGATTGGGTCCTGAGCATAGGTCTCCATCAGGCTGAAAACCTCGAGATCGGCCCGAGATGCGCGGCCGACCAGCCAGAGCTCCTGGGCCCGATCCCAGCGCCGGTCGTCGAGCCAGCCGGCTTCGACTATGCGCCGGCCGGTCTTCAGGGCCAGCCAGCTCTCGGCCGCCGGCCAATCAAAATCTGGTTCCAGGTTGATCTCTGACTCGTGCGTTGCCTGCGGCTGATCGTGATGGCCGACAAGGAGGCTCAACGCGCGGATCCCATAGTAATCATCCTCATTCACGCGGGCCAGTTCTTCCAAGATTGGGCGGGCGGTCTCATCATTGCCGGCCACTAGCAGGGCTTTGCCCTGCCAAAGAGTAAGGCGTTGTCGAGCGGCCGATCCCGTCACGGTTTGCAAGCCGTTTGCCCAAAAGGCCGCGGCTTCGGTATAGCGCTGGTCGACGTACGGCAGCATGCCGCGGCGGAATGCTGCTTCGGCCGCCCAGAAAGAAGTCGGGTATTCGTCGAGTATACGGGTAAGCAGGGCTTCTGCCTTCTCCAAATGCCCGGATTGCTCGAGGATTCGAGCCCGCCACCAGAGAGCGTCATCGGTGATGAAGCTGTCCGGGTTAAGCTTCGTGGCGATAGCATAGTTTTCCAGTGCCTCCTCGTTCTCGCCACGCGCCTCCTGAATCGCTGCTAGGTAGTAATATGCTTCGGCACTTGCCAGCCCCTTTGGCTCAAGAGCAATCTGCTCGCGGAAATGAGGTTCCGCCTGGCTGTACTCGTTGTGCCGGTAGTAGATCAGACCCTCGACCACGGGTGGAATCGCATCGCCGCGCGTGGTTGCCTTGGCCAATTCGCTGAGAGCGACGCCGGTGGCAGGATAGCCGGCCAGCAGATCGAGAAGATCTTCGCTGTAAGCCGGGTTATCTTGCAAAAGTTCAAGCGCTGTTATGCGTGAAAGGGCAAACGCCGCATCTGAGCCAGGGCCGCCAGTTTCGACCAGAACTCGGTACCAGATGATGGCTTCGCCAAAGTCACTGTCGCGTTCAAAGCTTTGCGCGATCATCTGGATGAAGGGCGGGCGGGCGGCGAAAGGGATGTCCTGGCTGAGGCCGGCATTGGCTGAACCTGCGGCGGCACGCGGCCGATCGAGTTCGAGGAGGATGCGCGCTCGATCGAGGTAGGCATAGGCAACTGCCGATCTGCCGGAATCAATATAAAGGTCGTACTGCCGCAGTGATTCCGACCAGAGACTTAGGGCGGTGTAGGCGCGAGCGAGCAGATAGTGGCCGGCCAGATCTGGTTGTGCTGTGTTGGCCAGATATGGTTCCAGGAGGATTCTGGCATCGGCAGGCCGCTCGAGTTCTAGCAGAAGGCGTCCGGCGCCGAGAATGGCTTCGTCGCGAACCGGCAGGTCGGTCGCGGTGATGGCTATGAACACTTCAACCGCCGCTTCGATTTTCCCACTTGCTTCCATCTCGCGGGCAGTATCGATATCCGGGCGCACACCCGGCAGTGGAGTAAGCGAGAGTCCAGGTGTGGTGTGGCGTGTCGGCGAGCTGGTTGGGATCACAGTGCTAAGGGCGCTCAAACCGGTTGCCGCCTCGGTTGGAGACTCCACGCGAGTGTCCTCGTCCTCCCCACTGCAAGCAGCAGCCAGGATGAGGAGACCAGTGAGTAACCCAAAGCAATTTTTGAGCAAGAGGAGACCTTTTGACAGAGGCTCGGCCCAATGCTACACTCGCCGCCGTCGCGAATCAAACGAGAAATCTTGAACCCAAATAACCCTGAGTCAGTGCGCGATATCGCGCTTCGCGAAGGACTTCGTGTCTGGGCGGAGGTAGATCTCGATCGCGTGGCTGAGAACGTCACGGGGCTAGACCAGCAGGCTGGCAGGGCACGCCTGCTGGCCGTTGTCAAAGGCAACGCCTACGGGCATGGTGCGGTTCCGGTTGCGCGTGAGGCTCTTGCCGCCGGCGCCTGGGGATTGGGCGTCACCGATGTCCTCGAGGGTGAGGAGCTGCGGCGGGAAGGGATCGAGGCGCCGATTCTTGTCCTTGGCAGCTCTTCTCTTTCGATGGCAGGTCGATTGGTCGCTAACCGGCTTCGCTGCACGATAGGCTCGTTGGAAATGGGTCATGCTCTTTCGGCAGCGGCGGCCGATGCCGGCGAGCAGGCGATCGTGCATGTCAAGGTCGAGACCGGCTTGAACCGATACGGCCTAGAGCCGGAAGAGGCCCGGCTTCTGGCTGACCGGCTACGTGACCTTCCGAACGTCGAGGTCGAAGGGCTTTCAACCCACCTCGCCAGTGTCGATGAAGGCGATAAAACTTTTACTAATATGCAGTACCAAGCATTTCGTGCCGTTGCCGAGAAGCTTCCCTGGATCCCTCTACAGCACGTGGCAAGCACCGGTGCGGTGCTCGATCTACCAGACCTCTGCCTCGGCCTGGTTCGTTGTGGCATCGGCGTTTACGGCTATTATCCATCGGACGAGGTTGGCCGGCCGGTTCAACTAAAACCCGCTTTGGCGCTACGCAGCCGCATTGCTAGGGTAGCGACGATAGATGCAGGTACTAGCGCGGGTTACAGCCGCGCCTGGACGGCCAAGCGTCGCAGTCGCGTAGGCCTGGTCATGGCCGGCTATGCGGACGGTCTGCCGCGTTCGCTCTCCGATAGGGGGTTGGCGCTGGTTCGAGGCCAACGCGCTCCCCTAGTCGGAAGGGTGGCGATGGACATGCACATGATTGACATAACGGACATACTGGATATCGAGACCGATGACGAGGTAACGCTAATCGGTGAGCAGAACCGGGAATCAATCTCGGCTACGGAGGTTGCTTCGCGGGCCGAGACGATCAGCTATGAAATCTTGGCGGGCCTTGCTGCCCGTGTGCCGCGGTTGTTCATCAAAGGCGGCCGCCTGGTCGCAATCCAGGACCTCGCCGGCTACCGGGATGCATCTGCTCTCTAACCCGGAGTCATGCTAGAATCGCCACGGTTGTCAGGTTCGGCAAAGTGCTCGTACGTGTTTTCGGTGGTGAATTAATGCTCAGTCGGTTCTCAGTTGCCGCAGTTCTGGCGATTCTTGGTATCTTGGCGACGAGCGCTGTCGCATTTGCTGCCGGGAACTCCGACCGAGACGAAGTGATTGCCGGCACCGCCCTAGTCTGCCTTGGGCTAATCCTGCTAGCCAGCATGGCTTACATGATGAAGCTCGTCTTCGGTGCGGAGAAGCAGCTTGTCGAGCCTGAGATCAATGACGACAACGGTGGCTCTCGCTAAAGTAGAGGCCTAGTCTCCGCTAGTTGGTCCTAGAGGACCAAGTCATCCAGTCCAATTGACGAGATTCTCCAGGAACCCTCGATTTCTCGCCAGCCAATCGTCGCGATCAGATATTGCGTCTGGGCTCGGAAGCTAACGCTGAAGCGCTGTTCCGAGTCAAACTCACCTCTAGATTCGATTTCAAATGATTCCGGCAGCGGGATGTTTGTGAGCCCGGCCCCCAAGCCGATGGCCTGATTCAGCGCTTCCGGGGTTACGTCGGCCATAGCGGTCACGTAGTCGCCCGCCATAATTGCGTCGCAGGCGCGGCGCATCGCTTCTTCGGCGTTAGCTTCTGGCATCGGGGGTTAGGCCTGGCCGATGATTCGGAGAAAGCGGTGGCGACCGGCCTTGATCATCGCCCCCGGGGCTAGCTTGACCACGGCGCCATTGACCTTGACGCCATCGACCTCGACGCCACCCTGGGAGACCAGCCGGCGCGCTTCGCCCACGGACAGGCCGGCTGCTTTGGCGATGACATGCGGCAGCGAAACATCCGCCGGAGGACCAGACGATTCAGTGGCAAAGTGAAGGTCATTCCAGTCAACTTCAATCGCCTGATCTGGCTCTCCACGGCGCTGGAAAACTTGCTCGAAGGCAGCTTGGGCCTGTGCCGCCGCGTCAGCACCGTCGAGCATGGTGATCACCTCGCGCGCCAAGCGTTTCTTCGTATCCATCGGGTTAAAGGTCGGTTTGCCGAGTTCGCGCTCAAACTCTTCAATTTCCTCGGTGGACGTATCGGTCAGGACATTGAAATAATCGGCAATCAGAGAGTCAGGAATCGACATGACTTTGCCGTACTTCTCCTCCGGGTCGTCGTCGAGCCCGATGTAGTTGCCGACCGACTTCGACATCTTGAGATGACCATCGGTGCCAATGAGCAGTGGAGTTGTCACCGCGACCAGGGGTCGCTTTTCGAGCGCACGTTGGAGTTGACGGCCCGCCATTAGGTTAAATAGCTGGTCCACTCCGCCAATCTGAACGTCAGTATCGAGGACGTAGGCATCGTAGGCCTGGAGCATCGCGTAGATGAATTCGTGAATGTAGATCGGCTTGCTGGCTTCGAGACGCTGGCGAAAGCCTTCCTTTTCCAGGAATTGGGAAACAGTGAAGTTTGATGCGACTTGCACGATATCGGCCAGGCTTAGCGGTGCCAGCCAGCTCGCGTTGCGCTTGAACACAGTTTTGTCGGGGTCTAAGACCCGTAGAGCCTGGCTAACCCAAGTTTCCGCGTTCTCATTCACTTGATCCGTGGTCATCATCTGGCGGGTGGCGGTCTTATCGGTGGGGTCGCCGATGATGCCAGTCATCGTGCCGATCACGAAGGTTACTTCATGGCCCAGTTGCTGGAACTGGCGCATCTTAAGCATCGGCACCAGATGGCCAAGGTGGAGGTCGATTGCGGTCGGGTCAAAGCCGCAGTAAACGCGGAGCGGTCTGCCCTCGGCTAGACGCTCTCTGAGTTCCGCCGCCATCGTTGTCTGGGTTTGGGCATCGCCGTATTCGACGCCACGCATCAGAGTACGCATCTGAGCTTCAACTGAATCAGCTGTTGCCGTCATTGATCCTGCTTTCCTGAGTTGGTCTGGTGATCATATCAGCAATGTTCGCGAGCGGTGTGCTGGCCGCTAGCTGGGAGAGCGCCGTCACCTGGCCGAGTTATCGAAGCCGGCAAGGACCGCGCGTGCCTGGGCGACGTCAAGCTCGATCTGGTTCTTGAGTTCGTCAGGGCCACTGAACTTATGCTCAGGCCGCAGCTGCGCGATGAACTCAATCAGAAGAGTCTGGTCATAGATGTCTTCGCTGAAATCAAAGATATTGGTTTCAATGCTCAGACGCTGACCGGCGAAAGTTGGCCGAGTGCCAATATTTGTAACCGATGCGTAGCGAGATCCTCCGAGGTGAGCCCAAGTGGCGTAAACGCCGGCCGCCGGCAATGCTCGGTCCGGTGTCACCGCCAGGTTTGCGGTGGGGAATCCAAGTTGGCGGCCGCGACGATCACCGGCGACGATCGGCCCGCGCAGTGAGTAAGCCCGGCCGAGTTGGCGTGACACGGAGGCGATGTCGCCGGCGCCAAGGGCTGTACGGATTGAGGTGGATCTGACTGGCGAGTCCTGCGAACTAAATGGACTTGCCAATATCTCCACCTCAAAACCGGTCTCGCGTCCCAGCTTGGTGATGCGCTCAGGGGTTGCTTCGCGGTTGCGGCCAAAGGTGTTGTCAGGGCCCATAATCAAAAGACGGAGCTTCAATTCCTGACTTAGCACCGAAATGAAATCGGCAGGTGACAACTCTGCCAGCTCCGAAGTGAAACTCAGTGGCACAACGATCTCTAGGCCTAAACCCCGCAGGAGCTCCAGGCGTTCCTCCAGGCTAGTCAGGTACTGCATTGGCTCGTCCGGACGCAGCACGCGGACCGGGTCCGGATACAAAGTAACGGCGCCGGCGGCCAGGCCGCGCGCATGAGCTCTATCGATAACTTGGTTGATTAAGTGCTGATGCCCAAGATGGACACCATCGAAGTTGCCGATTGTCAGCGCGCTCTCGCGGATGCCCTCGATGCGCCGCAGCTCTTCACGGGCGTATTCACTCACTGCAGCCCTTTCCTGGTTCGTTGTTCCCAGATTCCTAGGCGAAGGCGCGCGCTTAGTACTTTTATCCACTGAGACCGGCCTGTAGAGTGGACAGGAAGGCTTCAAGAGGCCTTCGATGCGATGTTAGCAAACGTCTTTGTGAGGGGAAAACTGCGGCCTTGGCCTGGCGCCAACGGCGCCGGAGACAGACATGAACCTTGATCCGGGCCGGTTCGGGATTCTGATTCCCGCTCAACGTGCTTCGGAAAATCTACGTTCCCAAGTAAGCTGGGGCGCGCGGCAACTCAGCCTCGGCCTTTTCCTGGTCATCTTTACGGTTGTTGTCCTCTCGTTAATCATAGTCGGCCCCGTCGTTGCCGAGTATGGCGAGGATACGCCGGAAGCCTTCTTTGCCTCCGCGGTAGCAACCCTACTGTGGGACGCGGGGTTTGTTCTAATCGCTTTTTGGCTGGTTCGGAGCGTGGGGGGTAGCTGGCAAAGTTTGGGCTTGCGAAAGTCAAAATCCTTGACCTCGCTGCCTGTACTGATCGCCGTCGGTTATGTTCTCGCTTACGGGGCGGTCATAGTTTACGCGCTGCTCGTGACTCTAGCCGGTCTCGAATTTCTTGAACCAGAATCACAGATCGCCGAGGAAATTTTTCAGACTCCGGTCGTTGTAGCGGCAACCGGTCTCGCTGTGATCGGCGGCGCTCCGTTTGCCGAGGAGGTTTTGTTTCGCGGCTTTTTGTTCGGCGGTCTAAGAAGCAGACTTTCATTTTGGCCCGCGGCCCTGGTCAGTGGCTTCATATTCTCCTTGGCGCACGCGGACCTCGGGTTTATCGTGCCCTTCACGGCTATAGGGGTGATCCTTGCCTTTAGCTATGAGCGCAGCGGCACTCTCGCGACGCCCATTGGCGTGCACCTGCTATTCAACTCGATTTCGTTCCTACTTTTGGTCTTTTTTTCGGAGCTGCGCGATGCGAGCTAATAGTAAGGTGCTGAGGAGCCGAGTGAGTGGTTCCTCCTGTCTGTCTCACATGCTCTGAAACACTACAGTGGTTGCTCCAATCTTTCGCCCCGGTTAGCCTGAGGCGGTGAGCCGAGAAAGATTGGCCGCGGCTTTCGAAAGGGCCAGCGCTGAAGATCGTCTAGCGTTGATCACTTATATGGTCCCCGGCCATCCCAGTGCCCAAGAAAGCGATGCCATCTTCGATGCAATCGTCGATGGCGGTGCCGACGTTGTTGAGATTGGTATTCCGTTTAGCGATCCGCTGGCGGAAGGCCCGACCATTCAGCGCGTTTCCTTCGAGGCGCTCAAGAACGGCATAACGCCGATCAAATGCATGGATTTTGCCCGGCGGGCGAGAGAACGTCATCCGGATTTACCAATTATCTTTATGGGCTATCTCAATCCGCTGCTGGCTTTTGGGATGGAGAAGTTCGCCGCGGATGCTAATGCTGCCGGCGCGGACGGGATAATCGTGGTTGATCTGCCGCCTGAAGAGGCAGCTGAAGCAAAACAAACATTGGCTGATCAGGGTCTCGACCTTATTTTTCTAGTTGCGCCGACCTCGACCGACGAGCGGCTGGAGGTGATTGGTTCGAGGGCCTCTGGTTTTATTTATGTTGTTAGTGTCGCCGGTGTCACTGGAGCCCGCCGGAACCTTTCCGCCAGCCTGCCGGAATTTCTCGGCCGAGTGCGGCGTTGCAGCGATCTGCCCCTGGCGGTAGGATTTGGCATATCTCGCCGGGAGCATGTCGAAGCGCTCGAGGGTAAGGCGGAAGCCGTGGTCGTTGGCAGCGCGCTTCTGGAGACAATCAACTCCAGTGAGCCTGCCGAAAGGCCACGAGCCGTCCGAGAGTATGTAGAAACGCTTAACGGCCGACGCGAAGCTTGATTCTGACGGGAGTTCGAGGCAGCTAAGAGGGATCCGGCGGCAATTCAGGTTTACTGTGCAGCCGGAATCGAGGGGTAGCACACTTCATGGCTTTTAGGGGCATCAGGGGCGCCACCACGGTTGAAACCAACGCACGTGAAGCAATTCTCGATGCGACACATGAGCTTTTGGCTGAATTGATCCGTGTCAACAATATTAACAAGGAAGACGTCGCCAGTGCCTTCTTCAGTACCACGGCCGATCTGAACGCCGAGTTTCCCGCCGTGGCGGCTCGCAATGGCTTTGGCTGGTCGAATGTAGCTCTGATGTGTGGTCATGAGATGTCGGTGCCTGGCAGCCTGCCGATGTGTTTGAGAGTCATGCTTCACGTAAACACGGAGCTCAGTCAGGAAGAGATCGTCCACATATACCAACGTGGAGCGGCCGTGCTGCGGCCGGATTTGGCATCTCCGGTCAACTAGAAGCCGCAACCGGTTGATCTCGTTCAGAAAGATGCCGTACACGACAATGATGAGAAGGCGGGGACGATACGGAGTCCCAATGCAGACGTACGGGTCGATCATCCCAGGCGGTCCAACCCTGGCTCGTCTCCTCCCAGAGGGAGCGCAGGAAGGCAGGGAGGAGCCACGACTATCACGTGAGGCGAAGGCGCGCCTCAGGGCTGTTGAGTGGCACAAGGATCACGGCGAGAAGGTGAGTCTGACGGCAAGACGCTTTGGACGCAGCCGCTCAACCCTTTACCAGTGGCTAGAGTGCTACCGGCTCCAGGGTCCGCGGGGTCTGCAAGACCGCAGCCATAGGCCACACCAGGTCCGCAAGCCGACTTGGAGCCTAGAGTTCGAAGCAGCGGTGCTACGCCTGCGCCAAGACAATCCCGTCTGGGGCAAAGACAAGCTACAGCCGATCCTCAGACGCCAAGGGGTCACTATCTCGGTCTCGATGGTGGGCCGCATCCTCAGCCGGCTCAGACGCCAAGGCAAACTGGGGCCTGCGAGTCTGAAGGACCCTTGCATCGTCTCTCGGCCTCAGGTGCGGCCCTATGCCGTGCGTAAGCCCAAAGACTACGTCGTCAAGGCGCCGGGAGATCTGGTTCAGGTGGACAGCGCCGACGTGCGCTGGACCGGTATTACCCATGCCTACAAGCACTTCTCGGCGCGTGATATTGTCAGCCGCTGGGACGTCTTGGGTGTCTACGGCCGCGCTACCGCCGGCACGGCGCGCGACTTCCTCGATACGATCATCGAGCGTATGCCGGGTCCGGTGAAGGCGATCCAGCTGGACGGTGGCTCTGAGTTCAGGGCCGAGTTTGAGGCCGCCTGTGAGCAGAAGGGGCTGCGGCTTTTTGTGCTGCCACCACGCTCCCCCAAGCTCAACGGCTGCCTGGAACGAGCCCAGCGCACCCACAAAGAGGAGCTTTACCAGTTGGTTGACCCACCCGACTCGCCCAGCCAACTGAGAACCCAGCTGCTCCAACAGGAGCAGCGTTACAACACTTACCGGCCCGATCAGGCCCTTGGCCATCTAACGCCGCAAGAGTGGCTGCTAGCATTCACCGAGAGGAGGTAAGTGTCCGGCATCTACTGGACGAGTACAAGCCATTGCGGCTGGGCTATCTCTTGGAGTACCTTTGACCTTGTCGTTCGGGGTGGTTCCTGTAGCGGAGCCTGAGAGCACACCCGCGGACGTGATCCGGGTAATGCCGGCGTAGGGAAGTCGATGACACCGACAGCTTTACTCCCTTTAGCGCGTCTCTGTCTTACGTCTGATCCGCGACTGGCCTCCAGACCCGGGCGTCGGAGGTTGCTCCCATGCAAGCCAAACTGGGGCGTCTACACGTAATCACGGACGAGGTGCTGCAGACGCGTTGCTCGCACGGCGAGCTCGCCGCACTAACGACGCGAGGCGGCGCCGACACTGTGCAGTTCCGGGAGAAGCGGCCGCGTTTGACGCGCGAGCTCATTCAGGATGCAACTGCTGTTGCTATGGCTTGCGTCGAGAACGGCTCCAGTTGCATTGTCGATGACCGCGTCGATGTCACGGCGGCCGTCAGCGCCCAGGGTCTGCATCTGGGACGGGATGACCTTCCCGTCGATGTGGCGCGGCGTCTACTAGGGCCAGAAGTCCTTATCGGCGGGACGGCCAACAGCATCGAAGAGGCGCGGCATGTCTGGCAGCAGCCCGTCGACTACATCGGTGTGGGCCCTGTTTACGGTACGCGCTCCAAGGCCAACCCGGCACCGGTACTGGGTGTCGGGCAGCTGAGCGCGATCGTCAGCGAGTGCCCGGTTCCGGTGATCGCAATCGGCAGCATCTCGGTGGAGCGAGTTGGAGAAGTACTGGACGCGGGCGCTTACGGCGTAGCGGTACTGTCAGAGATCACCTGCGCCGATGACCCCGAGGCAGCGGCACGCGAGTTCGCCCAGGCGATTGCAGAGTGGCTGGCGCGCCACGCGGGAGGGGCAAGTGACCCGAAAGCTTGAAGCAGACGTCGCTGTCATCGGCGGCGGTGTCATCGGTCTTGCCTGCGCCCATGGACTGGCGCTGGGCGGCCGTAGCGTCGTCGTGCTTGAGCGTGACCGAGTTGGCTCCGGCGCCGGTCAGGTCGCGGCAGGGATGCTGGCGCCCGTCACTGAAGCGGAGTCAGAAGACCCCGCGTTCGTCGATCTCGCAATCGAGAGCTCCGGTTTGTATCCCGAGTGGATCCAGGCGATTGAAACGGGCGCTGGGTTAGCCTGCGGCTATCGCGAGGAAGGCACTCTGCTCGTAGCCCTGCACCGCGACCACGAAGAGGAGCTGGAGAGGCTGACCGGCATACAGCGGAGGCTGGGATTAAAGTCGCAGGCGGTAACGCGAGAGGAAGCCATCGATAAGGAACCGTATCTGTCGCCGCGGGTCATTGGCGGCGTGTTCTCTCCCAGCGATAAGCAGGTAGATCCAAGGCGCCTGGCGAAGGCGCTCGCCGTCGCTCTGGTCACAGCCGGCCACACGATTATCGAAGGCCAGGCAGCTCGACCCATTCTTGAAGCTGGGCATGCCGTCGGTGCTGCAACATCTGAGGTGGAAATCCGCGCCGAAGTGGTCCTCCTGGCCGGAGGCGTCTGGAGTGGAGATGTCTGGCCTTCGGCCGCCGGACCGCTGCCTCTACGGCCCGTCAAAGGCCAGATCCTGCGCCTGCGAGGACCGGGGCTGGCACGCCACGTTCTGCGGACGCCTGACGTTTACCTGGTCCCGCGTGAGGAAGGCGAATTGGTGGTCGGAGCGACTAGCGAGGAGCAGGGCTTCGACACAACGATCACGGCCTGGGCAGTCATGGACCTACTGCGTGAGGCCTGGCGCCTCCTTCCCGGGATCGCCGAGCTGGAGCTCGCCGAAACGTCGGCAGGGCTGCGGCCCGCCTTGCGGGATAACTTGCCCGCCATCGGCGCGACGGCCGTGGAGGGGTTGTTCCTCGCTACGGGCCACTATCGACACGGTATCTTGTTGGCGCCCATCACTGCGAAGCTGCTCGCCGATGCGATCGGCGGCGCATCGCCTGACTTGGCGCGGCCCTTCAATCCAGTGCGACTGCAGCTCGACCCAGCATCGGCGAGGCAGATCTGATGCGCACGAAGGTCAACGGAACCGAGACCGTGCTCAGAAAGACGAAGACGATTGCCGCGCTCGTCGAGGAGATCACGGGCTCGTCTGAGCGGCGTGGCATCGCGGTGGCGCGCAACGGCGAGATCGTCCGACAAGATGACTGGTCACAGGCCATCGAGGACGGCGACGAAATTGAAGTCGTGCATGCAGTCCAGGGAGGCTAGGTATGACCCAGACTGACCTGTTGACTTTAGGTCCCCTGACACTCCACTCGAGGCTGCTGCTTGGTAGCTCCCGCTATCCGAGCATGCAGGTGATGCTCGAATCGCTGGAAGCGTCCGGGACCGAGCTCGTGACCGTCGCCTTACGGCGAGTGAGGGCCGGTGATGACAGAGGCGAGAACGTCTACGCCCTGCTAGAACAACGCAGCTTGAACGTCTTGCCGAACACCGCCGGATGCTATACGGCAAAGGAAGCCGTGCTCACGGCTGAACTGGGCCGCGAGGCGCTGGAAACAGACCTCGTAAAGCTTGAGGTCATAGCGGACGACGAGACGTTATTGCCGGACTCAGAGGAGCTGCTGACCGCAGCCCGAGACCTGGTCAAGCGCGGCTTTGTGGTCCTGCCCTACACCAATGACGACCCTGTGACGGCGCAGAAGCTCCAGGACATCGGCTGCGCCGCGGTCATGCCCCTCGCTGCCCCGATCGGAACTGGACTCGGTATCCGTAACCCGCACAACCTGGAGGTGATCAAGGCCCGTGCTCAAGTCCCAGTGATCGTTGATGCAGGCGTCGGTACTGCTTCCGACGCCGCGCTGGTGTTCGAGTTGGGTTGCGATGGGTTGCTTTTGAACTCGGCCGTGTCCAGGGCACGGGATCCCGTGCTCATGGCGGCGGCGATGAAGGCCGCGGCCGAGGCTGGTCGCAGCGCCTTTTTGGCCGGCCGCATGCCCAAGCGCTTCCTGGCCGAGGCGTCGTCACCCTTCGAAGGCCGTATTGGTGGGTCGAAAGCATGAGCAATGCGATCGACCTGTACGTCGTCATCGAGCGGTCGATCTTCGACACCGATCGCCAGTGGATTGGGGCGTTGTCGGAGCTGGCGGGACTGGACGTGCCGAGGCTCGGGTTGCAGGTGCGAACCAAAAGCGAGCCGCCTGAGAGGTCGGCCGCTCTTGCCCGGGAGGCGCGGACGGCGACGCAAGGCTCTGCAGTCCCCGTCCTGCTAAACGGAACAGCCGGCCAAGCCCTCGAGCTTGGGTACGAGGGCGTGCAATGGCCTGAAGCACAGATTCCAGCGCGTTACGAGCCGTTGCGGTTACTTCGGGGCGCTTCGGTTCATTCTCCGGAAGCAGCCATGAAGGCCGAGGCGGCGGGGGCGGACTTCGTCGTGGCAGGTACCGTGTTCGACGCGGGCTCCAAGCCGGCTGCTGGCGCCGGCCGGGAGGCGCTGAGCAGGATCGCATCCGCAACCTCGCTACCAGCATTGGCGATCGGAGGTGTCACGCCTGACCGCGTAACATTGTGCGTTGAAGCCGGAGCGTCCGGCGTGGCCGCTGTAACTAGCGTCCTCTGCGCACCCAACATGGCTGCAGCGGTGCGTGATCTGCGTGAGGCTTTAGACGCAGCCCGAGTGGCAGAGAGGTCTGGATAATGGCCAGCTACGTTCGTGCGCTGACCATAGCGGGGTCCGACTCTGGCGGTGGAGCCGGCATCCAGGCCGATCTGAAGACGTTCTCAGCTCTGGGCTGCTATGGCATGTCTGTGATCACAGCCCTGACCGCCCAGAACACGCGCGAGGTTACCGCCGTACATCCCGTGCCGGCAGACGTGGTCGTAGCGCAGCTGGATGCCATCATCTCGGACATTGGCGTCGATACGGTAAAAATTGGCATGCTGTACAATGCCGAGACGACATCGGCAGTTGCCGATGCCCTACGTCGCTGGGGCGCCGGTCAGGTAGTGCTCGATCCCGTGATGGTCGCGAAGAGCGGCGATCGCCTTCTGGCTGAGCCGGCGATAGAAGCACTCAGGACCCACCTGCTCCCGTTTGCGGACCTCATCACGCCAAACATCCCGGAGGCGGAGGCGCTGCTCGATTGTGCGATCGATGGTCGAGGCGCTATGGAGACTGCAGCCTCAGGGCTGCTGAGGCTGGGTGCGAGGGCTGTACTGCTCAAGGGCGGGCACCTGACCGGCGATCGCCTCAGCGCCGATGTACTGGCGTGGCGCGATGGATCGAGTGAGGCCACACGCTGGTTTGAATTCCAGCGCATCGATACAGCGAATACCCACGGGACCGGATGCACGCTTTCCTCGGCCATTGCCGCTTACCTGGCGCGTGGAGCACCACTGGAATCGGCGGTCGAACGCGCCCGCCAATACATACAGGACGCCATCGAGGCGGGAGCGGCATTTAAGCTGGGCCACGGACATGGTCCGGTCCATCATTTCCATGCGCTGTGGCGGGAGGCGGCGTCGTGACCTTCACGGACGAGTTGTGGCAAAGCACGCTGCCGGTCTACGAAGAGATCCTGCTACATCCGTTCATCGAGGAGCTCACAACCGGTTCGCTGTCAAGGGAACGATTCGTGTTCTATATGAAGCAGGATGCTCTCTACCTGCGGGACTTCTCGAGGGCCCTCGCTTTAGCGGGATCTCGGCTACCGGACCTCGCTGCGGCGCAGTCATTCATGGGCTTCGCGCACGAAGTATTCGCCGTGGAGCGCCAGCTACACGAGACCTACTTCCAGGACTACACAGTCTCATTGGACGTCGATCGCGCGCCGGCCTGCTTCGCGTATACCCAGTTCTTGTTGGCCACAGCGAGCACGGACACGCACCATGTAGCCGCGGCCGCCCTCCTCCCCTGTTTCTGGGTCTACCGAGAGGTCGGCAACACGATCGTCAGCCGTGCCGAGCGTCATCTGCAATCCAATCCTTATGCCCGTTGGATCGAGACTTACTCGGGCGAAGCCTTCGACGAGAGCGTTAGGCGCATCATCGAGATAGTCGAGGCGCTAGGGCAGGAGGCTTCCTTGAATCAGAGGCGTTCGATGCAGCAGGCATTCGGCAAGTCAGTGCGCCTGGAATGGATGTTCTGGGACAGTGCTTATCGCTTGGAGCAGTGGCGGCCGGCGCTGACATGATCGTCCGCGTCAGAGTGTAGGGACTTCGTGTCTTCAGGAGACACCACTTGAGCCGGTTCTGTCAGAACTCAGAGCGCGAGCAGGGTAGCATCGTCTAAACGGAGACGAGGAGCTGCTCATGACCTGCCCGCATTGTCTATCGACGTCTATCTCCAAGAGGCAGCACCGCACCTCGCTTGGCTACCGGACTTTCTCCTGCCGAGCATGTCGGCTTCGCTTCAACGAACGCACTGGTTCGCCCTTCAACGATCTCCAGTTCCCTACCGACGTCGTGTTGCTCGCCGTCCTCTGGCGTCTGCGCTACAAGCTCGGATTTCGCGAAGTCGCTGAGCTCCTGCTGCAGCGTGGCTTCGAAGTCAGTCACGAGACCATCCGCAACTGGGAGTTCCGCTTTGCACCCATGGTTAGTGAGCGGCTGCGGGCCAAACGTCACGGCAACGCCGGCCGTTCCTGGTATCTCGACGAAACCTACGTCAAAGTCAGCGGCCGCTGGTGCTACCTCTACAGGGCGATCGATCGAGACGGCAACCTCCTAGACTCGATGCTCAGTGAGCAGCGTGACCGGCAGGCAGCACGGCGCTTCTTGCGACGGCTGCTGGACGCTTCTCCGCGCAGACCGCTACGTCTGACCACAGACAAGCACCCAGCCTACAAGAAGGCCGTTCGCTGGATCGTCGGCCGCAAGGTGCTGCACCGGCAGAACCAGTACCTCAACAACCGTATCGAGCAGGATCATCGGCCACTCAAGCAACGCTACTACCCGATGCTGGGTTTCGGCCGATTCGATTCAGCCAGCCGTTTCTGCACTGCCTTCGACGAGCTGCGCCATTACCTGCGTGTCCGAAATCCCCGAGGCGAAAGAGTTTCAGCATCACGCAGTCGCCAGATCTTCAGCAGCAGATGGTCAACCCTGATGGCGGAGTTGGTCGCCTAACCCGGGCCCAGCTTCTGAGTCAGCTTGCCTCCGTGCCTGGAAAGCCCTGAGTTCTGACAGAACCCAACATTTCAGTGGAATGGTACATCGTAAGTTCCGGCATCGAAGAGGTGCTGCAGGCTACTCCGCTGCAGCACGCCGCCACGGAAATCTTTGCCTGCACCTTTGAGTACGCCGATGATGAGCGGGCAATGGCGGTGAAGCGAGCGGTGACTTTTACTGAAAAGACCAAGTTCGTTTATGCCATCAACAAGGGGATCTCCAGGGAAGAACTGCGCCGCAATCCCTACCGGGTTAACAATGCTATGGAACCTGAGCACCGGCGCGTACCCTTCGAGAACATGGTTTATGTCGGCGACGGCCCCAGTGATATTCCCTGCTTTTCTATGATTCGCCATTTGGGCGGAAAAGCGATTGGGGTGATGCCTCCGGATGATTTGGAACTCAGAAAACCCTATGAATTGGCTGAGGGTAACAGGTTAACCGTCGGCCCCTATACTGCCGATTACCGGGAAGGGACTGATCTCTTCAAGATGATGTCAAGAGTTGTGACAGGTATCACAGATTCCATCTTGGAAAAGCGGGAGCACCGAATCAAGCCATAGCCAGCCCACTGAGGTTAACCTGTCGCGGCTAGCAACCGAGTCGGCACAGAAGCCCTTGGAGAATCGGCGAGCTCTATGGCACCAGCTACATCTTCGAGCCGCGGGGCGACTTCCCGTCGATGGGCAGCGAGAACAGTGACGAGTTGGTCGCCCCTGAATGCGACCTCGACATGATCGAAGAATTCCGGGTAGCAGTCTTATGGCGATGGGCGACCAGCCACCTACGAGCCTGTGCGTCAGCAGCCTCCCTGAGCCACTGACCGCCGTGGTGGCTTTCCTTTTCGACACCCTTGTCACCCGAATTCGCCGGCTACCGCTCGCCTTATCTCTAGGGCGCGCTTGAGCGCCTGAGTGAGCGTAGTGTCCCCGTGCGAGGCCTCCGAGGCCGAGATGAGTGACGCCGAGGTGCCTCCAACGGTCTCATCGACCCACTCAGCCGCGTTACGTCCGCCCCCGCTCAAGTTGGCCTGCAACCCGAAACAGGGGCATCCCGACCGTTGGCTTCAAGCGAAGCGCAGAGGTATTCAAGAACACGGACCGTTTCCTGAGACGGTGCTAGGAAGACCATCCACCCATCGGTGAGGCCCGCAACACGTCGAAGGAGGGAACTCTGGTGGGCCCTCTGGGATTCGGAACCCAGGACCGGCGTCCAAGACGCCTAGACCGAAACCAACGAGCTAGCCGCCGACGCCGATGCCCCCACCGCCGCCCTGCTTGCCCTCTATAGCCGATAGCAGAACCGCGCCGGCCAAGGCCATGCGCTTGTCGAAACTGGAGGAAACCTCTGGGAATTCTATGTTGAGCTTGTATACGAACGGATTGAAGTTTTGCTTGTAAGTACAAGCGTAGGCCCCATTCACCTCGCAGTGGTAGTTCTGCGGGATCAAGCTGATGAACCGGCGCAGCGTCGCAATCATGGCATTGTCTTCTTTGAGAAAGCCGATCTCCTGGTCGGAGGCGTCCATCACGATCCACTCGTCGCGCAACAACGAGCGCCACCCTTTGCGCTTGAACGCGCCAAGCTTCTGGCCGCTGGTCGGGTCCTCGACATCGTAGGCGGCGCTGAAGTCTATGATGCTGCGCGCCTTGATCACGAGCAGCTCCTCTGCCTTGCCCTTGTCGCCGTAAAGGCGGATGTCCTCCTTAAGCTTGAAGGCCTTCTGGCTGGCGAAAAGGACCAGAGACCCGTCCGGACCGTAGATGTCGAAGCTACCTCCGAAGAGCTTGAACACCTTCTTACGGACCTGGTAGGTGGGCTGACGGAATCGTTCTGACGTCATCATCCTGGTTTACTCCCGGGCTACTGGGATGCCAGAGGTCTAATAGCCTTCCGAGACTATCTTCGGCTCTGACCGGAATTCTAGCAGGGCTGGCGGCCATTTCACGGAGCTTTCGAGAAGTTTTCGCTGCAGCGTCCAGATTCACCAGCGGCGACGGCCGTGCCCAGATACATTTTGGCACTTGCCTATTCCTACCTAATTTTTCGCGGCGCCACGCGCGCTTTCAAGGCGGTTCCCGCACGATCTGCCAGACCTCCTCCGGGATGGGCCTGGCAGATGAGATGTAGGTCTACCTCCCCTCCGGACCTCCCCTACAGCTGCATCGCCGGGCTGAAGGCAGCGTGCGCCTTTGCCGTCTGCTCCGAGTCGTAGGTCGCGGAGTAACGACGGACCATCATCGGGCTCAAATGACCAAGGAGGTACTGGACGTCCAGCTCACGGGCATTGACCCGAATCGCCCAGGTGGCGAACGTGTGACGGAACCGGTGCGGATTCACCTGCCTCACCCCATGCCGCGTGAACATCACGTTCATGTGATGATTGCGAAGGGCTCGGCCGTCTACAGTCTGGAAGAGGTGGCCTTCGCTCCAGCCCCGAAAGTCCTCTAGGTAGCTTCTAAGGGCTTCAAGCGCTACCTCGCTTATCGCAGTCCAGCGCTGCTTACGCCCCTTGCCTTGAAGGACGCGCACACGGCCCTCCTCAAAGAGGACATCGCAAAGCTCAATCGACACGAGCTCGCTTGAGCGCACCCCGGTATCCAGAAGGAAGAGGATCATCGCCCTCATGCGAGAGCCCACGTAGGTCTGGGGATTACAGGCAGCTAGCAAGGTCGTTATGTCGTCTTTGGCAAACGGCTGGACGACCTTCTGCTCGCGCCTCACCATCGGCACCCGCATGAACGGGTTCTCCTCTACATAGTCCATGCGCCGGCACCAGGAGAAGAACGCCTTGACCTCACGCTGTCTCCGGTGCTGGGTACCGGCGCTCACGCCGCGCTCCCGCACCCAGCCCATGAAGAGATAGACATGCGCCGGCCCGAAGGCTTCCCCATCCTCCGGCAGGCCAAGCTCGCTCACGGCCCTTTGGAACTGGCGCAGCGTCTCTGCGTAGGACTGCACGGTACGCTCAGTCTTGCCCTCCACCTCGCAGGCCTTGGGGTAGAGGGGGACCGCCTCTTCGAATCTTTCCATGTGCAACCTCCCTTAATCCGGTGGTCACACATCACTCCCTCTTGTCGGGGATGAAGTCAAGCTAAGAGACCGGCCGGACTCTCAGATGGGAAGGGGCCGCCCAAAAACGGGAATAAGGACGACACGGCAGGGGCATCCAGACAATCAGGCGCGCGAACAAGTAGTGCAGTACCCCCGCACCTACGCTCGGGTCAGCTAAGGCTGAGTGACTCTCGGAGAAGCCGAGTGAGTGCTGACCAAGATGGCCTGCGCCCTTAGTGTCCTTGTAGCCATGACAACAAGCGCGACGGGAGGGCGGGTCAAAAGTCCAAAAGTCATCTCGTCAGGGAGCGTGGTTGGGCGAAGCTCATACACCCTCTAAGGAACGTGTCGTCCTCTCCTGCATTGCCAGCCTGTCTCGCGGTCTGGGCAGATGCCGCGGCGGCGGCCCCAGTGGCACCTGTGGCGCTGCCGGCTTGAGAGCGTCATGACCTACCCTCCCGGACTAGGCCCAAGGATTCCTAGAATCCAACTGGGGCCTTCCTAGCCATCTGTTGTGCAAACGCCTGGGGCGTTTGCTTCCTCACCGCAGCCAGTCTTGCTCTCCGCCGCAAACTGCCATCCGCCGGTGGCCGTTGAGCGGCCCCTGTTCCTCAGGCACACAATAGAGGTTTGAATGCATAGCCCAAGTCGGAGAGCTCGGCTAACACTTGTTCAAGTGCCGCAACCGTCTGAGTTCGGTCGCCACCGCCATCGTGCATAAGAATTATCTTGCCCGGCCCACTGCCTTCCCTTATGGCTGAAACGATTTCGTCGACTCCAGGTCGCGCCCAGTCGCGTGGGTCGACATCCCAAAGCACCAGCGCATAGCCGAGTTCTGCGGCATATGCACGAGTAAAGGAGTCGGTTGCTCCGTAGGGAGGTCGCAGGCACCGTGTCGAGGCAGCACCCGCCAACTCATCGAGAATTGACTGAGCTGCTGTCACCTCGTTGAAAAAGGCGTCGTGGTCGATTCCCTGGAGAGAAGCGTGCGACATGGTGTGGTTGGCGATGGAGTGGCCCTCTAGCGCTGCCCTCCGAGTAAACTCCGGCATTGTTTGTACGTTGACTCCCAATACGAAGAATGTGCCTTTCGCATTGAAACGGGCAAGGAGGTCGAGCACTTGACCCGTGAAGGGAGCGCTGGGGCCGTCATCGAAAGTGAGGTAGACGAACAAACCACTCTCCGGGGGTGGCTGAACACCACTAACCGGCCTTGACTGGGTTGGTGTTGCCAGCGCGACCACTTCGGGGGTTGCTGTCGCCAGCGCGACCACTTCGGGGGTTGCTGTCGGGGTGTCCGGAGGCGGCCTAGTCGGGGAGCTCAAGGGAGGGATGGTGGATGAGCGCCTCTGAAGTTGGACGTCAAGGCTATAGTCCAGTTCGTCTCCTGCAAGCGTGATCACTCTAATCGCATAGTCCTGACTACTGGGCAAAATGCCGGTGAATCGAGCTTTGAACTCCGTCACACTGACCAGGACTTGTCCGTCGGTAAGCCCATAAACCGACAGAATGGCATTTGAGAACTGACTCCTCAATGCTACCTGGAGTTCTTGCCCCGCCTCTCCTGCAAGAACGTAATCACCAAGTTCCCCAGGAGCCAACCGCCCCATGACGGTTTCCCCTTCTCCCCCATTGACCTCGATGCGCTCGGGCGTGAACCCATAATCGCCGGAACTTGGTGGCGGAACGATGGAAGTCTCTTCGCTTAGCAGAACTAGCTCGCTTCCTTCAAGGACATACGTACGAGTAACTTCAGTCGTCAGGTACGCGAACGGGTCATCAGGACCCCTTACGCGCATGCCTACGACGATCTGGCTGTCCACGATTTTGACCGAGCGAACTGCCACTCTATCGCCTAGTAGTGTGGTCGCCGCCATCTCTGGCTGCCCATCGATGTTGAGCGCCGCTACAAGGTAAATGAATGTCCCGGAGCCGCCGGGATCCACGATGAGGATGGGTGCTGCATCGATCGAGTTGCCGTTATCGATCTGGCCGAAGCTGCGAACTTGAGCCAAGCGAACAACGGTTTGTGTGGCAGAGCCCGGGGCCGCCTGCTGGCGAAACTCGCCGCCTTCTAATTGTGCGATCCCATCGGGCTCCACGAATTCAACTGGATAAGCGGCGTTCTCTAGCTGATCCCACGTGAGGACTTGCTCATCCCCTCCGCATGCTGTTAGCGCAAGAAGAAGAGCGGCCACCGCAACAATGTACTTCAACTGACCGATTCGGAAGGTCGAGTCGCGTGAAGAATCACGTACTTGTATCACGCACGTGATAGTACGGGAGCTTTCGGCTTTCGGACAACCAAGTGCACCGTAGGCAAGATCCAGTTGGCAGCGACAGTATGGCGGAAGGGATCGCCCTCGGTGCCTCCAGCCAGAGTTCTCGCAACGTAGCCGGTTCGTTAGCCGTCCGTTCCACGATATCGAGCAGTCTATCTAGGCTCGTGAGAGCTTCGCCGCGCTCGAAGGGTAAGCCCATCCGATTTAGATCTAGTATCGTAATCGTGGCGCGTGAGCGGGCCCCGCCGCGTGGCAGTGCGAGCGGGCCGCCGAAGGATGGCTGCCAAAAACCCGTAGGTCCGGAGGAACGCCTTTGCCTTGCCCTTGAAGTCCACCTGGCCGTCCTCGTCCAACTGCTCTCGGTAGAGCGAGACGCAGGCGTCCAGGGTTGGATCGAGCCGGTCGCGGCCTGATCCCGAAAGGTAGCGCTCCACCAACTCTTCCACCTGCGCTGGACTGTAGACCTGATGTCCATCGAACGCCGCCTTGAGGTCGTGCAGCCTATCGGGGTCGGTCTCCTCTGCCAGGACCGTCGTCCGGTAGTAGTCGGCGAAGGCGTCTTGGATAGTGTCGGCGTCGCGATGCCTACCTGCACGATATTGGGCAGGCCGGGTCAGCGAGTAGACTGGCTCTGGATCACGCCGTATGCACCAATTGAGGGCTAGGAGTGTGCACACAAGGCGTCTGCGCAGGCCTATGGCTCGATATTCGAAAGACCCCGATGACAAAGACGATCTACCTGGCTAATCCTTACGGGTTTTCTGCCCAGCAGAAGATAATCCTCCTCCCGCCGTTAGTGACGGCCCTGGAAGATCTTGGGTTAGAAGTTTGGGAGCCGTTCGCTCGTAACAATCAGCTGGACTTTCTGGAGGCAGGCTGGGCGTATCGGATTGGCCAAAGGGATTTCCGCGACGTGGTGGAGTCGGATGCCATCTTCGCCATAGTCAACGGCGTTCCTCCCGACGAGGGCGTGATGGTAGAGCTAGGTATGGCGATTGCGCTGGGGAAGCCAACATTCTTGTTTCGAGACGATTTCCGTCGCGTTACCGATAGTGAGCAGTATCCTCTGAATCTGATGTTGTTCACCGGGATGGCCGAGGAGGGTTGGGAGGACTACTTCTACACGTCGGTGGAGGAGATAACCTCGCCTGAGAAGGCGCTGGCACGATGGGCCAAGCGGTAATGATCGCGACGGGTGGGCGGGTCAAAGTCTAGAAGGTATCCCAAGGGAGCGCCCTGAAGGCGCGCGTGGCGCCGTGAAAAATTAGGTAGGAGTAGGCAAGTGCCAAAATGTATCTGGGCACGTCCGTCGCCGCTGGTGAATCTGGACGCTGCAGCGAAAACTTCTCGAAAGCTCCGTGAAATGGCAGCGTCGCTCCACCGGCCTCTTCGACGGTCCGCGGGCATTGGAGTGGCTTGGCCAACAGCGGATACTCTGCGCCGACGATCCTGAGCCTTCTCGTGCCTATCGATGGTTGGTGCCGCGGGCGAAGGGCGTTTGGCACGTCAGTCGGGTCGCCGTCTCGCACTCGCAGCGCCTGCTTAACATCCAGGTTGCCGACCATCCAGCGCTCTGCACTGAAGAAGTGCCGTACTCCCACGTCGGGAAGACAACTCGGCAACGACTCCGAAATGGTCTGACAGTTTTTCGTCCGTCGTGGATGTTGCTGATCACGCCTAGGGACTCAACTGCCAGATCGTCACTCGATGCGATGTGATCAATGCTTCTGCGTCCTTGTAAGGAAAGCGCCGATGTGGCGACTGTCATGCTCGAAGGGAAGGCCCTCTGAAGCGCCAATTGAAGTTCAGGCCGTGCGCGGCTGCCTGGCCCGATAATCTGATTAAAGTCCCCCGTCACTATAAGACGCTTCGCAGGAGCTCCTGCGAGCACTTCGGTGAGACCGGCCAGATACTGTTCGTGGTCTTGCCAGCGCATCTTGCGTTCCAGCTTGCGCCCGGGCTCAGTCCGTGATCCGAACCAGGGAATACAGACTCCTACGACTGTGAGCGCGCCCAATGATGTCTGTGTGACTCCAGACACGAACCGTCCGGGCGGCATCGAATCGATTCCCACGTCATCGACTTGCTCCCACGGTTCCCTCGACCAGAGCATAACCTTCCGCCGATCTTCCTTGATCGGGTACCCTTAGTCGGTCCGAGAGCAGATGGTTTGCCCATTTGGGGACAGAAGCCCAGCATGCGTCTCAGCGAGACAGACGACCTCGGGGACATGTCGATCAATGCGGCTCAGGACTTCAGCTGTTCGCCGTGAGCTGGGTGTAACCCACTCAACATTCCATGTAACCACTCTCAGCGACATAGCCTGGCTCTCTTCACCTTACCGGGAGTCCTGCGCTCCGAGAGTTGGGCGAGGAGGCGTCAATTGCCAGAAGCCTGGCACGCCCTGCGCTCCACCCTCACGGCGACACAAGGTCCGGTCCGTATCATCGGCAACGTCTCGGGCCGCGGCCAATACTTCCTACACCTACCGGATCAAGGCCATCAACGAGTACGGGGGGTGAGCGAGCGTTCCCGCTGGTTCTACATCGACACCACGGCGGCCCCGTAGCAGGTATCGAGGACTGCGAAGGCGAGGGAGCCATCGGCACGAGCGACGGCAGAGCCCAAGCCCTCGTGGGCGCCCCAACCCTCGAGGGCTATCGAACCCAGACCGGCCAAGAAGAACTGCACGGCCACACCGAGGACATACAGCCAGGACAGAGCGATCATTGCCTTGCGTGCGTTGGACATCACGTTACTCCTGAAGGCCTAGAGAGGACCGCAGCCAGGCGTCCACCCCGGGCGCCATCTCAGCCACGCACTCGTCGTGCCAAACGATACCCCAATGACCGGCTCCCGGCACAGCCAGGCTTTCGCCCCTCAGGTGCTGCGCCAACTGCCGATTTTGGACAGTAACGCCGACTCTGCCCTCCGTCTCGCCGTGGAGCACCAACACGGGACAATCGATCTCGGACCGGGGGATAGATATGCCACGCAGATTCTGACGGAAGGCTATGCCACTCTCGGCAGCTCCATCACTATGACTGAGGAAATCAGCCAGCTCCGTCTCGTCGAGGTCGAAGAGCGACTCGTGTGAGCGCTGCGGGTCGTCGGGATAAATACCCAGATGCTCGAGACCAAGGACGTCGCCAGCGAAGCGTCGCACGGTATCGAGATTCGCACGCCCGCCAACCTCCAAGGGTGGGCTGGGCTCCAGGAGGAAGAGAGCCGGCGTCTCCGGGTGCTTGACCGCGTACATCATCGCGACCATGCCGCCCATGCCCGAGCCGGCGAGAACTGGATGGACGCCTTGCGCGGCTTCGATCTGCTTGGTCACCGAGGCGAGGTCGGTGACGTAATCCTCCAACGTCACTGCGGACAGGTCGACTGGCATGCTGCGGCCGTGGCCCCGTAGATCCAGCACGCTGACTTGCCAGCCAAGCTCACCCAGATAACGCCGCCAAGATGTCCACACCCAAGCGCCGCAGGCTGCCCAGGAAGCGGAACCTTCGCCCAAGAATGACCTTTTAGCAGGCGCCACGAGTGCCGCCTGGAAAGTTGTCCAACCAGTAGCTCTGGCGGCAGGCTGGCCTTTTAGAAGAAGGCCTGGTCTACGTGGATAGCACACTCACGTCCGAGGCCAACCCGGGGCATCGTCCGCGCCTACTTGCTCGCTTCCTCCGCTGGGCCCGCTGCCGCCGTCCGCTCCGGGTCGTCGGCAGCGGTGGCCTTCCGGGCAGACTTCCGGTTGTCCGCCTCCGCCTATGACGAAGCCCTTCATGCAAGCCCGACAAAGAACCAGCGGCTCTGACCCTCCGCTATCCCCTTCTGGTTCGGGACGCGGTAGACGAGCCTCTTTGACTTTGAGGCCTATCCATCTATTCATCCATCTCCGCCAGCAGGTCGGCGAGATCGTTGGCGTGCTCCTCCTCTTTGGCGAGGAGCTCTTCCATCAAGCGCCGTGTCGTAATGTCGGCGTCGCCGAACCAGCGACTGATCTCGGCATACCACATGACCACGACCCGTTCTGCCACGAGGTCCTCTTTGATCATTTCGATCAGTGTGTTGCCGGCCTTGTACTCGGCGATGCTACGGGTGAGCAGGCCATTCGGGTCAAAGTTTGGTTCGCCGCGGAGCTGAGTGATGCGCAACGCCACCTGGTCGGCGTGTAGCTGCTCATCGTTGGCGTGCTGAAGAAACTCCTGGGCAATCGGCTCCGCCTGGATGCCCTGCGCCATGAAGAAGTGCCGCTTGTAGCGCAAGACACAGACGATCTCGGAGGCCAGTACTTGATTGAGGATATGGATTGCCTGAGGCAAGTCCCGTCCATACGTCGATGTGACGGCGCCTTTACTCATGTCTTCCCGTGCGCGCCGGCGCAGCTCTTCGATGTCGCTGAGGAAGGGTTTATAGTTTTCCTGAGTCAAATCTAAGCCTCCAGTATGACTTACATCCTATCGCATCGAGTGCCATCCAACACAGCCCCTGTACTCGTCCAGTAGATGCCGGACACTTACCTCCTCTCGGTGAATGCTAGCAGCCACTCTTGCGGCGTTAGATGGCCAAGGGCCTGATGGGGCCGGTAAGTGTTGTAACGCTGCTCCTGTTGGAGCAGCTGGGTTCTCAGTTGGCTGAGCGAGTCGGGTGGGTCAACCAACTGGTAAAGCTCCTCTTTGTGGGTGCGCTGGGCTCGTTCCAGGCAGCCGTTGAGCTTGGGGGAGCGTGGTGGCAGCACAAAAAGCCGCAGCCCCTTCTGCTCACAGGCGGCCTCAAACTCGGCCCTGAACTCAGAGCCACCGTCCACCTGGATCGCCTTCACCGGACCCGGCATACGCTCGATGATCGTATCGAGGAAGTCGCGCGCCGTGCCGGCGGTAGCGCGGCCGTAGACACCCAAGACGTCCCAGCGGCTGACAATATCACGCGCCGAGAAGTGCTTGTAGGCATGGGTAATACCGGTCCAGCGCACGTCGGCGCTGTCCACCTGAACCAGATCTCCCGGCGCCTTGACGACGTAGTCTTTGGGCTTACGCACGGCATAGGGCCGCACCTGAGGCCGAGAGACGATGCAAGGGTCCTTCAGACTCGCAGGCCCCAGTTTGCCTTGGCGTCTGAGCCGGCTGAGGATGCGGCCCACCATCGAGACCGAGATAGTGACCCCTTGGCGTCTGAGGATCGGCTGTAGCTTGTCTTTGCCCCAGACGGGATTGTCTTGGCGCAGGCGTAGCACCGCTGCTTCGAACTCTAGGCTCCAAGTCGGCTTGCGGACCTGGTGTGGCCTATGGCTGCGGTCTTGCAGACCCCGCGGACCCTGGAGCCGGTAGCACTCTAGCCACTGGTAAAGGGTTGAGCGGCTGCGTCCAAAGCGTCTTGCCGTCAGACTCACCTTCTCGCCGTGATCCTTGTGCCACTCAACAGCCCTGAGGCGCGCCTTCGCCTCACGTGATAGTCGTGGCTCCTCCCTGCCTTCCTGCGCTCCCTCTGGGAGGAGACGAGCCAGGGTTGGACCGCCTGGGATGATCGACCCGTACGTCTGCATTGGGACTCCGTATCGTCCCCGCCTTCTCATCATTGTCGTGTACGGCATCTTTCTGAACGAGATCAGCCTTTGAACGTCAAAAAAATGGGGCCAGAATCAGCTACACAAATCCCACTATTGCCTCCGGGCGGACCATTCACTTCAAATGGCCGGTATCCCTCGCCCAATGCTCCGTTCCGAAGACATCACTCGCAATATTGGCTCGCACTCAATGAGGGAGGAACGAAATGATTGATTTGGCTTTGGGAGTCTCTCGCTCGCCGGTAGTCTTCAATCCGCCAGAGGAGTGGCCGGCTGTGTACGAGCGTATGCTGCGTGGAATTGCCATGCCGCCTCAGGGCTTGGAGGAAACGGAAGAGGTCCGGAAGGATTACTCCCGTCGCATTGAAGCAGCGTATTCAGCGCTCAATAAGGAGTTGAAGGCCTACAAGCCGGACACCGTCTTGCTGATCGGCGACGACAATTTCGAGGTGTTCAGCGGCGCAGCCCAGCCCTCTCTGAGCATTTTTGTGGGTGAGGAAGTCTGGGGCTACAAACGCGCAAAACCGAGGGGTCAACCACAGGACGAAAAGGAAAGATTCTCACTCCGATGTAACCCAGAGCTGGCGACTTATCTCTTAGAGGGACTGGTCGAAAGGGACTTCGACTTCACCTGGCACGACACTCTGGAGCCGTTGGGACGGCCCGAGATCGGAATCGGCCACGCCTTTACCGGGCCTATTGTCAAGGTCCTAGATGGGCTCGACGTGCCGGTGATTCCTCTCATGCAGAACATCCGCCATAAGCCGATCCTCAGCGCTCGTCGCTGTTACGAACTCGGCAAGGCCATCGATGATGTGCTGAAGCAACGAGACGAGAAGGTCGCCGTGATCTGTACGGGCGGCCTCTCTGTTCAAGAGGGCGCCAAGATCCAGAACACGATCGATGAGCCCTTAGATCGCTGGACGCTGGAGCAGATTCGCCTGGGACAACAGGAGCGACTGACGAGCCTGTTCTTAGTCGACTCGAGCAACGTCCGTGGCGAGACCGGCGAATTGAGGAACTGGGTAACGATGAGCTCGACGCTGGATGGAGTGAAGGGCACGATTCTCGATTACATACCGTGTTATCACGGGATATGCGGCTTGGCGTTTGCTTACCTGAAGCGCTAGCCGGCCCCGAATGCGTTCTCCGGGAAAAGGGGCACCGGGGGACTCTCCCTACCTCGGTAAAACGCGGCGCGGCGGACGTGCAACGCCCCCCGACTAGCTTGTCGGTCGCCCTTTTGACAGGGTGCTTGTCTCGCGGCGCTCTAAGCCTTCGCGACGACGTCGGCAGCGAAAATCTGGTCCTCGGTGCCTTCGAAAGACGGATCCGAAGGAACAGTTAGGTACTTCGCGCGAATCCACATACCGTCTTGTGGATTCTCGATCACTTCCACGATTATTTCCCCCGCGAGCAGCACCCGCTCACCCGTGACCAACTCGCGGACGTTTACACTCACGTTTCTCTGAGGTTGCTGCTTTTGCAGCGGGTCTTCGCGTGTCATCTCAGCGCCCTTTCTCTCATCCTTTTTGGCCCTGATCCCGGGGCCTCGGCGATCGCAGTTTAAGCCAGACTATGTGGCCTTTCAAGCTCAGTAGTCTGGGGTTGTCGCGAATCTGTCGGCGGAAGTGGTTAAGTATCGCCGCGATGGAAAACCGGAGGGTTAGATCAGTGATATGGCATCGATAGACGCGATGATGGCCAACCGTATCGGCGAAATTGACCAAAGAAATCCCCTCAAGGGAACCTCGCCCAAATTTTTTCCTGCAGTAATCGCGGGTGAGCCCGAGGGACCAAGAGACGCGCCACTCGGGTCCGGCGCCTGTCAGGTCGAAAACAGATGCTCCGCTTTATCGCGGATCGACCGCAAATAGCTTATTGCAAGACGCAAGTTCGGCGTGCGGACCCGGAACGGCTAGGCTGGACCTCCCGAGCAACGTCCGGCTGACGACTCGAAACCATTCCGACCGTCATTGGGCTGAGAGCTAGCGTCCCTAACCTTTGGCTGCGTCCCACTCCCGCAACTCATCCCAGTTCTTAGCATCCATCATTTCGGCCCAACGGTAGTAGAACCCACGCTGGTTTTGCTCATTTGCAACCGTCTGACCCAAAACGCCTCCCCTAGTAATCGCGCGGCCGAAGACCTGGGCGCCGGGCAACGCGTCATGCGTTCCCTCGTGACCGAGGCCCTGCGCGTAGTTGTAGCGATAGCGACGGGCAATCGTCCCTTGACTCGCTTCGGTCGCGTAGCCCCAATTCTCCTCGTCGTCCTTCTCGACCCTGCCCACGGGACCGGAAAACTGGATGTGCTCCCTGCGCCAAGCATCTCGCACCTTCGGCGGTGCATTCTTGTCGACCAAATACCAGCGCCAGGTCTCGCTCATTGTCGGGCCGGCCGGGTGCCAGACGGCGATAGTGTGTGGGACGGCGGCGGCGAAAGACATGTTGGGGAAAAGTGTCGAGGGAACGCCACCGCTGCGCTGCGGTCCGAAGCCTCCCAGCCGCCGAAACCTTTCTTCGTAGGCGTTCTTGAAATAGGCGTCAATTTCCGGGTCGTCATGAGACTCCAATGTGAGAGAGTCCCGCGATTTCCACTCCTCGGGAGCAACAGATGAAAGGACGCCATGGCCATTCGGAAAAGAGATGCTGAGGTTCTCTGTTCCGGTTTTCCTCGTAACCGTGGGGATTTGGCCGGCGGTAATGCCCTGCGCTGAGGTTAGTTGAGCAGAACGGTGCGAGGGAGTGCCGTGATACCCGTCGCCGATGAAGTTCTCAGCACCGAACTTCCAGTTGTGAGGCCCAATCCACTTGTGCACTCCGCCAAATACGACGCGCCCATCGGGATCACCCTCAATGCTCTCAAAAACGACATCCAGGTAGGGAATCATCCCCCCCATCCACTCTTCCCACTCCGGCGCGTCCTTGTCCCAGCAGGCCCAAACCGAGCCTTTGTAGACCTTGAGCTTCGGCACTGAGATGAGGCCCCATTCTTCCTTCTTGAGCTCGCCGTGATAGGCCGTCGCGAATTGCGGCACCCCGATTAGCTCGCCAGGCACACTCACTAGGTTGCCATCCGTCGAGTAGCTCCAGCCGTGGTACGGGCAGCTGAACACCGGCGTGTTACCCTCATCGTAGCGGCAGACCTTCATCCCTCGATGCATGCAAGTGTTCAAGAGTACGTGGATCTCACCCTGCCGGTCTCGCGTCAAGATCACGGACTCCTCGCCCATGCGCGAGATGAAGAAATCGTTCGGGTTGGGGACCTGCGAGGTATGACCGATGAATAACCACGTGCGGGCGAAGACCCGCTCTAACTCCTGTTTGTAGAGATCTTCGTTGACGAATATTTCTCGGCTAATAAGGCCATTCTCCTTATCAACCAGACCGCGTACTCCGCCGGGCCTTTCAGTCGTGACCATCGATGTCCTCCGTTCGGTTTTCTCTGGATGCCTCGCGCATCGTTGAAGGGTTCTTCTAAAAGACTACGAAGTAATCCGCGAGACAAAGGCTAGATTTCGCCGATTCCAAGTCATAAGCGTTTCTTGGAGGTGCCTGCACAGTAGCGGTCCGGTCCGAGGCTGTCAATCTCGATGCTCGGCAAGCTTCTTTTCAGTCCCAAAACCCCAAAGACCTGTGGCGCCTCAATAAAATGCCGAATCTAGAGCCTACTGGCTGCTCTGATGGGCTCACCGCCTCCGATCAGCTGTTTCAGGGTTGGGCTTCGCGTTTCTGGCAGCGCGGGTGGAGATCATTGAGATGCAACACTCTTATGGGGAAGTTAAGGTGTCAACCTTCTTTCCGATACCTGAATTCGCCAGCAACGCTTGCCATATTGATGACGCTGCAAGCCAGATGTAGCATGCTACGGAGTTCGACAGTCACCATGCTTTGTCATGGCTACGTCCTCGGTGGCGAATCAGCCCCCCGGACTGTCAGAGAGGCTGCATCGATCTAAGTGTCTTTATGTCTTCAAAGTTTTCGCTTTGAGGCCTATAATCCTGGCAAACTCGCAGACCGAGCGACGATTGGAGGCGAGCCGCAATGACGATCGCATACCGAAACGAAGAGATGCTGAGCATGGTCAATAGGGAGAACGGCACCATCGACCGCCGAATCTTCTCCGACCAGGACATCTATGAGCTGGAGTTGGAGCGTATCTTCGCCCGTGCCTGGAACTTCATGTGTCACGACACCCAGATTCCCAATCCCGGTGACTTCTTCCAGACCGTCATTGGCGAAGACCGTGTCATCTGCGTTCGTGACAACGATGGCATTCCTCAGGTCCTGGTCAATACCTGCCGCCACCGCGGCAACGCCATCTGCCGCGCTGACGAGGGCCATGCCACCTCCTTCATGTGCACCTATCACGGCTGGACCTACGATCTCAAAGGCTCCCTGGTCGGCGTACCCGGCTTCAAGGAGGTCTACCACGAGGAGCTCGACCGCGAAAATTGGGGCCTGATCAAGGCCGCCCAGGTGGACACCTACAAGGGCTTCATCTTCGCCAACATGGACCCGGAGGCTCCGGCATTCGACGAGTACCTCGGCGACGTTGGCCGCATGTGTATTGACATGGTCGCCGAGAAGGGCGAGGAGGTCGTGGCCGTAGGCGGTGTTCAGAAGTACACGATCCCGTGCAACTGGAAGTTCGCGGTTGACAACGTCTGGGATTACTACCACGGCATTACGCATCAGTCTTCGTGGATGTCCGGCTGGCAAGGCGCTGGTGGCCGCCAAATCGGCCAAAACCTGACCGCACGCTTCGCAGTCCCGAACATGGCGCTGCTGGGCGAGTACGGCCACGTAATCGGTGGGCCGGAGAACAACCCTGACAACCCGACGAACGCGATTCGGCCGCAAGAGTGGCGGCAGCGTCCGCAAGCCAGGCAGGCGATGGGCCCGCTTATCGACCGTCTCCCAACAGGCCACCCGCACATCTTTCCGAACTTTTGGGTAACGAGTCCCGGGCTGGCGCAGGTTAGCATGCGCATGCCAAAAGGTCCGGGTCTCACCGAGATATGGTGGTTCACGTTCGTGGACAAGACCACGCCCGAGAAGCATGGAGCACAGCTCCAGCAGGCGATGCACACATTCGGACCAGCAGGAATGTTGGAGCAGGACGACGGAGAAAACTGGGGGCAGAGCACGCGCGGCATGGTAGGGACCACGAGCAGCCGCTATCCCTTGAACTACTCAATAAAGTTTGGCAGGGGCGAAATCATCGAGGACGAGCTGAGCCCACCGCGGATCGAAAACCCGAGTGTGAGCGAGCATCCTCAACGCTGGCATTACCGAGCTTGGTCAGAGTGGATGGCCGCTGAGAACTGGTCAGATCTGAAGGCCAGCCACACAGAGCCGAGGGGCACCATATAGGCGCAGGGAGGCCGACGACGAGCCTTCGCTACCAGGCCCATAAACTGACCTGGGTATTCCTCATTTCCGCCGGTGTCGCCTGCTCCTCGGCCAGCGGCGCACCAGAGCTGATTCCAACCCTGAGCGATCGGACCGAGGTTACCGCTCCGGTCGTTGAGACAGCGGAATCCGCGCCGACGGCTCCGGTCATCGAGCTGGCGGAGTCCACGCGGACGGCCCAACCCACGCCTGCGGCTGTTGCTGACGTACTTCCCGACCTTGTCGCCACGGTCCCGGAGGAGCTCTATATCGACTATGAAGGTGATGTCCGACTGCTGCGCTTCAGCACGACGGTGCGCAATATCGGCTTGGGCCGGCTGGAGTTAGTGGGCACTCAACTCGACGACGAGCGTGCTCTCGCCAGCCAGTTAATCCAGCGAACCGATGGCGGGCTTGTCGAACGCAGGGCGGCCTTCTTTTCGATGAATGACGAGCACAGCCATTGGCATCTGGATAGCTTCGCCCGCTTTGAGTTGTTTGCGACCGGCATCGATTCTGTGCTAGGCGCGTCAATGGCCGTGGAAGAGAAGGTAACGTTCTGCCTTTTGGACGAGAAGCGGATCGAGCCTAGGCATGCCAAGGCGGTCCCGACCGCCCAATACGTCGGCTGCGACTGGCGGTTCCAGGGCCTTTCGGCTGGGTGGGAGGAGACCTATTACTCCTACCTGCCGGGTCAGTCGCTGGACATTACGGGCTTGCCGGACGGCCTGTACGTGCTTGGCATGACGCTCGATCCTGAAGACATCCTCTTGGAGGCCGACGAAGGGAACAACTCGTCCTTTCTCTTCCTGAGGATCGAGGGAGACGAGGTACTACCCCTGCGACAAGAGCCCGCTATTTGGCCCTAATGACCGGCGTGATTCAAGGCGAAGTCGGATAGGAGTGAACAAGATACACACTGGTGCTCAAGAGACAAGGAAGAGACTCTAGCATCCAAGACTATCCATACGCAGCGGGCAATTCGTAGTCGTGATCACGAAGTCCGCGCCAAGCGTGGGAAGAAGTGAGTCTGTCTAGCCCACGATACCGCTTTGCACGGTGACGTCGCCTTCGCGCTGATAAAGACCGGAGGCCACCTAGAAACCGCTTGACCAAATAGCGCCCGTGCAAGTAACCCTGGCGCCAACGGCAGCCCAACTCCAAAATCACTTGTGGCGCGACATTGCCAGGCTGCATCGAGACGCCAGGCGTCCCAGCCGACGCGGCTCTGCGGCTGGTTTTTCGAAGGGGCCAGCCGGCGTGCCCTCTAAATTGCGTTTCTTACTGGCGTGGACCAGGCGCTCTTTCAGCAAGTGCGCCTATTAAGATCGTCAACGGAAAGACCGAAAAGTGGCGTTTGAGGAAACGGCCGAAGGCAGGCTATTCGTGGAGTTATGGGGCCCCACACGTGCTGCCCGAAATGGTGAATTTTTACCCGTTGTACTAGCACAAAGAACCGAAAGGCAAACTGCGCGAAAGCGCAGGACGCAAAGATATGGGCCTAAGCCGAAATCAGGTAAGGTCGCCTGTCTACCGGAAGCGCAACCAGCATCGTCGCTCCCTGCAAGATCTGCAGATTTATCTTGGTTGCCGGGTCTGACGCCGTGCACCCGGCGCCGCTACTGCCAGCCTTGCTTCCAACTTCTAGAGGTGGTCAACGTAGAGGGCAACCAGGTCTGCGACTTCTTTGCCTTCAACCAGGCCAATATCCGCGAAGCCTTGTCTCCCAGCCACATGCGTTCAGTGATGCGACGCATCTACTTAAAGCAAGGTGACCAGCTCTGGACGGTGTTGCGAAACCCAATGTTCGAGCTGGTGGAAGACACGGTCGGTGTCCACGACTTCTCTGTACCTGCGTGTGACTCGAAGCGGTACGCGATGGACTTTGGCATCACTGAACACCGGAGCTGTCGCGAGAATTTGGCCGGCATGGTTTCCGATCTGGGCATTCCGTACGAATACCTTCCTGACCCGGTGAACCTCTTCCAGCCGACTCCAATGCAGGATGGAGAGATCGGAGTCGCCATGTCTCCAGCGAGGGCAGGCGACCGTGTCGTACTGCGAGCCCTGATGGACGTCGTCGCGGTGGGCTCCGCCTGCCCCCAGGACCAGACCGAATTGAACAATTACAGGCCAACTGACCTCAGATTCGACGTCAGCTAGCCCGAAAACACGCCGCCGTTACACTCGTTGGTCTGCCTGAAGCTCAAGACTCGAGTCGGAGGTTGTCTCTTAGTCCGTCAGCCGCGAACTCGCCGCAAACTCAGCCAACGGGGCGGGAAGCCGGCGTTTGGACGCCTTAGCGATCGGGGATGCCGGCGGTGACAGTGATCTCGATCAGCATGTCTGGTGAAACGAGCCCGGCAGTGACGCTTGTGCGAGCGGGCTTGTCATCCGGGAAGTAGCGAGCGTATTCCTCGTTGTAGGCGGGCCAGTCTTCACGGTTGGTGAGGTGGGTCGTGACCGTCAGTACGTTCTCGAGGGATGAACCCGCGGCCTCGAGAATTATCTTGACGCGGTCCAGGACGTTGCGAGTCTGGTCTCGCAGGTCCTTGCCCAACTCGCCGGTCTCGGGGTGCCGGCCAACCTGACCCGCGACGAACACCAGGTCGCCAAAGCGGGTGGCTGATGACAGGTTGGGGTTAGCTCCGGCGATATTGACTGGGACGATTTCTTTCTTTGGCATAATCTTCCCTCCTGGCGCGGATTATTACATTGTCGGAGAGCTCGTGGGTTACTCTACAAATCCTGTCGCACCGGTTGGGAGTGTCGCCAGTGGGCGCCATAATACCTGCGGTGCCATTTGTCTCGGGGAGATCCGTGGCCAGGCGTCTCGCCAAAGAGCTCAAGGAAACTGGCATGCGCTGAGCCCGGCGAGGGCTTCAGGCGAAATGACCAAAACGCGGTGGAGGGAGAGCACAGAATTTCAATCCGTCAGCCGTGAGGCCACCTGAGTTCGAATCGCAGAGGGCCGGCCACACTTCAATCATCTAGAATGTCTCACGACGTGGCGCAGGCGAACGGCTGCGAGCAGCGGATCGGGTCCTGGTTTGCTCCGCGCTACGTGGCGCAGCAACGACCACAGGTCACATTTTCGTTTATCTTTTCGCTTTGAGCGGCTGCGATGATCCGGACAATGAGCAATGCTAGAGGAGATACTATGGCGGTTCGCTTAATTATCCAGAGCAATCCTGCGGACAGCGATGCGCGCCAGCCGGCCTTGCTCAAGTTCACCGCAGCGACGCGAGAGGAGCCAGGTTGTGTTCTGGCTGAGGATTTTCGCAGCACTGAGGTCGCCGAGAACCTGCTTCACATGGAGCTCTGGGAGACCGCTGAGGCTTGGGACACTCACTGGGGGCGTGAGCCAAAGAGCGAACCTGGTAAGGAAGTGCTGCTCGACCTTCTAGGCCTTGACCCGGCAGTCCATGATGGCGGCCTCGAATCGCCTCGGACAGTAGGCCAGAATGGCGTCGAGATATATGATTTCGCGCCTGCCGTGTTCGTTGATGGCGCCTGGCAACCCGATGATGGCGGCACTCGGCCCCGCTCGGTCGAATGGCCGGCATGGGGAGGCGTGCGAATCATCTATCAGAGCACGTCGCACCCTGACAGCGACCAACCAGAAAACGCAACTCACGCCATGCGGCGGCGAGGCATGGCAGGCTGTGATCAGTTCGAGAACTTCCGCGGCATAGAATTTCCCGAGAACAAAGTCCTCATGGAAACCTGGACCCCGGCAGCATTCGATCTCCAGTGGGAAGTACTGCAACGGGAATCGACCAGTGAGGCGCCTCGGTCCCGTCCGATGCCTGCTGAGCGCCGCTACGGCTTCCCGGGCTCAGAGTGGTACCACCATTGCTTCTTTGTGCAGGTCAACGGTGTATGGCAGCCGGAGGACCCGCGGCTGAGATCGGTGCGAGTGAGGTGGTAGCCGTTCAGGCTGAAAAATCAAGCCGTTTAACCGCGCGGTCTGCATTTAGTCTGTACCTGGCTTGTACGAGCCCTGAAATCTTACCGAACGGCATCACGTGCCGATTCGTGGCTCTACCGCTGTTCCCTGCGTAGGACTCGACCTGCCCCCGCACCCGTATCACCAGCTTCGCCCCAAACCTCGACGCCTCCTACCCAAACCCTTTTGACGCCGGCTGCATATCGGTGCGGCTCTTCGAACGTCGCTTGATCACCTATTTCCTCTGGCCGGAACAGGACGAGATCCGCGACAGAGCCGGGGCGGATCAGGCCGCGGTCCCGGAGCCCAAGACGCTGAGCCGGAAGTGAGGTCATTTTGCGCACTGCTTCCTCGAGGGTGAGGTTTTCTTCATCGCGGACGTACTTGCCCAACACTCGCGCGAAGGTTCCGAAGCTGCGTGGGTGGGGAAGACCCGTATCGGTTTGATTGAGAGCGTGCCCATCGCTGGCAACCATGACATGCGGGTGGCGCATTACCCTCCCCACGTTCTCTTCGCTCATCCCGAAGCGGATTATCGAGAACGGGTCGTTCTCTCGGCGCAAGAACTCGAGACCGGCATCCACGCCTTCCAGGCCCAGCCTCCGCCCGACCTCTTCAATAGTGGCACCGAGAAATTGCTTGTTCTTGGGTCTGCGGACCGCCGCGACCAGAACTTTGTCCCAGCTCATCGGCTTAGCCCTCTCGGCCTCATCCCGCATACGTCTGCTGAGTGCGGGGTCATTCAAGCGGCCTAGCAGAGCCTGAACCCCTCCCTCAAGCGACCATGCTGGCAGGAACGCGAGGAAAGTCGTGCTGGAGCCAGTGTAGGGATAATGGTCCAAGGTCACGTCCTGTCCCGCGGCCCTCGCTTTATCGACGAGGTCTAGAGTCTGATCAACCCTACCCCAGTTCTTCTCTCCCATCACCTTGTGGTGCGAGAGTTGGACGGGCACCCCTGCTTCTCTGCCGATGGCTAGCGCTTCCTCGACAGCTGCCAGGAGATCACCGGCTTCGTTCCTGAGGTGGGTTGAATAGAAACCACCAAATCGCTTGGCCACCTGACAAAGGGCAACGAGTTCTTGGAAGTCGGCAAACGAACCGGGAGTGTAGATGAGACCGGAGCTAAGACCTAAGACACCCTGCTCGAAAGCTTCTGCCACTAGGAGCTGCTTGCTTTGTAATTCGGCGGGAATCGGCGGCCGGTCTTCGAATCCTAGAACAGCGATGCGCACGGCTCCATGCCCGAGCAGCGGGACTACGTTGTGGCCAAGAGGGAGCGAGTCTAAGTAACCGAGGTACTCCCCGGTCGAAGCCCAATCCCACGAGAGCCCTTCGGCTATGAAGGCGGTATTGCGCTGAAGCAGATCGAGCCGCTCAGGAGAAATGGGGTAGGGCGTGAATCCGCAGTTACCGGTAACTTCGGTGGTGACACCTTGCGCAATCATCGACTCCGCGCGAGGAAAAGACGGCAGCGTGAAGTCAGAATGAGTGTGGATGTCTATGAAGCCGGGGGCCAGGCAAGCGTCGTCAGCATCGATAACCTTCCGGGCAGCCGTGGCACGATTGATCGCACTGACATCGGTTATAGTCCCACGCTCAACGCCAATGTCCGCACGAAACCAGGGGTTTCCAGCGCCGTCGACCACGCGGGCGTTTCGTATCAAAAGATCGAATATCGTCCTGCCTGTCTGGTTAAACAGTATTCCAGCGGTATCTAGACTAGGCCCAAGCTCAGTCTACTGCTCTTCCTGATACTGTAGGTGCACGGCGGTTAGACTGAGCTCGTGAGACTGCAGTTGGGAAGGTGCGCGTTCGATGAAACATGTGATTTTCTACAAGGAGGGTGGGCCTGAGGTACTCAAGCTAGAAGACTCTGCCGTTCCGGAGCCCGGTGAAGGCCAGGCCCTACTCCGCGTCGATGTAACTGGCGTCAGCTTTGCGGACGTCCTGCAGCGACAGGGACGTTATATCCAGCGTGTGACTCTGCCCTTCGTACCGGGCGCAAGAATTGTAGGTACCGTCGAGCAGGCTGGGCCGGGGGTCGATGCCTCGATGATCGGCAAGCAAAACTACGGTTTCGTGACCGGAGGAGCTTATGCTGAGTACGCGTTAGCGTCCGTGGACATGATTCGACCGATCCCGGTGGGCGTTGACCCCGTCACAGCCTTCGCCGTACTCGCTGAGGCGGACGTCGCGGCACTCGCATTCAAGGTTGCTGGTCGCCTCCAGGTTGGCGAGTCCGTTTTCGTGCCCGCCGCAACTGGTGGTATCGGCTACGTGGCCGTCCAGCTGGCGCGGCTCTATGGCGCGGGCAAGGTCATCGGCGGCGCCAGCTCCGAAAAGAAGCGTGCAGTCGTCGCCGAGCTCGGCGCTATTCCGATCGACTACACCAAGGAAGGCTGGCCCAAGGAGGTCATTGCTCAGACCGACGGCAGAGGTGTCGACCTCTCCTTCGAGGTCAACGGCGGTCAATCTGTCTACGACACGCTCGAAGCTACGCGGGTGGGCGGCCGGATGGTGAACTATGGCAATATCACAGACACGAACGCGCCGGTGAACCCACGCCAACTCCTCCGCCGCAATCAGGCTCTAATCGGCTTTTCCTGCGGTAACTCGATCACAGACAACCTCTTTTTGGAGGAGAAGAAGCAGCTCAACAAAGAACTGGATGACTTCCTCATCGCTGGCACGCTTCGGCCGCTCATCGCCGGGACGTTCACACTGGAGAACGTCAATGAAGGGCACAAACTACTCGAGAACCGGGAGGCCATCGGCAAGGTGATCGTGCTACCCGGCGGCTGACGGCTGCGAACCTTGAACGATTCGCTACCCGGCCACTCGAGTGCGGTGAGAGTTTCTTTGTCCCGCGGAAACCACAGCATCTCATGCATATTTCGACCTAAGCGGCCGTGATTACAGGACCTGGCGGGCGCTCTTTCCACGGAGCAGACCGCCCTTTAGCCAGACTGAGAAGCTCAACTCCATCACCCACATCTTGAGGAACCACGGCCATCCCGATCAGGCAGTCTTTATCGTCAAGTTCCGACATAACGCGCCTCAAGAACTTGTATGCTCCAATACGATCGGTCTGAACAAGGCCAATCGCAAAACTTGATACACCGAGACTCCCAACCAGGTCGGTCGCTCTTGCACAGTCAGTCACAGCCCGCGCCATGCGCTCATTCGAGCCCCGGCCAACCTCGGCGCCGTAAGCTTCCGCGTCCCCCGACTCGGATTTGATCGTAAGGACTATGAACCCCAAATCGTGGCGTCTGGATCGGCTAATCTCCTCGTCGAGCCTGAGTAGGAAGTACCAGTTTGCTAGCACGCCGCTGGCTTGGTCATACATAGCCAGCCGGCGTCCGTGATGGGAAAGTTTTTCCATCTGGTTCGCCAGATCTTGATTACCCCGAGACCTCCTGGGAGCAAAGCTTGAAATAATAAGCGAAATCGGGACAATCACGAGACAGGCCAGCGCGTAAGGACCGAACTGCGAGCCGGTGATTAGCCAGCCCCAGCTGAGAATTCCGCATGCTGCAGTCAAAATGATCAGCAACAACCGTTCGGGATAAAGGTACTTCATTCAGGAGTATCGACTTGCTCGACGATTTCTTGAGGTGAATCTAGCGCTTGGGAATGGAAAAGGCTTAAAAACTTGACGGAATTTCGAGGGCAGCAATCTGCCTCGATGCTGTGCGTACTGGTGGCCTGGTTCTACTCTCCACGGCTCAAGGCCAGCTTGGGCCTGGATCGCTGAAAGAAAGTTTCAGGTCTCGAGACAGTGCTTGATGCCAGCGGTGCGGCCAGCCTAACGCCCCGACCCGAAGCCTAAGCCGAGCCGCAGGGCGGCGATGCGGACATAGTTGCTGGGTGAGAGGTTGGCGTGCTGAGTAACCATATGTACGTCTCGCCAGCAGCGCTCGATCTTGTTGCCCTCGTAGATTCCCGAAGTGCCGGCGGCAGTGCGGAGGAGGTCGACCGCGTCGGCGGCGCTCTCGGCCGCGGTCGAGCAAGCAACCAGGGCCTCCAGCAGCAGCGCTTCGTGGTCTCCCCTGCCCGCTTCCATCTCCGCCCACATGCGGTCGCACATCGCGTAGAGATAGCTGCGGCCGGAGTTGAGCTTGGCCATCGCCCGGCCCAGCGTCATCTGGACATTATCGTTCTCGGCGAGGCTCTTGGTGCCGCGCGACGGCGTCTTGTTGACGGCAAGGTCGGTGAAGGCGTCGATCGCCTCAGCTGCTATGCCGAGTCCAGTGAAGGCAAGCGGCCAGCCAAAAATCTCCCGGAAACTGGTCTGAAAAAGAGTGCCAGCCTGGAAATCGGACTTCTTCGCCATGTTGTTGAGCGCACGGCCCTCCGGCACAAAAGCGTCTTCAACCTGCATGTCGTTGCTGCCGGTGGCGCTCAGGCCAGTCGTGTGCCAGGTGTCGATGATCTTGTACTGGTCCGAACTGAAGAACGGGAAGCGAGTGATGGGCAACCCGTCTTCGTTCATTCGAAAGCCGTCGCCGTCTTTGATCCGGGAAACGCCGCAGAGCCAGCCCGTGTGGTCGCCGCCGCTCACGAACGACCATCGGCCGGTGACACGGTAGCCGCCCTCCACCGGCGTCATAACGCCGTTGGGCTGGCCGGAACCCCCCAGGGTCACGTTCGGATCTCCGGACAGCATCTCCGCCGCCGCGTCCGGGGGGATGAAGCCCAGCATCCAGGCACTTTGATTGGCGATAACGAGGACCCAGCCAGCGCTGCCATCCATCCTCGCGACGGCTTCGATCGTTTCGGAAACCGTTCTAAAGTCAAGTTCCTCGCCGCCCAGCGAGCGCGGCAGCCAGAGCTTGAAGAGGCCGAGCTCGCGCATCGCTTCGTACACCGGCTTGGCCAGGTAGCGTTGGTTCTCGCTCTCGTTACGATACTGCTCGATGAGCGGTGCTAACGTGCGAGCCTTCTCAACCCAAGTATTGGTTTCTGTTAGAGTGGCCATGCTGAGGCGGCTCCTTTACTCCGTTACGCCTATCCCGTGGCGCTCTGGTATTGTCGATTAACTGGTCGCAGATGACCAGAGCCAGTTGGCACAGCCAGCGTTTCCAGCCGGATATCCCGGCACTTCAAATCTACACAGGCTCCAGATAGACAGTTACAGCCGCTGTTCATACAGCGCTGTACGGTGCCCTTACTCCGCGGATTCTCTTAGAGCTCCTCTGTCACTTTGGTGATCATCCCCAGAGCGAAATAAAGGATACTAGGATTCATGCTCAGGCTGCAGCAAGCCAACGCAATCATCGAAAGTGCGCTGAAAAAAGCGCGCGACCTGAAAGTGCGACCACTCGCGGTCGTTGTTCTCGATAGCGCTGGCAATATCATCGCTGCTCAGCGCGAGGACGGTGCCACGATGTTCCAGTTTGACGTGGCGCTTGGCAAGGCTTGGGGCGCGATTGCTATGCGCGCTTCCAGCCGTTCCCTAGCGGATCGAGCCAAGAGCAATCCGAACTTCTTCAGTGCTCTCGCCGCGTCAGCCGATGGAAAGTTGATTCCCCAAACCGGTGCTGTGCTGATTCGAGATGGCAACGGTGAGATCCTTGGCGCCGCCGGTGCCAGTGGTGGCGGCCATGGCGGAGATGAAGATGAGGCCTGTTGCGTCTATGGCATCGAGGAGGCCGGCCTGCTGGCGGACGATTCAGAGTAAGGGTCCAACAGACTGAAACAAACCCATCGTTTAAAATCTGAGTGGCGCACTATCATTTCGGCCAGACAAGTTGTAGCAGTCGAGATCAGTTTCGCAGAGACAAATGGCTGCACAAACCTCGGGAGGATAGACTCGAACTTCAACGAGCACGGCCAGCTCTGGCATCACCGCAATTGGGCCGGGTGGATGGCGGCGGAAGGCTGGGGGGAGCTAAAAGCGAATCACCCATCGCCGGCCGGGGTCCTGTAACCTATTGCTCCGATCTGAAGACCGACGTAACATTCTGGCGTTTAGCCGGTTGAGTGACTGAGGACTTCCGCCAAGTTTGCGAGGCAATAATGACCATGAAGCTTGATGTCCAAACCCCGATGAATCTGCCCGTGCCGCAGCAACTGGAACACATCAAGCGCATGGAGGACATGGGTTTCGATGGCGTCGGCCTCGCCGACCACATGGAGCACGGCCGCGATGTCTACAGCGTGCTGGCCATGGCGGCGGCCCAAACCAAGCGAATCGAACTTTTCCCCTGCGTCACCAACCCGGTCACTCGCCATCCCTGGGTCCTGGCCAATGTTGCGCACAGCATCGATGAGGTGGCGCCCGGCCGCTTCAAGCTGATCATCGGTGCCGGCGACACGGCCGTAATGCACGTTGGGAAAAAGCCGGCGCGGGTCGCAACGATGCGCCAGGCTGTCTCTGACATCCAGGCGCTTCTACGTGGCGAAAGCGTCGCCTTTGGCGATCGCGCTGATGAGCAGATAATTGGTATCGAAGAGCCGGCGCCGGCCGTCGCTGTCGCCGCGGGCGGCGAGCGCATGACCGAGCTAGCCGGGGAATTGGGTGATGAAGCCTTCCTGCTCACGGGTATCGATGACCGGGTTTTGGCAATGTCGCGGCGCCACCTCGAGGCTGGCGCCGCGCGGGCCGGACGCTCGCTGGATGGCTTTAAGCTCACTCACTACACCGTGATGCGCATCGAAAGTGACCCAGAAGCCGCCAGAGAGTTCGCCCATTCGCGGATGTTCGGCTGGATCAAGCAAGGTTTCTTTCGGGGAGCGATCGACGAACTCGGCGTAACTCTGCCGCCACTCGAGAAGCCTGAGGATATCCCGGCCGAGGCCGTGGACATTCTTGGTGATGCGCTATTCATTATCGGTCCTGTCGAAAAGATCACTGAGCGCTTGCAGCAGATGTCGCGCTCCGGCGTGGACCGCGTGGTTTGCGTTATTTCCAGTTCCGATGGTCCGGATGCCGCTCTCGATACTCTGGCCCGTCAAATCATGCCCAAGGTTAAGTAGGCACGGACTCGTCCCAACAGTCCCGGATTTTCCCAACGGAAACTGACCAGAGCGTCATCAATTTCGTGGCAGGCCATCGAAGTTTCTAGACGGCCTGGCCGGCCGCAAAGCCCGACGCCCAGGCCCATTGAAAATTAAACCCGCCCAGCCAACCGGTGACGTCCACCACTTCTCCGATGAAGAAGAGGCCGGGCACCTGTCGCGCCTCCATTGTTTTCGAGGACAGCTCATTGGTGTCGATGCCACCTACGGTGACCTCGGCTTTGCCGAGTCCTTCGGTGCCAGCCGGCTCGAGCTTCCAGGCGTGAAGCTGCTGTTCGATGTCGGCCAACTGTCGCGAGCCAAAGCTATTGTAAGGAAGTCGGCCTGCGTACCGGTCACTCCAACCCTGGGCGAAGCGGCGGGGTAGATGCTGGCTAAGAATGGTGGCTAGGTCGCGTGGGTCGTCTTCGGTGGATAGGTGTTCGAGCGGCGACTGTGCCGGTAGAAGGTCAATTTCTAGTGTTTCGCCAGGCGACCAGTAGCTGGAAATCTGGAGGATTGCCGGGCCGCTTAGACCGCGATGGGTAAACAGCAGGTTTTCGTGAAACGCCTGGTCGCCATGCTTGGCAATCACATCCACAGAGGCGCCGCTGAGACCGGCGAAAAATTGATGATCGTCGCTGCCGAAGGTCAGCGGTACCAACCCCGGCTTTGGCTCAACCAGATTGAGACCAAACTGCGTAGCCAGGCGATAACCCAAGTCGGTGGCGCCGAGCTTGGCCAAAGAAAGGCCGCCGGTGGCGACGACGAGTGCGGAAGACTCGAAAGTCCCTCGGTCGGTTTCAACTTCGAAGCCGTCTGACCTACGCACTTCCTCAACCCCACAACCAGTTCGAATTTCGACGCCGGCTTCGGAGCATTCATCGGCGAGCAGTTGGACGATTGCACGAGCACTACGGTCGCAAAACAGCTGACCGAGCTTCTTTTCGTGGTAGCTGATGCCGTGGGCCTCGACCAGCGAGATAAACTCCTGTGGCGTGTAGCGGGCCAGGGCCGAACGGGCAAAGTCTGGATTATGGGAGATAAAGCTCTGTGGCGCCGTGTTTGTGTTGGTGAAGTTGCAGCGCCCGCCGCCTGAGATCAGAATTTTCTTGCCGATCGCGTCTCCCCGCTCAATGACAAGAACGGAGCGGCCGCGTTTCCCGGCCTCGATCGCGCACATCAGCCCGGCGGCGCCGCCACCGATGACGATCACGTCATACGTCATCTGGGGAAAAAGAGACAAAATTCATACTTTGTTTGGCCAGCAAGGCTCTGGGGCATAACGGATAGAGAAGCAGTACTGCCGGCACCCAGATTAAGCCAAAGGTCGATTCGGCCGCAAAGTATGATGGGGCATCGTTTCGGCTCAGTTCCCGGAGGCGTACCGGGGTTAGTTTGGATTCGGCCGAGTCTGGGTTCATCGTCTTAGCTAGGGATATTTCTTGTTCAAGCAGAAGAAGCCCTTTTATGGCTGGGCCATCGTCGGCCTCGGGAGCATCGTCGCTTTTAACTCCGGGCCGGGACAATCGTTTGTCTTTTCAGTCTTTATTGACAGCCTGATCGAAGACACTGGCCTTAGCCGGACCGGCATCTCCTTGCTCTACGCCATTGGCACCGGCGTGAGTGCCGTGATGGTCTTCACGGTCAGCCGGCTGGCCGATCGTTTTGGCGCCCGAACTACCTTGATCGCGGCAGCTACCGGCCTCGGCTTCGCCTGCTTCGCCATGGCTCAAGCAACCGGCGCGTTGGTAGTCTTCGTCGCATTCTCGGCCTTGAGAGCGCTTGGCCAAGGGTCCTTGACGATCAACGCAACCTTGCTGACGGCTCAGTGGTTTGTCGAAAAACGCGGCCGGGCTATGGCGATAATGGGCCTCGGCTTTCCCATCTCCTTGGCCATCCTGCCTCCGACCTGCCGCTTCTTAATCGATTCTATCGGCTGGCGAGAGACCTACATGATCCTGGGAGCGATGGTTTGGCTCCTGGTCCTGCCGCCGGCGATTTTCGTTGCCAAGGAACGCCCCGAAGACATAGGCTTGTTTCCGGACGGGGCGGCGGAACCGCCGCTGAGGGAGGCGCGGTCATCAGCCGCGACGCGAAAGCCACCGCCGGTCCTAACCTCGCCCCGCTTCTGGGCACTTGCTATTCCGCTGGCTACGCCGGGTTTGGTTACAACGGCGCTAATCTTTCACCAGACTGCGATCATTCAAGAGCGCGGGCTTTCGCCGGCGGTGGCCGCCGGCCTCTTCGTCCCAATAGCAGTCTGCTCGGCGGCAACTTCGATCGTGGCCGGCTGGATTGTCGACCGCTCAGGCCCCAAGCTCGTTTTTACCTTTTGCATGACGGCTCTCCTTGGCGCCATGGGGATCTTGTTACTCATAAAATCCCTGCCCCTGGCCATCGTCTACGCCGTTCTGCTTGGAATGACTCAGGGCACCAGCCGGATCGTCGGCAGCGTAACCTGGGCCCACTTTTACGGAAGGGTCGGGCTAGGACGCGTCCAGGGAAGTGCTGTCATGGTTGGGATTACGGGTTCTGCCCTGGGACCGCTGCCCCTGGCCTGGCTTAACGATCAGCTAAACGGCTTTGGGCCCGCCGTGGCGGTAATGGCGGTCCTCCCGGCCCTGGCAATCGCTGCCGTCGCGGTCGCCAAGCCTCCCGGCCAAGTGCCACAGCAAGCGGGGGAGTCGGTGCCGGCCTAGAAGGGTTCTGGGACTAGAACAGCAGGTGCGGCGATTCGGTGTCTGCCGAGGTGAAGGCGCCTCGGTTGGCCCTCATAAGGTGGGTGCCAATCCCTATCGATTAGCCTTGCTCTTGCGGCTGCTGCCCTTTCGTGACGCCGCCGGCCGTTGGCCGGCAGGTTTGCCGGGCTTCCAATGGCGGTCACCGGGCTGGCTCTTTGGGCGACCCTGAGCCGGACGAGGCTTGTAGGCCCTTTGCCCAACATGCTCGTCCTGCGGTTTGGCGGGTGCCAAAGATTTGGATTCCGGTTCTGCCCTTGCATGGGCTCGTTTTGTGCCGCGCTGTTCCGCCAGCAACGCAAGCGCAGCGGCGGCGATTTCGACTGCATCGTGCTCCGATGAGAGCTCGTCGACGACCTCAACATAGCGCCTCCAGGCACCGCCTTCCAAGGCTTCGCTCACCTTGTTCTCGAGTTGCTGGTTAGCGTGCTCTTCAGCTTCGCGCGCCGTGGGTAGATCGCCGCGCCGGATTTGCGCGCCCGTTACTCTTTCGATCATCTTGAGCTCTCGCATCTCTCGCGGATTGACAAAGGTGATCGCCTCGCCGGCGCGGCCCAAGCGCCCAGTCCGGCCGATGCGGTGAACGTAGTACTCCGGGTCCGGAGGGATATCGAAGTTCAGGACTAGGCTGACGTCCGGTATGTCGAGACCACGTGCCGCGACGTCCGTGGCGATCAGGACATCGGTGCGGCCATCCCGAAACGCCTTAAGCGCTCGTTCCCGTCCAGCCTGTGCGACATCTCCGTGAATGGCCTGGGCTGAAAAACCCCGCATCGGCAAACGTTCGGCGACTTCGTCAACCATGCGCTTGGTGGAGCAGAACACCAGCGTCCGATCCGGTTGGCGCGAGTCCAAAACGCTACAGAGCGCATCGAACTTCTTGGGAAACGGAACCTGAAAGAAGACCTGATTTACGGAGGGCACGGTCAGCGCTTGGGGCCGGCTGAGGTGAATCTTCTCCGGTTTGTTCATATAACGGTCGACTATTTTCAGAATCGGCTCGGGCATGGTGGCCGAAAACAGTGCTGTGAGCCGTTCGGGTGGCAATTCTGCGATCACGTATTCGACATCCTCCTGGAATCCCATTTGCAGCATTTGATCGGCTTCGTCCAGGATGAGTACTCGCACCTGATCCAGCTTTACCGTCCCGCGACGCATATGGTCCATCAGCCGTCCGGGTGTCGCCACGATTCCGTGGACGCCGCGGCTCAGAGCGCGAAGCTGGCGCTCGATTGGCTGTCCGCCGTAGATGGCGAGAAACCGCAGCTTTCGGTATTTCGATAGTTGGTTCAGATGTTCTTCAACCTGAATAGCCAATTCGCGCGTTGGCGATAGCACGACCGCCTGAATAGGCTTGATGTTAGGGTCTATGTGCTCCGCCATTGGGATGCCATACGCGGCTGTCTTGCCGGTGCCCGTAAGCGCCTGGGCGACTACGTCCTTGCCGGCCAGGAGAGGCGGCATGGCGCTTACCTGCACGGGTGTTGGTTCCTCGAATCCCATCTCGTGCACACCGCGGAGTACCTGGGCGCTGAGTCCAAAGTCATTAAAAGTAGGCATTGATCGATGCGTCTCCCATTGTCAGGGTCTGGCCAGGTCGCCATAGGGTTTGGAAGGGTCAGCTAGCTCAGAGAATCTGCAGGCCGCGCTACACGGTGCTCCGGGATCTCTCGCGGCTCAAGAGAAGTGTCTGGGCAGCACGATGTCCTAAACAAATGGGGAACCAACACTAGTGTAAGGCACGGGGGCGCATTGGACCTTAAAGCCGAATGCACAGATTCGGAAGAAGCCAGGTTAGCCAGTGAATTGGTATTGTGAAACGGTCAGAATGTCAGCTAGTCACTGAAAGAGAACTCGGAGAGGGAGAATTGTGCAGCAACATCGGCGTGAGACGCAAAAGTCCGAGGCTAATGCCGGCTGGACAAGGCTCCAGTTGGGTTTCCCCAAAGCCGCCTCGGTTTCGCTTGCAGTCCTTTTCTTAGTCGCCGACCTGACACTGGCTTGCGGCTCTTCCAGTTCAAATCTGCCAGAAGCGCAGCGGATCGAAGCGATCCTCGCGAGTCCGATCGAAATCGCCGAAATTTCGGCGGACAGTGCTGTGCTTCGGGTCACGACAAATATTGATGTCGTGTGTTCCGTGGTATTCGGTCCTGATACCGGATACGGCGCGCAAAGTACCGACCTCGATATGGCAGGCAGAGGTCACAGTAGCCACAACCCGCTGCTCCGAGGTCTCGAACCGGATACGATCTACCACTTTCGCTTGCAGGGAACGGCCGCCGACGGAACCCTTTATGTCTCTAAGGACATGACTTTTCGCACGGCGCTCACCGCCGCGGCTGGAGGGGAAAGTCGCACCAACCTGGCCAGTCTATCCGCTGGTGCCAGAGTCGTTGAAGCCAGCTCTCAATTCGGCAGTTCCGGCACGTGGAAGCCGGAAAACGCGCTCGATGGTGATCCCGACAGCGAGTGGTCCAGCGCCGGTGATGGAGACGAAGCCTTTATTACTATCGAATTGGCCCGGGTTGAGCAGATAGGCTCTGTCGGCTTATGGACTCGCACTATGGGTAGCAGCGCCCAGATCACCAGTTTCCGGGTGATAACGGAAGATGGTCTGGAGCTAGGGCCCTTTGAGGTTCCAGACGGATCGCGAATGTACGAATTCCCCGTTTCGGCAACCGCCCAGCAGCTGCGGTTTGAGGTGGTCTCTTCGTCTGGCGGCAACACGGGGCTAGTTGAAATCGCGGTTTTCGCCTGCGATTAGGCCAGCACCTTCCGCAGTTGACCCATGCTGCTGTCTGAACGGCGTCTGACTCGGCTCCATCGGATGGTCATACGAATGCCTGAGCCAGGCGAGCGCTCCCAGGCCATGCTATGATTTACCAGCATTACCTTGACTTTTTAGCCCGCTTATTCGTCTCGGGACTGCCAAACCGACAGGAACCCAAGCCACACGAATTGTCCGGACGCAGCTCTCTCCCTCCTACCGGATATCGTTGACGCTTCTCGGTATTTCGAGATCGGTATCCGGAATTCGCCTCCTCGGAGGCTAGTGAGAGAAAGAGAACGAGTTGAACATATACGTGGGAAATCTGAGCTTTGACACGACGGAGGACGAACTCCAGGGTGCTTTTGCTAACTTTGGCTCAGTAACATCGGCACGCACCGCCACGGACAGAGAGACTGGCAGGCCGCGTGGGTTCGGCTTTGTCGAAATGGCGGACAACAATGAGGCAGAAGCCGCCATTCGCGCTCTGAACGGCTCCCAACTGGCTGGTCGAACCCTTACTGTCAACGAGGCACGACCGCGTGAGGAGCGCGGCCAGGGAGGCAATCGCGGCCAGTCCGGCGGTCGCTCTCGCTGGTAAGACATTCGCGGCAAAACACAGCCGCACGGCAAATGGAACCTCAAGGCGAAGATCGGGTCAGAGGGAGCCGATCTTCGCCTGATGCTTTGCTCGGGCTTTGCTCTCCACAAAACCGGAATTGACAGCTTTCCCGATTAGACTAACGATTGAAGTGCCAAACGTGCTTCCATTTGGGGTGAGTAGGTTCGCGAATGCTAAACGCTGGCACTATTGCTCCGGACTTAGATGGACAGCTCGACGATGGCTGGCGATTCCGGCTCAGTGAATTGCTCGGCAAGAATAATGTAGTCCTTTACTTCTACCCCAAGGACTTCACTTTTGGCTGTACGCGCGAAGCTTGCACGTTTCAAGAGAACTACGCCGACATCGAGAAGTTCGAAGCGGTGATTGTTGGCGTAAGCGCTGACTCCGCCGAATCTCATCTCGCCTTTCGTAAGCGGTACAGCCTCGGATTTCCGCTTATCGCCGATCCTGACAAGCAGATTATTCACGCCTACGGAGCCGAGAGTCTCTTCGGCCTTACCGCGCGAGTTACCTATGTGATCGATAAGAGGGGAACTATCCGGGCGGTAATCCGCCATGACCTGGCCATCGGCAAGCACTTGCCCGACGTACTCAGCGCCCTGGCAGAGATCGAGTTATAGCCCAATCTGCCTAACTGGAAGCCAACGTTTAAGACTGCGAGCCATGAAGTTCGCCGACTCCCCTGTCCGCTGTCGTCAAGTCCACCAATCAGGCACGGGTCTGACCGCAGTTCTCTGACGTCAGACCCGCGTGCTATCGCCTTTGCAAAATCAAGGGCCAGTCATGCTTCCACTGATCGTGCCTCTGCCTCTTCCAACCCTTGAGAGCGCCGCTCTAGGTCGGCAGACATCTCAGCCAGTTTGGCAATGTTTTCCCTGGCCCGCGCGATACCTTCCTGCTTGATGCGGTCGGTCGCGTCCATAGCCTCGATCAGGTCGTTGTGCGCCTGTGATAGCTTCTCGACCGTAATAACTGGATTGTTGTAGGCATCGCCAATGTCGGTCGTGTGCCGATTGATCACGGCCGCGTTGGACACAATCAAGTTGCCGAGAAATTCACGGGTGCGCAGGTTAGCCTCCATGACCCGTTTTTGCCGGGCGAGAGCCATTTGAATAGCCAGGCCGACCATGACGACGTTTGTTGAAAGCGCTAGGGTTCGCTCAACCGCCTGTCCCAATCGAGCGTTGTTCTGACGGGTCAGGTCGATGCTGACGAAAAACTGAACGTCAACCTCGTCCACCGTCCGCAAGTCCTGCACCCTGAGGGCAACATCGTGTAGCGTGTTTCGCACCCTTTCGCGCTTTAGCGGGTCTTCGGTTTCCTCGTACAGGGCATCTAGTTCCTGCATTAAGAGCTCCCCGAGATAGGCGTTCTTCTGGACCGGCAGACGCTGTGATTCCACGGACTCGTAGAGTTTGCGTAGCTCTATGTTGTCCTTCGCTAGCATGGCCCGACCTTCGCGCAGCCGAGATTCGATAACCGTGATCTGCTCAGATACCGGTTCGTAGCGAATAGCGATTTTTTCGAGGATGTTACGCACCGATCCCGCGCCACGTCCTAAGATGCCGCCACTAAGGACTTTGGCCAGGACTCCCTTTTGGTCGTTCTCCTGTGGATTGATCTGATTCAAGGTCAACCTCAACTCGGCCATGTCCGTGGACACCATCTGGGATGGCCCTTCTCGGGTCATCATGTCGCCGACGCGGGCTCGCAGCAGGGTCAGTTCGGAGGCGGCGCCTCGCTGAGATTGCAAGCCGAGGTTGGAAATGCCGTCCATCGCCTCGAGCTCTCGGCTGCCGCTGGCCGCCTGCAATTCCGCCGCGAGTTCTCGCGCCATGCTTTTGAGAGCTTCCGCCTCTTCGGAGGTCAAGTCCTGGGGCGGTATAGGCTGGCTCTTCGCCGGGAGAACTTCTCCCTCGAGTACCGGAGTCACTGCAACCGCATCTTCTGCTTGATTTGATCGTTTCTTGTCAGCCATTTTCAAATTCCTTTCTTCACGATTCACGTTGCCTGGAGAGGAGCCTCTTAGAGACCGAGACTCTTCATCTCTTCCTGCACCGCTCTCGCCTCGTTAGTCACGTTAATTAGTGATTCGCTTACCGCTTCTATGCTTGTACGGGAGCCCTCTGCTTTCAGGGCAGCCAGCTCGATTCGCGTGCGGCTCAAGACTGACACGCACTTTGCGCACTGATGCTGCAGTTCACCCACCCGCAGGTGCTGGAGCTGGATCATCTCCAGCCGTTCTTTGGCTGAAGCAATTGATTCTTCCCGAAATCTCAGCGTCACCTGCGCGGTTTCACTGCTCTCTGCTCCGAGCGTGTTGGCCTCAGCTTCGAGATCGCGGATTCGCTGCTCCAGTTGCTCCCGCCCAGGGGGCGGATGGCCTGCATGAGCGAAAGACCATCCTGGAGAACGCTCAGTCCTTGCTGGTAAGCTTCCTCAGCCAAAGGGCGAACGTAGGCCAGGGACAAAGGTTCAGTATCGTTTCTGCTGCTGAGCATGTTTTTCAGTTGTCGGTACTCGTACTCCAACTCCATCAGACTCTTGAACCCAGACCCCAGCAGTCGCTTGAGCGGACCGGAACCCTCCGTTGAAGCCTCCACCGAGTAGCGCCTTGCCAGGTCTTTCGCAGCGGGACAGGCGAAGGCTTGCCCTCCGGAGAGCGACCCAAGGTCGAACAGATGCTCAGCCGCCAGGGTCTTCTCCCGCACCTTCTCGGAGCGTTGCTCCGCCTTCTCGACTGTGATGCCGAGATCGGCAAGCTCTTTGGACACGCCGCCGAGGTCTTCGTGAATGCGAGTCCAGGTTTCCGCGGCGCTATAGCGTGCCGCCAGCGCTTCTTGTCCGGCGCTAAAGGCCTGCTCCTGAAGTGAGAGGCGCTGCTCAATCACGGCCGGCTCCTGTTCCTCCTGCTCAAGCTCTTTCACGTTTGCCTCCAATGCCCTCGCCTCTTCCGCCACCATCTGGCGGAGTTGCTCCGCGAAGGGGGCCAGTGGACCTTCCGGGTCGCTCGGCTCCGGTTTGGCTCGTGCCGCGAAGAGCCTCTGCTCTAGCTCTTTCTTCGAGGCTGCCAGTTTGGCTCTTGCCCCGGGCACCTTCTCCATGAGCTGACCGTGCCTCTGCAGTGTGTAGGCGAGGGTCTGGCGGGGGTCATCCGCCGGCGCGGCGAGGACCTCAATCCACTCCTTTACCTTGCCAAAGATGCCCATCGTCAACCTCCTCTACAACGGGCCGCCATCTGCCTGAGCTGCCCTCCGCCGCGCCCGCTGGATGCGCCAGAAGTAGTTGCCCAAGCCGACCACCGCCGCCAGAGCGATTACCCGGACCGCGAGTGTCTTCAGATTCACCTGGAGGGCAACCGCGGAGCTGTAATCCGGATGCCCCGGAACAAACGTCATGTCTACGAAGAGGAACATTGCCAGCGCGTAGACCGCGATTGTCGCCACCGTGTAGGTTGCTTCGATCTTGCGCGGCATGACGAAGGCGAAGCCTAGAACCATCGGGGAGTAGAAGAGGAAGAAGGGGTTGTCGAACCGCGTTTCTCCGACTCCTACAGGCCAAACCACGACCAGCATGGTGATAATCAGCAAATCCATAGGGCTCGTCGCGACGAGTAGTCGGGTTCCAATCGGTTTCTCCATCAGGTAGCGTCCGTGCAGATAGAAGTTCATCGCCATGAGAGCGACGACCGGTATGATTCCCAGAACCAGGCTGTTCTTCTCGTCGAAGCTCCACATGACCAGGCCAGTGGCTGCCGCGATTAGAAACCAGCGTGCCCAGATGATCACCGCCTGGCCGAAGAAGATGTCCTCTGCTGCTTCTTGCTCGAACGTGCGTACTGATTGCACTGTCTTTCTCCTTTCCGAATTCGTATCGGTATCAACGGCAGCACGATGGCTGCCCAATTCGGTCCTAGCTCTCGACCTCAAGCGTCTCCCGCTGGGTCTGGGCCCTGGCGTCGATCCTGTGTCCTTCGGAGCCCTCGGCTCGGAATACCTGGAACATGCGACCGGTTCTCTGACGGCGCTCAGATTCCAGTCCTCGATAGAGGGCGCCGCAGAAAGCGACCGCTGCCAGCACAAACAGGCGGGTGAATATCGTCTGGGCTTCCGCAGTCGAGACAAAGGCGCCCGCCTTGTCTAGAGCGATCAGGCCATAGACCACGATCACTACCGTGGTGCAGGCTGCCGTGACCGATCTCGGAAATGTGACCGACAGCGCCAACAACGCCGGCAGGTAGAAGACATAGACGTTTCCGGCGCCGAGCACCGCCGCCAAAACGGTGATCAGAGCAAGGTCCGCCATGCTAGTCATTAGGGCCGTCTGCGCCAAAATCTTGCCACGATTCACCCACTGAATCGTCAGGAAGAAGTTGAGCGTCGAGTAGCTCATGAGCAGAACTATCGCCAGCCGCAGCTCCCAGACCGATGTTTGCTCCGGTTCCCAGAGCGTCAGCACCCAGGCGGCCAGGATTAGAATCCAGCGCGCGGTAATGATGACGATCTGCCCTGCGGCAATGTCGTCCTCGGTTCCCACTTCGACTTTCTTATTGATCCACAACATGTGAACCTCCTTTCTCCGCGAGAGTACCGATGCATCCCCAGCGGCCGCGTCCGTAGAAACACGCAACTTGCCTCGAAGCCGGCCCCGCCGGCCGCCAAACGAGATGGGTGGAACTACGTAGAAGGGAAGGGAACGTCCGTGCTTGGAATGCTTTTCCAGCGGCCGCGTAACTTTTTGCTCGGCGCGGCGGATAGCAGTACTGATGGCAGCAACAAACCAGGCGATACTCAGTGGCCTTGCTCCGGCCGGACTAGAAGCGAAGCTTTGCTTCTTCGCGATGAATACCAAGATGAGCGTGACACTTTCGGACCGGACCCAGTCCCGAAGCCTCCAGCGGGTCAGGGATTTCTTTACGGCTTTCGAGAGTCGATTTAGCCGTTTTCGGCCGAACAGTGAGCTCGGGAATCTCAACCACCGCTGCACGAGGACGGTCGGCGTTTCGCCAGAGATGATTGATCTGCTCGAAGCGTGCCGGCACTTCTCCGAGGCCACTGATGGCGTTTTCAATCCACTTATCTTGGGGCAGCTTGAAGCCAGCGGTTACACCCGCTCCTTTGAGTGGATCAAAGACGTGGTCTCCCCTGCATCGATCCGTGGATCCTCTGTACCGGGGTTTGAGGTTGAGCTCGATTTCGTCAGCAACGAGGTAGGTCGGCCGGAGGGTAGCCGGCTGGACTTTGGTGGAATTGGCAAAGGCTACGCGGTAGACCGGGCGGCGGAATTTCTTGGCGATGTTGGTTTCCTAATCGATGCCGGTGGCGATATGTTCGCGTCGGGATGTAACCCGAAGGGCCACCCCTGGCGCATCGATGTCGCGGACCCACGCCGGCCCGGAGAAAGCTTGGCCTTTCTAGCTTTGACCGATCAGGCCGTCGCCACATCATGGACCGTCAAGAGACGCTGGCGGGTCAACAACAATGACGGCTGGGCACACCACCTGATCGATCCTCGCGATGGCTTGCCTGTGAGAAACGGCGTTCTTGGTGCGACCGTCGTCGCCGATTCAACCACTGCAGCCGATGTTTTCGCCAAGACTGCTTTGATTCTTGGGCCAGGCGCTGGATTGGATTTCCTTTGCAGCCAACGGGCCGAGGGTTTGATCGTCATGGAGGACGGAACGCTGATCACCACCCCGATGTGGCCGGGCCTTTTGGCCTAGAAATTGCCGCTGATCAGTGATGACGGCGAGGAAAAGGACCAAGACGACGAAAAAGACGATGACGAGACGATTGGGCTACCAAACCGCGACTTGGGCCGTGAGAGTGCGGACTAAATACCTGGTAGCCAAATTTATGGCGGTCGTAAAGACAGTCGCGCCCAGACCGATGGTTTGGGCAGCTCTCGCCTGGCCTCAATGGTCGGCATTCAACATTCTTTCGCCAGCGGCGCTCGTCCAGGAGACTCCGATTCCGGAAGAGGTAGCCGTGAAGGCCGCCAGCGATCAGGTAGCACCGCAGGTGCAGGAGCAGGAAGTCCAGACGGTCATTCAGCGGATCGTCGTCCTGCCCCCATACGTGTACCAAACGGAGTACGTCTACGTCATGCCTGAGGCAACATCGCCCCGCCACCCGCCGCCGCGCCCGCTGGCCCCGCCCATACCAGCGGCGCGGCGGCGATCACTAATCCTCGAGCAACCTCGACAATGGACCCATCACCCGGCGCCGGAAGCCGATTGAGCCAGCTAACCGCCGAGGCAAGCCCCGATGCCAACAAGCCGGTGGCGGCTACAGCATGACCCCGCTGGTGACGGCCGGCACTTTTCTTCGAGACGAAAAGGACCGATGCTGAACGTCACTGAAAAAAATTCTTCCCCAGTGCGTAACCTATTGGCGCTTTCGGAAGATAGGACTCCTGCATGCCGGTTCCCGAAACGGAAACCAGTTCATCAATTGCTGCTGAAGACGAGGCAATCCTCGTCCAGCGGCTCGCTGCCTTTGAGCCCGCAGCATGGCAGAGCATTTTTGACCAGTACTTCCCAGCGCTTGTTCGCTTTGCTTACGTTCGCACATTCCAGTTGGGTGCGGCAGAGGACATCGCCGCGGACGCCTTTGCCGAAGCCGCCAAGGGGATCGGAGGCTATCGCTATAGGGGCATTCCGTTTCGTGCTTGGCTCTACCGCATCGCTCGTAATACCATCGCCGACCACCTCAAGGCGCAAAAACGGCGGGGGCTGGTTGCTCTAAACGATATGGACGGGATTATAGAAGCGGTTCCGGCCGACTTGGATTTACGGGTCGACTTCGTCCGAGCCTTGAACGATCTCAATGAAGACCAGCTCGCAGTGGTGGTGCTGCGCTTTGTCTCCGATTGCAGCCTAAGAGAGGTCGCGGAGGTCTTGGCCAAGAGTGAAGGTGCAGTCAAGCAGCTTCAACACCGCGCGTTGAAAATTCTGAAGGCAAGATTGGCCGAAGAAACCGGACCCGACTCGTGAACTATCAGGAGACTCTACAGACCGCCCTCGAACTGCAGTCAACAGGCGGAGACATCGAGGACCTTCTAAGTCAGGTTCCAGACTGGCGACCCGAATTTGAAGTCGATCTACGTCTCGCCGCCCTGGCAAAAGATCAACTGTCGAAAGTTGCGCCAAGGCAAGCGTCGACTGATCGAGCTGCGGCACAGCTAAAACGCACTGTTCAGGAGCTCGGTCAGGGATCCGGCGTCGGCCGATCGGTGCTGTTGTTCGGCCGGCGCTTTCGCGCCCCGTTCGGTCAAGTATTTGCAGCTGGGCTGACGGCAGCCGTGCTCGTGGTCGTGGGACTAGTGGTGCTTCTTCCGGACAGCGCATCGCCAGCCAATACGACCGCGGAGGCTGTCGTCATTGAAGGTACCGTCTTTGAGATCAGTGAGGCCGGCCTGCTTCTGACAAGTGGCACTTTGCAAGAAACTGTCCTCATCGTCGAAGGCGCAGTTTTGCGCGATTCCTTAGGGAACATTGTTTCAACAGCCCAGCTGAAACCGGGGCAGACCGTCGTTTTGACCGGCAACCACTCAAACGGAGAATTTCTCGCAAGTAAAGTCGAGTTCAAGAGCAGGCTCTTCGGCACGGTCCTCAACGTGGACGCGGAGCGAATTAGCCTTGTCATTGGTGAGACGGAATTCAGCGTAGTGATTTCGCCAGACACTAGGGTTAGGGGTGTGCTGGTCGCTGGAGTCTTCGTCGAGATCGAGGTCGGCGAGCTAGAGGATGGCACACTCTTCGCCAAAGAAATTGAAGTGGAAGAACCCGGCGACGACGGGGCCGGATCTGGAGGAAATTCCGGCACCCCCGAAGTCAACGAAGGCACGATTACTCCGGAGCCTGGGTCCACGCCAGAGCAGGAAGAGACCAAAGAACCGGAGGAGACGCCAACGCCGCAAGAGACCCAAGAGCCGGATGAGAGGCCAAGGCCGGAAGAGACCAAAGGGCCGGAGGAGACGCCAACGCCGGAAGGGACCGAAGGGCCGGAGGAGACGCCAACGCCGGAAGGGACCGAAGGGCCGGAGGAAACACCAACGCCGGGAGAGACCGAAGTTCCGACGCCAACTGAGGACCCTGATTAGGCAGGCACCGGATGCAGACCTAGGGCTGTCCTCTGCTTCGGCGGATGCGCTCAGCCGCGGACGCAAAGTATCTTCGAAATACACTCTCGTGAGCCAGCCGCTTGTACTCGTCCAGTAGATGCCGGACACTTACCTCCTCTCGGTGAATGCTAGCAGCCACTCTTGCGGCGTTAGATGGCCAAGGGCCTGATGGGGCCGGTAAGTGTTGTAACGCTGCTCCTGTTGGAGCAGCTGGGTTCTCAGTTGGCTGAGCGAGTCGGGTGGGTCAACCAACTGGTAAAGCTCCTCTTTGTGGGTGCGCTGGGCTCGTTCCAGGCAGCCGTTGAGCTTGGGGGAGCGTGGTGGCAGCACAAAAAGCCGCAGCCCCTTCTGCTCACAGGCGGCCTCAAACTCGGCCCTGAACTCAGAGCCACCGTCCACCTGGATCGCCTTCACCGGACCCGGCATACGCTCGATGACCGTATCGAGGAAGTCGCGCGCCGTGCCGGCGGTAGCGCGGCCGTAGACACCCAAGACGTCCCAGCGGCTGACAATATCACGCGCCGAGAAGTGCTTGTAGGCATGGGTAATACCGGTCCAGCGCACGTCGGCGCTGTCCACCTGAACCAGATCTCCCGGCGCCTTGACGACGTAGTCTTTGGGCTTACGCACGGCATAGGGCCGCACCTGAGGCCGAGAGACGATGCAAGGGTCCTTCAGACTCGCAGGCCCCAGTTTGCCTTGGCGTCTGAGCCGGCTGAGGATGCGGCCCACCATCGAGACCGAGATAGTGGACCCCTTGGCGTCTGAGGATCGGCTGTAGCTTGTCTTTGCCCCAGACGGGATTGTCTTGGCGCAGGCGTAGCACCGCTGCTTCGAACTCTAGGCTCCAAGTCGGCTTGCGGACCTGGTGTGGCCTATGGCTGCGGTCTTGCAGACCCCGCGGACCCTGGAGCCGGTAGCACTCTAGCCACTGGTAAAGGGTTGAGCGGCTGCGTCCAAAGCGTCTTGCCGTCAGACTCACCTTCTCGCCGTGATCCTTGTGCCACTCAACAGCCCTGAGGCGCGCCTTCGCCTCACGTGATAGTCGTGGCTCCTCCCTGCCTTCCTGCGCTCCCTCTGGGAGGAGACGAGCCAGGGTTGGACCGCCTGGGATGATCGACCCGTACGTCTGCATTGGGACTCCGTATCGTCCCCGCCTTCTCATCATTGTCGTGTACGGCATCTTTCTGAACGAGATCACCGTTCCGGTCCATTCAGCGGCGTCCTCCCCAGTACGCGCTCTCTAGCATCCCGCGCTGCCCGGCTAGGCCTCCCGATGCTTCTCAAGGCTACGCGCCCGATCCCGAGGAGCGCCGAAGAGCTTGCACGGGAGGTAGCGACGAATTGAATGCCTGCTATTTGGTCAAGAAGATCCTCGGATTCCACGCTGCCATACTCGAACCTCCTTGGTCATTCAAGCCCGATGATGGTCCGTCGCTACTCCGCCACCTACGACTCAGAGCAGGCGGCGAGTGCGCACGCTAATTTCAGCCCGGCATCGCAGTTGGCTGGAACGAGCTAGGGATTATCCTGACGCTGTAAAGCATGCCTATTCGGGATGAGATAGAGCCGGCTATCTCCCTCTGAGGGTTTCTTGATTCAAAGGAGTAATCCGATGGAGATCATCGATCTCAGCCCTGCTATTTCAGCGGATACGCAACCGTTCGTTGAGGACACTGGCTATAGCGATCCTGAGACCCTCGTCGAACCTTGGGTGAGAATCGGCCAGGACGTGCACGGCTGGCGCAGCCTCTTTCATGTCTCCCGCTTGAGCATGAGTGCCCACACCGGCTCTCACCTCGACGCGCCTTCTCACTTTCAGGATGGTGCTGCCACGGTGTCGGACCTACCGCTAGAGTTCTTGGCAGGTCGAGCGATCGTTATCGATGCTCGCGAGGGAGGGATGACGGAGCCGCGAATCAGGGAGGCTCACCCTCGAGCATCTCAGCGGGGTGTCACTCCGCTGGTGCTAACACCGCAGGATTGGCTTACAGCCGCCGACGTTAACGGGATCGCAGCCTGGAACCGGCCTCTAGTAACCTTCGCGGGAGAGGATGATGCTGACCTCGGCTACGTGGGAGTAAGGCACTTCTTCAGCGCACAGCGCTGGATGGTCAGCAACCTGGATGTCAAACAGGCGTTGCGAGTGCGAGATGGCGACCTGCTCGTGGTGGCGCCGTTGCCCCTGGTCGGCGTAGAGGGAAGTCCCTGCCGAGTTCTGGCGCTGAGACTTTAGGACTGGCTACTCCATTGCTAGAATTCGAGCATGAGGGACAAGCGCATTTCGATCGTCCCAGGTCTTCATGTCTTTAAATCGGAACTATCCCCTAACAGCAATTAGGATGTATACTGCACCCATGGAAAGAGATTATCGGTGGCCTGAGTGCGTGGGCATGTTCATTACTGCCTTATGGATGCAAGGGGGTGCAACTCTTGCGGCTGTGACCGTCTGGGCTTGGGCCGTCCAAGTAGAGATCTATTACGGTCTAATAGCGGGGGCTATTGCCGGCAGTCTACTCGCCTTGAATAATACACTTTATTCTATATTCGCAGCCGCGTCATATCTTCTAGCCGCAGCCACTTTGACCAGAGCCACCACGCTATTCGTGCCTCCCTTGTTTTTGCTGACCGTAATAGGTGCCGTCGTGGGGGCGTTTACTCATCTACTTTGACTGATGTCAGTGTTAAGATGGACCTATGGGTGGATTACCATCGAAGCAGCCGGGGCCATCATCCAAAGATGGTAAAGTGCGTGACCCTGAAGTCGCGAAACTGATCAAGGAGCGCGGAGCATCACGCGCGAAGACACGGACGGTGATCAAGAAGGCTGCTCGCCCAACAACGGACCATACGAAAACTTCGGGGCGCTGATCTTCAAACGTTTCCTGTTCTATCGCAGGCAAAGTTCGACAGCTTAGTTAGCTCCTCCTTTTTTGGTCTAGGTCCTTCAATCCCGGAAAGTCGATTCCGGTCTGCTTCGGACCCAATATTTGAGCAAGCGTCTTTTGGGGAATAAGTTCACGTGTGTTTTTCACTGTAGTGAATAGCGTCCGATCTGAGAGGAGTTTTTGCATCCAGCACCCATGTGCATTGGGGCGTACATGCTCCCATCCATCGGCAAGAAGAAGCTCAATGAGCCTCTTGCCGGTTATGGATTTAGACACTAACCAGTGAGCCTGGTCTCTGGACTGGGAAAACCGTTGGTTGATAGAGAGGGCCGTCGTCTGCGTTCGCCAGATAGACATCAGTCCTCGGGATGCTAAAGTTATGCGATTCTGGCTTCGCAGAGGACCACACTACTATATCGTGTTCTTCAAAAAACCGAATTCGCTCTTCTGCCTCTTCCAAAAGGTTCAAATGTTCAACAACTAATAGAGGCAAAACCTTCCGAACTCGGTCGAGTGTCTTCGCATACGTGCTGGTGCTTAGTTCTAAGCAGGTCCCAACCCACTTGCTCCCCTCGCGCTCGAATCTGAATGTAAGCTCCACATAGCCATCAACAGTCGCAATATTTTCCGTCGGTGTCGGCATGCCCACCAACTCCCTCCTCGCGGATCAATGAATTCGAGTCAACATATCATAAGTATGGGCAATCTACTAATGATCATCGCTAAAGGAGGCATGTTGTCAGCCAATCGGGGCGTACGTCCCCTGCCTTCCCGTCCTGACCTTCCTCACTCGATCCGTAATCGTCCTGAACATTGGGGCTTCGTCGTCCCGATGGTTGTATCGAAATGCGTACTCGTTCACGTAGGACTGTAGCTGGTCCGCGCCCACGCCGTGGTGAGTACCGAGGATGCCAGTCTTCAGCAAGGCCCAGAATCCTTCAATAGTGTTCGTGTGCACATCACCATCGACATAGACCTTCGCAGAATGGTTCACGCGCCTGTGATGATAGCCCGACCGGCCGACTAAACCGTACTGGTGAGCTTCGTCGGTGAACACCATCGACGCGGGCAGCACATGTTCCTGCATGAGAGGGCGAATTGTCCGCGACTTTACGTCGGATGTGACCCAGGCCTTCACGGAACCGCCGCGCTCGACCATCCCAACGACAGGCTTCTTTGCGGTCGGGTCAGTCCGCTTGCGAGGGCCGCGACGATTCTGGTGGTAGCGGGGCTTGCCGCCGTAAAACGTTTCATCCGCCTCGACGATTCCCTTGAGTGGCGCTCCGTCTTCATCGAATAGTGCTCTGATCTGCTTGAATATGCGCCACGCTGTCTTGTAGGTGACACCCAACTCGCGCTCCAACTGCTTGGCGGAGATACCGCAACGAGTCTGGGCCATCAGGTAGATGGCGTAGAACCACGAATCGAGCGGAGTACTGGACTTCTCGAATATCGTCCCGGCCAGCGGGTAGACATGTGTTCCGCAGTCCTGGCAGACATACGCTTTGCGCTTTGTAATCCTGTGGTGTAGGGTCAACTGCTCACACTTGCGGCAGCGAATCAAACCCTTGATCCACTCGGGGTAGATGCCGGACACGATATAGTCTAGGCACGCGTTGGCATCCGGGAAGTCCTTGTTGAATTGACGAATCGTGTACCGTTCCATACCCTAATACTAACCGAAGTCGTAATTGCTGTCAAGGGATAGTTCCGGATGAAAAGGTCCCTCATCAGAAATTGGATTCCTCAGAAGAGCGGTACCTGAGCCAAATAGAGAGTTTTTTATACCTAGCCGATAAACGTGATGACCAATCCGGAACTCTAGTAGCTTGGACTCAGTTGAGGCTTATAGCAAATGCCCAGGAGTCGACCCCTCCCGTATTGACGCATCCGGAGTATCTGTCTAAAAGAACCCAACAAGCAGATAAGAACAGAAGTCAGCAGTTGATTAACATAATCGGCCCTGAAACCTCTAGGGCTTTTCCGGAGGATGAGGTTGGGTATCTTGCCGAGTTAATTGATCTTCATCAGCAACTCGTAAGGCGGTAACTCATGAGTTGGGAGCCCTACTCCGCCTACAAGCCGTCCGATGTCCCTTGGCTCAGCGACGTGCCGGAGCATTGGGAAGTGCGGCGGCTCAAGGAAGCTGCCACGACTATCGCCGGACAAGCTCCACCTTCAGGAATCGTCTCAGAATACCTTGATTACTCTCCCTTCTTGCAGGGAAACGCCGAGTTTGGACGTATGCATCCGAGCGCGCGATTGGCATGTGAAACGCCACCTAAGTGGGCCAAAGCTGGAGACATCTTGCTGTCAGTACGTGCACCCGTTGGTGCCCTGAACGTCGCCGACCAAGATTATGGCATCGGCCGAGGTCTTTGCGCGGTGAGGACTCAGCCTAGCCTGCGCGGACTCTTTACCTATTACATTCTTGGTGTTGCCAACCAAGAACTCCTTCGGCTGTCCACGGGCAGCACATACGATGCCGTCACTGTCGGCATCGTACGTGAACTCGCAATTCCCCTGCCACCCCTCCCGAGCAGACCGCTATCGTCCGCTACCTGGACCACGCCGACCGGCGCATCCGCCGCTACATCAGCGCTAAGCGAAAGCTCATCGCGCTGCTGGAGGAGGAGAAGCAAGCCGTCATCAACCGAGCCGTCACCCGCGGCCTCGACCCCAACGTCCGCCTAAAGCCCTCCGGTGTCGAGTGGCTGGGAGATGTGCCGGAGCATTGGGAGGTGCGGCGCCTCAAGACTCTAAGCAGCATGAAAAGTGGAGAGGGTATCACCGCCGAGTCAATTGAGATTGCAGGGGAATATCCCGTCTACGGCGGCAACGGCTTGAGGGGATATGCATCAAGCCATACTCATGACGGCGCTTTCGCATTGATTGGCAGACAGGGCGCACTGTGCGGGAACGTTCACATCGCCCGCGGCCAATTCTGGGCTTCGGAGCATGCAGTTGTCGCGACACTTCAACGTGGCTACGTCCTCGATTGGTTCGGCGCCATCCTGAGGGTCATGAACCTGAATCAGTATTCAATCGCCGCCGCACAGCCGGGACTGGCTGTTGAGCGAGTCTTGAATCTCCAGTTACCTGTACCTCCCATCCATGAACAGGAAGGTCTTGCTAATCACATAGAGCGTGACACTGGTGCCGTCAATATTGCCATTACCCGCGCCCGCCGCCAGATCGAACTGCTGCAGGAGTACCGCACCCGGCTCATCGCCGACGTCGTAACCGGCAAGCTGGACGTGCGGGAGGCGGCAGCGCTACTGCCGGACGACCCCGTCGACGAGGAGCCGGTGGACGAAGGCAGCCCACTGGCAGAGGATACGTACGGAGACTCCCATCGACCCTGACGTGGCGGCAGAGGAACTCGCGATGGAAAGCGAGGTGACCGTATGACGAACTGGGAAACGTGGCACCGCAATCGAAAGCGTGCCCGGCAGGCTGAGCGAAGCCTGGGTCTTCACCGGAGACCAGGGTGTCCCGTGTCCGCCCGCTTCGAGAACCTTGAGAACGGTGGCGCGAAAGAACAGTTCCTTGATTGGTTCGGGGGTGTGGAGGAATGGAAGGGTCAGAGCCGTTCTCGAACATGCGGCGAAGTCCCTCAAAGTTTCCGTACAACCGCGCAGATAACTGAGGGAAGTTCCGATCCTAGAGATGGACGAGGGATAGGGTGACCACCGATACCAGCGAGAAGGGGCTCGAGCGCCTCATCTGCACGGCGCTGACGGGAGCCGCCTGCGACCCGGCCCAGGAGGGCGCTGTGCCCGAGCAACCGTCCGGCGACGGAGGCGGCTGGATTTGCGGCCACCCGCACGATTACAACCGCGAGCACTGCGTGGATCTGGTCCAGCTCTCCGCCTTCCTCCATGTCACCCAGCCCAACGCTGCCGAATCGCTGGACTTGCACCAGGACAGCCCAACGCGACGCAAGTTCCTGGCCCGCTTGCAAGGAGAGGGTAACCAAGCGCGGGACAATCGACGTGCTGCGCAAGGGCATAGGGCACGGACCGCACCAGATTGACCTGCTCTACGGCACGCCGTCGCGGGGTAACGAGAAGGCGCTGACCCTCTATGGGCTGAACCGGCTCAGCGTGACGCGCCAGCTCCGCTACAGCCGGGATGAGCGCCAGCTTGCCCTGGATCTGTGCCTGTTCATCAACGGCCTGCCGGTCGCCACCTTCGAGCTCAAGAACAGCCTGACGAAGCAGACGGTGGCTGACGCCGTCGAGCAGTACAAGCGCGACCGAAACCCCAGCGAGAAGCTCTTCGAGCTTGGCCGCTGTCTGGCCCACTTCGCAGTCGACGACCATGAGGTGCAGTTCTGCACGCAGCTCCAGGGCAAGGCGTCGTGGTTCCTGCCCTTCAACCGGGGATGGAACGACGGCAAAGGCAATCCGCCAAACCCTGACGGCCTCAAGACCGATTACCTGTGGAAGCAAGTCCTCACGCGTGGCGGTCTAACCGACATCATCGAGAACTACGCCCAGCTGGTGGAGGCGAAGGACGACAAGACGGGCCACAAGAGGCGGGCGCAGATATGGCCCCGCTACCACCAGCTAGACGTTGTGCGCAGACTCTTGGCCGACGCTTGCGACAGGGGAGCAGGCCCACGTTACCTCGTCCAGCACTCGGCGGGCAGCGGCAAATCCAACTCCATCGCCTGGCTCGCCCACCAGCTGATCGGGCTTGAGCAGGGCGGTGGAGCGCTCTTCGATTCGGTGGTCGTCGTTACGGACCGAAGGCTACTGGACCAGCAGATAAAAGACACCATCAAGCAGTTCGCTCAAGCAGTTCGCCCAGGTCGGCTCGGTCGTGGGCCATGCCGAAAGCTCCGGCCACCTTGGCACCCTGCTCCAGGCGGGCAAGCGGATCGTCATCACCACCGTCCAGAAGTTCCCGTTCATCCTCGACGCCATCGGCAACGAGCACCGCGGGCACACGTTCGCCATCATCATCGACGAGGCCCATTCGAGCCAGGGCGGGCGGACATCGGCGTCTGTGTCTATGGCGCTGGGAGAGGCCGGTTCAGAAGATGAAGAAGACACCACGGAGGACAAGATCAACCAGCTGATGGAATCGAAGAAGCTCTTGGCCAACGCCAGTTACTTCGCCTTCACGGCAACGCCCAAGAGCAAGACCCTGGAGATCTTCGGCGACCCGTCGCCCGAGGCCGGCAACACCAGGCATCTCCCCTTCCACTCCTACACGATGAAGCAGGCGATCCAGGAGGGGTTCATCATCGACGTGCTGGAGAACTACACGCCGGTGGACAGCTACTATCGGCTGGTCAAGACGGTGGAGGCAGACCCAGAGTTCGACACCAAGCGGGCCGGGAAGAAGCTAAGGCGCTACGTGGAGGACCACGACCACGCCATCCGTCTAAAGGCTGAGATCATGGTGGACCACCTCCACGAGCAGGTGGCCGGGCTGCAGAAGATCGGCGGGCAGGCGCGGGCCATGGTGGTGACGAGCAGTATCCAGCGGGCCATCAGCTACTTCTACACCATCCGGGTCTACTTGACGGAGCGCAAGAGCCCCTACCGGGCGATCGCCGCCTTCTCCGGCGAGCACGACTACGACGGTGAGAAGGTTACCGAGGCGTCCCTCAACGGCTTCTCGTCGAACCTCATAGCAGACAGGATTCAGGAAGACCCCTATCGCTTCCTGATCTGCGCCGACAAGTTCCAGACCGGCTATGACGAGCCGCTGCTGCACGCAATGTACGTGGATAAGATTTTGTCCGGCGTCAAGGCGGTTCAGACGCTATCGCGCCTCAACCGGGCCCACCCCAAGAAGCACGACGCCCTCGTGCTGGACTTCAACAACGATGCCGACACGATCCGGGACGCCTTCGCCGACTACTACCGGACCACGGTTCTGGCGGAGGAGACCGACCCCGATAGGCTGCACGACCTCAAAGCGGCGCTCGATGGACATCAGGTCTACAGCCCGGCGCAAGTGGACGAGCTGGTGGAGCGCTATCTCTTAGGAGCCGAGCGCGACCGGCTCGACCCCATCCTGGACGCCTGCGCCTCGCTCTACCGGGAGCAGTTGGACGAGGACGGCCAGGTGGACTTCAAGGGCAAGGCAAAGGCGTTCCTCCGGACCTACGGGTTTTTGGCAGCCATCCTGCCCTACGTCAACGCCGAGTGGGAGAAGCTCTCCATCTTCCTGACCTTCCTCGTTCCCAAGCTGCCCGCTCCCATCGAGGATGACCTGTTGAAGGGGATTCTCGAGGCTATCGACATGGACAGCTACCGAGTGGAGAAGCAAGCGGCGCGCGACATCCAGCTTCCCGACGAGGACGCCGAGATCGAGCCGGTATACACAAGCGGCGGCGGGCAGAAGCCCGAAGCGGAGATGGAGCGGCTCTCGAACATCATCAGAGAGTTCAACGACCGGTTCGGCAACGTCGAGTGGAAAGATCAGACAAGTATGAGCCACCATTCGCAGCAGACAATAGACACAAGAGCTCCTGTACTCGTGGGCGGTGGACCTGAAGCCAGCACGTACTCGGACTACACCATTCGTGCGGGGTGCCATCGTCCTTGAGGGGGACCCGCCGTCCCCCCCCCCCCCCCCCCCCCCCCCCCCCCGCGGCATCACGACCCTAACGGTGGTTCAAGTCTCATGGGATAGACTCCCTGGTGAGCGAAACGACGGGGATGGGGGAGCGGGATGAGGGTCCAGTGCTGCTGGCCGGGGTGTGCCAACGCTGCTTCCATCCCCGGCCGCTCGGAGGGAACAAGGGCTACGCCACGCGGGGTTGCGTGGGGCCATGAGTGCCAGCGGGGTCACCACGCACGTGGCGCAAAACACGAGCGGGCGCTCCAGCGCTATCGATGGACGCATGCCCCGGCATCGCGGGTATGCGTTGAGCCAGCAGCTGAGGAAGCGGGTCGAAGAGGTCTTTGGCTGGATGAGACGGTGGGCGGGTTCCGGAGGACGCGCTACCGAGGTTTGGACCTGACGGGCTTTGCCCGGTAATCTCGCGGGGACAGCCTACAACCTTGTGCGAATGGCCATGCTGATGACTGCTGAGATGCCGGCCCTCCAGGGCCGCCTAACGATTGGCCGCGAGGCTGCTCCTGAAGTCACAGGCCCCAAGGCCGGGCCCTCCACAGGCCGTCACACCACCCGACAACGCGTATTCAGCGACATTGCGGTCATGCCAGTAGCCCTAACATCGCCACGAAACACCTTCTTCCGCACTCTGCTAGAGGGAAACTACCTGTGCACTACCGACGTGGGAATAGCGTCCCGGAGTGCAGGTAAGCACGACAACCTGGCAATGTTTTCCCGCCGCAGCAATGGCAGCGCCCATACCTTGGAGACGTTGGGGGTCGCTCCAGCCGAGTGCGTCGTCGATCATCACGGGAGCCCCACCGTCCATGGGGCTGACGACGGTTGCGCATGCCAGTCGAGAGAGCACGCCGAGCTGCTCACGCGCTCCAGTGCTGAGCTGGTCGACATCTAGCATGGTGCCATTTAGCGTGCGACGCACAACCTGTAGATCTTCGGTGAGTTTCACCGCGAACGTAGGTCCATACACGATGCGCCCGAGCTGGTCGATGCAGTCCTTGAAAGGCTCAATGTAGTGCTGGTGGGCTTGCTGGCGATGCTTCGCGAACGTATCTCGCAGTAACCGCGCAGCTTCCGCACGCGTTTCTTGGCGCTCATACTCGCGGACGACGTGGTTCAATTGGTTGGCCGCCTCGTCGTATGCGGTTTGCAGGCCCTGTTCTCCACGTAGGTCCAGGCTACTCCTCAACCCGTTCTGGAAGTCCCTATTGGACTGAAGCTCGTCGATTGCCCGTTTTGTGGCCTGCCTCGCATTGTCGAGTAAGGCTCCTACAGAATCAGGGTCCGCATCACTGAGTTGAACTTTAGCTTCATCCATGGACTTCCGGTCCCTGGCCTCCTTTTCCTGCGCCGCTGCAACAGCGGCTATGAGAGCCTCATCGTCTTGTCCTTCTCTATCTAAGGCAATTTGGTTGGCAGCGTCGCGTTTGCTGCTGCGAGCCATCTCGAGTTTTGCCGTGCGGCCGGCCTCATCGATTCGAGCTCCATTGAGTTCCGCCTCCGCGTTCTGCGCAGCATCTTCGCATGCCCGCATTGCAGCAGTGCAATCCTTGACCAAGTCTGACACTTCCGCCTCAATCCGTTGGGCTTCGTCGAGATCCGTAGGAAGCGGAGGGTTCTCGGGGCGCTCCTTGGGATAGGAAGTAACCCTCTCCCCAAGGTTGTTAACTTTGCCAAGCAGGACATCAGGCGTGAGGTCTCGAAGTTCTCTTTCGATCGCTTTGAGGGACTCCTCTTTATTTCGCAGGGAGTCCTGTCGTTCTTGGGCAGCCCTCTTCGCCTCAGTCGCATCAGCGACGCCCACTCCTTCGCACATGCGCTGATAGGTCTCTTGAGTCTTGCGACTCTGGTCGGCTAGTCCCTTAGACTCAGGGCCCGCGCTCACACGCATACGCGCGACGTCCGGAATGGTTAACGCCACTTCGTCCTCGACGAGGGTGAGACTGACTTCGTTGACTGCCAGTTCAGCGATCTGATCTCCGACCTCCACGGTCATGTCGCGAAGAGCGGTAACCTCGACCGACGCAGCCGCACTCCCAGCGGCTGACTTAGCACGCTCATCCTCGATGTAGGCTTCCTCGATTTGCCTAGCTACTTCGTCATTGACCCTCGCCGATTCCAAGTATGCCTCGGCCAGCTTGAGGGTTTGCTCCGCCGCCAAGTATCGGTCGTGGCGCTCCTTCAGTTGGTCTACTTCAATCAGTTGACGCATGTAGTCGCGGTCAGCTATGGCGCTGCTGAGTCTTCCCTGAGCGTCCCGCATCGCGGCATCGGCATCCTTGAGAGAGGCAGCGGCATCTTTGCTGCGACTAATTGCCGTCGCGAGGCCCGGCACGGCATCCTTGGCCTCGACCTCTAGTGCCGCCAAGTGCGTTGTGGAGGCGTCAAGGGCGGCGATTAGGTTTTGGCGGCGCTGCCATTGGCTGGAAGCACCGTCGCGCTGCGCCACTGCGGCGCTGTGAATGGCATCAAGGCGTTCAACCTCAAGGCGCAGGCGATCCATTGCGTTCCAGCGCTGTTCGAGTTCGCGCTCACTTTTCTCGCACTCTTTCATGGTCTCGGAGAGGCGTGCCGATTCGTCTATCAACCGGCTCATCTGAGCAGCGTCGCTCTCGATGTCTTGAAGCTGCCCCGTTAGCTTGGCAACCCTGTCCTGAGCCTCCTGTACCCTTTCCCCCGACGACTTCCGCTCTACCTTCACTTGTCCCGTCGCAGTCCAGTACTTGTCGTACTCGTCACCGATGCGGGTCCACAGAGTCTCTTCACGGTCGGTTGCAACATCTCCGCCCGCAGCACGGTCCAATGCCCTGCCCATTGACGGCAGACCAAAACTGGGCAGCATCAACTCGGTGCCCTGCTCGATTCGCAATGCGCGCCAGAGTTCCTCGTCAAGAGTCTCCGCGAGAATCGCCTGTAACCGGTCGTGCGCCTCGCGTCCGGTGAGATTTTCACTCTGAGGCAAGGTGACCTCAAGAGTTGTTTCTGGCTGGCGCAGCCAACGCTTGCGGTAGACGAGTTCGTAATTGCCAGACGACAGTGAGATCTCAACTTCCGGGCCTTCATCACGACCAACGGGCTGCACAGCCTTCACCTGAGCGCTCTTCGACGAGTCAGGCAAGTCGATGGCCAACTGCAGTCCTTCGGAGATGGCGGTCTTGCCGACCTCGTTCGGCCCTTCAACGATCGTGACCCCATTCTGGGAGAAGCTCACGTCGCTCTTGACGACACCGCGATAATTGCGCAGCTGCACCCGACGGAGCCTCATGTGCGCGACCCCACGAGGCGGTGAAGCAGTGCAAGAGCATCACGGGCGACGGGGGCCTGATCTCCCTGCTCTGCCATAACGCGCACCTCGGTCAGGGCGGCGCTCGCAAATCCTGAAAGCCCAAAGTGGTCTAGGTCGGCGGCATCGGGAATCACCACGAGATCGCTCCGCTTCTCCCATGTCTCAATGGCCGCGAGAAGGTCGGCGTGATGTTCCAGCAACTCGTCGAGGCGGGCTTTCTGAGCCACAGAGACCTGGCCGACCATTGACACCTTGACGATAGTGCGGTCCTTGTCGTCCAGGTCCGACAGCCACTCCTCGAGCGCCTCGATGTCCTTGTCGGAACTCATCTGCCAATCGCTGCGCAGGAATCGCCACGTACTTAGATGCTTGACATCGACATTCACGTGATCAGGGTTAAGGTCGACAATGAGCGCGTTGCCCGGATCGATCTCGTCGTAATCGGTGGGCTCGGGGGCACCCGCATAGTAGACTCGGCCGGTGGTGCCCACATTCGTCGTCGAATGGCGGTCCCCAAGGGCAACGTAGTGAATAAGCCCCGCCGAGATTCGTTCCTCCAGTCGCTCCAGAGCGATGGCCTTCGGGTCACTGGGGGCGGGGGACATTGAGTCGATGGCGCCGTGCCCAACGACGATGCGAACGGCGTCGGATGGCTCAAGTCCCTTGCAAGCAGCGTCCACCAGGTCGGTCGTCGGATGCTTATTGGGCCACGGTGCGGGAATTAGCTCAACGCCTGGTGCCACGTGCACTGGATCGACCCCCTTGAGCACCTTCACGTTGTCGGGCTGGCGCTCGGTGAACGTCGGAGAGTTGTAGATCGACGATGCATCCAACGGGTCATGGTTGCCCGGCAGTAGGAAGAAGGTGAGCTGAGGAAACGCGGCCATCTTCTCGAAGGCCCTGGCGAGCACCTGTCTCTGCACCTGGTTCGACTCGAAGACATCGCCGCACGCAACCACGAACTCGCACTGCTCATTGGTAGCGAGCCGTGCCATCTGCTCAATTACGTCGAGCCTTGCGGCACTGAAGCGGGCTTGAGCGTCGTGGCCTAGGTAGTGCCTGGCCATCCCCAATTGCCAATCGGCCGTGTGAAGGAATTTGACCATGCTCATGAGCCCCCTCGGCTTTTCGACAGGCTAGCGCCGCCGACTATACCTTCGCCGCATCTAACGCCTTCAAGATGAGCGCCTGCGGGTCCGGGAACCGACGTTCCTCCTGTGGGCGCAGGAAGAGGAGTGTCGCCTCCCGCACGGGTTTTCCCGTGGTTTCCCCAACCGCCCAGGCGTAAAGGCCCAGCTGCACCTCATACTCGGGCCCCAGCTCTTGGACCTGCTTAGTGGTGAGGCCGTCCGTCTTGTAGTCGACTATGGTTATCCCGTCTGGCGCATGGATGAGCAGGTCAATGAAGCCCTCCACCAGCTTGTCGCCCAGCTTCATACTGACAAAGACTTCCCGGTAATAGTTGGCCGAGCCCTTCTTCACGCTCTCGATCAGCTCCTTAACAGTCTCAGTTGCCAACGCGTTTCGCGACAGCTCAAGGACATCCTTCGCTGCGTCGCCGATGCCCTCCGCCTCCGCCTGGGCACGGCAGATATCCTCCAGCCCTTCGTCGGTCAGCAGGTCGATGCTCTGCAGCACGGCGTGGACCGCCCGCCCAAGGTTCGTCCCGCCACGCCCTCGCCGGTACGGGATTTCGCCTTCTCCCGCCTCTAGCTTCTCCGATGTCACATCTTCTTCCGCTGGCACACTCGGCGGTTGCCCTTTCACCCGCTGTGCGATGGCCGTGACCGCCTGCGCTTGAGGCTGCGACGCCTTCTCGATGGTGGATTCACGCTGCGCCTCCCACTGCGTCCGCAGGGCGGCAAAATCGCCATCAGGCGTAACCTTCTCCTCCTCAGGCTGCGGTGTGTAACCGGCCGTTGCTTCCACCAACGATTTCCAGTCCAGTTTTTGGAATAGGTCCAAGCGGTCCGCGCAGAACTCCTCCAGCTTGGCGGCGCGCGTTGTGTCATTCTTCACCACGTGACGGAATAGGCTCACAAAAAGGTGGTCCTTCGCGCGTGTGCATGCCACATAGGCTAGCCGCACGTTCTCAGCTTCAGCCGCCGCTGATTCTCTATCCTTTGCGGCCTCATACCCCGGCGTAGGGACGTGTATGCCACCAGAAAGGGTGAGTTGGATCTCCGCCCGGCCGGTGGTCCGGTCCACTATCACGTTGTCCGCATTGCGATTGGGTGTGCTCCCAAAACCCGTGAGCACCACCACAGGGAACTCCAGGCCCTTGGCGGCGTGAATCGTCATGATGCGCACGCAGTCTTCGTCCGACTCCGGCGCCGGCGATTCCACCACTCGCGCCCGCTCCACAACTTGGCGCTCAATCCAGTCGAGGAAGCCGCGCAGTGAGCTGCCGCCGGCCCGTTGGTATGCCCGCGCCTGCTCCACCACGAAGCGTAGCCGTCGCCATCGCTCCCGGGGCCGACGGCGGTCAAAGGATAGCTCCACCAGATGTCGCTCCCGGATGAACTCCTCAATCAGCTCGTCCGGAGGCTTCAGACCACACCTCTTGTTGAACTCGCGCAGCACTGCGAAGGCCTCGGCCACCGGCCCCGTGGCACTGCCGGGGTGTAGGTAGTCGAACCGCCCTCCGTCGTCAACGAACTGCAGCAGCTCCACATCGCTGCAGGAGAAGGCAGTCGAGCGGAGCGCTGCCACGAGCGCCACCTGGTCGCCCGGGCTATCGATCGCGCGAAGGCAGTTCAGCAGCTGCCTGACGTCTTCCGTATCCAGCACGATGGACTCGCTCTCGATGCGATACGGCACGTCCGCGGCCTCCAGCGCCTGCTCCAGCGCCTCGAGGTTCGTGCGGCTTGGCAGCAGGAGGCAGATGTCCCGGTAGGTGGCATCCCGCCATCCTCCGGGTTCCTGGCTACGAACCTGCCACCGCTCTTCCTTGATTCGCCGGGCCAGGGCAGCAACAGCCTGCCCTTCCAGCCGACGGGCTGTGTCCGCGTTCTCGTCGACGCCCTCACCCACGTAGTAGACCGCGGGCGGTGGCGCGTCCTCCCCATCCTTCGAAACGCCGTGTGTCGCGATGAGGTCCCGGTACTCGGCCTGCAACTCGCTGCCGTCCTCGTTCCGCATCCACCGACCAAAGACGTGGTTCACCCAGGAGATGATGCTCTGCTGCGACCGGAAATTCTGCTGCAACGGCGTGCTCTTGTGCACCAGGTGGTTGCGCACGTGGGCCATCGTCACGATGTCTGCACGCCGGAAGCGATAGATGGACTGCTTTGGGTCGCCCACCATGAAGAGCTTGCCGGGCGTCGGCACAATGGCCTCCCAGTCCTTCGACAGGCTCCTTGCGCGGTCATCCGGGTCGCCAGCCAAGAAGAAGGCGATCTCCGCCTGAATGGGGTCCGTGTCCTGGAACTCGTCCACCAGCAGGTGATGGAAGCGGCGCTGAAAACGGCGGCGCGCGTCGGGGTTGTCACGGAGCACGTCACGGGCCCAGACAAGAAGGTCATGGAACCCCGCGTGCCCGTCCGCCTTGCGCCTCGCCGACTGGTCGACTACGAACTTGCGTACCTCTTCCAACGCGGGCGTGAAGGCGGCGAGGCGCAGCGAGGTGATCTCCTCCAACCGCAAACCCTCAAGCTCCTGGAGCTTCTCCTTCAATAACTTGCAGGCATTGACCCCAGACACATCATCCTTGCCCCAGTTCGTCTGGCTGCCGCTCTTCGTTGAGAGCCGCTTCCAATCCAGCAGCCGGACGAGGGCTCGCTCATAGGCTCGGTCGCCGCCGTCCGCAGCGGGCAGCCTCTGCGCCAAGGCGACGACCTCCGCTGCGTGGTCAAACAACGGGTCGCCGCCTCCAATCTTCGAAAACGAGCGCAGCCGATCAATCTCCGTGACCGCCTCCGCCAGCCTGTTCCCGATGGTCAGCGTGGGCTCGGGCGCCTCCGCAATGGACGTGTCGGCCACCAGGTCATAGTCGCCGTTGAGCGCCAAGGCAACCCGGCGAAGCTGGTCCAGATTCAGTCCCAGGTGCAGCGCCCGCGCCAGCTTGGGGCCAAGCTCCACAGACTCAAGCGATTCATCCAGCCACTGGTCCCAGGCTTGCTGGAAGCGCAGGTCCGCCTCGATTGGGTCGAGCATCTGAAAGCCTGGCGGTAGCCCCGCCTCCAGCGGCCGCTCGCGCAACAGCGACTGCGCGAAGCTATGCAGCGTCTGGATCGACGCGGCGTCCATTTCCGACACAGCCCGCCGGCACCGGTCGCGTGAGCCCTCATCGCGGCTATCGTCCTCTGCCGCTAACTCAAGGTCACGGCGCACCCGGTCCCGAAGTTCCGCGGAGGCGGCCTCGGTGAAGGTGATAGCGGCCAGTCCCGCCATCTCCGCAGCGTCGGAGGCGATGAGCGTTACCATGCGTCCTACCAGTGCCGTGGTCTTCCCCGTCCCTGCTCCAGCCTCGACGAAGAGGTTTTCGTCCAGGCTCTGCTGGATGCGGTCGCGGTGCTGGTGGTCCGCAGGCTGGTTATGCTGCGTCATCCCGCGTCCTCTCCCGCATCGGCGTCGAGGGCGCCGCCGCTGAGCGTTTTGTAGGCAGCGGCCTGCGGCGCATCGCCCTTGCGCTCCCACAACGCCAGCTTGTTGGTGGGGCAGATCCGCTGGAAGTCGCAGTGGCGGCAGTTTTCGGGCCCGCCGAAGCCGGGCGGGCCGGGGTTCGCCGGGAAGACGCCACCCCGTACCCCTTCCACGATGGCCTGTACTGTATCCCTGAACTGCACCTCAATGGCGTCGAGGGTCACGGGAACGCGGGTGTATCCGCCGTTGGCAGAGATGAACCAGTACTCAGCACGCAGGGCCGCATCCGGCAGCAGCGTCTCCCGCACCGCCATCGCGTACACGGGCAGCTGCAATCGCTTGCCCGCCACCAGGGGATCGTCCTTCATCTTCTTGTATTGCTGGGAGGAGCCCGTCTTGTAGTCCATCACCACAGCCCGAAGACCGTCCCGTGCCACGTCCACCCGGTCGATGAAGCCCCGGAAGCGGACCTCGCCGCCGTCCGGTAGCGTCATTGCCACCGGCGGGCCGTCGAAACCGAATGCGTATTCAGCGTGACGGGGTTGCATTCCCTCGTCGGCCCGGTACCGCTCGTCGTCCTCCAGGAACCTCTCCAGGTCATACAGGATGTCCTCCTGCGCCACCTCCCACAGCACTCGCCGCCCCGTCACGCCCATTCGCTCCGCCTTCCGGAACTCCTCCTGGGCGATCTCCCAGAGCCGTTCCCGTTGCAGGGACGTCCAGCCTTCACGAGGCGAGGGGGTCCCTGCCTCCATCGCCTCGTTAATGAAGCGCTCTAGGATTGCGTGGACCAGGCTGCCCCGTTCCAGCGGGGAGATGGTGAGCACGTCCTCAGGCGTTTCCCATGCCGACAGGTTGAGGACGCTGCCCAGGAAGTGGCGGTAGGGGCAGGTGGCCCACGCCTCCAACCGTGTCGGCGACATGACCTGCGAGAGGGATCCGCCGAGCCGCCTGCTGCTGCCCGCAATACCGCCCACGAAGCCGTCCCACTCCGTCAGCTCCCGCGTTGCTCGCGCCCTTTCCATCGCGAGCGCCCGGCCCAGCGGGCCGCCGTCCAAGGCCAGCGGGTGCCAAGCCAGGCGCGATCCGGTCCTCCGCCATCGCGCAAGGGCCAGCACGTCGTACTCGTGGCCGTCCGCGGCGTGTCCACCCTCCGCCAGCCGCAGCGCGTCTTCCATCGATTCGATGACTGTCAGCCATGGAGCATCATAGGTGTGCAGCCGCTCCGACGAGACGCGATCATCGGCAAGGATCGAGGCGGCCTCAAGCAGCCAGGGCGAGGGGTATTGCGACCGCCGCGTCACAGGGTCGACCCGTGAATACGAGAGCCGTCGCCGCTCCCCCCCCTGCGATTGCCGCCAGATAGTCGCGCCGCTCGTGCAGTTGGGACTCCCGTCGAAGGGGCAGGGCGCCCTTCAGCACCTGAGCGCGCACGTACTCCGGCAGCAGCGGGTCCTCGCCGCTTCGGCCTGGGTAGTCGCCCTCCGACATCCCCAGGAGCCAAACGGTGTCAAATTCCATGCCCGTCGCGGCACTAAGCCCTGCCACAAACACGCCTGTTCCAGTGGCGCCGCTCCGGCCCATGTATGCCGAGAGCGCGTGATCAAGCGCCTGCTGAAACCCTGCCAGCGTCGCCGCCGGTTCAACGGAGTCCAGCCTGCCGAGTTCCTCCAGCGCTGACTCCACACGCCCAAGCGCGTCCTGCTGTTGCACTGGCCAGTCGTTCTTCCCTTGGCCGTACCGGTCTATCGCGTCCTTAGCCCACTTGGCAAAGGCGCTCCAGGGGCTGCCGTCCGCAGGCGGCTTGACCTGCGCCAATTGCTCTACAAGCGCCAACAACCTCTCAGCAGATGCGATTGACTCGACATAGCCCCTCGCCTGGGAATCCGTCAGGTCACCCCGCGCCTCTGCCCCCTCGCGACGCTGTGCCATACTCGCGGTCAGGCCGCGGAGCCGCTCCTTCCATTGATCCAAACCGCGCACGACGCCCGCTTCCCGCGAGAGGCCCTCCCAGCGCTGCAGCTCGTTGGAGGCTGACCGGTTGCTCGCGGAGTTCCAGACCGGCGCGTCCGCCAGCCACCGCATCAGTGCGGCACGGCTAAAGTCTTCGCTGATGACGTCCAGCATCCCCGTAAGCAGCCGCCCCGGGATAAAGTCCTGCAGCGGCGACGGGTCCGGGCCCGCCACCGGTATACCGGCAAAGCCCAGCTCCATCCGAAGTTGAAAGGCGTAGGGGTCCTGCTTCCGGTAGAGGGCCGCCATGCGGTGAAATGGCACGCCCGCTCCCGCCCGTTCGAGCATGTCGCGCGCCGCCTGCCGCACCTCCTCGCGCACGTCCGGGGCAGATACAATGGACTCCGGTCTCGCGTCCAGGTGCGCCATGCTCTGCTGCGAGCCGTCGGGTCTCTCTCCACCGAACCGCTCCCACCACGCGCCCTCGGCTTCGTCGACGCCAGCCTCGCCGGTCCGCCCCACCACGAGGCTGCACGGCGCTGCATCCGACAGCGCCGCCAGCAGCTCGGTCTCACCCGGCGATGGCCGTGTCAGGAGAAAAAACACCAGCGCACCCACGTCCTGCAGCGCCGGCTGACCTCGCCCCGAGCGCACCGCCTCCGCCGCAGCCCAAACCTCGTCTTCAGGCCCGTAGTACTCGACGGTCCGCTCCCGGAAGCGGCGGTACAACTCGACGGTGGCCTGTCGCAGCGGACCCTCCCCCGCCAGCGTGTCGAGCTGACTCTCCGTCAGGCGTACCAGCTTTTTGAATGCCGCCTGCAGCGATTGGTGCAACGTAGCGTGCCCCGCCACACTGCCGAGCGGTTCCTTCCCCACCACCTCCATCGCCACTGTGCGAATAGCAGCCATCTCCGCCGCCGCGGACAGCGGCCGCCGTTGCTGCGACGCCATGGTCGGCGCTCCCAGCTGTTCGGCCAAGCGGGCCAGGGCCATAAAGCCTACGTTGAGGAGCCCGCCGTCACCGGCAAGGATCCGGCGGAGGCCGATGCCCGCGTAGGTGTTCGGCGGCACGATGGTCACCGGCGCAAGCGGGTTGCCCGCCTTGGCCTCGGCCACCAACGCCTGCAGCCGCTCCCGCGCGGGCCTGCCATATAGCTCCGAGTACACTTGCACGTATAGACTCCTTGCAATGACGTCTTTAGGCTTTGGGACGGGACGTAGCGCAGCCTAACGACATCGGCACCCAGAGGCAACCGGACGATGAGCCTGCCGTGGGCCTGGCTGGAGGGTAGGCAGCGGAGGCATCCTTCAAGGTATCACGAACGTGATGGATAACTGATGACACTACATCTTGATGACAAGGTTGCCGGTGCAGTCCTGGGCGCAGCCATCGGCGATGCCCTGGGCCACCCTACGGAGTTCCCGAGTGCCGAATCCATCAGGCAAAGGTTCCCTCCCGATGGTGTTGAGGGATACGAACTCTGGTGGGAACGGGAAGGAGAGAGGTTTGCGCCTTACACCGACGACACCCAGATGGCCGAAGTCGTGCTCAGAAGTCTAGTCAAGGGACGCCGTACTGGAGCGAACTTCGAGTCGGTGATGGCGGATATGGCCGCCGGCTTCGTTGAGTGGCGCACCAATCCCCAAGGAGGGCACAGAACCCCAGGAAACGCTTGTCTGGAAGGTGCCGCCCAGCTCGCTGCCGGCCTTCATTGGTCCACCACGGGCGGCGAAAGGGCAGGCGGCTGCGGGTCCGTCATGAGAGCCTACCCTTTTGATGTGGTCTTCGTGAACAATCTCGCTCAGGCTGAGGAGTGGGCAGTTCAGCATTCAGCAATGACGCACCGTGATCCGATAGCTCTGGCAGCGTGCGCGGCTATGGCCATCGGTGTCGGGATGACACTCGCAGGCGAGCCTGTGGATGTGGTACTGGAGGCTATGGTGACTGTGGCGGCTCGATACAGCCTTCCCACGGCGGAAATGATGCGCGCTGCAATCGCCGATGCGCGGGCCGGAAGCGATCCTCTCAGCATCCTTAAGAGACTTGAGGGGTGGCCCGCACATGAGGCAATCTCGGCCGCGGCCTTCATTGTTGCTCGCCGTTGCTCGCCATCATAACGATGTTCGGTCGGCAATTCTTGAAGGCGCTAATGCCCACGGGGACAGCGACAGCATCGCCACGCTCGCCGGCGCCCTTGTGGGCGCGCGCGTCGGTCTTACTGCTCTCCCTAATGAATGGGTGCGAGACCTCGAACGGTCGACGGACTTGCTAGAGTTGGCGAAAGTCGCATCGCGGTTTGCTGAAGATGCAGCGGGCCCTTAGCTGAGAAGACCGGCACATCGCACACTGGCCTCGGTCGGTCTTTGCTTGGTCATCGTACACTCAGCCTTCTGAATTGGTGTGCGCCGCCCCGGACAAGCGCGAGACTCTGGCCCAATGCCGATTATCCAGTTGCGATGCGCCTCGAACGCCTTCGGCCCCCTCGGTCTCCTCCTCTCCGCTGACGATCTTGTGGGCCAACGTCAGCATCAGGTTGTCGCCGTAGACTAGGAACCGTTCTCGAGTACCTCTTCCTCGCGGCTGTCCCCGCAGCCAGTTGACTCTGATTCGACACGATGGCTGCATAGCGTGACCTTGCGGCAAACGGAGTCACGTACATGCGTAACACCATCGCCTACCTCGACGAATCGAGCGGCTCGAGCTGGGAGCGTAGGCTGTACGCTTCCTGGCCGAGAATGGTCGGTGATCCGGGTTCCTGGAGGAACACGCAGGGCCGGTCATAGTGTGCTGGAATCGGGTCTACCCGATCCGCCGGTTCTGCAAGCGTGCGGTCGTTCAGGGCGTCACTTACGCGCTCGCGGCCTCAATTGTCACGGTCAACCGCTGCGGCAAGGGTTCTCCGAGCGCCCAGCGCTGCACATACAGCGTGCCGATAACCGGTGGCTTGCCGCTTGCCTCTTCCTGAAACCGGACGGTGTTCTTCGTCTCCCGCTCCGTGGCAAATACCAACGTCTGTCGCTCCATCAATGCCTCCTCGGCCTTCCCCTATATCCGCTAGCGTACGCCTAGCGTACGCCGCCTCCCGCAGAATACATGAAGGTGATGTTCACGCGTCACGGCCCGGCGTGCGGGGGTTCGGGTTAACACCCCATCTCTCCACATTGCCGCCATCTGGACCAGAGCGGTGGCCTTCGCCGTCAGCTAGCAACTCTTCGGCATCCGAGAGTACGGCCGGTCTCTTAGCTTGACTTCATCCCCGACAAGAGGGAGTGATGTGTGACCACCGGATTAAGGGAGGTTGCACATGGAAAGATTCGAAGAGGCGGTCCCCCTCTACCTCAAGGCCTGCGAGGTCGAGGGCAAGACCGAGCGCACAGTGCAGTCCTACGCCGAGACCCTCCGTCACTTCCGCCGCGCAGTCGACCAACTCCAACTGCCCATCTCGGTTAGAGCCTTCGGGCCGGCGCATGTCTACCTGTTCATGGGCTGGGTGCGGGACCGCGGCGTGAGCGCCGGTACCCAGCACCGGAGACAGCGTGAGGTCAAGGCGTTCTTCTCTTGGTGCCGGCGCATGGACTATGTGGAAGAGAACCCGTTCATGCGGGTGCCGATGGTGAGGCGGGAGCAGAAGGTCGTCCAGCCGTTTGCAAAAGACGACATAACGACCTTGCTAGCTGCCTGCAATCCAGAGAGCTACGTGGGCTCTCGCATGAGGGCGATGATCCTCTTCCTCCTAGATACCGGCGTGCGTTCAAGCGAGCTCGTGTCGATTGAGCTTTGCGATGTCCTCTTCGAGGAGGGCCGTGTGCGCGTCCTGCAAGGCAAGGGACGTAAGCAGCGCTGGACGGCGATAAGCGAAGTAGCCCTCGCTGTCCTCAGAACCTACCTGGAGGACTTTCGGGGCTGGAGTGAAGGCCAGCTCTTCCAGACCTTTGACGGCCGACCGCTTCGCAATCATCACATGAACGTGATGTTCACCCGTCACGGCCTGAGGGCTGGGGTTAGCCAGGTCAACCCCCACCGCTTCCGTCACACGTTTGCTACCTGGGCGATCAGAGTCAATGCCCGCGAGCTCGATGTCCAGTATTTGCTTGGTCACTCAAGCCCGATGATGGTCCGTCGTTATTCTGCAACCTACGACTCAGAACAAGCGGCAAAGGCGCACGCTGCCTTCAGTCCGGCGATGCAGCTGTAGTGGAGCACTGTGGCGTCTGAGAGAGCCGGAGAGGGACTATGGGAGCGTGTCGCCATCCGGCGGGTTGGTGATGACGCCGACATCGTCCTTAAGCGTATCGGGAAGCTGGCTGCGCCGCAGGTGGCTCTTCCATAGGCGCTTGACGTAGGTCGCGGCATCCGCGAGCCCTCTGGGGCTGGCGTTCCTGGGGTCCGGGTTGACCAGCATGACCCGAAGACCCAGGTCGTCCCGCACGTACCGCATCGCGCCGGCAAAGTCCGCGTCGTTGGATACGACGACCGCCTGCTCGTACTCCCCGTTGAACCCGTCCACCAACAGACGGGTCGCAGGTTGACGTCCGACCCCTTCTCCTCAGAGTCCCTGATCAGGACGTAAGTCGGCAGCCCCGGCATCGGTTCGGCCAACGGACGGCGCTTGACGCCGGACCGGAAGACGCCGTAGTAGGCGTCGAGTCCAGGCAGAGTCGCCAAAGCTCTCAGATACGCCTGCTGCCGCTGTGGTTGAGCGGGATTGTCGGGACGCGCATCGAGACGGGCGGTGAAGTAGCATACCCTCTTGATGGCATCCTGGGGGAAGAGGGTCTCGGCCAGCTTCCGCAGGTCCAGCCACCTGAAGGGGGTGTCCTTGAGGGCGCGGTAGTAGAGGTTGAAGCCGTCTACGTATAGGTTGGTGATCAATCGCTACTCCCTTACAAAGACAGAGACCGCCCTGGAAGGCGGTCTCGACCCTACCGCCGAAGCGATAGGGGTGGTGCATCAAGGCTACCACGAACAGGTATTGTTACGTACTCCCTTTCCACGTCGGCTGTCCATAATCCATAGAAGGGGATAAAGTTCCGTTAGAAGGGGAAGGTAGATGGGCATCTTAGGAGGTCTATTCGGGTCCAGCTCTGAGGACAAGTACATTACCGCCATCGACGCTGCGTCTTTGGGTGGTACGGGCCGAAGGCGCAAGCTAGAGGTCGTGGCGAGTACTACCATGAGGCCGAACTGATCAAGATCGCCGGCAACAAAACGCACGAATCTGTCAACATCGAAACAACTGCTGCATTCGTGCCTGACCCGAAGAATCGACACGACCGGACCGCAGTCGAGGTGCGAATTGACGGCAGACTCGTCGGCTACCTAAATCGCGAACAAGCAGTCGGCTATCATCGATTAATGGCCGACGCAGGTTATCCTGATCGAGCATTGGCAAACGTTGAGGCGCGAATCTTCGGGGGGCGAATCGGAGAAGACGGCTACGAATCATCCTACGGCGTTGCATTGTACCTGCCTGAGAGCTTAGCGAAGGTCATCGGTTATGGGGTCGACCCTCGGCAATCGGGACACGACGATTGACTCGAGTCGTAACAGCGGACCGGGGGCCTCTGCCAGAACTCAGCAGGTGGGTAAGGTAGCATCGTCTGAACCGAGACGACGAGCTGCTCAGGATTTGCTCGCATCTTTATCGACGTCTATCTCCAAAAGCAGCCCCGGACCATGCTGTGCCATCGGACCTTCTTTTGCAGAGGATGCAGAGGTCGGTAAAGCGAACGCGCCGGCGCGGCTGTCATGATACAGTACATAAATGTGCGGCCGGGGAGTGGATTTCTGCCCTCGCAGGAATGACGGATTCGCGGTGTGCTCAAAACGAATTGGGACGAAGCGAAGATCGCTAGTCCCCTTGTACAGCGCGGCCTGCCCGGCCTCGGAGAAGACTCACGAGGAGACAGCGCGCCTGAGTCTTAGCCAGTTCGTATCGCTGACATCCAGGAGCGCTGCCCTTCTCCCCTTGGGCGGCATTTCGCCGTCAACTACCGTAGCCAGCGACCTCGCCAGCACGATGCCTGCACGATATTGGGCGGGCCGGGTCAGCGAGTAGACTGGCTCTGATCGCACCGTACATACTAATTGACGGCTAGGAGCGATTGGGTGGTAGCGCGACGCAATCGCGCGTCTATATTCGAAAGACCACGATGACAAAGACCATCTACCTGGCTAATCCTTACGGGTTTTCTGCCCAGCAGAAGATAATCCTCCTCCCGCCGTTAGTGACGGCCCTGGAAGATCTTGGGTTAGAAGTTTGGGAGCCGTTCGCTCGTAACAATCAGCTGGACTTTCTGGAGGCAGGCTGGGCGTATCGGATTGGCCAAAGGGATTTCCGCGACGTGGTGGAGTCGGATGCCATCTTCGCCATAGTCAACGGCGTTCCTCCCGACGAGGGCGTGATGGTAGAGCTAGGTATGGCGATTGCGCTGGGGAAGCCAACATTCTTGTTTCGAGACGATTTCCGTCGCGTTACCGACAGTGAGCAGTATCCTCTGAATCTGATGTTGTTCACCGGGCTGGCCGAGGAGGGTTGGGAGGACTACTTCTACACGTCGGTGGAGGAGATAACCTCGCCTGAGAAGGCGCTGGCACGATGGGCCAAGCGGTAATGATCGCGACGGGTGGGCGGGTCTACCCTCCTGACTACTCGTTACATACCCTTGTCAGGGGTTACACCGGGGTTTCAGCAGAATGGCAGACCGCCCAAGTCGGTATAGGCCCTTTCCAACTGGCCTTGCAGGCTGCTTGGCACACACCCGCTCAACTGGTTATCGCTTAGGTCCAGCACTGTCAGGCTGGCGATTTTGCCCAAATCCGGCGGTATCTCCCCGCTCAACTGGTTCTGGCCGAGAATCAGTTGTTCCAGGTTGGACAGGTTCCCCAGCCCTACCGGTATCTCCCCGCTCAACCGATTTTGGGAGAGGACCAGCCATTCTAGGTTGGCGAGGTTGCCCAACTCCGGCGGTATCTCCCCGCTCAACCGGTTCTCGTCGAGGTCCAGCGTAATCAGGCTGGCGAGGTCGCCCAGCTCCGCCGGTATCGCCCCGCTAAACTGGTTCCCAGTAAGGGACAGATATTCCAAGTTGACGAGGTTGCCCAACTCCACCGGTATCGCCCCGCTCAACTGGTTCTGGCCGAGGAACAGCGATGTCAGGCTGGCAAGGTCGCCCAACTTCGACGGTATTGTCCCGCTCAACTGGTTCTGGCCGAGGTCCAGCCATGTCAGGCTGGCAAGGTCGCCCAGCTCCGACGGTATCGCCCCGCTCAACTAGTTCACAGTGAGGGACAGATATTCCAAGTTGACGAGGTTGCCCAACTCCACTGGTATCGCCCCGCTAAACTGGTTCTGGCCGAGGTCCAGCCATGTCAGGCTGGCGAGGTAGTCCAGTTCCGGGGGTATCTCCCCGCTCAACTGGTTATCGCTTAGGTCCAGTACTGTCAGGCTGGCGATCTTGCCGAACTCCGGCGGTATCTCCCCGCTCAATTGGTTCACGCTGAGGTACAGCGCTGTCAGGCTGACGAGGTTGCCCAACTCCGCCGGTATTACCCCGCTCAACCGGTTCTCGTCGAGGTCCAGCCGTTCCAAGTTGGCGAGTTTGCCCAACTCCACCGGTATCGCCCCGCTCAACTGGTTATCGTAGAGGTCCAGCCGTTCCAAGTTGGTGAGTTTGCCCAGCTCCGGCGGTATCTCCCCGCTCAACTGGTTATCGCTTAGGTACAGCACTGTCAGGCTAACGAGGTTGCCCAACTCCGGCGGTATCGCCCCGCTCAACCGGTTCTCGTAGAGGTCCAGATATTCCAAGTTGGCGAGGTTGCCCAGCTCCGACGGTATCCGCCCGCTCAACTGGTTCTCGCGAAGCGACAATCCATAAATACACCCGTTGTTGCCAGCGTACACGCCAAACCAATTGTCCACAGGGTGATCGCTCAGCCAATTGTCTTTCCCCCGCCAATTATCGCCATCTGTAGCGTTGTACAACGCCACCAGTGCGTCCCGTTGCCCGGCACAGGTCGCGCTGACGCCGACGGCAACTGTTGTCGCAGGTGCGGCAGGCTCGTTACTGCCAGTGCAAGCGACCATCATGACCACAACGGCCAGGCAGGTAACGACACCTAAGCGATAGATGCGCGGTATCACCGCATCCATCATAAGCCCTTGCCCATTTCGAGCATTTCACAAAATTGACCGTGGGAACAATCGACTTTTAACCTCTCCGAGGGTAGGCCGTCAGCAGGGACTATTGCCCCACTAACTGTAGTTTGTTAGTCGTTGGTCACTTTCGCATATAATCCCCTTTGCCATGTCAGTCGGCTGCCCCTAGATTTGGGCGGGGATGATAGCGAACCTTCTGGTGGCAAGACCTAGTTTAGCTTCGCCGCATCGTGATGGTAAGGCTTATGCAAAAGGCACACTGGCCGAGCTGGTTAAACTCAGTGACGGTTCCGCCTTCCTGCTGGCCGCACGTGGGGCAAAACCCATCCGGCACGACGTCCGGCCGCGCGGCGGTCCGCTCGGCCAGGGCGTCGGCGCTGGCCTCGGCGCGGAGCGCGACGGCGTAGGCTTTATGCGCAGCGTCGTTGTGGCGCTCCATTGCGCGTAGGTCGGCTTCGGCGCGCTGCGGGTCTGTCACGTGTGCCTCAATCTGCCGCTCGGCTAGCGAGAATTGATAGGCGTCGGCTTTGCGGACCTGCAGACTGACCCAGGCTTCCATGCCGTCCTCTGTCTGCAGCGCTCCCTGACGCGATGACTTCCAGACTTCTGACCCGCTCGCGTGGCTCTCGTCATGATCTTAGCTTCAGCGCGGGGATGAGCTGTCGAAGTTCTATGGTACGATAGCCGACCTCGCTGACTTGAGGACCAAAATAGGCAAGGACACCATGAAATTGATGTTGGGGAGAGCGTCGGCAGCGGTGGTGGGCATTGTGAGGCTTATATGAGAGGGGCTGATGGGGTTCATCAGGGGTTCGCTTATTGGGGGGAGCCGTCGGCCATCCTCCGGGATGGCGATTGGGTTTCTGGCCACGAATACGAGGTAACGGCAATGAGTCCCAGGGCCATGGAGGTCGCAGTGGACATTGGGGAGAATCTTGGGCCGGAGGATGAGAACGGACGGAACGTAGGGAGCTTCTGGTAGCCTAGCGCCCACGCGGTCAATGTCATGATTGACGGCTGGTACAACAAGCAAGCGGAATTGCGCTTGGAGTCGGACCTGGGGGTTGAACCGACGGGGTAGTATGGAATCGCGTATTTAAATGCCCTACCCGCGTATTTAAAAACCAAACCCGCGAAATTAGATTAAGCAAAGATCGACAGTTACAGAGACCCCGGCATGACGAGGCAGGCGTCTCTGGGTCTGGGGGCATGAGGCCACGCGCACGGCGGAGCGCGGGCGGCACACAGGAGGGGGAGGCCAGGTGAGCCAGCTGGCTGATTCGTCGTTGCTTCGGGTTTGGGATCAGACCCGTGATACGCCGGTGCCGCCGTGCGCCGTTGGGAGGCCCTCGTCCGTCAGAGCCCGAACGGCAGCTATATTAGCACATGTGTGCTCTTTTGGCCTGAGGCCTGCATTTCCCCCTTTTTTTAGGTGTTGCCATTGTTGCCATTTTGTATCTGGAAGGTGGCCTGAGACCTGCCGCTTTCCCGCTGTTTTGAGCTGTTTCCCTGCAGTTTCCCGGTTTTTTGAGGCTGTTTTGGGGCTGGAGCCACTGACTTTTAATCCGTCGGTCCTGGGTTCGAATCCCAGAGGGCCCACCACCGATTTCCGAGTCGTCGGGCGGAATCGCCTCCAGACGGGCGAACTCGCTTGGGGCCTTGGCTCCAATCGCAGCCAAGGCCTCAGTGCGCCGCCAGTCCATCGACCTGACGAAATACGCTGTACGCCCTTGCTGACCTGCCGCTGGCTCTGGTCTCGGGGTTGATCGTGGTTCACTGGCTGTCGGTCTGGAGCAAAGAAAGATTTGCCAAGTCGGCTGCTGACTCTGCGTCCGCCCTGGCTGGACAATCGATTCTGGTTCGCTGTGCTGGGCGTCTTTATGCTGCTGCTGGTCATCAGCTTAGGGTTAGCCGCCATGAGTTAATGATTTCTGGAAGTCTGATCGAAAGGCCGAGCGTGTTGGTTCTGGCCACCATACATGCCGAATCGCTCTACGAGCTTGATACTGGCCTAGCAGCGTCGAGCCCTCGCCGACCGAGCTTCAAGAACGGTTATGAGTCCCTGCTCGAGCAGAAAGGCGCCGCCAGTCCATCGACCTCCCTCATCGCTGCCGGCGACAGATGCGACGGCACCGGAGGCAATCTTATGTGTGGTTTAGGTTCTGAATCGTCGTGGCGGGAACCGTAAACCTCTTGTGCAGACTACGTTCCTTAGATGTGAACGTCTTGGCTCGGGCTTCCGCTCACGTTTATCGCCTCGCCGGTAATCGTCACCGCGGCGGGTGAGCAGAGAAAGGCGATGACCTTTGCGACCTCCGCAGCCGTGGGAATATGCCTTGTCAGGGTCACTTCGGCCAACTGTGCCACAATCGCGTCAGTTGTTTTGCCTTCTTGCTCTGCTCTTTCCTCGTATTCGGCCAGATCCGCTTCCGTGATCGTCATTCCGGGGTTTACGACATTGACTGTGACGCCAAAGGGGCCGAGGTGGTCAGCCATCGATTTAGATAGGTTCACGACGGCAATATTGCGCAGGCCGGCGCTTACCATTCCGCCCGGTGAGCGTCCAGGGAGTCCGCCAACGCTGACAATTCGTCCCCAGCCGGCGGTTTTCATATGTCTCGCGGCGGCCTGACTGCAACGCAAATAGCCTAGGACCTTCTCGTCGAAGTCCTGCAAGATGGCAGTGTCGATGACTTCTTCAAACGCCCCTGGGGCACCACCGGCGAGTGCGGCGTTATTGACAAGGATTTGGATCCCACCGAGTGCTTCAGCTGCCTTATCGACGAATCGGGTGATTGCTTCATCATCGCGCGTGTCACAGACTATGGGCAGCACTTTTCTGCCAGTCTCGGTCGCGAGATCGGAGGCGGCCTCCTCTAACGGCCCCTTGCTGCGAGCGCAAATCGCCAGGTCGCAACCTTCTCGGGCCAGTGCAAGCGCCACAGCCTTGCCGATACCCCTACTCCCACCGGTAACGATGGCAGCTCTGCCCTTCAATTCCAGGTCCACGCGGTGCTCCCCTCCTTTTTCGAGGCTGGTCTATTGGTGTCGCCAATGCTCTTGGCAGTCCACCAGCGGGCCCCGAAAGTTGATGCCGGAATCTTGTCTGTGATCGCGTCGTGTGCGAGATTAGTTATCGAGAGTTTGATTAGCTCGATGTTTCCAGCTAACGAGCGTTTCCTCCGATGATCTGGTGGCCTGCTATCGTAGTCGGGCAAACCGAGTTTTGCACCTGCCTCAGTAACTGCGGTTCCATTGACTTTTGGAACAGAGCGCCGATTTTTGGAACAAGGCCGGGCCAAGGGCGCTGTTGGGTTCACAGACTCCCCAGCCACATCTCGAAGATGGTACTACCTGCTATCCACGTAGGCCCACCACTCCATACGGTAGATACCGCTGTCTTCGAGATGTGGCTGGGCGGCCTTTCGACGCACCAAGGCCTCGCAATTCCTGTAGTGTGACGCGTCAGGGCTGAGGGGCGGAAGGAGCGTCACGCTGGCCTTAACTCCCAGCTACTGTACTTACGCCGGTACACGTGGCTAGCGGGGCCAAAGCCAGCACGTTCACGCTGAGAGGGACAAGGTATTGGTGGTTCATCTCTTCGGCATCGTGTATGCACCGGTCCCAAAAACATGGGACACAGTCCGTCTGCGTGCCAAGCAGGAGCACGGGCGGCCTTGGGCAGGGCTCGGGAACGGTACTGGAGTGTCCCTCTCGACGGGTGCAGACGGCTGGGCGCATCGGCGACGAAGAACGCCCCGGCCATGCGGCCTGTCCGAGCACAGATGTGTGAGTAACATCGACGAATCAGAGTCAGCACCGCCTTGTGACACCGTTCGCGCGCCAGGTGGACCCGGCCCTGTGCCACTCCTCCGGGGATGATCAAAGACGGAAGGGACGATGGAACATAACGTGCCGCCAGCATTGGTATCTAATCCCGGAACTGCTGTTGGTAGCAGGTCGTCGAAGAAACCGCTGCGAGATGATAGACACCGGATATGGTGTGGGGTATCGCGCCCGTTAGGGCGTCTACTATGAGTTAGGCTACCCATTGAAACCAGAAAACTTTTAACCTTGCGGAGACAATAATAAATGGAGAACGCTATTCACACCCCAGAGGGCTACACGGATCGAATACGACAAGAGCTCGGAAACTGCCTCACTGAGACGAATATTTCTCAAGGTGAGAAGTTCATAGGCAAAGTACGGGATCGATACGATCTTGGGGATCGTATGGTACTCATCACCACCGACCGACAGAGTGCCTTCGACCGGGTGCTGGCCGCTATCCCCTTCAAAGGGCAGGTCCTCAACATGACGAGCGCATGGTGGTTTGAACAGACCCGCCATATTGTGCCAAATCAGGTTCTAGCCATCCCCGATCCAAACGTCACAATTGCCAAGAAATGTACAGTCATCCCGATTGAGTTCGTGGTGCGTGGATACATCACCGGAACCACGAGCACCTCCCTCTGGACGGTCTACCAGAGTGGTCAGCGTCACTACTGTGGCAACGATTTGCCCGATGGCCTAATGAAAAACCAGAAGCTCTCGACGAATTACCTCACACCGACCACCAAGGAGGAGGATCACGACCGTCCGATCAGCCCTGATGAGATCGTGTCCGAGAACTGGATGACGGCCGATGATTGGGAAAAATGTAGCCGCATCGCGCAGGAACTTTTCGCTTTCGGTCAAGCCAAGGCAGCCGAGCATGGCCTAGTTCTCGTCGATACCAAATATGAGATGGGCCGTGACGAGAACGGTGAGATCCTTCTGATCGACGAGATCCACACCCCTGACTCTAGTCGCTACTGGATCGCTGACTCTTATCAACAGCGCATGCGGGAGGGACAGGAACCCGACAACGTCGACAAAGAATTCCTCCGGCTCTGGTTCAGGGAGAACTGCAACCCCTACGAGGACGAGGTCCTACCACCAGCACCGTATGACCTTGTAATCGAGCTCTCAAGACGCTACATCTACCTTTACGAGAAAATCACCGGTCGCTCTTTCGAGTTTCCAGAGGCGGATCAATCGATCGAGACACGTTTGGAAAGCAACCTTGAAGGAATCACATGAAGGTCTACAGAGGCCAATAGGGCCAAGGTGATTCTGCTTCCACTTCAATTGACAGAAAGCCCTATCCAATAAACATGAAGTGTAGGCTAACCAGGCGCTCAACTTGACCGAGCCAGCGAAGTTTTTTTAAAGTTTTCGCTTCGCATCGCAAACACCGTTAACTCTTCTCCGACGGTTCGTCTCCGGGGCTCGCCAAGTTAGCTTGATCGTTAAGCCGAAATTCAATCGAGCACAAAAGTGAAAAAATACATTCTCTTTGACCATGATGGGGTTTTAGTCGAAACGGAACATTGGTATTACCTAGCAAACAAACGAGCGCTGGCATCTCTCGGAATTAATCTACCACGAGACGCATATTTGGTGAATATGGCCAATGGAGTTTCCGCGTGGGAGGCGGCACGAGTTTCAGGAATATCCGAATCTGAAATTAGACGTGTCCGAGAACTGAGAAACCGATACTACCAGGAATACCTGATGACCGAAGACATCGAGATCGAGGGTGTCCTGCAAACACTAGCCGAACTCGCAGATACGCATAGGCTAGGTATAGTTACTACATCCAAACGAACTGACTTCGCCTTAATACACGAAAAGCGATTGATTCTAGACTATATGGAATTCTATTTAACTGTGGAGGATTACGAGCGAGCTAAACCACATCCCGAACCCTATCTGAGAGGACTCCAACGCTTTGGTGCTACTGCCGCTGAAACGGTAGTTATTGAAGACTCGGCGAGAGGGTTGAAGTCGGCAATAGCGGCGGGTATTGACTGCATCGTGGTTGCAAACGAGTTCACTGCAGCTCACGATTTGTCCAAAGCAACTGCCAAGGTCGCTACGTTTAGGGAATTGCCATCTACTATAAAAGGCTTAACAAGTTTAGCCAGGCGACGCTGAAAAGCGCGCGCCTGCTAAAAGCGTTAGGTCTTAGAAAACGAGAGTCATGAACCGCGTCGTTCCGTGGCTCACTAGCGGATGTGCCCACCGAATACCAGGTTCGCTCACCCCACCAAACTGGACTAAGCAAAGATCGACAGCCAGAGCGATCCCCCGACTCCGAAGATCGACAGTTGGCCTGGACAGCGAAGCCCGCTTGGCCTCCAAAAAACTCACTGAGACAGGGCCGCTTGAGTCCTCCCTGCCACGTTCTTCCGCCGACGGTCGACTTCCCTGCAGATACTGCTGGCAAGTCGTGCTACCTCAGCAACTGGCATGCACTTTGCCCGCTGCCACAATTAGAAGACGACTACGCAAGGTGGTGGCTTCGGTCCCGCGCCGAGAATGAAGACCACGATGCACACGACGGAGGCCGGTCAAAAGTCTAGAGCTCACTCTCCTGTGGAGCGTGGTTGGCAGAAGCGTATACAGTCGCGAAATAAGCTTTTGGGCTCAGGCTGAATCTGAGCGGCGCAAAAGTGAATCTGGAGTCGTGTGCGATATTCGCTTAAAACAGGCCCAAACACGTCAAAAACCGATAAAACGAAACGGGGGTTTCGCATGCTCTCTGGTGGTGAGAAGAGGCCCGGCTTGGGTACGCGTCCCTCAGCTCGGCCCTGGTCGGTTCCTGGCTGTTGACGAACAGCGTCGCCAGGACCTTTGTCAGCCTCGACCGCCCAATGACTCCGGCGCCGAGGTCTCATCCTTCTGGGACGATCCGGCGCCAGAACTGCGGTATCCGGTGTCTACAAAACTCCGCGGTCTTTTTCCCACGCCTTGCCGTCACTCCGGGCAGCCGTCGGTGCCCGCCGCAGCGTGGCCGACGACCTCGACGCCCAGCGGCGGGAGGTCGGTGCCGGCGTGCCAAACGTGTCCAGAGAGCATGCGAAACCCCCGTTTCGTTTTTATCGTTTTTGGGCCTGTTTTCGAATGTTTTGACGGTGTTTTAGCCTGTTTTAATCGAATATCGCACACGACTCCAGATTCACTTCTGCGCCGCTCAGATTCAGCCTGAGCCCAAAAGCTTATTTCGCGACTGTATACGCTTCTGCCAACCACGCTCCCTGACAAGATGACCTCTAGACTTCTTACCGCCCTCGTATGGCGATCGTCCCCATAAGCTCATCTCGGCGCTTGACCGAAGCCACTCCCCCTGGGTAGCCGCCTTGCGCTGATGGCAAGGAGCGCAAAGAGAATGCCAATTGGCTGCGGCAGCAAGGCTTTGCAGTAGCCGCATCCAGAGGAGAGGTCCAGCATCGCTGGCACAACGTAGCAACTGAAACAAGCCATCTCTGGCGTCCCGGGGAGACCATGTAGCACTCTCGTTTGTGATACGGATACGTCCGGTTATCACGCGCCCCGGGTGGACCAATCCTGTACCTCGCAGTAGTCCACCTCACCTGGAACTACCCCCGGACCCGGCAGCCGGGTTGCCCGAATCGATTTCCGAGCATCCGGCGCTGTTGCAGGCGGTGACCCAGTAGTAGTTCTCATCCCTGTCCGGATAGCCCGTCGCCAAGAGTTGACGACGCAGCTATTATAGAGATCAACGAACGCCTGCTCACGCTAGTGGAGGTCCAGCATGACAATCGCTTATAGAAACGACGAGATGCTGGGCATGGTCGACTCGGAAACGGGCCTTGTGGACCGCCGCATCTTCTCAGACCAGGCCATCTACGAGTTGGAGTTGGAGCGCATCTTCGCGCGCGCCTGGAACTTCATGTGCCACGACTCCCAGATACCCAACCCGGGCGACTTCTTCATGACCTTCATAGGCGAGGACCGAGTCATCTGCGTGCGGGACAATGAGGGCATGCCTCAGGTGCTGGTCAACTCATGTCGTCACCGTGGCAACGCCGTCTGCCGGGCGGAGGAGGGCCACGCGACGTCCTTCATGTGCACCTACCATGGCTGGACCTACGACCTGCAGGGCGCTCTTGTTGGTGTTCCCGGTTTCAAGGAGGTTTACCACGAGGAGCTGGAGCGTGAGAACTGGGGCCTGATCAAAGCCGGCAAGGTCGAGACACACAAGGGATTCATCTTCGCCACCATGGACGCCGAGGCTCCCGACCTGGAGGAGTATCTGGGCGACGCCGGCCGGCTGGGGCTGGCTCTGCTAGCTGAACGCGGCGATGAAATGGTTGCCATCCCCGGCATTCAGAAGTACACCATCCCCTGCAACTGGAAGTTCGCGGTCGATAACGTCTGGGACTACTACCACGGGCTTACGCACATGTCGGCCCAGATGTCGGGCTTCAGCAGCCAGGCGCGCCGCAAAGTAGGCGAGTTCACGCCCGATCATCTTGTCTTCCTGGGCGAATACGGTCACGTGCTGGGCGGACCGCGGATGACCGAGCAGACCAAAGAACGCTTCACGCCCGCGACGGAGACGCTGAAGTCATCGCAAGATGAGGCCTGGCGTGAACGACCGGCCGCTAAGCAAGCGCTAGGGCCGATCGGAACTCAGTCACGCGGCCACACGAACATCTTCCCCAACATGTGGATCGCTGCCAACCAGGTGAGCATGCGCATGCCCAAAGGCCCCGGCCACACCGAGATCTGGTGGTGGACGGTCCTGGACAAGAATCAGCCGGCTACCACGCGCAACGGCCAGACCTTCCGAGCCGCCCACACCTTTGGGCCCGCGGGGATGTTGGAGCAAGACGACGGCGAGAATTGGGGCCAGAGCACACGCGGCATGGTCGGCAGCGTCAGCCGCGACTACCGGCTCAACTACTCCATGAGCCTCAACCGGGGCGAAATCATCAACGACGAGCTCAGCCCGCCACGCATCCAGACGCAGACCAACGAGCATCCCCAGCTGTGGCACTATCGCGCTTGGTCGGAGTGGATGAGCTCTTCAAGCTGGCAGGAACTCAAGGCAACACACTCGCAGGTGCCGCTGGACCGGGTCTAGCTCCGAACAAACAGCACAAAAAGGTGGTGGAAGGGTAGCCCTCGCCCCTTTGGCTTACTTTCCCAGCGGCACAGGCACCTTCTCTGCGGTGAGCAATTCGCTGGCCGTCTGGTCCATGAGCACGACGATGCCGCCCAGCAGGCGGCAAGTCGTGCGAGGTGGCAATGGAAGGCTGCACTCGGCCTTCCTAGGAATCAGCGGCATCGGTGGTTTGGAGTCAGCTAAGGGGGCTCTGCAGGCTTGGGTTCGGACTTGGCTACAAAGCCCTGGGATGGAGCCTACTTCCACCAAAGCCCCAGGGTGAGCACGCGCCGCCCCCAGCGCCACAGCAGGGCCCAGTTGCGCTCCGCCGCTTCACCAACGTACTCTCAGAGTTGAAATTGCTGCACACGAGCATCAGCGTGCGTGGCTTCAGCCCTGTCCAGGATGCTCTGCGATACGCAAGAAGCTGATCGGGGTTGTATCCCTACCTCTAATTGCGAAAGACACTCCGTTTGCGCCGGGGAGACGGACTGGCTGCCTTCAAACATCAAACTGAAGGGCAACCCGGGCAGGCGTCCGCTCAACGAGGCTGAGACCAAGCCTGAGGTGCTCTTACCTCGCCCGCCGTCGCACCTGTCGCCCGTGGCCCGCCGGGAGTGGCGCCGCGCCGGTGCGTTCCTTGTGGAGATGGGGCTCATGACGAACCTGGATGTCGTGGCGCTGGCTGGGTACAGCGTGGCCTATGCGCGCTGGAGCGATGCCGAGAAAGCGCTCAGGAAGTACGGCCTCATGGTTAAAGACGTTGACGGGCTGCCGATGCAGAGCCCTTACCTGGCCGTGGCCAACAAGGCGTTCGAGCAGATGCGCGTGATGATGGTCGAGTTCGGCATGTCTCCCTCGAGCCGAAGCAAGGTCTCCGCCGGTTCTGTGGCCCCGGTCGAGGAGACAGAGTTCGAGCGGCGCTACTAAGCAAAGATCGACAGTTACGGCGATCTCCAGACTCCGAAGATCAGGCACATCCCGATTGGTCGCAACGCCGGCTCGCCGCGAAGGTGGGCGTCAGCCAGAAGACCGTGAGTGACGTGCTTGCCGCAAAGACCCCGCAAGATGCCGAACCCGATGACCCCACGTGGACGTGGCCGCGGTGGACGCCAAGCTGACAGGCCCTCCCCCTTGGGCAGTCTTTAGGCGCAGTGGCAACCGGAATTGCCTGTGAGTCAGGAACAAGCCGCCGCCTTCCTTTACCGCGTGGAACCTGACGTAGGCCAAGCGCTGGGCGAAGCCGGGGCTGAGGAGTTAAATGCGCCATGATGCCGGACGGTGCGGCCTGCACCTTATCCAGCTCATGTCACTTCACTTGTGAAATACAGAGACACGCAACTATGCCATTTTTCATCGTTTTTGCCACGTTTTTTGACGTTTTGGGCCTGTTTTTGTGCGTTTTTGACGTGTTTTGAGCCGGTTTTGACGTGCTTATAAGGCATTTATGGCCTTTTAGAGCCCTTTTTGACGTGTCTCTTGGCAACTCCCCAGATAGGAGTGTGTTGGAGAAATTACTCAGATCTCTCTGGCCAAACCCACCTTCGCGGGCGAGTCTCGTCTCCGTCATTGCCACGGAAGCGTATCTGGAACTGGCCATCCAGGACGCTCGTGCGAGCCCATGAAGCATCACGCTTCACCCACTCGCGTCTGCGATAGGAGTGATACTTCAAAATTACTAATTATGCGGCTGTATGCGGGGGGTCCAACCACGCTCCCTCAGGGGCTTCCTTCTAGACTTTTGACCCGCCCCGCTGGCTCTCGTCATGACCTTAGCTTCAGCGCGGGGATGAGCTGTCGAAGTACTATGGGACCAGAGCTGACCTTGCTGACTTGAGGACCAAAATAGGCAAGGACACCCATGAAATTGATGTTGGGGAGAGCGTCGGCACCGGGGGTGGGCATTGTGAGGCTTGTATGAGAGGGGCTGATGGGGTTGATCGGGGGTTCGCATACTGGGGGGAACAGTCGGCAATCCTCCGGGATGGCGATTGGGTTTCTGGCCACGAATACGAGGTAACGGCAATGAAGGTGTTCCTGAGCGCGCCGGCGGCCGAGACAAGCGCACCTCCGGTTCCGGCCAGTCTTCGTTCAGCGACGGCTTGCCAGGGTTGCCCCTCAGGAACATCGTAACTGGGAAGAATATGGGCTGGCTGATGGACGCCTTTGGGCAGCAACTCTATGACCATCATCGCGGATTTATTACAGACGACTTCCGTGAAGTCGGCGAGCGCGATGATGGCACCCTCCAAGTCTATAATCACCCGAAATGGTACTTCGCTCCATTCGATGAGTGGGCCCCGCACCTGCAGAAGGCGATGGGGTACATTCGTGGGCGGACTCTCGACATCGGGTGCGGTGCCGGCCGTGTCGCTATCCCACTACAACAGAAAGGTGTGGATGTCGTTGGAATCGACCACTCGCCTCTGGCCATCCGCACATGCAAGGAGCGGGGTGTTGACGACGCTAGGCTGCTCCCTGTTACTCAGGTCAGCGCCAATAAGCTGGGTATATTCGACAGCATAGTGATGATGGGCAACAACTTCGGACTGCTCGGGAATCCGAAACGGGCTCGCTGGCTCCTAAGACGCTTCCACAAGATGACAACAAGACGGGGGAGAATTATTTCTGAGACCACGGACCCCTGCTCCACTGATGATCCAGTCCATCTTGTCTACCAGCAGCGGAATCGATCACAAGGCAGGATGAGTGGACAGTATCGTCATCGTGAACGCTATCGCAATCTCAAGGGTCCCTGGTTCGACTGGTTGTTCGTATCGAGGGGTGAGATCCCGGAAATCGTTGCCGGGACCGGATGGGTAGTCCGCGAGTTCATTGAGCCTGAAGGTGCTCAGTATGTCGCAGTGATCGAAAAGGCCTTGGATGTCTGAGAGACGAGCTCCTCTAGGCTTTTGACCCGCCCTCCCTTCAGGTTGCCCACAGCAGGACCTGATCTTGGGCCCTGACTCCAAGCGCCACCGGCCTCATAAGCAGTGACCAAACCGAGGAGCCTTCGGTCGGAAACAATGAGCCCGACCTGGCAAACTAGTGCGCGAGGGGGAGAACGGAACTTGAAACTCAGTACCCTACTTTGAGTGTTGAGGAGCGCTAGACCATTCCGACTGCCTACGAGGTTACACCGCTTCATTTGGCTGATGTCACTTTCCCCGAGGGCCATCCATTAAGAGGTCAGAAGGGTGCAGTACTCGCATTTCTAATTCGCAGCGACGCTAACGTCATTCTGTTCGACACCGGTATCGGTGAGGGCAATGAACGCCTGGACTCCCTCTACAAGGTGCTTCGTTACCCGTTGACTGACGAGCTTACGCGCCATGGAGTGAAGCCCGCGGACGTGAACGCAATCGTTAACTCTCACCTCCACTTCGACCACTGCGGCAACAATCGGCTATTTCCTGGGGTGCCGATCTACGTGCAGGCAAAGGAGTACGAGGCTGCCGGGCAGCAAGGCTATACTGATCAGGCATGGCTGCACTTTCCGGAGGCGAACTACTTCCAGGTCGACGGCGACCTCCAGCTGGCTAACGGCCTAGGACTTGTTTCGACGCCCGGACACACTTCCGGACATCAATCGCTGCTCCTGGACACATACGTCGGCAGGGAACTCATAGCAGGCCAGGCCATATACTCCCGGTCTGAATACAACGTCAGAAAAGAAGAGGGCTTGGTGCATCCTCTGGGCTCTGAATTTGATCCCACGGCGTACACGAACTCTGCGGACCGGCTCATCGGCCTGAACGCTAATCGCGTGCATTTTAGCCATGACACCAACATACGGGAGTCAAGCGTCTGAGCAAGCCGATGAAGTGCACGGCCGTCCTCTTCGACTTCGACGACACGCTGGTTGATTCGTGGCAACCACGGGCAGTCGCCCTCCAGCGGGTCTTCGATGAGTCGGCAATTGAGGTACCGACCGCCGGGGAGTTCTTCCTCGGCCTGAAGGGCGGTCCCCTCGGCCCCGAGCTTTCCCGGTTGGAGGCGGACCTTGGACGAGAGCTCGATCTGTACGAGCAGTACCTGCGTAACTATTGGTTCAAGGAGCCCGGCCAGCTGCGACTCTACACCGGGGTCCAATCTCTCTTGGACCGCCTCGCTACGGCTCAAACAAAGCTCGGCATAGTCACTGCCAAGCGGCGCTCTTTCCAGGTACTAGGCCGGCAAGTCGGGGCCGAGCACGAGATGCGTGAGTTGGATATCTTGGACCGCTTCCACATAGTGGTCGGCTTGGAAGACGTGACCAATCCGAAGCCCCATCCGGAGACAATCGAGCTGGCATTGAGCCACCTGGGTATTCGGCCGGAGGCGGCGCTGGCGGTCGGGGACAGCGCCGCCGACATCACGGCGGCCCAGGCAGCCGGGTGCTGGAGCTGCTGGGCAACCTGGGGTGTTCGCCAGGGTCACGGGGGTCTCAACGACAGTAGCATCCCCGATGTGGTCGCATCCGGGCCTGAAAGGGTCTCGCAGTTCCTCGAACTGGAATCGAGCAGGTCATGACCTGCCCATCCAGCCGGGGAGTGTCGCTGGCTAGTGGCTCCGCCATACGAGTTGTCTGAATGATTCACAGGGGCTGGCACATTCACCAACCTCCTTAGGGCACCGGGCGGAGAGGAGAACCCGTCTCCTCGAGGCAGTGGTCCCGTTCAGGAGGGCGAGAAGAGTGCGTCGCGGCGGTCGTAGCGAATCGGCCAGCGGGAGGGGTGAAGGGGGTATTCATGGCCTGCCAGAATACTCTCCAGGCAGCCCCCTGAAGCTCGTCGCGAAGAAGCTGCAAGGCTCCTCGCCGCAGATTGAGCGTCCTCTCGGCTGGAGGGCAAACGTAAACGATCACCACGTGCGACGCTATCACGGATCGGCTAACCTACCTTTCATGATCGATTTGGCGACTATCAAACGCTTGGAGGAGCTTGTCCTCAACTCATCCGCGCCGCGCACTCAGCTGCTGCAAGGCGGCTGGTTGGTGCGCCTTTCGTGCGACGACGTCAAGCGGGCGCGGTCCGTGACCGCGCTGGGAGACGGCGGCGGTGAGCTGGATGCGAGGATCTCACACTGCGAGGAGCTTTACGCTAGGCAAGGCCTGCCTCCGTTGTTTCGCCTCTCGCCCGTGTCGCAGCCACCGGGCTTGGACGAAGCATTGGCGGTGCGGGGCTACACCATCCTTGAGCCGACCTCGGTGCAAACGACGCCCATTGGACCAGAGCTGCCGCAGCCGGAAGGGAAGTGGGAGGTCGTGGCCCTGGATCTCGAGAGGTGGGCAGAGGACGCTGCGAGGCTAAGGGGTTCCACAGCTGCCGAGTGCGAAAGACACCTCGAGCGCATGCGCAATCATGGCCTGCCCACTCAGCAGGTGGCGGTTTATGAAGGGGACGAAATTGTGGGCTCTGGCTCGGTCGTTATAGACGCCTGCTACGCTGGCGTGCTTGATATGCGTACCCGCGAGGATTATCGAGGACAAGGCATAGGTCGCAGTATTTTGGCGACTCTGCTGGACTTCGCCAGAGTAGCGGGAGCCACCATCGCCTGGCTCAGTGTCCTCGAGACTAACCACCCGGCGCTTTCCCTCTACGGCAAGTTCGGGTTCCAGGCCGCCTACCGCTACTCCTATCGTCAGGCTCCCGACCAAGGTGGCCGTGATGCAACTGCTGGACTCGTTGGCCAGGCCGCCGATTCCCGCGGCAAGGCGACTGACCAAGAGCCTATTGGTGGTTTCCGCGGAGATGCACTCAGACGGGTGTGAAGTGTCCTATTTCTTAGATCTGGCCACACCTGAGACGTGGACTGCTTTCTGCGAGACGGGCGCAACCATTGCGGGCTTTCGTAAACGGCACAGGAGCTTGGCGGGGGAGCGAGTCCGGGAGGGGGACATCTTCCTCTGTTACCTAACCCGCTTGTCGCGGTGGTGCGGAGTACTTCAGGTCCAGTCTGAGGCCTACGACGACGACAGTCCGAGGTTTGATGGCCCAGACCCTTTCACAGTTCGCTTCAGAGTAGAGCCAACCGTCATTCTAGAGCCCGAATCCTCGATACCCATCCACGAGGACGAGGTCTGGAGCAAGTTGTCCATCACGAACCAACACGAGCGAGGATCATCTCACTGGACCGGGTTCTTCCGTAGCTCACTCAACAGGCTCGACGACGGTGACGGGAGTTACCTCGTGCAGTTGCTGAAGGAGCAGCAAGCACACCCAAAGAGTTACCCACTTACCGATAAAGACAAGCGCCAGCTTGCACCGTCGCACGAAGACTTCTGGTTGGGCCGCACAGCAGCAGGGGCATCTCCATCAATAGTCGAACCGCGGTACTGGTGGGTCAACCAGGGGCAGACGTACGACCTCGAGATGGCTGGCGGCTATGTCTGGGCACCCGTGCGCGACCAGATCGGGCGTGAACAGGCGCACCACCGGGCCGTCTCCGAGCTACAGGTGGGCGATTTCGTCTTACACTATCAGGGCGCCATTCGGGCCGTAGGGCGGGTTTCAGAGTCGCCTGAGCTCAGCCCGAGGCCCGATGAGCTCCCCGAAGACACTGGGGAGGGCGAAGGGCGAATGTGCCGGGTCGAGTACACGACCCTAGACGAAGCGGCCTCCCTCGAGCGCATCCCGCTCGCCTGGCGGATCGAGGAGGGCGGCCCGTTCAATCGCGTTGGCGGTGTCAACCAGGGGTACATGTTCCCGCTAACGGTCGGCTTCGTGCGTCGCCTCGCGTTGCGCCTCCCGGAGATCGGTGAGGCGTTGGGAATCAGGCCCGCAAATGACGCAGAGGCAGGGGATCTCGAACCCGTCACCGACTTGGACGCCATCGCCGCCTCGATCCGCGGTGAGGGGCTCCGGATTGATGACAGAATGCTCCGACGCTTCCATCTTGCCATCCAGGCGCGAGGATTCGTAATCCTTTCTGGTATCAGCGGCACCGGGAAGACCTGGCTGGCTCAGGCGTACGCACGAGCGGTCCGAGGAGAGCTGCTGCTAGTTCCGGTCGCCCCGAACTGGAACACGAACGAAGACCTGCTCGGCTACGTCAATCCGATCGATGGCGCCTACTACGACACGGCGTTCAGCCGCTTTGTGCGCGCAGCCGCCGCTGAGTGGCGGGCAGCACAGGATGAAGACCGGGCAGCCCATCCGTTCTTCCTCGTACTCGATGAGATGAACCTTGCTCGCGTTGAGTACTACTTCGCGCAGTTCCTCTCCGCACTCGAAATCCGCACTCGCGCTCGCTCCGGTGCCGGAACGCTTTACCTCGGCTACGAGGAAGTGCCGCTTGGCGGGAACCTTAAATTCGTCGGTACCGTTAACATCGATGAGACGACACATGGCTTCGCTGACAAGGTGTACGACCGGGCTCAGCTCATTGAGCTCGATGCGCCACGTGATGCACTTGTCGAGCACATCGGCGAAGCGTCGCACGGCGCAGATTTATTGAGGGTATGGGACGCACTCCGAGGGGTCGCCCCATTCGCGTTCCGCGTAGTGGACGAGATCGATACCTACGTCAAGGAATCTGCGGCTCTCGGTGTCTCATGGACCGAGGCCCTGGATGAGCAGCTGCTGCAAAAGGTGTTGCCCAAGGTGCGCGGTTTGGACCCATCTGCGGGAGAGGCCTTGGAGACCTTCATTGGATTCGCCGATCAGGAACGCTACCCGCTGAGCCGGGCGAAAGCATCAGAGATGCTCGAGCGCTTCAACCTGCACGGCTCTGTCTCCTTCTTCAGGTAGTGCAGTTCTACGTCGCGGACGGGTCCCCCCAGGATGCCCCACGCGAGTGGGAGCCGGCGGTCATTGATCTCGAGATCGATCCGAACGCATGGGAGTCAGTCCAGTTCTCCATCAACGGACTCGCCGTGCCCGTCTACGTCGCACGTCGCTTCGGTGAGAACCGTACCCTTGCAGACTGGCCCCGAAGCGGTCCTGGCTCGTATCGATTGCGCCTTGAGGCAGCCGGCGCATCGTCGACCCGCACTGTCACCGTCGGCTCAGCTAAACTCGGAACCGACGGTCTCGCCGCTCTGATCGAGGACATTGAGCGGCGGCTCCCTGCCTCAATTGCATTGGGTCTTCAGCGAACAGGCGGTCTGATAGGACTTCGGATTCGTCCGCCCTCGGAGAACACGCTTGAGCAAGAGATCCTGCGATTGCGCCGAGCTGTCGCCGGCCCACCAGGTGAGCCGGGTCTGCGATGGCTCCTCCCCGCTATCGCCGTCGACCCCCACACCATGCTTGCTCGCGAGAACCATTGGATGCGGCGCGCTCGTTCGCGTCGTATGGCCACGTCAGGGCTCGTTCAGACGCTGACTCGTCCAGGAAACATCGACAGCTCAGCGCTGCCAGTGCGTGTACTCGACAGTCGCACGCAGCCCACCTTCGATGTATATGAGAACCGGTTGCTCAAGACGTTTGTGCGAGAGGTTCTCGGCCGGTTGCGCCGACTTGAGCGCGTTACGAACCCGGATACGGGACCGGGCCCAGAGATCCGTGAGCTGCGGCAATCCTTACTGGAGGCGGAGAGGCGGGCGCCTTTCCTCGACGAGCTCACTGTGACTGTTCACGCCGCCGACCGCCTGACGATGGTCCTGCTTCGCGAGCCCCGATACCGATCGCTCATGGACCGTTTCCAGGAGTTTCATCGCAGCCTGTGGGTGGAGCTAGATGACAGTAGGCTTGAGGCACCGCTCCAGAACCTCCCGTCACTCTACCAGTCATGGGGCACGCTCCATGTGATCGATGCATTGCTGGGTACTGGCGCCGAGCTCGGGTTCCGTGTTACCCGGCAGCGGGTCGTTCACAGACGGCCTGGGTCCTTGTTCGTAAAGATTCTAAGAGATGGCGAGCCGGCCGTCCGCTTGGAGGATCCGGCGCTGGGAACATCTGTGACTCTCACGCCAGAACGGACATATGGGAACAGGGGGGACCAGCGAAGCGTCTCATTCACGCAACGGCCCGACGTCGCCGTCGACATCCGATCTCCGTCAGGCGACCTGGATCTCGTTCTCTTCGATCCGAAGTACAAGCTGGACGCTGATGACGAGCGATCCGGCATACCGGTCAAGTCGGACGTTGACAAGATGCACTCGTACCGAGATGCCATCCGCGATCCGCTGGGCGAGCACCTGGTCCGCTTCGCTGCAACGTTGTATCCGGGCCGGACGCAATGTTACGGCCGCGAAGTGGCGGCAATCAGCGCTGTACCAGGACAGGACGACGAGCTACGTAGGGCGCTTCGCGGAGTGCTGCGGCACTATCTCCGCGCCTAGCCTGGTCGCTAATGGCGTTGGGAGTCTCCCACAGCTTGAGGCCCGTGAGAGGCTACGACCACGTCCCATTAAGTGGTGTTAGAACGCCGTCCTCTGCGTCGCCAGAGCGCGCCACCGTTCATGTCGGTGTTGGCAGCGGCACGTCGGTAAGGGCTCTACCGTGCTACCTACCGGATGGGCTTGCCGCCGGAACTCAAGCGTAGCTTTGCCTTCGGGGATTGGTGGACCAGAACGCCGCTCTTGCCTATCCTTGGAGCCAAGTCACATCCCCCCGAGTTCAGTTCTACATCGTTCAACTGCCCGCCGCCAGCCCATTATGTCCTTAAGCTTACGTTCTGCTCCACTCCGCCGATCACCACTTGCTCGGGACTGAGAAACGCTGACCCGCTGTCCACCGCTAGGGAGCAGGGCATCGGTTGGCGTCTAAGAGGCACCTCCTCCTGTATACATGTCAAGGAACTCATCGATTCCCTCAACCTGGTCTCCGTGTATGAGTACACCAAGTTCTAGGTTGCGTCCTTCAAGCGCGGCAGCCGTCAAGTTTGCGCTGCCTACGTACGCTGCCACCCCATCCACCGTCATGACCTTCAGATGCGGGAAGGGTCCGCCTTCGATGGTGTCAAGCAGCGTAAAGCGGGCGGGGTCTCCCTTCTCCCGCACGGAATGGTGGAGAGAAGCGATGGACGCCTGCGCTCGCTTTCCATGTGCTGGTCGAATCACTTCGATTGCTACCTGTCTCAACGTTGCTGCGACAATGCTGTCTGCAAGGTAGCCTACTCCCTGCTCGTCCATAAACGGGGCCGCAAGGCGCAGTTTTACTTCAGCCTTATTGGCCAGCCCAATTAGAGTCTCGGCAGTGGTTCGGTGAAGACGATCAGGCCATGGTAGGCGGGCGGGAAGGCTGGCAACCACTTCCCACGTGTGTCCTGTTGGAATGGACCTCCTGCCGGCAACCCACGCAGCACCCAGTGCAGACGCATGGTCGATAGCAGCGGAGTCCGAAAACTTCAGCACTCGCAGTGAATCGACTAGAGTGGAGTCTAAGCCAGCCTGAGCGGCGATTGCGGGGTCGGTGCTGGGCTCCTTGAGCAGTTCGGCCAATATGCTTGCTCCAGCGACGACATCTGTCGCCGTGTAGAGGACACCGCCGAGTAGCTCGGAATTATGCATCGGTCGTCCCGGTTAAGAACCCGTTTCCTCCGAACAGCACTCTGCGGTCGAGGAACCGGTTGAACCATCGACAGGATGGTTCGCCAAGGTGGATACAAGCCATGCATGCCCCGCCACCTGCCCGGCAGCCCGGATCCAGAGGGCAGCGAGACTCACCGTGAACAAGCAGATTCAGTAGGGTATCCAGACCTGTCTCGAATACCGACTGCAGCCCACCCAAGACGAATTCTCCTCTGGCTGCCGCGTAGACGATCACCGAAAGGTGATGCGGCAGTAGGTATTCCGACAACCCGTCCCGTTCGATTCCGGCAGTAGCAGCCAGAGAACGAATGAGCCGGTGCCCGTAAGAATGGAGCAGCGTAACCACGGCGGATCCCAAGGGTTGGGGCGTTTCTTCGGAAGGCTGTGGGATCTCCATTGCCCGCAGTAACTCCACTCTTGCCGTTCTTGCGTCTGCGGTCTGCGGCACCTGAAAATCACGCCTGCGTAGATGGTCGGCAACTTGGACAGGGTCGAGTTGAAGGAGGAGTGCTTCAGTGTGGGCCTGCAGGCCGTAGGCCCGAACTGCCCCACCTTCTCGGAAGGGCACTAGCGTAGAGGTTGCAGGATCCCGGCCCTCACGCGTAAAGCCGAAGGCCAAGGTGGTTAACGGAAAGTCGGTCAGAAGCTCGACGTTGGCAAGACCAGCACGTTCGGTACTACTACGGTATGAAGTCTCATAGAGTGTCCTCAGCGGTGGTTCCGAACCGTCGACCATGTCCTTAACGCGAACTCGTCCCTTCTCAAGCGCTGACGACAGGCTAGTGGCCTCCTCCTGAGCCCTGCTGCGCACGTTGCTAGGGAGGTCTAGGGGTGTGTCTGTGGTGCCGCGCCCCACCTCTCCGCGTTCAATAGCACGTTGAGCCATCTCTCTTGCGAAATCGGGTGACAAGCCCTGTTGCAGCAAAGCCTCTTCAAAGCCTCGCGCCGTTTGCTGTCCGTCGCCGGGCCCAACGCCACTCAGGCCATCCAGTACCCAGTCGAGTGCCCGGGCTCCTCCCCCGCTTGCTCTGAGCCTAGCTGCCTCGGCAGGGTCTGGAGGGTTCACTAGGACGGTGTAGTGAGGCGCGAATACCGTTCCGGCGCGGTGGACGTTTCGGGTCATTCCCTCCTGTGCTCCGCATTCACAGGGCTGAAATGGGAAACCATTCGACAGTCGTCGTTCGCAGATTGGACAAAAGAAATACAGCTCGCGCGCGGCTGCTGTTCCCGGTAGTCGCACGGCAACCTGGCGGTGAGTCTGGCATCGCTGAAGCCGCGGTTCCTGTATACGGCCGCACTTGTGGTAGGCGACGAACTGCATCTGAGCGAACTTCCTCGACCCACATTGGCAAGGCTCACTCGGCGAAGTCACTATGCGATTGCACTGACGGCAGCGCCATTGCTTTGGGAACGGTTCGACCACCACCCCGCGATCTTCGTTGACCGCCATGACCTGGATTTGGCTCTGTCCGTATAGCTCGGTGGACACGCCACCATCGTTCTGGTGGGCCTGCCACGGGGCGATTGCTTGGATCATCGCCTCCCGCACAGTTGACTGGTCAATCGAAATGGGCACAGGGTCGGCCCAACGACTTATCTGCCACACGCCTCCTTCAAGATCGACGGTCTGGGACGGCAGCAGTCCGAATAGAATCTGAGAAGCACCTCGATCAACTTTCATCGACCGCCTCGAGAGTACACAGGGACTTGTTTCTCAACGTCTCTCAGTGACCGCATTGGCCCTCCATTAAGAAAGAGTTCCGATGGCCACTGAGCACTCCCCGCTGGATCGTTCAACGCACGGTAGAACTCACGGAAGTACTGCTCAAGGTCTTGGCGCAGCTTGGAATCTAGGGCTCCCTCAAGGCCTAGCGTGCGGATCATAGCCTGAAGTTCGTCGGGCTCATTTATTCGAAGCTGCGTGAACGCTTGCCTCAACCGAGCGACCTTGGTCAATTGCCTCCCTCCCCTCGCCGCCAGGGCGGCGGGCTCGTGGATCCCTTGGATTCGACCCATTTCGAGGCCTGAGAAGGTCAGTTCCAACACGCGCCTACTCTTGGATGTAATTGGAACGGGGTCGACAAGGCGGTCCATGTGCTGGATGAAGGAAGGGAACGTCTTGAAGACAGCGGCGTCGCGCTCCCGTCCGATCTTGTGCAGAACGAAGACGAGCCCGGGGTGGGCTCTGCCTACTCTTGCGGTCGTTTGAATAAATTCGGCTGTCGCCAGAGGGAGGCCCAGCATGACCATTACATTGAGCCTGTCGAGGTCGACTCCGTGTGACAGCATTGACGACGCAGCAATCAGATGGATTCGATCCGGGAAAGCTGCTTCTGGGCTCTTGACGCGCTCAATGATCGTTCTGACGTCGTCTAGGGGCGTTCTGCCGGTCAGGGTCTCGGAGTTGAGGTCGTCGAGCGGTATCTGGGCCTCAAATGATCGGGCTGCCGCCTCGACATCCTTTAGGGTCGATCCGTATACGACTCCGATCCCGTAGGCCTCGATGAGGTCCTCAATGGCCTGATCCGGGACGTTGGCCTCGATGGCTACTTCGCTTGGTTCCCGAAGCGCTCTCCTAACCGCTTCCTGTACAGTGGTCGTGAGTTGGTCGTTGGCGTACTCAAGGGTCACACCCTGAGGCGCAAGCCCGATATAACGTCGCGCGACGCGATCCGAGTTTTGGACCCAGAACGAACGTGTCGCCTGCGGCCCTGGAATCGGAAACATGCGACCTTCGCGACGATAGAGAGCGCGGGCCTGTTCTGAGTGCCCCGCAAGTGTAGCCGAGGAAGCTATGAGCTTGGGCCGGCTGCCCCAGTGGACTTGGAGGTCGTCAAGCAGTGCTTCGTAGTGAGAATCGATAGAGCCCAGGCTATCTCTCAAGAGGTGCAGCTCGTCTTGCATGCGAACAGTAGGCCCGAACAAGTTGTCTGCTTGCGGAAGGCTCAGGGGTCGTTCACGGCACCCTGGATACAGACAACCGAATGGTGAGCGACCTCGTGGAGCGTAAGTGAAGCCGTGACTAGGAACGGGGCAGTGGCCTGCCGGTGGTCCATAAAAGCCACGCATCGCCGCCTGCCATGAGACGTTGGCAGCCTTGTCCAAAGTCCCGAGGACAACGGTCGGAAGCCACCGGTAGATCTCCTCATCGACGATGAGAAACGGCAGAGGATGCCGACCCCAAGGACAACTGGGATTGGTGCAAATGTGCTCCAGTGCCCACCTGGCTTCGTCGAATCGAATCTCAAGGCTCCGCGTTGCACAGAATGGGCAGTGAATCAGAACTTGGTATTTGCCTCGGATTTCAGGATCGCCCAATTCGGCGTTGGTCACGCCATCTAGAGAACTATTGCCCTCCTGTCTGACGATTCGATTCGGACTACCAGCCGCGCCAACGAAGAAGCCGAGCGAAAAACCGGAGCCCTGAAGTTCCTCGCGTTGCCTTATCAGCTCCGCTGCAGCGAGGACATCCGCAAATCGCTGGGTTTGCTGAAGGGACAGCATTCTTAGGGGGAACCGACCCCATGAGGAGATGCCGTGGCTCTTTCCTCGCAGCCTGTCGAAGAAGGCGGCTGTTACTGTGAAGAGAAGGTAGGTCTCAGTCTTCCCTCCACCTGTGGCAAACCAGAGTGTGTCCAGAATTTGCCTCTCGGTTTCAGCAGTCTTGGGGGAGAGTGAGGCAATGTTGGCGAGCACGAAGCCCAGCTGGAATGGTCGCCATGAGTCGTAATCGATGGAGATAGTATTCGCGAAAGCATCGTTTGCCAGCGAAAACGCGCGGCGCAATTCGCCGTCTGCCTCCAGCAACCGAAGTCCAACGCGCAAGCGTTCGACTTCCTGGCGCG
>CBDCMQ010000004.1:0-241814 GCA_965219205.1 Dehalococcoidia bacterium
GGCACACGAAATCGCCTCTCTGCTCAGGGAATCAAGTTCGCCCGAGCTGACGCATCAGTTTTTCGGCGAAATGCGCAATGTAGATTGCACCAGCCTGCTGCCGCAGATCACCACGCCGACGCTGGTCCCTGCACCCGCGGCGCTTCCCACTGATCGAGCCCGAACTGGCACGCCGGATCGCCGCCGGGATCGACGGTGCTCGCCTGGTTTTTGTCGAAAGCGAGTCGCTGGCGCCGACGCGGGCCGACCTGACTGCCGTTCGACAGGCGATCGAGGAATTCACGGCTCAGATCGATGAAGATTCGGACGCGGCTTCCGACGCCGTAGCCAGACCGGCGGCGACCGAGCGAAGCATTCCGGCGGCAACTGCAGCGACTGGGGTTGCTTCGCCGAAAGCCGGCGAAGCGGCGCGTAACCTGACCAAGCGCGAGTTAGAGATTCTGCTGCTGGTCGCTCAAGGCAAAAGCAATCGCGATGCTGCCGACGAGCTGGTGTTGAGCCGCGCACCGTCGAGCGTCACATCGAAAACATCTTTGGCAAAATCAACGTCCACAATCGCTCGCAAGCAACCGGCTGAGCTAGGAGCAGGGCGCCTAGCGAACCGCCCCAAGCAGGCCCGGCTCAGCGTTGATCACCTTAGCACTGGCCAGGACGATGCCGTCTTCGCAGCGTGCCTCCACCCGGCCACCATCGAACTGCTCTTCGAAGAGCCGCGCATAGAGCCCCTGTCTTGCCAGCAACTCAGCATGGCTGCCCTGCTCCACAATCCGGCCGCGGTCAATGGCGTAGATGACGTCCGCCGCCACAATGGTTGAGAGCCGGTGAGCGATAGCAATAGTGGTGCGGTCCTTCATCAACGGCTCCAAAGCAGCCTGGACGTAACGTTCGCTGACCGTGTCGAGTGAGGAAGTGGCCTCATCCAGGATTAACATCTTGGGCTGGTGCAAGATCACTCGGGCGATGGCCAAGCGTTGACGCTCACCGCCGGAGAGGCGGTAGCCCAGTTCACCGACGACCGTGTCGTAGCCATCGGGAAACTCCATAATCCGATCGTGAATCGATGCCGCCCGGGCCGCCGATTCGATTTCCTGCTGATCGGCGTCCGGTTTGCCGTACAGCAGGTTGCTACGCAGGCTGGCGTGGAACAGGTAGCTCTCCTGGGTCACAAAGCCAACCAGCCGCGACAAAGAAGCAAGGCTGATGTCGCGGACGTCGGTGCCATCGATGAGCACGCGGCCCTCGGTCGGATCGTAAAGGCGCGGAATTAGGTAGGCAAGGGTTGTCTTGCCGGCGCCGCTGGGGCCGACAAACGCTGCCAGCTGGCCGGGCTGAATCTCAAGGTCGATTCCGTCCACGGCCCAGCGGCCCTCGGGTTTGGCCACCAGTTCACCCGTCAGACGCTCCTCGGCGGTCAGTCCGTAGTTGAGCCGAACCGCATCGAATTGGACCGCTCCGGAAACTTGTTGCGGGTCTAAAGTGACGGCTTCAGGATTATCGACGATCTCCTGTTTGAGGTCCAAATAGGCGAATATCCGTTCGAACAGAGCCATCGATGACTGCAGTTCAACGGTCACCTCCAGCAGCCTGCCGATCGGGAAATAAAGACGGGACTGCAGGGTGGTGAAGGCAATGACCGTTCCGGCGGTAAGGCCGCCAGAACCTTGAATAAGATAGCCGGCAAGCAGATAGATAAAGGCCGGGGCGATCGCCATGAACGTCATTACGACGGCGAAAAACGACTGGCCGATCATCTGTCTACGGACCGAGAGCTGAGAGAGCTCCTGGTTATGCTTGTGAAAATGCTCCAATTCTTGATTTTGCCGGCCGAAGAGCTTGGCCAGCATGATCCCCGAGACCGCGAGCGTTTCCTGGGTAATCGCCGTCATCTCGGCGGTTGACTCTTGCGCCAGCGAGGTCACGGCGCGGCGGCGGGCACCGACAAGTTTGGCAAGAAAGAAGAACACAGGCACAGTCGCCACCGCGATCAGGGTCAACTGCCATGACAGAATCAGCATTGCGACCAGCGTGCTGAGCAGGATTACGCTGTTGGCCAGCGTATCTGAGATGGTGCTGCTCACAACGGATCGGACGCCTATCACGTCGTTGGAAACCCGCGACTGAATTTCGCCGGTGCGGGTGCCGGTGAAAAATCCCAGCGACATGCCCTGCAGATGCCGATAAAGCGTGTCGCGTAGGTCGCGCATCACGCTCTGGCCGACGTCATTTGTAAGGTAGGCCTGAACGATCCCCAGCCCGCCCGTGACCACGGCGATAGCCGCCATTGCTCCTACGATCAGCCAGAGCAGGTCGATATCGGGCCCGCCCTCGGCAGGAAAGAGAGCGGAGTCAAAGACAGCTTTGATTAGGATCGGATTGACAACACCGAGGCCGGAGGTCAAAAGGATCAAGAAGCCAACGATGGCGACAAGGCGCCAATAGGGGCGAAACAAACGCGCCGGTCGCCTAAAAAGCCGAGGAGAGGCTTGGTTCTGATCCATTTCGCAACTCCTGCGTTGGTTTATTTCCGGATTGTCCTACAAACGCGGCAGGTCAGGTATCCCCTTGGAGAACGCCTGCATCTCTTGAGGACTCGGAGGCGCGGTGACGGAAATATATCCTGCTGTGTAGAAAGCCCGAAATCCCAGCGACGTAAGGAATCGACTTCATGACCGCAGGATAAACTTGCTATCGACAAGTATTGACTAGAGCAAGTATTGTGTGGTCATGACAGAAGCCAAGACTCGATTAAGCAATCTGGGAATCGGCTACCTGATGGGCGGGGTCTCTTCGGCGCTGAGGAGCGGCCTCGAGCGCGAACTCAAACCGTACGGTATTACGGCGGCTCAGTATCCTATCCTCGAAGCCGCGTTTAATGGCGAGGCCAATACGCTCACCGAACTAGCGAGCATCATTCCGGTGGACGCCGCCTTTATCTCGCGACAGATAGAGAAACTCAGGCTCAAAGGCCTGCTGAGCCGGCGACGCAGCACTCGTGATCGACGTTCAGTGCGGCTGGAGCTAACGGAGGCAGGGCGAGCTCTTGTGCCGGAACTCGCGCAATGCGTCGAGAAGCAAGAGGCTCGTTTTCTGGGGGGCATCAGCGACGACGAGCAGGCAACGCTAAATTCCGTTCTTGAGAGGATTTTGGCGAACGCCGTTCTGGAAAGTGAGAACAAAAGCCGGGCCTAGCGCCCGCACGGCTGGGACGTCAACCTTCACCCCTGATCGCGGTCAGCATCACCTAAAATCGTCAGCATTGGCAGCGCGCCCGCCAAAACCGCGATCAGCCACGGCCGTTCGAGCTAGCACGCCTCTGCCTCCAGGTTTCCAGAAATGTTTTTCCCTGGCGAGAAATATTTTTCTTGACAACCACTCTTTGCCAACATAAAGTATTTGTGTAGTCAAAGATTGTTTACACATATACATGGAGGTTGATATGGCAACGACTCTCGATCGAGACGCTAAGACAGACTATCTCTTGACTCCGGCCAACTCGGCTCTGGCTCTGATCGACTACCAGCCTGGCTTGGTAGACGGTACACACTCCATCGCGCGTGACATCTTGGTCAACAATGTCGTGGCGATGGCGAAGGCGGCGAAGATGTACGACTTGCCAGTTGTGCTGTCCACGGTTGGGGTCAGCGCCGGCTTCGAGCAGGACACCCTCCCCGAAATTAAGGAGTTCCTACCCGGGGTATTCACCGTTGACCGCGATACCGTTGACGCTTGGGATTCCCCCGATTTCCGAGCCGCGATAGAAGGAACTGGTCGGCGAAAGATCATCATGGGTGCGCTGTGGACTGAAGTCTGCTTGGTATACCCGGCTCTGGACATGCTGCAGGAGGGCTATGAGATTTATGCTCTGTCCGACGTTTCCGGTGGCACTACGCTCGACGCCCACGAACGGGGAATGCAGCGGCTGATCCAGGCCGGGGCTGTTCCTGTCACCTGGGAGGCGGTGATGGCTGAACTCGGGCGTCTTGGTTCCTACGACGTTTCCGGGTTCGTGGATATCATGAATGAGCACCTGCCAAAGAGTGTCCCCGCCGCCTGATGCAAGTTGACCTCCTGAAGGCAGGGTCGACGAATTAACCAAAGCAAGAGTAGCAATGATGAGTGAGCAATCCGGACCAGACAGCGATATCTCGGCCGAGGACCAGACCAGCGGGGTCAACGGCAATGCTGTCCTGCTGGTTGTGGCGATACCGACCTTCTTTACCGTTCTAAATGCTTCTGCCGTTGTCGTGCTTCTGCCGGAGATCGGCGCCGATCTCAATGTCGGCTCTACCAGCCTGAGCTGGCTGATGAGCGGCTTTTTGCTGATCTACGGGATCGCTATCCCGTTTTTTGGCCGTCTGGCCGACATCTACGGCGCGCGACGCTTCTTTATGGCCGGCATGCTCCTGTTTTCGCTCGGTTCTTTGCTGGCGGCGCTGGCGCCAACCTATGAATTTCTGCTGGGTGCCCGCGTTGTCCAGGCGCTGGGTGGAGCGGCGATACCGGGTTTGGGGATGACGCTAGCCAGCCGCGCTTTTGCTCCGCGCAATCGCGGCGCCGCCTCTGGCGTACTTAGCGCCACGCTCGGAGCCGGCGCGGCGGTTGGTCCCTTGCTCGGCGGCGCCATGTCCGAGGCATTTGGCTGGTAATCGCTGTTCGCGATTACCGCCCTCGGCGCTTTGGTAACGCCGCTGGCCTACTTGATCTTGCCCAAGGCGGAGGAATCCAGCCGCGAGCCCCTGGACGTTCCCGGTGGTGTGCTGCTGGCGCTAGTGGTCAGCGGGCTGCTGCTCGCCGCCACCGGGGGCGGTCAATCCGGCTGGGGCTCGAGCCTGGTCCTCGGCGCGGTGACGATGTCGGCGGTGGCGCTGCTGCTCGGAGCCTTTCGACAGCGAAGCGCACCGGCCCCGTTCCTGCCACGGGAGCTTTTGGCTCAGCCACGTTATCTCGCCCTGCTGTCGACCAGCTTTTTGGCGATGGCGGTAAACCTCGGGTTTCTGGTCGCGCTGCCATTGGTTCTCACTACCCGGCATGATCTCTCGATCGGCCAGGTTGGGCTGATCTTGCTGCCCGGCGCGCTGGCCACCGGCGTGCTGGGGTTGATCGCCGGTCGGATGGTTGACCGGGTTGGGGCTCGCTTGCCGGTCCGGATCGGCATCTCACTGATGCTGCTGGCCACGCTGGGTCTCTCGACCTTCGTCGGCTCGGAAATCTGGCAGATCACGATTTTTGTCGTCGCCCTCGGAGCTGGCTTCGCGTTGCTCAACACGCCGATCGCCGCCGTCATATCGCTGGTGGTTCGGGCCCAAATGCTGCGCTCGGCTCTGAGCATCAACACCATGATCCTTTTCTTGGGCGGCAGCTTTAGCGCCGCTTTCCTCACCCTGATTTTGAGCGAGCGCGGCGGGCCGGGGATTTCGGCACTGAACCCGCTGCACACCGGTCTGGCCAGCGACTTTAGCGATGCCTTCCTGATTCTTTCCCCCTTGATGCTGGTCGCCATGGCGCTCTCGCTGGCTTTGCCAGCGGCGCCGGAACCGACCGAAGAGGAAGCCGTCGCGGTCGTGCCGCGGTTGGCCGAGAACCAGAGGTGGGGGCCCATCTGTACCGTGCCCTGGATGCCGCAATGCGAGGAAGCCACGGAGGGTGAAGAAGCAGCGAGAGCGGCCGGTATCATAGAACTATCCCCACCGGAATCGCTTGAATCTGCCGACCAGGAGCAACCAGCGGGACCAGTCGGTTCCGCCTTAGTCCGATTGGCCTTCCAAACATCGCCAATCACCAGGATCAAAAAAGGAGCAAATAAATGTCCAAGTCGAACTCACCTCACATCGTTGGGCTGGGCGGCTCTCTGTCCGAAAAATCCACAAGCCTCGCCGCTTTGCGTTACGCGCTAGACGGAGCCGAGCAGGAAGGCGCTACGACCGAAACCTTCAGCATCAAGGACCTGGACCTGCCGCTGTACGACGCCAGCCTGCCGGTGCCGGACGCGGTCGAGCGGCTCTGCGACAGCATCGAACGCTGTCAGGGGATGATCTGGAGCAGCCCGCTCTACCACGGCTCAGTGAGCGGCGCCTTCAAGAACGCGATTGACTGGCTGCAGGTCCTGGTGGCACGCGACGTGCCCTATCTGCAGGGCAAGGTCGTTGGTCTGGTTGCGACCGCCGGCGGCGTCCAGGGCCTAAACGCGATCAATGCGATGGAGTTCAGCGTCCGCGGCCTGCGCGGCTACGCCGTGCCGCTGGTTCTGCCGATCTCTCAAGCCGCCCAGGTCATCGACGATCAGGGAAACGTCACCGACGAACGCGTGGCCCAGCAGTTGACCAAACTCGGTGAAGAAGTTGCCAAGGCGGCGCGCCAGGTCTCCCTGAGCGGAACCTGCGACTACGCCGAGCACACCCTCGCGAACCAGGCCGCCGGCAGCTGAGCCGGGCGCCAAAAGAGCGCCAATTTCTGCTGTCTTTCCTTGTCGTCTTCTCTAAAAGAATGGCACCTGGACCCTCGTAGCCGCTCGGTTGCTGTCTTCTTCACGCTGGAATCGCCGCTAAATTTGGGTAGGGGTCTGGGTAGAACTACGGACGCGGCAGCTCTGGACCGGTCCTAGTCTGGTTTTAGAAAACGAGAAAAGGCCGGAGCCGGAAACTCGACTCGGCTAGCGAGGAGAAAAGCGATGCGCTCATCCACGACTTTCCATGACGAGATTTTGCTTGGCTCCGGGCTGCACGAAGCCCCATCTGAGGTTGCAGAGCTGGTCTCTTGGCGGAACGACGCAGGAGGAGGCGACAATGTGCCAGCTTCCGCCCTGATGCCGCCGAACCCGGACAAAGCCTATCGAGGCACAGGTGCCGGTTTCTTGCAGTTGGTCGCTAGGCTCATCGTCGGTTTCGATTGACAGCCTAGCCGGGAACCCATCGACTAAAGGAAGGCGCGAACCCGACCGAAGAGATGCCGGTGCGAAGCCCGTGCGCGGAGCGCCTGCTTGACGTGGAGTTGGGGAACCCAGCGGCACCCGCAGAAGAGCTGGGGATCCCAGCGACTCATTCTTCCTCTTCCTCGGCGATGTGCACGTGCTGGCGCATCTTTATGTAGAGTTCGTTGCCAAAGCCGTGCATGTCGTGCTCGGCGGCGCCGTGCTTGGCGCAGTGCTCCATCAGCTCCTCGAGCGTCGTAGCCTCGGTTTTGAAGTCACAGTCCATTCCCACTTCCCGACAGTTCACCGAATAGATCTTGGCCATGACGACATCTCCTCAGGGTTCGATACTTGACTCCAAGCTATACAGGCGTAAGAGAGGCTGTCAACCTGCGATTGGCCCTTGCGATTCGCCGCCTAACGCTCGGGAAACTCCAATCGTAGCGACGTTTGGCAGACGAGCCCAGCCCCGATTGAGGACCCGAAGAGAAGCCGGCGTTTAAGCGCTGCCTTCTCAGAGTAAAGCGCGAGCTTCGCTCTCGCGACTTATTCCGGCGCCTTTTCCTCGACGCCGGTCTTGAGTCGTAGCTTTATGTAGAGTTGGATGCCAAAGCTGCGTAGGTCGTGCGTCGACTTGCAGTGATAGGAGCAGCCCTCAATCAAGCCCTGGAGGGAGTCGGCCTCGACCTCCTGGTCGCAGTCAAACCCGCCATCGCGACAGTTGAACCTATAGACCTTTGCCACGTTGGACTCTCCCAGACCTAAATCAACGGGCCGGCACAATCTGCCGGCGGCGGCTGGCACGAAGTGCCTGCCAAACTCAACGTAAACAGGCTTAGTCAGCCTGTCAACTTCAGATGTCACAGTGCCGGGCGCGCCGATCGCGCCTAGGGCTGGAAACCCCAGTGCGTTAGCCGCCCAAATTGCCGGCGAACCGCAAGCCCCGGAGGATAGCGACGAGGCTGGTGGCGACGATCAACACCGCCAGGGCCCACCTCGGTCCGGCGGAGCCGACGCCATGACGCAGCAAGGTAAACCAGGCGCGCGCCAGCAGCAGCGCCCCGGCAACGCCGATCGGAATTGTTATCACCTGCAACGCAGGCGCCAGCGCCACTCCGGTTCCGGTCGCACCCAGAACCCCGAGCAGCGCCGGGAACACTCAGCACCAAGGGAGGGGAATAAAAAATAGCAGTCGTTGGATCATTCGGGGACCTCGTGGAGATGCAGACGCTTGGCATTGGCATCCCGCCGTATACCTGGGGCACCCAGCGGCTCAGGGCAAGGGGATGAAAAATAGCAATCTTTGGATCACGGCGCCTCCATCGTAGCTCAGGGAGTCATTGCCGGTAGAGGAGCCAGGGCGCAGCTCTGGCGACGCACCAAGGCGGAGGTAATCGCTCAAGCATTGGGCGTTTAGTCGCGTGCCTGCCGTCTTTCTTCCAGCTTAGCCTCAGCATCGTCTCGATATAGAACGCCGAACAGGCGGCCGGTTGAGCCTGTAACTAGCACGCTGCCGACCCGGCGCTCGCGCATGTGAGTAGCGTACTCGCCCAGCGGCAGGTCGGGGCGGACCGTCGTCGGCCCCTCCTCCATCGCCGCTTCGACCGTGCCTTGCGGGTCGGATTTGAGCGCGGCGAGGCGCAACCGTCCGAGGACGACGCCTTCCTCACTGGTGACGATGCACTGGTTGTGGCCAGACGCCTCGACTCGCTTAGCCGCGTCGCTTACCAAGTCGGTCAGCCGGCAGGTGGGCGTGTCGGTGCGAACGGCGTCTTTTACCTTGAGAATTCGGGCAAGGCGGCCCTCGGTTGGCAAGCCGTTGGCCGTCCAGTCGGCCAATCCCGCCGTGTAATCAAAGACCTTCTCGTGGCCCAGGCTCTCGAGCCGCAACGCGGCCCGCGGACTCATATCTCACTGGTTGTCCGCTCAGTAAAAGATCACCGTGACGTCGCGTTTGAGGTTGGAGGCCACGCTAGCGGCATCGATCGATCTGAGCGGCAGGTGGATAGCGCCAGCGATGTGCTCCTCCTCGAACTCGACCTGCGGCCGCACGTCGACCACTTGCGCCCCATCATTAAAGAGCACCTGAACCTCAAAGAGCACCTGAACCTCGTCGCGACCAATTTCCGTAGGCATGCTCGTAACTCCCTGCCGCTAATTAGCACCGTAGGTGTGGAAAGCTCTTGTGATATCGCGTGTGACAAATGCTATCTCCGGTAGGCCAAAGGCGTCTATTACGCCCCGGCAGGGTTACAGCCGCTGCCGGCATTTTCAAAGTCCTATGCTAAAGATTGGAGCAACTCCAAGGTCAAGACAGGAGACAGTTGACCGCCCGAAAAAGGGTTCGCGATGGTTTTCACCTCCCGCAGCAAGAATTCGAACCTCACCCCCACCTCAGCCCCTGATCAGTTCCTGGTCGAAGAAATCGGCGATCAGGATGGCGATCTCCTCGAAGCTGGGCGAGATTTGGCCGCCGGCCGGGACGAAGGAGTGATCGGCGTTCTCGACTACGACTAGCTGGCTGGTCACGCCCGTTGCCCTCAGGCGCTGGTCGAGCAGCTCGGAGTGCTCGAGCGGCACCACCCGATCCAAAACGCCGTGCAGATTGAGGAAAGCGGCGTCATCGGCGCTTACGTAGGTGATCGGGCTGGCCCGCTCCTTGGCCGCCTCGAGCTCCGGGCCGGTGGCGGCCGGATAGGATTGAACGAAGCCCGTAGTATACGCGCTAAACTCCAGCCTGAAATCGGCCAGGCCGAAGAGATTGGCCACGGCCTGCACCCGGCTGGACAGATTGAGGTTGCCGTCGCTGCCCTCCAGCCCATCAGCCGGGCCGGTCAGGCCCGGCATCGAGACCAGGGTGCCGCCGGCGCTGGTGCCAAACGCGGCAATGCGCCGCGGGAAGTAGCCATAGGTGGCGGCGTTGGCGCGCAAGAAGCGGATCGCCGCCTTGCAATCCTCAACCGCGGCCGGGAACGGCGCTTCGCCCGACAATCGATAGTTGACCGACGCCAGGATGTAGCCGCGCGACAAGAGCTCTTCGAGCACGGCGAAGGGCGGCGTTTGCTGGCCGAGGATGCCGGCCTCAGCACCGCGGTGGAGAAGTAGAGATCGAGCTTCTGAGCCTCGGAACCGCCCTCAACGTAGGCAAGGTTGCGGATGACGCGGCGCGGCGTGCGTTCGGCTGGGGCGGCGATGGCCTGCGGACCGGCGATCGCGGTCGGTGTGGGCGACGGGACAGTAGCCGTGGCTTCCGGCGGCTGAGTCGGTACGCCGGTTGGCGACACGGCGGTTGGCTGCGCCACGCTGGCGGTAGCTATAGCGTCCGCGGCCGGGCCGCTATCGCCACAGGCCACGGCGAAGGAGGTGCCGCCGAGCAGCGCCAAAAGCTGGCGGCGGCCTAGCCTGCGAGATCTGATGGTGAGCATCTCCATTCAAACAGCCTTCCGATGGCGGGTGTCTCCGGAACACGGGTGCAAGGTAGGCTCCGCCAAGAAGCTTTGTCAATCTGCCCTTCCCTTTGCATTATGTCGCCTAAACCCCCGCGGCATTGATCTCGTTCAGAAAGATGCCGTACACGACAATGATGAGAAGGCGGGGACGATACGGAGTCCCAATGCAGACGTACGGGTCGATCATCCCAGGCGGTCCAACCCTGGCTCGTCTCCTCCCAGAGAGAGCGCAGGAAGGCAGGGAGGAGCCACGACTATCACGTGAGGCGAAGGCGCGCCTCAGGGCTGTTGAGTGGCACAAGGATCACGGCGAGAAGGTGAGTCTGACGGCAAGACGCTTTGGACGCAGCCGCTCAACCCTTTACCAGTGGCTAGAGTGCTACCGGCTCCAGGGTCCGCGGGGTCTGCAAGACCGCAGCCATAGGCCACACCAGGTCCGCAAGCCGACTTGGAGCCTAGAGTTCGAAGCAGCGGTGCTACGCCTGCGCCAAGACAATCCCGTCTGGGGCAAAGACAAGCTACAGCCGATCCTCAGACGCCAAGGGGTCACTATCTCGGTCTCGATGGTGGGCCGCATCCTCAGCCGGCTCAGACGCCAAGGCAAACTGGGGCCTGCGAGTCTGAAGGACCCTTGCATCGTCTCTCGGCCTCAGGTGCGGCCCTATGCCGTGCGTAAGACCAAAGACTACGTCGTCAAGGCGCCGGGAGATCTGGTTCAGGTGGACAGCGCCGACGTGCGCTGGACCGGTATTACCCATGCCTACAAGCACTTCTCGGCGCGTGATATTGTCAGCCGCTGGGGACGTCTTGGGTGTCTACGGCCGCGCTACCGCCGGCACGGCGCGCGACTTCCTCGATACGGTCATCGAGCGTATGCCGGGTCCGGTGAAGGCGATCCAGGTGGACGGTGGCTCTGAGTTCAGGGCCGAGTTTGAGGCCGCCTGTGAGCAGAAGGGGCTGCGGCTTTTTGTGCTGCCACCACGCTCCCCCAAGCTCAACGGCTGCCTGGAACGAGCCCAGCGCACCCACAAAGAGGAGCTTTACCAGTTGGTTGACCCACCCGACTCGCTCAGCCAACTGAGAACCCAGCTGCTCCAACAGGAGCAGCGTTACAACACTTACCGGCCCCATCAGGCCCTTGGCCATCTAACGCCGCAAGAGTGGCTGCTAGCATTCACCGAGAGGAGGTAAGTGTCCGGCATCTACTGGACGAGTACAGGCATTGGCGAATAATTCGCCGGGCCGTTAAGATTTAGCGCATGACTCGACAGGTTTTCATCGATGGCGAGGCGGGGACGGTCGGGCTGCAGATCGCCGACCGGCTGGCGGAGCGCGGCGATATCGAGCTGCTGCGGCTCGACGATGCCGACCGCAAGGACGCCTCGCGACGGGCGGAGCTGCTCAACGCCGCCGATGTTTCGATCCTCTGCCTGCCGGACGATGCCGCCCGCGAAGCGGTGACGTTGGTCGAAAACAACCCGCGCGCGCGGCTGATCGACGCCTCCACCGCCCATCGCACGGCACAGGACTGGACCTACGGCTTCCCAGAGTTCGATGCCGCCCGGCCGCTGCAGATAGCCGAATCGACCCGGGTCAGCAACCCTGGGTGCTACGCCTGCGGCGCCGTTTCGATGCTGCACCCGCTGATCGAGCGGGGCCTGATGTCGGCCGGCCAGCCGGTGACGATCAACGCCGTCTCTGGCTACTCTGGCGGTGGCAAGAAGCTGATCGCGGCTTTTGAAGACCCGGACTCACCACAAGCCACCGACACCAATTTTTACCTTTACAGCTTAGACCTCAGGCACAAGCACGTACCAGAGATCCAGACCCACGGCGCCTTAACCCACCGGCCCCTGTTTGTGCCCAGCGTCGGCCGCTTTGCCCAGGGGATGATCGTCTCGCTGCCGCTGCAGCTCTGGTCGCTGCCCGGATCGCCCTCGCCGGCCGAACTGCACGCCGCGCTGGCCGAGCACTATGGCGACGAGCCCGGCGCCCAAGGCGTACGCGTGGCGCCGCTGGCGGAATCGGCCGCCCTGCAAGACCGCCTCGACGCCGAAACCCTCAGCGCGACCGATGGCCTGACGCTGCACGTCTTTGCCGACGAAAGCGGCGAGCAGGCGGTGGTCTGCGCCGTGCTCGATAACCTCGGCAAGGGCGCCGCCGGCCAGGCGATCCAAAACCTGGAGCTGATGCTGGGGCTGTAACGACCGGACCGAAGACGGAACATTTCAAAGACAGCGAAAGACCCAGCCTTAGCGGCCGGGTCTTCATATATGGATTTGGGTGCTGGCCGTAAGGCCACGGGTGAGCCTGTGCTGCCACTTCGGCGAACGCTAGTGAGTCCTTACGGAGCTGTTACTTCGATGTCGTCGTAGCTAATGGTCATGGTCACCGTCGTGGTGGCGCCATCAGCGATGATCAGCTGGGCCAGCTCGTCGGAGCCCTCCCTTAAGCACCAGGTCACGCTGCCCGGCTGACCTTCGACAACCATCGTGTAGGCCATGCAGGCCCCGCCGCATCTGCCCCTAGCCCGAAGGCTAGTGTCCTTCAAACTCGCAAAGCGAAGGGCGGCCCAATTTAGGCCGCCCTTTTGGCTTTGAATCGGTTCAGGCCGAGGCCCTCGCTAGCGCCTAGACTTCAACGTACCTCGGGTTGACCGCTCGCCGGTCGGAGACGCCGGCCCGCTTGGCCGTCGCCTTGTTGACCTTGCCATCACGGAAGAACTCCAGGAAGGTCTGGTTGAAGATCTCCGGTTGGTCGGTCTGGCCCTGGTGGCCGCACTCCTCGGTGTAGAAGAACTGGATGTTATCCAGCGCGTCTTCCTGCTGGAAGCCGTTCTCCACTGGAATCAGGACGTCGGCCTTGCCGTACATGTAGATCATCGGGATCGTGATCTTCGGCAGCCGGTCCTTGGTCGTGAACACCTGCTCGTCGTTGGGGTCGGACGCCGCACTGAAGTCGTAAGCGCCCACACCGGCCGCCTCACGCGCCTTGCGGTGACGCTGCGCCGCGAAAACCCGCATCTCGATCAACTCCGGCCAAATCGCCGACTGAGCGTAGATGATTCCTTCCATGAGAACGCGCATGCTGTCGTTGGTGCCATCAAAGCCGGGGGACACGTAGCCCGGGTTCGGCGTGAACTTGCCGTCCTTCGGCGCCACCCGGTCGGCCGGGTCGGTGATGTCACCCAGGAAACCGGCGATGAAGGCAACACTCAAAATCCGCTCCGGGTGCGAGACCAGGAAGTTGCAGGCGTTGATGCAGCCCATCGAGTTGCCGGAGATGTGGAATTTGTCGACGCCGATCGCGTCGGCGAACAAGCGGATGAAGTCAACGTGGGCCTTGCGGTCACGCTTGAGGTACTCCGGCTTGCTTACGTCGGAGAGGCCGAAACCGGGCATGTCAGGGCAGTAAACCCGAAATCCGTTGGCGCCGAGGAACGGGGCCATGAAGCGCCAGCCGGCGGTGCCGGAAGAGCCCTCGATGCCGCCGTGCAGCAAGATCACCGCGGGGCCGGATTCGCCGGAGGTCATGTAGTGGGCAATTGAACCGTCGCCCAGCCGCACCCAGCGGCTCAGCAGGCCGTCAACGCTGACGATGTTCTCCTCTGTTAGAGGGTGCTCTGATACTGCAGTTGTTGCCATTAGCTAAACCTTTCTCTAGAACAACGGGGTCTGGGTGATTGCCGCGAGTAAGCCGATTATATGCCAGTAAAACAAGCCAAGGGCCGCTACATTACAATCCTTCCCCAGCCTTCTGATTAAACCCCAGCCACTGGCCGAGCCAGCACCTCAAAGGCCAGCCGGCGCTGGAGCGTGAGGCCGGCCTAGCGTAACACCAATTCCCTAGTCGTCGTGCTGCAGGAAGTCCAGCACCAGCCGGTTAAAGTAAGAAGCGTGCTCGTACTGGACCCAGTGACCACACTGGTTGAACACGTGCAGTTGCGAGTTGGGCAGCATCGCCAGCAGCGAAACGCTGCCCTCCATCGGCACAACCCGGTCATCACGGCCATGCGTGATCAGGGTTGGCGTCTTGACGTTTGGCAGCTCGTCTACCAGGCTGCGCTGGAAGGCCACGCCGGCCGACTCCCTAAAAGCCTTGACGTGATTCTGATTCACCGAGGCGATCCGCGCCCGCAGAACCTCATCCGGAACCGTCGACCCATCATAGAGCATCATGTCGAACATCTTGCGGAAGTTTTCGAACGACTGGTCCTGAAACACCGCCATCAGCGCCTTGATGCCCTCGGTCGGATTCTGGGAGAACATCGGCGTGCCGCCGCCGGCGCTGCCCATCAGCACCATCTTCTCAAGCCGATCCGGGTAATCGACCGCGAAGGTCAGCGCCGTGCCGCCACCCATCGAGTTGCCAACCAGGCTCGCCTTTTCAATCCCGAGGTTGTCCATTAGGTCTTTGACTGCGCGGGCGTTGACCGTTGTGCGCGGCTCCGGGGCCACGTACGAGTCCGACTTGCCGTAGCTCGGCGCGTCGACCGCCAAAACCCGGAAATGCTCGGCGAAAATTGGAATGTTGAGGATAAAGTTGCTCCATGAGCTGGCGCCCAGGCCGCCGCCGTGCAACAGAATCACCGGCGGATCGCCGCTTCCCGACTGGTTGTAATGAATCTTGATCCAGCCCAGGTCTGCGTATTTGCTGGTCGCTTCCTCAGTTATCTCTTGCGTTGTGGCCATCGTTGTCTACTCCTCGTGCTAAATCCTCCTGGCGGGTAGACGGATTATATGCCATGTCAAAAAGGCCGAAAAGCGCCGCGGCATTGTGCAGGATTATAGCGCCGCTTGCTGTTCCCGGACGACAGGGTCCTCCCGTTTGCCTAATCACGCCAGCGCCGCCAACGCAGCGTGACTTATGCTTAACACCTGATTCCCCTCCCCCGCCAGGGTTTGCAGAATCGGGGCCCGTTCCGTGACAAGCACCGACCCCCCTCTGTCTGAGATTCCCGAGCGCTACGAAGATGTCACTGTTGAGTGGCTGGAAACAGCTTTGCGTGGCACCGGAACAATCAGCCCAGAGACGCGACTCTCTGCCTTTGAGCTTGAGCCGTTGAAGCTAGACACCTATCGCATCAGCAGCGTTGCCCGCATAGGGCTTGAGTACGATTCACCTTTGCCAGAACCCGGCAGGCCTGCCGCCGGTCCGCCAGCGCTGATCGCCAAGTTCGTCAGCCGCGACACGCGGGGCCGGGAATCGATCAAGGACCAGGCCAACTTTCAATATGAGGAGCAGGTTTATCGCCAGCTCTCAGACCGAATTCCGCTGCGCATTCCGGGCATCTACTACGGCGCCCAGGGGCCCGACTCTGACCTTGGCGTGGTCATGATCGAGGAGATTCGCGGGGCCCACGTTCGTGACGAGGCCGGAACTGACCGCGGCTTCACGGTTAGCGAAGCCCGGCTTGCTTTGTCAGAGATCGCCAAATTGCATGGCAGATGGTGGGCCAGCAAAAGCCTCTGGGAGCTGCCCTGGCTGCGGTCCTGGGTTCATGTCAATGGCCGCAAGCGGCCTCGGCGCTTTGCCTCCCGCTGGGAGTCAGTCCGCGATTTGGTCATAGACGTCTGTTCGCCAACCGAAATGAGCCTCTTCGATGCCATGCTTAGAGTATTCACGCGCGCTTTCAAAACTGTCGAAAGCATGCCATTTACTCTCTGCCACGGCGATTTTCATAGCGGAAACCTGCTCTGGGACCGGCTGCACTCGCCGAGTCAGGTCTGGTTCCTGGACTGGCAGGAGCTCCATAGAGGACCAGTAGCCTCTGAACTAGCCTTCTTCTTGGGTTGGTGCACTGAATCAGAGGAGGCGTTCTTCGCGATTGACGAACTGCTCGGCGAATATCACGCCGGTCTGAGACAAGCTGGCGTGACGGACTATTCCTTAGATCAGCTTCGCTCCGACCTGCGGCCGGCGCTAATCGTCACGATTGCCCGCCAACTGCGAGTCTTCGCCAACTCCGACCCTGCCGATGAAGCCGCGGTTCTGGAACTTCAAAGAATCTTTCGCCAGGACGCCGCGCTGGCTGATATTCCTGGCTGCGCGGAGTGGGTTCGCAGCCAAAAATAGGCCACCTGCCATTGCCGAATCAGCCGGCGGCAGACTCAGGCTCGCCCGCCAGCAAACCCGCCAGAGTCTCAAACGCCTGCCAGCGCTCCAAGGTCAGACCAGCGGCGACCTCGGCAAAGTCGCTTTCCGCCGCGGTTTGAAAGGAAATGCTCCAGGCGCCCGCCACTGGAAGACTGCGAACCTCCACCAGGTCCCCTTCGCCGAGCAGAGCGTTCCCCGCGTCGATCAGGACGTCAAGGGTTCCGGCACTGGCACGCGATTGCAGATACTCGCCGGACTCCTCCTGCCAGGGTCCAAACTGCCGCCTAGTCGATTCCGCCGCATCGAGCAGTCTGGACGGCCGGGTCAGGATTCTCACCGGCGCCGCCGCCTCGCTCAGCCGTGGGTCCGGCAGCAAGCATTCAAACGTCTGGATCGGAACAGGCCGCGCGCCCAGCGGCTCGCCGTACAGCGCTTCGGCTACCGACAGGACTCTGGCCAGGCGGCGCTTTCTCGCGGCCACCTCAATCACGTTGAGCCAGCGGATCGGGCTCTTCTCGATCAGGATCAGACCCAGGGAAGCCGCACCCTTGCTGGCGGCGTAGGCGCCAATTCGCTCCTCGGCGTGTCCCGGTTTGGCCAGGTCCGCCTCGACGCCAATCGTCAGCAGTTGGGCCAGCAGCATGTCCCGGCCGTCACGGCGACGGCTTTCGGCGATCCGCTGCTCTCTGGTTCTCGATGCCTGGGCCACGCCGAGTTCACTGAGGCTGGAAACCTGCCGCTGCAGCCTTGGGGCCCCATCCGGGATCCGGCTTTCGCAGCTCGGACAGATCGCCCGGCGCGGCAGGGCATGGAGCCGGGCGATAACCCAGTTACCACAGCTTGGACACAGCCGCTCGTCTACATCCATGCGCTAACGGCCTCGCCTTCCTCAACACAGCTTACGACCGTTCGAGACGCCTTGCTGAAAGGTCTTTCGACCGGCAGGAAAAATGGCAACTCCGGCCGAATCGGAACTCAGGCGTGATGGCAGATGTCGATCGAAAAAGTCGCCAGCCGAAACGGGGGACACCGGCATCCGCTAGTCCGAAACGCCAGCGGTACGTTACGCCGTCCCGGCGTAACTGCCCGAGAGAGCGGCGCCTCGTGCTCGCGCCCGCGGGCTGGCGCAAGTCCTATTGCCAAAAGTAGGCTGCCGTGAACCTGAAAAGCGGTAGCGGTATTCCGTAGAAGTCGCCCTCTTCCTAAGCGAGCGGTTTCTTGGTTGCGGCTTCGGGTAATTCTTTATATTGCGTTCGCGTCGGTTTCGCCGGCGCCATCTGTCGTGATACCGATGGCCGTCGCCACCTTCTCCAGCCATCGACGCAGAAACCGCAAGGCGACAACCCGGCTGACCGCTCTATCCACCTGCGAGCCGGAGAGGTTGTGCTCGCCCGACAGCACCAGCCGAAATTTATTCGTGCCAGGCAGATGGCAGGCGCTTTCCACACCCGCCAGCCCGGCGAGCGAGCCACGAACTCTTTGAACGCAGATTTGCTCGCAGACCAGGCCACTCACCTCAACCAAGACCGCATTTTCGTGCTCCGCGCCGCTGAGTAGGCGGCCGCGCGGCGCCACAAACAGATTGCTCCAGTTCAGCCTCGTTACCCTCAATTCAGATAAGAACGGCCACGAACATCTGCTCGCCGGCCAAAGGGAATGAGGACCCTAGGAGTCGCCGCCACCACCGCCCGAGCCAGCCGGGAGTTCTTGCGCTTCGACCTGGATCACGGGCAGCAAGCGGTCCAGCCAGGCAGGCAGCCACCAATTGCGGCGCCCCAGTAGCTCCATCGTAGCGGGCACCAGCAGCATGCGGACCACGGTGGCATCCAGCAGGACGGCCACTGCCAGCCCGAGACCAAACAGCTTTGTGATGCGATCGTCCTCGAAGACAAAGCTGCCAAAAATTACGACCATGATCGCCGCGGCCGCGGTGATCACGCGGGCCGTGGACGCCAGGCCGTCCGCGACGGAGCCGACCGGGTCCCCGGAGCGATCAAACGCTTCCTTGACACGTGATAACAAGAAAATCTCATAGTCCATCGACAGCCCAAAAACGATGGCGAACATCATCATTGGGATAAATGGCTCGATCGGCGCCCCTTCAATGCCAAGCACGGAACCCAGCCAGCCTTTTTGAAAAATCGCGACAACGATGCCGTAGGCGGCGCCAATCGACAGCAGGTTCATAACCACTGCCTTGATCGGCACCAGCAGCGAGCGGAAGACCATCATCAATAACAGGAAGGACAGCGTCAGCACGGCGCCAAAAAATATGACTATACGGCCGCTCAGATAGCCGGTGAAGTCGACGTTAGCGGCAGCGGTACCGGTAACGTTAACCGCCAGAGTCGAGCCCGAAATAGCCGGTGGGATCACGTCATCGCGCAGCGATTCGACCAAATCGGTGGTCTCCCGGCCCTGCGGCGCGGTATCCGGCACCAGCTGAACCACATAGGCCGGCGAGCTCTCTGGATTGGCAGGGTCACTGCCGATTGGCGCGCCCACAGAAGCAACGCCGTCAGCGCTCGCCAGAACACTAACCAGCGAGGCGAACACTGCCTGGTCTGAGGCGTCGCCAACCTCGGCGGTGATCAGCAGCGGGCCGTTAAAGCCAGGGCCAAAGCCGGTCGCCAACAGATCGTAGGCGCGGCGGGTCGTCGTGTCTTCGGAATGGTTGCCTTCGTCAGAAAAACCGAGCCGTAAGGACAAAACCGGCGAGGTGAGCACAAGCAGCAGCGCGCTGCCGGCCAGCAGCGAAAACTTAGGATGGTTCTGAACCACCCGGCTCCAGCGGTAGGACATCGTTTCTTCTACCGGCGCGGGCTCCCCGCGCGGCACGATTTTGCTCAGCGAGGGCACAAACCGGCCGAAGAGAAAGACGAGGAAGGCGAGAGGTAATCCGAGGATCAAAATCGGCAACCCCAGGCCGATGCCAAGCATGGCGACCGAGATAAGAGCGGCGGCCACCAGTCCGTACCACTGAGTAACCTCGATGCGTTCGCGGGCAAAGCCCAAGAAGGCCGGCAGCAGCGTTACCGAGGCCAGCATCGTCACCGCCACCGTGACCGCGGCGCTAATACCCATTCCCGAGATGGACGACAGGCCAATGATCAGCATGCCCATCAGTGAGATCACTACAGTGAGACCGGCAAAGATTACCGCGCGACCGGCGCTGTCCAGGGCCGCGACGGTTGCATCTTCCGCCGACTTGCCGGCGTGCAGTCCCTCGCGGTATCGCGTGACGATGAAAAGCGCGTAGTCGATACCGACGCCAAGGCCGATCATGACGGCGATGAAGGTCGCGAAGTCCGGAATCGCGATGAGATTCGAGATCAGAGTGGTAAGACCGATGCCGACACCGACCCCGGTGATCGCCGTGCCGAGCGGCAGACCCATCGCTAAAACCGAGCCAAAGGCGATGATCAGGACGACGACCGCGAACGACAGCCCGATGAACTCGGTCTCGGGTGTCTCGAACTCGGCCAGCGCCTCGCCGCCGATCTCAACCTGGAGCCCATCGATCTCCGGCAACAGGTCTTTGATCTCAGCCCCGACGTCAGCTGTCTCAGTGAAATCAAGGTCAGAAGACAGGCTCAGCTCGGCGAACGCAACTCTGCCGTCAGCGCTAACCTGGATGGCGTCGAACGGGCGCTCGTAAGGACTGGAGACCGTTACACCATCAATGGTTCCAACTTCTGCCAGCAGCTCCTCAATCGGGCCTTTGACGGCAGGGTCATCGACGCCGTCGGCATAGCTGAAGACAATGGAACCGCGCTGGCCGCTGCCAAAGCCGCCAAAATGATCGTCGAGCGCGTCAAAGCCACGCCGGCTCTCCGAGTCAGGAATCTCGAAACTTGCATCAAAGGCCGGACCGACTGCCCCAAAAGCAGCGCCAAAGATGACTACAAGTGCCAGAACCCAGCCGCCGACCACCAACCAGGGGTTACGAAAACACCATCTCGCAAGAGTACTGAGCAAGGTAGGCTCCTCTACTGATTACTGACAGCTGCATGAAGCAGACCGTCAAGTGCTGAAGATCACGACCCGCTGAAAAGCGAGCTCGACAGTCTAAATTACGAATTCACAATCTGAGCGCGCTAAGCTGGCCAAAGTGGCCTTAGCGCCACTCCACCGTAGAGCTGAACCGCGAGGTCGGTCAATTCTCTACCGCCACACCGTCCGGACCGACTTGCTGGTTGCCAGGTTTCCCCAAACACTCACCGCGTCGAGTGTCGCGGGGCGCGTCCGACTCCGAGTCACCTCCGACTCCGAGTCACCTCCGCTGCAGGCGGCGCCAGGCGACGATGCAGGCGAATGCAAAGGAATCTGTTGAAGGCCGCTTATCTAGGCGCATATACTCGTTACGGGCTTCGAGGACTCCACAATGGCGCGAACGCTCAGAAATGTTCGTCAGTAAGCAGCCATTCGGGCCTTTGAGAAGGCCGGAGGCGAGCGACGCAGCGGCAAGGGCGGCCACCAGATCGTTAAGATGCCCAATGGCCACATCTCTAGCCTCCCAACCGGAATCATCAAAAGTGGGCTGCTTCAATCGGAAGTGAAAAAGTCCGGCCTTACGACTAAGCAGTTCCCTACTCTAGAGGCTCACTCTTTAGGAAAGGGGCCGGCGATGATGAAGACATTTACCGTAATCGTCCACGAGGCCGAGGAGGGCGGCTACTGGGGAGAGTGCGTCGAGCTCGAATGCGGCTCTCAAGGTGAAAACCTGGACGAGATGGATCGGAACATCCGCGAGTCCATCGAGGCCGTTCTTGCCGTGCGCCTCGAAGATGGCGAGGACCTCAAGGCCATTGAAAAGGCCCCGATTTTCCGGTTTCTGAGAACGATCGCCTCTGGGAAATCTCAGTCTCACTCCCAGCCGAGGTAGCGGCTTAAGCTAAGTCCGGAGAGTTTTCCGGCACGATGAAACGGCAGGCCGCGGGCTCAATCCCGCAGTTCCCAACCTTCAAACCCACATGACCGGAACCGCCTCGATCCTCCATCGGCTGGAAAAGTTTCCCCGCCGCCGCACTGCCCATCTGCCGACGCCGCTGGAGCCGATGGACAACCTCTCGAAGCAAGTCGAAGCATCAGCGGGAGCCATCTTACGGCTCCAAAACCTCCGGCGATGAGCCGAGCAAGACCGGCAGTATCAGGCCGATGATTGCTACCAACGCCCAAACGGCCGGCGCCGATGTCAGCAACTGCTCTGTTCGGCGAGCGCTGGCCTTCGCCGCCATCTCGCTAAGCGGGATCCACCAAGGGCTGAAGCGCGCCTCAAAGTGGTGGAAGGTCAGCCCGATGGCCGCCCCGTAGGCGACGTGGCCCACGAAGCTCGCGTTGAGCGCTGCCGCGCCGCTTGCGCTCCACTCCGGCGCCATTCCCAAAAAGATCGGCATGAGTGTGTTCGGGCCCAACAGCCAAACGAAGACAGCAAAGGAAACCCCACAGCCCACAGCAGACGCTGGGTCGAAGCTCTGACGGCGGAAGAGCAGCCCATACGATGCTCCCCAGGTAACAGCGATCAGAAAGTGCACCAACAGGCCGACGAACCTCGATTCCGCGCCCACCAAACCCGAAACGCCCTCGAGCGCGCCGATCTCCCACATCACGTAGGTAAAGATCAGGCCGCCGGCGATTCCCGCTATGGAGCCCATTCCGACAGCGCGAAGGCCCTGAGTTCCCGTCCCCTCATCGTCCATCTCTAATCGGTCGTCAGCGAACAGCGTTCGCCAGATTGCGCCGAGCCACTGGTAACCCAATGCCATTGCGCCGCCAAAGAGAAGGTAGGCAATCAGAGAAGCAAAGTCTTCACGCGTATTGACTAGACTCCACGCCAAACCGTCGCCCGCCACCAAAGGCACCAGGGAACGCGGAATGATGATCCATAAGAGAAAAGCGAACACGCCGCCTCGAATAAGACCCGTGCCGGAGCTATTTGTCGGTCTGGGCACTGCCAACGAGTACAGCAGCCCAATTGCTGCCCCGATCGCCAAGGCGGCCGCCCAAGCGTACGAAGAGCTATCCGAGATGCCAGAGAAGGAGCCCAAGCGACCCTGCTCGCTTAGCAGCACGGCGACAAGGGACGCTGCCAATAGGCCTGCAAGCACGCCGCGGGCCGCCGCCCCGGCAGAAGGGCGCGTCGGCCACTGGCGTTTTATCAGAAGCAAGGCCAACGCCGTTGTGGCGCCGAACAGCAAGTGGCCCAAAAGCGGCTCGAAACCCGCCTGCGCCGATGGCACATCCCACGCCAAACCACGTCCTTCCAGCAAAGGACGCAGGCTAAGCGGGCCCAGAAACCACCAGCCGGCCCCATAACTCACACCCCAGAACAGAGTCTCGCCAGTCCCGTGCCTCTGCCCCCAACTGACAGCACCCAGCCCGGCGCCAGCCAGCGCGGCGATGATCATGTGGACCGGAAGACTGATAAAGAACGAGTCGTCAGCTCGCACTACCGACGCGACCGAATCGAGGTCGCCAAGCTCCAGCATGGCCAGGCCAAAAACCAGCGCACCCGCTTGTCCGGCGATTGCGCCAGCTAGCATCCAACCAATCAATCCTTCACTAGACCAGCGCGCCTTCATTGTTCCAGATCCCTCGAAGCTGGCTTCGCGTCCCTTTGGGCGGTCTCCGCCTTTGACGTGCTGTCCCGCTCTGTCTGGGCACCAGGAGGCTCCGGCGTTGATGTAAGCACAATGTCTCTTGGGAAAAAGAGGTCTAGCAGCCAGTCCAAGCCCACCCGCACTTTTCTCTCCATGCCGGGCAGCTTTCCTAGGTAAATGCTGCGCCAAAGCAACCAGGCCAGCAAGCCCGAGAACCGCCAGCCACGGATCTCCGCCGCTGCCGTGCGATGGCCAAGTCCTACCAACGAACCAATCGGCCGGAAGGAAAAGTTCTTCGCGGGCTGGCCTCGAAAGGCCGCGGTGATGTTTTCTGCCACTAACGTTCCTTCGCGCAGGGCGTGCTGAGCTGTCGGTGGATAGAACCGACCCTCCTCGCTAGGGTCGGGAACCTGGGCGCAGTCGCCGATTGCCCAAACGTCTTCCAGCCCACTGACGCGAAGCGCGCCATCCACGACCACCTGCCCACGATTCTTTTCAGCCTCTAGCGGACCCAAAAGCGGGTTCGGCTGGTTGCCGGCTGTCCAGACAAGGGTGCGGGTCAAAAGCTCGCGACCGTCGTCCAGAGTGATTGCCTCGCTTGTCGCCGAAGCCACGCGTCGCTGGAGGATGATCTCCACGCCACGAGCTTCGAGCTTCCTCTGGGCATATTCGCCGAGTTCGGAGCCGAGCTCCTGGAGAATTCTTTCACCTGAATGGACCAGTACGAAGCGTACGTCGCCGCTGCCGAGGTTCGGGTAGTACTTGCCCACGCTTCGCACCAAATCGACAAGCTCGGCAATCATTTCAGCACCAGCGAAGCCACCGCCAACGACGACAAAGGTACAAAGGCGTTGACGGACCTCCGGATCGCTCTCTACATCGGCCTGCTCTAGCGAGATGAGCACCCTGTTGCGCAGCGTCACAGCGTCGTCTAGAGACTTCAGAGTGAACGCATTTGCTTCCAGACCGGGCAGTCCGTAAAAATTCGGCACGGAGCCAAGCGCCAAAACCAGCTGGTCATAAGCTATGAGCGTTGCCGAACCAGATATGCCAACTCGGAGCCGGACCTGCTTAGATTGCGGCTCGATCGATTCGATCTCCGCGTGGAAGAAACGCGTGCGTGGCGTGGCAGCTCGTATCGGAGCGCTGATGTGTTGGGCCTCGAGGCCGCTGGAGGCGACCTCCGCCAGCATCGGTGTAAACAAGAGATAGTTGCTCTGACTGACCAAGGAAATCTCGATGTTCGGGTTACGTAGGTGCAGTCGCTCCAAGCGTTGGGCGGTCGCGAGGCCGCCAAAACCCGATCCCAGAATCAGGACTCGGGTCGGTTTGCGTTCGTCTGGCAGTAAACCCAGCAACCCTGGATTCAACCGGCGATCGAGTGATGCTATCAGGTGAAGGCCCAACCCCAGCGCCCCGCCAAAAAGCATGTGGCCCACCAGACTGGGAAAAGCATTTGTCGCCGCGGTGAGGGACCAAGTGGGGCTTTCGCCATCGAAGAGTGCTTTAAGGGTCAGGGGACCGATAATCCAAGCCAAAAAGCCAAAGAGAACGCCGGCAGACATTGTTGCCGAATGACCGCTCGCCTCATAGCGATTCGTGACAGCGAAGGCGGCGCCAAGCAGCCCCGCCAGGGTCAGATGAAGCAGAAGGCCCGGACCTGTCGAGGACAAGCCAGCGATGCCGGTCACCGGCACGCTCATCCGCTGCTCTTGCATTGCGGCCGCGAACACGAGGCCAGCTAGAACCCCAGCCGGGACTCCGGCCGCGATATGTCGACTGCGCGGGAACGTCGCGCCACCGCCTGGGGCCGGTTTCATGGCCAGGATTATACTAACTTTTGTCGCCATGAGCGTCGGAGGGCTCGGCACAGCCCACGTCGTTGTAGACTCACCACATGACAAGAATCGCCGACGAGAACGCCTCGATCCTCAAACGGCTAGAAAAGTTCCCTCGCCGCCGCATCGCCCATCTGCCGACGCCGCTGGAGACTATGGAGAACCTCTCCAAGCAATTCGAAGACGTGTCGCTGTTCGTTAAACGCGACGATTGCACCGGCCTCGGTTTCGGCGGTAACAAGGTCCGTCAGCTCGAGTTTTACTTTGGCCAGGCGATTGAGGAAGGCGCCGACACGATCCTGATCACCGGGGCCGTCCAGTCCAACTTCGTCCGCACCGCCGCCGCCGGCGCCCGCAAGCTAGGCATGGACTGCCACGTCCAGCTCGAGGAGCGGGTGCCGGACGTCGATGAGCTGCACCGCAGCTCCGGTAACGTCCTGCTCGATAACCTGCTCGGCGCCACTCTGCATTTCTACCCGTCCGGCGAGGATGAGTCCGGCGCCGACGCCAATATGGAAAGAATCGCCACCGAACTGCGGGGGGCCGGCGCCCGGCCCTACGTCATCCCCCTGGGTCCGGGCCACGACCCGCTCGGCGCCTTGGGATACGTCGATGCCGCGGCCGAACTACTGGCTCAGCTCGAAGAGCAAAACCTAGAACTTGACCAGATCTTCGTCGCCAGCGGCAGCGGCGCCACCCACGCCGGCCTCCTCTTCGGCCTGCGCGCTCTGGGCGGCAAAATCCCCGTGATCGGCGTCTGCCCACGCCGCGATGCTGTTTCCCAAACCAGCCGCATCGAAGGCCACGTCGCCCGGCTGGCAGCGATGCTCGAACTCGAGCCCCAGGTTTCCGCCGACGACATCAACCTCACCGACGTCTCGCTGGCCCCCGGTTACGGGCGCCTCAACGACGCCACCCACCAGGCGCTGCAACTAACCGCCCGCAACGAAGGCCTCTTCCTGGACCCGGTCTACACCGCAAAAGCCATGGCCGGCCTGATCCATATGGTCCGAGCCAAACAGGTCAGCGGAAACCTGTTGTTTTGGCACACCGGCGGCCAACCCGCCCTCTTCGCCTACGCCAACGAGCTGTAAGGGGCGTAGGCCGAAGCGTCTTCTGGCACACCGGCGGCCAACCCGCCTCTTCGCCAACTCGAACGATCGGCAAGGCGCAGGCGGGCCCGTCGGTTAGGTTGCCGCCCGCAAGGGCCCGCCCGCTAGGGCTATTTGGCCGAGATGGATTCTTTACCCTCTAAGAAATAGGACAACAACGCCTCGGCGTACTCGTCCGGCTTTTCCCACTGCGGCCAGTGGCCGGTGTCCTTGACCTCGTAGAACTTGGCGCCGATCACGTCGGCGCAGTAGTCGCCGTAATCCGGGCCGCGGCCCGGGTTATAGGTGCCGTACATCACCAACGCGTCGGTCTTCCAGCGCTCCTTAACCTCGTCCTCGGTGTAGAGCGTGCCCACCACCCGTGGGGACCCATCCAGGCCGAACATCCGCTGCATTGAGGCGTTGACCTCCGGGTCCTGGTATAGACGCTGGCGGATGCGGATCATCTCGTCATCGATCGCGTCGTCGTTGTGCACCAACCACAGCAGCCGCTGCTGAATGTTCTCGTAGGTCGGGTCCAAAACCGCTGTCTGCGACAGTTCGAACAAGTTACCCTTCCAGGGCTGCTCCTTGAAGTCGGTCCGTTTGGTTTCGACGTTGCCAAAGCCGTTGAGAACCATCTTGTCGACCGTCTCCGGATGGCTCATACCAAGCTCGAAGCCGATCGCCGCGCCCATCGACTCGCCCTCGAAGTGGGCCTTTTCATAACCGAGCGCGTGGATCAGGTCGATGTAGGCCTCGGCCTGCAGCGGTGTGCGCCGTTCCGGTTCCCAGGGCTCGCGCGAGCTAAAGCCATGGTAGAGCGCGTCGACCGCGAAGGTGCGGAAGTGCTTGGCCAAGGCCGGCAAGGTGCGGGCGTAGGTATCGATGTGGCCGCCGATGCCGTGATAGAGAAACAGCGGCGGGCCGTCGCCCCTTTCGACCACGCGGTGGTGCCAGCGTTCACCCTGGATGATGTGAGTCTGCGACCCCAAAAGCTCGACTGCGATGCTGCGCCAGTGCGATAGCGGCCGCTCCAAAACCCGATTCCGCAGTTGCAGTTTCTCCGCCATGACTACCTCCAAACCCAAAATCGCGAGGCCATCGGTGGCGGGATTATAAACCGTCCCCCAGCCATTCGTCACGGTGGTCACGCAACCGCGGCTCTACTCCGTCGCGCGGCTCGGTGCGTGTAACGCCGGCGTTTTTATCCCCCAAACGCACCGCGAGCAGGAAAGCAACATTGCCAGTATTTGGTAGCGGATCGGTTTGGGGCTAGCTTGACGATATACTTATTCTCCTTGGCGCCGGGCTGGCAACAAGAGTTTTACGCGGTAGATCCGAAGTCTTACGGTGGCCATGTACTAGCAGCCATGGCGATAAGGACGTACTTATGGCAGAAGGCAAGGAAGCCCTTAGTGAGCGCTACCGCGGCATGCGCGAGGAGATGGTCGCGGCGATCAGCCGCCTGACGGACGCGCAGATGTCCGAGGCCACGATTGACGCGTGGTCGGTGAAGGATCACCTCCTGCACCTCGCGCTGTGGGACGACCTCCGCGCGACCGAGGTCACACGGATCTCCGATGGGTTCGACTCGGCATGGAAGATGAGCGACTCCCAGGATGAGTTGTACAACGAGATGGCGCACGACCTCCGCACGAATCTGTCGGTCGCTCAAGCGAAATGGGAGTTCGAGCAGTCACACCAGCGGCTGATGGATGCGATTGCAACAGCCACCCCCCGCGGCCTCGACCCGTCCAACTACGGCGAGGCCGGCCTGGTCACTAAGCATGACGAAGAGCACGCCGGCTGGATCCGCCACTGGCGCAATGAGCGCGGTTACTAGTACTTGACCACTATCGAGCGCGAAAGCTCGATCAAGGCAAATTGACCCACTGCCCAGTGTCTCAAACAATAAACCCGGTCCGGCGAAGCCAAGAAAACGCCACCGACGCTCAAGTAGAGCAGGTGCTAATGGCACCTGCGGCCCCTGGGGAGTTGGTGCCGTAGGCATACGCATCCCGAGTGCTTCAACAAAAATCCAGTCCGGCGAAGCTGAGATAACGCGGCCGGCGCTCCTGGGAAGGCCCACCGCCATTGCCAGTATTTCAAACAATTGACAGCTTAGTGCCGCGAAGATACCTTCCATCCACCCAATCCGGCGGCCCTGCACTCGCCGTCGGAAAGTTCGGCTCCGCCGAGCAGCAGGAGGCTCAAAATCAGGAGGAAACATGGTTCTTGGCATCGACCACATCGAATTAATCGTCCGTGACGTCGACGAGTTCGTCGAATTCTACGAAAAGCTCGGCTTCGAGCTGCTGTTGCGCACCGAGCACCACGGCGGCTCGGCCGAGCTCCAACTGCCCGGCGAAAACCAACCGGTCCTGGAAATTCACACGGTCAGCGGCGAAGAGGTCGTCGGCGTCAACCACATGGCCTTCAAGGTCGCCAGCGCCCCAGGAGGCCAACGACGATGTCGTCAGCAAGGGCATCGAGCCCGAGCGCGGCCCCCACCTGGTCGAATCCACCGGCCGCACCAACGTCAACCTGCGTGATCCGGACGGCTGGCGCCTGCAACTGGTCGACCAGGACCGCGGCACGCCCAAGGTCATCTAAACCCGGCGCCTCGATGAGCGGAGGCCAGGATGTTCCCGACGCGGGCATTGAATACCAATTCAATTGCTCGCGTCTCATGAGAGGCTGTTTTTCTAGACTCCTCTATGGCTGGAAACAGCAAGGATGCTGGCCGTTAGCTACCGCTCAGACCGGAACGCTGTAAAGGATGAAGTCGGACTTCGCCTGGTAGCTGTCGTAAAGCCGGCGGCCGGCGTAGTTGAACTCCTGAGTCAGCCAGCGCACGTTCGAGATTCCCCGTTCCCGTGCGAAATCGATCACGTGGTCGATCAGCGCCCGTCCGGCACCCTTGCCTCTCACATCCGGCTCGACAAACAAGTCGCTGAGATAGCAGACCATCGCCCCGGACAGCGAACGATGCATGAGCTGATACTGGCTAAAGCCGATCACCGAGCCGTCTTCAAGCTCGACCACATCGCACCAAAAATCGTTCGTCGGGTCGAAGCTCCATTCCCAAACCCGGTCGTAGCCAGCGTCCGGGATTTCGGTCTTGTAGAAGGCGGCGTAGCCGGCGAACAGCTCTTCCCAGCGCACCCGATCGGATTCGGCAAGCGCCCTAATGCTAATGTCCATCTTGATACGCTCCCAAACCTGGTGTTGATCTCGTTCAGAAAGATGCCGTACACGACAATGATGAGAAGGCGGGGACGATACGGAGTCCCAATGCAGACGTACGGGTCGATCATCCCAGGCGGTCCAACCCTGGCTCGTCTCCTCCCAGAGGGAGCGCAGGAAGGCAGGGAGGAGCCACGACTATCACGTGAGGCGAAGGCGCGCCTCAGGGCTGTTGAGTGGCACAAGGATCACGGCGAGAAGGTGAGTCTGACGGCAAGACGCTTTGGACGCAGCCGCTCAACCCTTTACCAGTGGCTAGAGTGCTACCGGCTCCAGGGTCCGCGGGGTCTGCAAGACCGCAGCCATAGGCCACACCAGGTCCGCAAGCCGACTTGGAGCCTAGAGTTCGAAGCAGCGGTGCTACGCCTGCGCCAAGACAATCCCGTCTGGGGCAAAGACAAGCTACAGCCGATCCTCAGACGCCAAGGGGTCACTATCTCGGTCTCGATGGTGGGCCGCATCCTCAGCCGGCTCAGACGCCAAGGCAAACTGGGGCCTGCGAGTCTGAAGGACCCTTGCATCGTCTCTCGGCCTCAGGTGCGGCCCTATGCCGTGCGTAAGCCCAAAGACTACGTCGTCAAGGCGCCGGGAGATCTGGTTCAGGTGGACAGCGCCGACGTGCGCTGGACCGGTATTACCCATGCCTACAAGCACTTCTCGGCGCGTGATATTGTCAGCCGCTGGGACGTCTTGGGTGTCTACGGCCGCGCTACCGCCGGCACGGCGCGCGACTTCCTCGATACGGTCATCGAGCGTATGCCGGGTCCGGTGAAGGCGATCCAGCTGGACGGTGGCTCTGAGTTCAGGGCCGAGTTTGAGGCCGCCTGTGAGCAGAAGGGGCTGCGGCTTTTTGTGCTGCCACCACGCTCCCCCAAGCTCAACGGCTGCCTGGAACGAGCCCAGCGCACCCACAAAGAGGAGCTTTACCAGTTGGTTGACCCACCCGACTCGCTCAGCCAACTGAGAACCCAGCTGCTCCAACAGGAGCAGCGTTACAACACTTACCGGCCCGATCAGGCCCTTGGCCATCTAACGCCGCAAGAGTGGCTGCTAGCATTCACCGAGAGGAGGTAAGTGTCCGGCATCTACTGGACGAGTACAACAGGCTTGTCAGTCCTGGAGCGCATGCCTAGACTGGCTGGCATGGGCCACCAGCGCGATCGCACGTGTCTTGATTGCGGCAAGCTCTTCTTGGTGAAACTGGAAGAGAAACTTGCCCACCGCCGTAACTTCTGTTCGCAGCGCTGCGAGGTCCGCTTCCGCAGACAGTTTGATACCTGCTTCGTTGAGGGTTGCCGGAGGCAACATTTGGCCAAAGGGCGGTGCGCGGAACACGCTCGAATGCCCGTAGGCATCGGCAGCAACGGTCTCGTCCGGCTGAGCAACCATCTGTCGGTCGGCCGGTTGAATCCTTTGTTGAATTACGGTTTGGCAAGGCGGCAGACGTTCAGCGCCAACGGCACACTGCCACCGGATGATTGGTCGCCGCCGGAGAACGGTGCTCGTGGCCGCTGGCGGCGAATCGTCGGTAAGTATCGCGAGCTTGACCGTCGCTTCACCGCCGATTTGCTAGACGCTGACACAAAGGTCTCCCAGCCCTTATCCTCCGGCATAGATCCTCAGACCGAGATCGATCAGACGCGTTTCCTACGCTCGCCCTTGATGTAGCCAGCTAGGCAAAGTTCGGGGCTTAACCGCTGCCGATATTTCAAAATGTCGGTAGAGTTATCGGCGGTAATCCACTCGTGCGTCTCAACCGGCGCTAACCGGCGCCGGCCCAGAAACCGGTTTGGGCTGGCGAAACTGCTTGCTCAAGCCGAGGTCCTGCATCTGATACGAGGATCTGGCTTCGGCGCCGTAGAGCTTGGTGGGGACGGTCAGGAGGCGTTCGTAGACCAGCCTCACCAAAGGCTGGCCGTCGCGCAGCGCGTAGGGTAGCTCGTGAGAGCGCACCTCCAGAATCGCCCGGGTGCCCTTCAGTTCGCCGGTCTCATGCCCGAAGCCGGGGTCAAAAAACCCAGCATAATGCACCCTGACCTCGCCCCATGACGGGTCATACGGCACCATTTCGGCGGCGTAGGCCGGCGGCACTCGGACCCGCTCCTTGGAGCCGAGAATGTAAAACTCCCCCGGCCGCAGAATCAGCTGCAGGTTCGGTTGCTGAATCACTGGCTCCCAAAACTCAGCCGGGTCATAAAAATCGAGCTTTTCGACATCAATCATCGGTGCATCGGCGATCGCTTTCCAGCCGATTGAGCCGCCGCCGGCTTTTAGATCTACCGAGAGCCACTGACCGCTGAAAACGGTCGATTGAACCGGCTGGCCGTCCTTGCCGTAAACCAGGTCGCCACTGTCCTTGAGCGCCTGGCGGGTCATGTCGGCGTGGGGCGGAACACTGCGCAGGAAGCGCAGCTGATTGAGTTTGGTGCCGCGGCCCACGCGGATGCTGAACGTCTTGGGTGCGATTTCGGCGAAGAGCGGCCCTTTGTAGCCCCAGGCCACGCTGTCAAACTGCTCCGCGTAGTCGGTAATTAGACGGGCGAACACGTCCAGCCGTCCGGTCGTGCTCTTGGGATTCGCCTTCGCCCGAGTTTTCTCCGGCAGACTCACGGATTCAAGCAAGGGGATGATGTATACGCCGCCGTTCTGTAGAACGGCGCCTTCGCTGAGGTCTAATTGCTGAATCTGGAGACTGGCGATCGCATCCAGGACACGTTTGGTTCTACCTGGCAGGAAGCTGGCCCGCACCTGATAGGCGACCGGCCCGAGTCTAAGATCGAGGCTGGCGGGCTGGAATTGGTCATCGTCCCAGTCATCGGCGATCAAGTTGCCCGCCTCGGCCAGTTTCTTTATCGCCTGAAACGGCAGAACACCCCGCTTATAGGTGCGGTGGACACTTTCCAGGTCTGGGAAGAGGTTCGGCCCGTTGGCGCTGGTCATGGTTGCTGCACCGGATCTGGTTGAGGCCTTGCCTTCATAGGCCTCAGTGTAACGCTAGCGCCAATCGGCATCCAGGACTTGGCAAGGCCGGCTTCGCTGGTCCGCTGCTTGCGGAGGCAAGGCTAAAAAGTGACCTCTGGAGCGCTATTGTAGGACCGATGAGACCGGCGTTTACACGGTTGAGAACCCTTTTGCCTTGGTTGATCCTGGTTATCGTCGCCAGCGCCGCGGCCGCCGTGGTTCTGTTTCTGCTCTTCCTTGCCTGGGTCTCGCAGTTCGAGTGACGTTATCTAAGACCCGCCTCGCCATCGCTGCGGCTTCCATTTCCGGGCAAGCGTTGCTATCCCTACGCTACACTTGGCTATAACCTCAGACTATTAGAAAGGGATATTCGCTTGACCACGCCTCTTGACGCTATCGACGCGATCCACCGCGCTTTCCGCCGCGACATGGCGGAGATTGATGAGCTGGCCTATATCGCTGCCGATGAAGACGGTGAACTGTCCGGCGTGGTTGAGCGGCTGCGGTTCTTCAGCGAAATCCTTAAGTGGCACACCGACGGCGAGGACGAGGCCGTCTTTCCCAAGCTGGACGAAATCGCACCGCTAGTCGCGCGTGGCTACTTCCTGGACCATCGCGAGTTCGAGACGATGAGGGAAGGGCTGGCCAAGATCACCGCCACCACCAGCCCGCTGGTCGCCGCTCGCTCCACCGCGGCGCTGACCGAAGTGCTGCGGATCCACCTTGATAAGGAGGATGGGTACCTCTACCCGTTTCTGCGCTCGCGCGCTTCGCCGGAGGAGCACAGCTCGATCGTCCTGGCCATGGCCCTGAAATCGCCCGCGGATCGGACGGCCGACATGGTCGGCTGGCTGTTCCCCCTGCTGTCCTTCGAGGACCGCGAGACCACTACCCGGGTTTGGATGCAGCTGATGCCGCCTCTAGTCTTCGCCCAGATGAAATCACTGATTGAAACCACCACGGGAGCCGAATGGGCCGATCTAACGGCCCGAATCCCCGAATTGAACTCACCCTCGGCCTGGAAGCCCGCCGACTAAGCCGCCGCCGCTCCCCTACCAAGATCCAGGCCGGCAGCCCTAGCTAATCCTGAACCCCCGCAAAGCCGCCGCGACCAGCGCCAGCAGCGCTGAATCGCTGAAGAACGGTTGAACCTGTTCCAACTGGGCGATGCCGACCAGTTCGATTCTGCTATCCGGGTAGATGGCGATCGCTTCCTCCAGTTCGATCCTGGCCTGCTCGAGGTCAGCCAAACCCTCGAAGGCCAGAGCCCGGGTGAGCAGGGCGAAGGCGACCAGTTCGGCGTTGCTTTCAGGAACAAAGGCCCGGTCCGAATCGGCAATGGCGAGCTGAAAATTGCCCATCAGCACGTGGACCCGGCCACGCTCCAGGTGGACACTAATATCCTGCGGCTCCTCCTCAACCGCTCTTTCGAGATCGGCCAGGGCGAGCTCATATTCGCCTTGCTCGCGGTAGGCGGCGCCGCGGAAGTGAAAGACCGCCACTTGGCTCGGATCGAGCTCGAGCGAGCGGCTGAGGTCGGCGATCGCCAGGTCGAACTCTCGCAGGCTGAAGTAGGCAAAGCCGCGGTCGAGATAGCTGATCGAGTCTTCCGGCTCCAACTGAATCGCGAGGTTGATATCCTTGATCGACGCCTCAAATTCGCCGAGCTGCAGCAAGGCAAAGCCACGGTTGCGGAAGCTGCTGGCGTGGTTGGGGCCGAGTTCGATTGCCTGGCTGTATTCGTTAATTGCTGGGCCGAACTGGCCCAGGTTGAGATAGGCAAAGCCGCGATTGCGATAGGCGCTCTCATCCTCGGGGTCGAACTGGAGCACACGGCGGTAGTCCTCCAGCGCCAGTTCGAATTCGCCCAGGCCCAGGTAGGAGAAACCGCGGTTTGAGTAGGCGGCAACCAGCGTCCGGTCCAGGTTTAGCGCTCGGCCAAGGTCGGTCACCGCCAGATCGTATTCACCTAGGACACGAAAGGCGGCGCCGCGGTTGGCAAGAGCATCGACAAACTCCGGATTGAGCGTGATCGCGATGCCGTAATCGTTGATTGCTCGCTCGAAGTTGCCGAGGTCGGCGTACGCGCGGCCACGGTTGTTGAAGGCTTGGCTGAACTCGTCGTCGAGCGCGATCGCCCGGTTAAACTCATCAATAGCCAGCTCGATTTCGTTTTGTGCGGCAAAAACTCTGCCACGGTTGTTGTACGCCGAGGCCAGCGTGGCGTCGAGCTCGATGGCCCGGTCGAAGTCGTCCAGAGCCAGCTCGATGTCGCCGAGCTCCAGCCGGGCTAAGCCGCGATTGTCGTAAGCCGCGGCAAAATCGGGGTCCAGCTCAATCGCCTGATCGAACTCGGCCAGGGCCGCGGCAAACTCGCCCTGCGCGACTAACTCCAACCCGGCCTCATTGTGGCTGGCCGTGTCGCTACCGGAGCTGCAAGCGGCCACCAGCAGCAGAAACGCCAGGATCAGCAGGCCGGTAACCAGGTTGCGACGCATTAAGTCTTGTCCCCTCGCCAAAGCTGCTAAGTGGAATACCAATCTGATCTTACGCCGTCGTAGCAGACGAAGCCCGGCATCTCAAGCAATCAGGTCAAATTGGGAACCCCTGGCCCAAAGCTGAAGCGCCTTGTTCGGTCGCCGGAATGCTATCCGTTCCGCTGTTTCAGGAGCCGGAGCGGATGGTATGGACAAGAACTGTTTCGGCCCAGCGGCGCTTCAACTCACCGAGGACTTGCTCGACACGCGAAACCAGGTCCTCGTTGGCGAAGAGCGGCAGGACCTCCTCCAGGTACTTGATCGCTTCGGCAGTACTGGCTTCGTTCCAATAGAGGTCGATAGCTAGCTCCAAATCGGTGCTGGCCTGTTCGAGGTCGCCCTGGCGCTCGTAGGCTAGGCTGGTGTTGAGGTGGGCATAGGCGATTCGCCAGGGGCGGCTGCTGATCGATCCCAGGTTATTGGAAGTGTTAATTGCTTCCTCGTACTGGCCGACGATGACAAGCACCCGCGATCGCTCCAAGGCGATCGTGAACCAGTTCAATTCATTCATCTGGACCGCAGTGTCGAAATCGACGAGGGCTTGTTCGTACTTAGCCAGACCCAGATAAGCCAAGCCTAGATAGGCGAGGCCCCTTTGGCCGAAGAAGAAGGCCTCTTCTTGTAGAAAACCGAGGACAGAAGTGAAGTCGTCGACAGCGGCGGCAAAATCTTCTAGTTTCAGATAGGCGAGGCCGCGGTCACCATAGGTCAGATATTCGTCGGGCAGTAGCACCAGGGATATGCTAAGGTCCTCCGCGGCCCGCTCGTACTCGCCGATCTCGATGTAGATCACGCCGCGGCCGAGATAAGCCCCGCCATAGTCCGGGTTTAGCTCTATGGCTTTGTCGAGGTCTCTAAGCGCCGCCTCACAATTGCCAAGGTCGTCGTAGGCGAAGCTGGGGTTGTAGTAGGGGACGGGCTTATTGGGATCGAGGGCAATCGCTCTGGGGTAAGCGCTGATCGCGCGGGCGAAGTCTTCCAACCTATCGTAGGCGAGGCCGAGATTGCTGTAGGACGCAACGGAGTCCGGGTCAAGTTCAATAGCCAAGTTGAACTCTGCAATCGCCTTGTCGAACCTGCCCTGCTCGAAAAAGGCAACGCCCGCATCGTAATGCTCCTCGGCCTCGCTTTTGAAACTAATGCAGGCGCTGGCCAGCAGTGCGGCGAGGATGAGCACGACGGGGATTAACTTGGGCCAAGTATTTGCCATGTTGAAGCTCCTGTTTCTGAGTGCGCAAAAAGAGCGAGCATTCAAGTCTAGCGTCCTGTCAAATCACCAAGCATTTTGTCCACCCTCCCTTTCGGTCGCTGCCTGAGAACAGCGGACGTATCTCCTCCAGGTGTTTAATCGCTTCCGCTGTGCTGGCTTGGAGCCAAAGCCGAGCCGCTGGTCGATCTTGAGAAGGGCGCAGCAGCCTACGCGGCAGCTTGGAGAACTGGGCCTTGTCTAGCTGCCAAGCAGGTAGCCGATGCCGAGAACTCCCGCGACGATCACGCCGGCGCTAAGCCCAATCAGGAAGCTCTGGAGACCGGTCCAGCTGGTCTGGCCTGGCTCCTCCCCGGCGGTGTTGTAGTCGTCCCGAGGCGGTTCGTAAACCGGCGCCGGTTCGTAGGCTCCAGGCACCGCGTCTGGCGTTGCTGCGGCCGCAACCGGAGGTGGTGTTGCTGGCGGTGGCGTGGCCGCAACCGGAGGTGGCGGTTCGGTCGGTGATGGTGCGGGTTCTACCGGCGGCGGGGGAACAGCCGCGGCAGGCGGCGGTGATGCTGGCGCCGGCTCTGCAGGTTGTGGCGGAGCAACCACAATGGCCGAGCCGCAGTTGGCGCAGAAGCGCGCATCGTCGACGTTCTGGTGACGGCAGCTTAGGCACTCCATCGCGCCAGATATTGTCACTTTCTCTGATGTTTGACAAGCGCCGGACTAAAATTGACCTTGGCTCTGTGCTTTAGCCCGCCGCGCGCGCCGGTTCCTAAACCAAACGCAAGCCGGAATCCGGACCTCGCGCTGGCTTAAAGACCTCTCTGCGGCTTTATGCCCAACCCGAGAAGGCTCTCAGGTCGCCAAAAGATGGCTGAAAGGGTCGGTGGCGATCATTGATTGTAAGGGGTCGCAGAGGTTGCACTGTACGCACATTACCGTCCGTCTGCCGTCTGCCCAGCTCTCGGGCGTTGGGAAAACCACTACGTCCGTGTTACCTGGACAGCGGCTGTTCCCTTCTGCCAGAAGAAAGTCGTTGCCCGGGAAATCGCTCGAACCAGTCGTGACTATGAACTGGACAAGAACGAGATAGTCATAGGGCCCGCTGCAGGGAACCAGCGCAACCCAATCGACTTGAGGGGTTGCCGCTCCGTCGTAGCAGTTGCCCGGAACAAGAGTCGTAATGTGGACAACTGGCGGGCCTGGAACAGGCGTTGGCACGCAGTTTGCCAAGTACCAGGTGCGCTCCGAGGCGCTGCGATAATCCGTGCCTTGGATGGCCGAGCAGCTGCTGCGGTCCGGCGGGTGAGGCGTTACCGTCGCCGTCGGCCTCCTCGTAGGAGCAACGATTGGCGGAATGGAAGTCGGTGCGGCGGTGCTGGTAGCCGGTTCAATCACGGCCGCTGGTTGGCATTGCCGGAGGAGGTCACTTCGCCGCCGGGGTCATCTCCGCCGGAAGTGCCCAATAGGTAGCCGCCGCCAAGCAACGCTCCAAGGATGGCAGCAGCGGCCAGGCCAAGCAGCAATGGCTTGAGAGCTCCGCCCTGGGCGGCCGAATCCCTGATCGGCGGGCGGGGTGGAGGCTGAGGTGTGGCCGGCGAAGGTGCGGCAGCTGGCGGGGGTGCGGCTTGCGCTGGCGGAGGTGGAGGAGTACTGACCGCCAGAGACGTGCCGCAGTCGGTGCAGAAGAGGGTTCCTTCGGGATTTTGTCTGTGACAGTTTGGACACTCCATCGCGCCAGATATTGTCACCCCGGGAGAGAATTAACAAGGATGGCGGCAATTTGGGCCGCGTACGCCGTTATAACCTTGTCTCGCTTCGGCTACCATAGCTGCGTAAGACGCTATGCCGAATCTGGAGAAACCATGAGCCGGATCACCAGGCTGGTTTTTGTTTGGACCGCCGCGATCATTATCGGCCTGTTGGTTGGCGGCGCGGTTCTGGGCGATGGCACCGCCGGACTGGTGCTGGCCGCGGCTGTCGCCTGGATCGTCAAGGCGCTGCTGCAGTTGATCCTGGGAAAGCTCGAGGACCACTTCGTTCCGCGGGGAATCGACTCATTCCGCCCGCCAGACCGGGATGGGCCCGATGATCCAGCTGCCTCGAGTGACTCCGATGAACCGCAGCCACGCCGCCGCTTCCGGCGGCGGCCATAAAACGCGACACCGCTCCCAAAACTTCGTCAAACGTGCTATAATGACGTGACTTTTTAAAATACTGATGCCCCGGACAGGGGAGCACATTGGCGTCAGCAGCTTACCCGACCTGCAGTTAGGTCGGGTTTTTCTTTGACTACACCCTTCTTCAAAACAAAAGCTGGTTCGACGGCATCCTCACGCAGGGTGTACGAGAGTTTCACTCTCGCCTTCCCGTACTTTCAAAAGCCATGAGCGACAAGCGGGCGCCGCGGCTGACGCACCCTCTTATTCACCCGTTTATGGTAGGACGCTGCGACTCTACTTCACGGTCCTGGCGGCCGGCCTGACCTTGCTCGGCGCCGGCGCGATTATCAACCTGGCCTCGCTCAAACTGACCAATACCGGCATCGAGGTCAAGGGCGACAACAACCGGATCAGCTTTGAAGTGCCCCGCTCACCCGGCGAGGTCACCGCCGCCATGATCGCTTGCGATGGCACGGTCGAGGTCGTTGAGCGCGAGTCGGCAACCGCCGGCTATCGCGCCACCCGCACCTTTGGCGATCAGGACGGCGCCACCTTCTATAGCCTGGTACTCACCTTGGACGAGGCCGGCCAGCCACGCGACCAGTTCTCAATCTATATCGAGCAGGACACAGCGGACAAAGTCCAGGACGCCCGTGACGGCAAGCTCGACGGCCGCTTTTCTCACACTGAATTTTTGCCGATCGATACGGCTGCGCTTGAATGTTTGATGAGCAGTAATCAATGACGGCCAAGACACTTCACATAATCACGACCTTGCTGGCGGCAATTCTGCTGGCGATCGTCGTTTGCCTGATCACCGCTTCCGCCGCTGAGGCTGACGACCGGCGTTTCTTGCGCTGCCCTCAGCACTCCGGTGATTTCTGCTCTCCGCCGGCGCCATTGGCTGAGCAGGCCGAACTGCGCCAAACAGGCGTCTGGCGCTGGCGCTACCAGCAGGCTTCCGGCGTGCCATCGATCCGGGCGCCGATCGAGCAAGCGTCGCAGGAATGGGCCAGGCAAACCGGTATAAGCGTAGTTTACGACCCCTCCGCCAGCAGTAATCTGCAGTACGCCGCTAGCTCGCGTGAGTTCACCTACGGCAACGGCCTGCGCGTCGGTTGCCCGGGCGCCACTGCCTGTCTCAACGCCTACGGCCGCGACGTCGATATTTGGTACGACGCCCAGCTCATGGCCACCTACTTCATGCGCAGCCAGGTTGGTGTTGGCCTGCACAAGCTCGGTCACGCCATGGCCGACGCCGGCGAACAATACATCCACACCGGTGGTGGAATTTTCTGCAACGGTGACCCGGCAACCGTGATGAGCTGTGGCATTGGCCACGCCCTCACCCTCCAGCCCTTCGACCTGCAAACCTGGGCGATCTTTCACGGCCTGCCGCCGGCCAAGTTCACCGGCACCGGCTTCACCGGCGGTGGCAACTATATCTTCTGGTGCGAAACCGACCCCGTTGCCACCCACGTCGCCATCCTGGCCTATAACACGGTGACAAAAGGCTACCGCTGGACCGGCGTCCACGCGCCGACGGCGACTGATGACTGTCAGGGCTGGCACGTCGACGCCCTGCTCCGGCCCAACGAGATCCCCTGCGTAAACATCGAAAACGGCGCCAACAAACGCCTCGGCCGCAACGACACCTGCCGTGCCCTACAAATCGGCCCCTGGCTACCGAATCAGAACGTTCTGGACTGAGAGTAATGGGCCCGAGTCGGCCGAAGCCCGGACGGCGGTCAATCAATGCAGCCGCGGCCGGCGCTTCCGGCAAGCGGGCGGCAAACCGCCTTCATTCCCGGTATTTAGAAAGAAGTGCTGGAGTTAAAAGTGCAAGACTCAGCCGGCGCTCCCGGGAAGTAGGCGGCTCGCCGCCTTCATTCCCGGCTTTAAAAAAATGGAAGACGCAGCCGGCGCTCCCGCCAAGGCCCACGGCCATTGGCGGCATTTAGAAGTAAAGAAAGGCGGGAGATAAATGTGCTAGCCGCGGCCGACGCTCCCGCCAAGTGGGCGGCAGGCCGCCTTCATTGGCGGTATTCAAATAAATGAAAATCATGGTCCTCACGTGCCGCAACTGCGGCGTCGCCCAGTGGGGCGTGCTGGCGACCGGCGAATTCGCTCTGCAGTGCAAATGCGGTCAGTTCAACACCAAAGGCCAGATGTGGGAGGAGATCACCGGCCGCTGCTTCCTCTGCAACCTTGCCCTCGACGATCACGACTGGATAGGAAATCTGGCGGTCTGCGTCAAGGGAAGGCAGGTGAGGTGATGAAGGGCCACGACGGCCCCGGCCGCAGGGCCGGTATTTAAAAGTCAAGAAAGGCCGGGAGATGGAGCAGATCCAGAAAGAGCAAGTCTGGCGCCGGCTGATGCGAGAAATTGAACGCGAACGGCGATGGCGCATCGCCCGCCACACCGCCGCCGGCTTCCTGGCTGGCTTCGGCCTGGCGCTGCTGCTCACGAAAGGAGACTAAAGTGAACGACATCATGGATTACGCCACCACTTGGATCGCGGCCCACCCAAAGGTCTCGGTTGCCCTTAGTACTCTGGTGGCCGCAATAGCCTCCGCCGTGGCTCAAGACCTAACCAATTGGTGGTCGGAACTGGGCATGGTGGCCGGCGGCTAGGACGCTGCCAAGTCCCGTTGAAAGCGCTAATCTGGTCAGACACAGCTGGACCTGCCAAGGCTGGTCTGAAGGAAGGCTGAACAGCAAATGCTCGAGGAGCAAGCTCATCGTATGCGTCGCCGCATCAACATGCGCTCGGCCTGGGAGCGCCGCTTGGTGCTAGGCTTCCTCTTCGTCATCGGCCTAGATGTCGGCATCGTCGTCGGCCTCTTGGTTTAAGAACCGGCGATTCCCGCCCGTCAGCAATTGTCGGGGTGGGCCAGCCGGGTTTCCGGTACGAAGCACCCGGTCCAAGCTAAGCCAAGATCTTAATGAAGAAAGTTGACCGCATGAAAGTGGAACTCTCTCGCTACCGGGTTAGGCAAGGCAAGTCCCCTATGGTCGACGAGTGGCTGGCCATGTTGAACGCCCGCATTGATGAGAACCTGCGATCGCTCGACCGCGAGGAGATGAAACTGGAGGTCATCTTCCGGGAGCTGATCGACGGGCGAGAGTACCTGACCTGGTCCTCTGTCCAGGGCGATGATGGAGCGCCGGTTGAGACTTCACCTTTCGAGGTGGACAAGGAGCACATGTCCTTCGCCGAGGAGTGCATCGACCGCGAGTACGGCCGGCACGATGCCCAAACGCAGGCCGTCTTCGTCCGCCGTCAGTCGCCGCGGCGATGGACTGGGAAAGGCCATCGGCGACAGCCAGCGGGTTCAATCCGGGCGAGCAGGTATACAGGAGGCCTTAGACCTCTTCGTCTTCGGCTTCGACGCCGGCATCGTCGTAGGCCTCTTGGTCTAAGGAGATGGCCGCTCCCAACCGTCCGGAATCAGCGGCATCTTCCAGGCCTCATCTGGTCGCCATTTCTGTCATGTGTTGTCGAAGGGCGCTCGCCGCTCACGAATCGCCTCGATCACGCGATTGCCCTCGCCCCGGATGGAAGCTGCCCGCTCAGGCGAAAAGCGGCCAGCTTCAACCTCCTGTTCAAACTCCTCTTCGTCCTTCCACCACCACTCCGAAAGATCGGCGCCGACCACGATATCGAGGGTCCAATCATCGGTATCGACCCCCAGCGCGTTTCGAGCTAGCGGCGCCTGCAGGTTGATGTACCAGCCGCCGATTTCTTGCTCGCCTTGTTTCCAGTACATCCAGACCGCGTGGCTGTCACCCGGTTTTACCAGACATAAAACATCGGTGTATTTCCACACCGTGTCGACAAGCTCAAACTTGCCGCCGGCCTGATAAATCGCCCGGCTCTGGTTGCGGTCGGCTCCCGGCGCCTTGTAGGGATTGCCGGCCGCCCAATACAGCGCGACCAACTCCGGGGTGTCGAGAACCAGCGTCGCGGCGATCACACTGTGGGGCCGGTCTTCGCGTACATATCGCAGAATGACTGAATCACCGGTCTGCCACATGCCTGCCTCCTTAACGGATCCTGTCTCCAAGCTTCGGCGCTAGAGAGGCCGGTTTACGACTACTCGTGTGAAACGCAGGCTTCGTCCAGACTCCGGCATGTTCATGTCCGATATCGAGGGCATCTTCGAGCGCCTTGCCGACCCTGGCGGCGCCCGCGTCTGCTCCAAGACGCGGGCGCGGGCGCCGCCGCGCCTTCGACATCACCCCAATCCGCACTACGCCTCGGCTTCCTGGTCCCAAGGTGGGCGACGCCTATTTGTGTAGCGCTCGACAAGCCATTCTGGGTTGGGCTAGTAAGCGCTCTCGCGAATCGATTGAATAACCGACTCAACGTCGAAAGCTACACGGTGCAGGCTCACTGAATGCTGCGATTCATCAGCTTCAATCAGGGCGTAAGAAGCGCGAAGATCAGGCGCCCACGGATAAGTGGTGGTGCCCGGGTTGACGACGCGCACGCCTCCAACCTGCCTATCGAGCGGCCAGTGGGTATGGCCAACCAGGACTAAGTCCGCATCGCACCCATTCAGCATGCTGGCGAGCTCGTCGTCCGTGTGCAGCGGATTGATACCAGAACCGTCGTCTAATCCTGGCGCGGCGTGAACGCACAGCACCGGGTCCCATCGGGAAGACTGAATCGATCTTCGAGCGGCAGTGCTTTTATCCAGTCCAACCAGCCAGACGCTGCTAAACAGCCGGTGGTCCAGGCATGGGCTCGAGCCGCATCTACCAGTCCTGGCATGCGATCGGGATCCACGCTGCTGAAATCCATCCAGTGCGGTAGCTCCTGGCCAGCGACATACCGATCCGTGTTCCCTCTTACAAACCGTGTATTTGGCAGAGACGCCAACCTCTCAGCAACAGAAACAGGGTCATAACCTTGGGCAACCAGGTCGCCGAGTACCGGATAGCCGTCCACGTCACCGCCGCGCTGGATATCCGCTAGCACGGCATCGAGAGCAATAGGGTTCGCGTGGATGTCAGAAATGACCGCCAATCTCATGGACAAAATGGTATCAGGAAATTTTTGATGAAGGCTGGCGAGAAAGTCACACAAACAGTCTGGCAACCGGGCCTGAGTGGGTTTCTCAGGCCGAATTCTGCCGATAGTACGGCAGTCCTAGGTGCTTTCTCGGCTGCCGCTTGACGCTGGGAAGATTTGAGATGGCGTGAGCTGGGCCCTCACTCGAATACAATGCACGCAAGGCGATGACCGAAGCGAAACTCGATGGCTACAAGCGTCTCAGTACCGAGTTTTACGATCTCGACAAGCCGAGTGCGCCTCCCGACAAACTGGAGTTCTACTCGGACTGGTGCCAGCGCTTGGGTGGACCGGCGCTGGAAGCGATGTGTGGCGGTCGATTCCTCATACCTCTCCTCGAGCGAGGAGCGGACATCCATGGTGTGGACGCCTCCGCTGAAATGCTGAACCTGTGCCGAACGAAGGCCGAAGAGCGAGGTATCGCTGCGCACTTGTATGCGCAGTTCGTGCAGCAGCTCGATCTACCACGTCAGTTCGCTTTCATCTTCATCCCGGATGGTTCGTTTAGCCTAATTCCGGCGCAGGAGGCCGCCAACAGTCTTGAGCGCCTGCGCGACCATCTTCTGCCCAATGGCACTTTCATGATCGAACTGTTTGCCCCTATGGGTGATCGCGAGCGCTCAGAAAACGGACGACCGCGAAAAGACCACAAGGCAGTGCATCGGCGTGTGCCGAATGGGTGGGAGCGGGTTGTGGCAAGGCCAGACGGCACTGAAATCGCCTTACGCGTCTTACCTGACGGAGGCCAGCTTCTACACGCTTTCGATTGACGGAGTGGTCCTGGCAACCGAGGAGGAACATCTCTCCTACGTTAGCTACGAGTCCGGCGAGGTCATTGCCCTTCTCGAACAAGCGGGCCTCGTTGAAGTCGAACAGTCACCGACCTTTGCGCCCGATGATGCCACGGAGCTTTACATCTGCCGAGCCCGCTGTTAGGGCTTAACCCCACACCGCAGGCCCGCGGCGTGGGTGGGGACAGATCGCCTAGGTTTTCGCCGATGCGAGCATAATTGTTACGGGAAATGAGGCTGGGTTGGACACCTTGATAGGCCTTTCCTGGCGGGTATATCCAGCCGCGGTGCTTGTGGCACTTGGAGTCGGGTCCACCGCCTGGGGAGTAGGACTGGAGCTGGCTGGGTTTCGACGCTCTACCTACGACCTGGATAAGGTCTTGATGATCGTGCGCGGCTTCCGGTTCTTTGTTATTGGCTTAGCTGTCGCGAGCTTAGCAGCAGCCTGGGTGTGGTACTTAGTTTGGCTGCTCATACTGGCAGTGGTCATAGGTTTGGAGGAAATGCTAGAGATGTCGGTCGTGCTCTATGCATTAAGACGCCAAAAGCGGATGGAGGCAGCGCCGCGAGCCCATGACCAGGAAATCTAGGAGGATAGAGCCGCTTTTCCTGGCTTCAGGCCTAGCCCTTCTTATCGGGCTGATGGCTTGCGGCCCGCGGTCGGCAACCCATTTTTGCCCGGACGTGTCCTACCCCGACCAAGAGACCTCTCCTTACCTGTTGCCATATCCTTCCGGAGTGACCTATGTCGTCGGACAAGGAAACTGTGTTGAGCCAGGAACCGGAAGTCATGCACAAGGGCTGCGCGCTGAGTTCGCTTACGCATCGTGATGCCAATCGGTACGACTTTGCTGGCAGCGCGAGAGGGAGTCGTTCTGTACCTGGAAGAGAACTTCGCTGAAGGAGAACCTGGAGACGGCAACACGATCATCATCGAGCATCAAGATGGGACGATCAGCAACTACGGGCATTTGACCCGTGAGGGTGCTTTGGTAGAAGTGGGGGAGCTGGTGTCACAAGGTCAGCCCATAGGCTTGAGCGGAAATACTGGCAGGAGTTCTGAGCCACACCTCCATTTCGAGGTCCTCCAATGCACAGGGTCCCCTATCGTGCGCCAGCCGGTTGTGTCGTTCAATTCGACCTGCCACTCGTTGCCGACAACATTCGCCAATACTCGAGCGCATGAGTTTGGTCTCGTTGAAGGCGAGGCATACGGTGCAGAGGACTTCAGACAGTAACTGAGACCAAATCCCGCCTCCGGGCTGTCACCGAACCACACCCCCCATAGCTCCCTTGGCCCCGACGGCGGGCGAAACGTTTGAGGTCAGGCCGGCGCCGCTTGGGCCGGTAGTCGGGCACGAGTGGGAGCTGGCTCACCGGCGTTTCTTCTGGGCACCGGCTCCCAGGGCCGCTCCGATGCCTATGCCTATTGCAAGCCAGAAAGCCTCGCCGGTTAGCGCGAAAATCACCGAGCCAATGATTACGCCAAAGGCTACTGCCTGCCCCATCGTTTTCGAGTCCTTCACCGCCGGTCTCCTCCCAAGTTTGGCCACCACTTGCCACAGTAATCAGCCTCGTCGGCCTCTGCCTAGCCCTCCGGCGCGGGCAAGATCTCAACGTCATGGCGCGCGGCCGCCGCCTTCAGGCGCTGAATCATCGCCTCGTCTAGCGGCGGAGCCGGAGCCTGCCGGTCGGTTGCCTCCTCGTACGCTTCTCGAAAATAAGCCTCCATGTCGCCCGCCGGCACAAAGGTCGCGACCAACTTGGCCGGCGTACCCGATCGATTTATGAAACCATGCGGCGTGCCTTTCGAGACATGGACAAAATCGCCGGCCCTAGCTTCGTAAACCTGGTCGCCCAGCATCACCTCCAGCAGCCCTTCAACGACATAGAAAGTCTCGACCTGGTTGGGGTGGATGTGCGGCAGTGGGCCAGCATCAAGTGCCACCACTGCTTCCAAGGCGAAGTAGTCCGCTTCAGTCTCCGCCGTGGTCGCCAGAAGAGTGTATTTAGTTCCCGGTCCCAGTAGCAGCGGCCCAGTGTCCGTAGCTCGGATAAACGACATGGTTACCCCTTCAGATCTAGATTCCTCGACTCGCCCGCGATTGGTCCACCTGGTCACAACCTGAATTCACTATCACGCCCGCCTTTACCCAGCCCGCGGGCCCGACTGAAGTCAAGATCGCCGAGGTTTTCGCCGCCGTGTGCATAATTACTACCGGAAATGAAACTGCCTTGGATACCCTGATAACCTTTCCTGGCGAGTCTATCCAGCCGTAGTGCTTATAGCACTTGAAGCCGGGGCTGATCGATACATGCTTTCTCAAAGACAAAGAACCGGAAACCGCGTGACGCTCACACTCGGGCCTCCGCCTCATCTATCATGGCGGCCCGGGGCGCGGGTCCGAGAAACACTCCAGCCCAAGGCACTGACGACGTAGCATAGGGAAGGCCTTTAAGTCCCGCTGCTGATGACTGCGAGGGAGTACCGACATGGACGCGGATAAAATGGTGATTTTTCATGGCGGCTGTTTGGACGGATTCACTGCCGCCTGGGTGATAAAAACCCGCCTCAAGAATTGGGGAGACGCCGTCTTTTTTCCAGCCTCCTTTGGTGAAGCCCCGCCCGAGACATCCGAAAAGGATGTGCTGATCGTCGACTTCAGCTACCCGCGCAAGACTTTGTTGGTTTTAGAGCAGCAAGCGCGAAGCTTGCGAGTCTTGGACCATCACAAGACGGCGGAGGCTGACTTGGAGGGCCTGCCATTCTGCCTGTTTGACATGGAGAGATCCGGCGCTGGCCTCGTTTGGGACGAGCTGGTTTCAAAACCAGGCGGCGGAATTGAACGTCCCTGGTTGGTCGATACGGTGGAGGACCGAGATCTCTGGCGCTTCAAGCTCGAAGGCACCAACGAGGCAATCGCCTATCTCTCTGCCCAGTCTTACCACTTTGACCAATGGGAAGAAGTCTTCAGCGGTGGCAAAGCAGCCGCTGTGAACACTGGCTCGGCGATTGCGCAGTACATCAACACCTATAACCAAAACGCTTTGAGGCAGGCGCAACAGCGAGAAATCACCGGTCTGCTTGTACCGGTGTTGAACATTCCCTCTGCCAGCGCTTCGGACTGCGGGGCTCTGCTGCTGGAACGCTTCCCAAATGCACCATTTGCCGCCACCTACTCTCAGGCCGCCGACGGCCACTGGCGTTTCTCTCTGCGTAGCACCGACGAACGTGAGGACGTGGCCGCGATCGCGGCCAGGTTCGACGGTGGGGGCCATCGGAACGCGGCGGGATTCCAGGTCGCATCATTGCCCTGGAGCGTTTAACCAGCACAGATTTTCGCCGATATTTTTCCGGACGATCCACCATAGGGTGCCCCGGGCAAGCTCGATGAATCGCTGTCTCTCTCTACACAACAACCCATCTTCGGCCTGGCAGGCACGGCAATCGCCGGCGCTAGTGCCCAGTTTGTTCATCGTGGTTCGGCTCTGGCGCTGGCCAGGCGAAGTTTCCAATGCCCGCCTGGTGAAGCTAATTCCTTGGAAACCAGGAGTCGCTTACGCTAGCTAGGTCAGACTCACAAGCGTTCCGAGGGTTCCAGGCGCCAAGGCCACTAGCTCGTGCGCCGCGTGAGCCAAACATCGGGTCAAAAAGTGCCACTCAGGGAGGGTCATTGGTCGCAATAGTAGCTGCCTTGGCCGCCGCCGCCCTTTGGGCGCTCGGTGGTGTCGTGATCCGCGATGTGGCCGGGCGGGTCAGCGCCTTCTACATCACGGCGATTCGCACCAGCGTTGCCGGTCTGATCGCCCTACTGATTTTCGCCGTCCTTGGTCCGTACGACTCGCTTATCGACCTGCCGGGCTCCACCGTCATTCTCCTGCTTGGCACCGCACTGCTGCTATCGCTTGGCGACACGGCCTTTGTCCGGGCGATGGCCTTTGAAGATGTCTCACGCGTGTTTACCACTTCCACCGGCCTTTACATCTTGGCAAGTGTCGCCGGTAGCATCGTCTTCGCCGGCGAAGACTTCTCCCTCCGGTTGGCGCTGGCTGGAATTGCCGTCCTGGCCGGCGGCACCCTCGTCGTCCGCAGGCAGGCCGGCCTGGCCAGCGCGGCGGTGATACGTGCGCGCCAACCGATGCCGGCCCTGCTGTTGGCGATCCTCGCCGCGATCCTCTGGGGAGCCGGTCTGCTGATCTTGGCTGACGCCATGGACTCGGTCGATGCCCTGGCCGCCAACGCGCTAAGAATGCCGTTTACGGCAATCTTCCTCGCCGCAATCGCCGGGATACGTGGTGAATATCGCCGGTCCTGGCAGCGGCGTGATCTGACCCCGATCGTGCTAAACGGCGCCCTTATCGCCGTCGCGACCTTGATGTTTCTAATCGCCGTAAAGCAGGGCAGCATTGCTACTGTTGCCGTGCTGACATCCACATCGCCGATCTTCGCCGTGCCGCTGGCCCATTTCTTTCTCAATGAGAAGGTCACGCTGGTCACGGCCGCCGGCGTCACGACTTGCATGTTCGGCGTCTGGCTCGCCAGCGTCTGAGCGCTACTTCCGCCATCCTGAGCCTGCTGTCATCGGCGAAGCCTCTGTTTTGGAGCCCGAATCTACGCGCTGCCGACAAGCCTGTCAACGCGTCTACAATGGCATGAAATGCAATATAACGGACTGATTCCCGAGCTCTACGTCAGCGACTTCGAAGAGAGTCTGGTCTTCTACTGGGAATGGCTCTACTTCAAGCTGGAGTACGCTCGGTCCGAACGCAAGTTTGCCTTTCTATCATTCGACGCCAGCCAGCTCATGCTCCAGCAGCGCGAACCGAGTGACAACCACAGTGGCCCATTGGATTACCCGTATGGCCGCGGGGTCAATCTGCAAATCCAGGTGCCGGACGTTGAGGCGGTTGCGAAGGTCCTCAATGAACACGACTACCCAGCCAGATCGCCGGTGCAAGAAAAATGGCGGCAAATCTCCGAGATTGAGCTGGTTGGCTCCCGCGAACTCAAAGTCCTGGACCCAGACGGTTACTACTTGCGGTTTGCGCAGGAACTTGGCTTTAAACCCAAATCACCATGAGCGCGGAATCGCCCAACCCACCTCCACCCTACGACCTGGTGATCTTCGATTGCGACGGAGTGCTGGTCGACAGCGAAGGCCTGTCGGAGAACGTAATCATCCGGTTGATGGCGGAAATTGGTGTCGACATGACGCCGGACGACGTACATCGGCTCTCACATGGGCTTTCTGATCGAGACATGTGGCTGCTCTTTGAGCGGGAGTACAGGGTCAGCATCCCGAACGAGCTAATTGCCCGGTTCGACCAAGAGGAACTAGTCGTGATGCGGGCCGAGCTCGAAGCTACTAATGGCGTAGAAGCCGTGGTCCGGTCTCTGTTCGAGCGCGGCCAGCCGATTTGCGTCGCCTCGAGCGGCACCAAGGCCAAAATGAGCGTGACGTTGGCAGTCACCGGCCTTGAACCCTACTTTCGCGGCAACATCTTCAGCGCCAGCCAAGTGGAGCGTGGCAAGCCCGCCCCCGACCTATTCTTGTTTGCCGCCGAAAGCATGGCTGAAAACGCGGAGAGCTGTGTCGTGATCGAGGACAGCCGCAACGGAGTCCTGGCCGGCCTGGCGGCGGGAATGACCGTCTTCGGGTTCACACCAGACACTAGCCCGGCTCTACTGGACGATTTAGGCATCCAGCTTTTCCCGAACATGTCCGAACTTCCGGCGCTCCTCCGCGTTTAGCACTGCACAAATTGCCCGCCCCGCAGGCTATGCATAAATGATCGGTCGTCCGTGCGGTGGAGCGTTGTCAATGGTCCGGCTACAATTAAGCCAGGCTCGTCGCTTCGGCACGCTTTTTCGTTAATTCCACGCTACTGACAGTAGCTAGAACGGAGACAAGGATGCTCGACGAACGCGAATTCCTGATCGAGGAACTCGCCGATAGCCACCGCATGGTCGGCTCCGCCCTTTCAGATCTCACCGACGAGGCGGCCAATTGGCAACCAGGCGGCACGGCAAACTCAATTGCCGGTCTGCTGGCCCACGCAATCGTGGTTGAGGATCTGATCGTCAACCGCTTGTTTGGCGGCGGACGCTCGCTGTTCGAGACCGGCGATTGGGCTGAGAAAACCGGTATCCCGGCGCGGGCCCGCGATATTTGGCAGCCGGACTGGAGCCTAAACGTTCAGGCCTTCGACGCCTATCGGCAGGAGGTTCAGCAGGGTATGGGCGCACTCATGGCCGGGCTCGATCCAGAAAGGCTCGACAAGGAAATCGAGGCCTTTGGCGGACCAAGACGCGCTGGCGACGTCCTGCGAATTTCCGGCAGCAATCATATCCTCGGCCATCTTGGCGAGATTTCCGTGCTGCGCGGCATGAAAGGCTTGGCCGGTCTGCCAATCTAAAATCCGCCAGTCGCGGCCGCTGGCGGCCGCAGCGTTGTCCCTTTCCACTGCCAAACACGCTGCCGCCCGCAGCTAGAAACGGAGTCAAACAACGATGGACGAACGTGAATTTTTGATCGAGGAGCTGGGCGATGGCCACCGTATGGTCGGTTCTGCCCTCTCGGACCTCACCAGCGAGATTGCCGAATGGCAACCAGGCGGAACCGCCAACTCGATCGGCGCTCTCCTGGCGCACACGATTGTTGGCGAGGATCGAATGGTTAACTAGCTGCTCAAGTCTGGTGAATCACTGTTCGAGAGCGGTGGTTGGCAGGCTAAAACTGGCATCCCGACCGAGAACAGCGAGATCTGGCAGCCCACCTGGCGCCTGGACGTCGCAGCCTTCGACGCCTACCGTCTCGAAGTTCAGGGCAGCGTGGACGCCTTCATGGCGGATCTAGACCCGGCAACTCTGGACCAGGACATCGAGGCCTTTGGCAGCCCGCGGCGCATAGGCTGGATGCTGCGAGTCATCGTCAGCAACCACATCCTCAGCCACCTTGGCGAGATTTCGGTGCTGCGCGGCATGAAAGGGCTGGCCGGCCTGCCAATCTAAGGCCTGGCAACCCGAGCAAGAATTCCAGTCAAAAAAACAGCCGGCTGAATTGCCTTTCGGCTCAGCCGGCTGTTCTGGGGGAGGGAGCGAATTTCAGCGGAAATTCGGCCCGTCCCTCGCGGGAGCTATGCCGCCTATGCGGCGCGGGCAGCCGCTTCCTCCACTGTTTTGGGGCTAATTGCCTCCGCTACCTGGAAGACCTGGACGTTTTCCCGCTTGGGCGCGGTCCGCTCGTCCTTGAAACTTGACAGCAGTCGCCCCTCGGCAACCTGTCGCCGGATGTCGGCCATCCGCTCCGCCGCTACTAACTCTTCAAAGGTGGTCGCTAGCATTTGTTCTCCCTTCCTTGCTACCTGTAAAATACTTTAGCAGGTGACGACACACCTGTCAAGTGCATTTGGTGGTAATTTTTAAACACCTGGAGTATACTAAGCTCGATATGAATGACTCAGACCGTGACGTCTTGATTTCGTTTCTCGGCCACGCCTGGCCAGCGGACGAGAAAGGCACGCCGGACCGGCTCGGCGCTTGGCTGAGCGATCATGGCCTCCTGGAGCACGATGTCGTCGTCAACCAGTCGGACCTGCGCGATGCTGGACGTCTTCATTCGGCGCTAATGGCCCTCTTCGCCGCCCACAACGATGCTGAAGCAAGCGAGGAAGCTAAGGCTCAGGTTCGCGCCGTGGCTCAGAGTTTGCCCCTATGCGTCACCATGGAAGGCCCGGATAGTCTCGCTCTACAGCCGGCCGGCCAGGGAATTTGCGCCGCGCTAGCCAAACTTCTGGCGATTGCCTACAGGGCCCATGCTGAAGGTGACCTGTCACGCTTCAAGGTCTGCCAGCACTGCGGCCACGCCTTCTATGACAAGTCCAAGAACCGCTCCGCGGTTTGGTGCACCATGGCGAAGTGCGGCTCCCAGAACAAATCACGCGCTTACCGCGCCCGCAAGCGCGTTCCCGCCGCCTGATTCCCCGCGAAACTTAGGATCTCGAACCAATTAACAGCGCCGCCGCCAAAGGCGGCGTTTTGTTTTGAGGAGCAAGGCCATGGCAGCCAAACTCTTGCGCACTCTTCTCGATTACAACATATGGGCCAACATCCATATCTTTGAACGCGCCGCCGCGGTCATAAAATCCGAGTATCTCGAGGTGGCGCCCGGTTTAAGCTTTGGCAATCTGCACGCGACCTTGGTGCACATCGCCGTCGCGGAACTGGTTTGGTTGGCTCGCTGGCAGGGCGGCTTGCCGGCTGAGGCACTAAAGGACGCTCGTCAGGCGGATCGTTTGGCGGAGACTGAGATCCAGACTTTTGATGCAGTCGAGACGCTTTGGCGCCAGGAAATGGCCAAACAGGTGTCCTACGCCGCATCCCTAACCGATGAAGCGGCCGCAAGCACGCTGTCATATGAGACGCGATTTGGTGAGCCCAACGTCCAGCCTCTGGAGCAGATCGTCGCCCACCTGGTCAATCACGGCACCCAGTTCCGAGCCGAGGCCGCCGTCCGGCTAACCCAACTTGGCCGCTCTCCAGGCGACATCGACCTGATCATTTACTTGAGAGAACTGCGCACCTGAAGCCTGGCCAATCAAACCTCGATTAGAAGGCGTTCAAAAAAGTCCTCCGAACTAGGCTGTTCCCTAATGTCGGAGGCTCAGGGCGTTTCTCTACTATTTCAAGTGCGGGGCGAAACCAGTGGCCTCTCCGCTAAAGGAGGAGCTAGAACGAATCTAAACCAGATTCTGGTGCCGGACTATAGGGCCCAGCACCTATTTCCCAATTCAGCCTTTCGCGCTGTGACCGGCGGCGCTCTGGCGAACCTGGAGGGGACGGAGCAAGGTCGAGCTCCGCCCCTTCCTGCATCGCTTCAACAACTCGAAAGCCGCCAATCCCATTCGACAGCCCTGGCATGGAGCAACCCTTTGCTTGGCCCCGAAACACCGGCGAGGTCGCGCCGGCTATTCGGTGAGGCCAAGCTGCTGCAGCATGTCGAGTTGGTTGAAGATCTCCCACTCCTCGGCAATCTTGCCATCGGCGATGCGCGCAACGCTCATCAGCCATTGGATGTCCATGGGCTTGCCGGTGGGCGGCATGCCCATCATCACACCCGTGTTTGTCCCTTGAATTCGCACCCGGCTAAAGACCTTATCGCCTTCGGCAACCACGTCTTCCAGAGTAACCCGCATGTCGGGAAAAGCCGTGAAGTAGGCGCCAATATAGGCCTTCAGCTCGTCAAGGCCGTTTCGCTCCGTGCCGCCGCCCTCGTGATAGCGCACGTCGCCGGCGTAAACCTCGCCCAAAGCGGAAGCATCACCGGCGGCGGCTAACTCCCAGAGACGCGCTACGATACCCTTGTTTTCCTCTAGGGTCACGGCTGATTCTCCTTCTAAACCGGCCTTGCGGCCAAGCGCTGGTCAACTCCCCTATTTTGACCGACCGCCCGTCGAAAAACCATTGTCTGAGTCACTTTGCCTCGATCAATTCAACCTTGGCGGTGGCCAAGGCCTCAGGCCGCGTTCGAAGACGCTGTCGAGAAAGTCGAGGCAACATAGCGGCCCTTGCCCAACAGTTTGGCTTCGTAGGAGGCCCGATCGGCCGCTTCAACCAGATCGTCAAGACTGAACTCGTGGCCGGAGGCGACTGCCGCCCCAATACTGGCTGAAATTACGATCTCCCTGCCCTCGGTCCGGAACGGTTCACGAATCTCTCGGAGAATTCCTTCGGCCACCGCCTCGGTCTGTTTCAAGCCGCCGGTTTTCTCCAGAAGCACGACAAACTCGTCGCCACCGTATCGCACGATCGTCGCGCTGGGCCCGAGGCCACGGCCGAGGCGGTCAGCCAGGGCGATCAGGATCTTATCCCCCACAACATGGCCGTGCTGGTCGTTGACGTCCTTGAAGTGATCCAGGTCTACGAATAAGAGACCCACCTGATTTCCGACAGGCCGCTGAATCTCCCACATTTCCCACCAGCGCTGCGCCAACAGCGTCCGATTGGCAAGGCCGGTCAAGGGATCGTGCAGAGCCAATCTTCTCCAGGTTAGACCAGACCGGCTAACCTTGAATCTGAGATAGAGGGCTGTGCCACCGGTCGCGAAGGCAACAACATTGAACAGAACGATGGTCAGAACTCCGTTGGTGTAATCGGCTCTCGACAAACCGAACGGAACACCAGGCATTACCCAGAGCCAGGTAAGAATAGCTGAGGTCCAGAAACCCGCCATTGCCCGGCGGCTCCATAGCATCAGCCGTTCATCATCGGCTCGTTCATCACTAGATTCATTTCTGCTGGCGTGCCCCGTCAACTTCGTTTCTTGCACTCCGGATTGTCGGCATTCGCAGGGGAGATCATTAGGGAGAAGCCCCTATTAGCCCTTAGTAATAGGCTCGGCGCGCAGAGGGAATTCCCTAGGGCTTCGCGGTATTTCAAGCAACCCTTTCTCAAACAACGAATTCATGCCAGAAGTCCGGCTCCTGGCCGCCGGCCCGGCGGATGCCGGACTCAATCACGTGGCCGAGGCGCGCGGACAGGTCGGAGTAGTTGTACATGGCGGTGCGGTCGCGCAGCCAGCCGCTCATGCAGGTTGGCCCCAAAGTCTCAATCCACTTGTTGAACTCCACCCACTCAATGGCATCCTTGGGACGCAGGTTGAGCGAGACATGATGAATGCCGGGCCCATAAAGGTCGAGAAAGTCGTCCTTGAAGGCGCAAGGTCCAAATTTGGGATCGATCACCTCGAAGCCAAAACCCTGGCCAAAGCGGTCGTCGCCGATGTTGGCCCGTCCGGTGCGGAACCCATGCTCGACCGCCTCGCCGTGGTTAGTGGTTTCCTCCAAAGAATCGGGCCCGGTGTGCCAATCGTAGCCGCGCCATCGGGTCACGCCGAAAAGCCGGGCATACATTGCCAGACGCGCCTCCAGATCATTGACGATCACGCCGTAGTGATTCAACCCCGGCGTCTGGGTCACAAACTCAACTGTGGACGGCCGGCTGACCTCGCGGGCGAAATCCCATTCCTCGTCGATGGCGATTAGTCGCTCCCAGGTTGGCTTGCGCGGCACGTTTATCTGCAAGTAGAAGCCACCCAGCGCGACTCGAGTATCGAAGTAGTAGACGTCCAAAACCTCGTCGACCGTCGCCGATTGACCCACGGCAACGCCCTCGGAGGCCAACCATTTCTTTAGTTCCGGCAGCTTGTCCGGCTCGAGGAGCGTCAACCAGACGCTGTGGATACCATCGCCGCGCCGCGCCAGAAAATCGCTAAAAGTGCTGTGCCCGGAAAGCGGTTCGATCAACTGAAAAGTCAGGCCCTGCGACAGGTTTGTGCCGGTCGCCGTTAGGTACTCAAATTCGCCCGACAGCGGCTCAACCTGCGCTCCGCGAGTCGCCCGGTCGGTCGCCATCGAGCTGATAGCCGCCGATTGCCCGTACAGGATGCGATTACGCAGCCGGTCGCCTGTGAGACGCACAACCTGCCATTTGGTAATGCCGTAAAACCCCGCGTACTCCCGCGCCGAGGCCTTGGCATCTCTCACCACGAGATTGGTCTGGTACAGCGTATCGATAGGGATAGTCATCCGGTTAAAGCCGAAGAACGCTGCCGACGCTGAACTGAAGCTTGCGGCGCCTGGCAAGCTCCTGAGCCGGGGGCTCAGGCCCACACACATTCCCGGTCTTTCAATAAATCAACAAATCTAGCTACGCAGCCCGGTAGCGTCCGGCTCGCCTCGGTTAGATTCCTCCACCATGGCCAGGAAGGTTTCCACTGACAGATTGGCAAGGTGGGGGTGGCGGAACTTCGCCCCGGGCTTCAGCCCGTAAATGTTGCGCCGGCCGGAACGAACAATCGTGATAAGGTCCACGTTTTTCAGGTCTTTGAGAATTTCTAGGACCCGGCGCTCGGTCAGGCCCACTTCAGCCGCCACCTCACGTATCGTCGCCGAGGCGTGGTTTGCAATGTAGAACAGGACAAGGCCGTGGCTGGTAACCAGCGACCAGGATGGGCGGCTTTCAGAATTTTCCAATGTCATTTAACCCAGATTGTAGCCGCTAGCGGCAGAAATAGTGAAACTTTGTTTAGCCTTTTATGGTTTCGGAAGTGCCGGCATTCCAAAAACTTGAGGACGCCTTCGGCGCTGAACTGAAGCTTGCGGCGCCTGGCAAGACGGCTTCGCCTATTCGCGCACCGCCATTGACGGTATTTCAAACAATCGGGTGCAGCCGGCGCTCCCGGGAAGTGGGTGGCGAGCCGCCCGGCTCAGGCCCCTAAGCCCAGGTAGGCCCCGAAGTTGTAGCCTGCCAATGCGGGCGCACATGCCCATCCCAGGTACTTCAAGCAAGCCTGGTCGCATCGAACTAGAAAACGCCGCCGCCCCCTGGTAGGCCCACGGCCATCCCAGGTACTTCAAACAATCTCCGCTGGCAAGACCTTGCGGGGCTCGAAGACCTGGAGAAAGCTCAGTACCGCCAGGGCGGCAGAGATCACCACCGCAACGATAATGCTCTCGGCCGTAAATGTGCCCAAGGCCCAGTGGTAGAGCGCCCCGGCGGCCATCGCCGATTGGTGAACCAGCGCCAACCAGAAAATCTCCGGGTGACGCCCCGGCGAGGGCAAAACGAAAAGGTAAAGCAGCGCCAGCGGCAGGGCGTTAAAACTCAACGCCAGCCCGCCTAAGGCGCCATCTAGCTCCGCGCCGTGGATGTCCAGGAAGACGCCGCCGTTGACAAACAACTGGCTGACAAAGGCTAGCAGCGACCAGACCGCCAGCATGGCCAACAAAACTCCTGGCCGCCGGAACAACCCCAGCAGCCTGCCTCTCAGGCTTGGACGGCCGGTCTGCTGCTCTGGTTGCTGATTTGCTTCCTGATTCGTCTCCATCGTCGTTGCCTTTCTTGGGCCAAACCTGGCGAGAGCCGTGCTAGGCGCCATCTGCTGGTTCTCCGCCTTGAAGATCCAAATGAATCCAGGACAAGAACAGCTTCGTAGTATAAAAGACTGCTTGGGTCCCGGAAAGTTGGAGTCGAGCAGCCAGTACTCCCAGCATTTCAAACAATAGAGGCCAAAAATAACTCAATAACGCGACCCACGCTGAACTTAAGCTTGCGGCGCCTGGCAAGTGGGCGACGAGCCGCCTTCACTGCCAGTCTTTCAAATTACCGAGGCCGCTCCCAGCTGGGACTCCGGGAGCGGCCTCTTCTAGGGGTGCGGATAAGTCTTGTCAGGATGTCTGACGGTTCAGGCTGTCGCTTGTGCCAACCCCTTCACATACTCGTGAATCGCCAAATCCTTGAGCTGGATCCGCAGCCAGTCTTGCAGCTGATGGCTCTCAATTGCTCGGTGCACGGTTTCAGCCTTTGACCGGCGCGTCGTGGCGTCCAGCGCCAGCGCCTGTTCGATGCCGTCCGCTACGCCATCGATGTCGAACGGGTCGACACCAATGACGCCAGGGCGAAGCTGCTCGTAGGAGCCGGCCGTCTCCGAGAGCACGACAACGCCGTTCCTCTGATTGATCACCGGACCTTCCTTGGAGATCAGGTTCATCCCGTCCGCAAGCGAGTTCACCAGCAGCACGTCGTAGCTCATCAGCCCGGCCAGAGCCTGGGCCCGATTCTGCTCGTAAAATACCGTGATCGGCTGCCACTTTTCGTCGCCGAAGCGGGAATTAATCCGCTCGATTAGGTCAAAGGTCGCCGATGCATAGTCGCCGTACTCCTCAATGGCGTCTCTGGAGGGCACCATAAAGGCTAGGAAGCGTACCTTGCCGTGCAGCTTCGGGCTGTGCTCCAGCAGACGTTCGTAGGCCTGAAAACCGCCGAGCACGTTCTTGCTCGGGTCCAGCCGGTCAACCCGGACGATCAGCTTCTCTTTGTCCGCCCGCAGGTCCGGCAGGTAGGACTGCACTTTAGCTGAGCCGGCAGTCGCCCGCAGTTCCTCAATATCGACTGAGATCGGGTTGGCCCAGGCCGTCGAGGTGTGGCCGAGATATTCGATCTCACCGCGGCGCTCCCAAACCTGCGCCCGCGAACCGAGGTATGCCCGGCAGGTGGCGAGGAAGTTGTTAACCGCCTCATCCGTCTGGAAGACAATGCTGTCATTCGCCAGCAGGCCGCCACAAATCTCCTTCACCAGACCGTCCGGCAGAGCTCGCCAGACATCCGGCTCTGGCCAGGGAATGTGGACAAAGTGCTGCAGCGTCGCCTGCGGCCGGGCGTTGCGGATAAAGCGTGGCGCCAGGTAGAGGTGATAGTCGTGCAGCATTACGCGGCCGCCGCCGGCCCGGTCGATCTCATCGATTACCGCATCGGCGAACAGGCGATTCGTCGGCACATAGCCGCTGTGCCACGACGCCACCGCCTCTTTCTCCAGATCGCGGTCTTGGAGGAATTCGGTCATTGAATGTTGGATAAACCAGAGCAGCGGATTACAGAAGGAGCCGTAATGAGCCTCGTAGGTCATTTCCGGAATATTGATCAGTTTCAGGTTGCTGCCGTTGCCAAGCTCAACCTCGCCGCCGGCGATCGACACCATGCGGTCGGGAAAGCTCGAGGTCGCGGCGATCCAGGTTAGAGGCTCTGTCTTAGCGATTGAGTTGAGCGCCACGGCAACACCGCCGCCGGCGTCATGCCTCTGCAGACGGCCGAAGTCGTCGATTGAGTGCTCAACTCCGCCGCGATTGCTCGCGATTATCAGTCGAGCGCCGCTGCTCAATTCCAGGTCTTTCGAAACGGTCTTGATTTCTTGCTGATCAAGCATCATTTCCTCCCGCGCGACACAGCGAGATTGGGGAGGAAGGGCTCCGGCCATGAAGCTTGTGGTTATTCGGCTGCCGAGCAAGGAGGTAAAAAAGCAGCCGGATATTCACGGGCGTGCAGCCGAAACCCATCCTCTTTCAGTGGCCTACGAGGTTAGCTGACGGGTTAGGGCTGAAAGAGTTGCTGCCCCGCCACCGAAGTGACTACACCCCAGAAATTGGTTCCCCCGTTCCCTCTCACCGGAGAAGGATTCGGCCTAGTTGCTCCTGAAGATTAGGCGCTCTTGGGCCGTCTGTCCATCAAAGCTTGTTTCAAGAATTGGATTTCCTGAACCGTTTCGTCACCAAACGCCCGCCGCAGAAGTGGCTCAATCCTGAGAGATCGGCTCGAAAGCGGCACCTTTTTGCCGCCAAAATCGGCGATCTCAGCGCCGCAAGGGACCCGCTAAAGCCAGAAGCTTTATTCATGATCATCTCATTTCCCGTGTTACATCGCCAACGAAGCTAACAGATCGCTGCGCTGCCACGTTAGTCACAGCAATGCCACAGGGCAGAGGCAAGAAATGGCGCCGAGTGGCTTCAACACCCGGCGCCGGCACAACGGGAGCGCATATCTGGACCCTCGCTGCCTGCTGATTTTACTCGATCGCACCAGGCGATCGGCAGTTCTTTGGAGGCGTGCAGGTCCTGGAGGGAGGGACCTTTAGGCCGTCATTTATCTTTCAATCTGACTAAATCCTGAATTTTCATGTTCCACTTCGCGTCCTGGCAGCGGCTTGTACCACTCAAGGCCTGGCAGGGGCGCGGAAGAGTAGGAGAAACAAAAATGAAACGCGGCTTAGTGCCCGGCGGAGCCGTCCTCATGGGAGTGGTTGTCTCGCTCGCTTTCCTCGGCGTCGGCTATGGCTTATTCAGCGACACGCTTCGCATTAGCGGCGCCGTAGCGACCGGCTCGGTAAACGCGGCCTTTTCCCTGCATGAGGTCGATGAGGGCCTGGTTCGTGGCGCCCTTGAGGGCCCCGCTGACAACGATATCGACGAAGACAAGGAGTTCGGCGGCATCGATACCGCCGAATGCATCGTCCGAATCCACAGCCTTAGCGATGCCGTCACGGATGGCGCCAGCGATCTGGTGGGTGACGCCGAAATTATCGACCGTGCCCCGTCCGATTTTCTCTTCGTCTTGCTGCGCAACGCTTACCCCAGCTTCAATTGCTACGTCGATTTCGATGTCCATAACGCTGGCAGCATCCCGATCAAGGTAAATCAGCCGGTAATCGGTCCGGCTCCCGCGCCGAATGTCCTCACGGTTGAATTCCTGCACTGCTTCGAATTCGAAGACGGCGCTCAGGTCGAGCCCGGCCAGGAAGTGCTCTGCACCCTGCACATCCACGTCGAGCGCGGTGCTGAGGCCAATACCGTTTATCGATTCGGTGCCACGATTTGCGCCTACCAATGGAACGCCGGCACCCTGGTGCGCTGCGCCGTCCCGACCGATGTTGAACCCTTGCCGTCCGACATCGACCCGGCGCCGGCCACCGACGCTGGCCAACCGTAACAGGCCGTAACCGGAATTCCACCCGCCCATGCCCACGGCCGTCGCGACGATTGCGGCGGCCGTGGGCACTCAAAGAAACTTGAACCATTCAAACGTGCCAGAAACGAAAGCAAAAGGACGCTTATGAGCGCGATCGGTGTTGCCGGCGATTCTCCGGCGAGTCTGAAATCCGAAAGGGGACCCAATCGGAGCAATGGTGATCAGGGTGCTTTCCTGGTCCTCATGGCCCTGATCGGCATCTTTTTGGCGACAAACCTGCTTCTGCCGCGCCTCGTCTCCGGTGGCTGGAACCTTTACGCCATTCAGCCGTTGATTTGGTGTTGTTTGGCTGCCTGGTGCGTCTATCAGAGAGGCGAAAATTCGGTGCGGGTATCGGGCGCGATGCTGCGCCTCGGCCTGGTCTGCGGCGCCTTTCACGTCGGCGTGCTGGCCCTGGCCGGCCTGCTCTTCGGCTTTGGCTACTCAGGCTATGCCCACGCCCCGCTCCAGCTCACAGCTAACCTGTTTTACCTGGCTACGCTGCTGATTGGCACCGAAATCGCTCGTTCTTTTCTCTTGGCCCGCTTGCCCGTCGGACCGGCGCTGAGCTTTTTCACCGTTGCCCTGCTGTTTGGTGCCCTCAGCCTCTCGTTGGACCAGCTGACCGCCGTGACCGAAGCAAATCGCGGCGCATTCGCCGTTGCCGGCGAGCGCTTCCTGCCGGCCCTCTCCAGCAGCTTCTTGGCGACAATGCTGTCTTTCCTGGGCGGGCCCTGGGCCGCGATTGCCTATCGCAGCGTCCTGTTGGGCGCCGAGTGGTTTTCGCCGATCCTGCCCTCGCTCCCCTGGCTCGCCACCGCCGCAGCCAGCAGCCTAGCGCCAGCCGTCGCCTTGTCCCTAATCAGGCCCTCCAGCTCCGCTGAGAAGGCGCCGAGCCCAACGCAAGGTGCTCCCAACGCTCCCGTGAAGGCCCATGGCCATTCACGGTATTTCAAACAATCAGCCAAAATCTCAAACCACTCCCGCCCCGCGTTAGCTCTATTTCTCCCCTTCGCTCTGGCCCTGACCGCCGCGGTTTGGTTCAACACTGGCCTGCTCGGCGTCCAGCCCGCCATCATCTCTGGGATCAGCATGGAGCCCAACCTCGAGCTCGGCGACATCGTCGTCACTCGTGATGTCGATCCGGATTCGATTAAGCCAGGCGACGTCATCCGCTTTCAGAGCGGCGAAATTGACGTGCTGCACCGCGTGGTTGAGGTGCGTCAGTCAGCCGCCGGGCCCGTGTTTATCACTCAGGGCGACAACAACAACTATCTCGATCCGCCGGTGCCCGCTTCGGCCCTAGGCGGAAAAGTCGTGCTGGTCCTGCCCAAACTCGGCCTGATTCCCGTGACGATCAAATCCTGGCTTGCGAGGTAAGAAATGCGCCGCAATCTCAACATCACCGTCTCACTGCTGGCCGCCGGCCTGCTTTCCCTCCTCCTGCTGCAGCCGGTAGCCGGCCTGTTCGGCCGCGCCTACGGCATAGCCGGTGAGGTCAGCCTCGCCGTCCTGGGTGAAGCGGATGAAACTACTCCAGATGGAGCCGCTGACCTTGCGGTCGTAGACACAGAACCGAGTGTCGACCCGGCCGGCCGGTCGGCTACGATTCGCCCGATCGACGCGGAAACCGCAACCCCTTCGCCGTCGCCAACGTCAGAACCGCGTACGCCCGGGCCGGCAACCGCAACCCCGCACGCTCCGACCCCAAAACACGACCTTTCGCACAGTTCAACGCCGGAGCCGTTGCCGACTGCCACATCGACCGTAATTCCGCAGCCCAAACGCGTCGTTCAGCACTTACATGACATAACACCGACAGCAACAGCCACACCTTCGGCCACCAAAGGTGTGGCCGGAGGCGTTACCGCGACCCAGGTGGAGCCGCCGGCAACATACGCACCGGCCGCGGGGACCTGTCCCGCTGGCGCCGCCCGGCTCAGCATCGCAATCGACCTGGCTCAAGCCGAACTGAGCCTGACAAACACCGGCGAAACCAGTCTCCAGGGTGCCTGGCTGCGCCTGACCATCCTCAGCGGTGCTCCTGCCGTCCAGCAATTTATTTCGCCGGTCAGGCCTGGGACCCGGAGATCGACGGTGCTGCGAATGACTTCGAAGTCGACGCAATGGCCCCAGGAGCGACTATGAATCTGGTTCTAAGCCTGGCCTTCGCGCCTGCTGCGGACGGTTCTCGGCCGATCGAGCTGCTAATCGAACTTTGGTCGCCGGCCTGCGATGCAGCGGAGAATGATCTTTTGGCCAAGCAAACCGCCGCGTTCGTTGCACCGGCGCTAGAGCTGACTGCTGAACCCGAGGCTTCAACTGAAGAAGTAGCGCCGTAACGTTCGCGAGATCAGCTTCATTGGCCTAGGGAGAGGGCAGATCAGAGGTCTTGTTGTTGTTGTTCTTTTGTTCCGCTGCGAGTACGAGCTGGTCCGCAAAGTCAGGGTTGAGAGTGGCTATAGCTGAAGCCAAAACTGCTCGGTACATCGGTGCCATGTTGCCATAGACTGAAATCTTCCTCCGGATCGGAAATCCGTGGTTTCCATAACCACGATGACATTTTACTTGCTAGTCGGGCCTTTCCAAGGGCTAATACGTTATGCTGGTATTTTGAGGCTTTCGGCCTAGTTAAGATCTTGCGGTTCTAGCGGTCGGCGATCGGTGTGACCCGGACCGCGGCGTGGCCGTTGGCTCCGGTTCCTTTGTCGGCTCCGGCGTGGAGCTGGGTTCCGGCTGCGGCGTCGGTGTCGAAGTGGGCTCTGGCCGTGGTTCCGGTGTCACTTCTAGCGCCTTGTCGGCCGCCGTGTCGGTGATAATGGCCGGCGCCGGCGCCGGCTCAATGTCGCGTTCGGCGCCAGCCCGTGTCACCCGATCCCCATCAATCCGGAAGCGCACCGTCCAACTGTCATCGGGGCCCAGATCGAACTCAGCCAGGCGAGTGACTGCATCGTCGCCACCCATGCGGGCGTTTACGGATGCACCGCCGCCGGCCCGCGAGGCCAGGCCCAGCACGTAGCCACCCTGATCCGGGTTCGGGATTCTGATTATCAAGGAATCGCCATCGCGATGCACCGAGGCGCCGCTGATCTGATTGACAGGTACGCCGGGTGCGATAACGCCCACCGTGGAGCCGTTCGGGTCTGTAAGGTAGCCAAAGGCAGCACCGCGGATCACGACAACTAATTCGCTCTCGGGTGCGGCCGCCAGGCTGGGCTCGGTCACGACGCCCGGCGTTCGCACCTCCGATTCGGAGCCGCCCGGTACGCTGGTTTGACTGTTGCCGCTCTCGACCCTGACGGCGCCGGCGCCAGTGGCAACTCGGGTTTGGCCGTCGCTGACCGTTGTCTCAAATGTGCCGTCCTCGGTCGCTAGCAGCGCGTTGGGCGTGTTGATCCGTACCTCTGCCAGACCCAGGTCGCTGGGAATATGGGTCCAGGTTTGGCCGGAGTCTTGTGTCAGCAAGGCCGAAAGCTGGCCGTCCCGCTCGGTCACCTGATTTATCAAGAGAGAAGTGTTCGCTTCCAAGGTCACGGTGCTGCCGTCGAAGAAGGTCAGCACGGCTCGGGCGCCGTCGCGAGTAATTACCCGGTCGTTCGGTTTCAGCAGCATCCCGTCGCGCGCCTCGACCAATCCCGACTCGGTTTCGACCAGAACCGTCCCCTGCAGCACGCTAAGCACAGTGTCGGCCCGTGCCACGTTTGAGTCGCTGAACGGTGAGAGGCTGACCAGAACCATGATCGCCGCTATGGCCGCGGCTAGCGCCGGCACCAGGGCCAGACGTAGGTTCCAAAGCTCAGACTGCCGCTTCGAACGCGGTTCCTGGCCGATCGACTCGATCAACCCGGCGCGAACCCGATCTTTCGCCGCCGCGGCAAGGCCGGCTCGCGGCGCCGTCTTCAAAGCGCTGGCTGTGCCTAGAATCGGCCCTAGCTGGGCGCGCAGCTCCGGGTAGGCGGCCAGACAATCCTCGCGGCTGGCCCCGCCCCTCAGAGCGCGCAGGCAATCCTCGATTACCGCTGCCAAATGGGAATCATTCATCGCCGAGCTGCCTCCTCAGGGCCTGCAGGGCGCGCATCTGCATCGCCCGCACCGTGCCCTCGCGTTTTCCGGTTATCGCCGCGATCTCTCGCGTCTCCTGGTCCAGGAAGAACTTCAGCACGATTACTTCGCGCTGCTCGAACGTCAGCCGGTCCAGTGCCGCCTGGGTTTTCGCCGCCTGGTCCACGGCTAAAGCGTGCGCCTCTGGTCCAGCCGCCTGGTCGACACTGACCGCTATTGCCTCGTCCAGCGGCGCGGCGCCGCGTTCAAGACGCTTATCGCGGTAGAAATCGATTAGCTGGTTGTGGGCCAACGTGAACAACCAGGCTTCAAACGGCTTGCCGCGCCAGCGGAATTTCGCGATCGCCCGCCAGGCTTGCAGGAAGGTTAGCGAAGTCAGATCCTGGGCGTCTTCAGTCGTGTTCCCGCTTAAATGGTGGCGAAAGTAGCGAAACATCAGGTCGGCGAACTGGTCGTAAATCGCGCTGAATGCGCTAGCATCTCCCTCGATCGAGCGATCGACGAGTTCATGCACACGATCCTTGGTCTCCTGGCGTTGCCGCGCCGCGACCGAGGTCGATGAGGAACCGCGAATTCCCCACTCCACGTTCTTATCAACGTCAGATTTATCGATTCTGTTAGGCATTTTGGCCAAACAATCTGCGATTAATGCCAAACAATTTCGCCGCCGCTCCCGGCAAGGCGCACCGCCATTGCCGGTCTCTCAAATAATCTGCGTTTAATGCCATATAACGTTGCCGCCGCTCCCGTGAAGTTGGTGCCATAGGCACACGCATTTACGGTCTTTCAAATAATTTGCGATTGATGCAAAACAACGTTGCCGTCGCTCTCGTGAAGTTGGTGCCATAGGCACACGCATTCACGGCGTTTCAAATAATTTGCGTTTAAGGGCAAACAACGTACCGCCGCTCCCAGCAAGTTGGTGCTGCAGGCACACGCATTGTCGGTTTTCAAATAATTTGCCGTCGCTGAACGGGAGCTTGCGGCGCCTGGATCGGCCCGAAGGTGCTGCCTGCCCTGGCGGGCGGGACATGGCGAACACCGGCCCTAATCGGCGATTTCCAAGTTTTTCGCTTCAGAGGCCTCCGACCGTCTCTTGGCCAGCATCGAGGCGATGATCGCGATCGCCAGGACACCAAATACGTATCCCAGCGAGATGCCGATCGAGATGTGATACCACTCCGAGGCGATCATCTTGATGCCGACGAAACCCAGGATTAGAACCAGGGCTTGGCGCAGGAAGACAAAGTAGCCCATAACGCCGGCCAGGGCGAAAAACAGCGCCCTCATACCCAGGATGGCGAAGGCGTTTGAGGTGTAGACGATGAAGGGGTCTTCGGTGATGGCAAAGATCGCCGGTATCGAATCCAGCGCGAAGACCAGGTCGGTGGAGGCGATGACGATCATCGTCACGAAAAACGGTGTTGCCCAACGCCTGCCGTTCTCCTTGAAAAAGAACCGCGTGCCCTGGAACTCAGAGCTGATTGGCATCATCCGGCGCAGGCCGCGCAACAGCAGGTTGTTGTCCGGGTGCACCTCGGCATCGCCCTCGCGCGCCAACCGGAAGGCGGTAAACAGCAACAAGCCGCCAAAAATAAAAATCACCCAGTGAAAAGCCTCCAGCAGCGCAGCGCCGGCTAGGATGAAGGCCAACCGCATAAACAAGGCGCCGATGATGCCCCAGGTGAGGGCCTTGGGCCGGATCGTCTGTGGCACCGAAAAATAGCTGAAGATCACCAGGAAGACGAACAGGTTGTCGACGCTGAGCGACTTTTCGATCACGTAGCCAGTCAGGTACTCAAAGCCCTTTTCACTGCTGCCAAAAATGAAAACGCCGCTGCTAAAGAGAAGCGCCGCACCAATCCACATGCCGCTCCAGGCCAGAGCGGCACGCACCGTCATTTCCGTGCCGCGATTGCTGATCAGCTTGAGGTCGACGAGCAGCAGAAAGGCGATCAGTCCGGAAAAGGCCAGCCACAGGCCGGCGGTTTCAAGCGACACTGTCATACCTCAACCCAGGCGGTTGCGCTGCGCGATTCGAAGAAACTAGGGGACAATTGTTGCTTTTTTTGGGTTAGCAAAAGGTGGTACCTGGACCCCGGCGCACGAATACGCACCACTTGGCCGCAGGTCTTGCCGGCTCCTGGAGTCCGCGGGTCCCGGGTGGCTTAAGCCACCGTGCTGACGGTACCGTGCTAACGCACCCGGCTTGGGTGCACCTTGGGCTACTCCCCTGAGGGTTTGCTATTCAGTTTATGCGAACTCTGGCCTGCGCCGCCTTGAGAACCGATTCGCGAAGCCGCTCGGCCAGTATTTCAATCTTGCGACCGAGGTCGTCGCTAGTCAAGCGACCGCGCCAGATGCTGTATCGAGCAGCTGGATCGCACCTCAAGGAATATAAATGGCCCATGGCAACGCTCTATGGAGTAAGAGGTGCTTGCTCTTTCATGGCGGAAGTTGTCGAAGCCCCGAAGGGTGTAGCCCTCTAGGCGAAAGGGGCTCAGACGGCTGCAGGCCCAAGCTCAAAAGGCTGCTGGATTGGATCTAGCAGTTGGCGACGCCGCAACTCGACAGGCTCTTGGCAAAATCCTGGAAGGCGAGCTCACGGCGGGAAGCGTTGGATGGCATTCACTAAAGCAGCTTCTTCCAAGCCTCAGAAGCGATTATTTGCTACGCCTTTCTGAGCTTGTGACGTCAGATTCTAGACCGGGACCAGAGCGCACTGAACTATTTCTCAATCACCAGGCTATCATAATCACACGTCGGCGATATATCAAGGCTGGTCAGCAGCAGTGGGCCAAGTCTTGCTGACTCTTCACCGGCGCCGGTGCAACCGCCTGGTTTGGCGAACTACGCCATGTCACTCAAAACTCAGCGCGCGATCGCGGAGCCGGAGCGGCCCAAGAGCGCGCGGCCGTTAGGGCGATCCACTTGGCTCCAGGTCTATGATGCGCGCGCTGTTCGTGAGGTTGATCAGACCGGTCCGGTCGGCATTTACCAAAAAGATATCAGAGGATGAGTCAAAGACGATGCGGTCATCCGCCGTCCATGATGGACTGCGGGCTGATTCCCGCCCGTCGGTCACCTGCACGGGGTTGGAGCCGTCGGCGTCAAAAACGAAGATTTGGCTCTTACCCTCGACGACGGAGCTGAAGACGATGCGCCGGCCGTCTTTCGACCAGTCTGGGTTCCACTGCCCACCCGGAACCCCAAGCATGGTTTCACCGGAGCCGTCGACGTTGATAACGTAGATATCAAGAAAGTCAGCATAAGCGATGCGGCGGCCGTCCGGCGACCAGTCCGGCTGAGTCTGGCCGGAAGGTAAGGTAACCCGAAAGAGGTTTGAGCCGTCGCTGTCCATTACATAAATATTGGTTGCTTTCTCGCGCTCAGATTGAAAAGCGATGCGCCGCCCGTCCGGCGACCAGGTGGGATGAGTATCACGTCCTTCGTTAAAGGTCAGCCGGCGAACGTCAGAGCCGTCGGCGTTCATCAGGTAGATCTCCGGGTTGCCATCGCGGTTGGATGAAAAGCCGATGCGGCGGCCGTCTGGCGACCACGCTGGAAGCCAGTCATCAACTGGATGATTAGTCAGGTTGATCTCGCCGGAGCCGTCAAGGTTGATCAGGTAGATGTCGAAGCCGGAATCGCGACTCGACGCGAAGGCAATCTGCTCCCTGCTGCTGCCGTTTCCGCCGCAGGCGACCGCTAACAGCGGGGTTAGCAGGGCCAGGAGGCCAAGAGCCGTGGCCGGCAGCTTGGGCGCCAGGCGAAGACGAGGAATTGAACCGTCAATCACCAGACTATCATAATCATACGTAGGCGATATATCAAACTTCGCCCCCAGCCTAAGCGCTCCTTGCCGCCTATCTATTCGCGAGGAAGGAACGAACCCAGGTGTCAAGCGCGTCTACTTGCTGGCTCAAATGCCCTGGTGCCACCCCGGGACGCTCCAAGATGTAGTTGAACAGATGCGCGTCCTGACCTGCCTCGCTACGGTCGTCAAAAACTTCGGCGAACTCTCTCACGGCCGGATCAGTGGAGGTTAGGTCGCGGCAGGCCAGCTCGGCAACGCCCCCGACCTGGCATTGGCGTTCATTAGGCGTGCCCCGATCGAGCGTAATGGTCGTATTTCCGCCTGCCCCACCCGCGCCGTGCTCCAGCAGCTCCAAGGCCTCGGGCACTCTTGTATGAAGGAACTCCCTAACGCCATGAGTCATTTCATGAGCCGGTACACCATTGATCGCGCTGTCGGAACCCACCGGCTGAACATTGCGAAGTTCGCGCGCCGGCGAAGGAAACAAGGTTTCGTCGTAATAACTCCTATTCATGTCCGGATCGTATTGCGGACCGTCAGGCCTATCAATGGCGGGCAAATTGTCGAATTCGATTTCCAGTTCCACGACGAGATCGGCGAAGCCGTCCCAGCCGTGGCGCCGGAGGGCCTTTAGGCCCTGCTTCTTGTACTCCTCGTGCGTGCCGGCTATCACAGGGAAGTAGCTGGATTCAGTACCTGGAAAAGCTTCGGGAATCTCGTGACTAGCGAGCACACTCAACTCGGCAAGTTCTTCGGCGTGCAACTCTGGGAACTCCTTTCGGAACTGCTCGAGTTGCCCCCGTTGCAGCCGTTCATTGGTGAGCCTCTCCTGCTCTGCCTCGGCCTCTGGCCCGCCGAAGTCCTTCTCAAACTGCTCGCGCTGCCGTCGCTCAGCCGCCTCAACCTGCTCTTGCGCGACAATCGGTCCGAAATTTCTCTCGAACTGTTCTAACGCCGCAAGCCTCTCCGCCTCGGCGTCAGTAATCGCCTTTCTGATGTCTTCGTCGCTCAGAGCTGCCATTCGGCTGTCGCCAAACTGCTGAACTTCCACGGGGGTGAACTCACTTCCGGGTATGGGTTGTGGCTGTGGAGAGGCCTCCGGCGGGAAGCAGAAGCCGGCAAGCTGTTGCTGCGTAAACCCGTGGTTCGGATTTGCTGGCGCTGGAGGCGCTGATTGCGCGGCCGTCGACGATGGGAAGCCAAAGCCGGCAATCTGCTGCGGTGTGAAGCCAGAGTTCTGACTCATTGATGCTGGTGCTGAAGACACCGACACTGCTGGCGCCGTGGTCGCCGGAATCGCCGGCACCTCTTCAACCGGGAGCGGAGCGGGCTGAGGCGCAGGTGGCGCCGTGGTCGCCGGTATCTCTTCGACTGGAATTGGCGCCGGAGTGGATGCCGGCGTCAGAGGATCAACGCCAAAGCCAGCAATCTCCTGCGGCGTGAAACCGAAATTCAGATCACCGCCAGTCGCGAAGCTCGGCAGTGTGGCGTTCCGTGCATCTTGTGCCCAACGCAAAGACGCTGCCGACGCTGAACTGAAGCTTGCGGCGCCTGGCAAGTGGGCGGGATTCCCCGCCTTCATTGCTGGCCTTTGAATTTGCGGCACAAACCGCCGCCGCCCGCTGTTGTAATAGGTCCCTGGCGGCAACAGCCTGTCGAGCAACGCATTGAACTTCTCCGGCGTCAGCGCCGCGTCGGCCTCCGCCTTCTTTCGTGCCACGTAGGCTTTCATCCCTGCAGTCTTAGGCATTTGCTTTTCTCCTATTGTTTGAACCACTGGGTATGGCCATGGGCCTACCCAGGAGCGTCGGCCGCGTTTGTGCGTTGGGCACAGGCTTAATGTTTGAAATATCTGGAATGGCCATGTGCCGCCCGCGTTGGCGGGCTACACTTTCGGGGCCTTTCCGGGTGCCGCAAGCTTTGGTTCAGCGTCGGCAGTGTCCTTGCGTTGGGCACGGGACGTATTTTTGAAATACTGGCAATGAAGGCGGCTTGTCGCCAATTTCGCTGTTCGCCATGTGCCTGAGCCCCGCTGGCTCAGGTGCCGCTGGCTAAAAACGCCCCCGCCTCGCGCGGCTCGTATGTGGGCGTCCTCCAGCATCTTGGTACGCGATTCGTGGTCATCCTGAGACAGCCACTCCGAGGCTGTCATGGCCCGAATCTGCTCCAGCGTCAGATTCTTGCCGGCCCGGCCTTTGGTGCCGGAGGTGTCCGGGTTGTCCGGCGGCGAGTTGGCCGCCTTGAACCCGTCCACCGCCCGCTGATCTCGTTCAGAAAGATGCCGTACACGACAATGATGAGAAGGCGGGGACGATACGGAGTCCCAATGCAGACGTACGGGTCGATCATCCCAGGCGGTCCAACCCTGGCTCGTCTCCTCCCAGAGGGAGCGCAGGAAGGCAGGGAGGAGCCACGACTATCACGTGAGGCGAAGGCGCGCCTCAGGGCTGTTGAGTGGCACAAGGATCACGGCGAGAAGGTGAGTCTGACGGCAAGACGCTTTGGACGCAGCCGCTCAACCCTTTACCAGTGGCTAGAGTGCTACCGGCTCCAGGGTCCGCGGGGTCTGCAAGACCGCAGCCATAGGCCACACCAGGTCCGCAAGCCGACTTGGAGCCTAGAGTTCGAAGCAGCGGTGCTACGCCTGCGCCAAGACAATCCCGTCTGGGGCAAAGACAAGCTACAGCCGATCCTCAGACGCCAAGGGGTCACTATCTCGGTCTCGATGGTGGGCCGCATCCTCAGCCGGCTCAGACGCCAAGGCAAACTGGGGCCTGCGAGTCTGAAGGACCCTTGCATCGTCTCTCGGCCTCAGGTGCGGCCCTATGCCGTGCGTAAGCCCAAAGACTACGTCGTCAAGGCGCCGGGAGATCTGGTTCAGGTGGACAGCGCCGACGTGCGCTGGACCGGTATTACCCATGCCTACAAGCACTTCTCGGCGCGTGATATTGTCAGCCGCTGGGACGTCTTGGGTGTCTCCGGCCGCGCTACCGCCGGCACGGCGCGCGACTTCCTCGATACGGTCATCGAGCGTATGCCGGGTCCGGTGAAGGCGATCCAGCTGGACGGTGGCTCTGAGTTCAGGGCCGAGTTTGAGGCCGCCTGTGAGCAGAAGGGGCTGCGGCTTTTTGTGCTGCCACCACGCTCCCCCAAGCTCAACGGCTGCCTGGAACGAGCCCAGCGCACCCACAAAGAGGAGCTTTACCAGTTGGTTGACCCACGACTCGCTCAGCCAACTGAGAACCCAGCTGCTCCAACCAGCGTTACAACACTTACCGGCCCGATCAGGCCCTTGGCCATCTAACGCCGCAAGAGTGGCTGCTAGCATTCACCGAGAGGAGGTAAGTGTCCGGCATCTACTGGACGAGTCCACCCGCTTGCGTTCTTCTCCTAGAAGCCGGGAGAATTCCTCTGAATTCAGACCGCCTGCCGAGTTGGCCGATTGCCCGGCCCGAAACGTCGCCGAGTAGAGCTCCCGGAGCAGCCCGGTTGTGTCTAGGGTTTCCAGTGTTTGGCGTAGCTCGCCGCTGTCACCGGCAGCCTCGACCACCAATTCACGGATCGAGCGGTCTACCGCAGCGGCGTTTATCACCTTGGCCTGAGCGTCGTAGTCCGCCAGCGCCCTGCGATTGACTTCCCTGACCACCTCCGAGTTGGGGCCTGCCTCCAGCAGGCCATCGTTGCCCGCCAACGCCGAATCGCGAATTAGGCGCGCCTGCTCCAAATACCCGGCTTCTTGCGCCTCGCCCAGGCGAAAGCGCTGAAGATTGTTCTCTTCCTCGTCCGCGCGGTCGCGCTCCGCTTCGATTAGCCGTTCGCGACGATCTACCAGGAGAGTGTCTTTCAGCTCGCCGCGAAAGTAGAGCTCGTCAAGCTCGCCAGCCTCGTAGCTCTCCGGCGATCGCGCCGCGGAGGAATCCAGTTCCTCGTTCGAGTGGTCTTCGCCACTTGCCAGCGTCTCGTCAGGCGTCTGGCGTTCTCTAGTGCTGAAGGTATCTGACCGACTAACCTCAGGCTCAGGAGGCTCAAATGTCCGAATTTCTTGGGGCTCAGAAACAGAAACCGGCGTGCCAGCCACCGCATCCGGTACTTGCGTGAATTTAATAGGTTCAGCAGACAAAACAAAACCCGACCTTCATGCAGGCCGGGTAATCTGCGAATGCCGATGTCGCCGCGATTAGACGCGACGCGGACTAATCAATTTTATTTAGTATATCACATTTCTCTGCGGCCCTTGCGGTCATTGAATTCGCGCCGAGCGCTAAACACATCAGGCCTGTCTGTAATCTTTCTAGGCCGAAACATCTTTGAGCTGCTCCTCGCCGGCCGGGACCTCAGGCCGCCTGGGCAAGGCCGGAGAGAAATTCAGCGACCGGTTCCGGTTGGCCGAGGTAGTAGCCCTGGCCGTACTCAATGCCGATCGAGCCGAGTAAGGCTACGGCATGAGCGCTATTGACGTATTCGGCGATTACTTTGATGCCCAGCTTGTGCGCCGCCAAGCTGGTTGCCTGCACTATGTAGTAATCGGCGGAATCAGGGCTGAGGTCCCTTATGAACTCGCCGTCGATCTTCACATATTCGAGCGGCAGCCGTTTGAGATACGGCAGCGAGGCGTAGCCGACGCCGAAGTCATCCAGGGCAAAGCTGCAGCCCAGCTCACGCAGCCGGTTCATGAGATCGATCGCCCGGGACAGGTTACTAATGGCGGCGGTCTCGGTGATCTCCAGCACCAGGCCGTTGAGGTCAACCGAAGCCCCCGCCGCAAGGTTGGAAACCAGGGCCGGTAGACCGGCGTTATCAAACACCATCGGACTGAGGTTGACGTGAACCCTCAGGCCGGAACCGGCCAGACGCGAGTCCGCCAGGTGGCCAATCGCCGTGCGAATCACCGCCAGTTCAACCTCGTTGGTCAGGCCGCTTTGCTGAGCGATCTTGAGAAAACGGCTCGGCGCCAGCAACGCGCCCTTCGGCCCCGGCAGACGCGCCAGCAGCTCCACCGCGGACAGCTCTCCGCTCGAAAGACTAACTATCGGCTGGGCGAAGAGGACAAAGCTGTCATTTTTGATCGCTTCTATAAGGTAGTCCTTTATTTCCAGCGGCGAGTTCCTGATCAGGTTGTCGCGGTGCGATGGCTGAAACATGACGAAGCGGTTTCTGCCCGCGGCCTTGGCATCGTACATCGCTAAATCAGCGCTGCCGAGGATCTCATCGGGATTGTCGCCGTGCTCCGGAATCAGGGCCACGCCGATGCTGGCCGAAAGCGACACGCTGTGGCCGCTGCCAGAAAAAATTCGCTGGCGCAGGCCGGTCAAGATATCGCCCGCCATCCGCTCGGCGCGGTCGGCATCACAGTCAGGCAGAACGAGCGCGAATTCATCTCCCCCCAAGCGTGCCGGCTCGATGGAATCACCGGCCCAGTCCTGCAGTGCCGTGGCCAGGCCGACCAAAATCTCGTCTCCGGCGGCATGCCCCAGGTTGTCGTTGACCGGTTTGAAATCATCGAGGTCAAGCAGCAGCAGGGCGGCGCTGCCGCCGGTGGCCCGCGCCAGGTCAAAGTGATCGGTCAGCAGGCTCGTCAGCCCGCGCCGATTGAGGATGCCGGTCAGCGTGTCGTGGGTGGCGGCGTGCAGAAGATCGCGCTCATGGTCCTTCTGGGCCGTGATTTCTCGCATGATCGCGGCGGTGAATTCAACTTCGCCATCTTCGTTGGTGGAAACCAGCAAGATCTGAGAAACAGGAATCTCCACGCCTTCGGGGTTTAGTAAGGCGCCCTCGCCAGCCCAGCTGCCATGCTTCACTGCCGCGGGGGCGCCCACCTGTTGCAGGATCCGCCAGGTCCACTCGGCGAAGACTTTGGCGATGTCTAGCCCGGCTATAGGGCCCTCGCCAAGCCCCAACCTCTCGCGGGCGGCGCCATTGACGTATACGGTGTCCTCTTTTGGACTGCCAATGATGACGAAATCGGGAGTACCGTCGACTACCGATGCTAGCTTCCTGTGGTCGAACCTGGCCTTGTTGATGCCGGTGCGGTCTCTGCCCGTGGTGACAAATCTAGTGATCTCGCCGCGCGCTTTTTTTATCGGCGTGATCGTTTTGGCCTCGACGTAGAGTTCACCGTTTTTCTTCGCATTGGTGAATTTGCCGCTAAAGACCTCACCGGCCAAAATCGTCTGCCACATCTGCTCCTGGAAATCCTGTGATTGTCCCCGGGGGGGGCGAGGATGCTTGCCGGCTTGCCCTTTGCTTCCTCACGCCGTGTAGCCGGTTACTTTCTCAAAGGCCTCGTTGACGTACTCAATCTTGCCGTCGGGATCGGCGAAAAAAATGATGTCACGGCCGTTGTCCAGCGCCGCCGAAACCGCAGCCAGGTCCGCAAGTGGCCCAAAGTCGCCCGCCGAGCCGTCCTTGGCTGGCTCGTTAGCATTGGCCGTCATTGGCTGATTCTCACCTCATCCCTGGCGTCAATCCTGATCCGGCGTGGAGCAAAGCGCTCCGTAACCCAAATAATGGTCGGCATCTGCAAAGAATAAATGAGGTGACGAAACCGCAGTGTGAGCTGCCGTCGCCCGGCGAAATGCCCCGCAGCGCGGAACCAGCAAAAACCAAGAGACCAGGCGGCCAGCCTGGTCTTGTGGTGAAGGCCTGTTTCAGTTTCTTTTAGGCCGAAACGTCCTTCAGTTGCTCCTCGCCGGCCGGTTGCTCCGCATCATCTGCGGAGGCTTCCTGACCGCTGCCGGTGACCAGCAGCGGCGGCCGCCGGTTGCGCACCGTCTCGCCATTGACGATGCACCGCTCCACGTCAGAGCGCGAAGGCACCTCGTACATAACGTCCATCAGCATGTCTTCCAGGACGGTCCGCAGGCCGCGAGCGCCGGTGCGGTGATCGATCGCCTCGTCGGCACACGCTTCCATCGCGTCGTCCGTGAACACCAGCTCGACACCATCGAGCGCGAAAAAGCGCTGGAACTGGCGCAGAACCGCATTCTTCGGCTCGGTTAGGATCCGGATCAGCGTGTCCTTTGACAGTGACTCCAGACCCACGACCATTGGCAGGCGTCCGACAAATTCCGGGATCAAACCGTAGGTCAGCAGGTCATCCTGAGTGATGTGTTTGGTCAGCTCGTCAACCCGCTCCTGGCCCTTCTTCAGCTCTAGGTTGGTCGCCTGAAAACCTAGCGACCGCCGGTCGCGACCCAGCCGCTTCTCGATCACGGTTTCGATGCCTTCAAAGGCTCCGCCGCAAATGAACAGGATGTTCTGGGTGTTGATCTGGATGAAATCCTGGTTGGGATGCTTGCGCCCACCCTGCGGCGGCACGTTGGCGACCGTGCCCTCGATGATCTTTAGCAGCGCCTGCTGCACGCCCTCACCCGAAACATCCCGCGTGATCGATGGGTTGTCGCTCTTGCGTGAGATCTTGTCGATCTCATCGATGTAGATGATGCCGCGTTCGGCCCGGCTCACATCCATATCAGCCGCCTGGATCAGGTGGAGCAGGATGTTCTCAACGTCCTCGCCGACGTAGCCCGCTTCGGTCAGCGCCGTCGCGTCGGCAATCGTAAACGGCACGTCAAGGATCTTGGCCAGAATGCGCGCCAGGTGGGTCTTGCCAACACCGGTCGGCCCCACCATCAGTATGTTGCTTTTCTCCAATTCAATGTCCGCCGCCGTGTCGCTGTTGGCGTTGATTCGTTTGTAGTGGTTGTAAACCGCCACGGAGAGGATTTTCTTGGCCTGATCCTGGCCGATTACGTAATCGCTGAGCTGCTCATGCAACGCTTTTGGCGGCGGAACCTTGTCGCTCTTGATCGGTTTCGCCGGACCGCCTTCTTCTTCGATGATGTCGCGGCACAGGTCCACGCACTCGTCACAGATGTAGACGGCGTCGGGCCCGGCTATGAGCTTCTTCACCTGATCCTGGCTCTTCGCACAGAAAGAGCACTGGTATTGGAGGCGGCTGCCCTTCGTTGTTGCCAATGAGACCTCCTAAGCCCTTACGAGCTCGACTTCGACAAGATCTCGTCGATCATGCCGTAATCTTTCGCCTGTTCGGCGTCCATGTAAAAGTTGCGGTCGAAATCGCGCCGGATCCGATCCGGGTCCTGACCGGTGTTCCTGGCCAGAATGTCACGCAACAAGTCGTTAACTCGTAAGGTCTCTCGAGCCTCGATCTCGATGTCAGATGCCTGCCCGCGGGTTCCGCCCATCACCTGGTGCATGTGAATCGTTGAGTTTGGCATGACGAAGCGCTTCCCCGGCGTTCCGGAGCTAAGCAGGACGGTTGCCATGCTGGCACAGAGGCCGACGCAGTAGGTGGCCACGTTGCAGCGGTTTAGGGTCATGGCGTCAAGGATCGCCAGGCCAGCGTGCACCGAGCCGCCCGGGGAGTTGATGTAGAGCGATATGTCTCGTTCCGGATCCTCGCGCTCGAGGTGCAACATCTGGGCGATGATGCTGTTGGCTACCTGGTCATCCACCTGTGAGCCAAGGAAGATAATCCGCTCCTTGAGGAGCATCGAATAAATGTCGTAAACACGCTCGCCGCGAGGTGTCGTTTCCACCACGGCCGGTATGATTGCCTGCGGGTTTTCTGTACTCAACATTTACTCCCTTTGAATCATCGTCCGAAACGATTGGGAATGACAGCCCCTATTCTGTCTTTCTCGGGCTGGTTCGTCGTGATTTCGCCGGTTTTTCTGCTGCATCCTCTTTCTTTTCAGCCGGTTTCTTGGCCTTTGTCTTCCTTTTCGCCGCCGCCGGCTTGGCGTCGGCACCGGTGATCTCCACCATGCGGGCAAAGGTCTTTCTGGTAAGCAGCGAACGGCGGAGATTATCGCGGCCCTGTTCGCCGCCAAAGATCAGCCGGATGGTCTCGGCCTGCTCACCGGCGGTACCCACCATGGTCTCGACCTCGGCATCGATGTCATTTTCCTCGACGGCAATATCCTCGGCCTCGGCAAAATGGCTCAGAACCAGCGAGCGGCGCAGCCGCAGCTCGGCGTCCGGCCGGACCATCTCCTTGACCTCGGCCTCGTCCTTGCCGGCCCGGGCCAGGTAGAGCTCCTGAGCCCGGGGATCGCGCGGGTCCAGTCCGGACTGCTCCTCCAGCAGGTGAGCAATCTCGCTGTCGACCATTACTGGGGGGTATTCCGCTTTTGCTATCTCGGTCAGCGCTTCCAGACAGGCAGTCTCGTAGACCTTGAGCGCCTCGTCATCGACTGTCTTTTGCGATTCGGCCCGGACCTTCTCCCGTAGACCGGCCAGGTCCTCAATGCCTTCCTCGACCGACTTGGCGAATTCATCGTTCTCATCGGCCAGGATTTCTTCCTTGACCTCTTTTAGAACAACGTTGTACTTGATCGGATTACCGGCCAGCTTGGCGTCTACGAAGTCCTCCGGCGCCGTGACCGTCTCCTCCAGCTCGTCGCCCTTCTTCATGGCGACTATCAGGCTGAAGAGCTCCGGCAGCGATGCAAAGGTCTCCTCCGACAGCCGAAACTCTATGTCCTCCTGGTTGACCAGGTTTACACCCTCGGCCTCCGCCTTGAGCGAACCGCTCAGCACGTCACCGGCGGCGGCGGCCCGATCAACCGGCTCCAGCGTGCCGTGCCGGCGGCGCAGTTCCAGCATCGAAGCCGCGATCTGCTCGTCGGTGACCTGCGTGAACTCGCGCGGCACCCGCAGCGACTTGTAGTCGCCTAGGTCGACGATCGGCTCCAGCGGTATCATCGCCGTAAAAACCAGTGGTTCGTGGCTGACGAGCTCCACCGCCGGCTGCGACACCGGCGTGATCGATTCCTGATCGAGCGCTTCCTGGTAAGTCTCCGGAACCAAGATGTCCATCGCCTCATCCAGCAAACGATGATGGCCGATCTCTTGTTTGATCAGTTGCTTCGGCGCCTTGCCGGCCCGGAAACCCTTAATCTTTACTCGGGGAGCCAGCTTCTTAAACGCTTGTTCCATCGCCTGTGTGTGACGCGGTTCGTCCACTTCGATTTCTAGCTTGACCTGGCGATCTGGCAGTTCTTCGGTTGTTACTTTCAATTCTTCTTCTCTGGGCAGATCTGCCCGGCTGTGGATCGTTCCGGCCTAGTTTTCGCGTTTAGGCCTGATTATACCAATCTGAGGCTTTCAGCGAAGAACCCAGACGTGACAAGGGGCTTCAGCTAGCCTTCAAGGCGTGCGTGTTCGCGCCAGATTCCCCTATCGCGCCTTGGGCGTGAAAACATCGGTGAGCGCATCGCCCAGGAGGTTGAAGGAGAAAAACAAGATAGCGACGACAACTCCCGGGAAAAACAGCAGGTGCGGATAGGTGTTCACCGTACGCACGCTGCTGGCCTCGAAGATCAGCGCGCCAAAGCTGGGATGAGGCGGCTGAATCCCAACTCCAAACCAGCTCAAGACGATCTCTGAACCGGCGATGCCGGCCAGGCCTAGCGACATGCTAACGATGATGATGTTGCTGATGTTGGGCAGCAAGTGGCGGAAAAGAATCCGCGGCGTCGTTGCTCCCACCGATTGAGCCGCCAGGACAAATTCGGTTTCGCGCAGTGACAGGATCTGAGCCCGGATCACCCGCGCCCCGCCAACCCATCCGAATAGTGAAAGCACGCCAAAAATCAGGATGTAATCCGGCGCCCCTGAACTGACGATGCTGTCGATGCCGGTGAAACGTTCGACGTCGCGGGCCAAAGACGTAACCCGGTCGCCCAAGGTGGCGTTGATCAGGATAAGCATCAGCAGGCCCGGCAACGCCTGGAGAACGTCACCGACGCGCATGATCGCCATGTCGACCCAGCCGCCGACATAGCCGGCCAACAGACCGAGGCCCACGGTGAGAATCAGTCCGCCTGTAACCAAGGTGGCCAGCGTGACAATCACCGTCGTCTGGGACGCCCAGATCACCCGGCTCAACAGGTCACGTCCCAAAAAATCGGTGCCAAACGGGTGATCCCAGGAGGGTCCCTGACGCGTCGCTTCCAGATTCTGGGCCGTGTAGGAGGGTATGACATCCAACGCGCCCAGCAGCGGAGCTGAAAGGCCGGCGGCGTAGAAGATCAGAATGAAGACAATGCCAATCATCGCCAGCTTCTTGCGCGCCAGCCGCCTCAGAGCGAGACCGGTTGGGCTGATTACCTTGGTCTCGGCCCTTGGGTCCAGCTCGGCGCTCAGGTCAATTTCGGCGCGCGCCATAGCGAATCCTCGGGTCGATGAAAACATAGATGATGTCGACGGCGATGCTCATCATTACGAACGCTGAAGCGCCGATGATCGCGATTGCCATGATCATGTCGTAATCGCGGCTGCCGATCGATTCAAAGGACAACCGTCCAACTCCCGGCACTCCGGTCAGGGTTTCAATGAAGAAGGAGCCTTCAAGCAGACCGATCATGGCGAAGGCAATCAGCGTGCTAAGCGGCAGCAACGCGTTGCGCATGACGTGACGGGTGATGACCTGCCTTTCGCTGATCCCTTTTGCCCTGGCGGTCCTGACGTAGTCTTCCCTTAATACGTCTAAAGTGAACGCGCGTGTAAACCTGCCCCACGATGCTACCGACGGAATCGACAGGGCTACGATCGGTATGATCGCTTCTTTGCTAAACACGCCGATGCATTCATAGCTTTGCCCCAGAAAGCTCAAATGCAGGTTGCAGTCCTGCGGTTGCGGCCAGCCGCGCGCCGGCAGCCAGCCCAGCTCAAGCGAGAAAAACAGCAGCAGAAACGGCACGAGGACGATGCCCGGTATCGATTGCAAGAGCAGGAAGGAGCTGATCGAAGTCGGGTCCGCCCAGGTGCCCTGCCGCCTGGCGGCGAAAATCCCCAGGGGAATGCCGAGCAGAAGAGTAATCGTCATGGCTACGCTGTTGTACTGGAGCGATCGCCACAACGCCGGCAACAGCACGTCGCGCACACCGATGTCCTGGTAGCGAAAGCTTTCGCCCAGGTCACCGCGGGTCAAAAACCCCTTCATGTAAATGAAGTACTGCTCGTAAATCGGCTTGTCGAGGCCGCGCGCGGCGCGAACCCGCTCGAAGGCCTCTTCATCGCGAAACTGACCAGCAGCAACACTAATCGGGTCTCCCGGCCCGGCACGAGCAATGAAGAACGTCGCGAAGGTCACGACCAGCAGGATCGGACCCACCCAGAGCAGGCGCCGGATCAGGTAGGCGAGCGTACTGTCCATGAATCCCCGGCGCTTTTCCCTCTTGCCCTTTAGTTCTCGCCCTTACTTCTCGATTGAAACGTAACGCAGGAAAGGAATTAGCATCGGCAATGGCTCATAGCCGATGACATAGGGCTGCACGACAATGTGATCCCTACCAAACATCATTGGGACCCATGGTAGGTCTTCGATCAGGATCGCTTCCGCATCTTGGTAGAGCAGTAGGCGCCTCTCAACGTCCTGCTCGGTCCGGGCTGCCTCGATCAAAGCGTCATAAGCCGGGTTGGAGTAAGCAGTGTCGTTCTTGCGGCTGGTGCTGTGGAACAAAAGGTCCAGCAGGTTTTCCGGGTCCGGGTAGTCCATGATCCAGCCGACGGTCCATAACTGCAGGCGTCCGCGGTCTATGTCATCAAAAAACGTCGCCGCCTCTGACTGCTCGATGCTCACCTCCACGCCAAGGTTGTTGCGCCACATTTCGATAATCGCTTGGGTTGAGAAACCGACGCTAGCGCCGCCGCCGGCCTCGGTTATCGTGATCAGGGGCAGATTATCCGCTGACCCATAGGTAGATTCCGCCAACGCCTGTCTGGCGGCCTCCGGATCGAAGGTTGGCAGTGCCGCGTTACTATTGAATCCCGGCAATCCCGGCATCATAAAGCTGGAGGCCGGATCCTGCATCCCTTTCAACACCACGCGGGAAATCTGCTCGCGGTCAATCGCCAGCGCGAACGCCAGCCGTACCTTGGGATCGTCGAACGGCGGGAAGTCCGTGTTAAAGGCGATGTAGGAGAGGCTAAGGTTGGGTCCGGTTTTGTAATCGGCGCTCAGAGCGTCACGGTTGCTCAGAACTCGTTCGATGTCGCTGGTACTGATGCCCGATACGTCAAGCTCGTTGTTTTCGTACTGGGTCAGGGCTGAGCCGCCCGCCAGGTTGAAGAAGATTCGTTGCACGCTGGGTGCTCCCAGGTGATAACGTTCGTTGGCTTCCAAAATGATTCGCTCGTTCACTCGCCACTCGGCCAGCTTGTAGGGTCCGGTGCCGTTGGGCTTGCGAGTCCAGTTGCGCGGGTTGGCCTCAACCTGCTGTTGGTCGACGACAAAAGCCGTGGAGTAGGTCAACTTGGCGATGAAGAAGCTCTTCGGCGCATCGATTGTAATCTGCAGCGTGCTGGCGTCGATTACCTGGACGCCGGTGATCGATTCCGCCCGCCCGCGGATAACGTCTTTGGCGCCGACGATGTCACCGAGGAAGGCTTCCGCCACCACCGACTGGGTGCGGCCCAGCAACGCGGTACGGTCCAGGGAGTACTTGAAGTCCTGCGCCGTTACCGGCCGGCCATCGTGGAACAGCGCGTCACGGCGGATCGTAAAGGTGTAAACCGTTCCATCGTCGCTAATCGTCCAGGTCTCGGCGATGTCGGGCACAATCTGCAGGTTTCGGTCGATCGTGACCAGCCCGCCGAAAATTTCCAGGACGTAGCCGGCGGAACTGACCTCAAAAACCAGCGCCGGGTCCAGGGTTAGCGGGTCAGTGCCCAGCAGGCGCAGGTCGGCGTCAACCGATGCGCTGCTGCCGCTATCGCTGTCGCCGTTAGAGTCACCACCGCCGCCGCTGGAGCCGTCGGACGAGTCATCGCCACCACCGCAAGCCAGGGCGATGGCCAGTGCACCAAAAACCAGGAATGGGAAAATAAATCTCCGGCTACCACCAAGCATCAACATCCTCCTGCCCTGCCGAACCGCCAACAATCATCCTACGCGTTGCCTATTGCAACTCTACTGTTCGCTACGAATGTTATCAAAGCACGGTTTTGCTTTACAAACTGGAGATGTTTGCGAGGCTAGCCGTTTTCTTCCGGCACCACCGAAATTCCCAGCAGCGCCAATTGATCGGCCTCGGCCGGACGCGGTGAGCCGGTCATCGGATCGGAAGCACTCTTCGTCTTTGGGAAGGCAATAACCTCGCGGATGTCGCGCTCGCCGGCAAGCAGGGCGACTATGCGGTCTAGGCCGTGGCCAAAGCCTCCGTGGGGCGGAGCGCCAAACTCAAAGGCGTTCAGCATGTGGCCATAGCGCGCGCAGGCTTCTTCCGGCGTAACCCTGAGAAACCGCAGCATCGTTTCTTGCAGCTCGCGGTCATGAATCCGAATGCTGCCGGAACCCAACTCCTGACCGTTGCACGCCAGATCGTAGTGCTGGGCTCGGGCGCTGCCCGGATCGGACTCCAAAAGCGGCACATCCTCATCGAACGGTGCCGTGAACATGTGGTGTTCCGGCTCCCACCATTCCGTCTCCGGGTTCCAAGCCACGAGTGGAAAATCCAAAATGAAACAGAAGCCAAACGTGTTTGGGTCAGCCAGTTCCATTCGGGACGCGACTTCGCGCCTCAAGACGTCCAGGCTAGCGTTGGCCGTCTTGGCTGGGCCGGCCACAAACAGCATCAGATCGCCGCGGCCGGCGCCGACACGCTCCGCGAAAGATAGGATCTCGTCCGGGCTGAAAAAGCGTGCCACCGGCGAGCGGATGTCGTCCGCCGTCAGACCACCCATGTCACCGCCGGCGCTGAGGGCGAACGACACCAGGCCCTTGGCCCCGTGCTGCTGCACCAGGCTGGTAAGCTCGTCGATCTGCTTGCGGCTGAACTCCGCGCCGCCCGGCACCGCCAGGCCGCGTACCTCGCCGCCATCCGCCACGGCCGATTTGAACACGCCAAATTCGCTGACCGCTACGAGGTCCGAAATCGTGCCTAGCTCCAATCCGTAGCGCAGGTCGGGCTTGTCGCTGCCAAAGCGGTCAACCGCGTCGGAATAGGACAGGCGCGGGAAGGGACGGATCATCTTGACGTCGGGCCGGATCGCCTCCGTCAGCGAGACATAGAGCTCCTCCATCAACTGGAGAATGTCCTCACGCTCGATAAAGCTCCACTCCAGGTCAATCTGGGTGTGCTCCGGCTGGCGGTCAGCCCGCAGGTCCTCATCGCGGAAGCAATGAGCGATTTGGAAGTAACGCTCCAGACCGGCGACCATGAGGATCTGCTTGAACTGCTGCGGCGATTGCGGCAGTGCATAGAAATTGCCTGGGCTAACGCGGCTCGGCACCAGGTAATCTCGCGCTCCTTCCGGAGTCGGGTTGGCCAGCACCGGCGTCTCGATTTCCACGAAACCCTTGTCCGAGAGGAAGTTGCGCACGAACTGGGTCGCCCGATGCCGGAGCAGCAGGTTGTTGTGCATGCGCTCGCGACGCAGGTCCAGATAGCGGTGCTGCAACCGCAGCAACTCGTCAACCGCCGATTCTTCATTTATATAGAACGGTGGCGTCTTGGCCGGGCTTAGAGTGGTTATCTCCCGCGCCGCTACCTCGATATCGCCGCTGGCCAACTCCGGGTTTTCCGAACCGGCCCGGCGCTGAGTAACATCGCCTTTGATCTGCAGGACAAACTCACCGCGGGCATCACTGGCGATGGCGTGGGCGGCGGGCGCTGATTGAGGATTAACCACTACCTGCACCAGGCCGCTGCTATCACGCAGGTCAAGGAAGATCAGTCCACCGTGATCGCGGCGGCGGTGCACCCAGCCGGCCAGCGTCACTTCCTGTCCGGCATGCTCTTGCCTCAGATCCCCGCAATAGTGGCTCTTGAGCACGGCGTCCTCCCGTCGTTCGAAGCGTTTCGTGAAAATAAAAGAAACGTGACCCCGGTAATCGAGGTCACGTTAGAAGTCTTGCATCAGCCACCGCCGCGGTCAAACACCCGGGCGCGACGGGTTGGGCATGACTCTCTTGCGGCTGGCTCCCTAGTCCGAGGAGTCTTCCGCTGGCGCCTCCGCTTCCTCGTGGTGTCTGCCTTTCTTCATAGCAAACATCGCGGCGATCGCGCCGATCAAAAGGCCGATTAATGGAATCTTCTTCATTAGTGCGCCTCCGTCTCTGCTCGGGGAATAACTGGGCCAATTTTACTACAAGCCACGATCGCTTAAAAGTCAGGGAACGCCCTCGAAATGAGTCCAAGGGTCCTCCGGACTTCGGCAAACCGGCCGCCGCGACAAATCGGCGCTAGAATTGGTGTGTGACCACAGATCAGCCGCTCTCGCTCTACGTGCACATTCCCTTCTGCAACGCCAAGTGCACGTACTGCGATTTCAATTCCTACGCCGGCCAGGATTCGCTGTTCGCTCCCTACGCAGATGCGGTAGCGGGTGAAGCGGCTCTCTGGTCGCAGCATCTCGCCGGCCGCGAGGTCGAAACCATCTTTTTCGGCGGCGGCACGCCCAGCCTCATGCCGCTGGCTGAGATGGGCACGATTTTCGAAGCCCTGGACGCCTCCTTCCAAATCGATCCGGAAGCCGAGGTGAGTCTTGAGGCCAACCCGGGCACCGTGAGCGCTGAGCACATCGCCGGTCTGCGCTCTTTGGGCTTCAACCGGATCAGCTTCGGAGTCCAGAGCTTTCACGAAGACGAAGTGCGTTCGCTCGACCGAATTCACGATGCCGCGGAGGTCGAGAACGCCTACCACTGGGCCCGCTCCGCTGGCTTCGAGCGCGTCAACCTGGACCTGATCTACGGCCTGGCCGGTCAAAGCCTGGCAGGCTGGCAACTCAACCTGGAAACCGCCCTAGCCCTTGGCCCCGACCATTTGTCGCTCTACGCACTGACGCTGGAGGAGGGAACGCCTCTGACCCGCGACGTTGCCCGCGGCCGCAGTTCTGGCCCCGACTCGGATCTTCAGGCCGATATGTTCGAGTGGTCACGCGAGCGCCTGCGAGGGGCAGGCTTTCACCACTATGAGGTCTCCAATTGGGCGAAGCCGGGCCAGGAGTGCCGCCACAACCTGGTCTACTGGCACAACGCCGAATGGCTGGGCCTCGGCGCCGGCGCCCATTCCCATCTCTTCGACTGGCGCTTCGCCGGCGCCGCAAGCCCCTCCCGCTACATCACGACGGTCAACGAGACTCACCAAGCTGACGCTACCGCGGCCGGCGCCCCGCTTCTTGACAGCATGCGCCAGGTAACCTTCCGCGAGCCCGAGGATCGGGATCGTGAGATGTCGGAAACAGTCGTCCTAGCGCTGCGATTGCGCCAGGGACTAAACTTGGCCGCTTTCAAACAGCGGTACGGCCAAGCTCTGGAAGACGCTTTCGCACCCAACCTGGAAGAGACGCTGTCGCTGGGCCTGGTGGAGATTGCCGGCGGTCACCTACGTCTGCGCGACGAGGCGGTCCTGCTAGGGGACGAAGCGTTCCTGCGCTTCCTGCCCCAGTGGCAGCCCGCCTGAGCCCGAATTCCGTGTGTCCTCAGAGTTGGGCAGGCTAGGAGATGGCCTGGATTTGGTCAGTGAGGCGAGGCTGAGAAGAGCCGCGACGAGCAGCAGCACGATACCGAATTCCGGCACCGCCTCACCTGAACCCGCCAGGCCAAGTACGGCTAGGAGCACGGCTGCGAAAACCAGGTAGGCGCGGGCCAACCGAAACCCCCAGTGCCAGCGGTGAGCTACACCGAGCAACACCATCCACACCGCGGCGACCGGGACCGCCAGCAGCAGCACTCTGACTAGAGTCAGAACCAGCTCTGGGCCCGTGGGGAGATTGAGTTCGCTAAGAATCGTTGTCAGCCGTACGAGTTCGAAGCCGGAGTAGGTTTCGGCCCTAAGCATAGCCGGGCCTTTGACCCAAGGGAAAAAGAAGAAGGAAGAGAGGGCCGTAAGGCCGGCTGCCAGACAGGCTGCTGCTCGCAATCTCTCAGCCATTCCGCTGCTCTTCACTCGATCGAGAGGCTGCCGGAGAAGATTGTGACCCCGCCCATGTCTACCGTGTTCAGGATTACGCTATTTAGAGCCTTTTGGACCTCGCTAAGTTCAGAGGGCAACCCGTTCTCGGCCAGAAGGATCAGCGCCTGAAGGTCGAAGTAGGCGAACGATGCCAAACTTGTCGGGTGCTGTGACACTGCATCCTTATAGAGTTGAGAATCTGCCAGCACCGGTCCGTTCCCTTCCAGGGTTCGAGTCACGGCGTCAAGCGTGCCGATCAGGAGGTCTGAGCCATCGAAAGCAAATCCGATCCTGTCTCCGTCGTCGGTGGTGATTACCAGCACCTCGATATCGCCAACCATAAGAGGTTCAGGCGTCTGGTTGGCTGAAATCAGCGATTCAATCACCTCGCGGGCCCGATCCGGATCGCCAACCTCGCTCAGGACAATGCCCTCGACGTTTTCCGAGTCGCCATCGACGAACCAGATGGCCACCGCAACCTCTCCTTCGAAAAGGTTGAGGATGTCTTCCAGAGATGTGATACCGAATTCGGCGCCGGCCTCTGCCAGTGCCTCATCAAGAGAGTCAAATCCCGATCCGCTTTCACGCAGCGCCTCATTGATGTCATCTTCCGCCGACTCCAGGGCATCGCGAACCGCCGCGGCCAAACCGAAGGATGAGAAGAAGATAGAAGTGGCCGCGGGGACCATAGATGCGTATCTCGAGGTTCGTGGTTCGAGTCCGGGTGCAATCGCGTCGGGCTCAGAAACCGAAGCCATCTCGAACGTAAAGGCGTCTTCGTTGGCATTGATTACGGCTGCAACCGGCTGCAAGGCAAAGTCGGCGCCCGCTTCTGCCAACGCCGCCTGGAGGGCATCGTCATTGAGGTTTTCTAGAAAAATCTCGCTATTGATGTACATGAATCCAAGGAAGCTTCGCGTCAGCTCATCCTGCAACTCGCGGAATTCCGGCGCTTCGGCCAGCGACTTCCGTTCGCCTTTAAAGACTTCAATAACGTCGATTATTGACTCTTCACCCAGCCCCACCACGACGTGGTCGCCGAGAATCGCAGCGTAGAACGCCGCACTATCGTCGACGTGGTACGTGACGCCCAGGTGTTCTTTGGTTGTGGTCGTTAGCCCGCTTTCCTCCATGATCACGTCAAGCGCTGTCTGAGGATCGGTGGTCAGCACAAGAAATGCACCGGACACATCCGAGTTTGTCACGTCAACCGAGCGTAGGAAGAAGGCGGCGTTTCCGCCCAGAAATGGTGCTATCTCGTCTTCCCAGTTGACCTCGCCATCCTCTTCAACGGAGCGCTGCAACTCGCCCTCCGGGTCCGCCTGGCCCAGGCGCTCGATCAGGTTAAACGCCCGAACCCACTCGCTACTAGCGAGGTCTGTGTTGATGGCGAAATAGATACCAACGTTGTCTGGGACCAGGCTCGCCGTAGTGAGGTCGACTTTTCTGCTTTGGCGGCGAAGACGAGAATGATGCCAACCAGTATTGCCGCGACCGCCGCCAGGCCGAGAGAGATAAAAATGCTGTATCGGCTGCGGCTAAGTTCGAGCAATGTTTATCTCCTGCGGGGCGCCAGCTGTGCTCGACTCAGCCATGTTTCTCTCGCGAACCGAAGGCCAGCGAGCAGTGCGCCTGCGATTTGCCAGGATGTTAAGTTCGGCCGTTGACCCTGTCAATCCGCTGACTTGGCCGAGATCGTGATTGGCGACTCGTTTGTTTCGCGACTGCCCGGCTGCTTGGCCCCAAAGGATCTGATTTGGCCGCTGGTTCCTTCGTCGCCGCAGTCGGGAGCCAATCGTTCAGACAGTGCCCCCAGTGTGATCCTTTTTCGCATGAACAGCGAATAAATGACTGTGCTCTCAGAAACGGCAAGATTCTTAGTCCAGAAGGGGGAATGAGTTGAAGCTTCTAAGCTTGTTAGCGGGAATGTCTTTGATCCTGGTAGTTGGTGCGTTCACCGGCTTCGCGCCGTCGTCGGTGACACCAACCGAGGCCGCGCCGGTAACGTTCGAGATCGATCTTAACGGCGGCAATGAGGTTCCTCCGGTCGAAGGACCCGCCAGCGGCTCGCCCGCCTGACTTTCGACGCGGATACAAACGAGCTCACTTGGGTGGTTTTCGTTCGTGGCATCTCCGTAGGAGCGATCACGGCGGCACACATTCACCTCGCTCCAGCGGGCTCAAATGGCCCTGTGGTCATCGTTCTTTCCGCGGTACCGTTCTCCAACGTTGGCGGCTCGGCGATCCTCACCGATGAGCAGGTTACCGACCTGAAGGCTGGCAACTTTTATATCAATGTTCACTCGCAAGACAACCCCGGTGGCGTTTTGCGCGGCCAGTTGAGCCTGCCCTCGGCTCCAGTGAGCGTAACCCCGCCGAGTACTGGTGATGCCGGCCTCGCCGGTCAAGGCAGCAGCGGTCTTGGGGCGGCCGGGATTGTGCTTGCCATTGCGAGCCTGGTTTTCGGCGCTGGTATGCTTTCGCTCAGGATGGCACGCCGCCGAATCTAACGCTCAATCTTGAAGCGTTTGTATTGAGGAGAGGGGATAATCGCCCCTCTCCTCGATCACTCTCGGGGTGTTCCCTTGATCAACCGGCGCGGTCTTGCCGGTCTTTTGTTGGCCGGGGTGCTATTAGCAGCCTTGCTTCCGACAGCCTGCACTAGCGATTCTAAATTGGCGCCAGCCGCGACTGGTTCCGAAACCACTGAATCCAGCCCGACTATCGCTGCCTTGCTTACAGTTACTTCCACCGCGGCCCCATCGCCGACGGTCAGTCAGCAGCCAGCGCCGGCATCGCCTACTCCGGTGCAACTGGCTGCTACTTTTACGCCGATTCCGCAGCCCACTTCCATCCCGGATTCACCAGCTTCCTCAGGCGCGATCGCGCCGGTTTCAACGGTCGCGCCGACCGCGCAACCTCCGCCCGGACCCGTGACCTTCAACGTCTCCGCCACCGATATAAGCTACAACGTCGTGGCCTTGACCGCCCGCAGCGGAGCCACCGTTACCGTCAATTTCACCAATAATGACCTCGGTATTCCGCACGACGTTTCCTTCAATCTTCCCGGTCTAGCTCACGGCGATACCTGCGAGGGACCCTGCACCGACCGTTATACCTTTGTTGCTCCGGCGGCCGGCACCTACCTGTTCTTTTGCACGGTTCACGCCGAAATGGTGGGCACGTTCTCGGTCACGCCGTAGCGCTTCCTCGCAGAACCGCTTTCGTCAAACCAAGAATCAACCGGGCCCGAAACACCCATCATGGCGTCATGGACCCGGCTAGGCTACTGGGCTCTCTTCAGCAGCGAACTTGCGGTTCTAGCCCTCGATCGTCACCGTTCCGGCTGTTCCGTCGACAGTAATCATGGCGCCGTCGGGAATCATACGCGTCCCGACCTGGGTGGCAACCACGCAGGGGATGGCGTATTCGCGGGCACAGATAGCCGAGTGCGACAGCACACCGCCGGAGTCGGTGACAACGGCCGCCGCGACCGAGAACAGCGGTGTCCACGGCGGCGCCGTCGTTTGGCAGACCAGGACCTCGCCGTTTTGCAGCCTTTCGGCCTCGCCGAGGTCACGAATCACTCGGGCCCGGGCCTGGACTACGCCCTTGCTCGCCGCCTGACCCTTGATCTGCTTGCCTTCGACCTGCGGCGCTCCGGCGCCGAAGAACGGATGCATCAGCAGCTCGATACTGGCTGCCCTCTCTGGCGGCAGCTTGGAGAGGTCCGGTGGTGAGCCGAGGAATGGCGGCGGTGAAAGCTCTCCGGCGGCCTTGAATTTGCCGCGCTGCTCGGCAACGATCTTCTTCCAGCCGGCGCCGGGATTGTGCGCTGCTTCCTTGACCTCAGCGGTCGTCAGGTAGAAGACATCTTCCGGCTGGTCGATCGCGCCTGCCTCAACCAGCTTGCGCCCCAAGGCCAGGAAGGGAATCCGGGTTGAGCCGATCAGCAGCAGCTGCCACTGTGCTCGGCCTTCGCTCATCGGCACGTGAGACGCCGCCGCGATCAGCATCTCCCGGAACTGTCCCAGCTTCTCGGAGGTAAGTTTCGCTTCCACGTCTTTGACCGCTGCCTCGCGTTGCTCGACCGAGCGCTGGATAGCGGCCGAAGGTGTCAGATTCGGGTCGCTGACGTATCGGCCGATCAGCATCAGCGGCAGACTCGGGTTTTCCGCCCAGGTCGGCACATGAAACTCACCCCAGCTGTTGGACCGCCAGCCAAACTCATCCAGGTAGCGGTTGAATTCGGCCAAGAACTCCGGCCCACCCGCCACCGAGTCGAGACCCTCGTATTTGCCATCGCGCAGCGCCGCTGCTACCGCCGGACGTCTTGCCGCCTCTTCGGCCAGGTCGCTGAGCCCGGCTCCAGCGGCCGCAGTACCGTTCTCAAACCCCTGTAGCAGAGACGCCCCCATCTGGGCGCCTTCTGGTCCAAATTCGCCTTGCAGAAAGCCAACCAGACCAAACGTCGGCCCCATAAAGCCGGTTATCGGCTTCATGGTGTAGGTAAACGCCTCAGCCGAATCGTCAATGATCCCTGCCGCGGCGTCGCCCAATTCGGCCAGCCCCATGGCGTCGAAGTCAGTGGTCCGCATTTTGTCGTACTGCTTCTGAACCTCGCGTTGAAAATCCTTCTGCCAGACATCGAGCACGCCCCGCTTGAGAATTTCTTCCGTCGGCGGCGGCCGCATCGGCATCGTCATGAACATGTAGTTGTTGACAAAAACCGTTCGCGCGTTCAGCGACCTGATGTGTAGCTCGCGCAGGAGGTCGAGCGCCAGCGGGACGGCGGGCCGCGGGAAATGCATCGCGTCGTACATCCAGGTGTCCTCGGCGTCCTTGGGATCTTCCCAGTCCACGCTGAAACTCTTGTCTGCGTTAGAAACCATTTCTTCCCCCTCCGCCAAGGTGTGTGTTGATCACGAGGCGGCTGCCGTTGTGATCCTGCTTCAACCGGGTCGATCAAACGTTTCTTTCAGCGCCATTCTATTTCTAGCTTGAAGCTCGCCGAATGCTTGTCTCGTACTTATATGTAGGCCAAGCATGGAGTGACACCGTTATCCCGATAGCGCCCGGCTCGTACGGCGATTCAGCATGCGTAATACTGGCGCGAGGGTCATGGCCCCCGCCGTTCAACCCGGCTGATTTCAGCAAAAACCAGATGCCCGCTACAGGCTAGCTAGGAGGGTGCATTGAGAAGAATGGCAATTAGTGTCGTGGTTTTGATGGTTTTCAGCGCCGTGGTCGCTTGCGGCGGTGATGGCGCTGGGCGGTCGCCCTTTGCCGGATTTACCGAGGTTGCCGGTCAGGAGCTCAAGAGCGGCACTTCTAGCACTGCTCCGGGGCAAATCCTCAGACTGGTCCGGGTAATTATCCCCGCCGGCGACGAAGTAGCTCCCCACAGCCACCCAGGCACCCAGCTCGCGTTCATTAGCGAAGGCATCCTCACCTATACGGTCATCGATGGCGAAGTAGATGTGTCCCGCGCAGCCGATAGCGGCAACGCGATGGTCGAAACTTTTCAAACCGGTGATACTCTGAAACTGGAGGTGGGCGATTCCATCCGCGAGCCCAAGGGTATGATCCACATGGCCAGAAATGATGGCGGTCAGCCCGTCGTCATCTACCTCTTGTCCCTCTTCCCTGAAGGAGAACCGGTCAGCAACCCCGCGCAGTGACCTCGCTACCTGAAAACCCAAACTAAAGAGAAGGGCAAAAGACGCAGAGCAATATTCAACTCAGCGCCGTCGGCAGGGGCCGCGAGATCGACTTCGATTCTCCCGGCCAAGTAATGCTGCTTATCTGCTACACCCAGGAAACCGAGGCCGGAGCCGAGCCGCTAGAGATTGCGGTGCGCCAACAATATCCCGACGTCTCAAAATTGCTGGTTGCCCACCTCATTGACCTGCAGAAGCTGCCTGGGCTGTTCCGAAAAGTCGCCGAAGCCACCCTCGATGCCGAGTACGAAAAAGCCGTCTCCGCGCTTGAGCGCGGCCAAAACCCCGAAGACCATGTAGTGATCCTGGTCGACTGGGACGGCGGTGCCGTCCAGGCCCTCGGCCTTTCCGGGGTCGACAAGAAGCTCGGGCTAGCTGTAATCGACCCGTCGGGGCGGCTGGTAGGCATCGACCAGAGCGATGACCCGGCCGTGTCGGCGCTGAAATTGATTGCCGAAGCCCTCGCGTGAAGCCCGCCGCCTCTACCCCAACCTGTGCAGCTCCTTAACCTGCGCCACCATCTCACCGAGGTCCGGCGTCCGTGACATCGCCGGCGGCAGGCCGACCGGGTCCGGTGTCGCCGGCTCGCCCAACAGCGCTTCGATGCTGTTGCGCACGCTCCACGCCAGCGCGGTGAGGTCGTAGCCGCCTTCCAGCGCTAACACAATGCGACCTTGGCAAAGCTCGCCGGCCAGGTCACGCAGGCGGCTAACCAGGGCGTAATAGCCGGCGCAGCTCAGCCGCTGGGCGGCGCCGCTGATGCTGTCGGCGAAGTGGGCGTCGTAACCGGCCGAGACCAGCAAGAGCTCGGGACCAAAGGCGCCCAGCTTCGGCGCGATTACCTCGTCGAAGAGATGAGCGTACTCGGCATCGCCACAGCCCGGCCGCAAAGGCAGGTTTAGCGTCGCGCCTGCGCCCTCGCCAACCCCGGCCTCGGTCCAGTCACCGCTGCCCGGGTAAAACGGGTACTGATGGGTCGAAACATAGAGAACGCTACCGTCGCCGAAGAACGCGTCTTGAGTGCCGTTGCCGTGGTGCAGGTCGAAGTCGACAATCACCACTCGCTCTAAACCCAATGTTGCCCGAGCGTGGGCCGCCGCGACTGCCACCGAGTTGAAAATGCAGAAGCCCATCGCCTTGGAAGGCGGCGCGTGGTGGCCGGGAGGTCGTATCAAGCAGAAGGCGGCGTCGTGCTCACCCCGGACGACGGCCTCGGTCGCCGCCAGGCAAGCCCCCGCCGCCCGCAGCGCCGCGTCGAAGCTTTTGGCGCTGACTACCGTGTCCGGATCCAGCCTTTGTGGTCCCTGTCCGGCGGTTCGGCGCATCATTTCGATGTGTCTCTCCGTGTGTACCCGTGCCAGCTCCAGGCTGGTCGCGTCACGTGCGGCGGGCCACGCCAGGCGACCTCCCACGCCTGATTCCTCCAGGAGATCCAGGCAAGCGGTCAGCCGGCCGGCATGCTCCGGGTGGTTAAGCGTGTCATGACCCAAAAACAGCGGATCGTAGTAGAGCACAACATTACTCGACATAACACCGTGCTATCGTGTCGCGCGGTGAATGCGGTCGGGCGCCCATCACTCTAGGAGGTCCTTGCGCAGATCGAACATGTAGGCCTCGTAGCCGATTTCCTTCCAAAGCCGGTTGACGCGCTGGTTCTTCACCAGCACCCGGGCTTCGAAGCTCTCGGCGCCCTTTCTCGCCAACCAACCTTCCAGTTGGTCCAGGAGAATCCAGAACAGGGCCGTGCCGCGCTGCGCCTTTTCGATGAAAAAGTTGTCGATTTCGCCGATGGTCTCAACGAACATTCCCGGGTTCTTCATCAATCGACCCATAGCGAAGCCGCAGGGCTCACCGTCATGTTCGGCCAGCAACAGCCGAGCTTTGCCGCGCAAGGCTCGATCTCCTGGAGTTCCTGGTCAAGACGCTGCAGCAAAGGCCAGATCCTGGGCCAGTCCACGGCCAGGTCGGTAATCTTGGTGATCGAAAAACCGCCGTTGGCTAACTCGGCGCTGTCAAACCGTGGCCCATGCCGGGATATTGAGCTATTGCGGCGCGAAGTTTCCCGGTAGGGTTCGAATCCAAGGTGGTTCCATAGTCTCAAGGCCCTCGTGTTTGGAGCGTGCACGCCGCGCTCTGCGTATCGCTGCCCGTTTTCGCGCAGGCAATCCTCGATTCTGCGCTGCATCTCCAGCACCATCGTTGAACCGCGTGAATCCGGCCGCAGGTAGAAAATGCTCAGTTGACCAACCTCTTCCTGTCGCGACCAGCCACCCTCAATCAACCGTCCCATCCCCGTGCCGACCGCCGTGCCGCGGTCGCGGACCAGCATCAGGAGCCGCTGATCGGATTCGGGTCGTTGGAGAACCCGCCTGCGGCTGCCGGCCTCTGAATTCGGGCGCCGGACGCCCCCGGTCAATTGGGCGTGATATTCCTGCAGCTCGTCGCTCAACGGCCAAAAATCCGCCCAGACCGCTTCGATGTCGTCAACTTCGTCGATTGTCAGCGCCATTCAAAGGCCCTCGTGGTCAACGTTTTCGCCGTAGGTTTCTTCGTCCTCTGTCATCTTCGGCGCCTTCACGGCTCGAATCACCACGAAGCCCTTGGAACGGGCCACTATTTCTGAGCCGCCAAAGACTTTGTCTACCTCGCGGCGCAGGCTCAAAAGCCGGTTGACCACCAGGTAGAGGCGTCCCCGAACTTTCAAAACCCGATGCGCTTCGGCCACCAACTCGTCCAGAACCTCGCGGCCGCTGTGGGTCGGCGGGTTGCTGGCCACGATGTCAAAGCGTGCTTTGGGCGGCAGATCGCGGACGCCGTTGCTCAGAACCACGCTGGCGTTTTTCACGGAGTTGAGACCGAGGTTGCGCTCCGCCAGCCTCGTCGCCCTGATGTCGGAATCGACCAGGACCACCTCGCCGTTGGTCGCTAGTTTGGCCGCGGCGATACCGATTGCGCCGTAGCCGCAGCCCAGGTCCAAGACCTTCGCCCTTGGCGACACCTGCAGCGCCTCGATTAGCAGACGCGTACCCAGGTCCAGCCCTCGATGTGCGAACACCCCGGCTTGGGTCGCGAACCGCAGGTCAAGCTCCCGAACCCGCTCTTGAATAATGCTGCCGGCCACATCCCAATAATAGCCGTAGTGCAAACCTCGGCGGCGCCCCGCCGCAACGCTGGGCGAGGTGTCGCATCCCAAGCTATCCTTGCTTTCAAGGCAAAATCTCGTTCTTCAACCCAAGTTATCGTGATACCAGGTTAGAAATGTTCGTAATCGGAACCGCCGGCCACATCGACCACGGCAAGTCCGCTCTGGTGCGTGCTCTGACCGGTGTCGACCCTGACCGTCTGCAAGAGGAAAAAGACCGTGGCATGACCATTGACCTCGGTTTTGGCTGGCTGAGTCTGCCCGGTGGCGACGTAGCTGGAATCGTTGATGTCCCCGGTCACGAGCGCTTCATCAAAAACATGCTGGCCGGTGTTGGTGGCATTGATCTGGCTCTGCTGGTTGTGGCTGCCGACGAGGGCGTCATGCCGCAGACTCGCGAGCATCTAGCGATTCTCGACCTGCTCGGCATAGAGCGCGGCATTCTCGTGGTCGCCAAGAGTGACCTGGTTGAGCCCGATTTTCTCGAGCTGGTTTCGGAAGAAGTCAAGGAGGCGGTTGAGGGTACCACCCTCGAAGGCTCGCCCCTGGTTGCTTGTTCGGCGATAACCGGGCAAGGCCTAACCGAGCTTCGTAGCGCTATCGAAACCGCGCTCGGCGATCTACCGGCAAAGCGCGATCTGGGACGCCCGCGTTTGCCAATCGACCGTGTCTTCACCGTGGCCGGCTTTGGCACGGTCGTCACCGGCACACTGATTGACGGCAGCTTCGACCTCGGTCAGGACGTTGCCGTGCTTCCAGCGATAGCGTCCGGCCATGTCACAACCCTCGCCAGCCGCGTCCGTGGCCTGCAAACTCACGGCAGCGGCGTTGAACAGGCCCTGCCTGGCACCCGCACAGCCGTCAACCTGGGCGGTCTTGCGCCGGAGCAACTTTCGCGCGGCCAGGTCGTGACTACGGCTGGCTGGCTGCGGCCGTCCGTCGCCGTTGACGTGCGCCTCAGCACCCTGAGCTCCTTGCCACGCTCGCTGCGTCACAACCTCACGGTTACCTTTCACTGCTATTCGGCCGAGGTGCCGGCCCGCCTTCGCTTACTCGAGAGCGACGAGGCGCACCCCGGCAGCGAGGTTTGGGCCCAACTGCGCTTGCTCAAGCCGGCCGCCCTGGTCAACGGTGACCGCTTTGTCATCCGCGATGCCAACGACACTTTGGGAGGTGGGGTTGTCGTCGAAACCCAACCGCGCCGTCACCCGCGCCGCCGGCCGGGTGTCATCGCCGATCTCGAATCCCGCCTCGTCGCCTCACCGGCCGAGACGATGCTCGCTGCAATAGCCGCGGCCGAGCCGATCGACCCGGCGGCGGCGGCGCGCCATACCGAACTTTCGCCCGACGCCGCAGGGGTTGGTCTACAGGATCTTATTGAGACCGGCCGTCTGATCCTGCTGCCGGTCGGCGACTCACGCCTCGCCTATCGACGTGAAACTTTTGACGCCTTGCAGGGACGTGCTCTCGAGGCGGTGGCCGCTTATCAGAAGGAGAACCCTACCCGCCAGGGCATGCCAAGGGAGGAGTTGCGCAACCGGTTGAAGCTCGACCAGCGCCTGTTTGGCGCCATCGTCGCAGCATTCGTTTCTGCAAAGGTCCTGGCCGAGGCAGGGCCCGCGGTTTCCACGCCGGGCTGGTCGGCGAATCTCAACCCGGCCCAGCGCGCCGCCGCCGATGCCTACCTGACGGCCTTGAGCAGCGCACCCTTTAGCCCACCGACCGACGTTCACCCCAACGATGAGGTGCGCGCTTTCCTGGCCGGCAGCGGTGCGATTGTTGACGTTGGCGATAGCGTTGTCCTCAGCAGCGCGGCCTATGAAGAGATGGTTACCGGAGTTCTGCAGCTCATCGATGAGACCGGCTCGGTGAGCCTCGCCGGCGTCCGTGACCGCTTTGGCACTTCGCGCCGCTACGCCCAGGCGCTGCTGGAGCACCTCGACGGCCTGCACATCACGGTCCGACGCGGCGATGAGCGAGTTCGCGGCAATCGCCAGCGCTGACCCAGAGCCTAAGCGTCTCCTTCAATGTCAGGCCGGCTCGGCCTCTTCGAAACCGCCTTCTAGCAACGGAATATCGCCCTCGTCCCAGGAAACCAGCATCTGACTGGCGATAAAGATTGAACTGTAGGTACCGCTGATCAGGCCGATCAGCATCACGATCAGGAAGTCACGGATCGTGTCGCCGCCCAGCAGGATTAACGAGACCATGACAAGCAGCAAAGTTATCGAGGTGTTTAGCGAGCGGCTCAGGGTCTGGTTGAGACTGGCGTTTACCGCGTCCGCCAGGGTTGCGACGACGTTGGCCGCCGCCGCCCGTTGCACGTTCTCACGCACCCGGTCAAAAACCACGATTGTGTCGTGCACGCTGAAGCCAACGATCGTCAGCATCGCCGTTATGAACAGAGTGTCCACCTCAAAATCGATAAACCGGCCAATGATGGAAGTCGCACCCATCACCACCAGTACGTCGTGGCCCAGCGCGGCGATGGCGCTGGCCCCATAGCGGATCGGGTTTGGCACCGACATAAACGAGATCGTTACGTAGGCCAGGATCGCAATCGAAGCCACGGCCACCGCGATCGCCGCGTCACGGCCGATATCGGCCGAAACCGAGGGCGAGACCGAGGAGAATTCAAGGAAACGGTTGACCTCGTTGCCGTCGTTGTCCACCAACGGCCCAAACCGCTCCTCGAACGCCCTTTCAATCGTTTCCCGCTCCGAGGGTGGCGCCGGGCCGATCGCCGGCTGTTGCGCCGCGCCCTGAAGCAAGTCCGTTCTCACCAGGATGCGGCCGTCTGTCGTCCGCTGAACCCGCGAATCGGGGTGACCGAGTTCGCCCAAGGCGGCTCGCATCTCGCTGCTGCTGACTTCTTCTGAGAATCGGGCGCTAAAGGTCGTGCCGCTGCTGAATTCGATCCCGCCGCGCAGTCCGTCCGGCGACACCAAGGAGATGATTCCCGGCAGGATCACCAGGAAGGAGAACAGGTAAAACCAGTTGCGCCGGCCAACGAAATCGATCACGTCGCGGCCTCCGGTGGCGGGTCGCCTTCCACGGCAAAGCCGCCCGTAGCCTCGGCCCGAGCCTCGACAACGTCGGAGCCAAACAGCCAGAGGTGCTGCATTACCGAGGTGCCAATCAAAGCCTTGAGGAAAGTCTGGGTGACGGTTATCGCCGAGAACATGCTCACCAAGACACCGAGCGCCAGCGTCAGGGCGAAGCCCTTGACCAGGCTGGCCGCGAACTGGTCGCCAAACCAGAACAGAATCGCGCAGGTGATCAACGTCGCCACGTTGCTATCGCGGATCGATGTCCAGGCCCTTCTGAAGCCGGCATCCACTGCCCCGCTCAGGCTGCGCCCCAGCCTCAACTCTTCTTTCATGCGCTCGAAAATCAAAATGTTGGCGTCTACGGCCATACCGACTGAAAGCACGAACGCCGCCATGCCGGCCGAGGTGATCGTGATCGGTAGCATCTTGTAAACCATCATCGCCAGCGAGACGTAAACGCCGAGCGCCAGCGCTGCGAGGAGACCCGGAAGCCGGTAGTAAAGAATCATAAAAACCATGATTATTAGAACAGCGATCAGCCCGGCCTGGACCGAATTGACGACGGCCTTGTCGCCCAGCGTTGCATCAACGTCTTCCTGCTGCACGACCTTCAGCGGCACCGGGAAGGCGCCGGTCGTTAGCAGAGTGGCGAGGGTTTCCGCATCGTTGGCGCTAAGACCGGTAATCGTGCCGCGATCACCGATTGCACTGTTCACAAATGGCGCCAGTATGAAGCTGTCTTCTCCCAAAATGGGCACGCCGTCCAGAAAGAAGGCCATCGGCTGCGGCGGACTGGAGAGCCGCAGAGTTGCCTGGCTCAGCAGTTGGGACCCTTGGCTATTCATGCCGAAATTGAGAATGGGCGAGCCAAGCAGGTCACGGCTGAGGAAGATTTCGCCTCGGTCCAGGAAGCCGCCATTGATCTCCCGTTCGACGCCGTTTTCGTCGACTGCTGTTACCGGAACAAACACCGCCTGCTCGATCAAAAGAATTGAAACCAGCACTTCTTCCGGTGGAACAGACCTAACACTGCCGTCTTCATTGCGGATCAGATAATCGCCGTTTTCATCCTGAGCCAGTTCCATGAACTGGAGCTGTGCCGTACGGCCGATCTTGTCCACCGCTTTCTCGCTGGAGATTCCTGGTAGCTGGACCGAGATCCGATTGCTGCCGACCCGCTCCGTGATCGATTCGGCAACGCCGAAGGCGTTCACCCGCCGCTCGACAACCTCGACGGCGATGTCCAGCGCCTGGTCCAGATCGATGTCCGGTTGCCCGGAAATGTCGGCCTCTAGCACCAGGCGGGTGCCGCCCAGCAGGTCAAGACCCAATCGCATCTCACGGCGCTCAACGCCGAAAATGTCGATCCCTTTGCCTATGCATACCGGTCCGACGCATTCCTCCTCCGGCCAAGGAATAAAGTCCGGCAGATAGCGGTTTGGGTTGGATGGCCAGGTCACGAAAATCGAAAACGTTGTCAGAACCAGAACAAACGCCAGCAGAAGCTGGGTGGAGCCCTGCCTCATTGCGGTGCGTCCCCCTGGTTTTGGGTGGAGCCGTCGCCTTCTTTTAGCAGCTTGGAAATTGCGCTTGCCATAGCTGTGAAGACTACGCCGTCCGCCAGTTCCAGGGAAATGTGGGTCTCACCAGACTCCTGAATCTGGATTTCTCGCACCGTGGCAATAAAGTTAGAGGTCGTCAGCACCTGGTCGCCGATGCGCAGGTCGCGGATCTGCTGCTTGTGCATTTTCTGTTCTTTTTGAATCGGCCGCATGAACATAATGTAAAAGCCGGCGATCACGCCCATAAAGACGGCGGAAATCAGGGTTGCATCGCTCATTGCCCCGCATCCCCTTTCGCTTCTTGTTGCTTTAGTCCTTTGAACTCCCGGCGAGCATATTCCAGCGCCGCTTCGCGGCTGCCAATCTCTCCGGCGCCTATAGCCTCATCCAGCGACCGCATGAGGATGCCGACCAGTGGCCCCTCTTCTATCGATAGCTCGTTCATCAAGTCGGCCCCCGTAACCAGGCGCGGCTCCTTCTCCACGGTTTCAAGCTGGCCTTCGTGCCGTTCCAACAGATACCTCACAAAACTGACGCTGCGGATCCATCCCTCACGCTTGAGACGCGGTCTGGCCGATGCGGCGCCGTCCGCCAGCAGCAGGATCAAGCAAGCGGTGCTGGCGTCGCCAAGGTCGCGGAAGAAGCGGAACAGGGCGCGGTTTGAGGGCGGCCCGCCGCTCGAAAGCTGGGTTGGCCGCAGATGTTTCTTTATTAGCAAGGCGACAAATTCGGTTTCCGCCTTGCCAAGGCGTAGGCGATGGCAGATAACCCCGGCCTTAGTGGCTCCAAGCTCAGAGTGACCGTAGAAGTGAGCGTGACCCTTCTCGTCAACCGCCTTGGTCTCCGGCTTGGCCACGTCGTGCAGCAGACCGGCCAACTTGAGCAGCACGAGCCGGCTTTCGCCCTGTACTTTCTCCGCCAGGTACTCATCTAAATCGAACCGGCTTAGGGCATCGTCGAAGATTTCCCGCATCGCTTGAGAAACTGGCTCAACCGCCCCTGGATCGGCCAGCAGCAAGTCCAAATTCGCCAGCGCCTCCACCGAGTGGTCGAACACATCCCAAAAGTGATGCGGTCCCGGCTGATCCACTCCGCGCGCCGGCATCAACTCGGGCAGAATTTCCTTCAGCAGTCCGGTTTCATCCAGCAAGCGCACACCGGCCGCTGAACGCGGCGTCGCCAGGATCCGGACCAGCTCGTCGCGCTGCCGTTCTGCCGCTGCCTGCGTGACACTCGGTGCCAGCCGTTGAATCGTCGCCAACGTTTCCGATTCGATTTGGGCCTCGAGCTCGATAGCTTGGCGCACACCGCGCAGCAGCCGCAAAGGGTCCTCGATCAAGGCTCGCTCGCTGACCATACGCAGCTGTCTCGCCTCGAGGTCGGCGAGCCCGCCGCAAGGATCGGTTAGTTCGCCCAGACTGCCGTCGGCCGCAATCGGCGCCGCCATGGCGTTGACCGTGTAGTCGCGTCCGCCGAGGTTTTCTTCGACGCTATCGCCAATCGCCGAGACATCGATGTGCCGCGCGAGTGCGTCGGGTCTCAGGGTGATGCGGTGCTGGCCGTGCTCTTGGTCAAGCACAAAGGCGTGGCCGGCCAGCGCTTCGGCAAGCGCTGCCGACGCCGCTGCAGCATTGGGAACCAGCAGGTCAATATCTTTGGTAGCCGAATCTTTGAATCTTGAGGCGGCAGCGGGACTGGTTTTGCCTACCTGGTCGCGCAAGCCGCCACCGATCAGCAACGCTCCCGGTACTTTCGCTGCTACTTCTTTCAAGAGGCTCCGCAGCTCTGGGTCCAGGTTCTCGGGGTTTGGACGCACGTTGGTCTGCTCGTCGGCGATCACCATCTTGGCCGTATCAGGGTCCTTAGGAACCCTTCGCCGCGACTTCCTCCTCTGCTGAACCGTCATCGGAAGCGCCATCGGCGTGGCCAGTGTCAGCGTCTGCGGCTTCTGCCTCTTCCTCCGGGGTGATCGCTACCAGTTCATCGATGCTGTCCAGCAGGTCGAAATAGAGCGCGCCATTGAGGTGGTCGACCTCGTGTTCGATCGCTTCGGCGAAAAGATCGGTAGCGTGATAGCGAACCGGGCGCCCGTCACGGTTCTGAGCCTTGACCACGACTTTCTCGGACCGCTGCACTCTGGCCCTGTAGCCGGGCAGCGAAAGGCAGCCCTCCTCACACTCGCGGATACCGCTGCGTTTCACTATCTCCGGGTTGATCAGCACCACCAGACCGGGGCCCTCATCACGCGCGTCGATCACGCAGAGCCGCAGCGAGACGCCAACTTGGTTCGCCGCCAACCCGACGCCGGGCGCGTCGTACATCGTTTCGATCATATCGTCGATTAACTTTTGAGTTGATGCGTCGATCTTTTTAATTTTTTTAGTCTTCTGGCGCAGGACCGGGTCCGGCACCTGAACGATCGGCATTAAGGCCATTGCGTGATCCTCAGAGCAAATCAGACGAAGCTAGCGAGGATTATTCTAGCGCAGCGCCTTCCTTAGCCGGAAGCGATTGGGCGGTCTCGAGCCTCTGACTAATGACCTTCTAGGCGATGGAGGCCGGTTCGATATCGATCACCCAGTTCTCCGGCAACGTCACTTCTCCCAGCAGTTCGGATGGGTCGGGCGTCCGCACGGTGACCTGCCAGCGAAAGCGCCCGTGCCATTTTGGCACGTGCGGTGGCGCCGGACCCAAAACCTCGACCGCAGGCAGACCCCTGCTGGCCACGTCGGCGCGTAATTGACGCACCATCTGTGCCGCTTGGCGCTCGCCGTACTCCGGATTGGAGTGCGAAAAGACCAGCCGCGCCAGCCGGGTAAACGGCGGGTAGGCCTCTGCCTGCCGCAACTCAATCTCCTTGGCGAAAAAGGCATCGTAATCATGCTGGGCCGCCGCTGTGATCGCGTAGTTGTCCGGCGTGTAGGTCTGAATCACCACCTGCCCGCGCGGTGGGCCCTCGTCCTCGCTCAGGGTCCGGCCGGCCCGGCCGGCAACCTGGGTCAGCAGCTGAAAGGTCCGCTCCGCCGAGCGAAAATCGGGAATGTGCAGGCCGACATCGGCGCTGATCACACCCACCAGAGTCACGGCCGGCAGGTCCAGCCCCTTGGCCACCATCTGGGTGCCGATGAGGATGTCCGCCTCGCCGTTCATAAAGCTGGCCAAAATCTGTTCGTGCGCCCCCTTGCCCTGGGTGACGTCGCGGTCCCAACGGAGCGTCCGGGCAAACGGGAAAGCCTCCTGCACCGAATCTTCAACCCGTTCGACCCCGAGCCCCATCGGCCGCAACCGGCTGCTGCCGCACATCGGACAAGCTTTGAAGGGCCGCCGGCGGCGGTTGCACTGGTGACAAAGCAGGCTTTCGACCGCCTGACCGTCGCTGTTGAGGTGCTTGTGATAACTCAGGGCGATCGCGCAGGCCGAGCACTGCGGCACAAAGCCGCAGTCACGGCACTGAAAGAAACCCGCCGTGCCGCGCCGGTTGAGAAACAGGATCGTTTGCTCGCCGCGCTCCAGAGTCTGGTGCAGCCCCAGTTGTAGCGGCCGGCTGAAGATGGTCCGGTTGCCGGACTTGAGCTCCTCGCGCATGTCCACAACTTCGACCGGTGGCAGCGCGGTGGAGCTGCTTACCCCGAGTACGGCGCCCTCGGACGAAATCACCGGCCTAACCCGTTCCTTAAGCTCCAGCAGCTCGTAACGCCGCCACAGAGCCCGCTGATGGCTCTCAACGTCCGGCGTGGCGCTCCCGAGGATCGTCACCAGATTGAGCGACTGGCCGAGCTGCTCTGCCGCTTCGCGCGCGTGGTAGCGCGGCACCGGATCCTGCTGTTTGTAGGTCCATTCGTGTTCTTCGTCGATCACGATCAGGCCCAGATCGGGCTGCGGCGCGAACAGGGCCGAGCGGCTGCCGATAACGACCGCAAACCGGCCGGCCTGGATCCCGTGCCACTGGTCGAAGGATTCTCCCTGAGACAGACCGCTGTGCAAAACCGCCACCTGGCCGGGGAAGCGCTCGGCGAACCGCCGCACCGTCTGTGGTGTCAAGGCGATCTCCGGAACCAGGACGATGCCTCGCTTGCCCTGGGCAATCGTCTGCTCCAAAGCCCGCAAATAGACCTCGGTTTTGCCGCTGCCGGTGACGCCGTGCAACAGAAAGGTCCGCGCCTGACCCGAGGCAAGCGGCGCCGATATCGCCTCAAACGCCGCCGCCTGCTCCGCCGTCAACGGCGGCGCGTCCCGCCGTCCGTAATCCCGGCCCGCCAGCGGGTCGCGTTCCACCGCTTCGTCGCGAATCTCGACCAGGCGCATATCAACCAATTGACGCAGAACCGGGCCGGCGGCGTTCGCCCGCAGCCGCAGCTCAGAGGCCGGCAAGGTGCCGCCTTCCTCCGCCAACAGGCGCAGTGCCGCCGCCGCCCGCCCTTTGCGTTGACCTGCCAGCTCGTCAGCCGCAGCCGCGGCGTCCGCCCGGGATGCCTTCAAAGAGACATAACGTACAGTTTTGGCTCGCACCGTCGGCCGCGCCAACCCGTAGGTTCGCTCCACCAGGCCGCGGACCGCCAGTTGGGAAAGAGCGTTGCTCAAACCCGTCACCTTCAAGTCGCGGGCTATCTCCGTGGCCTCGGCGCCGTCCTGCTCGATCAGGTGAGTCAGAACCGTCCGCTGGCGCGGCGGGATCGTCATGATTTCCATTTCTGCCAAGCTAAACAGCGGTCGATAGAAGGTTTGCGGCTTGCGCTCGAAGCCCGGCGGCAGCATCAGCGCCACGGCGCTAAACAGCGGCGCCAGGTAGTAGTCGCTGATCCAGCGCGCCAGATGGACCCGCTCCCGGCTGATTTGCGGCCGATCGCCAATCCGCGCCTGGACCGGCTTAGGGTCGGAGAAAGCCGGAACCTCCACCACGTCCATGACGATGCCTTGCAGCCAACGCCGCCCGAACGGCACAAAAACCCCGTCGCCGGCTCCCAGCGTCATGCCCTCCGGCACCGCGTAGCTAAAGGTCCCGCGATGCGGCAGCTTGGAGTTAACCGCGACTTCTACGAACGCCATGAGTCTCGCTATAAGAGTACGGCCTTCTCAGCGGCCAAGGCCGCTGAGAGCATTTTCAAATCAGAGGCCTTGGCCTCTGGTTGCTCTTCCAAAGTCGAAGCACAAAAAAGCGGCCCGGCAGGGCCGCTCGTTCTTGGACTTGTGCGTCTAACCCCGGGACCTTTCCTTTTCCTTGATTCTTGCCGCGCGGCCGCGCAGGTTGCGCAGGTAGTAGAGTCTCGCGCGCCGCACCTTGCCCCGGCGCACAACTTCAACCTTGTCGACTCGCGGTGAGTGGGTAGGGAAGGTACGCTCCACGCCGATGCCGGCGGAGATCTTTCGAACCGTGAACGTCGATGCCGGACCGCCGTTGCGGACGCGGATCACGTCGCCCTCGAAAACCTGGATTCGCTCGCGGTCGCCTTCGACCACTTTGGCGCTGACCTTAACCCGGTCGCCGGGCCCAAAGTCGGCGATATTTTGGTTCACATGAAAATTAGAAACTGCGCTTAAGTCCATCGTTCCAATCCTCATCGTCGTTGCTGGAGCCATCGGCGGCTCTAGTTACCGCGTCAGCTTCAGGGCCGCCGCCCCGCGTTTCGGCCGCGAGCAGCGACTCGTCTTCGTTTAGGTTGGCCTTTTCGATTAAATCGGGCCGCCGCTCGGCTGTTCGCACTATTCGCTGCCTGCGGCGCCACCGGGCAATCTCGGCGTGGTTACCGGAAAGCAGTATATCGGGTACTCGCCATTCGCGAAACTCCGCCGGACGCGTGTACTGGGGATACTCCAACAGGCCATCCGAATGCGACTCCTCGAGCAGCGAATCTGCCGAACCCAGCGTCCCCGGCTGACGCCGCACAATCGTGTCGATCAAGACCAGCGCGCCAACTTCGCCGCCCGACAAGACGTAATCGCCAATGCTGACCTCATCATCTATCAAGTGCTCTCGGATCCGCTCGTCGACACCCTCGTAGTGGCCGCAGACCAGGATCAGCCGTTCTTCGCCGGCCAGTTCATCCACGAGCTCCTGATTCAAGACCCGGCCCTGTGGTGTCAGCAGCACCACCCGGCCGCGAGTTCGCGCCGGCTGCGCCTGACTTCCCAAGCCGCGGACTGTCTCGATTGCCTCCGCCAGTGGCTCGGGCTTCATGACCATGCCGGGTCCGCCGCCGTAGGCGTAGTCGTCAACCACCTGATGCTTGTCGCGCGCGTAGGCGCGAATGTCGTGCAGCTCAACCTCGGCCATGCCGTTGCTCAGAGCGCGCCCCAGAATGCTGGCCTGCAGTGGCCCGCTAAAAGCCTCGGGAAACAGGGTCAGGACATCAATACGCATCTTGGTCTCGTCTAGCCCGTTTCGTGCTCGCTACTCCCGCCCAGCATCAGGCTGGCGTGCGGCAGCAGGTCCAGGATCGCCGCTAGACTTTCCCTGGCGCCCTTCTCGCTGCCGGGTAGATTGACGATCAAGGTCCGCCCCCGGCTGACGACGGCGGCGCGCGAAAGCGACGCCAGTGGTGTGCTCTCGCGGCCGACTTGACGCATCGCCTCGGCAATTCCAGGAACCATCTTTTCGGCCACGTCCAAGGTCGCTTCTGGGGTCACGTCACGCGGCGCCAGGCCGGTGCCGCCCGTCGTCAAGATCAGGTCCAGCTTCGATTCGTCAGCCCAAGACCTCAGCAGGTCGGCGATTGGCCGGCGCTCATCGGCGATCACCTGGCGCTCCACGATCTCCACCTCGAGGTTCAACACCAACTCGGCAACCGCCGGCCCGGCGGTGTCGAGCCGCTCGCCAATCGACCCCCCATCGCTGACCGTCAGGATTCCGACTCTCATGGAAATTCAAACTCCTGGAAAAAGTATAGGGCCGCGCGTCGAGGCCGCGCCAATCGCCCCGGTTTCGAACCAAGGCGGGGCTTCTATCGCCGCCTTTCAATCTTTTTTCGGAAAATCCGTCGTGATGCCTTGACAGATCGATCCCGAATGGTAGTATGTGGGAGCTTATGGGGAGATATGGCAGAGTTGGGATGAAAATGCTGACTCTGTGGGGGATGCGGGGCCCTCAAATATGCTTTTTCTTGGCAAGCACGATTACGCCATGGACGAACGCGGCCGAGTGCCGCTGCCGCCCCGCTATAGAGAGCCGCTGATGCAAGGGATCATCCTTACCCAAGGCACACCCGACCACTGCATCCGAGCCTATCCGGTTGAGGCCTTCGAACAGCAGGCCTCCCTTTACACAAACGAACCTGGCACCACACGCACCGGCAGGGTGCACCGACGTGCTTTCTTTAGCGCCGCTTACCAATCGGAACTCGACCGCCAAGGCCGGGTACTGATCCCGCCGGTCTTGCGCCAGTGGGCCAATCTTGAAGGTCCCGTCGCTGTGGTCGGTATCGGCGAGGGCATCGAAATTTGGAACGCCAGTGACTTTGACTCCGCGCTCTCTGAAGAATCGAACGAATTCCGTCTGGCGCTGGGCTCGGAATGACTCTGAAGAACGAAACTCCGGTGACCCACGAGTCCGTAATGCTCGAAGAGGTGCTCGCCGCGCTTAACGTGCGGCCCGGTGGTCGCTATGTAGACTGCACCGTCGATGGAGCCGGCCACGCCGAAGCGATTCTCGAGGCCAGCTCACCGGGCGGCAGCCTTCTCGGCATCGATGCCGACGCCGGAATTCTCGAAAGCGCCAAGGGCCGTCTGGCTCGCTTCGGCGACGCGGCGATTCTTGTGCACGGCAACTTCCGTGAACTGGCTGAAATCTGCCGAGAGCGGGGCTTCGAGCCGGTGAACGGCGTTCTCTTTGACCTCGGACTTTCCAGCCACCAGTTGGCGAGTGCCAAGCGGGGCTTCAGCTTCCGCATCGAGTCGCCCTTGGACATGCGTTTTAGCGCCGACCAAGAGGAAACCGCCTCCTATTGGGTAAACCGGGCCAGTGAAGCCGAACTCGCCGACCTGATCTGGCGTTTCGGCGAAGACCGCGAAAGCCGCCGCATTGCCGCAGAAATTGTCTGTCGTCGCCCGTTGGCGACGACCACCGAACTAGCCAAAGCCGTCGAGCAGGCCGTGGGCCGGAGACCGGGAAGTCAATCCCACCCCGCCACCAAGACCTTCCAGGCCCTCCGCATCGCAGTGAACCAGGAATTAGCCAACTTGGTTGAAGCGTTGCCTAGGGCTCATGGCCTGCTCGGCTTTGGATCCCGGCTTGTAGTGATTAGCTATCACTCGCTTGAGGATCGCATTGTCAAACAATTCATCACCCGCGAATCACGCGATTGTGTTTGCCCGCCGCGCCAACCGGTCTGCACCTGCGGCCACACGGCCATGCTCAAGCCGGTCACGCGTGGCGTTCTGAAGCCATCCTCTGAAGAAGTGGCAGCCAACCCGCGCAGCCGCAGCGCGAAGCTGCGGGTTGCTGAGCGGATCGCCGCCTAGGGAATGGCGCTTGGCTACTTTAGATCGACTCTCTCCCCCTGTTTCGGCGCCGATCGCGCCGGCCTGGACGCCCCGCCGCGCAATAGCCGTCGCTCTTACTCTCGTGGCGGCTATTGCGCTGATCCAGGTTCTGCAAAGCAGCAGCGTCGCCCACTCGGCTCAGAACATGAGACGGTTGGAATTGCAGCAATCAATCTTGCAAGCAGAAATTCATCAGCTTGAGGCCGATATCGCGGTGCTCTCCTCGCTCGACCGGATCGAGCGGGCGGCCCGCGACCGGCTAGGCATGACGTCGGCCCAGAATGTCACTTATCTGTCGGTTTTGGTTTCGGCGCCTGCAGGTCTCTTGCTGCCACGCCCTCTGCCGCCGGTTGCCCCGGAATCAGGGACTTCCGGCTCAGACTCAGAATCTTGGTGGCAATCTCTGGTTAGGGTATTACCCCGACCTTGAGCTAGTGGTGGGGACTCTCAGTCCCTTTGGGAGTGAAAATTGGCGCGGACCGGCAGTCGCTTTACCTGGCGGGTCGCTCTCCTCGGTGCAGTATTTGTACTCTCCACCGCGGGAATTGTTGGCCGCCTGGTGCACATCCAGATCGTCGAACACGATCGCTACCGGCTTCAGGCGCAGGAGGAACACCTCGACAAGCGCCCGTTGCGCTCGGAACGCGGCGCTATCCTCGATCGAAACGGATTCCCCTTAGCGACCTCGCTCGATGTTTTCGATTTGTACATAGACCGCCGCGCCTGGTCCGACGATCCAGAGCTCGCCGCGGCTATTGCCGGCCAAATCGGGCCCCTGCTGAGCGAAAACCCACAGCAGATCCTGGCACGTTTGCTCGACGACAGCGCTGGCCCGGTGGAGCTTTTGGCTGCAGGCATTGAGTTTGACACCGGCCGAAGTATTGAAAGCTTGTTCCTGCCCGGACTGACACTGGCGGGCGCGACCGAGCGCTCCTATCCGGAAGGCGACGTGGCCTCGGCCTTGCTGGGATTCCTGGGCCGTGATCACACCGGCCTCGCCGGACTCGAGGTGGACCTCGAAGAAATCCTCGGCGGCACGCCTGGCGCTATCTACTTTGAGCGCGATGGTGGCGGCAATCCGATCGCCGTCGGCCAGAGTCGCATCGAACCCGGGCGGCCGGGGGCGGACGTGCAGTTGACCATCGACCGCTACATCCAACGCCTGATCGAAATTGAACTCGATTATCAAATCGAGCAACACGAAGCCAGCGGCGGCACAATATTGGTCATGAACCCGACGACGGGCGCCATCCTTGGCATGGCCAGCCGCCCCAGCTTCCGCATCTCCGAGCTCTCGCTCGAGGATCCAGACTTTAGCAACTTCCGCAACCGCGCCGTGACCGATCTATATGAACCCGGATCAGTGCTCAAATCCGTGACCATGGCCACCGCTCTAGACCTCGGCCTGGTCAACCCGAATACAACCTATGTGGATACCGGCAGCGTCGAGCGCGGCGGTTTCACCTTCGCCAACTGGGATTTCAGCGCCCACGGCGAGACCACCATGGTCGAGTTGCTCCAGAAGTCGCTAAACACCGGGGCAATCTGGCTCAGCGACCAAATTGGAGCTGACCGCCTCTACGCCTCGCTGGAGCGCTTTGGCTTCGGCGGGTCCACCCACTCCGGTTTAGCCGGCGAATCCAGCGGTCTCCTGCGGACGAACCAGGACCAGGACTGGTACGAATCGGACCTCGCCACCAACAGCTATGGCCAGGGCATCGCCGTCACGCCGCTTCAGGTGGTCGCGGCGCTCTCCTCGCTGGTCAACGGCGGCAACTTGATGCGTCCCTACATAGTCGAGGAGATTAACGGCGCCAACGGGCGGCGAATCTTCGAACCGGTTGTCGTTCGGCGGACAGTGTCGGTGGAGACCTCTCGGACAATTACCCAAATGATGAACGCCGTGGTTGACGGGGTTCCTTCCCACGGCGCTCAGGTCCCTGGCTACCAGGTAGGTGGTAAGACCGGCACTACTCTCGTCTCTATTCCAACCGGCTACGCCCTCGATTTGACGATCGCCTCCTTCGTCGGCTTCGCGCCGTTGGAAAACCCCTCCTTTATCATGCTCGTAAAGATTGATCAGCCCCAGGACGACCCGCTCGGCGGCATCGTCGCGGCGCCGGTCTTTGGACGTTTGGCGCCGCAAATACTCGCCTATCTCAACATCCAGCCAACCAACCAGCTGGCGCAGATCGATCCCTGAGGTCGTGATGTCCGCAAGCACCATGTTCACAGTCGATCAAGTTCGAGAAGCGCTGGGGGATGGGCTCATCGGTGAGCGCTCCGGCGATGCTAGCGGCTTCAGCGCCGTCAGCAACGATTCCCGCGTCTTAGAGTCCGGAGAGCTGTTTGTCGCCCTCAAGACTGAGCTTCGCGACGGCCACGATTTTATCGACGATGCCATGGCCCATGGTGCTGTCGGCGTCATCGTCGAAAGCGACGACGTGCTTCTGCCCGATCAGACCTGGGCCTTTCGCGTCTCCGACACCCGCCGGGCAATCGGCGATTTGGCAAGCTACTGGCGCCGCCAGTTCGCGGTCAAGACCGTGGCCATCGCTGGCAACGTTGGCAAGACCACTACTAAAGAGCTGACCAGCGCCGTTTTGTCAGCTCACCACACGGTGCTCAAGAGTGCCGCTAACTTCAATGATGAAGTCGGCTTGGCGATGAGCCTGTTCCAACTCAATGAGACTCACGATCGTGCCGTTGTTGAGGTCGGGATGTTTGAGCTGGGGGAAATCCGGCGGCTGTGCGAAATCGCCGCCCCGGAAATTTCTGTCGTCCTCAACGTTGGGCCGACACATCTCGAACGGCTTGGCAGCATTGAGGCAATCGCTGAGGCCAAATCTGAGGCGGTGCAAGCGCTGCCCAGCACCGGCACGGCGATTCTCAACGCCGATGATCCTTACGTCGCGGCGATGGAAGCCAAAACCCCAGCCCGGGTTTTGACCTTTGGTGTCGAACAGCACGCCGCTATCCGCGCCACCGATCTTCGCGGCCGCGGTCTCGCCGGTGTCGATTTCACGCTGAGCTGCCTAGGACGCGAACTCAAAGCCCACAGCCCCCTGCCCGGCACTCGCCTGGTCAGCAACGCGCTCGCCGCCGTCGCCGCTGCCTTTGCCGATGGGCTCAGTATTGAGGAGGCGAACGCGGCCCTGGCCGCCGCGGAGGTGCCGCTGCGCACCCAGATAAAGGTCAGCAGCGGCGGCGGCACCATTCTCGACGATGCCTATAACGCCAACCCGGCCTCGATGTTCGCCGCCCTGGAGCTCCTGAGCGAAATGACCGGCCGCCGTCTGGCCCTGCTTGGTGACATGCTCGAGCTAGGCAGCGCCGAGGCGGAATCTCACCGCGCCGTTGGTGAAGCGGCCGCCAGGGTTTGCGACCTTCTGTTCAGCGTCGGCCCGCGCGGCGAGCTTATCGCCGCCGCCGCCCGCGCCGTTGGTGGTATTGATGTGACCCATTTCGACACGAAAGAAGAGGCCGTTTCGGCTCTGAGGACCGTGATTGGCCCCGGCGATATTCTCCTGGTCAAGGCCTCGCACGGGCTCGCGTTGGAAAGCGTGGTAGAGGAGCTCTGCGCTTAGATGTTAGAACCTGGTTTCTTTACTGGTTTCTTTAGATGTTAGAAGCGATGTTCTCCGCCGCCCTGGCCATGGCCGTGACTTTCGCGGTTGGGCACCCCCTGCTCGTCGCCTTGCGGCAACGCAAGCTGGGCAAGGCCTACTCCGGCGACGAGCCCGAAGCCTACGCCGCCAAGGCCGGCACGCCCACCATGGGCGGCATCATCTTCCTGATTGGCATCAGCGTGGCCGCCGTCCCCTTCGCCGTCCTACGCGACACCGATGTCCTGCTTCCCTTCCTGGCGATGCTCGCCGGCGGCGCTCTCGGTACCTATGACGACCTCCAAACCCTCTCCGGCAAAGAAAAGCTCAGCGGCCACGAAACCTGGTTCTTCTTTGTCAAATGGGCCGTGCTGCTCGGTATTGGCGCCGTCGTCGCCGCCGAACTTTACTTCCGGCTCGACTTTGAGTCGGTGTTTGTGCCCCATTTCGGTGCTTACAATCTCGGCGCTCTCTACCTTCCTATTGTCGTGGTCGTCTTCGTCGCCGCCACCAGCGGCGCGGTGATTACCGACGGCATGGATGGGCTCATGGCTGGTGTCAGCGCCTTCGCCTACGCGGCCTACGGCGCCATCGCCCTAGCGCAGGGCCAGGAAGCGCTCGGCGCCTTCGCCTTCGCCGTTGCCGGTGGCTGCGCCGCATTTCTTTGGTTCAACACCAATCCGGCCCAGGTCTTCATGGGTGACCTTGGCGCTCAGGCTCTCGCGGTTGGCCTGGTGCCGCTCGCCTTTATGACCGGCTGGTGGCTGCTTTTGCCCGTAATAGCCGTGGTCTTCTTCTTAGAGGGTCTCTCGGATGTAGTGCAGATCGTCTACTTCAAGCGCACCGGCGGCCGCCGCATTCTGCGTATGGCGCCGATTCACTACCATTTCCAGCTCGGCGGCTGGACCGAGACCGAGGTGGTAACCAGATTCTGGCTGGTTGGTATGCTCGGCGCCGCGCTCGGCATCGCCCTGGCGAGGTTGGATTAAGACCATGTCGGAGTGGCAAGGCAAGAACGTCTTGGTTATCGGCCTCGGCATCGAGGGCGAGGACCTGGCGCGCTACTTCGCCCGGCAGGGGGCGGCGGTGGCAGTCAGTGACACCAAGGATTCGGAAGCCCTGGCTCAGCGCATCAACGCGTTGGATGGTCTCGGCATCAGCTTCCGCCTTGGCGGCAACGACCCGGCCGACGTCCTAGACGCCGACCTCGTCTGTGTCTCTCAGGGCGTGCCCCAATCCAACCCGGCCGTCGCCGCGGCGCGGAACTTTAGCAAACCGCTGGCAACCGGATATACCTTGTTCCTCGAAAAATTTCCTGGACCGATCGTTGGCATCACCGGTTCCAGCGGCAAAACCACGACGACGTCACTGGTCGACGCCATATTCACCGCCGCCGGCCGCGAGCACGTGCTTGGCGGCAACATCGGCCGGGGCCTCATGTCCCTCTTGGATGGCTCGTCCTCGAAAACCTGGGCGGTGGTTGAAATAAGCCATACGCAGCTTGTGCTGGCCCGGAGCAGCCCCCGGATCGCGGCGCTGCTAGGCATCACGCCAAATCACCTGGACCAGTTCAGTTGGGAAGAGTACGTCGAGCTCAAGCGCAAGATCTTCGCCTTTCAGCAGACCGGCGACATGGTAGTCTTCAACACCGACGACGAGATTTCCAACCAACTACGCGCCAACCTGGACACGGGCGCCGAGGTCTTTCTCTTCAGTCTCGAGACCGACCATGGCGCCTCCGGTGCCTTCCTGCGCGATGATGCCGTCTGGTGGCGCAACGGTGACGGTAGTGAAGCCGCCGTCAGAATTGGCGATGTGCCGCTGCGCGGCTCCCACAATCTCGCCAATGTCGCCGCCGCGACCGCCATCGCCGCGGCCTGCGATATTTCGCCCGAGGCCGTCGGACGCGCCGTACGCGCCTTCAAACCGCCGCCGCACCGCCTTGAGTTTGTCGCCAACGTCAATGGCGTCGAATTCTTCAACGACAGCATCGCCACAACCCCGGAGCGTGCTCTGGCAGCCCTGCGGGCATTCGATCAGTCGAGCGTCCTCTTGCTCGGCGGGCGCGACAAACAACTGCCCCTGGACAGCCTGATGAGTGAGATCACTCGCCGCTGCCGGGCCGTGATCGCCTTTGGCGAGTCCGGTGTGACGATGGCCGATGCCGCCGAGCGAACCGGCGTCACTGTCGTGCGATCTGGTTCGCTCTCTGAAGCCGTCAAAGCCGCCAGCGTACAGGCTCAGGCCGGAGATGTCGTTTTGCTCTCACCAGCCTGCACCAGCTTTGACGCCCACGAAAACTTTGAGCAACGCGGCGCCGATTTCCGCGAACTCGTAGCCTTGTTGGCTCAGGGGAATCCCGATGACCAATAAGACCAGCCGTGTCAGCCCCGGCCGGCCCGACTACGCCATTCTGGCGACCGTGGTCGCGCTGGTGGTAATCGGCCTGATCTTTGTCTACAGCTCCAGCTTCGCGATCGCGCTGGCAGCCTACAATGACGTAAATTACTTTCTGGTTAGGCAGGTCGGTGCGGCGCTGATCGGCCTGGCGCTAATGTTTGCCCTAATGCGTTTTGACTATCACCACCTGCGCCTGGTCAGCCCGCTGTTAATGTTGATGGCCGTGCTCGGCTTGGCCGCGGTCCTCTTTGTCGGCAATGACAGCTACGGCGCCCGTCGCTGGATTAGCTTTGGCTCGTTGCCACCTTTCCAGCCCAGTGAATTCGCCAAGCTGGCACTGATCATTTACATCTCGGCCTGGCTTGCCACTCGCGGCCGGGAGGTCAGAAGCTTCGCTCTCGGTGTCGTTCCCTTCGTCTTTCTGGTCGGCGTCGTCGCCGCCCTGATCATCATGGAACCCGATACCGGCACCGCCGCGATCATCGTTCTGACCACAGCCGCGCTGTTTTTCCTTTCCGGCGCCAACCTCGCCCATGTTGGCGCCCTGGCCGGGATTGTCGTGGTGGCCGGTGTTCTCCTGGTCCTCGGTGGCGAGTATCGATCCGACCGCATTTTTGCCTTCCTTTCGGCAGAGGAAGACCCATTAGGCATTGGCTTTCAAATTCGCCAGTTGCTCATCGCCCTGGGTAGCGGTGGTATCGAAGGTTTGGGTCTCGGGGTCAGCCGCCAGAAGTTCTTCTATATTCCGGGCGCTCATACCGATGGTATTTTCGCCATCATCGGCGAAGAAGCCGGCTTTATCGGCGCCATGATCGTCATCGGCCTTTTCGCCTACCTGCTCTACCGTGGCTTCCGCGTTGCCCTGAATGCCCGCGACGAATTTGGCTTCTACCTGGCGATGGGAATCGTCTGTTGGATCGGTTTCCAGGCGCTGGTCAACATCGGCGGCATCACCCGCTCGATCCCACTCACAGGCATCCCGCTGCCATTTATCAGCTACGGTGGCTCTTCATTGATTATGATCATGGCGGGTACTGGCGTGCTGCTAAATGTTTCTCGCTACAGCAAGGAACACTCCGTGACTGAAAAATCAGTTCGGCGCCGTCGTACCGAACCTCGGGCGGTGCCAACGTGAGGGTGGCCTTTTGCGGCGGTGGCACCGGCGGGCATGTTTTGCCCGCCTTGACCGTGGCTAACTCCCTGCGCCAGCACTACGGGAGCGAGGATTCGTTGCAACTTCTCTACATTGGCGTGCGCGGCAAGAACGACCGCGAGTTGGTAACACGCGAAGCGATACCCTTTCGCTCGGTTCTGGCGGGCCCTCTTCGCGCACGCAACCCCATCGCCATCGTTCTAGGGCTCTTTAAGTTATTGGTTGGCACACTTCAGTCCTATCGGATTCTGCGTGAGTTTCGCCCGGACGTAGTTTTCGCGACCGGTGGCTATGGCAGCGTTTGCGTCGGCATAGCGGCATGGCTGCGGCGCCGGCCGCTGCTCCTTTTCCTGCCCGACGTCGAGGCCGGCATCGCCGTCCGCGTCCTAACCCGTTTTGCGCGCCGCATCGCCGTCACCGTGCCCCCGGCTTTGGAAGCCGTTCCCAAGGCCAAATCGGAGCTATTCGGCTACCCGGTGCGCTCGAGCTTCTTCAAGGCCGAATCCGACGACGCCCGCCGGAAACTCGGCTTGCACGCCTCACTCCCCACCCTGCTGATCTCCGGCGGCAGCACCGGCGCCAGCCGGATCAACGATGCCGTCAGCGAGTGGGTTGGCGACTTTCTGAGGGTCGGCCAGGTAGTTCACGTCTGCGGAACCAGAGATCAAATGGTCATCAACGCGCAGCGAGCAGCCCTGTCCGAGGAATTGCAGGACCGTTACCACCTGCATGCCTTCCTCTACGAAGAAATGCCGCTGGCACTCGCTGCCGCCGATCTTGGAATCATGCGTGCCGGTGCTTCAACCCTGGGTGAACTGCCGGCGGCTAGACTGCCCGCCATTCTGATTCCCGGCGAATTCAGCGGCGGCTCCAACCAGCGCGATAACGCCCGATTTCTCGAGCAAAATGGCGCCGCTTTTATCCTGCCTCAAGCACATATTGACGAGTTGCACGCCACTGTCATGGATCTCCTTGCCGATACGACGCGCCGCGAGCAAATGAAAAAGGCATTAGCCGGCCTGGCGCGCCCTTACGCCACCGATCGTTTGGCCCACCTGGTAGCCAGAGTTGCCGGTGTTCAAATGGTGGTGACGGCGTGACCCGCGACAGCCAGGCGAATATCCCCAACCGTGTCCACCTGGTCGGCATCGGTGGCATGCACATGTCGGCAATCAGCCGAATCTTGCTCAGCCGCGGTCACACGGTTTCCGGCTCCGACCTGGCGGCATCGCCCCTGACCGACGCCCTGAGCCAGCTTGGCGCCCGGGTCGTCATCGGTCCGCACGCTGCCGTCAATCTAGGCGATGCCGAGTTCGTCGTGACAACCTCCGCCGCGGCCGCCGGCAACCCAGAACTAGAAGAGGCGCAGCGCCGCGGCCTGACTGTAATCAAGCGGGCGGAAATGGTTGCCCGATTGATGGAAGGCAAAATTGGCGTCTGTGTGGCCGGTTGCCACGGTAAGAGCACCACCAGCGGGCTCGTGGCCTTCATCCTCGCGCAAGCCGGCCGCGACCCAACCTACCTAATTGGCGCCGAGATCACCGCCCTGGGCAACAACGCCGCCCCAGGCGCCGGTTCCCATGTTGTTGTCGAGGCCGACGAATACGACCGCGCCTTTCTCAGGTATCACCCGCGGACCGCGCTTGTGACCAACGTTGAGCCTGACCACCTCGACTATTACGGAACCTGGGAAGCGGTTAAAGAGGCGTTCCGGGGCTTCGTCCGCAACGTTCAGCCCGGCGGCAGCTTGCTGCTCTGCGCCGACAACGCCGAGGCGCTGGCTTTGCGGTCGCGGGCGCCCGAGGGCGTTGAAGTCCTCACCTATGGGGTCGAGGCCGAGGCTGACTGGCAGATTGCAGGTCCTGGCAGCGACGGCCGTTTTCAAACAATGAGCGTCCTGCGTCAGGGCCAGCCCTTTGGCGATTTTGCCGTTGCCCTACCCGGCACCCACAACTTGCAGAACTCCCTCGGAGCCATCGCCATCGTCGCGGGCCTCGGACTCGATGCCGCCGAAATCGCAGATGCCTTGAAAAGTTACACCGGCGTCCGTCGCCGGTTCGAAAGTGTCGGTGAGGCTGCCGGCGTGCAGATCATGGACGATTACGCCCACCACCCGACCGAGCTGGCTGCTTTGGCCCAGGCGGCTCGCTCGCGCTTCCCCAATAAGCGCATCGTGGTTTGCTTCCAGCCCCATACCTACGCCCGCACCCGTTATCTCTTGGACGGCTTCCGCACCTGCTTCCAGGACTTCGACCGCCTTTTCCTGCTCGAAACCTACGCGGCCCGCGAGGCGATCGCCGATGGCATGACATCGGCGCAACTAGCCAAGGAGGTCCTCGTCCCGGCTCCGACTTACGTTGCCAACCCCACCGAGGCGGCGGAACTGATCGTCGCCGACCTGCGCCCCGGCGACGTCTTCTTCACCGCCGGTGCCGGCGATGTCGATGCCGTCGGTAGGTTGGTGCTCGAAAAGCTGGTCTCCGCCGAACGGGTCGGCAGTCAACCGGGGAGCGAGGCGCGATGACCTTGAAACCTGGATTGCTGCGTTCCTTAAACGCAATAGCACCGATTCGCTCCGATGAACCGCTCTCGCGTCACACCACCATCGGTGTCGGCGGTCCGGCCGATGCCTACATCGCAATCGGCGACGCCGGCCAGCTGGCCCTGGTCACGAGCCTTTGTTTGCAGGCCTCCCTACCCTTCTTCGTCCTTGGTTCCGGTAGCAATATCGTCGTCGGCGACCGTGGTATCCGCGGCGTTGTCATCGAAAACAACGCCCGGGCGATCACCGAACCGCTGCCCGTGGTCGATGCCCCGACCGGTGACGCTAAAGGCTTCGAGAATGGCGCGCCACAGCGCTTCCGAGTCCGGGCAGAGTCGGGTTGCAGCTTCGCGGTAATCGCCCGCCAGCTGGCCTTCGCCGGACACGCCGGTCTGGAGTGGGCTTGCGGAATTCCCGGCACAATTGGAGGTGCTGTCGTTTATAACGCTGGGGCGTATGGCGGCTCCTTGGGGGATGTTCTGCAGCGGGTCGCGATCTCCGGAGAGGAGGGCGAGACCGTTTTCGAAGCCGCCGAACTCGGCCTCGTCTACCGCGGCAGTGCCTTCACCCGCGGTCTCATGCAGGATCGAGCGGTTCTTTGGGCCGAATTCGACCTTTGGGCCGGCAAGGAAGAGACCCTGCACGCCCGGGTGGCTGACTACGACCAACGACGTCTCAAAGCTCAGCCGCGCGGCCGCAACGCCGGCTCATTTTTCAAGAATCCGCCTGGCCAGCCGGCCTGGAAGCTGTTGGAGGCAGTTGGCCTGCGCGGTCATCGCATCGGCGCCGCCGAGTTCTCCGAGAGACACTGCAACTTTCTGATCAATACCGGCCAGGCCAGCGCCGCCAATGTCGCCGCCCTCAAGCACCTGGCCGAAACCCGGGTCCACGAGGAGTTCGGTATTGACCTCGAAAGCGAGGTAACCCTGGTCGGTGAGGGCTTTGGCGATCAGAGGCCTGGCAATGGGGCTGACAACTATGCCTGAGCCTCTGCGACTCGGCCTGATCTTTGGCGGCCGCTCGATCGAGCATGAAGTCTCGGTTGTCTCGGCTCAGGACGTAATCGCGGCAGCCGACCCAGACCGCTTGGAGATCGTCCCGATCGGCGTGACCAAAACCGGCGTCTGGCTTTCTCCCAAAGAGACCGGCCGCCAATTGGACCGCGCCGACCCGCAGTTCCAGAAAACGCTCCAGAATCCAGCTCAGGAAGAAGGTCCAGATGCTGACCGGCCGTTAACCGGCGTCGCCGAAGCGCTGTCCCAAATAGATGTCGTTTTTCCCTTGATCCACGGCTCCCAGGGTGAGGATGGAACCATCCAGGGTCTGCTCGAACTGGCCGGCCTGGCCTACGTCGGCTGCGGTGTCGCCGCCAGCGCAGTTGGCATGGATAAAGGCCTGATGAAGGCGCTGTTCCGCGCCGCCGGCTTCGACCTTACGCAGCACATGGTCGTTTATCCCTCAGGCCGGGAAACCGAAGCGCTGACCCAAGCGCGCGAGATCGAGACCGAGATCGGTCTGCCGGTATTCGTCAAGCCGGCCAACGGCGGCTCCAGCGTTGGCATCCACAAGGCCAGCGGCCGCGAGCAGCTGGCAACTGCATTGCTGGCGGCCCGCGAGATCGATCGCAAGCTCATCGTCGAGCGTGAGGTTATCGGCCGTGAGATTGAATGCGGCGTCCTTGGCAACCAGGAAGCGCAGGCATCCGCTGTCGGCGAGGTGCGTTATGAGCGCGAGTTCTACGATTACGAGGCCAAATATATCGACCCGCGCTCGCAGGTCCTGGTGCCAGCCGATCTGCCGCCCAAGACCGCCGCCAGGGTCCGGGAACTGGCTTTGGGAGCCTTTTACGCCATCGGCGGCGCCGGCATGAGCAGAGTGGACTTCTTTCTACGCCCCGATGGATCCTTGGTCCTGTCGGAAATTAATACAATCCCGGGTTTTACGCCCGCGAGCATGTTTCCAAGACTTTGGCAAGCATTAGGAGTATCCTATACCGAGTTGATAACGCGCCTAGTCGAATTAGCCTTAGCGCGGAATCAGGAGAGACTTATTGTCTAAGGACCGCAACCCCCGTCGGCGGCCCAAAAAGAAGACAAGCAGTCCGCTGCCAATCCGAGGATTTCTCGGACACTGGCGCGTACTTCTTGCTCTGCTTCCGATCGCCATTGTGGCCTCGGTCACCTATGGTGCTTTGCGCTCGTCTTTTCTCACTGTCCAAGAGGTCCGTGTCGAGGGCACCGAGATTCTTGAACCAGCCGATTTGATCGCCGAGAGCGGCCTCATGGGCGAGAGCATGCTTCACCTGCCCAAGGGCGAGGCCCGCGCCCGCCTGCTCGAGGACCCGCAGCTGCGCTCGGTCTCAATCTCCCGTTCCTGGCCCAATGGACTTGTCTTCAAGGTTGAGGAACGCAGCCCCGTCGCCTTCTGGTCGATCAACGGTCTCGACTACGTCGTCGACATAGACGGCGTAGTGCTCAGCGCCGGTGTCCCGCCCGGACTTTCACCTCGCATCCTCGAACTCGGAAGCGAGCCGTTGCTGGGGCCGGGGGACCGCGTCCATCCCGATGCCGTGGCTTTGGCGCTGCACGTTTCTCAAGAATCTTTAACCCTCTCTGGCCACGCTGTTGCTGAGCTGACCTATCGCGAAGGCATCGGCGTTACGGTGGTCTTCACCAATGGCCTGAACGTCACATTTGGCGATCTCCGCTCCTACGAATACAAGCTCGCCGTGCTCTCCAAACTGCTCGATGACCTATCGGCTCAAGGCATCGTGCCAAGCCAGGTCGATTTACGCTTTGGCACCAGGGTGACCTATGAATAGGCAACCCCAGGGGCTTGGGTGATGAGCGGCAAGAGCGGCACTTTCGCCGCAATCGATGTCGGGACAGCCAAGGTCGCTACTATCGTGGGTGAGGTCGCCGGCAACGGTGATACCCGCATCCTCGGTGTCGGGACATCGCTTTCCTCCGGCCTCAGCCGGGGCATGGTCGATAATGTCCGCGAGGCAACTGAATCGATCCGCGCTTCGGTCGACAAGGCAGAGCGCTCCAGTGGCACTCGCATACTGTCCGCGTACGTTGGCCTCAGTGGTGCTCACGCCGAAAGCCTCAACAACCGCGGCATCGTCGCGGTGCCCGATCGCAGCCGCCCGATCTCGGCCGAAGACATCCACCGCGCCCTCGAAGGCGCCAAGATCATCAGCGTGCCGACAAATCGTGAGATTCTCCACGTCCTGCCTCGCTTCTACGTTGTCGACGGTCAGGATAGCGTCAGCGATCCGCTTGGCATGTACGGCCAGAGGCTGGATGTTGAGGCCCATATCATCACTGTCGCCACCAACGCCGTAGCCAACGTCACAAAAGTCGTCGAAGCCGCCGGCGTGCGGGTTGACGAACTGATTCTGCAGCCTCTGGCCAGCGCCGAAGCGGTGCTAAACCGGGAAGAGAAGCGCCAGGGAGTGATCCTCGCCGACATTGGCGCTGGCTGCACTGAGATCAGCGTGTTCCTCGAAGGATCGATTCACCACACCGCTTCGCTGCCGCTGGGCGGTAATCATGTCACCCGCGACCTGGTGGTTGGCCTACGCTGTCCCTATCACAGCGCCGAAGAGGCCAAGGAAACCTATGGCCACGCCCTGCCCAGCCAGGTGCCGGCCGGCGATGAAGTCCTGATCGAGGCCTTTGGTGCCGAGCGTGAGCGCAGCTATCCGCGCCGCCATGTCAGTGAGATCATTCAGGCGCGCTGCGAAGAAATCCTCGAAATGATCGTTACCGAAGTGCGGCGCGAGACCGATCCAGGCCTGATCTCCGCCGGCCTGGTCCTTACCGGTGGAACCGCCCGGCTGCCCGGCTTCGACCTGCTCGCCGAGCAGGTTACCGGCCTTCCGGCCCGTATAGGCACCCCCGGCCACATCTTTGGCCTGGTGGATGAGCTTCATGACCCCGCTTTCGCTACCGGTGTTGGACTGCTGCAGTGGGCCGTTGGCGAGCAGGAGATGATGCCGGTTCGGCGCGCCTCACGCCAGCCGGGCCCGCTCGATGGCCTGTTCAAACGGATCAGCGGCCTTGTCCGTATCCTGTTGCCGGAGTAAGGCGATGAATATTTTCCGATCTTCCGCCTGCTGTCCGAGCAGAAGTCGACTTTTAACCGGTTCCCAAATCCCGGTTTGCCCATTTCCCAACATACCCCCGCGAGGGAAAGGAGACCCGTCTCATGAAATCGACGAACTACTTTAGCGGCCTGCCGCCAATCAAGGTCGTCGGCGTTGGTGGTGGTGGCTGCAACGCTGTCACCCGCATGGCATCCGAGAAGATCCTCGGAGTGGAGCTTGTCGCCGTCAATACCGACGGACAGGCGCTGCTGGAGACCGATGCCGATGTTCAGATCCGCATCGGCGATAAGCTCACCAAGGGGCTCGGTGCCGGTGGCGATCCGGTGCGCGGCCTCAGGGCGGCGGAAGAAAGCCGTGATGAGCTCGCCGAGGCGGTGCGCGACGCCGAGATGGTCTTCGTCACCGCCGGCATGGGTGGCGGCACCGGCACCGGCGCTGCACCGGTTGTCGCCGAGGTCGCCCGCCAGGCGGGAATCCTGACAATCGGCGTTGTAACTCGGCCCTTCGGCTTTGAGGGCACCAAGCGCGCTGAGCGCGCCGAGGAGGGCATTGCCGCCCTGCAAGAGAAGGTCGATACGCTGATCGTCATCGCCAACGACCGCCTGCTCTCGCTCTGCGACCCCAAGGCCTCGCTCGAGGAGTCCTTTCGCACCGCCGATGAGGTCCTGCGCCAGGGCATCCAGGGGATCTCGGAGGTCATTACTCTGCCCGGCATCGTCAACCTCGACTTCGCCGACGTTCGCCGGATCATGGCCGAGGCCGGCCCGGCCCTGCTCTCGATCGGCCACGGCCGCGGCGAAAATCGCGCTATCGATGCCGCCCGCGCCGCTGTCACCAGCCCGATGCTGGATATCAGCATCCGCGGCGCCCGCGGGGTGCTGTTCAACGTTGTCAGCGGCAAGAACCTCGGCCTGCAGGAGGTAAACCAGGCGGCTCAAGCGATCCAGGAGGTTGTCCACGCCGACTCCGAAATCGTTTTTGGCGCGGCCATCGATGAATCGCTCGGCGATGAGCTAAAAGTCACGGTTATCGCCACCGGCTTCGAGCCCGACGAGACCAAGGGCAACCGCATCGAGATCGACGAACAGGAACCGGCGCCCGCCTTTACCGATGAGGCCGTGCCAGTAACGTCAGGTGCACAACAGCCTGACACTGCCTCCCTCGACGCCGAAGGTCGCTTTGAGGAAGCGAGTCCCTTTAGGGAGCTTCCTGGTCTCGACACAGAGCTGCCGGCATTCCTGAGGCGCAACGTTCAGGCGCGCTAGGTGTCGGCCGCCGTGGTCAAAATCCTGTGACCGAGCTTGAAATCGCCCCCGCTCAGCCGGCGGACGTCGCTCTGATCCTGGAATTGGTTCAGGGACTGGCGGATTACGAGAAGGAGCCGGATGCTGCCCGCGCGACCCCGGATCAGATCCATAAAGGCCTGTTTGGCGAAAAGCCAGCCGCTGAATGTGTCATCGCCAGGTTTCAGGGCGAACCCGCCGGCCTTGCTCTCTGGTTTCAGAACTTCTCGACTTGGACCGGTCGCCCCGGTCTCTGGCTGGAGGATCTTTTCGTCCGGCCCGCCTTTCGCCGCCGGGGCATCGGCCGGGAGCTGCTGCGCCACCTCGCTCGTGTTGCCCAGGAGCGCGGTTTTAGCCGGCTTGAATGGTCAGTCCTCGACTGGAACCAACCCGCTGTTGACTTCTACCGCTCCCTCGACGCCGAGCCCATGGACCAGTGGACCACCTTCCGGCTCAGCGGCGATGCCCTCGCCCGCCTCGCCGCTGAAGGCGCCTGAGACCGCGACCTGCTCTTCAAATACCCATCATCCTCCGACTAACCATAAGCCGAAGTCTTATGATCAGCGGATATCTTGCAAAAGATACAAAATACTGTACCCGGACGTATTGACAGCCTCTAGATGTAGTGTGTTACGGTACGCCCCGCACCTCTTCTAGTAGGTGTGTTTTAAGGCCCGATATCCAGTCAGCGTTCTTGAAAGCCCCCGCCCATGCGCTGTCCCTACTGCGGCTACGTAGACACCAAAGTCACCGACTCTCGTGAGTCGGAGGACGGGATTCGCCGCCGCCGCGAGTGCCTCGACTGCAAACGCCGCTTCACCACCTACGAGCGTGTCCAGCTCGCTCCGGTGATGATTATCAAGAAGGACGGCCGCCGTGAGGAGTTTTCCCGGCAGAAGGTGCGCACCGGCATTGTCCGCTCCTGCGCCAAACTGCCGGTCGGCTCCGCCGACATCGACGCCATCGTCGACGATATCGAAACCGCCCTCAATGCCAGCGGTAGCGCCGAAGTCCCCTCCAGCGAACTTGGCGACCTGGTAATGGAACGCCTGCGCGAGCTCAGCAACGTGGCCTACGTACGCTACGCCTCGCACTATAAGGATTTCCGAACTTTGGAGGATTTCCAAGAGGAGTTTGAGAGGTTGGCCACCACGCCGCGCCGCTCACCGCGCCGCGCCGGTGCTGCCCAGCCGTCGCTCTTGCCAGCCGAGGCGCTTGACGTGGATTCTGCTCCCGCGCCGCCAGCGCCAGCAGTACCGATCGATTTGGAAAAGCGCCGGCCCGGTCGGGCCCGCTCCTAGTTTTTGAGGATTTGAGGAGAAGTGTTGGCCAGAGAAGGGTTCGGCAAACTGTACAACGAGGGCAATGAACTCCTCGCCGAAGGACACTGCCAGGTCGATGATGACCGCGGCAGCGTTACCCTGCGCCCGATCCTGGATACGCCGCATTTGGACCGTCAGCGGGGTCCCATGCGCCTCAACCTAGAGGATGGCAGTGAGCTGCAACTAGCCGACCGCCTGATCCGCTTCAAGCTCAACGTTCCCGGCGTGGCGCCGGGCCCGGCCTACCGCCTCTACATCGCAGACCAAACAAACCTGCCGCCAAGCGAGAGCGCGACATCGTGACCGCCGCGCTCGCGCTCTGAAGCCGTACCCCGAGGCCACAAGGAGACCCCCGCATGACCACAACCGTAAATCAAGGCCCTGGCGCTCATCCTAATGACTTGACTAAACTCCGTACGCATCGCCACTTCACCACACCCGGGATCAGTCCCTACGACCTCATAACCTGGGATCAAAGGTCCGCCGCCATCGCCGATGAGTCCGGAAAGCTCGTCTTCGAACAGACTGAGATTGAAATCCCCTCCTTCTGGTCTCAGACCGCCACCCAGGTTGTCGCTTCCAAGTACTTCCGTGGCCGCATCGAAACGCCGGAACGTGAGACCAGCGCCAAGCAGCTCATCGACCGCATCGTTACGGTCATGGGTAGCTGGGGCCGCCTGCCCGCGGCTCCCGAAGGACACACCCCCTACTTCGCCAGTGAGGACGAGGCCCAGACTTTTGAAAATGAGCTGCGCCATATCCTTATCAACCAGTTCGCCTGCTTCAACAGCCCGGTCTGGTTCAACGTCGGCGTTCGCGAGAAGCCGCAGTGCTCCGCCTGCTTCATCCTCTCGGTCGAAGATGACATGGAGTCGATTCTCGACTGGTGCCGCACCGAGGGCATGATTTTCAAGGGAGGCTCTGGATCCGGCATCAACCTCTCCAACATCCGCTCCTCAAGAGAGCACCTCTCCGGCGGCGGTATCGCCTCCGGTCCGGTCTCCTTCATGCGCGGTGCCGACGCGATCGCCGGCTCGATAAAGTCGGGCGGCACCACCCGCCGTGCCGCCAAAATGGTGATCCTCGACGCCGACCATCCCGACCTCATGGACTTCATCGAGAGCAAGGCACGCGAGGAAAGGAAAGCCTACGACCTCGGCAACGCCGGCTGGGATATGTCGCTAAACGGCGAGGCCTGGGCCTCGGTCCAGTTCCAGAATGCCAACAACTCGGTTCGTGCCAATGATGACTTCATGACCGCCGCGATCGAAAACCGCATGTGGCAGCTACGTGCCGTCACCGGCGGCGATGTGATCGAAGAGGTCAACGCCAGCGACCTGCTGCGAGCCATCTCCCAGGCTGCTTGGGAGTGCGGTGACCCCGGCATGCAGTTCGACACGCCGATCAACGACTGGCACACCTGCGCCAACTCCGGCCGGATCAACGGCTCCAACCCTTGCTCGGAGTACATGCACGTCGACAACTCGGCCTGCAATCTGGCCAGCATCAACCTGATCAAGTTCCTCAAGCAGGATGACGCCGGTCGCCAATACTTCGACGTCGAGTCCTACCAGCACGTCGTCGACATAATCATCACGGCGCAGGAGATCGTTGTTGGCCACTCTGGCTATCCGACCCCGGCGATCGAGGCCAACGCTCACGCCATGCGCCAGCTCGGCATCGGCTTCGCCAACCTCGGCGCCCTGCTCATGAGCCTCGGGCTGCCCTACGACTCTGATCAGGGCCGCGCCTACGCCGCCGCTGTCTCCGCGATCATGACCGGCCGTGCCTACGCCCAGTCGGCCAACATCGCCGACCGGGTCGGCCCCTTCGCCGCCTATGAACTCAACCAGGAGCCGATGCTGCGTGTAATCGAGAAGCACCGCCAGGCTTCCACCATGATCGACGCCTCGCTAATCAACGACCCGGCGTTGACGCAGGCCGCCACCGCCGCCTGGGATCAGGCGCTGGAATTTGGCCGTACGTATGGCTATCGCAATGCCCAGGCCAGCGTCTTGGCCCCCACAGGCACAATCGCCTTCATGATGGATTGCGACACCACCGGTGTTGAGCCCGACATCGCCCTGATCAAGTACAAGAAGTTGGTCGGCGGCGGCATGCTGCGCATCGTCAACCAGACCGTGCCCAGCGCTCTCTCCCGTCTCGGCTACACGGCAGCAGAGGTTGACGCGATCGGTGCCTATATCGACGCCGAGGGCACGATTGAAGGCGCGCCGGCCATCAAGGAAGATGACCTGGCGGTGTTCGATTGCGCCTTCCGGGCCGACAACGGCGTGCGCTCGATCGCCCCTTCAGGACACGTGAAGATGATGGGCGCTATCCAGCCCTTCATCTCCGGCGCCATCTCCAAAACCGTCAACGTTCCCAACGATGCGACGGTCGAAGACGTCATGGACGCCTACGTCCAGTCCTGGCGCGAGGGTGTCAAGGCGATCGCCATCTACCGCGATGGCTCCAAGGCGGTTCAGCCGCTCAGCACCAGCAAGGCGGAGGACAAGACCACAGAGGCTGTGACAAGCGCTTCCGGACCCGTGCGGCGCCGTCTACCCGACACACGGCCTTCGATCACGCATAAATTCAGCATCGAAGGCCACGAGGGCTACATCAACGTCGGCATGTACGAGGACGGCTCTCCCGGCGAGCTGTTCATGACCATGGCCAAAGAAGGTAGCACAATCTCCGGCATGATCGACGCCTTCGCCACTTCGATCTCGTACACACTGCAGTACGGCGTCCCCTTACGGGACCTCGTCCAGCGTTTCAGCTACATGCGCTTCGAGCCCATGGGCCGCACCGAGAATCGCGAGATTCCCATGGCGCAATCGATCATCGATTACATCTTCCGCTGGCTGGCATCCCAATTTCTCGACGAAGAGGAAAAGCGTGACCTTGGCATCCTCACACCGGCCGAGCGCGCCCGCCTCGAGGCCCAATACTCCGGCGTCCAGCCTGAGTTGGTCGCGGTGCCTGTCCAGCCGATCGCCGAGGTTATGCCCCCAACCGGTGGTGACTCAGATGGGGCCGGCGCAGCGGTCGAAGAGCCCCTATCGGCTGCGACCGCCGCCAGCCCGGCGACAAACGGCCACGGGTCCGCGCCGGCAAATGCCGCCGGCAACGGCAGTAGCGCGGCGACCGGGAGCAGCGCCGCGGCTGCCAGGCAAAGCGAAGCTGAGTACAACGGCCCTCGCGTCCAGCAGGACGCCCCGGCCTGCGCCAACTGCGGCTGGATAATGTCGCGCTCCGGAACCTGTTACCGCTGTGAAAATTGCGGCAGCACCTCGGGGTGCAGCTAGCGGAGGAATTAGTTTCACCAGCCTATTTCCGTCGGCGGTACACCTGCCCCGTCACCGCCGACATTCCTAGAAGGCGGCGCTTGTCCCCTCCGAGCGCCGCCTTCCTCGTTCTCGGTATAGGTCTTTGCACAGACGCTTCGTTGCAGGCTCAAGCCGCCCCTCTCGTTTCACACATGGCCTCGTGCGCGAGAGATATACTATGCCGATGTTTGCCCTAACGCAGTTCAAACCAAATACAGCCCCACGACGTGCGTGGGATGCCGCTTGCGCATCGTTCTCTGATCGCAGGGTTGCCGCAGTAACACTAATAGCCGATCTGAGTGCCGGGGCTGCGAGTGCGCTTGCGGTGAGGGGGAAGGCCTCTACATTTGAAACGATCCTCCTAGGTGTGAGCGGCGCTGCGCTGGCAATGGTTTTGATTGCCTCAGGCGTTTTCATCGTTTCTCTTGTTCTCGCTCCGATCTGGCAACGGAATGAATTGCGAAAAGACGTAATTGCTCTCTCTGCTCACACGCCATTCCCTGCCATAGAAATTGACCTACCGGCGATGGTCGTCGAGGCAGTGGAAGAAAGTAAGAGCTTCGATTCCGCAAGGCTTCTCGATTGCCGCATCACCAATAAGGAGGACCATACAATCAGTCTAAGTTTGGCCCCCTTTCTCACTGTCGAGCAGGACCGGGAAATTACGTCAGTACAGGTACCTGAATGTCGTCACTCACAGCACATGGTGGATATACTCCCTCGGATGCCCTTCAACATTCCTGCCCATGAGAGCCTGCAAGGGAGAATTTTGTACGATATTTTTCCTGAGCACGTTGAGATTCTGGGAGGTGGTTCTGTGTCATATGGTCTCGCAGAAGCGCGCGCCACGGAACATAACAGTGGGGCAAACGTAGTATTCAAGGTGTCTAACGGTTACCACCCGTGAAAATAAGCGACGAATCGACAAGTGCCAGGTCTAGACTCTTCAGGAATCGCTGAAGCGTGCTTCTGAATAGGCAAGCCTTGTGCCTACGCTCGACGGTCTGACGCACAAATCCAAGTCGGCTATTGTCGCCTCTCACGGAGTCGTTAGGAATTCCTTGTTAATTCCGAGTTAGCCCTAGCCGCGCGGCTAGGGCAACTCGCAGTCCCACCACTTTGTCTACAGAATCCGGCCGAGTTCATCCACCCGCGGTGGTGGACGGCCGCTCAAAACCAGCGTCCCAGCGATGCGGTCATGCAGCGCCCGCCGCTTCGGATCAAAAAGGACCATGACGATGCTCAATACAAACAAGAGGTAGAAAATATAGACAATGTTGGCGTCAATCACCGAAATCGCCGCCGCGGCAACAATCAGGTGGCGCAGAATCGCCTGGTCGGGACGGATCCGCCCGCCCTGGCCGTCGCTCACCCAGATTCGCATCGCCAGCTTTCCGGGCGTGAAGCTAACGGTTGAAAGAAAACCGATGTTGTAAATCGCCCCGGCCACAATCACTACCACGACGGTTGTGGTTTTTTCAACATTTGGATCGCCGAGCGCTTCCCTCACTCCTAGAAACAGCACCGACTGGATGGTTCCGTCGATCAAAAGCGCAAAGACCCGTCGCAGTAACGACGCGACCTCTGGCTCTGACGCGGTAGATTCGTCTCTCACTACAGCCGACTATATCAAGGAAGGGCTATTCGTCGTCAGATTTGGCCGCGAAACCAGCTTTTCCAAGACGGTTCCTAGGTTTGAGCACCTTAGCGGTAGAACAAATGATTCAAGAGTGCTAGAATTCCTCTCCCATGGCAAAGAAAACCGGCCGTGAAGCCCATATCCAACTCGGTGACAACGCCCGGGTAGTCCTCGAGCGTCGCTACCTGGCCAAAGACGATCACGGCAGCCTGATCGAGACCCCGGAAGCGCTGTTTCGCCGCGTCGCCAACAGCATCGCCTCGGCGGAGTTTGCACCCACAGGAGAAATTCAGGGTGCTCATGAGGAGCTAAGCGACCGTTTTTACGACCTCATGGCCTCGCTGCGCTTTCTGCCCAATTCGCCCACCCTCGGCAACGCCGGCCGGCTCCTCCAGCAGCTCTCCGCCTGCTTCGTTCTGCCAGTTGAGGACTCCATGGCCGATATCTTTGAAACGGTAAAACAGACCGCCCTGATCCATCAGAGCGGTGGCGGAACCGGCTTCGCCTTCAGCCATCTGCGGCCTTCAGGCGACACTGTTGCCTCAACTGGGGGGGTCGCCTCCGGCCCCGTTTCCTTCATGAAGGTGTTCGACGCCGCCACCGAGGCGATCAAGCAGGGCGGCGCCCGCCGCGGCGCCAACATGGCGATCCTCGACGTCCGTCACCCCGATATTGAGGCCTTCATCAACATCAAGACCGATATGGTCACGCTGACCAACTTCAACATCTCCGTCGCCGCGGATGACGAGTTCATGAATGCCGTGGCGGATGACGAGTCCTACGAGTTGGTCAATCCGCGTACCGGCGAACCAACCGGCCAACTCAACGCCCGCCAGGTCTTCACCCAAATCGTCGCCAACGCTTGGCAGAACGGCGACCCGGGTTTGGTCTTCCTCGACCGCATCAACCGCGACAACCCAACCCCGGCGCTCGGCGGCATGGAGGCCACCAATCCCTGCGGCGAACAGCCGCTGCTGCCGTACGAAAGCTGCAACCTCGGCTCGATAAATCTCACCCGTTTCGCCCTAACGTCCTCAGCCGCCTGCAACTCCGACGCCCGCAACGGCATCGATTGGGATGGCCTGGCAGAAGCTGTCACCCTCGCCGTGCGCTTTTTGGACGATGTGATTGAGATCAACAACTACCCGGTTGAGGCGATCGACAGTATGACCAAGACCACCCGCAAGATCGGCCTTGGCGTTATGGGCTTTGCCGACCTGCTCTTCCAACTCGGCATCGTTTACAACTCCGAAGCGGCTCTGGAATTGGCCGGCGAGCTGATGGCTTTCATCCGCCAGCAGGCCGACGCTGCCTCTGAAGCGCTGGCCGCCGAGCGCGGCGTCTTCTCGGCCTGGGAGGATTCGATCTATGGCCCCCAGGGTACTAACCGACCCTTGCGCAACTCCACCCGTACCACGGTGGCACCCACCGGCACCCTGAGCATCATCGCCGGCTGCTCCGGCGGCATCGAGCCTGTCTTCGCGCTGGCTTTCACCCGCCAGCATTTTCTCGATTCCAAGCAGCCCGACCAAACGCTGAAACTACACGAGGTCAACCCGGTTTTCGCCGCCGCCGCCCGCGCCGCCGGCTTCTACTCCGATGAGCTGATCGACTTTCTGGCCCAGGGCGGCAGCCTGCGCGACCGCGATGATGTTCCTGAATCGGCCAAGCGCCTGTTCGTCACCGCTCACGACATCGCCCCGGAATGGCACGTGCGGATGCAAGCAGCGTTCCAGGCCAGCACCGACAACGCTGTCAGCAAGACCATAAATTTCCCGCGCTCGGCAACGGTCGAGGAAGTCGCCGCCGCCTACCAGCTTGCCTTCAGCGAGGGCTGCAAGGGGATCACGATCTACCGCGATGGGTCGCGCGCCGGCCAGGTGCTCTCCCACGTCGCCGAGGGCGAGGGTATCGATCTCGAAGCAGATGCGTCAGACTCGCGCCACAGCCAGGATGCGGCTGCGGCCGAGGCCCTCACCCTTCAGGTCCCCGGCAAAACATCAGCGCCGCGCCGACGCGGCGCCACGGCCGCCAGCGGCCGCGGTCGTGGTAGAAGCCGCTACCTGCCGCCGCGCCCCGCCCTGCCCTTCTCAGAGGTCGAGGCGCGCGTTGCCTGCCCCGACTGCGGCAGTAACTTAGTTTTCGCTGAGGGCTGTCTAACCTGCCGTTCCTGCGGCTACACGAAGTGCGGCTGAACCGAACGCGAAAACGCCGCGAGTCGGCCCTACCTTTCGGCTAGCGACTTTCAGACAACCCCCCACCTCCCTAGCCGCTAACCCCATCCCGTGTAACTCTTAGCCTCGATGGCTCCCGGCTGGCTGTGGATCGTGCTCTCGATCGGGGCGAGCTTCGCTCAGACCATACGTAATGCCGCCCAGCGCTCTCTCGTGGCCGAAGCGGGCGCTCTCGGCGCCACTCTGACCCGATTTCTCTTTGGCCTGCCCTTCGCCCTGATCTGGTTCGCCATCGTCCTGGCCGTAAGTAATTCCGGCCTGCCGTCGCTCACGCCCACTTTTGTCTTCTGGGTCCTCGAGGCCGCTGTCTGCCAGATCGCCGGCACCGCCTTCCTGCTGCGCGTGATGGCCGACCGCAACTTCGCCGTCGGTGTCGCCTACTCCAAAACCGAACTGGTCCAGGTCGGCGTTTTCGCCACCGTCTTCTTAGGCGACCCGGCCTCGCTGCTCACGGTCGTCGCCATTGTCCTAGCCACGGTAGGCGTCTTGATGCTCTCCCCCGGCCCGTCTGGCAGTCGCATTAAGGGAACCTTGCAGGGCTGGACCAGCAAAACCGCCATCATGGGCGCGCTCTCCGGTGCCGGCTTCGCTTTGGGCGCCGTTGGCTACCGCGGCGCCGCGCTGGAGCTCGACGAAGCGCCCTTTGCTCTCGCGGCCGCTTTTACTTTGGTCTGGGCACAGACCATTCAGTCAGCCCTGCTTGGCGGCTGGCTGTTGTTTCGCAGCGCCGGCGTTTTTCGCAGTCTGCTGCGTGCCTGGCGTATCTCGCTCGCCGCCGGCTTTATGGGGGCGGCCGCTTCTGTCGGTTGGTTCACCGCCATGGCCATTGAGCCCGTGGCTCACGTCCGCACCCTGGGGTTATTCGAGCTGCTCTTTAGCATCGCCGCGGCCCATCGTCTGTTTCGCGAAAGCCTCGGCCGCATCGAGCTCGCCGGCGTCAGCCTGTTGACCGTGGCGCTGATCTTGATCACCACGGGCGTCTAGAAAAGCTTGCCCGGCGCTGCCATTTCTCGGCAAGCAGTTGCCGTCATTGCCTCGCCAAGCTGGCTTGGCGTTTTTCCTAATTCCCCGTCACGTCGGCAGCTCTGCCGCCAGACGGCTCGAGTCGCGGGCCTTGCTCGAAGAATATCCACTCGAAACTAAAACTGCCGCTTTCCGTCTCGCTGCTATTGTAGTCGCAGCCAGTTGTGACCTGCCAGCGTCCCGAATCCAGCCTCGATGCCTCAAAGGCGTGGATCTTGATCTCGCCGTCCTCGGCGGTCGCGCTGCGGCAGACCGCGATGATGGCGGTGCTCACGCTGCCGGCACCCGGCCAGCCGCTCGGCCAGCTGTCCACGGCCGCGATCACCTCGGAGACCGTGTATTCTATCGTCTCATCAGCACTGGAGTCCTCAGTGCTCGAACATCCAAGTGCCACCATGGCAAGCGCAAGGCCGAAAAACATAAAAATGAGCCGGTGTCGTTTCATCACTTCCGAATTCCCATCTTGGCTGGCGCCGCCGCAGCGAGGCTTTAAGCATAACCCCCCGCCAGCCGCGTCTCAAAAACCAAAACCGAAGGCAGAAACCCTCTGATCTCGATCCGCGTCTATCTATGGATAATACGAGCCCGGCGTGCGGTCGGTTCTCCATCCGGTGGCAGGCCCCTCGAGCACGCTTCCAGATCCCCGCTTGCTTCCGGAAAAACTCTGCAGGGGCGTTGTATTCAGCGCCGGGCAGCCGGTGTAGAATCACTCGTACAGACGTTCGCATAGGGGTCGAAGATCGATGACAAGAGCCACGCTGGATAAAGACAAAAAAACGGGCGATGACCCCCTAGACGCCTTCCATCCCGTAATCCAGGCCTGGTTCAAGCAACGCTTCGACGCACCAACCGATGCTCAGGCCGCCGGCTGGCCCCTGATCCGCGATCGCCGCGATGTCTTGATCGCCGCGCCCACCGGCTCCGGCAAGACCTTCGCCGCCTTCCTCGCCGGCATCGACAGTCTCCTGCGCCAGGCGGAAGCAAGCGTAGCCACGTCTCTTGGTGAAACAACGGCGGCGGAAGTGCTACCCGAGGGCCTTTCCCGTCCCTCGGCCGGGGAGGCTAGGTTCCCCAATCAAACTCAGATCGTCTACGTTTCGCCGCTCAAGGCCCTGAGCAACGATATTCAACGCAACCTCGAAGGACCGCTGGCCGAGATCAGCGAGCTGGCCCGCGACATGGGCCTAAACCTGCCGCCGATCCGCGCCGCCGTGCGCACCGGAGACACGCCTCAGAAAGACCGCCAGTCCTTCATCAAGACTCCTCCGCACATCCTGATCACCACGCCTGAGTCGCTCTACCTCATGCTTACCGCTGAGCTGGCCCGCGAAACCCTGCGGCAGGTCCAAACCGTGATCGTCGACGAAATTCACGCCCTGGTGCGCGACAAGCGCGGTAGCCACCTCTCGCTGACCCTGGCCCGGCTCGACCACGTCTGTGAGACCCGGCCAGCCCGCATCGGCCTCTCCGCTACCCAGCGGCCGATCGAGGAAATCGCCGCCTATCTGGTCGGCTCACCGGACGCTCCGGACCCGGTATTAGTCGGTCTCGCTTCAGCGGGGTCTGGGGTGTCCCCAGGTTTCAAGTCACCCGATTCCTCCGCCTGCGCCATCGTCGACCTTGGTCACCAGCGCGACATCGAACTCCATATCGAGGTGCCACCAGCCGATCTCGAAGCGGTCGCGGCGCGTGAGCAGTGGGCGGAGATCTACGACCGCATCGCCGGGCTGATCCGTGCCCACCACACGACCCTGATCTTCGTAAACACCCGGCGGCTCTCGGAGCGCCTCGCCCATAACCTGCGCGAGCGTCTCGGCGATGACGCCGTCGCGAGTCACCATGGCAGCCTTTCCAAGGATCGCCGTCACCGGGTGGAGCAGCGCCTCAAGGAAGGCGAGCTCAAGGCCCTGGTCGCCACCGCCTCACTCGAGCTTGGCATAGACATCGGCAGCATCGACCTGGTCTGCCAGATTGGCTCGCCGCGCGGCATCTCCACCTTTCTCCAGCGCGTCGGCCGCTCCGGTCACGCCCTTGGCCTGAGACCGCAAGGTCGTCTCTTCCCGACCAGCCGCGATGAACTGATCGAATGCGCCGCCCTGATTCGCGCGGTACGTGGCGGCCGCCTCGACCGCATCTCCCAGCCGCGCGCGCCGCTCGATATCCTCGCCCAGCAGATCGTCGCCGAATGTGCTTGCGAGGACTGGCAGGAGGACGATCTTTTTGACTTCGTGCGCCGCGCCTGGCCCTTCCGTGACCTCAGCCGCGACGACTTCGACGATATCGTCGAGATGCTCAGCGAAGGTGTTGGCGATCGCGCTGGACGCTCACCGTCCCACATCCACCGCGACCGGATAAACTCCATGCTTCACGGCCGTCGCGGCGCCCGCATGACCGCGATTCTCAACGGCGGCGCCATCCCCGAGATGGCTGACTACCGCGTTGTCGCCGACCCTGACGATACGCTGGTCGGCACCGTCAACGAGGACTGGGCCATTGAAAGCATGGCCGGCGATATCTTCCTGCTCGGCACCCACTCCTGGCGCATCAAGCGGGTTGGCGCCGGCGAAGTCCGGGTTGAAGACGCTCAGGGCGCGCCGCCGACCATCCCCTTCTGGCTCGGCGAGTCTCCCGGCCGCAGTCTGGAGCTCTCCCAAGAGGTCGGCCGGCTACGCCGCGACCTCGACGCGACTATCGAAGACTCGGAAACGATGACCGCTCTGCTCACCGAGGAGTGCGGCCTCGATCAGCTCGGCGCCGTCCAGATAATCGATTACCTGCGAGCCACCCACGAGGCCCTAGGCCTGGTGCCGACTGACACCGAGGTTGTTTTCGAACGATTCTTCGATGAGACCGGTGGAATGCAACTCGTGGTTCACGCCCCCTTCGGCGCCCGCATGAACCGCGCCTGGGGTCTAACCCTGCGTAAGCGCTTCTGCGTGCGTTTCGATTTCGAACTGCAGGCCGCCGCCAGCGACGATTCGATTGTCCTTTCGCTGGGCCCGCAACACAGCTTCCCGCTCGAGGAGAGCTTCGACTACGTCACCTCGCGAAACGCCGAGGAATCTCTACGCCAAGCCGTGCTGTTTGCGCCTGTCTTTCCGATTCGCTGGCGCTGGGACGCCGGCCGAGCCCTCGCCGTGCCGCGCTTCCAAGGCGCCCGCAAGGTTCCGCCCCCGATCCAACGCATGCGCGCCGACGACCTGCTGGCCGCAGTCTTCCCGGCCCACGTTGGTTGTCAAGAGAACGTCGGCGGCCCATTGATCCTGCCCGACCATCCACTGATCCGTCAAACCGTGGACGATTGCCTGCGTGAGGCCAACGACATCGACGGCCTGATCACCGTCCTGGAACGGATCGAGGCCGGCGAGGTGCGGCTCCACGCCCGCGACACGCTGGAGCCATCGCCGATGGCGCACGAGATCATCGCCGGCAAACCCTACACCTACCTCGATGATGCGCCGCTCGAGGAGCGCCGCACCCGTGCCGTAACCTTGCGCCGCGCCCTGCCCGAGAACGCCCGCGAGCTTGGCAACCTTGACGCCGACGCCATCGATCGCGTGCGCGAGGAAGCCTGGCCCGACCCGCGCGACGCCGAGGAGGTTCACGAAACCTTGCTCAGCCTCGTCGCCATGCCCGCGACCGATGCCACCGCCTGGCAACCCTGGCTCGAGCAGCTCATGGCCGATGGCCGTGCCGGCAGCGCTACTTTGTCCGAGGACTCCCATAGCCTGATTTTTGCCGCCGAGAATCTGCTTTTGGTCCAGGTACTCTACGCCAGTGCTTCCATAAACCTGTCAGCTCAACCGCCCGACGCCGCCCTGCAGCGCATCGAAGACCGGGATGACGCCCGTACCCGCCTCCTGCGCGGCTGGAGCGAAGCCATCGGCCCGATTCAGCCTCAGGTCCTCGGCGCCCGGCTCGGGCTCAGCGCCGAGGACCTCGATCGCGGCCTGCGCCTGCTGGAGGCCGGCGGCTTTGTCCTGCGGGGACGCTTCTCGCCCGGGGTCAGCGAAGACGAGTACTGCTATCGCCGTCTGCTCTCTCGCATCCATCGCTACACCCTCGACCGCATGCGCCGCGAGATCGACCCCGCTTCCGCCCAGGACTTTATGCGCTTCCTGCTGCGCTGGCAGCACCTGACGCCCAACAGTAAGCTTGAAGGCAAGGCCGGTGTTCGCCAGGCCGTAGCTCGCCTCCAGGGCTACGAGGCCGCCGGTTCCGGCTGGGAGCCCGAGTTGCTGGCGGCGCGAGTCAAGGACTACCGCCCCAGCTGGCTGGACGAGCTCTGCCTGGCGGGCGAAATTGCCTGGGCCCGTCTGACGCCACGCAAGACCGCGGCCAACGGCAAAGGCAGCGGAGGAGCAGAGAGTGACGGAGCCAGCGCAGCCACTGCCAGCCGTGTAACACCGGTTTCGCTCACCCTGCGCTCCGCCCTGCCGATGTTGCTGGCCGGCGTCCGCGGGGAGGACTGCCTCGCCTCACCGGCTCCCAAGGCTGGAGCGGCGGCTGAAATTCACGAACTGCTCAGCAATCGCGGCGCCTTGTTCTTCGATGAGGTTGTCAGCGGCACCCGCCGTCTGCGTTCCGATGTCGAACGCGGCATGCGCGAACTGATCGCCCGCGGCCTGGTTACCGCCGATGGTTTCCAAGGTCTCAGGCAATTGTTTGGCCGCCGCACTCCCGCGGGCCGCCGCCGCTCACAAGGCTCCAGCTTCGGCGTGGCTGGCGGGCTTCAAAACGCCGGCCCCTCCGGCCGGTGGTCCCTGCTTCAATCGCCCCAACCTCAAGAAGCCGACCGCGATGACTTCCTCGAAGGCATTGCTGGGGTGCTCCTACAGCGCTACGGCGTAATCTTCCGCGACCTTTACCCGCGCGAAAGCATCAGCCTGCCCTGGCGCGACCTGCTGCGGGCGCTGCGCCGCCTGGAAGCCCGCGGCCTGGTCCGTGGCGGCCGCTTCGTCTCCGGCTTCGCCGGCGAGCAGTACGCCCTTCCCGAGGCCGTCGACGCCCTGCGCACCGTGCGCCGCACTGAAAAGAGCGAGGAAAGGCTCTGGGTCAGTGGTCTTGACCCCGCCAACCTCGCCGGCATCGTCGTCGCCGGCGCCAAGGTTCCCGCGGTTCCCGGTAAAGGCATCCTCTACATCGACGGCCTGCCCGAGGAACCGGCCGAGCCCGGCGCGCTCAAGTCACCCGTGCCAACCAAGCTTCCGGGACGCCAACCGGTCACGACGGGTTAGTCCGAATGCGAAGACGCCCGAACTGCCTAAATCTGACCCGGCGAAGCGTGAAGCGAAGACGCCTCGAAGCGAGACGCTAGACCCTTCGCCCGCTCTTCGCTATATTTCAGGTTGAAGCGAAGACGCCAGCGAGGCTGGGGGCTGAGCCACAAGAGCAAAGCCGGTTAGCCGCCGGGTTCGGCCTTGAGCCAGACATTCCAAGAGGGGTGTCTTTTCCCAAAGAAATGGTTGCTTTTGCCCCCGGCCAGGCTCACAGCGAATAAGCGAAGCAGCATTGCCGGTACTCAAAGGAGTGGTGCCTTTCTGGAAGAAGAGGTTGCTTTTGCCCCCGGCAAGGCCCATGGCCATTGCCGGTACTTCAAATAATCGGAGGTAGCCGTGGTTAAGGAAACTGTTGATGAGCGCGAGTTGGGCAATGTCTTGCTCAACCCCAACTCTAAGACGCAACAAGAGGCCCACCTCGCGGCCGTGCGGAACATCGCCGAACAACTCTTCGGCTTTCCCACCCCGGAATCGCCACACCTCCGGACCTTTGTCAACGAGCCTGAGGAACAGCAAAAGATCTTTACCAACTATGGCAACGAATTGGCGCCCGACATCGTCGTTCTTGAGTGGCCGGAAAAGCTTCCGGTTATCGTCGCCGAGGTTGTCACCCCGGACATGCTGCGCGATGACCTGGCGGCCAACGTCTGGTCGGTAGAAGCGCGGCTTGACGGCGTGCGGTTCTACCTCTATGTTCCGGCCGGGCACGCGGCTGAGGCCAAGAAACTCCTCAAGCGCAACAAGATCAAAGACGTCGGTCTTCGCACCTGGCGCAACAACGCCGGCATGCAAACCATCGATGTCGGGTCGGTCCGCTAGGACTGCTGAGAATGACCCGCGACTACACCCCGGAGATCAAGATCCAGCAGGAGCTGCTAAAGCGGGCTCTGGACGCCTCTCGCGTCGCGTCCTCGTGCATGGACCAGGTCTATGAGCCCGTCTTAAAAAGCCTCAGCGCCGGCAAACCATCGGTCGAAGACGTGCAGGCGATGCTCGACGACTGGCTAACCGCCTGGCAAGAGGTCCGCACTATGTGCGATAGCTACCTCAAACGCAACCGTGAGCACTTTGCCGTCCGGCCCAGCGTTGAACTGGCGCCGCTCTTACTCCAATTCGAGGAGCGATTGGTCGCTATTTACGAAGCTGATGATCTGGCTCCGCCGGCAATGCTGACCCGCGCCCGCGAGGCTGCCGGCACCTTGGTCTCGGATCTGAAGGGCTTCGACGATTGGGCCGCGAAGGCGGGACCGCAGGTTGGCCTCAACTTCGCCGAGTACGCTCCGGTGGCAACCAATCGCGCCAAGCGCTTCTGGCAACCCAACGTACGCGCCATCGAAAAGATGATGCAACAGGGCTAGAGCCGTCTCCAGCGCCGCCTAGTTCCCCGGCTTGATCACCGGGTCCGATCCGTAAAACGGCCGCAACGCCTTCGGCAGGATCACACTGCCATCGGCCTGCTGGTGGGCCTCGAGGACCGCCGCCACCAAGCGGGGCAACGCTACTCCCGAAGCATTCAGCATGTGGGGAAACTCCACCGATGCGCCGCGTTCGCGGCGAAAACGCACGTTGGCGCGCCGGGCCTGGAAATCGGTGCAATTGGATGCACTGCTTACTTCGAGCCACTCTTCGGCGCCTGGAGCCCAAACCTCCAGGTCAAATGTCTTTGTCGCCTTGAAGTCGATGTCGCCGCTGGCGAGCTGCAGCAGGTGGTAGGTCAGCCCCAACCGGCGCAGGATATCCTCGGCGTCATTGATCATCGCGGTGAGGTGATCCTCTGACTCCTCCGGCAGGCAGTAAGTAAACATCTCTACCTTGTCGAACTGGTGACCGCGCTTGATGCCGCGGACATCGCGCCCGGCGCTGGCCTTCTCGCGCCGGAAACAGGCGGTTTGCGAGACATAACGTAGCGGCAGCGTATCCGGCTCGAGAATCTCATCGGCGTGCATCACCGCCAGCGGCGCCTCTGCTGTCGGAATAAACCAGAAGTCATCCTCGGCGTCGTGGTACATCGTGTCGCGAAATTTTGGCAGGTGGCCGGAGCGAAAGAAGTTTTCCTCGCGCATCACGTAGGGCAGATAGATCTCGGTATAGCCGTGCTCGCGCGTGTGCAGGTCCAGCATGAAAGCAATCAGCGCCCGCTGCAGCCTCGCCCCGGCGCCGCGCAGGATGTAGAAGCGCGAGCCCGCCAGCTTGGTCCCGCGTTCGAAGTCGATAATCCCCAGCGATTCGCCAAGATCCCAGTGCGGCTTGGCTTCGAAACCCAGGTCGGCCGGCTCGCCCTCGGTCCGCGCCACGACGTTGAACGACTCGTCCGGCCCAATCGGAACCCCCGGCCCCACCAGGTTCGGGACTTCCAGGAGCAGAGTGTCCAGCTCGCCCTCGATTTCGCCGTATCTGGCGTCCATTGCGTCAATTTTCTCACTCAGCTCGCGGTTAGCCTTCAGCAGCTTGGGCCGCTCCTCCGGAGATGCGGAGCCGATGCCGCGGGTTAGCATATTGCGTTCTGCTTTCAGCTCGTCGGCTTGTTGGATGTAATCACGACGTTCAATATCGAGTTCGACGATCCGGTCGATCGGCGCGATTGCATTGCGGTCGGCGACGGCCTGGCGCACAAGGTCTGCGTTTTCACGGATAAACTGCAACCCCAGCATTTTCTAACCTGCCACTGCCTTTCCTTCTATGGTTTGTACATGCCGGATCGCCTCCAGCGCCAGGCTAAGCACGTCCGGTGCGAAGGCGACATCCCGGCCGCCAACCACGGCTGAACCAGCCTCTAACTTTTCCTTTTCGAGCCAGACGATTGGGTAATCCGGGTCGTGGCTGCGGCCCGGGAAGCCGCTGACCAGGCGGCACAGGTAAACCAGCGAAATATGCGACTCCGGCAGACAGTCCAAAATCGTAAACGGTGGTTCGATCTGGGCCGGCCCGCCGTCATAATCGACCCGCGGCGCCAACGGCAAAACCTCTGCTTCGAGCGAGAACTCTTCGCGTATCTCCCGCAGCGCGGCGCTCAGCGGGACTTCGCCCGGCTCCAAATGCCCGCCGGCCGGCAGCCACATGCAATTCTTGCGATGCCAGTGCTGCGCCACCCGGCCCTCGTGGACCACAAACCCGTCAACCGTGAGGTGGCGCTCTTCCATTGCCAAGATTTTAGTCGCCGCCCGAATCTGCGTCGAGTAAAGCACCTCAGACTCGCCGTGTCTGGCTCCACCCTGCCTTTAGCAACTATTTCTTGTTTTGAATCAGCTGGTGGTCAAACTCTTCCAGGCTCGCCAGAACGAGGTCTGCCGCCGGCTGTGGTGGGAAGGCCGTGCTCGACGACCGCACCTGCACCGTGAGCATCCCGGCCGCTTTGGCGGATGCCAGCCCGGTTGGCGTGTCCTCGATCGCGATGCAGGCCTCCGGCGCGATTCCCAGCCGTTCCGCCGCCAGCAAGTAGACATCCGGCGCCGGCTTCGGGTTTTCGGCCATCGTTCCGGAGACCACGGCGTCAAAGGCGCCGCTCAGGCCGATGCCGGCTAGCACCACGTCAATCCAAGCCGTCTTCGACGAAGACGCCAGTCCAATCGGGACATTCTCCTGTTTCAATTCTTTAATTGTCTCCACGACTCCCGGCAGCGGCTGCGACAGCTTGGGCAGCCGTTCGAGCAAATCGAGACCGTAGGCCTCCATAAAATCGGCAACCGGCACGTCTAGCTCCACGATCTCGAGAATCCTCGTGATCGTCTCTTCCGGCCCCAGCGCCATTACCCGCGAATGCTGCTCTTCGCTGAGTTCGCGGCCGTAAGTCGCCAAGACCGCGTTGATCGAGATGAAGTAAACCGGCTCGCTGTCGGCCAGCACGCCGTCCATGTCGAAAACCACGGCTTCATACCTTCGCTCAGACATTTGCTCTGCGCCCTCTGACTGCGTGGCCTGCGCCGTCTGAGTTAATGGGAGGGAGAGCCACCGGCTCCTAGCGCCGTTCTCGCAGGGTCGGGAACAGGATCACTTCTCGAATCGACCGCTTGCCGGAGAAAAGCATCACCAGGCGGTCGATGCCGATGCCAAGCCCGCCGGTTGGTGGCATGCCGTGTTCTAGGGCCACGAGATAGTCCTCATCTAGCTGCTCTGCCTCTTCGTCGCCCCCGGCCCGCAACCGCAACTGCTCGACAAACCGTTCTCGTTGCTCCAGCGGGTCATTTAGCTCCGTGTAGGCGTTAGCGAACTCGAAGCCCCCGGCGAACGACTCGAATCTCTCTGCATAACGAGGATCGTCAGGCTTGCGTTTGGCCAGCGGTGAAAGTTCAACCGGTTGGTCTGTCAGGAAAGTCGGCTGGATCAGCTTCGGCTCAACTAGTTCAGTGGACAGCTGGTCCAGGAGCTTGCCCCAGCCCGCCCCGGACTCGGGAGCGATGTTCAGTTCGTCCATCCTAATTTTCAGTGACTCGATGTCGTTAAATTGTTCCGGATCAACGTTGGCATAGTCCATTAGCGCCTGGCGCATGGGTAGACGCCGCCAGGGCGGTGCAAAATCGATCTCGTCGGTGGTCGAACCGTGCTCCCACTGCACTCGGGTCGTGCCCAGCACCTCTTGAGCCGCGAAGGCTACCATCTCCTCGGTCATATTCATCACATCTCTGTAGTCGGCGTAGGCCTCGTAACTTTCCAGCATCGTGAACTCGGGGTTCCACCGAAAGCCGATGCCCTCATTGCGGAAGATCCGGCCGATCTCGTAAACCTTGTCGAAGCCGCCCACGATAAGCCGTTTGAGGTAGAGCTCAAGCGCCACGCGCAGATAAAGGTCGCGGTCCAGCGTGTTGTGGTGGGTCATAAACGGCTTGGCCGTGGCGCCGCCCCAGTGGTCGGTCAGTACCGGCGTCTCGACCTCGATAAAGTCACGGCCTTCCATGAACCGCCGGACGGCGCTCACCGTCTTGCTCCGCAGCACGACGATGTCGCGCGCCTCCTGATTGGCGATCAGGTCGCGGTAGCGCTGGCGGTAACGTTGCTCCGTGTCGGTCAGCCCGTGCCACTTCTCCGGCGGCGTTTGCAGCGCCTTTGCCAGCATCGTCATCTGGTTGGCTTCCACGGTTATCTCACCGGCCTTGGTCCGGAAAACCGGACCTTCAACCCCGAGGAAGTCGCCCAGGTCGATGTCCTTCAGGGTCGCAAAGGCCTCATCGCCCAGGTTGTCCCGGCGCAGGAAAGCCTGGATCCGGCCGGCGCCGTCGCGCAGATCGAGGAAGGTAACTTTGCCCATCGATCGCAGCGCCGAGACCCGCCCTGCAATCGTTACGACCGGTGCATCGCCCGTCTGGCCTGCCTCCCAGGCCAGGAACGCCTCAGTCGCGCCGGTTGAAGTGTGACTGCGATGAAAGCTGTTCGGGTAGGTATCAACCCCCCGTCCACGCAGGCGGTTCAGCTTCGCCAACCGCTCCTGATAGAGTTCCTCTTCTTTGCTCGCCATAGCTTCAGCATACAGACGCCCCGAAGCCCGGTCGAGCGACCCGCAAGCGTAGCCAGACGCGCCCTAGGCCATGTAGCGAAGCAACCCGACCGCGGCGCCTAGCACGGCCAGAAGCATGAGAGGGAGGCCGATTAAGCCGGCCATGATTAAAGCCGTGTGACGCCGCCTGGCCGCCGTGCGCTGTGAAGCCGGTACGTGACCCAGCGATGCTCCCAAAATCCCGCCAACTACCGCGCCGATTATCGCCGGCGTTTGCACGCCGATCCCTATGGCGGAAGCCCATATCAGGCTAATCAGAGCCCCCAGCAAAGCCACGGTAGCGACCGCACCCAGGAATGTGCCTAGAAAAACTTCCCAGCCGTAATGCTCTTTCCTTGCCATGGATCCTGGTTCTCAGCTCGCGCAGCCCAAACGCGCGAGACTTTAAGAGGGCACTAACGCCCCTAAGCTAGCGTGAAGCGATTCCTGGCTCAAATAAGAAGCGGACTGCCCTGCACAGCCCGCTTCGTCAATTCACTGCCGCGGTTGCTAATGGATGAGCCGCACCGTCAGCTTCAGCAGGCCCTTGGGCACCTGCAACTGCACTTCATCGCCGACCCGTTTGCCGAGCAGCGCCTGGCCGACCGGTGATTCGTTGCTGATCAAGCCGTCCGTCGGCCGCGCTTCCGCTGCGCCAACGATGGTGTATTCCATCTCTTTGCCCTCACTCGTATCCAGCTTGACCTTGGAACCGATTTGCACCCGGTTAGCATGGTGAGCCGCTTCCTCATCGATCAAGGTGGCGTTCTCTAGGGTTCGTTCCAGCGTCAAAATGCGTCCCTCGACAAAGGCCTGTTCGTTCTTCGCCTCTTCGTACTCCGAGTTGTTCTGCGCGCTCGAAAGCTCTTTGGCCTCGTGGATCCGCCCTGCTGCTTCTGGACGGCGCACAGCACGCAGCTCTTCGAGCTCCTTCTCCAGGCGCTCAAATCCCTCTTTGGTCATCGGAACCGCTTTTTCGGCCATTTAATGCCCCCGTCTGCCACATTTCTTGTCTGAGCAAAAAAGAAACTGAGACGCATTTCCTCGCCTCAGCCCGTTCTATGCCGCGTCAGACAGATTCAGCATATCTTCTGTTTAAGGCCGTGTAAACCTGAAATTAAAGCCCTGAACTACCAGGAAATCCGGCAATTTTTTCGTAGCGCGCACCGTCCGGTCCCAGATGACTGCGAACCAGTTGAACTTCACGGACGCTGAATTCCTCTACTGAATTCGGCTTCACCCGTGCGGTTAGGTCGCCGATTAGTTCGCGCGTCTCCGCCGCGGCATCCTCGCCAGGGTTAGATGCGGCTGGAAACCGCGCCGCTCGCGCTCGAAACCGGCCGAATTCATCGCCAAATCCACCCGCTGGGCCAACTCCTCAAGTCGTTCAGTTTCGCCGGAAACCGTCGCCAAAATCACCCGGGGTGCTCTCCGGTCGCGAAACGCTCCGGCGCCGCCCAGCGAAAGACGCAGGGCCGGTGGCGACGGCACGGCCGTCGCCAGTGCCTCGCGGATGCCTCCGACGCGCCCTGGATCAACTTCTCCAAGAAACTTCAAAGTCAGGTGGATGCCTTCCGGGCGTACCCAGCGAACTTTCGGCGGGCTACGGCTCAACTCTGTCTCAATCGCGCGGCGCATGCGTTCTTGAAGCTCACCCAGAGCGTCTTTCCAGCCTGTAGGCAGGTCAACTGCTACGAACAGGCGCATCGCCTTGGCCGGCGTCGCTCCGTCATTCATTCGAGATCCAGCAACAGGCTCGCGTTGCCGCCAAGCACCATCTCTCGCTGGGCGATTGTCAACTCCGCTGCTTCGATCCGCTGCTTGCTGCGCTTCTGCTTCAGCAACGGGAAGTCGCTGCCAAAGACGATGCTGCTTACGCCCACCAGGTCCGCCACCGCAGCGTAGATCGCCGGGGAATAGAGCAAGCTGCTTCCGGCGCTGTCGAAACTGACATTGCCCAGCGCTGAGCTCACTTCCGGCATCAACGAGTAGAACGGCAAACCTCCGCCCCAATGCGCCGCCACGACACGAGCATTCGGGTTCTGCAGAATGAATTGAAAAAGCGGCGCCAGGCCTAGCCCTTGCTTACCTGGGTAGCCATGACCCACCGGTTCCGAGGCGTGAAATAACAAAATTGCGCCGGTTTCACTTGCCAACCGGCCCAGGATTTCACCACTCTCACCGGCCAGATCAAAGTCCAGGTTTTCGGGCCTCAGCTCCCCGAAGCCGCGGGCTCCCAGTCTCAAGCAACGCTGCGCCTCTTCTTCGATCGACGCAAGGCCAGCCGCCAACGGCAGCGTGCAAAAAGCTACGATTCGGCCTTCGCTGGCAGCCGCCGCTGCCAATAGATAGTCGTTGTGGGCTCGAACCTTCGCTTCGTCGCGCCAGGCAAAACCCAACGCCACCGACAGGTCGACACCGGCCTCGTCCATGCTGCGCAGCAGGTCCTCCGCCGACGCCAGCTCAGCCTCTGGCTTGCCGTACAAGGCGGCAAAGGTCGCATCCTCCGATAAAAGGAAGTCACGTTTTTCGACAACACCGGGCGGAAAGATGTGGGTGTGGAAGTCGACGATCACCCATCGATCATAGCATCGGCCATTCCTCAGTCAGAGACAGTGAACCCCCTCAAGACCCGTCGGCGGAGGGGGAATTGTTGAGCGAGCAAGTCAACTTTGGCAATATGCCCGCGAGGCGCCTTCCCTGGCACGGCATCTCCCTGGAGGTAAATCTGGACCTACTGCTCTGGCTCGGTTTGCTCTGCCTCGGGATCGCCGTCGGCGCCTACGGAGCGCTGATTGGCTCCGGCGGTGGCTTTTTGCTAACACCGGTGTTGCTCCTGATCTACCCTAGCTTCGCCCCCGAAACCGTAACCGCAATGTCTCTGGGGGTCGCCACCGCCACTGGCATTTCCGGAAGCCTCGCCTATCGCTCCCAGAAACGGATTGATTACACCGCCGGCGGGCTCTTCACCCTGGCGACCATACCGGGCGGCGCTTTGGGCGCCCTGGCGACCGGTCTCTTCCTGCGAGATTCCTTCGAAATTGCCGTCGGCTGCTTGCTCGCCGCTGTTGCCGTGTGGCTAATCCTGCCCAGCCCGTCCCGTTTGGTGACGTCTTTCCCGCCCCAGCGCTACTTGCGGCGCCTCTTGAAAGACGCCACCGGCGACACTTATAGCTACGCCTTTGATCCGATTTTGGCGCTTCTCGTCGGTTTTGGCCTTGGCTCCGTTGCCGCCCTCTTCGGTTTCGGCGGCGGAATCTTCTACGTACCCGTGATGGTTATGAGCATGCGTTTTCCGGCCCACATTGCCGTGGCAACCTCCACTTTTGTCGTCATGTTTACCGCCGGCAGCGGCTCTCTTGTCCACCTGATTTTCGGTCACTACGGCGGCGTCGAACAGCAGGAAATCTCCTTGCTGGTCGGTGTGCTGCTTGGTGCTCAGCTCGGCGCCCTGGTCTCCGGCCGGCTCGCCGGCCGTCAGGAACTTGTCGTGAGATTGCTCAGCGCGGCCTTGGGTCTGGTCGGCCTACGACTGCTAATCGGCGGCTTACTCTAGGGAACGTGCCACTTCCAAGATCGCTTGCCGCTGCAGCGGCGGACCAAAAGCCTGCAGTTCGTAATACAAGCCGCCTTGCTCCCAGAACAGGTGGTAAAGCGCCTGACTCGTCCCGTCATTACGCTCGATGAGGCTGGCGCGCACGTTCGGAAACAGGTCTATATCGATCCGCGAGGCGCCGGCCGGGTCACCAGTCACCCGCGGTGGGAACTGCGATTGGCGAATAGTCATATCGAAGGGCCCATCGAAAATCAACTCGACCCGCTGGCTCCCGGCCTCTCCGACAATTGTCACGTTTTCCAGCCTCTCGGCCGCTGGCAACGTGCATGGGTAAACCACGGCAAACCCGGCGCTATCCTGAGCCCGCATCAGATCGGCGGCGGCGGCGGTGCCGGCTTCCGGCATTGGGCAGCCCACTATCTGGTCGGTGCTGCTGCAGGTTGCAAAAAGGAACAGCAAGAGAGCTGTAAACAGACCACCCGCGGTGTAGTAGGCGCGCTTGTGACGCTTAAACCCCAGCATAGCTGTGCAAGCCCGAGAACACGAAATTAACCGCGAAATAAGTAAACAGTATCGCTCCAAAGCCGCCGATCAGCAGCCAGGCGGCTCGGTTGCCTTCCCAGCCGTGCAGGCCGCGCGCGTGCAGGTAACCGGCGTATACCAGCCAAGTCACCAGCGAGGCTGTTTCCTTTGGGTCCCAACCCCAATAGCGTCCCCAGGCCGTGTTGGCCCAGTAGGCGCCTAGGGCAATTCCCAAGGTCAGCAGAGGAAAGCCGATCAGCACGGACCAGTAGGCAATCTCGCCAGTGGTTTCCTGGTCCGGCAAACGGGGGAATCGCCTGCCGGAATTGCCGGCCTGGGCCAGGTAGAGCAGTGACGCCCCAAACGAAATCGAAAGTGCACTGTATGCCAGGGTCATGGTGGTAACGTGAATGCCCAAGATCCGGTTAGCTTGCAGCGCCGGCACCAGCGGCCGAAGTTCCGAAGGGAAGAACGCCAGCGCCACCGCCATCATCAGAACCGCACCCGGCAACATCACCAGGCCCAGGGATCGCTCTTTGAACGCCGTCTCGAATACCGCCGTGAACAAGAGAATTCCCCAGCCCAGGGCAATTGTGTATTCCCACAAGTTTCCCACCGGTGGACGCTCCGCTTCGATCGCGCGGAACACCAGAGAAGCTGTCAGGAAGGCCAATGCCAGGTAGTGCGCCAGCCGGCCGACCGTGGCTGAACCGCTCGGCAAGCTGACGGAGACCGGTAAACTGATCGCACCGGCGCTAGTTGCTGCCTGGCGGTAGCTCGTGACTCCGCCGATAGCGCCGAGGCCCGCGGCCATGACAGCTACGACCGCCGTTACAAATCCTGCCAGGAACGAGTAGTAGGAGAGGTCCTCTATCGGTTCACTCCGGGGGAAGCCGGCTGGGCTTCTTCGGTTTTTGGCGTCTGCTTTGGTTGAGCCGGCCGGCCGACACGCACTCTTTTGAAGCTCTCAACAACACCGCGCCGGCCGCGCCGTTTGCCCCGCTTGCGCATGTTCTCCAGCATTTCGTCGCGGTCGTGGGTCTGCACCTGGCTGTGGTGGGCCAGCATTGAATCGACCTTCTGCTCCAGAAAGGCATCGATTTCCACAAAGTAGTCCGGCGTATCGGCGCCCGAGAGCAGCATCTCGTTGACCTTGTGCTCCTCCAGCCCGTCCTCCGAGTGCTCCGGGTAATACAGCCGGTCGCGTACCGCCGGGTAGACAGCGTCCCTAACAGCAATGCCGATGTTGCGGTGATCGATATGATTGAAGTTGCTGCGGAAGCCGTCCCAGGTCAGCACAACGTCGGGCTTGTAAAGCCGGAATAAACGGACAATCTGGCCTCGAAGCTCGGCGGTTGGAAAGACAAAGCCGTCCGGATAGCCAAGGAAGAACACTTCCTTCACGCCCAGAACCCGCGCCGCGGCCCGTTGCTCCTCTTCCCGGATCGCCGACAGTTCCTGGGCCGTCATCTCCGGATCGTGGGTTCCCTTGTCACCGCTGGTCGCCAGAACGTAGTAGACCGTCCAACCCTCAGAGCACCACTTGGCGATGCTTCCCGCCGAACCAAAGTCGATATCGTCCGGATGGGCCATGATCGCCATCAACGTCTTGGGCCCGTCGGCATCCAAGGGCGGCAACTTCTCACCGCGATCGCCGCCGCCACCGAAGCCGTTAGGAGAACTGCGCCGCGAAAGCCACGCCGGCAGGTTCATACTTGGTCTCCTATGTCTCCGTTGGTTCCCGTCGCTCGAAGGTCGCCAGGCGTTGCGAGTAGCTCATCATAAACTTCCAAAATCCGCTTGGAGACATTTTCCCAGCGGTAGAGCCCCACGGCCTCCCTGGCCGATTCCCCGAGGTTGCGCCGCAAAGGTTCGTTGTCCAAAAGCAGTTCAATCCGCTCGGCGAACGGCTCCGGGCAGAGCCAGGGCACCAGATATCCGGTCTCACCATCTTTGACCGTACCCGTTAGACCGCCAACTCGTGATGCGACAACCGGAACACCGCTGGCCATCGCCTCCACGGCCACTAAGCCAAAGCTCTCGTAGTGCGAGGGAACAACACAGACATCGGCCGCGTTGTAGTACAGCGGCAATTTGTCTCGGTCGATGGCGCCGACAAACGCCACCCGATTCTCAATCCCTTGCTCCTTTGTCAGGTCCCGCAGCTGGGCCAGCTCACCGTCTGAGGCTTCATCGCCGCCGACAATTAGCACGCTGCAGTCGACATCGCTGTCAAGCATCGCCGCGGCGTTGATCAGGATGTCAACACCCTTCAGGGGCTCGATTCGCCCGACAAACAGGACGATGCGTTGCCCTTCCAAGCCAAGCTCGGCGCGGGCGGCCTCCTTGTCCTGTGGCTGAAAGCGGTCCAGGTCCACACCCAACGGAATCACGCTCACCCTGTCGGGCGCCGCGGCGTAGAGCTGGCTGATCAGGTCTTGCTCCTGCTCAGTCGCACAGATCACCCGGTCCACGCCTTGGATTATTTCTGCTTCCGAGCGGATCCGCAGGTCGGTCTCGTTCTCCCGCGAACTGGCACGGTTCTTGATTTCCCCGAGGGTGTGGAACATGGTCACGTGCGGAACGTCCCAAGCCGCCTTCAGCGACTGGCCCACCAGACCAGAAACCCAGTAGTGGCTGTGGATCAAGTCGTAGCCAACCGCCTCGCGCGCGCTAAACTCCAGCACTGCTTCCGCAAACTGATCAACGTGCTTGTAAACGCTCTCCGGTGAAAGATGCCGCGCCGGGCCGGCGTGCAAATGAATCGCCCGCAAACCTGGGCCAAGCTCTATGACCTCCGGCGTCTCAGCGTCTGTTGTCCGGCTAAAAATGTCTATGAGGCAGCCCTTTTCCGCTAACTGCCGCGAAAGCTCTGACACGTATACGTTTAGCCCGCCGGCTTTGTTGCCACCGGGCGCAGCCAACGGCGAGGTGTGCGCGCTGATCACAGCGATTCTTAGCTGGCTCATGCTGGCCGCCGAGTCACTAGCAAGCGAAAAATCTCCTGGTTGCTGGCGCCTAGGTCATACTTGTACGCCTCGTCGCCGCGCAAGAAGTCAAGCCCCGCTTTGCCGTTCTCTATCGCCCAGCGTAGGCAAAGGGCTTTGGAAACCAGCCCAACCGCCAGCGAAGAAAACTCCGGTTCATAGCCGGAGTTATACATATAAAGCTGACTTCCCGCGTCAAAACCCAGCACGCAAGCAGCCGGGCGGGCGTTGATCTTCAGCATGAATAGTTTGACCAGGCCCTCGGCCGAGAGTGCCGATGTCATTCGGCGGAAGAATAGCGCCATGCTGTCGGTCATGAACTCGGTCTTGTCCATTCGGCTACTGACATGCAGGTCGATAAACGTGTCCATCGCGGCAACAATATCGCTCTGCTCGCTAAGAACCTCGAAACTGACCTCGGCGCCACTCTCAAACAAGCGCCGGATCTTGCGCCGAAGTTCGTGGCGGTCTTTCTTGCCAAGCCCCGCTAGGTAATGATCCCACGTCGAGGGCAGGTCGACGCGCGGTGAAACCGCTTCCAGAGTTTCGCGGACCTCGTATCCGCCCTCACGCGCCAAGCCGGCGATTTGCCACCGCGTGGCGGAGGAAGCCGGCAGGCCCCACAAATCGAGTTCTGTCCAATCCTCGGCATCGATTTGCCGCCAAAGGTCGGCGTAGACGCCGGCAGAATCTCCGTCCGCCACCAGGAAGTCCATGAAATCACAAATTGACGGGTCGCCAATAAACGTTAGACGCTCGTCGACCCGCATTAGCGGCGCCACACCGCCCGCGTCCGCTTTCGCGCCGGTGCTGACCAGCATCACCGGTTCACAGGTGGCGCCACCGCCGCCCATGTCGCCAAACTCCGATAGCCAGATGCGCAGCCAGACGGGATTTAAAAAGACCGGCCGCTCCTCCCGTTCAGCCAGGAGCCGCCCCATCTCTGCGTCAACACTAACTATGCTTGCGCCTGCTGCCTGCACGCCGGCCCTTCTCTGCCTACGGAATGGTGAAATGGAATCCAACAGTCAGTATATCTGAGACCAGCAGTGGGGCGTAGCGGACTGTACTCGTCCAGTAGATGCCGGACACTTACCTCCTCTCGGTGAATGCTAGCAGCCACTCTTGCGGCGTTAGATGGCCAAGGGCCTGATGGGGCCGGTAAGTGTTGTAACGCTGCTCCTGTTGGAGCAGCTGGGTTCTCAGTTGGCTGAGCGAGTCGGGTGGGTCAACCAACTGGTAAAGCTCCTCTTTGTGGGTGCGCTGGGCTCGTTCCAGGCAGCCGTTGAGCTTGGGGGAGCGTGGTGGCAGCACAAAAAGCCGCAGCCCCTTCTGCTCACAGGCGGCCTCAAACTCGGCCCTGAACTCAGAGCCACCGTCCACCTGGATCGCCTTCACCGGACCCGGCATACGCTCGATGACCGTATCGAGGAAGTCGCGCGCCGTGCCGGCGGTAGCGCGGCCGTAGACACCCAAGACGTCCCAGCGGCTGACAATATCACGCGCCGAGAAGTGCTTGTAGGCATGGGTAATACCGGTCCAGCGCACGTCGGCGCTGTCCACCTGAACCAGATCTCCCGGCGCCTTGACGACGTAGTCTTTGGGCTTACGCACGGCATAGGGCCGCACCTGAGGCCGAGAGACGATGCAAGGGTCCTTCAGACTCGCAGGCCCCAGTTTGCCTTGGCGTCTGAGCCGGCTGAGGATGCGGCCCACCATCGAGACCGAGATAGTGACCCCTTGGCGTCTGAGGATCGGCTGTAGCTTGTCTTTGCCCCAGACGGGATTGTCTTGGCGCAGGCGTAGCACCGCTGCTTCGAACTCTAGGCTCCAAGTCGGCTTGCGGACCTGGTGTGGCCTATGGCTGCGGTCTTGCAGACCCCGCGGACCCTGGAGCCGGTAGCACTCTAGCCACTGGTAAAGGGTTGAGCGGCTGCGTCCAAAGCGTCTTGCCGTCAGACTCACCTTCTCGCCGTGATCCTTGTGCCACTCAACAGCCCTGAGGCGCGCCTTCGCCTCACGTGATAGTCGTGGCTCCTCCCTGCCTTCCTGCGCTCCCTCTGGGAGGAGACGAGCCAGGGTTGGACCGCCTGGGATGATCGACCCGTACGTCTGCATTGGGACTCCGTATCGTCCCCGCCTTCTCATCATTGTCGTGTACGGCATCTTTCTGAACGAGATCAGCGGACGGACTGCGGCGCAAAAACTGGATCTGAATAGCAGTTCTTCGCTGTATCGAATAACACTCTCGCGCACACCTTGCTAAGCGGCGCATTAGCAAATCCTTAGCAGAAACATTTCTGGCCAACGCATTGCAGCCTGAGCCGTCTCCTCGGTGCCTTTCCCGGCCTCAAGCCAGCCCGGTCAGCAGCATAAAGGTGCCCATACTTTTTATTCGCCTCTAGTCCGCCTCAGGAACCGGGGACCAAGCGGGCACTCCCTCGACCGACCCGTTGAACATTGACGGTCCAGATTCAGTGAGCTGAACCTGATTGGACCCGTCAGAATCCATTACGTAGATGTCAAAATTGAAGGTGCGGTCCCTATCCGAAGCGAAAACGATACGGCTACCGTCGGGCGACCAGGCGGGAAACCTATCGCTTGCTGGGTTGCGAGTGAGCCGCCGTAGCTGTGTTCCATCGGCATTAATCACATAGATCTCGAAGTTTCCATTGCGCCTGCTTTCAAAGGCAATGAAAGCACCGTCTCGCGACCAGGAACAGCGGCCCGCGTTGGCAATTACCCGTCTCTTGCCAGATCCGTCTGCGTTCATAATTGAGATCTCGAGGCCGTCTTCAATGTCGGACAGGAAGGCAATTCGATTGCTGTCCGGCGACCAGGCGTCGTGACATGGAACGTCGTGAACTGCTGTATTTGTAAGCCTTCTCTGGTCGCCACCATCCGCGTTCATTACGTATCTCCAAGTTGCCATGCCGATTGCTGGTGAAAGCAATGCGCGTCCCATCCGGAGACCAAGATGGGAATGAGTCAGCTTCGGGGTTATTCGTAAGCCGCCGTTCGTCAGTGCCATCAGCGTTCATTGGCTTCTTCCATTTCGCCAAGGGTCTAATCCGCCGGGCCAAGCCTCGATTCCAGTAGGCTAGGGCAACGCGCCGGGGTCTAAGGCGATTGCCATTTCGCCAAGGGCCCGCCGGGCCAAGCCTGCCATCGCCGGGGTCTAAGGCGATTGCCTGGTCGAAATCGGCAATCGCTCGATCGAACTGACCCAATTGTCCGTATAAGTTGCCGCGGTTTGTATAAGCTCGGGCCAACTGGTCATCTAGCTCTATAGCCTTGGTGTACTCAACTATCGCTTCCTGGTAACGATCATCGTTCTGTAGCTCCACGCCTTTATTGAAGTGCTCTTCGGCTTCCGTCAGAGCGCAAGACATCGCGAACACGGCCAGCATGCCCATGGCTATCAACCTTTGGACGTTCGTCATGTTCATGTTCCTCCCCAAGGAACAATTCTCGGCAGTCTCATCGCACGACGAGTTGATCAGGCTGGCGCCTCGAAGTCAGGTCACACATCACTTTGTGTGTGTCCAATATGGGACCCGTCGGCCGGCCAGTAGTCACCAGGTCTAAAGCCAGGGCGATGTGTCTGCTAAGCCCGCGTCCCCGGTACTCGGTGGCGAAATCGCCTGCTGGGCCTCGGCAGATGCCGCTTGGCGGTTCTCTCGCGCCTGCTGGGCGCCCGCGGCGATGACTGGTGCGAGGCCACCACCGAGGCTCGTTGAATTGGCCACGCCATGTGGTAAGCACTTGCCGTTTGGGCCGGCTTCGTAAAGAGTTGCTATCTCATCACCTGTGAGTGCGCGGTCGAAGATCTCGATTTCGTCGATGCCACCCTGATTGAGACGGGGATGTGGGTTTGGTTGGTTTCGACCGAGAGAAAGCTCGGCAGGAAAATCGGGGATCAACCCGGAGTTGAACAATATGTCGAGTGGAAGTACTTCTGAGTCGAGATAAAAACCCAGTTAGTCGTGCCGGTGCGCGTCATAGCAACATGATGCCATTCTCCGGTAGTAACCGTGGTTAGAGACGTGATGTCGACAAGCCCTGGCGCGAATTTGCTTTCCAATACTAGGAATCGCATGCCTGCGTGACCAACCACAAACACCCAGCCGTTAAAAGGGCCAGGGCGTTGCTCTGCGATGATAAGCGAGGAGACACTGGAGTCGCGGAGGAAGAACCATGCATCAATGGTGAAATCAGCCGTGCCAAAGGCCCATGCCGGATCATCGGGCACAAAGACTGGACCCGCTGCGTCTAGATTGAATGCCTGCCCAACTTTGCCTTCGCTGTAACTGCCCGGGAATCTCCCGTCGTGGTCGTCAACTACGTCGTTGGCGTTTCCGTTACCCGGCCACCACGCGATCATTCCAGACGGCGCCGGGACGCAGTGGGGGAATGCCTGGTTGCCCGCTCCTAGCCCACCACCAAGGCTTGGCCTCGGAGTCGGTGTTGCCGTCGGCGGAGGTGTGGCGGTAGGCTCTTCGGGCTCCTCTATAAATGCGACGAATTCTGTAGCAATTGCGGAGTCTTCGTTTTGTTCGATGTCTCGTGCGAGCGCGGTAAGGACATTCACATGCTGGCTTCCCGACGGGCCGGAGAGGGATTCGGTGAACTGACAAACATAGCTGCTATTAGGGGCGATAATCACTGAACCGTCTGCGACGCAGGTGCCAACTCCGTTACGGTCGCCGAATACATCGTCGGTAAGCTCTTCAAGTGCGACGTCCGCGGTGCCTTCGTTGAACACCGTAACTGTAAACGTTACCTCCTGGCCGGTTTCAAACACGCTCGCGACATCCGCAACCTTCTCCACGTTAATTGACGGTGGCCGAAGCCGCTCGACGGCGCCGATTGTCGCACGCAGGCCCCTGGGGACGGCTGACGCCCCGCTGGTCGACGCCGCTGACCGGAGCAGTGGCGCAGGTTGCATTATCCCCAGCATCGATGGCGTCACTGCCGATTAACAATGCGTGCGTCTCGGTTGGCCCACCGTTGTTGGCAAGCGGGCCAAGGTCTGCGTTGCCGCCTGGGATGTCACTTGGGGCGATGAGATTGCAGGTATCGTCGCTGTCGAGATTGTTTCCAAGCGAGGTTAAAGTGCCTGGACCCGCGCAGCCCGGGCCTGCTTGCTGCTGAGCGACAATGGAGTTTTCCAGTAGCACCACGCCCGAACTCTGGATGCCGTCACCCCCGTCGCCCGAGTTGTCGGTGACAGTGCTATTGGTTAGCGTAACGAAACCGTCAAAAACCCAAATTCCACCACCAAAGCCTTCACTCATGCTGCCGCTAACCGTGCTGTTTGCCACATCAAACGTCCCGCCGAACACGGTGATACCACCACCAGCTCCGCTTTCAATGCTCTCGCGGATAGCAGCGTTGCGGCTGACCGTGCTGTTGGTCAGTGTGACGATACCGCCTACGTTTTCGATGCCGCCACCAAATGGCCGTTATCGCTAACGACACTGTTGGTCAATGCCAGGGTGCCGAGGAAAATGCGGATGCCAGTGGACCCCTCAGCGGTGTTGCCGCTGACCATGCTGTTGTTCAGCGTCACGCTGCCGTCTCCGGAGCTCAGGATGCCGCCACCGCCGATGCCATGTTGCCGCTGACTGTGCTCTCGGTCAGCTCCACGGTGCCTCCGGAGTGGTTGCGGATGCCCGCACCGCTGTCGGCCATGTTGCCGCTGACTGTGCTTTTGGTCAGAACAGTCACACTATCGCCAATGTAGTTCAAGATGCCGCCACCACCCACGGTGCCAGAGTTGAAACCGCCGCTAACTGTCAGGGCGTTCAACCTGAGCGCACCGTCGATGACAATGAATATGCGGAATGGCGGGATTTCATCCCCGCTCCCCTCGCAATCTACCTCCAACGTAGTGGAGTCGTCATCATCGTCTTCATTGACAAACGTAACGTCAAAGAAGTCAAGTGCCTTGCACTCAATGACCACAAGCACAACAAGCTCGCCAGCAAGGGCGTCGACATCAACACCAAGGTTCTCTAGTTCTTCCCGGAGTGGTTGCTCTGGACTCGACATCTCCACGGGCTCGACACCGTTAATCTCAGTGGCGTCGATGTCGGTGTCGAGGTCTCCGGACGCGTCACCCTCGAGAACCGCGACGATTGAGGCGTTACTAATATTGTTATCGAGTTCAACTGTGTAAGTGTCTCCCGCGTCATCAACAGTTATGTAGAACGGGAACAAAGCCGGTGTAGGAGGGTTGCCACCTGACCTCTCAATGGTTGCACCATTGCCATTAATCGTGATGTCGGACGAGATTATGGGCAGTCCGTTGGGCCATAGTACGTCGTTGTCCACCTCGGTGAGGGAGTAAGTCATGCCCGGAACCAGGTTAATGACATCGGCCTCGGCATTGCCGTTCGCGGAGTTTATTGCGGCGATTAACTCTGCCACTGTCGTCGGAGCGAAAACCGCTGCGTTGGCCGTCGGTGCCTTGGATAACGGCAAGAGCACAAACGCCAGCGCTGTCAGCAGAAGGAGCCATTTAGCCATTTTGGTTCTCTGGGAACTCAGGGATGGAATGCATGGCACAGGCCGAGTTTCTTGGGCGGAGATTAGTCCGCTGGCAGTATTTCGTCAATGCGTAATGTGGGGGTTGGTACAGCCAATGCTCATGGACAGAGCACGGCTCGCGTTTCAGCACCAGGCAAACATGTGTCCTATATGTGTCCTATAATTGTTGAAGTAGAAATGGATACAGACTACGCCACTCCCCAGCGCTGGGACGCCTGGCCGTCCGAGCGAGGTATGCCTCGCGATTTTTCTTCACTGTATCGAATCAACACTCTCGAGCACACCGTGTTAAGCGGCGCATTAACAAATCCTTTAAAGAGTCATTTCTGGCCAACGCATTGCAGCCTGAGCCGTCTCCTCGGCGCACTTCCCAGCCTCAAGCCAGCCCGGCCAACATCACATGCCCAGACTGCGGGGCGAGGCCGGCGAACGAGTTCAGCCGGTTGGAGCGGCGTGTGCGCGGCGAGCTGGGAGTCATCCGTCCGTGGCTGCACACTGTCTGGCCGTGCCGAAACCGACACATTGGGAAGGCCGCGTCGGGGGTTAGGGGTGCGTGCCGTTTCTAGAGGGTGGCCACGAGACGTTCCGCCCGATGCCATTCATTGGCGTAATCGGAGGCAGTCTTTTGGTCGAGTGTTTAGCGCAGCGTGATTACAGACGAGTGCTGCCGCGCTCCCATCAACTCTCGATAATGGCATCTGCCTCGATTTCTACGAGCATCTCCGGCCTGCCTAGGGCCACGGCCACGGTTGTTGAAGCCGGCATTGTATCGCCGAGCACGTCTTTGTGGGCCTTGCCAACCGCCTCCAAGTTAGCCATGTCGGTCACGAATACCCGCGTGCGAATGACATCGGATAGCGTGGCTCCAACCTGCTGCAACGCCCATTCAATAGTGGTTAGCGCCTGCTTGGCCTAGTTGTAAAGCCCTTCGGCGAGTGTGCCGTCTGCCAGCCAGCCAACGGTTCCTGAGACAGCCACTGTGTTGCCGATGCGGACCACGCGGCTGAAACCAATGAGTGGCTCATATGGTGAAGTTGTAGAGATGTTCTGTCTCATCCTCTCTTTTCCAGATCCTTTACTCTAGGCGTGGCAGCTCGCTGCCCAGGCTTTCATGTTGCAAGGGCCGAGCGAGCGCGAGCAGTGGCTCAGGCTTTTACCGGCTGCTTTACTGCATCGGCAATGAAAGACCGCACCATGGCGTAACCTTCAGGGGTAGCAAAACACCCGCCTTCCGGTTTGATCCACAGCCGGGCCGTTTTTATGTTCTCGAACAGCTCGTTGGAGTGCGACATCGGGTGAATCGGTTCGCGTGCGTCACCGCGAGTGATCAGAGTAGGGACTGTGATGTCCTTAGACGGTTCGCGCAAGTTGAAGTATTCGTGCGTCGCGGACTCGTTGCGCCAAGGGAAGTAGGGCTGGATCGCTTCCTTCCAATTGGATCCGTGCCAGAATTCATACTGTCTGACGGTTTCCGGAGGCAAAGAGTCCAGATCGCTAAGCCGAGTGTTCATCGCGTTCCCGCCTGCCTCATCAAAGGCGATGATTGATTCGTCGAGAATCAGGCTGCTGGTCATTTCCGGATGCTCAATTGTGAAGCGAAGGGCTACGCGCGTGCCTAGACCAGTGCCAAAAATGTGTGCTGTGGAGAGACCGAGATGGTCCAGCAAGCCTTTGAGGTCATCAACCCATGCTGTGGTCGGAATCGAGCTGATGCGCTGGCTTTGGCCCATTCCGCGCATGTCAGGCACTAGTACCCGGAAATCGGCTGACAGCTCCTTAGCATGTTCTATGAGGTGCTTGCCGGAGCTCACGGCTCCGTGAAGCATGATCAGGGCTTGGCCGGAGCCGAGTTCTTCCCAGTGGTGATCGAAGCCGTTGATCTCGGTGGTTGGCATCTAGCTTTCTCCCTCTTGATTCTCTGCTGGCGATGGTTGTGAGCCTTTCCGGACGGCAACGCTACGCGTTATTGGCTGACGCGAGATCCCTGATGGGGCCGTCTGGTCCCGTCAATTCTAGCGACATTCGTGATTCTTGGGCAGCATTCCTCGATGCGAGGGCGGCCGGCGCGCCGGAAGAAGCACCGCCGGATGCCACGATCTTTGACCATCTGGTCGATCAGGTGCTTTGTGTTGATTTCCCGGCATTTATTGTTGACAGTCCCTACTGACATACGCGCATACGCGCCTGGAACGGTCATGCCGAACGCCTCGCAGCCCGCGGCCCACTCCCCGATTTCTGACAACCGGCTGAGCAAGGTTCGGGAGGCAGGAAGGCTGCATAAATCAGACCTCTTTTATCGTTAGAGAGCTGGGAGGCCCGTACCAGTGACACGAGCTCATCCCGTTTCGGGATGAACTGACCACTCTCCCAGCGCCTTATCGTGGAGCCCGAAAGTCCGATTCGCTGACCGAAATCCTCAGGGGAAAGCTCGTTGCCACTCTCGCGCATGCTACGCTCTCGAAAGCAGACCAGCCAAGCCCGGACAGTCGAGGAACGGCGCGGGTCCTTTTGGTCGCGGCATTAATCTAAAATCAAGCAAACGAAGAATTATGGCAAGTGGCCGTGAATTCATTGCGAGAAAAATTATCGTCATAAGTTGCTAAGAATTCGCTTTGATGAGACCATAGCAACGGAAATAATGAACTAGCCGTCCTTTTTCGCTAGAGAACCAACGCTCCTACGATTCAATGGAGGAAAGAAACAATGACAAACTCGAACCCCCAGTCTGTGCCAACCAAATCATTGCCACTGTTTACCCTTATTGATGCGGCGAACGTGGCGCAGAGAAGTCTGGAAAAACGTCTCGCACCCCTCAAACTCAGTGTCGCCCAGCAACGCATCCTGGCTCTGGCCTACTACGCCAAGGAGCAAATCACGCCGTCAATGCTCGCCGCATTGCTCCTTCAGGAAACACATAGTGTTAGCGGCTTGCTCAACAGACTGGAAGACCGCGATTTGATTACAAGAACACGGGACCGCCGGGACCGCCGCGTGGTCTGGGTTGACCTGACTCCCGAAGGAAGGAAAGTTGCCGAGGAATCGATCGGCTTGTCTCTCGAAGTTTCTCAAGCCTTTGACCCTGCCCTGCCGGGACCAAAATCCACGGCGGTCATCGACTCGCTTGTCGCCGTCCGCGACCTCGGCTTCCGTGTGGCTGGCGTGCGCGAAGACGTACGGCGCGAGGCCTTGGCGCGGGTCTGGGGAGAGTGACAGAGACGTGCTCCCTCAGGTACGCTAGCGTACCTGAGGGAGCACGGGATTCCGCAAGAAGGAGTCTCACTCCAAGGGCCGCCGAGGCCTGAAACCTGGCTGCATCCCTATCGTCGGAAACGGACAAGTCCGCATGCGCGCTGACATTACACCAGCATGCTCGCTCCTGCCGTAGTTCTCTGCCAGATACCTGCCCGGTACCAAGAAGAAGGCAGCCCAAGGACACGATGCTCAAAGCACACAGTGGCCGATTTGTGCCAAACGTGTGTTGAGTGCAGTGTGGTTTAGGAACACCGCCAAGCATCGGGGAACAACGTACGTGAGCTTGATCTGCGGCATTGTCAGCCGGAATGACCCAAATCTTGCCTCTGCTGAAGCACTCGAACAGATGCTGGACACCACGCGGCATAGGGGGCGGGACGGACAAGCCACGTTTACCGATCCAGCCGGCGGCGTTGCCCTGGCCTACAGCCATACCGCCACCTTTGGCCAGCCGAGGAACATTCCTTCCTGGCATGAAGACGATGATTTCGTGGCCGCGGTTGACGGCGATATCTATGACACTGCCTCGCATCTCAAGAAAAGTGCCAGATCCGTCAAAAGTGACCGCGCCGGCGCCGTAATCGCGAGATAAGAGGCAAACCCCGGCGCCTTCCCCGCCGGCCTCGACGGTGTCTTTGGCCTGTTCCTCTGGCACCGCCGGACCAAGACCCTGCAACTATCAACCGCTCGCTTTGGTCAGAAGCTCATCTATTATCACGAGGATCCAGAGCGTGAGCTGGTGGTCTTCTCGACTGAACTAAAAGGCGTTCTCGGTCATCCCGGCGTGCCAAGAGAACTTAATCATCGCAGCCTGTCGCTCTATCTAAGCGTGAATCACATTCCCTCTCCATTCACGCTGGCCAAAGGCGTTCGCAAAATGCTTCCCAGTGAATGCCTTTCTTTTTTGCCAGATCAAAGGAAATCCCATCGCTACTGGCGCCCGGATTTAGAGCCTGGGCCCCATGAGTTCGACCATTGGTTGACCAGAACGCACTCGGAGATGGTTGACTCCGTCAAACGAACCGTGGGTGACGCCGAACGGGTGGCGGTGTACCTCAGCGGCGGCGTTGATTCATCGGCTGTCCTGGCTGCGCTGGCCGAATCCGATGTTACGGACGTGCAAGCATTCACCTTGGCTTACAAAGGTAACGAGACTACCTATGACCTTCCCTGGGCCGAGCAAGTAGCGACCGCGACCGGCTCCCAGCACCACATCCTTACAATCGATTCAGAAACCGATGCCACGCCCGAACTCATGTCGACCTTGCTGTCTCAGATTGATGAACCGTACTTCGCTGCCAGCCGGGTTCTTAACGAGTATTTCCTGGGACAGGCCTCCTGTACCGCCGGCTTCAATTCGATACTCACAGGGTCCACTCACAACTTCAATCTGCAGCGATTCCGGGCGCTGAAGGAGGCCGATTCTTCCTTTGGAGCTCGCACGATGGAGGAAACGCTCCGCGCCGGATTCCTGGTCAACTCCGGTACGAGGGCGTCGTTGATTGACCGGATGGACCAAATCCTGGTCCAGCCTCCAGACATGACTATCATTCAGGAGGCAGTTCTGGCCAACCGGGAGGTGCTGGAAGACTTCGACCAGGTGCGAATTCTCCAGTTAGACAAGGCGCTGCGTTCGGCCCTCGGCTTCAATAATCTCTTTTCCCAGCACATTCCGCCCCTTTACGGATTTGAAGAGCGGACACCGTTTTTGGACACTCAAATGGCGCAATTCATCTTTTCCGTTCCGCCGATCTTCAGAGGAATCGAATCCAAGGAATTTGATAAGGCTCTGCTCAGAGAATCCTTCCGGGACATTCTGAAAAGTGATTTCAGCCAACGTATGCAAGAAGATATCCCGGTGCGCTTGCGCCATCTTGGCTGAACCGAATCATGATGCCTAGCCTGAAGGTACTTGCGGATGACGGAGTGGTCACGCCGGAATACTTGCTCCAACTAGAAAACAAATTTCGACGAGGCAGCACCCGAGCCCAAAAAGAGGCCTGGCAGTGGTTTGTCCTCAGCTGTTGGTACCAGGTGAATATCAGGCAGGCCGACCCATTTGCCATGGCTTAGGACCATCGTCAGCAAGAGGTGCTGTCAGAATGGAGAGCAGCCTGGCCACCAATCCGGGGCCGAGCAGCCGCTTCCTACAAAGCCAGCGCCGCTTCGATCTCCGCTAGGCTGGACCCGGCTTCGGTCTCGATTGTCTCGAACGCCCGCGCCGTGTCCGGGTCCTTGAGGCCGGTGCCAGTCAAAATGCAAACGCAGCTCGTGTCGCTGAGCTTTCCTTCACGTCTGGCCTTGATCACGCCGGCGACGCCGGCCGCAGAGGCCGGCTCGCAAAATATTCCTTCGTCCCGGGCCAAGCGCCTGTAAGCATCTAGAATCTCCTCGTCGGTAACCGCATCAATTCGACCGCCCGATTCATCACGAGCCGCGACCGCGCTCTTCCAACTAGCCGGGTTGCCGATGCGAATCGCCGAGGCAATCGTTTGTGGGTCTTCAACAATCTGACCAGCCACTATCGGTGCTGCGCCTGCTGCCTGATATCCCATCATGCGCGGCTTTTTTGTTGAGAGCCCGGCCTCAGCGTACTGCTTGAATCCGGCCCAGTAGGCCGTGATGTTGCCGGCGTTGCCCACTGGTATGAACAGATTGTCCGGCGCCTCGCCGAGCTGATCTACGATCTCGAATGCCGCGGTCTTCTGGCCCTGGATGCGGTGCGGATTCACGGAGTTGACCAGCGCCACCGGGTGCTTATCGCAGAACTCACGCGCCAGTCTCAAAGTGTCGTCAAAGGTCCCACTGATTGCCACAATGTGGGCTCCATAGGCAATGGTTTGCGCCAGTTTTCCAGGGGCAATAGCTCCCTTGGGCAGAAATACGTAGCACTCCAGGTTGCATGCCGCCGCGTAGGCAGCGGCTGAAGCTCCGGTGTTTCCGGTCGAGGCACACAGAATGGCTTTCGCGCCACTCTCGATCGCTTTGGCGACTGCCACAACCATCCCGCGATCTTTGAATGACCCCGAAGGATTGCAGCTCTCGAGCTTGAAGTACAGCTCGTCAATCCCGAGTGATGGACCTATTTGCCGGGAGCGAACCAAGGGCGTGCTCCCCTCGCCCAGATCTATTCGCGGAGTTGCCTCCGTGACCGGCAAGTAGGCTGAATAGCGCTGAATGACGCCCGGGCGCTGGTCACTCTTCGACAAAGTCCAGGCCATGTCCCTTAATGTCTCGAATTTCTTTCTCGAGGGCCGCGATCTGACGCTTTCGCAAATCGGAGTTGATGTCAGCTAGCCCGCTCAGGTAGGCGGTTAGAGTTTCCAGGTCTAGCCTCGTCTTTTCTCGCAGGCCGTCAAGCTCGTTCTGGTAGCCGGCCATCCGCGCATCCAATAGAGACGCCCGCTCATTTTGCTCGCCCATCCGGTCGCCGGCTGCTTCCATTGCCAGCGTCAATTCATTTATTCGCTCGTTGTGCCGGGTGCGTTCCGCCTGAACCAGCTCCAACCGGTCGTCTAACTGACTCATCCGGCTCACGGTCGCGTGAGCTGCTTCGGTCTCGGACTCCAGCCGGCGCAGGTTTTCGACGGCCGATCCGGTCCGCTCTTTCTGGGCCTCGTTTTCATGCGCCAGCTCTGAAACCGCGGCGGCCAGGCGTTGGATTTCCTGATCCATGTGGTTCAGCGTGCCTTGAGTGCGTCCACGCCAGGATTCGGATTCAGCTTGCTCGGCACCGCTTTCCTCAAGCCTTTGAGCAAAATGGGCGGCGGTGTTCCTGTGGCGTTGGCTCAGCTCCTCGGCTGAGTTCAGCCTTTCAGTCAGGTTGCCAATCTGGCGCTCTAACTCACCTTGTCCGCGTAAAAGCTCGTTTTTGTCCAGATGCGCCTTTTCCGATTCAGCCACAGCTCGTCGTTCACCGTCATCACGGCTCTGGCGCAAGGACTGGATGTCATCCTGGGCACGTGTCAATTGCAGGTGCAAAGTGCCAACCGCATCACGGGTTTGTTGAATATTTGTGTCCTGGGTTTCAAGGACGGCCAGCTGCTCCCACAGTTGCTGGCTGCTTTCGGCCGCACCCGTAGCCAGAATTCGGCTCTGCTCGGCCACTTCCTTGATCAAAGTTAGCCGGCTTTTGAGCTCTGTGATCTCGTTGTGGACCCATCCTAACGAGTCGCCGGAGATCGGTACTTCCCGTTTTGATGTCATTGCTCTTCCACGCGGACGAAGTTGCCGATTTCTGCCACAACGTCTAGCTCTGCAACGGCAGCAAGCGCTCGCTGCATCGATTCCTCGCGTGCCTCGTGAGTCATGATAACCAACTCAGCGGTTCCCGCGTCAGCCTCCTTTTGAATCACTGAGGCGATGCTAATCTCTGCCTCACCCAAAACCGTTGTAATTTGGGCCAGCACACCCGGCCGGTCCGCCACCGTCAGCCGGATGTAATAGCGGGTTATGAGCGAGCTCATATTGGTAACCTCGCGCGGTTCCGGAACGCCAGCGTTAATTTGGCGTCTTCCACCGATGATGCTCTGAGCCGCGTCGAGTATGTCGGCGATCAGGGCGCTCGTGGTTGGGAAGCTGCCTGCGCCTTGTCCTTGAAAGTGCACCCGGCCGGTCAGGTCGCCTTCCAACTGAACCGCGTTTAGCGCCCCATCCACCTTGGCTAGTGGTGCTTCCAGTGGCAACAGGGCGGGGTGAACCCGGGCTTGAATGCCGTCTTCCTCCACTCGCGCCAAGGCTAGGAGTTTGATCGCATACCCCAATTCAGCAGCATAGCGGAAATCATTTTCCGTCAGTTTGGTAATACCATCGCGGTGGATGTCTTCCGGCCGCACTGGCGTGCGAAACGCTAAACTGGCCAGAATCGCTAGTTTGTACCGGGCATCCTCCCCTTCGACATCGTTGGCCGGGTCCGCCTCGGCGTATCCCAGTTCCTGGGCTTGTCTTAGCGCGCCTTCGTAATCGGAGCCGTCCTGGCTCATGGCGGTCAGGATGAAATTTGTCGTGCCGTTGACGATCGCGGTAAGCGAAAGGATGCGATTGGCCATCAAGTCGCGCTGAAGCGGGGAAATAATCGGCATTCCGCCACCCACGCTGGCCTCAAAGAGAAGATCCACGTCGTGCTCGCGCGCCAAGGACAGCAGATGTGGGCCATGTTTGGCCATGACCTCCTTGTTGGCGGTCACCACGTACTTTCCCGCCCCGAGAGCACTTTTGATCAAGTCAAGCGCTGGTTGCTCGCCACCAATAACCTCCACCACGATGTCAACGTCGGCCTCTGAGGCGAAGCCGGCATCGTCGGTAATTAGGTCATTCGGCTCAATGTCGCTGATATTCTCGCGTCGCTTTTTCGTGTCCCGAACCAGGACTCCTGCCAATTCAATTGGACACCCGAGTTGCTGAGCGTAGATCTCACTTTTTTCCAAAAGGATTCTGGCGACTCCGCTGCCGACATTGCCGGCGCCAAGTAAAGCAACCTTGACTGGTTTGGACCTAGCCACCGCTGGTAATGCTGGACTGAATACTGCCGGCCAGACGATTGAGCTGCTGAGGCGTCAGCGTGAGCTCAGAGCCAACTCTGTCGCCCATTTCCCGGAGCATTACAAGCAGCCCATAATTGACCACCTCGTCGCGTGATTCCCCGCTAACCGCCCGGACTTCTCGAGCTCGGACTTCGATGATATAAAACCCGTCCGCGGCTTCGATCACGTTGCTAATTGCGCCAATCTCAATCGAAAACGCCACATCTTCAACCGTTTCGGGCAGCGCGCCTCGCGGCACCCAACCCAATTCTCCAGCGGCGAACCGGGACGAATGGATTGATCGAGCAGCAGCCAAGCCGGCCAGCGATTCGCCGGCATCGATGAGGCTTTTGGCCTCAGACGCCTCGGCCTCCGTCAGGACTTGCAGGAAGCGGATGTCGATCTGCTCCGCCTCAGCGGGCACGGCCTCGCCTAGGACTTGTCGCAGCTTCAGTGCCAGCGCGCGGGCCTCGGCTGTTTCTCGATAGTCACCCAATATCATCCCTGTGTCCAGGAGCTCCGCTCTCAACCGGCGGGCGAATTGGTCTCGTGACACGTCCGAGCTGAGATTGAGATCATCTTTCATCTGATCCTCGATCTCTTGCTCAATCACGCTGACGCCCTGATCTTCGGCCACCAGCCGGACCAGCGCTTCTCCCTCGAGTGCCCTCCAAGAATTCGCCACCACCTGGCCAAATTGCGCTGTCGTCAAGCTGGAAACCGGCCCCAAATCTGCTAATAAGCGTCTTTCAAGTTGGCCGTAGTCGTATTTGCTGTCGCCGACCCGCAGGACCGTTTCGTGCTTAAAGGCGATGCGGTCAATGTAGAATCCGTAGCCCGCCGCCGCGAATGCGAAAATCACCACTAAACTGACGCCGCCAATAAGCAGGATCGATCTTCGACGCTCGGGGTCCAAGTCGGACCAGTGAAAGATGTTGCTAACTAGCTCCCGCACACGATGGCTCAACGCGGAAAAACCCCTTTGACATCATTCTGACGCCCGCGGTTCTAGTCTTGTCGGCGATCAGGGCGGTCCGAACGGTCATAGCGGTCCGATCGATCTGGACGGTCGGGCCGGACCGGAAATGCCCCAGAAACATGTATGTGCTGGGCTGTGAATGGTAGGAGTGCCAGATGGCGCGCCCGCTTCAACGCCGTTGTCAGCATTCTTTGATGCCGCGCACATGTGCCGGTCTTTCGGCGCGGCTCAATCTTGGCGCGGTCGGAAACGTAACGTCGCAACTTCGCCGGATCTTTGTAGTCGATACTCTGCACCTTATCGACACAGAACGAGCAAACCCGGCGCCGGCCGAAACGGCCGCCACCACCGCCACCCGGACGCCGGCGCGGGCGATCAGCACCGCGTTCTGGACGTCCACCAGTCGCCTCTCCGGCGATCGGTTCTGGGTTACTCGCTACTTGTGGTTCGGCATCTGTTTCGCTCACCATTGCCTCGTTACCATCTCAAACTGCTATTCGTCAAAAGGTAGATCGTCTGGGTCTACTTCGCCACCAGGGTCCGCGTTGACCTCACCAGCCGCATCGGGCATGCCCGCTCCTGCCTGACGGTCAAGGAACAATACCTGGTTCGCAACAACTTCTGTCTTGTACTTCTTCTGTCCGTCAGGTCCATCCCAGCTTCTAGTCGTTAGCCGGCCCTCCGCGTAGACCTTACGGCCCTTTTGCAGGTGCTGGCCCAGCAATTCTGCAAGCTTATTCCAAGTGACTATGGTGAACCACTCCGTTTCTTCACGGCGTTCACCCTCACCGCCGAAGCTGCGGCCTACCGCCAGGCGAAACGTAGTCACAGCACTGCCATTGGCGGTATACCGCATCTCCGGGTCCGCCCCGAGATTCCCGATTAGCATTACCTTGTTCAGGCCGTCTGCCATCGCCGTCTCCCTCTGCTAACCCCGGCTCGAAGTCGGGTATCGCAGCTAACTGCCTGCCTTTATGAAAAGGTGACGAAGGATCCCCTCAGAGATGCGAAAGCCGCTTTCAATCTCGGCTATGTGAGTCGGATCCAAGCGGATTAGAGTGTTCACGTAGTTGCCTTCAAGATGCCGCTGAATCGGGTAGGCCAATCGGCGTCTTCCCCAATGGTTAAGCTCTACAACCTCACCACCGCGGCCGGTGATCGATTCCTGAAGCTTGTCGATGTTGCCCTGAATGGAATCATCGCTGATTTCCGGGCTAAGGATGACAGTAAGTTCGTAATCTCGCAGACCTGCGGCCAAGTAGCACTCCCAATCAAAATCGCCCGCAACCACGGGTCTGAATATGCCTCGCAACATGTCATTGTAGGTTTCCCAGCCAGTTGCAGTCAATTTTCAAGGGTTGCTTCTTTAGGGCCCCGTGGCCGGACCGGCCAATCCCCAATGCCCCCGCTTTTCTCGGCCGTCATGATAAAGTAGAAACTGATCTAGAGCGCCATTCTTGACAGTGTCTGAGGCCGAGGTGGGGTTGCAAGAGAATTCTTCGCGGCGTCAGCGCCTTTTAGCCTGGCTGCTTCCGTTTCTGATCGTCGGTATTGTCGCGGGGACCATCTCCGGCGTCATAGTTGCTGTGGTCGTAGATCGCTCGGACTCCGCCCCTGATTCATCAGGTCCTCCATTGAACGTAGGCGGTACGTCCTCTACCGTGCTGGCTCCATCCGGCCAACAGATCGCTGAAACCGTTGCCTTCACACTGCCCTCGGTTGTTACGGTCGTTAACCAGAAGCCCGACCGGGTTGACGAACTCGGACGCATAATCGCCAGCGTCGCGGTTGGCTCTGGCTTCATAACCGATGATCGAGGCTACATTGTCACCAACGAGCACGTTATCCACGAACCCGGAGAACTCACCGTTGTGCTGAGCACCGGTGAGGAGCGCAAAGCCCAACTCGTTTCTCACGATGTGCCGTTCACTGACCTCGCTGTACTCAAGATTGAACCGGGTGGCCTGACAGCAATAAGATTCGGTGACTCTAATGCCCTGCAGCTCGGCCAAACAGTTATCGCCGCCGGCACCGCTGTCTTTGAATATCGCAATAGTGTCACGGTTGGCGTCGTAAGCGGCCTCCAGCGTCGTTGGCTGCGGCTGGGTGTGTATATGGAAGACTTAATACAGACCGACGCAGCGGTGAACGCCGGCAATAGCGGCGGACCGCTAATAACGCTTGATGGTGAGGTTGTTGGCATCACTACCAACGTCGTGCGGCAGCTTGGTTCTATCGACACTGTGCTTGGGGTTGCCTTTGCCATCTCCAGCAAGACAATGCAGCCGATTGTTGAAACCATAATCGAGCAAGGCGAGTTTCCCCGCCCTTACTTTGGTATCGACCACCAAAATATCGACCTCGAACTTGTAGCCCTCGCGAACCTGGGAGTGGATGAAGGTGCCCTCGTTACCCGTGTATTTCGCTCCGGCCCAGCCGCCAGCGCCGGTATTCTACCCGGTGACGTTCTCCTTAGTCTGGCCGAGACAGAGATAACTGACGCCGTGCCCTTTATCAACGCTCTTTCTGATTTCGGCACCAGTGAGACCATTGAAGTGAGCGTCTGGCGCGACGGACGCGTGCTCGCGCTCACCGTGGAGCTAACTCCCCGATGAGCCAGCGCGGTCCGTTCGATCGCTTAGCCGAATCCTCCACAAGCAGAGACGGCAGCACGCGCCCAATCCTGATCGGTATGGGCTTTATTGGCCTTGTCCTGATCGTGATAGCTTTGTCGCCATTCTCAATCCTGGGTGGTGACGATTCCGACGGAGGGTTCACTGCTGGATCTGACAGCACCACGGTAAACGGTATCAGCATCCCAAGAGTGCCGGAGGGCTTTGAGGCCTTGAGCCGTCAGTATGAAGACCTTAGTGCGCCCAAGGATACCGTCGGGCCCTACTCCCTTACGGTGAATTTGATTGCACCAATTGCCGATAGCCGTAGCCTGGCTCTTTATAGCTTCCAGGGTGGGCAGTGGGTGAGGGTTTCCGACGGTACTTTGGTAAGCGACGGTGCGGCGGTCCAAGGCGAAGTCCTCGAGATGCCCAGTAACATCGCCGTTTTGCGCCGAACCGCAACCGCCATTCAGATCAGCGGCTGGCTGCCGGGCTCGGCGCAAGCCGACCCTCAAGCCCTTGACGTGCTCACCACAGTCAACCCGGCCGGTTTCGCGCCTGCCGCCGATGGAACTCTGGTTGGCGCCCAAGCTCAAATCCCAGACAGCGCCGCCCTCGTAGTCCCAGCCGTGCGCGCCCGTTCTCAAGCCCAAATCGATGCTGTCAACACAATTCTCGAGTCCCCCAGCCTCAGGGAAGTTCATTTGAACGCTCTGGTAGAGCTCTCGTTGCAAGCCACAAACGTCGGCGTTGAACTGGACTACCGTGACGTCGATCCCGCCCGGCGGGCGGACCTCGGCTTATTTCTCACCGCTCTCGCTGATCGTCTTCACCAGTCCAACCGCCGTCTAAGTCTCACCGTACCGGCGCCTGTCAGGGCTGGAATCGCTTGGGACACGGGAGCCTACGACTGGGAACGCTTGGCCGGCCTGGCTGACACCATCAAACTTGTCCCAGAAGCGGACCCTTCCCTCTACTACGAGAGAATGGAGGCGGTGCTGGAATTCCTCCAACCTGCCGTCGATCTGAAAAAGGTGCTCTTAATCGTCTCCCGCGGCAGCGTTGAGAAGAGTGGCAGCGAGTTATTCCACAGGTCGCTCCACGACGGATTGGCGATCGCCAGCACGATAGAAGTCCAAACCACATCTCAAATTACGCCTGGAATCCGTGTCGTCTTGGTTGGAAAGAATATTTTCGAAGACGATGGCGCCACCGGTTTGCGCTGGGACGAAAATGCGTTGGCCGTTGCGTTTTCTTACCCGGAGGTGGGAGGACAACGCACCGTGTGGCTGGAGAATGTGCTCAGCCTCGCCTTCCGCATAGACCTGGCCCAGCGCTACGGCCTGGGCGGAATCGCCATCGACGATATCTCGTTGGATCCGGCAGTGCCGGACATCTGGGCCCTTCTCGACGCTTATGCGGACACATTGAAGATTGACCTTGTCGCACCTAACGGCGTTCTTTTGCGGCCAACCTGGCAGATCGAAGCAGGTTCCGGTGACGCTGGCTCCAAGGGCAATGTCGTCTGGACCGCACCCGAACAGGTAGGAACCTATGAAATCTCCCTTATCGTCAGTGACGGCGTGATCAGGGCTCAGCAAAGGATTGTTCTGGAGGTTCTGCCGCAGGATGATTCCGCCGAGTCAGATCCCTAGGCCCGATGCCACTCCGCGTAATCGCCGGAATAGCCGGGGGCAGGACTTTGAAGAGCCCCCCAGGTGCCGGTGTAAGGCCTACATCTGATCGAGTCCGCGAGGCGATTTTCGAGATCCTGTCCTCAAGAACATTGGCCTTTGAGCGGGTGCTGGATCTATACAGCGGCAGCGGTGCCATGGGTATCGAAGCCCTCAGCCGCGGGGCGGCTCACTGCGACTTTGTTGAGGCGAACGCCAAGGCCTGTCGAGTGATCAAGCAAAACCTGACGATCACACGGCTATTGGACCAAGCCAACCTCTTCGAGGAACCGGTCCGTCGTGCTCTGGCAAGATTGAACGGCACCTATGATTTAGTGGTCGCAGACCCGCCCTATGAGTATGATCGGGCGGAGCGCGAGCTGGAGGATATCGTCGAGAAGGATCTTCTATCAAACGAAGCTATCGTCGTGGTAGAACACTCAAGACGCCGCGAGTGGCCCGGCGACTTAGCCGGTTTGAACCGATTTCTAAGTCGCCGCTACGGTGACACTAATGTCTCGATGTATCAGTAGCCGCAAAGGGACTTCGAATTGCACAAAACCCGCCATGAAGAACGTCTCTCCCCCGGTCTTATTGTCACTGCTGCCGTCCGCTCTTAGATCGTGAGGTGTTTTCGTGATCACCGCCCTCTTCGCCGGCCGCTTTGACCCGGTGACAAATGGTCACCTAGACATCGCCCGCCGCGCTGCCGCCCTGTTTGAAAGCCTGGTTGTCGGCGTCGCTGAATCTGGCTCTACCTTGTTCAGCACTGAGGAGCGGGTAGAACTTTTCCAAGAGGCTATCCGAGACCAATCTCACGTCTCAGTCCTGCCTTACAGCGGTCTTACTGTAGATTTCGCGCGTCGCGAGGCTGCCACCGTCTTAATCCGCAGCATGCGAGGCACAACAGACTTTGAGGACGAGTTCGACATGGCCTTGATGAACCGCAGCATGGCCCCGGAAATCGAATCGCTTTATCTTATTTCCCGGTTGGAGAACCTTTTTATCAGCGGCACGCGAATCCGTGAAGTAGCTTCCTTGGGTTCCGACGTCACTTCATTCGTACCCGCCCACGTTGTGACCGCGTTTGCGAAGAAACTGGGAGGGCCTTAAGCAATGGACATCCTCCACCTCATCGACCGGCTCGAGGAAATAATGGCCGAGGCTCATCGTATGCCAATCGGCCAAGGAGTGGTGGTTGACCGCCGCCGTATCCTCGAACTGATCGACAACATGCGTTCAACTGTGCCCTGGGAAGTCCGCGACGCCGAAGAAATTACTACCAACCGGGATGCGATTCTTGAGGAAGCGCGCCGCGAAGCCGAAGGCGTTATCCACAGAGCCGAACTTGAAGCCCAGGAAAAGGTCGAAGAGAAGGCGATCTTGGAACAGGCCGAACGTCAGGCCCAACAGATCGTTGCTCAGGGCCAGGAGAGAGGCCAGCAAATCCTTGACCAGGCTCACGAGCAGGCTCAGGCCCGTCTCCAGCAGGCCGAACAGGCTGGCACAAACCAGATGGACGAGGCTGATCGCTATGCCTTGGAGCTGCTGCGGCGCCTGGAGCAGCAGTTTTCCGCATTTAACACCACGGTTCATAGCGGCATAGAAGCCCTTGAAAGCCGCGCTTCCACCGCCTCAACTCAGGAAGAACTCGCCGACGAACCTGAGTAGGCCCACCGTTCTCCTTGCGATACAAGGTCTACAAACCTGGTTTCTGCCTGGGACTTAATTCCGCTGAAGGCGGAACATCGCCTTCGAGAGCGTTATCGCCTCAAGAAATCGAGCAATGTCTCCCTGAATTGTGCGCCGGTCACTCCCTCAAATAGCTGCGTACCGTGAGCTGCCCCACCGAACAGCACGCTCTCTTTTGGCTCCAGCGCCAGCCGCATATAGGACTCCACCGCTTCGGCATACGTTCCAGCGGAGTCGCCGCGCGCGGCTATGAAAAGTTTTGCCTCACTGATCTCTGCCACGACCTCGGTCGCGTCCAGCCCCCGGAAGCTTTGCGGCGCCGAAACCAACACTATGCCCGTCAGTTCCTGTCGCGCCGCAACAATCATCGTCGCCGTGCCGCCCATGCTCGCGCCATAGATGTAGATAAGCGGGTAATCGCGCGACTTTACAAAACGCAGGGCGGTCTCCAAATCAATATCGATGTTCGCAAGATCCATCTGTCCGCCGGACTCGCCAAAGCCGCGAAAGTCGAAGGTCAACGCGGCAATACCCTGCGCCGCCAGCTCCTGCGCAAAGCTGCTCCAGGCGGTCTGGTCGGTTGGCAGCTCATGGGCGAAGATCACTACTTGCTGTCTTGGTCCCGGAATGCTGTAGAAGTGGCCGCGGATCCTGCGGCCGTCCGGCGTGTCGAAGGCAACCTCTTCGTCGGTAACCACCACGCCGCCCGCTGTCACCGTTTCGGCCGCTGGATCCGCGGTGGCGTCTGGCGGCGGCGTGTCCTTTATCGAAGCACTGTCGTCGGGGCTAGGAGTGCCATTGTTGCTTTCGCCGTCGCCTCCACAGGCCATAGCCAAGAACAAGATAATAAGGGAGCCCCAAATGATCTTCCGCACATCAAGCCCTTTCCGCGGCCAGGCAAAGTGAGGCGGTACCCGCTAGCAATCGCTAGCGTAGAACGATGTTGACCAGCCGCCGCCGAACGAACAGGATCCGGTCGATTTCGTGACCATCGGTGTGAGCGGAGACCCTTTCGCTGCCAAGGGCCAGGTTTTTTGCCGCCTCTTCGTCAATATCGACCGGGGCTTCAAAACGGTCTCGCAACTTGCCATTTACTTGGACCACTAGCGTGAAGGTCTCTGACTGGGCCAGTTCCTCATCCCAATCCGGCCAGCTTTGCTGATGCACGCTGTAACCGTGGCCGGTTCGGGTAAACATCTCCTCGGCGATATGCGGCGCGCTCGGTGCCAGCATGATCAGGAGCGAATCGATCGCCTCCTGCCAAGATTCTCGGTCGACACCCTCATCTTCGCGTAGCCTGCCCAGGTAGTTGGTGAACTCCATCAAGGCCGAGATCATCGTGTTGAAGTGCAGCCGGCGCAGATCATCCGTCGCCTTTTTCAACGTCCGGTGGGTCCAGCGCCTGGTTTCCTTGATCGTTTCCGCACCCTGCTCGCCAAACGTCGGCTCTTCCATCACCAACTGCCAAACTCGATTCAGCCAGCGGTACACGCCGCGCAGACCCTCTTCGCTCCAGTTCACATTCTGGTCAAAGGGAGCCATAAACAGCTCATAAGCGCGCAAAGAATCGGCACCAAAACGCTCAACCACAGAGTCCGGTGTGATCACGTTTCCGCGGCTCTTGGACATGCGCACGCCGTCCGGGGCATGGACCACACCCTGGTTCATCAGCTTAGTAAACGGTTCCTCGAACGGCAGAATCTCGGCATCGTGCAAAACCTTGGTCCAGAAGCGCGCGTAAAGCAGATGCATAACCGCGTGCTCGGCTCCACCCACATAGAGGTCAACTGGAAGCCAGTACCGCATCGCAGCGGGATCGAACGGGTGCGCGTCCTCATTTGGGCTCGCGAAGCGCAGGAAATACCACGATGAGCACGCGAAGCCACCCATCGTGTCGGTCTCTCGCGTCGCCGGTCCGCCGCAGATTGGACAAGTCGTGTTGACGAAGTTCGGGACCGTGGCCAAAGGACTGCTGCCGGTACCGGACGGCTTGTACTCGTCAACGTCTGGTAGCAGCACCGGCAACTGATCCTCTGGGACCGGAACTTCGCCATCCTTCGGGCAGTAAACGATTGGGATCGGTGCGCCCCAGTAACGCTGCCGTGAAATCAGCCAGTCACGCAGCCGGTACGAAACCGTGCGCTGGCCCCAGCCTTGCTCCTCGATCTCGGAGGCCACGGCCGTTATCCCATCTGTGTTGGAGACGCCATCGAATTTTCCCGATTCGATCATTGGCCCCTCGGCGATGAAAGCCTCGCTCAGGGCCTCACCGGAGTACTCCGGCGGCGCGATCACAACCTTAACCGGCAAGCTGTACTTGTTCGCAAACTCAAAGTCGCGTTGGTCATGGGCCGGCACTCCCATGACGGCGCCGGTGCCGTAGCTGGCCAAAGCGTAATCAGCAGTGAATATCGGAACTTGGTCACCATTTAGTTGATTGGTGCAGTAGGCGCCGGTAAATACGCCCGTCTTCTCATGCTCCGTTGAAAGACGCTCGATTTCAGGAGTGCGCCGCGCTTCTTCCACATAGGCGTGGACTTCTGCATGATGGTCCGCCGTCGTGATTTGCTGCACCAGGGGATGCTCCGGCGCCAGGACCATGAAGGTAACGCCGAAGACTGTGTCCGGCCGAGTCGTAAAAACACGGATCTCCCGTGTCTCTACGTCCGGAATATCGAGCCCGAACCCTATTTCAACCCCCTCGCTGCGGCCGATCCAGTTGCGCTGCATGATCTTGATCGGTTCCGGCCAGTCCAGCCCATCCAGGTCCGCCAACAGACGGTCGGCATAGTCCGTGATCTTGAAGAACCACTGCGGCATGTCCTTCTTTTCCACCGGCGTGTGGCAGCGCCAGCAGGTGCCGCCTTCGACCTCTTCGTTCGCCAGCACCGTCGCGCAGGAAGGGCACCACCAGGCCGAGGACAGCTGCCGGTAAGCCAGGCCGCGTTCGTAAAGCTTGAGGAAGAACCATTGCGTCCAGCGGTAGTATTCCGGCGAGCTTGAGTTAATCTCCCGTGACCAATCGTAGGAGGTGCCAATCAACCTCAGTTGCCGGCGGTACGTGTCTGTGTTGTTTTGCACCGTCTGGGCCGGGTGAATGCCCGTCTCGATGGCGCGATTCTCGGCCGGCAATCCGAAGGCGTCCCAGCCCATCGGATGCAGCACATTGTGGCCGCGCATTCGGTAGAAGCGGCTTATAACGTCAGTCGGAATGTAATTGCGGCAGTGCCCGACCGAGAGGCCGTCACCGCTTGGGTAAGGAAAGAAATCCAGGCAGTAGTACTTCGGTTTGCTTGGATCTTCGACGCTTTTGTAGAGTTCTTCCTCTTCCCAGCGCTTTTGCCAGCCAGACTCGATCTGCCCTGGGTTGTAGCGTTCTACACGTGTCTGAGTCATTTCAGCTGATTCTATCAGGCCCTGGGTCTAGTCGCCCTCATCCACGGTTCATCCGGCCGCTTTCGACTTGACGCCAGCCGACGTCCCGTTTACGGTCGATGCAATGACCGGGAGCAATTGCTGATGAGTTGCGAAGCAGAGATTGCGACCGCGCTGCGTGGGTCCGGCCAAAAGGTAACGCCTCAACGCATGCTGATTCTCAGCTGTGTTCGTCATACCGGCGGCCACATTACCGCGTCACAGATTCTCGAAACAGTGCGCCGATCCTATCCTTTCGTTGATGCATCGACCGTTTATCGCACGCTGGCAGTGGCCAAGGACTTGCGCCTTGTCAGCGAAACTAATCTCGGCAGCGGTGACAACCTCTTCGAGTGGATCGACGCTGAACGCCACCACCATCTCATCTGCCGTGTTTGTGGCAACGTAAGTTCGCTCGAAGAACGGCACCTGGATGTCTTGGCCTCCACGGTCGAAAGTGAGACCGGGTTTAGCGCCGATATCGACCACATCGCCATTTTTGGCACCTGCTCCGACTGCCGTGAACAGGGTCCGGAGGTCAGTGCCGTGAGCGACACGTAATGCGAAGCTGCTTCTGATTAGTCAGCCGCCCTTAATCGCACGGACTACTTCGGATGGCCAGCCAGCGCCATGGCCGCTGTATCGTCGCTCCGCCGCTTCAAACCCGCCCTCATCCAGCAGCGGTAAGAGCCTTATCGGCCTCGCACCGCCAAAAAACTCCGGGTCGCGTGCGTAGCGCTGCTTCCAATCCTCTCCTCGATTATCGCCGCATCCTCTCCCTCGCCTTCGGTCAGGTCGGCGACAACCAACCGCCCGCCGCAGCGCATTACACGGCGCATCTCGCTCAGCGCCTGGTTGATTACTGCTTGCGGCAGTACTTCCAAAGTGTAGGTGCACAGCAGGCAATCGAAGGATTCGGCGGCGAATGGCAGGCTACGCAGACCACCGGGAGACAATTCCGGCAGGCCGGTGCCTTCGCTCCGCAGACGCTCTCGCGCCACGTCAAGCATTCCTGAAGCCGCTTCGATTCCGAAAACCCGCTCCGCTCCGGACTCGCGAATAATTCGCACCAGGGCCCAGGCTGTACCGAGACCCACTTCGAGAAAGCGTTCCCCGGCCTCACGCTTCAGCATCTCAATCGCCAGTTCCTTCGCTGCCGCCTGATGCTCCGCAACTACCTGGTCGTAAAAAGCCGCGGTGCGGCTGTATATTTCCTGCAGCCGCTGTGGGTCGATTGGGCTATCGAGCATTCGATCTGCCTGCGCCTCAATTGCTAACCGGTTCGAAGTCACGCCGTTCCGGATCCAAACCCAGCATAGCTCGTGCCTCATTCCTTGCGGACTGCTACGATGTCGGCGTTCTCATAGGTTGAATTCTGAGTTTTTGGAGGAGTCGCAATGAGTATTTCCAACGATCAAGCACTGAAAGCGCTCGCTGCCGGTGTTGCCAAGGCTGAAGAGCTCGGCGCTAAGGTTGCCATTGCCATAGTCGACGAGCATGCCGACTTAGTAGCAAGCATCCGCATGAGCGACGTGAATTATCTCTTCTTGCCCCAGGCAGCTCAAGGCAAGGCGATGGCTAGCGTTGTTTGGAAGTCGGCCAGTGGCGCCCTCACCGAGCGAGCGGCGACTCCCATGCTTGTGGCAACCAACAACATCTATCACGGCGCCCTGGTTTACCAACAAGGAGCGGTGACCTTTAGCCGTGATGGCAGCGTCGTTGGTGCGGTCGGCGCTGGTGGCGCCAGCTCCCAGCAAGATGAGGACATCTCCAACGCGGTGGTCGAGGTTCTCGAAGCCTAGCCTCCAGAATTGGCTCCCAGCCCGGGTTAGGGGCCTGTGACCGGGCGCTACGCTCGACGCCGTCCCGGCAACTTGATCAGCAGCCGCTTCGGACGCCGATTACGCCCTCACTGATCAAAACGCTGAGCCGTTCTTGGTAGTGCTTGCGGTCATGGCCGTCGGTCATCGATTGTGTGATTTCGCTGGCGGCCTCGGCTATGATGTTGGCAACCAAAATGAATCTGATTCCTCACACTTCATCCCATTCCAGCCACCACACTTCACTGCTGTCAGCAACACTCCAACCGGCGGACAAATTTGCCTGAATTGCCCGAAGTCGAAACTATCCGTCGTGGCCTGGAGTCCCGCCTCATGGGCCGCCGGATCGTCGGCCTCTCAATTCCACCCGAGACCGGCAGCCCTGTACCGGTGATCAAGAACATGGACGAGGCGACCTTTCGCGAGGCAATCGTCGGTGCTCGGGTCGAAGGCGTTGATCGACGCGGCAAGTACCTGCTCCTGGAGCTCGATACGAAGACGCGGCTGGTCATCCACCTGCGCATGACCGGTGCCCTGCTATTCCCGGAAGCGCCCGAGGATCGTTTTGTGCGCGCAATAATCACTTTCGATGACGGCGTGGCCATGCGCTTCACCGATGTCCGCAAATTTGGTGGCCTCTGGCTGGTGGATGACATCTCCGAGGTAACCAGTGATCTGGGACCCGAGCCGTTTAGCGAGGGTTTTACCCCCGCTGTTCTGGCCGCGGCGCTGGCCGGCCGGCGCTCGCCGGTCAAGTCAGTAATCCTCGATCAACGGCGGATCGCTGGCATCGGCAACATCTACGCCGACGAAGCCTGCTTCGCGGCCGGCATCGACCCGCGACGCTTGGCCAATACCCTGTCCGATCAGGAAATCAGCGCCCTTCATGCGGCGATTCGAGACGTGCTCCTGGTTGGTGTCGAGCAAGGCGGTGCCAGCTTCCGCGATTACCGCAACACCGGCGGCAACGTTGGCAGCATGCAAAAACATGTAAAGGTCTTCCGTCGCACCGCCTCGCCGTGTTACACCTGTGAAACGGCAATTGAGAGAACCAAACTCGGCGGCCGTAGCACTCACTTCTGTCCCCAATGTCAGGGCTAGCCTTCACCGACCAGAAGGAACGCCTGCGGCGCATCGTCAGCAACGCGCTCGACGGCGCCGCTTATGACGGCTCGCGCCTGGAAGAAGACGGAACCCATCTCCTGATCGAGGCTCACCGACCCGGCGGTCAACTTGTCTCAGTCAGTTTCCGCGCCATCCAGGACTCGGAGGCCACTGAGATGCCGGCGCAGGGCAGCACCTTGCAGCTCGAAAGCGTTGGATCCGCTCGTTTTTCTTTGTGGAACCTGCTGTTCTTCTTTCTGCCGCGGAGCACCAACAAACTGCGTGTTAGGATCAGAGCTGGTGACGCTAAGCTCGATATCGTCTGCGAGGATGCCGAGTGGTGGGAGGACTAGCGGCCCCACCGTAAGTGAATTTAAGCCATGAACTCGCAATCACTTCCAACCAGCGACTTTTGCAGCGATTGTGGCGTCGCCGTTGAGGACCATCATGGTGCCCACGCCGGTGGCTCCCGCTGTCCAGTCTGCTTTGATCGCTACCTCACGGACCTCGATGCCGGCTTTCTTGAGAGCTACCGTCGTTTCGGCTGCCGCAGCCGCCTTGTAGTAGCCGAAACCTGCCTTCGCGGCCTCGTTCTGGATACACCCGAGCACCGCAAGGTGCTGGCCATGACAATCTTCGAACAGTACGTTCTGGCGATGACCGACCTAGCGGGTCTCCTTTCTGCCTTTCGCCACCGCGAAGAAGCGCCCATCTTGAAGTCCTTCATGGACTTCCGCCTCGATGCCGCCACGGCACTTGATTTCTTCGAGTCAATTCAGTCGGTTAGCGACACCCAGATCTGTGCCGATCTGGATCTGCCGCTTCCAGCCGAGGTTGCGGAGAGGTGCCGCCATCTGAACCCCGAAGATGCTTACTCGGTTTCCGTGGCCATCGACCACCTAGTCCAGGACCTCCGCAAATCCACCGACAAGGCCAATGCCCTGGCGCTGGCTCAGGTTGCCGGCCAAGGCGGGAGTGTTGTTACCGCCAATGACACCAAGTGGCTCAACGGTGCCGGCAATGACATCACGCCCGACCAAGTAGCGATGCTGGTGCTCGATTCACGCAACCGCAGCCTGGCTGTTCAAGGTCTCACGGCCGATGAAAACTCAATGGGACAGGTGATCGATGCCATCGATACGGTGACCCGCGCCGGCTCCAACCTGATCTTTGCCTACCTGCAAACTCACGATCTTTGAGGGCCTCCCCCAGGCTTTTTGTATTTGCTGCCTTCTTTCCGCTTTACCTTCTTCTCCTCACCTGCGGCGGCTCCGGGCCATCGCCACAACCGACGCTTTCGCCGCCACCCGTTGATCCCAGGCTCGATGTGCATGGACGCGGCAGCCTGGCGTTGAGTATCGAACCGGGCCAGGCGCAGATCATTGATACGGCTGCGCTCGCGGCCCAAGCCGGGACAGTGCCGCCCTGTTCGCGCTTTGTTTTTCTCTTCAGCTGGCAGGTTGACCGGCCCAGCGGTATCAGAATCGTCGGCGATGACGGTGATGGAAGTTTCGAAGTTGTGAGCGGTGCCTCCGGCGAGGCGAGCATTGGCGGCTGCGTTGCTCTAGAAGCGCTCAACGAAAGTGACGAAATCGTCGTCGGAGAATTGCTCTACTTTATCGCGGAGTCCGGAAATGAGCCATAACGCAATTACTGATGTGCCTGGTATTAAGGTTGGTCATTGGACCAACAAACGGGCTGCAACCGGCTGCACAGTTGTGCTTAGCAGAGAGGGCGCAATTGGCGGAGTCGATGTTCGCGGGGCCGCACCCGGGACAAGGGAAACCGACCTCCTGCGGCCCGGCAACCTGGTTGAGGAGGTCCACGCCGTTCTTCTGACCGGGGGCAGCACATTCGGCCTAGACGCTGCTACCGGGGTGATGCGTTGGTGCGAGAACAACGGTATCGGCGTGGCCTTTGGTGGCGCCTCGATACCAATCGTGCCGGCAGCCGTGATATTCGACCTCGGTATCGGCCGGTATGACGTTCGTCCCGACGCGGACGCTGGCTACAAGGCCGTAGCCGGCGCCAAAGCCGGACGCGTCTCCCAGGGCAGCGTCGGCGCCGGAACCGGCGCTACGGTAGCAAAAGCCCTGGGCAGAGGCCAGGCGGTAAAAGGAGGACTGGGCACGGCCAGTGAAACCACCGATTCCGGGCTGATCGTCGGTGCCTTGGTGGCCGTCAACGCCGTCGGCGAGATCTTCGATGGCGCTGCCGGCAAAGTCATTGCCGGCCCACGCGCCGAGGATGGCTCATTTGCTGACACGGTTGAAGTGCTCCGCTCCCTGCCTCCTGCCCCATTGACCCCCGAGAACACCACCATCGGCATCATCGCGACCAACGCTAGGCTCAACAAGGGTCAGATAAACCGGCTGGCTTCCGTGGCTCACGATGGTATCGCTCGGGCCGTGCGCCCGGCCCACTCGTTGGTTGACGGCGATGCTATCTTCGGTTTGGCTACTGGGGCCCGCCAACTCACCGGCCAGGCAGATATCAGGGCCTTAGAAGCGTTGTCGGCGCTTGCCATGGAACGAGCAATTTTGAACGGAATGCGCGCCGCAACCTCAGTCGGCGGCCTGCCAGCGATTCGAGACCTGGGCTAAAAACCTAGCTACTCACACCAAAAGCGCGGAAGTGGCGTTGGTTCTGGAGTTTTAGCCGCTCCTCGAGCTGCGGCGTCTCTTCCGCCAGGATCTCAGCTTCGCGTTGCAAACGCGCCAGAGCTGAAGGAAGCTCCAACAGTTCCTGCTTTGCCTGAGGCGTGATGTTCAACTCTGAGGCCACGGAGTGTGACAAAGCGACGGGATCGCTTGGCAATGAAGGAGCCCGAATTGTGCGGGCGCTCGTGTCGCCCGGTTCGGCCTTTTCCATTCTCGATTGGCCCTTCAGCAGCGCTGAAATATCAAACATGATCGTGCTTTCGCCCGCCGCCGATTCCCTTTGCCATCCGCCCATCAGAGCGATCACGTTTCTGTAGTAATCATCGAACAGCGACGAAACCCGTTCTCCCACCATCGCCAGGGCAGGCTCCGGGGCAGGTTCGTCTGGGTACAGTTCAACCTCGCCGACTAGATACTCGGCTTCGCTGCGATCCAGTGTGCCCACCCGGAATCTTTCATCTCCGCGGCAAATAATGTGGTAGCAGCCACCCTTGTGGGGAGCGGGAATCACGCAGCGGCCCTCCTCCACCTCGTCGGCGGAGGTAACCACCGCAAAGGTGCCGATTGAGTGCGGTGTCCCGCGTCCCGACCGGCTATTTTCCTTCACCAGGAGCATACCGAACGGTATCTGTTCAGTCAGGCAGCGCTGCAGCATCTTTTTGTAGCGCTCCTCGAAGATGTGCAGCGGCAACGTTTGCCCAGGGAACAAGACGAGATTGAGAGGGAATAGCGGTCTTCTCATGTCAGCCCTGCGAATTGGCCATCTTCAGCATTTCTGTGACAATTCTAGCAGTCATCGATGCCATCCGGACTCGATTTGGTTGCACGGCGGCCCGAAACGGCTCGAGACAGGACTCGGAATCCTTAGCTATGGATCGGGAGGTTGGCAATGTGGACCGAATCGCGTAAGCCCGTAGCAGCGATTCTCCTGTTCGACGACGTGGAAGTGCTGGATTTCGCCGGGCCTTACGACGTTCTCAAAGCTGCTCGCCGCTCAGCCTTCGATCCCTATTTAGAAGTGTTCACTGTAGCCGAGAGTCCTCAAGTAGCCTGCACCGGCGGCTTACGAGTCATTGCCGACCACCTGCTCAGCGACTCTCCCCCGTTCGATCTCTTGATCGTGCCGGGTGGTGCTGGCGCCCGCGAACAACGGCCAGGGGTTCAAGCCGCGCTGCTGAAGTTCATTCAGAGCAGCGCAGGACAGGCAGAGATTCTCGCGTCGGTATGCACCGGCGCCTTTCTCCTCGGTCGCGCCGGCCTGCTAAACCAGCGCCGCGCGACGACCCACACGCGGCGAATTGAACTATTTCGCGAAGAGTTCCCTTCGGTCGAAACGGTCAAGGAGAAGATTGTTGATCTTGGTGAGCTAATTACCGCCGGCGGAGTCAGCTCCGGGATTGATTTGTCACTCCACATCATCGAGCGCTGGTTTGGTGTTGAGGCGCGCCGAGAGTCGGCATCTGTCCTTGACGGTCCTTGGAAGTAGGGCCGGATACCTGGCTAACTAGGCGGGCCGCACATTGACTAAAGCCAGCCCGTCATCGTCGCCGCCCAGGAGCCGGTTGACGATGCCACCGTCGAAATACGCCGGCACGAATACCGCCCCGGGAGCAACCGCGTCGGTAAGCGCCGCCGGCATTGTGATCTCTCGATCGCCCCTCGCCACGATAACCGGGCGATTCTGATCTATTTTCAGGGCCGTAGCATCAGCCGGATTAATCTCTATGAACTCCTCACGATGCAGCTTATCGGCCTCCTCGGAATGAATCGAGGCTCCATCGAGGCTTGTGTAAAGCGTACGGGCCGTTGTCAAAATCAGGCTCTCGCCGTTCGCCGGCAGCACTGGCGGCGTCACCGGCTGCAGCCGGGCTCTTCGAGCCTCCGCGCCGGTCTGCGGCAACGCTCTCGTAACGCCAGAGCGGACCCGCTCGTAGCTGACTTGGCGGTAACCATCGATGGTCGCCGCAGCCTCCGCCATAACCTCTTGGGCCGTGCTGCCCAAAGCGGCAAAGTTCGCGTCCAGTTTCTCAGCAAGCGCCGAGGCCAGCGCCGCGATGATCTCCAGCGCTGGACGCTGATCTCCGGTTGCAGACTCAGCTTCGCTGAACTGCAGCAGCCTCCGATCAGCGCTCGTGTACGTACCGGCCTTGCCTTGGCGCGGCAAATCCGCGAACACGACATCGGCCTTCTGCGCCGTATCGGTGGGCAGCGAATCGATACTAATTAGACAATCCAGTCCGTCCAAGGCTGCAGTGACCGCGTCTTGTTCGGGCGTGTGCATTATCGGATTGTCGCCAACGGTTACTAGGGCACGAACGCCTCTGTTGAGCATCGCGTTGACCGTCTTGCCGCCGGGCCCCGGCGTCACACCCATGTCAATGATACCGTTGACATTCGCCTCGCTGGGCAGCACGTGCAAGCAGCCCGCGGCCGATTCGCCGCGGCAGAGCACGGCCAGGTTTGCCGCGGCCTTGGCGGTTTCGCCCGCGAGGGCCGTGGAACCGGAGCTCGGAGCAAAAATAATCGCCAGGCCGCTCTCAGAAGCGGCGGCGTCCCTGAGAATCGCCACGGCCCGCGTCTGGTCTTCTTCGTCCATCCCTGCGTTGCCGTCCGTGGCCGCAAGAAATTCGTCGGCGCCCTCCGCCTTCGTTGCCAGACGGCGTGCTAGTTCCTTGCCAATAGCTGTCAGCGTTGCGATCTCCCCGCCGGCCTGCGGCCGCAGCCATACTCCGGTCGGCTCGGCGGATTGCACGCGCTGCGGTGACGGCATGATGGAGCCCGCTGGCGGCGGAGCTATGAAGTCACAAACCTCGCTGTAGCGGGAGCTGACTACCACTAGACGGGCATTGTTTTTTACCACCGCGTCTTTCACGCGCAACGCCGCGACGTTGTGGCTTGCCTCGAGGTCGTCCGCGATCACAACAATCGTCGAGGCCGTGGCCACGTCTGCCAAGTCGGAGCTTAGAATCCGGGATCCGAACCCATCCTCCAATGCTTGGTTGACGGTGCGGGCAAGCGGACCGGCGGTCGAATCGATGTTCTCGGTGCCGACCAGGCCGCGCGCCAGCTTCTGTGAGGCGTAGGCCTCTTCGTTGGTGGCCCAGGGCCCAACCAGGAATCCAACGCTGTCCGCACCGTGCTCCTTGATCACGCCGGCCAACTGGGCGGCCGCCGCATATGCGGCCGTCTGCAACGTTGATGGCGTCAGGCTATCGCCAGTGCGCACCAGGTGGCGGGTCAGCCGGTCGCGCGGCTTAAGCGCATCGTAGTGGAAGCGTCCGCGCACGCAAATCTGGTCATCGCTCACCGGGTTTAGAAGGTCTGGCTTCACCATGACCACCTTGCCGTTGCGTACGCCCATGCTCAGCGTGCAACCAACGCTGCATGAATCGCAGGTTGTCGAAATCCAAGTTTCGGTCTTCGCGATCCACTTATTCGGCTTCTCCAGCAAGGTCGCTGTTGGACAGGCGTCGATGCAGGAGCCGCAAAAATCACAATTGGATTCCTGAATTGCGCCGCCTGACCCGAAAGCGATGCGGGTCTCAAACCCGCGCCCCGCCAGAGTGAGCGCCCCCGTGTGGCGAACTTCATCGCAAACCCGCACGCAACGAGTGCAAAGAATGCACATCTGAGGGTCGAACTCGAGGAACGGGTTGGCTCGGTCAGCCTCCGGATGCTCGGACTCATAAAACGTGCGAGCTTCGCCAACCCAGGGCTCATAATTTGCCATCTGCAGCACCTCGTTGGTGGTTTGCAGTTCGCAGCGGTAATTCTTGGCGCAGGTGAGGCAGCGGTGTGTGACGTTGTCGTCGCGCAGGCAGATGTCGCCTGGCTGACAATGCACCCGCCGGTGACAGGTGAGACAGCGGTCCGAGTGATTGGCGTTGATGATCGAAAGCACCGCCTGGCGCGATTCCAGGACCGCGTCTGTCTCGGTCCGAACCACCATCCCCTCGGCCACCCGGCTGGTGCAGGCGAGCTGCAGCCCTCGCGCACCTTCGATCTCGACCAGGCAGGTGCGGCAGCCCGCGTAAGGCGGAATACCATCCACGTAACAAAGATTAGAGATGAAGGAGCCGCTCTGTTTGATCGCCTCTACGAGGGGCGCACCGTCTTCCGCCTCGACTTCGAGGCCGTCTAGCGACAGCTTAGCCACGGGCCAGGTCCGCCTGCCGCGGCTGTGCCGCGATTTGGGCGTGCGTTCCCTCCGGTGGTTTCGCATCCTTGCCGCTTGCCTCGGTCTCAATAAACTCGATTACCGAGCGCGGCGCCTTCATGCCGTTGGGGTAAGAGAAATCGTTCTGCCGCAGATGGTCGTGCGCCAGCCGGGTTAACTCATACTTGTCGTGATTCATCTCGTCGAAAGAGTAGACCGCGTCGCGGAACGTTCCACCAGCCTGAATTGCGTCATACGGGCAAGCCTCAACGCAGAGCCCGCAGTACATACAGAGCCGAAAATCAATTTCGTAGCGCAGCTTCTCCATGCTGCCATCTGGACGCGGTTCAGTCGCGACCAGAATGCAACCGTCCGGACACGCCTGGGCGCAAGTGCTGCAGCCGGTACAGCGCTCATCGAACCACAGCAGGTTCGTGCGAGCGCGGTCCGGGAAGGGTCGCACCTCTTCCGGGAATTGAACCGTAACCGGTCGCTTGAAGAAGTGCCTGAGGGTCACCAACAGGCCTTTTGCCAATCCAATGCCGTACATATCTGAGATTGTATAGAGCGGCCAGTTTATACGGAATGGCCTGAGCTCTGGTTCGCGGTTGGTCTTTTTTTCCGGGCGGAGGCGCGGGACCTAGAAGCGGTAGTGGGCCAAGTCTGAAGCAACGATCAGGCCGCGAAACCCGTCGGGATGATCGAACCCATCCAGGTGTGTGACGATGAATGGGATGTCCGGGGCCGCGTGCCTGCGGACTTCGTCTACCGCCGCCGGGCTAAGGTGTACCGGCTCTTCGCCGCAAGAACATTCCAGAACCACTACGTCGGTCTCCGGCACCAACCCAAGCAGGCCATCGCATAAGGTTGTGTCGCCTGAGTATACGAGCGACCGGCCATCCAGTTCGACCTTGTAAGCAAAGCATTCCAGTTCTTCAACGTGGCTGACCTTCGCGGCGGAAAATTCTACCCCTTGGGCGGCGGATTCGAACCCGTCTTCGACATCGATAAAACGCAACGGAAAGTCGATCCGGCCCAGAAGCTTCTCGTAACCTACGTCCAACATTCGCCCGGTGCGTTCCTCGATACCAGGCGGTCCAACGATGGTTATCTCCTCCATGCGCTGGTTGCGCCAGGCGTCCAGGAAGAGGAACGGAAGCCCGAAAAAGTGGTCCGCGTGAAAGTGACTGATGAAAACCAGGTCGATGTCATTTGAAGACAGCGACGCCTTTCGCATCTGTTGTAGCAGCGTTGGCCCGCAGTCAAACAGATAGCGCTGATTTAGCAGGAAGGAACTGAAAGCACGCCCCTGTGCCCCAAAGGCGTTGCCGGACCCCAGGAATGTCAGGTCCAGGGGGGAACTGCTCATTGGATCTCAAAACTCAGGGGCATCTTCACGCTCATAACTTAACCGATTGTCCCGGCTGGGACCACGCTTCCCGCAGCTGCCGGTTGGTCCTAACCCTGCCTCTCGTTCCAGCGATCTTGTCCCAGCGCCGCGAGTGCGTCGTGGTACTCGTCGGGTGTGTTCAGATCGACGTTGACCGTCGCGTCCTCAAAGTCGATTCGGTCAATCGCGTCGGCGTGCCGGTCTAGAACAGCCCGCAGACCCAAGTCTTGGTCGGTGACATTCCTAAGCTCATCCAGCAAACCGCCGCTCAAAAGCACCGGATGCCCGCCGCGGCCAGCAAAGCGTGGCATTACGATGATTGAGTTATTGGTTCGCTGCTGTTCGATCAAGCGGCGAACAACCCAGGCAGGTCGCGGTTGGTCCACGCTGGCCACAATCAGTGCCTCCGTCTGACCATTCGCCGCCAACGCGCCACGCCTCAGTGATGAGGCCCTGCCTTCGAGGTAAGCCTCGTTGACCACCAAACGAGCCTCAATACCATTATCATCTAAGGCAGCGCTGATCTCCTCTTCTGCATGACCCAGAACGACGATCACCTCATCGGCCCCGCCTGCGCTCAGCTGCGCCACCTGCCAACCGAGTAAAGTTGTCCCGGCCCAGGGCAAAAGCTGTTTGAGGCGGCCCATGCGTGTAGACTCGCCCGCCGCCAGGAGGATGGCCGTGATCATCTCGGTTGCAACGCTAGCGAACGCTCCCCTGGTCCAGGGCGCGATTGGCCAAAGCATCCGCATGTTTGTTTTGATCTCGTGGTACGTGGAGGAAGCTGGCCTTTTCAAAACGGTCGCGCAAGCCGAGGACCCGCTTGTAATACGGCGCCAGTGCCTCGCTTTTGACGCGATAGCGCCCGATGACCTGCTGGACGATTAGCTCTGAATCCATTCGGACCTCGATTCGACGTGCGCCTAGCTCCAGAGCGGCTTCGAGCCCGGCGATTACGCCGCGGTACTCAGCGACATTGTTGGTCGTGACGCCAACTGCCTCGGAGGCTTCGTGCCTGACTTCGCCGGCCGGGTCCAAGACAACGGCGCCCAGCGCCGCCGGCCCGGGGTTTCCCCTCGATGCTCCATCCGAGTAAATAACCCATGTGCCTTGGTTGGCTCCCGTATCGGAAGCCGATGAGCTGTTGGTCACGGGCGCAACGCGATTCGGACTTCATCGTCTAGAACGTGGATGTCGTCGATCAGCTCGCGCAGAAGCTGCTGGTGCTTGGTCAATTCTAGCGTGTCCCAATCGGCAACTAGCAAATCCAAGGCGGCATTTCGGGTGCGGCGGCGCTCCTCGGCCGAGGCGTAGTGCTCTGACCGCCATTCCGCGTCATGAAGCTCCGCCTCGACTCCCAGGCGCTCTTCAGCCAGCACCAATCCCTGACTCCTTAGCTTTTCCTTGTTTAACTTGCCCGCGGTGGCCTCTTCAAGGCTACGATTGAGCCGCCTGTCGATTTGTTGCAGTCGTTCGGTCAGCCGAACCGCCTCTGCCTGCCATTGGGCAATTACGGCGTTGTTATCTCCGGCACTGGCGAGCTGTTGCGGCTCAGTTCCCGTAAGTTGTTGCCGTACGGCCTGTTCCAGGTCATCAACCCGGCGGGTGTGATAAGAACAAATCCCCTGGTTGGTGCGTGATTCGCATTGATAGTAGCGATAAGAAGCAACCCGCTCGCTGCCGTCGCGCTGCCGGGTCCAGGACTGCTTCCGGCTAACGCCGATCAGGCGGTTGCCGCAATAGCCGCAGGTCAGCAGGCCCGAGAGCAAGAAGCCGGTGACTTTGCGCGGCGAGTAGTTGGTCCGTCTCTCGGTTAAGCGCTCTTGGACCCGCCGGAAATCATCTGGAGACACTAGCGCCGCGTGGGTGCCGGGGACGCGAACGCCTAACCTCTGGTAGGTGCCGAGATAGGCACGATTCCGCAGGATGTCGCGGATGCTGACCATGCTCCAGGGCCGGTTGCGACGGGTTCGCAGCCCCTCTTCATTGAGCCGGCGCGCGATTAGGCGAATGCCTAGGTGATCGTGCAGATAGAGCCGGAAAATGTAGCGGATGACCACCGCCTCGTCATCGACCAACTCCAGCCGGTTCTGTGGCCCAACCCAATAGCCGTAAGGAGGGCGGCCAAGGACCTCGCCGCGCACCGCTTTACGCCGCAGGGCTGTCTTTACCTTCTCTCTCATACCGTTATCCGTGCCACTGGAAAATGACTCGAGGATTACGTCCAGGCCGTCGACATCTTCGCCTGCATCCCCGGCCTTTTCGATAAACTGCACGCTCGCACCAAGCCGCTCGATCTGCAAGTAGCGCGCCGCAGCAACAATCTCTGCGTCGGCCAGGTTGGATGGCTGCCCGATTGCGACAATCAGGAAACCCTTCTCGGGGCGCTTGAGATACTCGAGGAGCAGCATAAATGCAGCGGTTCCGGTCTTCACTTCCTCCGAAAAGGTTGTCGCGACTTCGTAGCCTCTCGCCTCGCAAAAATCGAGAAACTGCCGGTTTTGGCGGCCAATGCTAAGCCCGCCGGGAGCGCTGGTTTCACGAAAGTAGCCGACAGCGTTCATCAGACCGCTACTAGGATGCGTTCGCAGATCGGGCACTGCTCAAGATTGATCTGCCCCCGAGCCCGCTGGACGATGTGAGTTGGCAGGCTAATGCGGCATCCCTGGCAGGACCCTCTTTCGATTTTCGCCACCGCGCGCCCTTGGCGTAGTTCCCGAAGCTGCTCGTAAAGGCCCAGGCTTGCAGCGTCCATTCCCCGGGAGCGCGATTCACGGTCCTGCGCCAGCCGGTTGCTTTCTTGCTCGGCCACCTCCCGTTCGGACCGCAGTCTATCTTGGTCGGATTTCCACCTAGCCTCGACTTGCCGAAGCCTGGCAGTGGCTAGTTCAATCGCCTCACCAGCTGCTTTGATTTGTTCGAGAGTCTTGAGGCCTTCGTCGTCCAGAGCGCCGCGCCGTACTTTCTGAGAGCCAACTTCCTTCTGGATATCACTAAGTTCCTTGGGATTGCGTATCGACCCGTCGTAAAGCTTGGTCTCCAACGGCGACATTCTTGCGTCCAGGTCTTCCAATTGGACCTCAATCTGTCGCTGCTCTCGCTGGAGAGCGGCTGCCGATTCTTCGGCCGCCGCGAGGCCGGATCTAGCCTCGATCAACTCCTCGGTCTCACCCAGGCGCGAATCAATATCAGCGATCAAAGCCCGCCGTGAATCGTGCTTCAAGTCAACTTCTTGCAGGCACAAGAGGTCGGCGGAACTTGTCATAAAAAGGGCATCATTCGGCTGACGAGTCCTCGAGAAAAACAATAACGGTAGTAGCGTGCCCTGCCCGCATGCTCTGCGGATTATAGGCCTCGCCTCCGGGCGGGAACAAGGAGATTCGCTTCGCGTTGACCGCCCCAAAACCAAACCCTATGCTTTCATTGTTATGCTTTTCAATGTTTCTGGCCTGATGCTAGAGGGCATTGGAGCTACTCGGGCGCACAAGGTGGACGGCCATCTCCAAACCCAAGGGCGGCCTTCGGAACGTCTGACGGGCGACGTCAAGCTCATGCGGACGCCCGCAGGGGTTTTGGTGCAGGCTCACTTTGACTTGATTGACAGCGAGAGTTGCAGCCGCTGTCTTGAACCGTTGGAGGAAACCCTGGCCATTGAATTTGAGGAAGAGTTCCGGGCAATGGTTGACCCGAACACCGGTCAAGCGATCCCGCCTGAGGCCCATCCAGACCCGTCCAACCCGGACCTATTCACGATCGACGAGAGGCACGACCTTGACCTCACTGAGGCTGTGCGTCAGTATCGCGAAGCCGCCGGGGACATGCAGCCGCTCTGTCGGCCGGACTGCCGTGGCCTTTGCCCCAGGTGTGGCAGCAACCTCAACAGCGGCGATTGCAGCTGTGAGTCTGGCTCGATTGACAGCCGCTGGGCGACTTTAGGAGCACTTCAAGGCGCAAGTCTGGAAGAGAAGGAATAATTCATGCCTCCACTGCCAAAGAAACGTTATCCAAAGGCGCGCCAAGGCAAACGCCGTAGCCATCTTGCCCTAAAGCTCGTCGGGCTCACGCGCTGTCCTCAGTGTCGGACTATGCGCCGCCCTCATCACCCATGTCCTGTTTGCGGGCAATACAAGGGCCGGGAAGCCGTTTCGGTCCAAGGCCCCAGCATTGAGGAATAGCCAGCCGGTTTTTCTCCCGGAAGCGACCTCCAGATCCACCGCCTGGTTGTTTCCCGGTCAAGGAGCGCAAGAAGTTGGCATGGGCCAGGATCTCTGGCGCCAATCGGATGCTGCCAGGAATGTTTTCGAAACCGCCGATCAGGTTCTCGGCTTTAGCCTCAGCCAGATCTGTTTTGAAGGACCAGAAGAGCGCCTTCGTGACACAGAATTTGCCCAGCTCGCCATCCTTGCGGCCAGTCTCGCCGCACTTGCCGCGGCGATTGAAACAGGCGCTATCACTGAGAGGCCAGCTTTCATGGCCGGCCACAGCCTCGGCGAGTACAGCGCCCTGGTTGCTGCCGGCGCGCTGAGCCTTAGGGACGGTCTGGAACTGGTGAGCGAACGGGCCAGGCATATGTCAGAGGCCTGCAAGGCAACACCCGGCACGCTAGCCGCCATCATTGGCCTCGATGAAGACGCTGTCGATAAGCTCTGCCAGGACGTCGATGTCGACATCTGCAATATGAACCTGCCGAACCAATCCGTGATCGGCGGTACGCCGGATCGCATCCTCTCCGCCATCGACCTCGCCACCGAGCGCGGCGCTCGCCGTGCTTTGGAGTTGAACGTTGGTGGCGCTTTCCACAGCCGCCTCATGCAACCCGCCGCGACCGGTCTGACCGCGGCTGTGAACCTGGCGACAATCAACGATCCGCTCGTGCCTGTCGTTGCCAACGCCAGTGCGGTCAGCCTCACTGATGCCGCTCTCGTGCGAAGGGAACTCGAAGACCAGATTGCCCAGCCCGTGCGCTGGCATCAGTCGGTTACACTAATGGCGGCAAACGGCGTTTCGACTTTTGTCGAATTTGGTCCTGGCCATGTTCTTACCGGTCTGGTAAAAAGGTTGTCGTCAGCCGCCAACCTCATCAACGTTGGCAGCTTTAAGGACCTCGATCAGAGCTAACCTCGCGGAGTACGACTGACTGTGTTCAAACTTGATGACCGAGTCGCGATAGTCACCGGCGGAACCCGTGGTATCGGCAAAGCAGTTTCGTTGCAACTCGCCGAGGCTGGCGCCAACCTCGTGCTCAACTTTCTTTCAGATCAAAAATCGGCAGAAGCAACGGCGGCAGAAGCCGCTGCCCTAGGCAGCGAAGTATTGCTGGTTCCCGGCGATGTTGGTCAGGCGGGGACGGCGCAAAACGTAACCGATCTCGCCAACGAGCGCTTCGGCCGAATCGATATTCTCGTAAATAACGCCGGTAAGACCGCCGACAACCTGCTCCTAAGAATGTCCGACGAGCAGTGGGATGAGGTCATTGAGACCAACCTCCGCAGCAGCTTCCTCTTCACCCGGGCGGTTCTGCGAACCATGATTCGCCAGCGCCACGGCCGAATCATAAACATAACCAGCATCGATGGACTGGTCGGCAACGCCGGTCAGTCCAACTACTCGGCAGCCAAGGCCGGCGTCATCGGCTTCACACGCTCGCTCTCAAGAGAAATTGCCAGCCGTGGCGTCACTGTAAATTCGGTCGCTCCCGGCGTCGTCAAGACCAAGATGACCGAGGACCTCAACGAAACCCAGTGGGGAAAATTGCTTTCGCGCATTCCTATGGGCCGCGATGGGACTCCGGCGGAAATAGCCGCCGCCGTCACCTTCTTGGCTTCGGATGAGGCCTCGTACGTGTCCGGCCAGGTCCTCGCCGTCGACGGCGGTTTTACCTAAGCCCGTGGCGGGGTCCCGCCGTCGCGCCCGCGAGCTGGCCCTGCAAGCCATGTATGAAATGGATGTTGCCGATCACGCCCCGGCTCAGGCGCTCGAGCGCCTGATTGAAGACGCTCGCTTGGACCAAGATTTCGCCATCTTCTCCCGTGAACTCCTCCAAGGAGTGCTCTCACGTCTGGCTGAAATTGACCAGATTATCGAGCACACCGCGCCCACGTGGCCGTCTGAACAACTTTCAGCCGTAGATCGCAACATCCTTCGTATTGCGATAAGAGAATTCCTAGTGGATAATCTGACACCGGTCGGAGCCGCTATCAATGAGGCCGTGGTCTTGGCCAAGCGCTATGGTAGCGAGAGTTCCGGCAAATTCATTAACGGCGTCCTTGGGTCGGTTGGATCCACGGGACAAATCGCCCAGGAGGATCAATAGGTTTGGCTACAGTTCATGAGCGCGTCCGCAAGATTGTCGTCGATCAGCTCGGCGTGGATGAGGCGCAAGTAGTACCGGCAGCGTCTTTCGTTGACGATCTCAACGCCGACTCCCTCGACCTCGTAGAGCTCATCATGTCGCTCGAAGAGGAATTCAGCAAAGAGGGCAAGGCCCTGGAAATCTCAGATGAGGATGCTGAGAAGATCGTTACGGTGCAAGACGCAATCGATTTCCTCAAGGACCTCGAGATAGAGGACAACTAGACAGCGATAAGGCTCAGCGGCTGCTGGGTGCGCGCGCTAGGCCGGGCTTGCCCGGCCTTTTTCGTGTCCAAGGGGCTTGCCCTCGATTGTCTCATCGGCGGCCTTAGAACCCGCCGCACGTGCGGCGGGTTCGTCGATGCGGTAACCTGAACCTAACCGAGGAATTTCGGAAGGCCGAAACTTTCCTGGCGTGCAATCTCGGAGGTAAACGACAAACATGCAGATGTTTGGTGTCGGCATCCTTGAGATCATGGTGATTCTCACCCTTGCCGTCCTCGTTGTCGGGCCTGAAAGGCTGCCGCAGGTCTCCGCCGAACTTGCGCAATGGATCCGGCGTGGGCGCGCCTATGCCCGCCACCTGACAAGTGATTTCAATGAGGTTGTCGCCGAACTAGAGCAAGAAGTTGGTGCCACCCAGGAAGACTGGAAAGAGATTTCCGAAGTCGTCTCCAGTGAGACCGAGGGCGTGACCAAAGAGCTCGGCGAGACCACTTCGGAACTAAAGGCGATCGAACGCGAGGACGCCAAACGCGAAGCCGCCAAGGCGGCCGAGGCGGAGGCCGCCGCCGCTTCCGAAGCTTCACCGGAGGATTCCAATTCGATTCAGCCCGAAGCCACGCAGGCGCCCAGCGCTTCCGAAGATCATGATGAAGCCGACTCCCCTTCTGACGAAGATGAGGCTGCCGACGAAGAAAAGCCCTGGTACGTGCCAGAACAGGCCGGCCGACGGCGAACCCGAGATAGATGAGCGCCGTAGTTCAAGAGCCTGAAGGGCCGGAGGAAGCAGAGGGCGAGAAGACTCTCACCCTTTTAGAACACCTCCAGGAACTCAGAAACCGCATGATGATCTGCGGCGCTGCCCTTGCCGTCGGAATGTCGGTGTCTTTTTATCCGCTTACCACTTGGACCTTGGAATGGATGAGGGGACCAGCGGAAAGCCGCGTCGACGACTTTAGCCTTATCTTTACCCAGCCGCTGGAATTCTGGACCACGTTCTTCCGAGTGGCGTTGCTTCTCGGCATAACCCTGGCCATGCCGGTCTTTGTCTGGCAGGGCTTGTCATTCGTCGGTCCTGGCCTCACCAAGGCGGAGAAACGTTGGGCCTTTCCAATCGTCATCAGTGCGTCGCTAATGTTCGTCGCCGGTGGCGCCTTCGCCTTCTACATAGAGCTGCCACCAGCGTTGGCCTTCCTGTTGGCTCCTCCCAGTGATATCGCTGAGCCACTTATCTCAGTGAAAAGCTATGTAGATTTCGTGACCCGCCTGATGTTGGTCACCGGCCTGGTATTTGAGACGCCCTTTATCGTGATGGGCCTGGCCAAGATCGGCGTCGTAAACTCGACCAAATTATGGCGCTGGTGGCGCTTCGCCATCGTCGGGGCTTTCCTAATCTCGGCGATCGTCACGCCCTCCATCGATCCGATTACTCAGACTCTGGTCGCGGTTCCGATGATCGTTCTCTACTTCGCCGGTATTTTCCTCGCCAAGATGGTTGAAAAGAACCCCATAATCAAGCACTAATCATGCCCTGAAGGTTTGCTGAGGACTGAGCTTTTAGTTCGGAATCAGCGATGTTTTGACCGATCATTAGCTTAGGTGAATGATCGGTTAAAAATTGACGCGACCAGACGTGAATGCTAGCATTCGCATACAAGATTTCGAGAGGATGCGTTGACGGTCTCGCTGACATTTCCAAGTTTCTTAACGGGAGGCGCCCAGTCGCCTCCTTCTGTTTTTTAAGCCATGGCCGAAATCGAAATCCGCCAGAGCGCACTTTCCAATCTCAACCAGCAGGTTCATGTCTGTCAGGCTTGCCCTCTTGGCAGCCAGCGTACCCAGGCCGTACCCGGCGAAGGGCCGGTTGGTGCCGAGATCGTCTTCATCGGCGAGGCCCCGGGCTACTACGAGGACCAACAGGGCCGGCCGTTTATCGGCGCCGCCGGCCAATTCTTGGAGCAGCTCCTGGCCAGCATTGATTTGAAACGAACCGATGTCTTCATCGCCAACGTCGTCAAATGCCGCCCGCCCGGAAACCGCGACCCATCGCCCGAAGAAATCGGCTCATGCTCGAAGTGGCTAGCCGGCCAACTGGATATCTTGGATCCGAAACTCGTTGTTACGCTTGGACGCTATTCTCTCGCCCGCTTCTTGCCCGGCACGCCAATTGGCAAGATTCACGGTCAGTTGAGAAAAGTTGGCGACCTGCCTGTGGTGCCGATGTACCACCCCGCGGCCGCGCTACACCAGGGCGGTCTGCGACGGACGATTGAGGATGACTTCCGGAAAATTCCAGCCTACCTCCAACAATCCCTGGAAGAAGCGCAAGCTGCCCAAAACTTCGCGGACGCTGCTCCCGCCGAACCTCAACCGGCCCAAATGAAGCTTCTGTAGTGGCGCAAACTCACAAACTGCGTGTCATTCCGCTCGGCGGTCTCGGTGAGATCGGCAAGAACATGACGCTGTTTGAATACGGCGATGACATGATCGCCATCGACGCCGGGCTCATGTTCCCCAAGGAAGACATGCTCGGCGTTGATCTGGTCATTCCCAACACCGCCTATATAGAGCAGAACAGCCACAAACTCAAGGCAATTTTCATTACTCACGGCCACGAAGACCATACCGGCGGGCTGCCCTATATCCTGAGAAAAGTCCAGGCCCCGGTCTACTGTGCCCCCCTCACCGCCGGCCTGATCACCGTCAAACTCAAAGAGAACCGGCTTCTGGACCAGAGTGAAGTGATCATTATTCAGCCTGGCGAAACGATGCAAATCGGCCCGTTTGAGGTCGAGCCATTCCAGGTCGCCCATAGCATCCCTGATGCTCTCGGTTTCGCGGTTCACACTCCCCTCGGCACCATAGTTCACACCGGCGACTTCAAGCTCGACCATACGCCCGTCATGGGCCAACAAACCGACCTGGCCCGGCTAGCCGAGCTGGGCGGCGACGGAGTCCTTCTGCTCCTTTGTGACTCAACCTACGTGGAAATTCCCGGGTACACTCCATCCGAACAGGTAGTCGGTGATTCCCTCACCCAGATAATGACCACCTCTGCGGGCCGTGTCGTGGTCGCTACCTTTGCCTCGCTTATCTCTCGCATCCAGCAGGTCGTCGACGCCGCCGCTGTCAGCGGCCGCAAGGTCTTTGTCACCGGCCGCAGCATGATGGATAACGTTCAAATGGCGCGCGAGAAAGGATATCTTGACTTCCCCCGCGAACTCACTGCCAACATCAACGAACTGAAAAGCCTGCCGCCGGAGGAGGTTGCGGTTGTCACCACCGGCAGCCAGGGTGAGCCGACTTCTGCCCTGACCAGGATGGCCAATGGCGATCATCAGCATGTCCAGATTATTTCGGGCGACACCGTCGTTCTATCGGCTTCGCCGATCCCCGGCAATGAGGCACTCGTCTCGCGAACCGTCGATAACCTCTTCCGTCTGGGCGCGCGAGTCCTCTACAACCGGGTTGCCGATGTCCACGTGCGCGGCCATGCCGCGCAGGAGGAATTGAAAATCGTCCACGCCCTCGTGCGCCCCCAATTCTTCGTTCCCATCCACGGTGAGTACCGCCACCTCGTTCTCCACTCCCGTCTGGCTGAGGTCATGGGAGTCCCCGCCGAGAACGCGCTGGTGATGATCGATGGCGACGTTCTGGAACTCGATGGTGAAACCGCCGTCGTCAAGGAGCACATCCCGGCAGACTACGTATACGTCGACGGCCTTGGCGTCGGCGATGTCGATCACGTCGTTCTCCGAGACCGCCAGCACCTGTCCACCGACGGTCTGGTTGTTGTGATCCTTGCGGTTGATATGCAGACCGGCAAGCTGACTGGTCCACCGGAAATCGTCGCTCGCGGCGTTGCCAGCATCGAAGAATCGGATGAACTGCGCGGCGGCGCCCAAGACGCCGTCATAGCCTCGCTGGAGGGTGCCGACCACCTTGCCGAATGGTCCCTCGTAAACCAAACCGTCCGCGAGGCCGCAGCCAAATTTCTCTACCGCGAAACCCATCGCCGGCCCATGGTGTTGCCCGTAGTCGTTGAGGTTTGAGGCCGGGCTTCACCCTTCGAATCCCCGAAGAGGATGACGGCAATGACCCAGGCGCCGCTTACGATCCGAGCCTGTCGTGAAGAAGATCTGACGTCGGTTGTTGAATTGCTGGCCCAACTTTCCCTCGGTAGACAACGGGAGGACGCCAGCTTGGACCATCTAGCGCAATACCAAAACGCTTTCCAACATGTCCTTGCCGACTCCCGCCAAACCCTGTTGGTGGCCGAAACCGGCGGCCGGATTGTCGGCACAGTCTGCTTTATCGTCGTGCCCAGCTTGGCCTATCAAGGCGCACCATATGCGATTGTCGAGAGCATGATTATTGACGCCGCGGCACGTGGCAAACGCTATGGCGAGCAAATAATTCAGCAGACGATCCGCATGGCCCGCGAAGCAGGCTGCCGCAGCCTAGAACTAACCAGCAACAAAGTCCGTCTTGATGCGCATCGTTTCTACGAAGGTCAAGGGTTTGTGGCGGACCATGAAGGCTTCACGCTCGAGCTTTGACTCGGGGCTAATTTTGTTGCTGAGTCGCGCCGGCTTCCAGCAGCCGTCGGCCAGGTTTAGCCGCCTCATTTGTGGCCTTTGGCTGGTCCAGCAACCACGCCATTTCGGTCAAGAGGTTTGTCGGCGAACGCAAGGTCATGCTCAACCCGTTGAGCAGCCCCATAACCCGGCCGACAAAGAGCAAGTCCGGCGGAATCTTTATTACCGGATTGGCACGCAGGATTCGCAGAATGTCGCGGTAGGAATCCCGAAACATATCCTGGTCCGCCCAGCCCGCCTTGCTGCCACTCATCTGCTTGGCGATGTTTCCCACATAGGCGTTGCCCAGATCCTCATAGCCTTGGGCCGTATCCAGCTTCATCCGAAACCCCAGATCGCGGAACGAGCGTCCTAGTTCGCCATCGTCCTGCGCGACCAGGGCGCGAGTCATCTGGGCGAATACAAACCGAAACGGCGCGCCTACCTCCTTGACCTGGCCGAAATCCACCAACACCAATTTCGGACCAGGTGCCACCAGCAGGTTTCCAGGGTGAGGATCGGCGTGAAACAGACCGTGTTCGAGCAGCATTTCGCTGAAAGCCACGACCAAGATTTTCGCTACATCCTCGGGATGGATGCCCATGCCCTCCATCGCTTCAACATCGGTTATTTTCACCCCTTCTACGTACTCCATGGTCAGCACTCGGAGCGTCGTGTGCTCCCAGAAAATCGCCGGGATCGTGATGTCCTCAACACCGGCAAAATTAGCCGCGATCGCCTCGGCGTTGTGGCCTTCATTGATGAAGTCCAGTTCTTTCGGGATCATCCGGCTCATCTCCTCGGAGACAAAGCCGAAATCAAGCGTCCGGTCGAGATGTTTGAGGATCCTACTGAAGAGCGCCAGATTTCTCAGGTCCCCCGCGACGATTTTCTCGATGTTGGGATACTGGACTTTGACCGCCGCTTGCCGGCCGTCGTGCAGCACTGCTCGATGAACTTGGGCCAATGACGCTGCCGCGATCGGCTCTCGGTCGAACTCGTTAAAAATTTCATCGAGTGGTTTGCCGAGCTCCCGTTCGACAATCTTCCTAACCACTTCAAAAGGCTCCGGCGGCACCTCGCCCTGGAGCTCGGCCAGCACGTCCACGTATTCGTCAGGCACGATGTCTGGCCGGCTGCTGAGGGATTGGCCGGTCTTGATTAGCAACCCTTGATCGTGGACCGCCGTGTCAAAAAACCGGCATGCACTCCAATGGTTGTGAGCGCGCCGGCGCCTCTCGGCCCATTCCGATCCTCGCCATTTTTCCAGCAGGCTGATCAACCGGTAGCCGCTGTAAACCCTCAGCAGCATCACTCCCGAGTTGAGAAAACGAGCGATCTTGCTTCGAGGTGGTCGGGAGCGGCGCCGAGTCAGGGCGCTAAGAGTGGTGCGCGGCATTGAATCTATTCTTGCACGTGGACAAGGCCAGGGGAATCTGGTTACCCAGCTTGGCTTGGACTAGTGCGGTGGCTTATTGGTCAGGATAGCGGACGCCATCGCGCCAAACATCCCGCCTACCCCCTGCACAAACGAGACCCCGACGTCAGGAACCTGGTGAGCCGCTGTACCGCGCAGTTGGCGAAACGCTTCCTGCAGCAAATACATTCCGTACATACCGCTGTGGGTGTAGGAGAGCCCGCCGCCATTGGTATTCAGCGGCAACCTACCGCCCGGTGAAGTGTTGCCTTCTTCAATGAATGCGCCGGCCTCGCCGCGTCCAACAAAGCCCAAATCCTCGAGGGCGTAGATCGGCAAGTGGGCAAACGCGTCGTAGACCATGAGGTGATCGATGTCCGCCGTCGTCACCTCGGCTTCTTCAAAGGCTTGCCTGCTCGTGGCCCGGAAGCCAGCCGACGAGGTGAAGTCCTCCATCATGCTGATCATCGGATTCTCCACTGACTCACCCGTGCCCATGACGTAAACGGGCTTCGTGGGAAATTCTTTGGCTCGTTCGGCGGTGGTCATGATGTAGGCGCCGCCGCCGTCGGTTACCAAACAGCATTCCAAGCGGTGAAACGGGTAGCAGATCATCCGGCTATTGAACACATCATCCACCGTGATCAAATCGCGCATCATCGCCCGCGGCACTTGATTCGACCATTTGCGCTGAGCCACGGCGACCGACGCCAGTTGCTCGCGGGTCAGGCCGGTCTCCTGCATGTAGCGCAGCACGCCCATTCCAAACATCGTTGTCGGGCCGAAAGTGCCATAGGGAGCCTCAAATTGGGCTTGAATCTCATTGTTTGGTTGAGCTACCACCGGTTCCCTGAGCCCGATATTGTCGCCTCTGGTGTATCCGCTTTCGCCCATTGTCACCAGGACGTAGTTACACAGCCCAGCGGTCAGCGCCGCCGCCGCATGCCTCAGGTGCACTACGAAGGAGGTCCCTCCCACTGCGGTTCCGTCTACATACTTCGGTGTCGCGATCCCCAGGTAATGCGACAACACGCGAGGGTTGTGGGTTGAAAGCACCCCATCAATTTGGTCTTTATCGATGCCACAGTCTTCGATTGCGTTCATAGCAGCGTCCGCAGCAAGCATCATCGACGACATGTCTGGGATGTTCCCCAGTTCGCTGGTTTCGGCAGCGCCCACGATCGCGCTCTGGTATCTAACGCTCATACTCCGGCCCTCAGTTCCGGCTCACTCCGATTCATCAAGCCGGCAACCAGTAGGGGACCTTTATGCCCGAGCCGGGATTTATTTCTTCGAAGCTGACTCGCAGAGGCATGTCCAAGGTCAGGTTCTCCGGCGTGATCTCAATGCCGTGAATGTTGCTCATCATTCGGACGCCCTCGTCCAGTTCGACGATCGCAAGGGCGTACAGCCCCTCGCCGGCGAAAGGTGGTGGCGGGCGGTGATTGATCATGTAAGTGTGCAACTTGCCCCGGCCAGACGTCTTGATCCATTCGACGTTGCGGCTGTGGCACCTCGGACAAAAGAAGCGAGGGTAGAAGTAAGGGTTGTCGCAGTCCCTGCAGCGCTGAATCCACAGTTCGTCCTCCAGGCATTTGTCCCAGAAAACTTGAGTTTCAACGCTTGGATGTGGAACGGGCTTTGCCGGCACGGGTTTGGACGGGTCGGCCTGTTGCTCGCTCACTTCAAGTTCTCCTTGCTGTGCTTGGACGGCGAATCGCGCTAACTCTAGTTTCCGGCCCTCTTGCCGTCAATTCGCGTCCCTGTCGGCTATCATGTCAGCCAACCAGGAGGCAATTAATGATTCACAAGAAAGTGTTTCCCACGGCCGGCGCCGCCGTTGATGACCTCTACGCCGGCGCCAGTATCTGTGTGAGCGGCTTTGGCCCGATCAGAAACCGGCCGATGGGCTTAGTCCGGGCACTGGCCGCCCGGCCCGAAATCAATGACCTGACCATCGTCGTCAACAGCTTCCACTTTGAAGATCTCGCCCGCCAAAAGCAGATGAAGCATATGATTGCCGCCTTCGGTGGCTCGGTCTATCACCGCGATGATCCGGTCGAGGAGCTAATCCGCAGCGGTGACCTCCAATTTGAACCTTGCCCCCAGGGTACGTTGGTGGAAAGGCTTCGCGCCGGGGCTGCCGGCATTCCAGCCTTCTATTCCCCGGTCGGAGTCGACACCGTGATTGCCGAGGGCAAGGAGCGGCGCTCCTTCGATGGCCGCGACCACATTCTTGAGACCGCCCTCCGTCCCGACTTCGGATTCATTCGAGTGGAGAAGGCCGACGAGGCCGGGAACCTGGTCTCGCGCGGCTCATCACTCAACTTCAGCCCAACTATGGCCGCCGCCAGCCGCATCACCATTGCCGAAGCTGACGAAATCGTCCCCGTTGGTGCAATCCCGCCAAACGAAGTCGATATTCCCGGGATATTCGTCCATCGCGTGGTCTTGCACGACACGGCAATGGACGAGGATCTCTCCGCCGTTCAGAGCCGCTCGCGCGAACGCCGCCAAGCCCAGGCTGAGGAACGGCCCGGCCTCAGCCGTGAGCTCATGGCTCTGCGCGTCGCTCATCTGCTCAAACCAGGCCAGGTCGTCAACCTGGGCATGGGCCTGCCCACTCTCGTGGCAAACTTCATTGGGCCAGAGAGTGAGGTCATCCTGCACGCCGAAAACGGCGTCCTGGGCTATGGCCCGGAGCCGTCCGAGAGCGAGCAAAACTGGAATCAGTACAACGCCCAGGGCCAAATGGTCTCGGTCTTGCCCGGTGCGTCGTTTTTCAGCAGCCTCGATGCCTTCACAATGGCTCGCGGCGGTCGCATCGATGTTGTCGTTCTCGGCGGAATGCAGGTCTCCCAGGATGGCGACCTCGCTAACTGGTGGGCGCCGCACATGGCTGCCGGCGGCATGGGTGGTGCCATGGATCTCTGTACCAATGTTGAAGAGTTGGTCGTCCTGATGGAGCACACCACCCGCGAGGGAGAACCCAAGATTCTCACAGAGTGCGCCTATCCACTAACCGCCGCGCGCTGCACCACCAAAATTGTCACCGACCTGGCGCTAATCGAGGTGACGCCCGATGGACTCTTGCTGAAGGAAACCGCGCCCGGAATCTCGGCCGAGTATGTTCAAGAGCGCACCGAGCCCCGCCTTATCGTTGCCGGCGACCTGGGTTCGATGCAGGCCTAGGCCGACAACGGTCCGATGATTGATCCACCGGGACAGCCGGCTAGCGAAGGGCCCACCGCGGCAGCTGAGCCTAAGCCGAATAGCCCGGGCCTCCAGCTATGGGCGCTGACCCTGGCACTTTTCGGCGGCGTTCTGGGAATCATCGGCGCCCTGGTCCAGGAGATTCAATCCTTTGCGTCGCTGGGCGTGATCCTTATCGTTCTTGGCGCTCCAATAATTGAAGAGGTTCTCAAGCCATCCGGCATCTACATCCTTCTGGTGCGCTGGCCCCATGCCTTGCGAGGCAGGCTCCATACCGCATCGCTCACCGCGATATCCGGCCTGGTATTTGGCTACATCGAAAGCCTGGTCTACATAACGATTTACTATCCAGAAGGTGGTGACACCTTCGTCCTTTTCCGCCTGACCGTTACCCCAGCCATGCACATGATCGCCAGCTTCCTGGTTGGATTGGGCCTAAGTACCGCGCTGGTCGATTGGGCCAACGGCCGCGCCCCGCTGCCAAAGTCGTCGCGCAAATTCTTCATGGCCGGAATCGGCTTGCACGCGGCCTACAACGGCACCGCCGTGATTCTCTCGGTCAGCGGCGTAATCGATGTTATAGGACGTTTCTAGTCGGGCGTATTGAGCTTCGATTCGACTGCTATTCAGCCAGCCAGCCCGCTGCTTCTTTGACGTGGTAGGAAATCAAGATGTCGGCGCCGGCCCGTTTCATGCCGGTCAGCGCTTCCAGGGTTGCGGCGCGTTCATCAATCCAGCCGTTGGCCGCCGCCGCCTTTAGCATTGCGTACTCGCCAGAAACGTTGTAAACCGCCAGCGGCAGGTCAAAGTTCGCTCTTGCCTGGGACACAATGTCTAGATAAGGCAGCGCCGGCTTCACCATGACGATGTCAGCGCCCTCGTCGATCTCGGCGGCGATCTCCCTCATCGCCTCACGGCTGTTCGGCGGATCCATCTGATAGCCGCGACGGTCGCCGAATTGGGGCGCGCTCTCGGCCGCAACCCGGAAGGGTCCGTAAAATGCCGAGGCGTACTTGGCCGCGTAGGCCATTATCGGCGCGCTTTCGTGGCCCGTATCATCGAGCGCGGCGCGGATCGCCGCGGTGTGGCCGTCCATCATGTCGGAAGGGGCAACCAGATCCGCGCCCGCTTCCACCTGACTAACGGCGATCTCAGCCAATAGTTCAAGCGTCGTGTCGTTCTTCACCTCCCCGGATTGCGACACGATGCCGCAGTGGCCGTGATCGGTGTACTCACACAGGCAAACATCACAAACCACCAGCAAGCCGGGCTCAGCATCCTTCAAGGCCCGCACCGCCTCCTGGACGATGCCGTTCGCGGCATAGGCTTCTTTACCGAGCGGATCCTTGTCTGCCGGTAGACCAAACAGAAGCACGCCGCCAATGCTGAGCCGCCGCAGCTCGCGCGCTTCGTCCGCCAGTTGGTCAATCGACACCTGAAATTGACCCGGCATCGAGGCAACTTCATTGCGGATTCCCCGGCCGTGGGTAACAAACATCGGGTAGATGAAATCGTTTGCCTGGAGACGGGTTTCGGCGATCACCCGCCGAATCGCTTGGTTGTCACGCAGGCGACGAAAGCGTTGGAAGGTCGCTGGCAGGCGGCTGGAAACGGTCACCTTATGATCATACTCCGGTTGGCTCGCTGCTAAGCATCTCAGCCAGGCCATCTGGAAACAACGGAATCTTTTCAGTTGGGAGCTGGTCGGTATTGACCCAGTGTGCTTCGAAAGCAGAGCCGCCTTCGTCGGCCATCACAACATCATTTTCGTACAGAGTCGTGTCCTCAAATTGCGCCTCGTAGAGCCAGATCAACTCGTGACCGGTCTCGCCTTCAAGAACAAAGATGTTCTCGAAGGTTCCCAGCAGTTGTAGGCCGTGGACCTCGGCTCCCAGCTCTTCACGAATCTCCCGCCTCGCGGCGTCTTCGGCCCGTTCGCCGAAATCTATGCCGCCTCCGAGGGGCCGGTAGAAGCGCTGGTCCTTCACGGAGTCGTAACCGGCCGCCGCCAGGATGGTGCCGTCATCGCGGCGAAAAACACAAAGAGCCAGCGGTCGAATCCAGTCCGGAACCTTCTCGCCATCTACGGGGCTCAAGAAGATCGCCTCCCAAAATGAGATTCCAAATCATCGACCAATGCCGCGATCGTGTGCTCGGCCGGCTCGATCGCAACCTCCAGGCCATGCTCACGAGCCGTCTCGGCGGTAATCGGCCCGATGCAGGCCACGGTCAGGTCTTTTAGATCGCTCAAATCGCCGTTTAGAGTTGTCGCCAGGTTGCGAACCGAGGATGACGAGGCGAACGTGGCCGCGTCTAAACTTCCGGCTCGCAGAATCTCCATTGCTTCGAGGCTCGGCGACGCCGGTGGCCGCGCTTCGTAAAGAATTACCTCATCGATTTCCGCTCCGAGCAGCTCGAGGCCGGCCTTGAACTCCTGACTCGCACCGCTGGCACGCGGCAGCAGCACCTTGGCAGACTTTAGACCCGCCGAAGTCAGCGCCTCGAGCAGACCCTTGGAGCTAAAGTCGCTGGCAATCGATTCTGGCCGGAGGCCGCGCGCGCGCAAGGCATCCGCCGTGGCTGAGCCCAAGGCGGCGAGTTTGCAGCCCGCGAAGGCTCTAACGTCGCGCTCGGTTTTGTCCAGGTAAGAGACCACCGCGTCGACCGCGTTGGTGCTAGTGAAGAGACACCAGTCATAATCGCCGGCGGCCAGGCGTTGGCTCATCGCCTGAAGCTCAGCGTCCTCGGCCACCGGCACTAATTCCATTGTCGATAGCTCTACCGGCACGGCGCCGGCGTTGCGCAGCCGCTCGGCTAATGCGCTTGCCTGCTCGCGAGTGCGCGTCACCAAAACCCGCTTGCCGAATAAAGGTCGCTGCTCGAACCAGGCCAGATGGTCACGCAGTTCGCCGACCTCTCCGACCACCGTCAACAGTGGGGTCTTAAGCTCGGATTCTTTCACGGCGACCGCGATGTTCTCCAATCGTGCCCGGACGCTGCGCTGACGCGTCGTCGTGCCCCATTCGATGCTGACCGCTGGCGTGTCGGCGTCCCTACCACCATCGATTAGCGCCCGTGACACCGAGGCCAAGGCTGCCCCGCCCATCAGCACAACGATCGTGTCGACCGCCGTCGCTAACTGTGCCCAATCGACGCTCGACTCCTCTTTTTCGTCATCCTCGTGGCCGGTGACCACGGCGAAGGAAGAGGCTACGCCTCGGTGCGTCACCGGCACTCCGGCATATGCTGGTGCAGCGACCGCAGATGTTACACCGGGCACGACATCGAAGGGAATTTCGACCGCGGCTAGTGCCAGCGCCTCTTCGCCACCGCGCCCGAAGACAAAAGGGTCGCCGCCCTTGAGGCGCACCACTCGTTGGCCCTGCTTCGCCTTCTCCACCAGTGTCTCATTGATCTGATCTTGGGTCAGAGCCTTGCGCTCCGGTGACTTGCCGGCAAAAATTCGCTCCGCGCGCGGAGGCGCGTAGTCGAGCAAAACCGGGTTCGCCAGCCGGTCGTAAACAACCACGTCGGCCTGTTCGAGCCGTTCGCGTCCTGCCAGTGTAAAAAGCCCCGGATCGCCCGGCCCGGCGCCCACCAGTGACACAAAGCCTTGGGTCCCCGCACTCATGTCTGCCCTATTTCCAGTTCCAGCCCGGCTTCGGCGGCCAATCGCACTGCCAGGTTCGCCCCCCAAATCTCGGCATCTTCAGCCGGTCCGCTAATCTCTCCGCGTGCGATCGCGCCTGCTTCTGAGGCGATCACGGCGCGTAGCCGCAGCTTATCGCCGTCCAGCCTCCCATAGGCGCCGACTGGCAGGCTGCAGCCCGATCCGAGCCGGCTCAAAAAGCCGCGTTCGGCGCTGATCGCCAAGCGCGTCGGCCGGTCATCGACCTGTTTCACGATTTCAATAACTTCGTGGTCCTTTTCGCGGCACTCGATAGCCAGAACGGCCTGGCCCACGGCGGGCATAACTTCGTCGGTCGAAAAGAATTGGCCCGCCTTGTCTAGCAGGCCCAGCCTCTCCAATCCGGCTGCGGCCAGAGCCACCGCATCGTAGTCTCCCGACTCAACCTTACCAATCCGGGTGTTGACATTGCCGCGAACGCCCTCAATCCTCAGATCGGGCCGCAGCGCCCACAACTGGACCGAACGCCGCCGGCTGTCGGTGCCAACCCTGCTGTTGGATGGCAGTTCAGCCAGGCTGGCGCGCCTTTGGCTTACCAAAACGTCGCGAACGTCGCCGCGCGGCAGCACCGCGCCGATCGTTAGGCCTGCGGGAGTTCGAGCCGGCATGTCCTTCAAACTGTGCACCGCCAGGTCGATTTCCCCATTTAGCAGGCGAGATTCGATGTCTTTGACAAACACTCCCTGGCCGCCAATCTGATCCAGCGATACTTCCGTGCGCCGGTCGCCTTCGGTGCGAATCACCTGCTGGTCAATAGAAATTTCCGGGAGCGCCCCATGTATTGCCGCGGAGACGATCTCCACCTGTCTCAAAGCCAGGGCGCTTCCCCGGGTGCCCGCAGTGAGGGCATCCCTCATTCGGCGGGTTCCGAAGACGTCGTCACTCCGAGGTTCTCCAGGAAACGCTCCTTCGCCGCATCCACCCGGCGTTGTGCCACCAGCGCCCGGGTCCGCGGGTCGATCGCCCTCTGCCAGGTGTCACCATCGATCTTGACCCCGGCCGCACGGATTTCCTTGCGAACGTCCTGGAGCATCTCTGCCAGCTCCGCGTAGTCCTCGCCAAGAAAGGCGGTCAACTCCTCCCGCAGCCGCCGGGCCAGCGCTGGACTCGAGCCGCCCGTCGAAGCGGCGACAACAACCTGGCCCTGCCGAACCACGGAGGGGAGGATAAAGTCACAGTTGGAGGGATCATCGGCGGCATTCACCCATACGCGGCGCCGCTGCCCCTCGGCGCGCGCCTCAGCGTTGACCGAGCCGTCGTCGGTGGCGACAAAACAGAGTTCGTAGCCTTCGAGATCGCCATCTTGATAGTCGCGCTCGATCCAGTTGAATCGCTCTTCCGCCAGTTGTTCCGATAGCAGCAACGACAACGTCGGCGAAACAATTGTCACGGCGGCCTCCGCCGCGAGCAGGCCGCTAACCTTGCCCTCGGAGACCGAACCGCCGCCGATTACCAGACACGGCCGGCCCTTTAATTCGAGAAAGATCGGGTAATAAGACATGGCGCTATTGTATCTCTAGACGCTCGCCCAAACGGAGTTGAGAAGAGGGAAACCCCTCTCGTTTCAACCGCCGCAGGGTGTCAATGCCTCGACAATTCGGGTCGTGTTCCAACGCATCATGCCGATGTAGGTCGCACCCTCACTTCCGGATGGACCCAGCGAATCCCCGTATAAGTCATCAATTATCGCTACCTTGGCCTCCCTGGCCGCCTGCCCGATCAAGCCGGAATTGGCCGACGCCTCCGAGAATATCGCTCGGACACCAGACTCGCGGATTTTCTCGACCAGATCCGCCAAATCTGCCGCTGATGCCTGTGCCGCCGAGGAAGTGCTGGGTATCAATGATGCCACGAATTCGAATCCATAAGCATCGGTGAAGTAGCCAAAGACATCGTGGTTGCTGATCAGCTTGCGGCAGGCCGCCGGCAGCCGAGACACTGTGGACTGGATTTCATTATCCAGCATCGCCAACTGCCCGACGTAACGCCGTGCGTTTTCTTCATACGCCGCAGCATTTTGGCGGTCCGCCTCGATCAAGGCATCCCGGATATTTTCGACCATTTGGGTCGCGTTTTTCACCGAATGCCAGACGTGAGGGTCGGGCTCAGTCTTGGAGTCGGCTGCCGATCGGCGCAGGCTGATGCCCGACGTCACGACCACCATCGGCGCTCCTGACTGACCGATAGCTTTGGTCACGAAGGAGTCCAGTTCGAGGCCGTTTATCAGCACCAAATCTGCCGCCGCAAGCGCCCGCAAATCGCTTGGCTGCGGCTCAAAATCGTGGGCATCCTGGTTTGGCGTCAACAGTACCGTCAACGAGATCAGCTCGCCGCCGACCTCCGCCGTGAAATCGCCGATCTGTGTGGTTGTGACCACCACATCAGCTGGGTCTGGCGCCTGCCCCTGATTGGTGGTTTCGCTGTGGCCACAAGCCAAGGCTAGAACCGTGAACATAGCCGCCAGCCAGGGCGTTGGCATGGATCTCGGACCCCTCAAAAACGTACCAGGACTCTCATCACCATATGAGATGCTATCTCAATTAAATTTAGCCAACAAATCTTTTCACACTGCGGAGAGGGAACAGGCGGTTTTGCTTCTAATCGGTGTTAGTGGCTCTGCACCGCGGACAAAGGCCGTAAACCTCGATCCGGTGGCTGGCAATCTCGTACTCGGTTGCATCCCTGACTCGGGACATAACAGCTTCAACGTCTGAGAGGTGGATGTCTTCGGTAGCGCCGCAGCTCGTACAGACTAGGTGATGGTGGTGCGCTTCGTGACTAAGGCGGTAGGCCACGGAACCATCGTTCATGATGATCCGGCAGACCAGGTCGGCGTCGATCAGCAACTTCAAAGTTCGATAGACGGTCGCTCGACCAACCGGTGCCAGGGCTGCGGCTAAACCCTCGGCTGTGAAGTTCTGGTCCTGGCTTGCGACATGTTCGACAACCTGAACCCGGGGGCCGGTGATCTTGAAGCCATGTCCCCGCAATTCCCTCAGCAAACCTTGCGTCTCTGTTGCTGGGCTCATGATCGCATTATAGCCTTGCAAAAATCTCTGCGGCCTTCTCTTGATCGGCCGTTGCGATCTGGGTCAAGCTCGTATCTGATTGGCGTGTCGGTTAAGATCCAGCCAGATATAGCCGTATCAATACGAGGAACCACTATGCCGCTTTATGATTTTCATTGTCCGGAATGCGGGTTGGACTTTGAGGTTTCACGGCCTCGCAGCGAAGCCGCCAATCCGGTGAATTGCCCCCAGGATGGCACCGAGGCGACCCGCATCTTTACCCCCCTGGCCTTTGTTAAGCCGGGTGGCGCCGAATCTGCTGCGCCACCACCGCCTGCGCCCGGCCTCGACGGCCACGGTTACGGCCACAGTCATGGCCCAGGTGGTCACACCCACTGAGGGATTTCGCTTCCAAGTCAACGGACGCCTTTCTCAAGCGTTAACCACCCGCAAGGCCTCTTTTGCAACCTCAACGTGCAACGCTACGCGGCGTTCCAAATCCTGCTGCTGTCCCATCTCCACCAGGATTGAGCTCACGCCCGGCAAAAAATTGGGAATACCGAGGCTGGAGGAGCTGCTGCCACCGCCCGAAAGAAACCCGCCCCGGAAGGAAAAGAAGCTTCGGTCACGCAAGAAAAGCTCTTCGTGCGGCGCTTGGATCTGCTGATTGATCGCTTCAACAATGTTTCGTGCGATGCTTGAACCTGGTTCTCCCGGCAGTGTGGTCACCGTCTGACCCAGGAACGAGGTGCCGCTCTGAGGCCGGTCTTTGTAAAAGGACCACGATTCGTGGAGGTCTAGCAGCAGGCTGGCCTGAAAATCGCGCAGCACTTCGATAATTTCGAAGGCCATGCGGGCCATCGGCAGGCCCTCCGCGTCGCCCGGGTAAAGCCGGTTCAGGTCGCCCATCTCGTCCGTAGTTCGCACAAACAACTCGGTTGCCAGCCGATTTGCCCGCGGCACGACAAGCAACGCTCCCGTGGCTGAGCGCAGCTGATCGACAATTCTTTCCGCAGCCAGCCAGCCTCCGGGCTCGTTTCCGTGGACCCCGCCGAGAACCATCACCACGTTGCCTGGCTTGCCGCTGCCAAAGATGAAAAGCGGCGTTTCGTATGGTGTGCCTGCCATGAGCGAACGGCGTTCCTCTCCAAGAGGAACCACAAACGGAGGCTCGGGCGTTGCGGTTGGTGCAATCGTGGCAGTCGGCTGGAAGGCAGACAGGGGTGTTCTGGGTGATATGGGCGTATCGGCCAGCGATGCCGAATCTGCGTCACCGTTATCTCCCCTGCAGGCTATCGCCAGTCCCAAGCCAACCGGGAACAGTGGCAAGCTAGCAATCAGCCTCCGACGGCTGATCCGGCCTAGATTCCTCTGAACCATTCTTAAGCTGAAGCGGCCGGTGTGCCTGGTGTGACTAACGAATCGAGCAACCTCTGAGCCGAGTCGCCGATCTCTTGCACCGCGCCCGAGAACGCGGCCTCGTTCTTGCGCGATGGCTGACGGAAGCCGCTGACTTTCCTGACAAATTGCAGAGCAGCGGCGTCAATTTCTTCCTTTGTCGCCAGCTCCTCACCCTTGCGCAGTGTTTTGATGCTCCAGCACATGATGCCCTCCCCTTCGAACTCCCTCATGAGGATATGCCGTCGCAGGCGGCCAGGCAACGCGAGCTCGTCGCGGCTCACGCCTAGATAGGTTCCCCCGGATTTTCGAATCACAGTCGGCGAAGGGTCAGCCTTATAGTGAGGGGTCGTAACTTCCGGTCTTAGGTGGCGTTAGAGAGTCAGGATTTCTTGCGTTCTTTGCCCACCGCGGTGACGGTGGCCATATAGTCGAGAATCGCCCGCCGGGTGATTGTCGTGCCGGGACCTTCACGGCTCGCGCGTATCACACCTTCGTCTATCAGCCGATTAAGCTTCTCCGGTGTGACACCCATCGTTCGCATCGCTTCTTCAAAAGAAAAGACGGATTCAGCTTGTGTCATGGTGGTTCGATTATAGACGTGGGCCGTTGTCAGTGGAATTGCCGCTGGCAGCCTCTTGAGCCCGATGGCGGAACTATTGCCGCGGGATGAATGATTCTTGACCATCTGATAGCTGTGCGTCAGGCCTTGGCGCTATCCGCCTCGATTTCGTTCAGTTCGCTGGGTTTACGCCGCACGATTCTGGACACTTTCGTAAACCTTGCCAGTGCTCACATTCGGGCACGACTTGAACGAAATGGCGACTGCGTTCGGCTGAGACGAAAAAAAGCCACTCCTTGGTAAAGAGGAGGCAGGCCGGTCGGTTTTGCCAATAGGCTCCCCGACATCTGGTGGCAACCAGTTACAGGTGTCGGATCAATGCCACCCGGCGTGTTTCCGGCGCCTATCCCTAGGCTGTGCGGAGTGCATTCCTTGCGCTCACTAACACAAACGCGGTCAATGGAATGTTATTACAGCATCGGCGGAGAAAGCTGTTGGGTTTCCGGCAGTTTGGCCGTCCGCAAGTCCCTCTACCGGCCGCTGGCAAGCACCAGGCGGCCACGGTGAGGGTTACCACCAGTCAATCTTGTACGAGTAGCCTTTGATCTCGCGACCCTTTTCGCCAGCCTTTTTCAGCCGCTCGAGATGCTTGCGGCATAGGGCAACCGTGAGCCGGTCTTTATCCTCGCCCCGCCAGCGCAGGACCGCCACCTCCTCAAACGGCGGGTCAGTGCACCATAGACAGCGTTGGCCCGCCACTGGTTCAGCCTCCGCCCATCGCCGGCAAAATGTGCACCCGCCCATCATCCGGCACGCTCTGAATCAGCCCCTCCGACGTCAACTCATCGTCGATAAAGATCGCCAGACCGGGGCGAATTGCATCCTCAGTAACAAGCTGCTCACCAATGCCAGGGCATTCCTTGTCGAGATTTTCGAACACCCGCCGCAGGCTGCCGCCGCCGGGCACGGCTACCCTATCCAGACCCTTGCTGTACTCACGCAACGCGGCGGGTATGAAAACTGTGGCCACGGCCTCGGTCTACTCTTGGTCCTTTAGCATCGCGTCGACGACAGCGCGCGGCGACATCGGCAGCTCCTGGAAACGTATCCCGATCGCTTCGGCGATCGCCGCTTGGATCGCTGGCAGTGGTGGCACGATACAGACCTCGCCAACTCCTCTAACCCCGTAAGGGTGACCCTGGTTCGGTACCTCAACCAATACGGTCTCGATCATTGGCATGTCCAACGTGGTTGGCATGCGGTAGTCGAGGAAGCTGGCGTTCTGCATCCGGCCATCCGGACCATAGTAGTACTCCTCATTAAGCGCCATGCCCACGCCTTGGGCGGCACCGCCCTGAATCTGGCCCTCAACATAGCTCGGGTGAATCGCGGTACCAACGTCCTGGACCGCCGTGTAGCGCAGGATTGTCACCTTGCCCGTTTCCGGATCGACCTCCAGGTCCACGATATGGCCTGCGAAGGCCGGACCGACGGAACTCTTGTTGATATTTACGCCAACCTCGATAGTGCCGCCCGTCCGAGGCAACTGGGCCGCCAGCTCCTTGAAAGTCAAGCTGCGCGGCTTGCCGTCATCATCGTTGGGACCATGAACCACACCATCGTCGGCGTAAGTCACCTTGTCCGCATCGCACTCCCAAATCTTGGCAGCTCGCTGGACCAACTCCTCGCGCATCTTCATCCCAAGTTCGTACGCCGCCCAACCGCCGGCGAACGCTGTCCTGCTGCCGGCGGTCATGTTGGTGAAGCCGATCGAATCCGTGTCAACGACCTTTGGCTTGACATCCTCCGCTTTAATTCCCAGCGTTTCGGCCAGCTGCATCGACAACGCCGCGCGTGTGCCGCCAATGTCGACCGACCCTAAAACCAGAGAAGCCGTTCCATCGGCCAATATGCTGCCACTAGTGCTGGTCTCCATGCCGGCGTTACCCCAGTAGCCCATCGCCACGCCGCGACCCCGATTTGGGCCCTGCAACTCCGATTTGTAATGCGGGTGGTCACGCATGGCTTCCATTACTTCGACATTGCCGACTTGGCCCCACTTGCCACCCATTGGCCGTTCGTCGCCGGGTTTGGACCCGTTCTTTAGCCGCAGGTCCATCGGGTCCATGTCGAGCTCATGGGCAAGCTCGTTTAGTACCGACTCATGACCGAACATCCCCGCCGGTGTGCCTGGCGCTCGATAGGCGGCTGTCTTCGGCTTGTTGACGACGACGTCGTAGCCGTCGATGCGGAAGTTGGGAATGCTGTAGGGAGACAACACACCGTTCATGCCGCCGAAAACCGGTGCACCTGGGAAGGCGCCTGCCTCATAGGCCATGTAAACGTCGGCTGCAACGATCGTGCCGTCCTTCTTGGCGCCCAGCTTGACCCGGCTATAAACACCTGAAGTCGGCCCCGTCGCCGTAAACACATCTTCTCGGCTCATAATCATTTTTACTGGCTTGCCGGCTTTCCGCGAAAGCATCGCCGCCAGCGGCTCCAGGTACATCGAGATTTTTCCACCAAAACCGCCGCCAATCTCCATCGGCACGACACTAATCTCCGAGACCGGCTTCTTGAGCACGTCCGATAAAGTGCTGCGGCAGCCGAACGGATTCTGCGTGCTGGTCCAGACGGTAAGATGGCCGTCCTTATTCCAGTACGCCGTTCCCATCTGAGGCTCGATGTAGCCCTGATGGCTCATTGGCGTTACATACTCGTGCTCGATTACAACATCCGCCTCGGCGAATCCCTTCTCCAGATCCCCGCCGGCCAACTGCGTGTGGGCCGCGATGTTGGTCTTTCGGTCGAAAACGTCAACTGCTAAGGGTGTCGTGTCCTTGGTGCGCAGGTTGTCATGCAGCACTGGGCTGCTCTCGAGCATCGCTTCCTGAACATCGAGCACCGGCGTCAGCACTTCGTATTCTACTTCAATCAGGTCCAGCGCGTCCTCGGCCGTGTGCGAGTCGATCGCGCAAACTGCTGCGACCGCATGCCCGTTATAGAGCGCCTTGTCTGTTGCCAAAAAGTTGCTCACGACAAACTGCAAAGCCTGAACCGCACCCTCGCCGATTTCGGCAACACCGCCGGTTTCCGCTGGAAAGTCTGCCGCGGTCACCACGGCCTTGACCCCGGGAAGGGCCAGCGCTTTGGAGGTGTCGATCTTCTTGATCAAAGCGTGGGCGTGGGGACTGCGCTTAACGCGTCCGTGCAGCGTCCCCGCCATTTGGATGTCGGCGCCGTATTGAGCGCGGCCGGTTACCTTGTCGGTTCCGTCATGACGAATTGGACGAGTGCCAATTACTGAGTATTCCTTGGTGGCTACCATTGACTTCCTCCGATGACTTCCTCCGAATTCCGACGCCTTTGCCAGATGGCCTGATCGAACGGTGAACATAACGCGAGTGCTTCTTTACCAGAAGCCCCGTGCGCTTAGGGCACGGGCTTCCGGTATTGGTGGAGTTAATGAACTTGGATCGTTACCTCGGCTCAGCGCTTCCGGCATAATCCCTCTCTGGGCCTGATGACCGGTCTATCCGGCCATCGTCTCGCTAGCTTTCTGCACGGCCCGGATAATTTTGTCGTAACCGGTGCAGCGGCAGAGGTTGCCAGCGAGCCAGAATCGAATCTCCAGTTCGGTGGGATTCGGACTTTGGTCCAACAACGCCTTTGACGCGACCAAGAACCCGGGCGTACAAATCCCGCACTGCAGGGCAGCTTCTTCAAGGAAGGCCTGCTGCAGAGGATGAAGGCCGGAGTCAGACGCGATACCTTCCACCGTGTCGACCTCTGAGCCTTCGACCTCGGCGGCCATGACACAGCATGAGTCCACCAGGCGCCCGTCAAGCATCACGGCGCAGGCGCCGCAGTTACCGTTGTTGCAGCCCTCCTTGGCGCCAGTTAGGCCAACCCGGTCTCGCAGAGCATCCAAAAGGCTGTCGCGCTGGTCGGCAAGAAACTCGGCTCCCTCACCGTTAATCGTCGCTTGGATAACAATCTTCTCGCTCAATTTGAATTTATTCCCCTCGCGCCCGGCTGCCTGCCGCGCGTAGTGTTCGCTCAACCAGTACAGCGGACAGGTGCTTACGCTGCTTGATCGAGCCACGCATGTCATCAATCGGGCTCGCTGCCGCCTTGGCCGCCGCCCCGGCGGCCTTGATTGTCTCTTCCGTCAAAGGCTTGCCGACGATGGCCGCCGCAGCCTCAGCCACCAGGAGCGGCGTCGGTGCCACGGCGCCGATCGACACCCGCGCCCAGCTCACCACCTCTCCATCCAGCCTGATGGCCGAAGCGGCGTTGGCCACCGCGATATCCATCTCATTTCGGGGAATAAACCGCTCCCAAGCACTGCCGCTAGCGGCGGCCGGTGAGGGGAATTGAAGCGAAACAACGAATTCACCGGGCGCCAATTGATTGCGCCCCGGTCCGGTGCAGAACTCCTCCACCGCAACCTGACGCCGGCCGGCGGGTCCGGCGATATTGGCCTGTCCTTCTAGCACAATCTGTGCCGGAATCGTGTCGGCCGCCGGCGACGAATTGCAGAGGTTGCCACCCAGGCTGGCTCTGCCCTGAATCGCTATTCCACCGATCACCGTGGCCGACTCAATCAATGGCGGGTACAGCCGTTGGACATTCTCGTCAGCGTAAAGCCGGTAGCAGGGCGTGGCCGAACCCACCGTCAATCCCTTGGCGGCGCTGTAGCTGAGCTGCTGGGTTTCCTCGATCGCCTTGATGTCGACAAAGAGTTCGATTTTCCGCGTTCGTTCGCGGGCCTGAACTATTACGTCTGTGCCTCCGGCCAAGACCCGGGCGGTTTCTCCGCCCTTCCCGAGCAGGTCAATGGCCTCGTCCACGGTCGCTGCCTTTTTATATGTAACGTTTTGCAAATTTGCCCTCCAGTGCAGGTCAACCCTAGCGCGGATGGGCTTAAGTGACAAGACCACCATCTATAGGGTTCCACAAGACCACCATCTATAGGGTTCCAATGGTAGGATCGGCTCCGGTCACCCTAGCAAAAGCCCCGCCGATGGCGGGTCCGGCGGGGACTTCCGCGTAAGCCTTGACCGAGTCTCTCCACACTCGCTATTATGCCTCTCGGAGTCAGTTCACATCGTACTGAGACCGCGCTAGTTTCTTTTGACGAGCGCGGTCTTGCGTGTTAATCTGAGAGACACGCCTTCAAGGCGTCGACGCACCTTGACAACTGAATAGTGAAAGGAAGCTCGGGTAACCCGTAATTTTTTATTGGGTACAATCCGGACTCGCATTAGCGAGTTTCCAGGTTTTGAATTTTTCTAACGGAGAGTTTGATCCTGGCTCAGGATAAACGCTGGCGGCGTGCATCAGGCATGCAAGTCGAACGATCGTTACCGGTTCGCCGGTAACGATAGTGGCGGACGGGTGAGTAACACGTAAGTAACCTGCCCAGAAGTGGGGAATAACTTGCCGAAAGGTGAGCTAATTCCGCATGTGGTGTGGCTCCCACGGGAGCTTCACAAAAGGCGAAAGCCGCTTCTGGAGGGGCTTGCGGCCGATTAGCTTGTTGGTTGGGTAACGGCCTACCAAGGCTCCGATCGGTAGCTGGTCTGAGAGGACGGTCAGCCACATGGGGACTGAGATACGGCCCCAACTCCTACGGGAGGCAGCAGCTAGGAATATTGGGAATGGGCGAAAGCCTGACCCAGCAACGCCGCGTGGGCGATGAAGGCTTTCGGGTCGTAAAGCCCTTTTGCAGGGGAAGATGATGACGGTACCCTGCGAATAAGCCACGGCTAACTACGTGCCAGCAGCCGCGGTAATACGTAGGTGGCGAGCGTTGTCCGGATTTACTGGGCGTAAAGGGCGTGCAGGCGGTTTGCTAAGTCTAGGGTGAAAGCTCCCGGCTCAACTGGGAGAGGTCCTTGGATACTGGCAGACTTGAGGGAGGTAGAGGAAAGTGGAATTCCCGGTGTAGTGGTGATATGCGTAGATATCGGGAGGAACACCAGTGGCGAAGGCGGCTTTCTGGGCCTTTCCTGACGCTGAGACGCGAAAGCGTGGGGAGCGAACCGGATTAGATACCCGGGTAGTCCACGCTGTAAACGATGAACACTAGGTGTGGGGGGTATCGACTCCCTCCGTGCCACAGCTAACGCAATAAGTGTTCCGCCTGGGGAGTACGGCCGCAAGGCTAAAACTCAAAGGAATTGACGGGGGCCCGCACAAGCAGCGGAGCGTGCGGTTTAATTCGTCGCAACGCGAAGAACCTTACCAAGGCTTGACATGCTAGTGGTACCAAACCGAAAGGTGCGGGACCCTTCGGGGAGCTAGCGCAGGTGCTGCATGGCTGTCGTCAGCTCGTGCCGTGAGGTGTTGGGTTAAGTCCCGCAACGAGCGCAACCCCTGTCGCCAGTTATATTCTCTGGCGAGACTGCCCCGTAAAGCGGGGAGGAAGGCGGGGATGACGTCAAGTCAGCACGGCCCTTACGTCTTGGGCTACTCGCACGCTACAATGGTCGGTACAACAGGTTGCTATGGAGCGATCCGGAGCTAATCCCTAAAGCCGGCCTCAGTTCAGATTGTAGGCTGAAACTCGCCTACATGAAGTCGGAGTTGCTAGTAACTGCCGGTCAGCACACGGCGGTGAATACGTTCCCGGGCCTTGTACACACCGCCCGTCACGCTATGGAAGTCGGTAATACCTGAAGTCGCTGAGCTAACCGCAAGGGGGCAGGCGCCGAGGGTGGGACTGGTAACTGGAGCGAAGTCGTAACAAGGTAGCCGTAGCGGAAGCTGCGGCTGGATCACCTCCTTTCTAGGGAGTTGCCGAAACCGCTCACACCTCACGGTGGTGAGCCGGATTTCAGCATCCTAGGTCGATCGGTAAGCCACCCTTCGGAGTGGCAGCCGTCAGAGCCTTGTCCAGGCTCTAACTGGACTAACACCCTTTCTTCCTTTCACTATTCAGCGGTCAAGGTGCAACCCATGGCCTTTGACTTTAAGGCTGAGACGTGCTCCATGGGCTATTAGCTCAGCTGGTTAGAGCGCGGTCCTGATAAGACCGAGGTCGGTGGTTCGAGTCCACCATGGCCCACCAGCGTCTCCAGCCAGGCAGCACGCAGGCGAAGTCTAAAGCATGTGGGGTCAAGCTCAGTTGGGAGAGCAGCGTCAGGTCGCAACGCGTGGGGGCCAAAGCTCAGTTGGGAGAGCAGCGTTAGATAGCAAACGCGCGGGGGCCGTAGCTCAGTTGGGAGAGCACCTCCTTTGCAAGGAGGGGGTCAGGAGTTCGAGTCTCCTCGGCTCCACCAGAAATTCGCCGGGCCTTGCGCCGTTGTCACACAAAAGCCTAAAATTCATAGCGGAGTTTGAATGACAGAGCGCAAAGAACAACCCCATCGCTGACACCTGCGCTGCAAGCCCGTTTAAGATCGGCCTCAACAGCAGGCCGATTTTCATGTCAGCGAGTTAGCAATCTCGCTAAGCCGGGGACGGAAGCAGATTTGTAAACACAAGTCAGCTCCCGTCGGCGGCTCAGCCGAAGACAGGGAATGGACGTTCCAGGACCTGGCCGTACCTTTAAAACTGAATAGAGTTGAAGCTGGTACTTCAATTTAAATCGATTTTATCTCGATTGCGTGTGGGCCTTAATGTAGGTCAAGCTACTAAGGGCGCGCGGGGGATGCCTTGGCGTCATGGGCCGAAGAAGGGCGTGGCAAGGCTGCGATAAGCTCCGGTTTGTTGTCTTGCAAACTTAGCCGGAGATGCCCGAATGGGGGAACCCAGCCCGAGTCATGTCGGGTTGCACCGGACTGAACACATAGGTCCGGAGGCGGGAACCGGGGGAACTGAAACATCTTAGTACCCCGAGGAAAAGAGAATATTCTCCTAGTAGCGGCGAGCGAACGGGGAGGAGCCCAAACCGGTGGTGCTTAGTGGACTGCAGTCCTATGCATTACGGGGGTTGTAAGGTTCGGCAGCGGAATCTGCAGAGACCGCAAGGAGTTACAAAACGTCACTTTAAACGAAGGTCCCTGGAATGGGCCGCCATAGAGGGTGAGAGACCCGTAGTTGAAAGGGTTGACGACTCCTGCTGACACCTTGAGTACCGCGGGACACGAGAAATCCCGTGGGAAGCTGGGGAGACCACTTCCCAAGGCTAAATACCCATGATGACCGATAGTGAACCAGTACCGTGAGGGAAAGGTGAAAAGAACCCCGGGAGGGGAGTGAAATAGATCTGAAACCGCGTGCCTACAAGCAGTCGAAGTCTCTCTTTCGAGAGGGATGACGGCGTGCCTATTGAAGAATGAGCCGGCGACTTACTCTATGTAGCAAGGCTAAGCAAAGTGATTTGTGGAGCCGGAGCGAAAGCGAGTCTGAATAGGGCGTTCAGTTGCATGGAGTAGACCCGAAACCTAGTGAGCTACCCATGGCCAGTGTGAAGCTCCGATAATCTCGGAGTGGAGGCGCGAACCGATTAGATTTACGAGTCTACCGGATGAGCTGTGGGTAGAGGTGAAATGCCAATCGAACTAGGAGATAGCTGGTTCTCCCCGAAATGCCTTTAGGGGCAGCCTCGGATGATGGACCTTGGAGGTAGGGCTCTGGATGGGCTAGGGGGCTTACCGCTTACCAAACCCAACCAAACCGCGAATGCCAAGGTTACTAGTCCGGGAGTGAGACTGCGGGCACTAATGTTCGTAGTCGAAAGGGAAAAAGCCCAGACCATCGGCTAAGGTCCCTAAATACAGGCTAAGTGTCAAAGGATGTTGAGTTGCTAAAACAACCAGGATGTTGGCTTAGAAGCAGCCACCATTTAAAGAGTGCGTAATAGCTCACTGGTCGAGTGATTCTGCGCCGACAATTCAGCGGGGCTCAAGCCTGTTACCGAAGCCATGGCTTTACGATTTTTAATCGTAAGGGGTAGGGGAGCGTTCCGTTCAGCAGAGAAGGTGTGTGTGTAAACCGCACTGGAGCGTTCGGAAGTGCGAATGCCGGTATGAGTAGCGTAAGACTGACGAGAAATCAGTCCACCGTAAGCCCAAGGTTTCCTACGGAAGGTTAATCCGCGTAGGGTTAGTCGGGCCTAAGCCGAGGACGAAAGTCGTAGGCGATGGACAGCTGGTTAGTATTCCAGCACCACTAACGGGGCGTTTTAAGGTAAAGGGGTGACCCAGGAGGATAGGCGAATCGCGCCCATTGGACATGGTGCGTCGCTGGCCCGTAGGCGTCTGGAGGCAGGTAAATCCACCTCCAGGTTAAGCGGAGGGGTCGGGGCGAGGAGGAGACTTTTGTCAAATCCGAGTTCGTTGAGTCCACACTGGCAAGAAAAGCCTCGTTGCTAGCACCGTTGGTGCCCGTACCGCAAACCGACACTGGTGGGCGGGGGTAAGTACCCTTAGGTGATCGGGATAACCCTCGTTAAGGAACTCGGCAAAATAGCTCCGTAACTTCGGGATAAGGAGCGCCCCGGTTGGTGCAACTCCTCGCGAGTGAAGCTGACTGGGGCCGCAGGGAGCCGGCCCAGGCGACTGTTTACCAAAAACACAGGTCTCTGCCAACCCGTAAGGGGATGTATAGGGGCTGACGCCTGCCCAGTGCTGGAAGGTTAAGGGGAGAGGTTCACGCCTTGAACCGAAGCCCCAGTGAACGGCGGCCGTAACTATAACGGTCAACCTGAGTGATCAACGATGGCGGGGTCTGGGGTGTCCCCAGATTTCACCTCTCGGCGCCCCTTCAGCGGGACCCGGGGTGTTCCCCGGCTTTTAGAGTCGGCGGGGTCTGGGGTGTCCCCAGATTTAACACCATCACTACATCGCTCAAAGGCCGTTTTAAAATCTGGCTATATGCTGGAAACTCCGAGAATCCGGCGCTACTCTTCGTGTGAGCGAGAGTGACAATGCGACCGGTGCGGACAATCAGCAGGAAAGGCCGAGAAAGTTCGAAGAGAACCAAAGTGTTTCTTGAAAGTTTTCTCGGAATCCTCAGAGACCATACGCCAGACGTTGTGACCTCGCCAGTCACCACGAAGATATGGTCCGACCTGCATGGCGACATGCAGAGGGCGGCAGAAATGACCGCCCCGCTTAAGAACCATGGACGCCTCTCCTACCCCTTCAGCGGGGTCCGGGGTGTCCCCCGGATTCTTAAGCCGTAACAAATGTGCCTAAGGTAGCGAAATTCCTTGTCGGGTAAGTTCCGACCCGCACGAATGGCGTAACGATCTGGGCGCTGTCTCAACGAGGGACCCGGCGAAATTGAAGTACCCGTGAAGATGCGGGTTACCCGCACCAGGACAAATAGACCCCGTGGAGCTTTACTGCAACTTGCCACTGATAGTGAGCCAGTGATGCGTAGGATAGGTGGGAGACTATGAACCTGGGCTCTTGGGCTCAGGGGAGTCAACGTTGAAATACCACTCTTCTCCGGTTTACTTTCTAACCTCTGATCAAGCAGCGGGACAGTGGCTGGTGGGCAGTTTGACTGGGGCGGCCGCCTCCTAAAAGGTAACGGAGGCGCCTAAAGGTTCCCTCAGGGTGGATGGAAATCACCCGCTGAGTGCATTGGCATAAGGGAGCTTGACTGCGAGGCCAACAAGCCGAGCAGGGACGAAAGTCGAGCAAAGTGATCTTACGATTCCGAGTGGAAGGGTCGTGACTTAACGGATATAAGTTACCCCGGGGATAACAGGCTTATCTTGCCCAAGCGTTCACAGCGACGGCAAGGTTTGGCACCTCGATGTCGGCTCGTCGCATCCTGGGGCTGGAGCAGGTCCCAAGGGTCCGGCTGTTCGCCGGTTAAAGCGGCACGCGAGCTGGGTTCAGAACGTCGTGAGACAGTTCGGCCTCTATCCGGTGTGGGCGTAGGAAATTTGAGAGGAGCTGTCCCTAGTACGAGAGGACCGGGATGGACAGACCGCTGGTGTACCGGTTGTTTCGCCAGAAGCATTGCCGGGTAGCCAAGTCTGGAAGGGATAAGCGCTGAAAGCATCTAAGTGCGAAGCCCCCCTCAAGATAAGATTTCCCATCCGTAAGGAGTAAGGCCACGGGTAGACCACCCGTTTGATAGGCGGCAGGTGTAAGGGCAGCAATGTCTTCAGCTAAGCCGTACTAATGGCCGAGGGCTTGACCTACATTAAAACTCGCACACAATCGACTCGCTTTGAGTTAATATCTAACTTAGAATCGATACAAGTATCAGCTTCAACAACCTATTCAGTACGCCGCGGGATGGAGCAGCGGTAGCTCGTCGGGCTCATAACCCGAAGGTCGGGGGTTCGAATCCCTCTCCCGCCACCAAGGTAGCAATCTAAGAGGCCCCTCCTTTGAGGGGCCTCTTAGTATCTCCAGAATGGATTGCAAACGGAAGAAAGATAGCGAGCGCTCATTTGGGGCGATCAGGAGACTTCGACCTATCTTGTGCTCGACCTGGGATTGCTGACCAGCTAGATGCGGCTCTGTGGTCGCTATGTCTAAACTGATTTGTCCTTCGGCTTTTGCTTTAGCTCCCATGCGGCACCAGTACCAGTGCCAAATATTAAACCAATTGCAATACCAATCGCTATGTTATTCGTAGCGACACCAATGGCCACTCCGAAAGATGCTCCAAATGCAAAGCCTAACGATGCGCGACCTAGCTTACGAACCCAAGGAAACATATAAAAAGGCCTCCGTAGATGGAGAGTGAGTCTTATCTATATATCATGAATGTCGATGGCTCCGGCGAGACCAGAGGGCCTCTTAGTATTTGCAGCATGATTTGCAAACGGACCGTCCTAAATCGGCTTGCCCTCGCTCTCCGACCAGCGCTTCATAAGCTGGTTGCTGGGGCGGGTGTTGTTGGCGACCTTGTGCGCCGTCTCCACGCCGGCGACCGGCAGGCCCGTGGGGTCGAGCAGGCCGATCTGAACCAAGACTGATGCCTGGTCCCAGTAGATGTGTTCGTGTGCCAGCTTGCCGTCGACGAAGTGGATGACGGCGACCAACGGTATCTCAACCCGTTTGCCGGTGGGCTTGATACCCGGCAGCATCCAGTCGATCTCGCTGTCATGCGTGAATTTGATCATAATCTCATCGACGACCTGATCTTCGCTGACCGTGCGGCTGACCGGCACTAGTTCCAGGTCGGCCGGGTTGGAGTCGATGAAGTGGTACTTGTAGAAACGCTTGAGGTGGTCGTGGCCCACCCCGCCGGTGATCGTCGGGATATGATTGACATAAGGCTCAGAGACCATAGTCGCCATAGTCGCGTCGACGTCGCGGGTATCAAACTCGTGGCGACAGTGCTCGTCCCATAAGGCGCTTAGATCGTAATCGGCCATGAAACTGTTCCTCCTTATTAAGGGACAACCGCTGCGCGGCAGGCGATGCTAGGCATCGTCAACGTCGTCGTGATCACGGATTATAAGGTGGCTCCGCATCCAGACAGTGCCAAATGACCTCGCAGCCTGCCCATTGAGCCTCTAGATCACGCCGCGCTCCACCCGTTGTCCGGCCTGAAATACATCGCGCACCTGCCAGAGCTTCGAGAGGTCCTCGACCGGGTCACCACTCACCACCAGCACATCGGCCTGCCTGCCCGCGACCAGGCTGCCGGCTTTTTCGCCCGCGCCTACCGATTCCGCCGCCGCCGACAGCGCCGAGACCAGCGCCTCCGAATTGGTCAGGCCGGCTTCCGCCATCAGCTCAATCTCCTGCACGAATTGGCCCGGTGCGTAGTTGCTCCAGGGTGAGTCTGAGCCGGCCGTGACCCGCACACCCATCCTCGCCAGGCGGCCGGTCGCTGCCATCCGGTTCTCCAGGGCGCGTTTCGAGTTGTCCAGCCGGGTGAGTTCCGCCTCTGTGCCGCCGCCGGTTTGCTTAATCCGTGCCTCGGTTGCCCAGACCCCCGATCGCACGACATGCAGCGTCGGGTTCACCCAGGCGCCGGCTGCGGCCAGCCGGTCCGCCAGGTCCTGGCGCCACAGGTACTGACCAAACTCATCGTTGAACACGCAGTGAATGATCATGTCGATGCCGGCCTCGAGCGAATTGGCAACCCCCTGCGCGCTGGCGCAATGCGTAGCCGTCATTTTGCCAAACCGGTGCGCCTCATCATTGGCCGCCCGCAGCTCCGGCACGCTGTAAGAGGCCAGGTTGGCGAAGGAGCTGCGCGTACTGCCGCCCGTCGCCATGATTTTGATGAAATCGGCGCCCTCCTTTATAAGGTGTCGCACCTCGCTGCGCACTTCGACCTCGCCGTCCGCCTCAGAGCCGCAATACCACATGTGGCCGCCGGTGATCGTCAACGGCCGGCCGGAAACCACCATTCGCGGCCCGCTGGCCAAACCGCGCCGGATACCGTCCTTTAAAGAAAAGCCGACGCTGTTCTTGGCGCCGTTCTCCCGTGCCGTCGTGACACCGGAGTGCAGAGCGTGGCGAGCGTTCTTGGCGGCGCGCAAGAGCAGCATATCGTCGTCGTCTTTGGCCACGTCATCGCCAAGCGTGCCGTCGCCGTAGCCCATCATGTGCGTGTGGACGTCGACCAGCCCGGGCAGGATCGTCGCATCGCCGTAGTCGATCACCTCAACCGGCGCACCGTCTGGCTGGCGTATCTCAGAGGCAGCGCCGATTGCTTTGAGCCTGTCGCCATCGATCAGCACCGCGGCGGCTTCGAGTTGCTTCGCGCCGGTGCCGTCGAACAGCCGGCCGGCCCGGAGAATGGTGAATTGGGGTCGCTCTTCCATAGCGTTCTCCTGTCCTGGGCTGATTTTGCGGCCCTCGCGAGCCAGTCAGCCCGATTGCGGGCGGTTTGAGTAGCGTGAGCTTGCCACGTCGTTGCCAAGGTCGCAACGAGAACCTCTAGGTAGGATGCAGCACCCAACCAGAAGATTGACGGGCGCTGCCCGGCGATGTAGCTTAGCCGCGCCGAATAGACCGGCTCAAGAAATGAGGAGCTTGGATGGTTGCTTCACCGCAGCTTCAAAACGAAATCGACCAGTACCAGGAGCGCACGCCTAAATCCCGGGCCTTGCAGGAGAAGGCGACGCGTTATCTGCCGGGTGGCAGCTCTCGGGGAACCTCGTATTTCGAACCCTATCCGGCCTTCATAGACCACGCTCAGGCACACTACATTCACGACGTTGACGCCAACGCCTACCTCGACTTCATGATCAACGCCACCAGCCTGATCATCGGCCACGCCCATCCCGAAACGGTCGCTGCCCTGCAGCAGCAGGCTTCGCGAGGCACGGCCTTCAGCGGGCCAACCGAGGCCCAAATCCGGCTGGCTAAGGTCCTGTGCGACCGTCTGCCCTCGGTAGACACGATCAGATTTGCCAACTCCGGTACAGAGGCCACCCTAAACGCCATCCGGGTTGCCCGGGCCTTCACGGGGAAGCACAAAATCGCCAAGTTCGAAGGCGGCTACCACGGCTCGCATGAGTACGCCTCGGTCAGCGTACGCCCGGCGGCGGCAAAGCTCGATCCGGAGGGTCCGACGGCGATTCCCGAGTTCCCCGGCCAGCCCCCCAGCGTCGCCCAGGACGTAATCGTCTTGCCCTACAACGATCTCGAGGGCGCCGAGCGCACTGTGAGACAGCACGGCAACGAACTCGCCTGCGTGATCATGGAGCCCGTGGCCTCAGCCCTCGGCTACGTGCCAGCCGATCTGGCTTTTCTCAAGGGAATGCGATCGTTGACCGAAGAACTCGGCATCCTGCTGATCTTCGACGAGGTCCAGAGCCTGCGGCTGGCCGCCGGTGGTGCTCAGGAGCGATTTGACGTTATCCCGGACATCACGGCGCTGGGCAAGATCATCGGTGGCGGCATGGCGACCGGCGCTTTTGGCGGCCGCGAGGAGATCATGGCCCTCTATGACCCCACAGGCGGGCCGGCCGTCGTACCCCACGCCGGCACCTTCAACGCCAACCCCATGACCATGGTGGCCGGCGAGGTCACGATGAGCCACCTGACCCCGGAAGCCTACGCCCGGCTTGATCGGCTTGGGGACCTCCTGCGGCAGAAGATGAGAGGCGTATTCGACGAGCTCGAAGTTCCTGTGCAGATAACCGGCATCGGCTCCCTGTTCGGCGTTCACTTTGCGGCCGAAGAGATCAGAGACTATCGCTCCGCTGTCCGCGGTGACGCGCAAATGAAGAAGGCGTTGTTCACCGGCCTACTCAACGAGGGGGTGCTGTTGCAGGCCGGCGCCGCCGGAGCCCTCAACACCCTGACAACCGACGAAGACGTTGACAGGCTGGTCGATGCCACTCGGCGGGTCGCCCAGCGCATCCTCTAAATATCCCTGCGCCGTCGCTTTAGTCTCGGCTCATAACATCCGTCCCGAAATTTGTTGCCGCTGAGGCTCCTCAAGAATGAGGTGTCCCCAGCTATTTCTGAGGTAAAGTGCTTTCTAGTGGCGGCTTCAGCACCGCCGGGTTTGATCGCGTCAAACGCGCCCCAGGAACGTGTAAAGAAATGGATGTATTAGGCAAACCGGTTTCCGGTGAGATCGAGGCCCTCTTTGAGGAAATAAAGGCTCTCCGCCCCGCCGCACGGCTGGAATTTCGCTCTGCCGGTGGCGAAGAAGTTGATGAGGATTCCGGCCACGGTGGCTATCGCTCACAGACCGGTGACGGAGCCGGTGAGATCTACCTGCGTGACGATTTCGAGGAGCAGACCCTTGCGCACGAACTCCTGCACGCCTATATGGATAGAAACGGCTTCCCACACGTCCGGGTCGTTACCGGCCTGGGCTCAAGCTATTTCGCGGCCGGCAGTCTAATTCAGAACTGTGCCAATCACGCGGTGCTCTACGCCGAGGCTGAGAAGCGCGACCTTCCGGTTGAGAGATGGCCCCGCCAGATCGAGAAAATGAACGGCTGGGAATCTGATGAGCCACCGACGACATCTGACGCCGGCATGGCCAATGTGCGAACCGTCGCCGAGATTATTGCCTTTTGCCCCATAGATGCGGCCGAGGCCCTCGCCCAGGTCAGCTCACTCTACCCGGCGACGTTTGCCATGGGCGAGGTGGTCGCAGCGATTATTTCCGGCTTCGATACCGGCTCGCCGAGCGCCTGCCGCCAGGCGATGGTGGCTATTCTTGAACTGCTCGATAAAGCCATTTTGGCTGACTTTCCCGATGCGACACCGCTAAAACAGGTAATGGTTCTCGACCTTGTTCTTTCAGCCAAGCAACTGCAGCGGCCTGGCGCGAGGAACCTCGAGGTCAAAGCCGACCCTGAAGATTCGGGAATGAGTTTGCTGCTCAAGCGTGACCAGACGTTGATCGTTGCTCCTTTCAAAGGCCGAGAGTCGGTCGCGGCCGAGGTCAAGCAACTTCGCCAGGACCTGAGGCTGACAACCGCCGCTTTCCTCAGCAAGCACCGGCTCGAATGTCGCGTGGAGCCTTGAGCAAAGCTTGCCTAGCCTGGTTTCGAGGCGACCGCAACTTGTGGTAACGTTCGCTCTCACGTAACCGAAATTCACTGACCGTACCGCTCAAGAAATCGCAACCGCTTGCTTTTGCCTGAAAGGAAACCTGACATGGCCGCTGCTGACCATCTAGAGAATGTCCGTCGTGAGCTGCACCTGACGGACAAGATTGTCGCGATCAACGCCGGATCCTGGGGCCCGCTCTCGGAGGCGGCACGAGTCGCCATGGCCCAGGGCATCGAGGACGAAGCTGACTCACGCGGCGACGACCCGGAAGCAATGGCCAGCGGCGCCATGGGCCTCACGCGTTATCAGGGCCCCATCGACGAGGCAAAGGCGGAAATCGCCAAGTTCATCAACTGCTCGCCGGATGAAGTAGCGCTCTCGGATTCGTCAACGACTGCGATGAACTACTTTCTTTGGGGTTACGACTTCGAGCCCGGCGACGAAATCATCGCCGGCAGCCTGGAGAACCCCGCCGCGGGCGTGCCCCTGTGGATCGTTGCCGAACGTCGCAACCTGCAACTCCGCTACGCCGCCGTGGGCAACGGCGAGAAGGATTCAGTGGAAGCGGTACGCGCCCAGATCACGCCAAAGACCCGCATGATCCTAATCTCCGACGTCTCGTTCGCCACCGGGGCGCGGGTTGATCTTAAGGGCATCAGCGAGCTCGCACACCGCAACAACATTCTGGTGGTGGCGGATGGCATCCAGGCGGTGGGCACCCATCGCGTCGATATGCAGGAGCTCGGTGTTGACGGCTACGCGCTGGCGCGTCACAAATTCCTCTGCGGCCCGGATGGCGCCGGTGCGCTTTTTGTCCGCAAGTCGGCCTTCGACCGCATCCTGCCGACCTATTCCGGAGTCTTCTCTGACGCCCAGCACGGCATGAGTGGACAACTTGTTTACATGGACACGGCCCAACGCTACGAGGTGAGCACTAGGCCAATCCCGGTAATCATGGGCGGCACGGCCGCGCTGCGCTGGATTACAAATGATGCCGGCCTGGACTTCGTCTTTCAGCGGACAGAAGAGAACTATACCAAGCTCTATGACTCGCTGAGCGGCATCCCAAAAGTGCAGATGCTCTCCGGTCCGCGGCAGGCGGGACTGATTAGCTTCGCGATCGACGGGATCGAGCCGGTCGACATCGTCAACCAGTTGCGTGAGCAGTTCATCTTCGGCCGCACGATCATCGTCACCCAACCTCAGGCGGTTCGGCTCTCGATCGGTATGTGGAATCGTGAGTCAGATCTCCAGCGCATCGCCGAAGTCGTAAGCGAGATTGCCGCCAAGGGATGAAACTTGCTATCCCAAGATGCACGGCCGCGGACGCGACACGCGGGATACTTTCGATAGCATGAAAAGCTGGCTCACAAACCTCGAATGTACGAACTGCGGCGCCACTTATTCCGCGGAGGAGCTGCACACGACCTGCCCGGCCTGCGGCAAGGTGCTCTTCGCGCGCTATGACCTTGACGCCATCAAACGCGAGCTTACGCCAGACATGTTGCGGCAGCGCCTGCCCACGCTATGGCGCTGGGCCGAACTACTGCCGGTCCGCGACGAGGCCAACATCGTCAGCCTGGGCGAAGGTGGCACACCCTTGCTCCCGGCTAAAAGCATTGAGGCGGCCCTTGGCGCTCGATCGGTATTCATCAAAGAGGAGGGTCTCAACCCTACAGGCAGCTTCAAGGCCCGCGGCCTTACCACCGCTGTCTCCAAGGCAAAGGAGTTGGGTGTAACCAAGTTCGCCATCCCATCGGCGGGAAACGCCGCTTCGGCGCTGGCAGCCTACGCCGCACGAGCCGGGATCGAAGCCTGGATCTTCATGCCGGCTGATACACCCGACGCGATGAAGAACGAGTGCAAAGTCTACGGCGCTCATGTTGAGCTGGTGGACGGACTGATCTCCGATGCCGGCCGCATTGTACGCGAACGCGGGCCGTCCGAAGGCTGGTTCGACGTTTCGACCCTACGTGAGCCTTACAGGGCTGAGGGCAAGAAGACGATGGGTCTCGAGCTTGCCGAGCAGTTCGAATGGCACCTGCCCGAGGTCATCGTCTATCCGACCGGCGGCGGCACGGGCATCGTCGGCATGTGGAAAGCCTTCGATGAGCTAGAAGCACTCGGCTGGATTGGCCCTGAGCGGCCGCGAATTGTCTCGGTACAGGCCGCTGGCTGCGCGCCAATCGTCAGGGCGTTCGAGGCCGGCGTGCGCGAGGCCGAGCCTTGGCAAAACGCTCATACGATCGCGCCGGGGATTCGCGTGCCATCCGCCATCGCCGACTACATTATTCTCGACAACATCCGGGCGAGCGGCGGTGTCGCCGTGAGCGTTTCCGATGACGACATCCTTAAAGCGATGTCAGAGATCGCACGTTCGGAAGGCGTTTTCGCGGCACCTGAGGGAGCGGCCGGCTACGCCGGCTATAAGAAGCTGCTGGCCGATGGACGCCTCGATCCGGCAGAGAGCACCGTGCTGTTCAACACTGGCTCCGGGCTCAAAACCCACGAGCTAGTGCAGCGCCTGTAGGCCGCCTCCGCCACAACTTGACAGGCCTCCGGAAGCGGTCAGACTACTGGGAGGGTGTCCAGGATTTGGGCCGGTTCAAAAAATGAGGAGGGATGCCATGCTCAAGCAAATCTCAACTCTCATGGTTAGCGTGCAGGACATGAACAGCGCCGTAGGCTTCTATCGGGATGTTCTCGGTTTGCCGCTTCAGGTAGAAAGCCAAGCCTGGAGCCAGTTCGATATCGGCAATGGCACGATTCTCGGGCTGCACGGCGGTGGGACGGGCGATGCGCGCTCCGGTTGGCTGCCTAGCTTCGCCGTGGATGACATCAGGAATGTACGCGAACAGGTCCTTGGTGGCGGGTCGACGATCGCGCGTGATTTTCACAACACTCCCGGGGGCGTGACGCTCGAATTCACCGACCCGGACGGTAACGTAATTGGTGTCATCAATCAGGGCGTAACTTGCAGCGACCTCGGGGTTGTCTCCAGCTAGCGAGCGCCACGACGGCAGCTCGAGCCTTGCCTGGGCCTCACTGATACCTGGAAACTTATTACAGGAAGATGGCGAGCGCAGGCCGTGAAACGCTTTACCTTTTGCCGTATGTTCAGGCGAATAGCGGCATCGCGGCGCTGATCTCGTTCAGAAAGATGCCGTACACGACAATGATGAGAAGGCGGGGACGATACGGAGTCCCAATGCAGACGTACGGGTCGATCATCCCAGGCGGTCCAACCCTGGCTCGTCTCCTCCCAGAGGGAGCGCAGGAAGGCAGGGAGGAGCCACGACTATCACGTGAGGCGAAGGCGCGCCTCAGGGCTGTTGAGTGGCACAAGGATCACGGCGAGAAGGTGAGTCTGACGGCAAGACGCTTTGGACGCAGCCGCTCAACCCTTTACCAGTGGCTAGAGTGCTACCGGCTCCAGGGTCCGCGGGGTCTGCAAGACCGCAGCCATAGGCCACACCAGGTCCGCAAGCCGACTTGGAGCCTAGAGTTCGAAGCAGCGGTGCTACGCCTGCGCCAAGACAATCCCGTCTGGGGCAAAGACAAGCTACAGCCGATCCTCAGACGCCAAGGGGTCCACTATCTCGGTCTCGATGGTGGGCCGCATCCTCAGCCGGCTCAGACGCCAAGGCAAACTGGGGCCTGCGAGTCTGAAGGACCCTTGCATCGTCTCTCGGCCTCAGGTGCGGCCCTATGCCGTGCGTAAGCCCAAAGACTACGTCGTCAAGGCGCCGGGAGATCTGGTTCAGGTGGACAGCGCCGACGTGCGCTGGACCGGTATTACCCATGCCTACAAGCACTTCTCGGCGCGTGATATTGTCAGCCGCTGGGACGTCTTGGGTGTCTACGGCCGCGCTACCGCCGGCACGGCGCGCGACTTCCTCGATACGATCATCGAGCGTATGCCGGGTCCGGTGAAGGCGATCCAGCTGGACGGTGGCTCTGAGTTCAGGGCCGAGTTTGAGGCCGCCTGTGAGCAGAAGGGGCTGCGGCTTTTTGTGCTGCCACCACGCTCCCCCAAGCTCAACGGCTGCCTGGAACGAGCCCAGCGCACCCACAAAGAGGAGTTTTACCAGTTGGTTGACCCACCCGACTCGCTCAGCCAACTGAGAACCCAGCTGCTCCAACAGGAGCAGCGTTACAACACTTACCGGCCCCATCAGGCCCTTGGCCATCTAACGCCGCAAGAGTGGCTGCTAGCATTCACCGAGAGGAGGTAAGTGTCCGGCATCTACTGGACGAGTACAGGCGCTTGGCGGAACGGCCTGCTTTGCTATACTAAGCGGGTCGGTTGCTAGAGCGCGGTGGCCCCACCCGTTCCCATCCCGAACACGGAAGTGAAACGCCGTAGCGCTAACGATACTGGGGGCGCAAGCCTCTGTGGAAAATAGGCCGCTGCCGACAACTTGAAGGTCTTCACCTCAATAGTGAAGGCCTTCTTCATTGCCGATAAGTGGTTCATAATGGCCGGTGCGCGTCGCGATCGCTTGGTTGCGACCGAATTTGACGCGGCCCTGTGCTAGAATGCTACGAATTCGGCGCCTAAGCCGGATTCAATGGAGGAATCGGATTGGTAGATGACCCCAGCGAGCAGGGGGGGACGCCGGGTGGCAGCCCAAGTTTGGTAGAAGATCCAGCCGTCGAGGAAGATTCACCCATGGACATGGGAGCTCTCCTTGAGATGGAGGAACGCGGACAGATCCGCTCTCTCCGGCGAGGTGAGGTAGTTGAAGGCAAGGTCATCAGCGTCAACCGGGACGGAGTGATTGTTGATATCGGCTCCAAATCCGAAGGCCTGATCCCTGTAAACGAAATGCACTCGCTCGGAGCGGATCCACTGAGCCGCATCGAGGTCGGAGATCCAATCGTTGCCTACATCGTCCAGCCTGAGACCCACGAGGGAGAGGTTCTCCTCTCGGTAGATCGTGCCCGCGGCGAAAAGGGCTGGCGCGAGCTCCAGTTGCTGTTTGAGAGCGGCGAGAGTTTCGAGGCTGAGGTAACCGGTTTCAACAAGGGTGGCCTTCTGGTCAACGTTGAAGGTGTTGCCGCCTTCGTGCCGCTTTCTCAACTTGTGGCCCTACGGCCAGACCGCAACGACACCAGTGGTGCTAGCCTTGCGCACGCGGTTGGCAAGCCGTTGCGCCTCAAGGTTATTGAGCTAAACCGCCGCCGGAACCGGGTGATTCTTTCAGAGCGTGGCGCGTTGCAAGAGTGGCGCAGCCAGCAAAAAGAGCGACTTCTGGATGAATTGGAAGAGGGCGAGATCCGAAAAGGCCGCGTAAGCTCAATTCGTAGCTTTGGCATCTTTGTCGATCTAGGCGGCGCGGACGGGCTAGTCCATCTCTCCGAAATCTCCTGGGACCGCAGTAAGTCTCCGGAAGAGATCTTCAATGTAGGTGACGAAGTCGAAGTCTATGTAATGAAGGTCGACGCCGAGAAAAAGAAAATTGCTCTCAGCATTCGCCGAGCGCAGCCGGCTCACTGGGACGGTATCGTCGACAAATACGAGGTTGGTGACGTTGTTCCCGGTATCATCACCAAGTTGGCCGCCTTCGGAGCCTTTGCTCGCATCGAGGGGCCGGTCGAAGGGCTGATCCACGTTTCAGAGTTGGTCGAACGTCGCATAGCTCACGCTCAAGAAGCCGTGAGCGAGGGCGATGTCCTGCCACTACGCATCATTCGCATCGAACGCGACCGCCATCGCCTGGGACTTTCGCTCAAGCAAGCCCGCGAGCGTGGCGAGGTGATGGGATTTGGCTTTGGCGCCGATGGTGAAGTTGTCTCGGTGCCGGAGGATATCCAGGAAACCTTCAAGGACGAGATCGCCGCAATATTGAGCGAGGCTAGCGAGAAGGCCCAAGAAGGCCCAGAAACCGAAGAACCAACCGACTCCGCCTCTATCGAACAAATAGAGGTTGAAACCACCGTTGCTGCCGAGCCAGAGCCAGAGTCGCCGGCGCAAGCTGAAGTTCAGGAAGTAGTAGAGGAGGAGCCTCAGACCCAAATGGCAGCCGCATTTGCGGCTTTGAAAGTGGACCCGTTGGCCTCTGAAACCCCGCCCGAAGAGACCGAGGCATAGTGTTTGTTTTGAAGGCTTTTTAGGGCCTCCGAAACCCCGCCGGAGGAAACAAAAGCGTAACGTTTTGGAGGTCTGTTTGGAGTTGGACGAGCCAACTCCCCTGTGCTAACCTGAATCTACGATAGGGGGCGCTAGCACGCGATGGCAGACCGATTTGACAAGTTTACGGAGAGAGCCCGACGAGTACTGACGCTAGCCCAGGAGGAAGCGCAGCGCTTCAACCACAACTACATTGGAACTGAGCATCTCCTTCTCGGCTTGGTCCGCGAAGGGGACGGGGTAGCTGCCAAGGTTCTCAATAACCTCGGCGTCGAACTAAGCAAAGTACGCTCCGCGGTTGAGTTCATCATCGGCCGGGGAGAGAAGTCCGTAAGCGGTGAGATTGGCCTTACTCCCCGCGCCAAAAAGGTCATTGAATTGGCCGTCGAAGAGGCTCGCCGGCTCAACCACAGCTACATTGGAACTGAGCATCTCCTTCTCGGCTTGGTCCGTGAGGGTGAGGGCATCGCTTTTGGTGTTCTGGAGTCTCTCGGCGTCAGCCTTGAGCGGGTCCGGACCGAAACGGCGCGTATCCTCTCCCAAAGCACTCCTCAGAGTGCCAGCGCCGGCAGTGGCGGCCGGACCAGTACTCGGACTCCGACCGTTGACCAACTTGGCATAGACCTGACGGCGGCATCACGAGCCGGCAAGCTCGATCCCATGATCGGGCGCAGCCGCGAGCTTGCCCGTGTGATCCAGATTCTGTCGCGGCGTACCAAGAACAACCCGATCCTCATCGGTGAGCCCGGTGTTGGTAAGACCGCGATAGTTGAAGGCTTGGCCCAGCACATCGTGACTGGTGACGTCCCAGAGACGCTCCAGGGTAAGCGCCTGCTGACCCTGGACATCGGCTCACTTGTGGCCGGTACCAAATACCGCGGTGAATTCGAAGAACGCCTCAAAAAAGTAATTGAAGAGATCAAGAATTCCGGCAACTGCCTACTATTCATCGATGAGATGCACATGCTGGTTGGTGCTGGTGCCGCCGAAGGTGCCGTTGACGCCGCCAACATCCTCAAGCCTTCCCTGGCCAGAGGAGAGTTGCAGTGCGTCGGAGCCACCACTCTTGATGACTACCGCAAACACATTGAGCGTGACTCCGCGCTGGAGCGCCGTCTCCAACCGATTACGGTAGAGGAGCCAACCGTCGAGGAAACTATCGAAATCCTCAAGGGAATTCGCGAGCGCTACGAGGATCACCACAAACTGGCGATCTCCGATGACGCCCTCAAGGCGGCAGCTGAACTAGCCGCTCGCTATGTTTCAGACCGCTTCCTTCCAGACAAAGCTATCGACCTGGTGGACGAAGCGTCCTCGCACGTGCGTATCCGCAAGTCGGCTACGCCACCATCGATGCAAGAAGCTTTGCGTGGACTCGAAAGCCTGCGCAAGGAGAAGGACCAGGCCATTGGTTCTCAGCAGTACGAGTTCGCCGCTGAATTACGCGATCGTGAGCTAAAACTGCAAGAGCGAATCGAAAACATGGAGGATGGCAGTCCAGAAGAATCACCGGTCGAGGATGAAGGCAAGCCTGTTGTAACCGATGAGGATATCGCCGAAGTGGTCGCGATGTGGACCGGAATTCCGGTTACCCGAATTGCCAGCGAAGAGTCTGAGCGGCTAGTCCACATGGAGGACGCTCTCCGCGCGAAGGTTGTTGGCCAGGATGAGTCCATCACTGCCATCAGCAAAGCGGTTCGCCGTTCGCGCGCCGGCCTCAAGGACCCCAAGCGGCCAATCGGTGTGTTCCTATTCCTGGGTCCAACCGGTGTCGGCAAGACTTACCTGCCGCGCATCCTGTCTGAGTTCATGTTTGGCAGTGAGGACACCATGATCCGGCTTGATATGTCGGAATTCATGGAAAAGCACAACGTTTCGCGTCTGGTTGGCGCTCCTCCCGGCTATGTAGGCTATGACGATGGTGGCCAGCTCACCGACACGGTTCGTCGCAAGTCGTACTGTCTGATCCTGCTTGACGAGATTGAGAAGGCTCACCCGGACGTGTTCAACATGCTGCTCCAGGTCTTTGATGATGGCAGCCTGACGGACGCTAAGGGCCGCAAGGTAGACTTCCGCAACACGATTATCATCATGACCTCAAACGTCGGGTCTGACTTGATTCGCCGCGAAAGCTCCCTCGGCTTCTCGATTCAGACCGACGAGGCCAAGACCGCCGATCAGCAGTACACGAGGATGAGGGACAAAGTCGTCGAAGAACTCAAGCGAGTCTTTCGCCCCGAGTTCCTCAACCGAATTGACGCGCAGATCGTGTTCCACGCCCTGTCGAAGGAGCACATCCGCTCAATAGTCGACCTGCGCATGCAAGAGGTCGCCCGTAACTTGATGCTCAAAGGCATCAGTATGGAGGCCACGGATGCGGCGCGTGACTGGCTCGGAGACAAGGGCTACGACCCAATCTTTGGTGCCCGACCGCTACGCCGTGTTATCCAAAATGAAATTGAGGACCGGCTTTCGGAAGCTCTTCTCGACGGACGATTCCAACCGGCCGACACGGTACTGATTGATTGCGAAGGCGGTGAGATCATTCTCACCAAGCAGGAGACTCCGGAGCTAGCGCCGAGCTCCTAGCTTTTGCTCTTTAGCACAGATAAAGGAACCGGCCCCAATTTGAGGCCGGTTCTTTTTATTGTCTGTCTGCCGAGAGTCAGAACTGCTATAGCACGACCTGCGTATGACGCATGATTACACTTTGAAGTAGTCCCACCGCGATGAAGACCGTGATCAGAGAACTGCCTCCCTGGCTGATAAAGGGTAGCGGAATGCCGGTCACTGGCAAGAGGCGGATGTTCACGCCCACGTTGATGAAAGCCTGGAACAAAATAAATATCACCACGCCGACGGCGATCAGCCGGCCGAAGCCGTCCTGCGAGATCGACGCGGCCCGCAGGCCCCGCATCAGCAACAGAATGTAGAGGGCAAAGAGGATCATGGCGCCGATAAAGCCAAGTTCTTCGCCGAGCACGCTAAAAATGTAGTCAGTGGTTTGAGTCCGTAGATAGTCGAGCTGCGTCTGAGTCCCTTGGGTAAAGCCCTGCCCAAGAAGTCCACCGGAACCGACACTAATTTCTGCCTGAAGTATGTTGAATCCTGACCCCAGGGAATCCTGAGCCGGATCGAGAAACAAACTTACCCGCTCCCGCTGATAGTCGGTCACAAGGGCGATGAGGGCGAAAGGCGCCAGGGCGACAACCATGCCGACAGATCCCAGAACGTGCCGCATTTCCGCCCCGGCCATGATTACCATCCCAAGCCAGATAAACAGAAAGATCGAGGCTGAGCCGAGGTCAGGTTCAGCAAAAACCAGAAGCGCTGGTATGCCAGCAATTGCCAGCGACGCCAGGAATACCCGCAACTCTTTGATCTGCGATTGATGGTCGGTTAGGTACTTCGCCAGTACCAGAATGATGATTAACTTCCCAATCTCGGATGGCTGAACCTGGGTTCCAGCTATTTCGATCCACCGTTTTGAGCCATAGACTTGCGTGCCAAGAGTCAGGACAAAAATTAGCGCGCCAATCAACCCGATATAGAGGACCGTCGATCCTTGATCCAGGAAGCGATAGTCCATCCTCGAGACGATGAGGAGAGCGATAACCCCAACAATGCCAAACGCGGCCTGCCTGCCGGTAGGGCTGCCAAGGAGCGAGCCCGCGTAGCTGTTCAGGCTGCCGCTATAGATCAGCAGCAGGCCGTACCCGGTTAGCGAAAGCGCGGCGACCAGCAGCACGTAATCGAACGGACGCGTCTCTCGCCAACTAATCATTGCGGGTCCAGAAAGGCGACGTTCTGACGGTCAAAGTAGTAAGAAAGTATCTTTGACGCGACCGGCGCTGCCGTCAGAAATCCACCGCCCTGCTCAAGGAACACCACGACGGCGATCTCGGGGTCGTTGAAAGGCGCGTAACCGGTAAACCAGCCGTGCTCGAGGAACGAGCCATCCGGGCGCTCCAGACCGAATTCGGCCGTACCGGTTTTGCCAGCTATTACGACGCTGCTGGACGCGCCACTGGTGGCCGAACCGCTGTCCACGGCTTGTCGCATGCCCTCTCGCATGATGTTCAAATTCTGCAGGTCTATTTCCAGGTTGCGCTTCACAGACTGTCGCTGCAGCACGAGTACCTCGCCCTCGGCAGTCTGAATCGCCGTGACCAGGTGAGGTATCAGAACATCACCGCCATTGCCAATCGCAGCCGTCACAAGCAACATCTGAATTGGCGTGGCAGCCATGTAGCCCTGGCCAATTCCCAAAAAGTAGGTGTCACCGATTACCCAGGGCTCACCAATGGCCTGCTCTTTCCACTCCGGATCTGGGACCAAGCCCTCCGACTCACCGGGAAGATCAATTCCGCTGGTTTCGCCCAGGCCAAAGCGGCGCGCCCAGTCAGAGAGGCGATTGGCACCCAGACCATCAAAGATCTGCTCGCCGTCCTCTGAGTATCCCCCGGCCAGATAATAAAAGTATATGTCTGAGGACATGGCCACGCCACGATAGAAGTTTAGGGTTCCCAGGGCGGCCCAGTCGCGGAAGGGGTACTGAATGCTCGAGTCGAACTCGTTCTCAACGTAGATAACGCCTTCGCTCGTGATCTCGGTGGAGGCGGTGGCAACCCCTTCCTGGAGCGCTGCCAGGCCGGTGACCTGCTTAAACGTACTTCCAGGCGGGTACATCTCAGCGATTGCGTGATTGAGAAGCGGTTTCCCTGGATCCTCCTGTATCGCCAGCAAGGCGGCCTCATCGATCTCGCCGGTAAAAATATTGTTGTCGTACGTCGGAAGCGAAACCAGCGCGAGAATCTCACCAGTCTTGACGTCCATGACAACCGCCGCCGCGTTGAGGGACTGGCCCATAGCCTCTTGTAAGAACTCTTCGACCTTGCGCTGCAAGTCGAGGTCCAACGATAAGATCAGATTTCCACCCGCGGCAGCGGGTTGCTCGTTGATTACGCTCAGCTCCCTTCCGGAAGCGTCGGCCTCGACTTGCCGGCTGCCAGGGGTCCCCCTCAGGATCGATTCGTAGGCTGCTTCAACGCCGGATTTTCCAATTCGGTCACTGAACTGATAGCCGGATTGAGCCAGGTCTTTGTATTCGTTGGCATCCAAAGGCCCAACGAAACCCAGAACGTGAGCTACAAGCGCGCCTTCGGTGTATTGGCGTCTCGCCTCGATGACAACACGGACACCGGGCAGATTCGCCAGCTGCTCGCGTAGCAAAAACGCCTTTTCCTCCTCCAAATTTTCCTCGAAAATGGCCGGCGCGAATGGATCATTTGATGCTCGGCGTTCCGCGATGAGAGCATCGATCTCACTCGCCGGAACCCCGGTCAGCTCTTGCAAAACGATTGTGATTTGACGTTGCTGGTCTTCTGGCACATCGGCTGCAACGACACCCGCTGAATAACTGGCTATATTCTCAACCAGCGGCACTCCGTTCCGATCGTAGATTAGGCCGCGGATTGGAATCAGCGGCACCTCGCGAAGGCGATTGGTCTGAGCTCGCTGCCGGTAATCGCTGCCGTCAACAAGCTGCAAGCGCGCCAGCTGGACCGTGAGGACGCCGAAAATCAGAATCACAAAAAGGCCAAAGAAAGTTATCCGCCGGCGAATCGAATAATCAGTTTCGCCGGCCTCGGATGCCTCTCGAGAACGCCAGGGCTCCGATTTCCAGGGCTTACGGCGGTTGGAATTACCGGTCAAATTGCGCCTCAAACTCAAACATAGGGGGCGCGTCTCAGATCTGCGCTGGTTAGCCATAGCAAGCCATAGACCGGCAGCAAGAAGATTACATTCAGGAACGCCACCGGAATGATCGCGCGAGTGAAAGCACTGCTCCAGTCACCGTTATCTCCGCCCAGGGTGAAGACGAGCAGATAAACCAGGTTGTAGACTGCCGTCATCCCTAGGGTAAAGAGGGCCGTTAGAACCAACCCCCCCTCCCGTAACTGCATACCCCTCAGCTCCTGGAGAACAGCCAAGGGCGCGAGGGCCAGCAATGCCGTCCCGAGGGGAGCCGAATCCACCAATCCCAACGAAATTCCACCCACCGGGATCAGGACGAATGCCTCAGCTGGTCCTCGAACCATGAGCCAGGCGATAAGCAGGACCAGGGTGGGATTGGGCTGCAGCCCAGCAACCCGAAACATCGGTAAGACGGCGGCTTCCGAGATAGCTACCAGAAAGACCAGCGGTGTGCCAATGTAATAGCTCATGGCGCACTGACTCTTGTCGGCGTAAAGCTAATCATCACTAGAACGGTCTCAAGCCTGGTTAGGCTGGCAAATGGCTCCACGCCAACCTGCCGGAAGAGCTCTTGAGGGCTACCGCTGACGCTGGTTACCTGCCCAATTACCAATCCAGCAGGATAGCTGCCACCCAGACCTGAGGTGATCACGGTGTCACCTTCGTTTAAGAGCGAGTCCTGAGTGACGAATTCCATTGTCAGCTGCCGATCGTAGCCGCCGGAAACAACGCCCTGTGTGCGCGATTCCAGGATCAAACCACTAATGGCGCTGTTCACGTCCGTAACCAGCGTAACCCAGGAATGTGTCGCGGTCACCGCCGTTACGGTCCCGATCAAGGTGTTTCCCTCTGTGAGAACCGGCATTCCCACCTGGATACCGTCTGAGGTTCCATGGTCGATGGCGACTAGCTGGCGTAGGTTTGTCGGTGAGCCCGCATAGATCTTTGCGACGAGAAATTCCTGATCCGGCAGGCTGGTTGTAACCTCAATGAGCCGTCCTAACTGCTCTTGCTGAACAGCTTGCTCGCGGAGTCGGGCGATTTCGGCATTTAGACGCTCATTTTCGCTGCGCAGAGCTTCGTTTTCTCGTGTCAGGTCGCGTACATCGCCGAGGTTGGCGACCGTATCGGCCACCGGGCGAGCCAATGACCGCAGTCCGGCCTCAATTGGCGAAAGAATTACATAGGAGGCGTCCTCGACTGGACGGAGGAAACCGCTGCCGGAAAGGGCGAGGAGTAGAACCCCAACCCCGAAAACGCTAGCGAACCAGGCTGCTGTCCTTGATGTCAGGAGCGAAACCTCCTCGGGGTGGCCGCCCCAAGGACGAGGGCTGGCCGCGTCTTATGGACTTAGCGCGGCGCCTTTCGAGCTGAAAGTGTGGCGTTGACCTTGGCAAGCATGCGTGTCTCTTCCAGGACATCACCACAGCCTCGAACGACACTCGTAAGGGGGTCGTCAGCAACGTAGACCGAAAACTTGGTCTCCTGTTGCAGGCGTTGGTCCAAACCGCGCAACAGCGCGCCACCACCGGCCAAACAGATGCCTCTGAACATCAGGTCCGATATAAGTTCCGGCGGCGTAACTTCGATCGCCAGCTTTACTGAAGCGATGATGGCGCCAACCGGTGACGCGAGCGCATCCCTGATCTCCACGGTGCTCACTTCAACTGCCTTAGGTAAGCCAGTCGCCAGGTCACGTCCGCGAATCTCAATCGTGTGTTCTTCCTCGAGCGGGAACGCTGAGCCGGCTTCGATCTTTA
>CBDCMQ010000005.1:0-199122 GCA_965219205.1 Dehalococcoidia bacterium
GGCGCTCCTGTCATGATTCTTACGGCGTTGCCGGTGGTCACTTCACCGGAGAATATGTAGCCCGCAGCTACCTCGCCGATGATGCGCAGCTTGACGGGCTGGTCAGCGGAGGCGCCGACAGTGTCCTCGGCTAAAACCGCGTATCCGTCCATGGCGGTGTTGTCCAGGGGAGGAATAGTTAGTGAGGAGAACACATCCTCGGCCAAGACCTGGCGGTGTGCTTCCGCGAGAGCCTTAATCTCTGGTGAAAGGAGTGGAATCAGCTTGAGGATGTTGCTTCGAGCTTCCTCAACACTGATCATGCCTTCGTTGTTCATTTGGTTCGGGACGTGGATTTTCAGTCAGCTAAGCTTTACCGACAAGCAAGTTGTTGTGCGCTGAACCCCATCTATGCTCTGGATGCCCTCTGTGATTGCCGAACCGAGCTTATCAAGGTCGTCTGCCTCAATCTGAACGATGACATCGTAGGGTCCCGTCACGGTGTCAACACTAGTGACTCGAGCATCCGCGTGCTTAAGAGAAACCACGGCGTCACCAACGCCCTTTGAACGGCCGACCTCTGCTTCAATTAGGACGTATCCACGAGCTGTCATAAGTTTGCCTCCTTCAGACTGTGGCTGGGAAAGTGGATTCATCATATGCCCGCGCATGAGCCTGTCAATCGAATGACAGTTCCTTATGGCACCGGGCAGGTTAAGCGGCAAGCTCTCAGGCTCGCGGGAACGTCTGCGGCTGCCGATCACTGTTTTATACTAAGCAATCCGGGAAGCACGCTAACGGGAAGGCTGGACCTCTAATTGCTACGTCGCAAGCGCTTCTGGCTTGGCCTGATAATCAGTGTCACCTTTTTCGCAATCTTCCTCGCGAGGACAGACTTCGGCCAAATCTGGCGTGCCTTCGAGTCAGCTGATTACCTGCTGGCTGTCGCCGCCGTGCCGCTGTACTTTTTTGGCTTCTGGCTAAGGACGATTCGCTGGCACTATTTGCTCAAACCGGTGAGCGATGTGCCAACGATTCGCCTCTTTCCCGTGGTGTTGATCGGACTGATGACCAATAATGTCGCTCCGGCTCGAGTCGGCGAGTTGGTCCGCGCCCACTTGGTGGGTGAACGAGAATCGATGAACAAATCGACTGCTCTGGGCACTATAGCCGTCGACCGGGCGTTTGATGGCCTGACTCTGGTAGCAATCCTAGGCACGGTTACCTTCATTTCTGGCGCAAATCCGGAAGTGAAGGGGATTGGGGTCCTTTCAGCGCTGGTTTTCGTTGCTGCCAGCAGCGTGCTGGTTGCGTTGGCGCTGTGGCCGCTTCGATCGCGCACCTGGTTGTTACGCGTCATCCGCCTCGTCCCTTCCGGTCTCGCAGATAAGATCGAAAGCCTACTCGATGCATTCCTGTCCGGCCTCCTAGCGATTCGGAACCCAGCCGTGCTGGCCCAGGCGGCGATCGCCTCTTTCGGATCTTGGATGATCGAGGGTCTGATGTATTATGTGGTTGGAGAGGCCTTTGGGCTCAACGTGGGTCTGCACGTTTATTTGATTGTGCTGGCTGGGGCGAACCTGGCGCTTTCGATTTTGGCATCACCGGGCGGCATCGGTCCGTTCGAGGTCACTACTCGCGAAGTTCTGGTTTCTTTCAACGTTGGCGGTGCGAGCGCCTCCGCCTACGCGGTTGCCCTGCATGCGCTGCTGCTCGTGCCCGTGATCATCGTAGGATTTGGCCTGCTTTGGTTCGCCCACGTGTCACTAAGCCAACTTCTCGGAATTCAACCAGTTTCGCACGCTGCAAGTCCAATTCAGAGCGTCGAATGAAGGTTGCCATCATCGGTGGCGGAGTGGCGGGCATGACCGCTTCTTATCGGCTAATGCAGAAAGGGCATGACGTCGAACTTTTCGAAGCGGCTCCCGAGCTCGGCGGGCTCGTGCGAACCTTCGAGACTGAGGGGGATCCGCTCGAATGTTTCTACCACCACATTTTTTCCACGGATACATCAATCTTGAGCTTGATCGATGAGCTCGATCTTAGCGATCAATTGGTTTGGATTGATTCAAAAGTAGGGTTTTTTCACGGTGGCCGGATCTGGGATTTTGTCACTCCCATGGATTTGCTGCGCTTTAGGCCCCTGCCATTGATCGACCGAATTCGCTTGGGACTCGCCGGTCTCTATTTGAGGCGTCAAAACAACTGGCATGGTTACGAGAAGATAACCGCCTGGAATTGGATCAAACGTTACGTTGGCAAAAGGGGCTTGGAGGTTGTTTGGGGTCCGCTGCTGCGTGGTAAATTCGCCGACCAGGCCGAAGATGTGGCCATGGCCTGGCTCTGGAGCAAAATTCACTTGCGGTTCGCCTCACGAGGGTCGGGGCCGAAGCAGCGGGAGGAGCTCGGCTATTTGCGCGGTAGTTTTGGGGTGTATATCAAGGAACTCGAACGGAGGATTCGCGATGGCGGAGTCAAAGTAGAGACCTCGCGGCCCGTGAAGAGCATCTTGACCGTCGATGGTCGCGCCCAAGGACTCCTTTTGGAAGATGGCCAGCAGGTAGATGCCGATGCCGTGATCGCGTGCGTTCCGTCGGAACGGTTTCTTGGAATGGCGCCGCCACTTGGGGAGGATTATCAGCGCAGGGTGCAGTCCGCCCGTTGGCAGTGGGCGCTTTGCTACGTGGTGGCGCTAAAGGAGCCGCTTTCACCGACCTATTGGCTGAACATCAGTGACGCCGGCACACCATTTATTGCACTGATCGAGCATACGAATTTTATCGATAGGCAGCACTACGGCGGTCAAACCCTTGTGTACCTGTCCAATTACCTCACACCGAATCATGCGTGGTTCTCGCTTTCCGATGAGGAACTCGATGATCTCTATCTGCCGCATCTAGCCAAGTTCAATCCTAGCTTCGAGCGCGATTGGGTAGTCGATCGTTGGGTTTTCAAAGGCCCCAACGCACAGCCAGTCATCCGCCGCGATTACCGGGACGAATTACCGGACCACCGCACACCGGTTCCTGGGCTATATCTGGCCAACATGCAGCAGATTTATCCTGAGGACAGAGGGCAAAACTACTCGATCCGCATGGGGGATCTGGTGGCGTCCATGGTGGAAGAGGATGGCGAAGCCCGGAAGGCAGGCGCCGTCGCGACACAGTGAATTAATCAGAAGAGGGTCCTTCGGTCGCGTGCCGAATGGCTCATTCGTCCGGGCCACTCGCCAATTGGTCCTTACTCTCGTCCTTGGTATTTTCCCGTTGAGCTAACGCTTTCTCAGAAATCCCGTGAGTGATACGAAACCGGCTTACGCCGCTTGGGAGTTGAGCAGGCCGGATTCTTCGATCGCCAGACGCAGTAACGTCAGAGCATCGTTTTCCTGATCAGGGAAAGTCGCTAGGCCGAAGTAGCATCGATATCGCTCTAGTCTTCCAGCGACGAAGGTTGTGATCTTTTTGGCGGCGCCGCGGTCGCAATTCGGTAGGATGAATCCGTATTCGAACATGCCCAAGGCTGAAGCGCCGACCAAGGTGGATTGATGCTGGTCCAGCAGATCTGCCACCTCGTTGCTCGCCTGGGCGAAAACGGCGTGGGTTGGGGCTTGGCCAGGCAGCTCTAGTCTGAAGACGACGACCGTTAGAGGAGTCTTATAGGCTCGGCAACGAGCAAGCTCGTTCTGCAGCTGGGTTTGGAAGCGGCGCCCGTAGAACGGAGAGCCGCCTTGGGAAGCTCCGGTAAAGGGCCTTACCTCGGTGAAGAGTTGGCGGTAGGTCAGAGAGGCTTCAACCTGCCAGCGGTCGAAAGAGGTCACCAGTCGCTCAACTAGGAGCGCCAAGGTGCTGCAGTAAATGATGACCAAGCGTACGGATACTGCGACTACGACGAGGTTGGACAGAAACAAGTCGCTAAATAGGCCCCAGAGGCCGCTAACAGCTAATCCGCTGGAGGCTACGCCCAAGAGTATCCACGAGAGAGACGAATCATGGGCAAGGAGATCGACCCATCGATGCCATTTGGAGTGCAGAGATTGAAAGTTCAATTTTCGCATTGCCCTAGCTTGAAATTCGGCCAAGGTAGGGCGGAAATTTAACCTTGATCGAAACGGCTACAATTGGGTGTTAGTGTATATCGTTGACGTCGGAGTTAGAGTTGGAGAGGGCGAGAATTGGCAATTTGTGAAAGTTCGCGGTACTGGAATTGGCGCGCCTTGCGGGTTGGGGTGATCTCCTTGCCAGGGAAGCCGAGAGCCTCTACGGGTGGTCAGTAGGCGCCGCGACAGAGGAGAACGCTCGGCACAGTTCTGATCAGCAAGTTCAGGTCATAAAGGAATGACCGTTTCCTAATGTAAAGAAGGTCAAGCCTAACCATCTCCTCAAAAGGAAGGTTGCTGAGACCGCTTACTTGCCACAGGCCGGTGAGACCCGGGCGGACACGAAGCCGCTGTTGTTGGATCGCGTCGAAGCCTTCCAGCTCGCGGGCTAACGGAGGCCTGGGGCCAACCAAGCTCATTTCGCCAGTGAGCACGTTCAGGAGCTGGGGCAATTCGTCGATGCTGCCGCGGCGCAGCAGGCGCCCGACACGTGTGATGCGCGGGTCGTTCCTCATCTTGAATAGCGGGCCTGAACTTTCATTCTTGGAGAGTAGTTCGCTGGGAAGCTGGTCGCTATTGATCCTCATGCTGCGGAACTTGAACATTCTGAAGGGACGGGCGTCCTTGCCGAGGCGTTCCTGCCGTATGAAAACTGGTCCTGGTGAATCGAGTCGCAGAATAACCGCGAGCACAACCACTGGCGGTATAGCGAGAACAATCAGGGCAACTGCCGCTACTAGGTCAAAGATGCGCTTGGCTGTGTCGTAAATCAACCGCGGTGGCAATTTGGAGAAGACTTCAGTTGCCCGGATCTGGTCGGCGTTTGGGGACGGGGCGTGCCGCCCGTCCATAATCGGCCCGGGCAGTGGGGCCAAGGCCGGGGAGCGGCGGCGGTCTGTTGTCAATGAGCGAGGCGGTGTAGCCACTTTCATTTCCTCCGCTGGAGAGGACGCAAAAGACAGTCCGATTGTGGCAAATGCCGCATTTGTGGCGTTGATTGGACTATTTCGCCTTTGCATCCGTGCCAGACTTGAACCAGGGCTGCATGGTTGCCGGTTTCACCACTGGCCTGTCCTCACGGACGGATTCGAGGTCTTGGTGACCACTTCGAGCCCCGAAATTGGTGCTCACACCTCGAAGCAAGCCTCAACGATGCCGCTTGATCTATTCCTTCAGGCTCTTAAACGAAGCTGCGTGCCGGCTGTTACATTCTCTAACGCTGCAGGGTCTCGCCAAGATTGAAAAGACGGCGGCTCGCTTTGGACTTGTGACGAAAAAGAGCGGCCGGAAGGGCCGATGACTCTACCTTCTGGGCGAATCGCACTCAATTAGAAGGTAATTCAAGGACGACACGGGCCTCCTTCAACCCGTGAACTGATCACCGAACTCGGCCTTGAAGTCATCGATGGACATGTGAGCCGCTGAGGCTAACCGTTCGGTGATGTCCCTTTGAGCGAAGTCCCTGGACTCAAGCCGAATCATGTAGTCACGGGCAACTCTGTAATGCTCGGACTCGACATCGACCAACCGGACGCGGGTGCGGCCGGTTTGCGGATCGAGGATATCAGAGAAAGGCAGTACCCTGAGTCGCGCTCCATCGAGAGTAACGAGCCCGCCCTTAGTCAAGCGAGGATCTTCGGCATCGCTGAGCAAGAAGCGGACAGCTCCGTAGCCGAGGGTGCGAGTGTAGTCAATGTCGAAAGGGATCGGATTCGTGGAACGCAGTTCGTAGCCAAGGGTAACGTCGGTCAGGCGAATTTGATCGCCTCGGCCGGCAAAGCGCTTCTGGATGCGATGTTTAATCAAGGAGGCGAGTGGCAAATCTGCTAGTGCGAGGTTTCCGTAGGCATCGTAGGCAGGATCCATACCCGAGTACTCCTTCAATTCCTCGGGATCCAGTTTTTCGCCGGTGCCTTCGGCGACTATCGCCACGCCGTAGTCCTGATCTGTGAGGCGCCGTTTGATTATTGAACCCTCGATCACGCGGCAAATTTGATCGAAGGAGATGTGTGGCTTGGGAAATTCCTCCGGAATGACTGTTACGGTCGCCCCGGCGGCTTTGCCGATGCCTAGCGCAAGATGGCCAGCCTTCCGACCCATTACTACCATGACGAACCAGCGGTTTATGGTACGGGAGTCTTCCATGATCGTGAGTGCGATTTGGGTTCCGACGCCGCGCGCAGTCTCGTAGCCAAACGTGGGCATGCCGGTTGGAAGTGGCAGGTCATTGTCAATCGTTTTGGGGATGTGGGCGACCCTGATTGCTCCACCGGCTCGCTCGGCGACCCATGAAGCGGCGAAAGCCGTGTCGTCGCCGCCAATAGTGACGAGGTAGGAGATCCCGAGCTGCCTGAGAGTGTCAACGACCTTGTTGAGTGACTCATCACCGCGAGCTGGGTTGGCTCGCGCCGTTCGAAGCACGGAGCCGCCCTGGAAATGGATGCGAGAAACATCCTCGATTGTCAAATCAGTGACGGCGTCTGTGTCTCCGGCGATTAGATGTTCGAATCCGTCGAACATGCCGAGGACAGACAGGCCGGAGTTACGCGCTTCGATCGTCGTGGCGCTGATTGCGCTATTTATGCCCGGAGCTGGGCCACCCCCGACTAAAATGCCAACACGCTTGCCTGAGCCAGTCATGAAAATTACCCGCCAGAATCGATCTCAGTCCTGATCCAAGGTCAGATTGCCCACCACGTTCAGGTGAATTCTAATGGGACAAGGGCGAGAATGCTTAGTCTCGACGATTCCGTAATTGTCCTGACGCTGAAGCTCGGATTTGGCGTCCAACGGCCGATACTAAGAGCGGTGCACGTCATTCTACACGATACCGGCCGACAAATTGGCAAGAAACGCTCCGTATCAAGACGCGTAGGGCTATTCATGCATCAGCTATTGATGTAAGCTATATATGTGCAAGTTTACCTAGGTTTAGGCATGGGAATTTACTGAATTGGAATTGCAATTAAACGAGCCAAAAGAAGAAATCGAAGAGCGAGCTCCCGCAGGCCAGGATGCTGAGCTTCCGGGCCCGGTTCAGCTCTATCTGCAGGAAATTGGTGCGGTACGCCTGCTAACCGCTCCTGAAGAGGTCGTTATCGCCAAAGAGATCGAGAACGGGCGTTTGCTCCAGGTCTATAACGGCCATCTCGAGGACGAAGGGCACGCGGTGTCGTCCCAAGCAAGGGCGCGTTATCTTGTGGAACGGCTTAGGACATTGGTGGACCGGCTTCGACCTATCGTCGGCGACGGCGCGAAGAAAACCTACTCCGAAGTCCTATTCGACGAGTCTCTGCAGTCAGCAATTGGGGCGGCGATCGACCAGATAATCATTGATGGAGTTGTTGCCTCAGCTGAGACGACCGCCGATGAGGCAAAGGAGCTTCTCTGGGAGATATCCGTCGGCAGCCGCATTTTGACCCCTGCTGAGCTGGATGCGGGTGAAGAAAACGAGACCAGCATCGCGCGTCTAGCGCGTGAACTCCGCGATGTCGAGCGGCGCGCGAGCGAAGCCAAGGATCGGATGATGCGCGCCAACCTTCGATTGGTTGTTGCAATCGCCAAGCGATATCAAAACCGCGGCTTGCCTTTGTTAGACCTTATCCAGGAGGGTAACTCCGGCTTGATTCGTGGAGTTGAAAAATTTGACTACCGGCGCGGCTTCAAGTTCAGCACCTACGCGACCTGGTGGGTCCGCCAAGCCGTGACCCGAGCTCTGGCCGACCAGTCTCGGACCGTGCGGTTGCCAGTTCACGTCGTTGAGAACGTCACCAAGCTGAGGAAGGCGCTGGACGCCCTATTGGTTGAGCTTGGGCGCGAACCGACCTCCGAGGAGATTGGCGAGCGCATGGGAATAACCGCGCTCGCGGTGGAACAGCTGCGCGACGCTCTAGCGCGGCAGCCCGTGTCTCTGGAGGCTCCTCTGAGTCAGGATGGCGATGGAAAACTTGGTGACGTAATCCAGCAGGTGGCGATTTCGCCGATTGAGAAGGCCACGGCGGAGTTGCTCAAGGATGATCTCTCGACCGCTCTTCGTGTTCTATCACCACGAGAGCGGGAAATCATTAGCCTCAGATACGGTCTGAAGGACCGGCAACAGCGTACCCTGGAAGAAGTTGGCCGCCACTTTAATCTGACTCGCGAGCGGGTGCGGCAAATCGAATCACGAGCGTTGGCTCAGCTGCGCGACTCGGCTGAAATTCGATCGTTGCTGGACTACCTGCACGACATCGACGGCTAGAAGAATCAGCGTCCGTAACACAAGCCAGGCGCGAACCTAACTCCGACATCCAAGGTTGGCGGTGTGCGAGAGCGTATCATGGGGAATCTCATGATTGATTCATCGCGTCCAATTGGGTTCGCGTGTGACGCGCGTGGAGCAGGCAGAATCACAAGAAAGGCGGCGAGAGATGGACATTGGCCTTAGCGATTCAGACATCAAAAACCTCCTTGGAGACGAGCTAATCGCCGGCGGCCGCTACAAAGTCTCTGAGTCGGGTGGCAAGCCGATCCTCACCATCGAGCAGCGAATCGCGATAACCCGGGCGTTCTCAAGGGTGCTCACTGCCAACAACGAAGCCATCCTCAACCAGCTTCGGCAGGCGGGCGTGCCCGGCATTTGAGCCACGGCCAGAGCGCCAGGTCTGGCCGGAACTGTAAGGCGGCTATCCCAAATGCCACTCTTCTGGCGAAATTAGAGGGTTGGCCTCCGCCGGCCCCCAAGTGCCGGCTGGATAAAAGCAGATCTCTGGTGGTGAATCGAGCACGGGCTGCAGAATAGTCCAGGCTCTTTCAACACTATCGCCGCGCACAAATAGCGTGGAATCGCCGGCCATGACTTCGCTCAGCAGCTTCTCGTAGGCTTCCTCGCGGTGTTCTTCGTCGCCCTCGGCGTAGGAGAAGACCATCTGAGCTTGCCTGGCGTGAAGTTCGGGCCCAGGGGTTTTGACCACAAAGGACAGGCAGATTTCTTCCTCTGGCTGAATTTGAATCGTTAAATGGTTGGGCCGCATTGGCTCAACCCCAGATCCTTCGAAGAAGGTTTTTGGCACCTCCTTGAAGGCCACTTCCAGCTCAGTAACCCTGCGCGGCAAGCGCTTTCCAGTTCGCAGATAGACGGGTACGCCGGCCCAACGCCAGTTGTCGATGGAAAGCTGTAGCGCGGCGAAGGTTTCAGTTTCAGAGCCTGCGTTTACACCCTCATGCTCCCGGTAGGCGGGTACTCGGGCGCCATGCACTTCTCCGGATTCGTACTGCCCCCGGACCACGGAGTCGGGGTCCACAGGACGCACCGCCCTCAGCAACTTTAGCTTCTCGTCGCGGATCGCTTCGGCGCTGAGGGAGACCGGGGCCTCCATCGTCAAGAGGGCCAAGACCTGCATGGCATGATTTTGGACTATGTCACGCAAAGCTCCCACTGGCTCGTAAAACTCCCCGCGGCCTTCGATGCCGTCCGATTCGGCAATTGTTATTTCAATGTGATCGATGGCATCGCGGTTCCAGATACGCTCAAAAATCGAGTTACCAAAGCGTAACACCAGGATGTTTTGGACGGTTTCCTTGCCCAGATAGTGGTCAATTCGAAAAATTTGAGATTCCTCAAACACCTCTCTGACCAGAGCACCGGTCTTAATAGCCGACTGCAGGTCGTGACCGAAGGGCTTCTCGATAACGATTCTTGCGCCATGGTTTAGTTTGTGCTGCGCGATCTCGCGAATCGTCGAATCGAAAACGGCTGGGGGAATTGCCAAGTAAAGCAGTCTCTGATCTTGGGTTGCCAGTTTGGCTAGGTTACTGAAGGCAGACTCCTCCAGACCTACATAGGAAAGCCGGGAAGCGAATTCATTCCATTCTTCCGGCCCGGCGCTATCGCCCTCCGCTGAAGCTGTAGCGTCCCTGACCAAGGCGCGAAACTGATCATCATTCATCGATTTGCGAGCCAAGCCGATAATCCGGCCTGCCGGTGGCAAAAGGCCGCGCAGGTGAATTTGGTAGAGCGCCGGCAGGAGCTTCCGGCGCGCCAAGTCGCCGGTGGCTCCGACAATGATGATGTCTTGGGAATCCGGTTGCTCGATTGCCATTTGAACCCTCGAATGGAGATCTTTCTTACAGTTTACGGCGGCGTTTCTCGCGTGCATATGCGCGACGGTGGTCGCGGGACTGTCGGTGGCGTGCCAAATGCGAAGCGATTTTGAAAAGCAGATGCCCTGGAACTATCCAGGGCATCTGGCCGGTTTACCTATCTGCCGGATTAATTTAGATGTTTGCCGAAGAAGTCAAAGACCTTGTTCCAGCTCTCAATCGCTTCCTCGGCGCGATAAGCGGGCCGGTGGTAGTACCAAAAGCCGTGGCCGGCGCCGTCATAGCGGGTGAAGTCGTAGTCCTTGCCGTGCTTCTTGAGTTCCTCTTCCAGCTGGTTCACCTGCTCCGGTGATGGATTCTGGTCGTCATTGCCAAAGACGCCCAAGATTGGGCAGTTCAGATCCTTCGTGAGATCGATAGGTGAGACTGGTTGCCTTTCGTTCAAGTTTTCAGGCGCCATGACCACGTTGCCACCCCAGCAGTTGACCAATGCGTCGAAGGTTTGGGTGCTGCAGGCGGTCAAATACGAGTGGCGTCCACCGGAGCAGGTACCGATGATACCCACCTTGCCGTTGCTATTCGGCTGAGCTCGCAAAAACTCCGCGGCAGCGGCGCTGTCGCCAACGACGCTGTCGTCCGGAAGGCCGCCCTCACCGCGAGCACGAGCCGCGATGTCGTCGGGCGTGCCTTGCCCGAAGCGGGCGAAAATGTTGGCACAAAGGGTCAGATAACCGTGTTGTGCAAAGCGGCGTGCTGTCTCTCGGTAGAACTCATCCCAGCCCGGCATGTGAGCAACGAGGACGACACCAGGGTATGGACCGTCGCCAAGCGGGCGGGCGAAATAAGCATTGATATCTTCGCCGTTGTGACCCTTAAATGGGATTGTATCCGCTGCCATGGAGTCAGGCGCATCCGTTTGGAACTGGTTCCAGGTCATCAAAAGTACCCTTCCTATGCTATTCACTTAGTGCGGCGGCGGCCCGATCTTCCTGATCTTGTCTTGATGCGGAAATTTGTCAAGTACGTCCAGCTTGCCGGACTCAAAATTCTCAAGCCTCATGCAACCCGAGAGTAATTCTGAGTGCCTTGGTATTCTACGGCGCGGAAGTTTTCTCGGCGAGCACGATCATTCGGCGGCTCTCAAAATTGAATTCGCTGCGATCTGTGTCTCCCCAAACGTCGATTGGCGATAAGCCGGCCTTTTCCAGCATTGAGGTGAGTTCGATGTAGGTGTAGAGACGGACAGACCATCTCTGCGAACGTCGCGTGCCATCTGCCTCGATTATGCGCAGTTCGTCATTAATCCTTCCGGTGCTTGCGTCATAGAACCAGCTAAGAAGCACCAAAGTGTCGCCATGTTCGTCCCAGTCCCGGTCTCGAAAAAGGCGCATACGGGAGCTCAAGTTTGGTAGCTCGATTAAGAAGCGGCCACCGGGCCGCAAGGCACGGCCAACGCTTTCGAGGACTCTTTGGTTTTCGCTCTCCTCATCGAAGTAACCGAACGCGGTGAACATGTTGATTACGGCATCGAGCTTGCCGTCATAGGCGGCGGGAATTTCGCGCATGTCCGCTTCGATCCAGTCGATCTCCGCGCCATTCTTGTCGGCCGCTGTGCGAGCGATGTCCAGATCGTGCCTTGAGAAATCGAGACCGGCGACCGAGTAACCAGCCATCGCCAGCGGAATGCTGTGTCGGCCGTGGCCGCAGCACAGGTCCAGTATTCGGCTGCCGGTGGCCAGCGGCAGGGCGGCTTTGACAAGTTCGACTTCGCGCACGGTTCGCTCTTCGGTAATAAGAGGCTTGTTCTCGCTGCCAACCCAGAAGCGGTAGTAATCGCCGCTATGAAAAAGCTCTTCGTACCAAGTGCGAGTGTCGGTGGTCACTCTCTGGCTTCTCCTCTCGCTCGGGCCGTGTTAATCAGTCAGCCGGGACTATTGTGAGTTTCAAAACGAGGGTCGGCGGATTGCACCGCGCCCAAGGCGGAGTCAGGGTTACCCTATTCTACGCGAGAATGAATTTGGCGCGAATGAAACGTTGATGCAGTGAGAGGCCCCGGCTCTCAGATTCATAGAAACCCGCGATGCGAGGAGGCCGAACGCTTGTCAATGGAGAGCTGGAAGCGTTTCCTAGCGGCGGGGCGGTGTAGTATTTCTAAAGCGAATCGTCGAGCACAAGGGGAGCCGCCAAGATGCCATTGTCACTGAGCTTTGAATCCAAGGTCTTCGAAGTAGAGACACTTGACCTCGAGGGCCGCCAGGAACAAATCGTCAAGGGCGGCCGGCACCTTTTCCCGTTGCTGCCAAAAGCATTCGAGGGTCTCCGGCAGATCGGTGTGATCGGCTGGGGTTCACAGGGCCCCGCCCAAGCCCAAAACCTGCGAGATTCGCTCGACGGTTCGGACATTAGGGTCAAGGTTGGCCTGCGGCTCGGTTCCAGCTCGGCGGCAGAAGCTCAGAAAGCCGGCTTTTCAGAGCGAGACGGCACTCTTGGTGAGATGTTTGAGGTGATCGGTGAATCGGATCTGGTGATTCTGTTGATCTCGGATTCGGCCCAGGCGGAGCTTTACCCACAGGTTTTCGAAGCGATCCGCCCAGGAGTGACGCTTGGCTTGTCACACGGATTTTTGGTCGGCCATATGAAAAATGTTGGCGCTGAGTTTCCCGAAAACCTCAACGTGATAGGCGTCTGCCCCAAGGGGATGGGACCATCAGTACGCCGCCTATACGTCCAAGGCCAGTCCACGAATGGGGCCGGGATCAATAGCAGTTTTGCCATCGAGCAGGATATCGATGGGCGCGCGACCGATATCGCCCTAGGCTGGTCGGTCGCGATTGGCTCTCCGTACTCCTTCCAGACCACGCTTGAATCGGAGTATGTCTCTGACATTTACGGTGAACGCGGCATTCTGCTCGGCGCCGTGCACGGAATTATCGAATCGGTCTACGAGCGCTTCGTCAGCCAAGGCATGAGCAAAGAGGATGCCTTCCTCAATTCGGCGGAAGCGATCACGGGGCCGATCTCGCGGATTATCTCCAAGCAAGGGATCAAGGCCGTGTACGAGGCGGTTCTTGCGGACGGAAAACCTGAATTCGAAGCTGCGTACGCGGCTAGCTATCCAGCGGCGAGAGAGATACTCACCGAGGTCTACGACGAGGTGTCCAGCGGCAACGAAATCAACAGCGTGGTGATGGCGGGTCAGCGGCTCAAGAAGCAGCCAATGGGCAAAATCGATCGCACCGAAACCTGGAAGGTCGGTGAAAAAGTTCGAGCCCGCCGGGTGGAAGAGAACATCCCCCTGAACCCATTCACCGCCGGTGTTTACGTTGCCACGATGATGGCTCAAATCGACATTCTGGTCGAGAACGACCACCCCAGTTCGGAAATCGCCAATGAATCGGTGATCGAATCGGTCGATTCGCTGAATCCCTACATGCACGCGCGTGGGGTGGCTTACATGATCGACAATTGCTCGACGACGGCGCGGCTCGGGGCCCGCAAATGGGCGCCGCGATTTGATTATGTTCTGACTCAGCAGGCCTTTGTGGCGCTGGACGAGAACGAAGAACTCGACGCGACGCTGATGCCTGACTTTGAGAGCAACAAGATCCACACCGTTTTGGCCGAATGCGCCAAGTTGCGGCCATCGGTGGATATCTTCGTCGAATAGACGAATTGGCGACCTCATGATGGGGAGGCCGGCGTGGCAATACGACAGAGCCTTGCAACGAACGGTAACCGACCAACCGTCCGCAGCAGCTGGTCCGATTGGTGCTAACGCTCAGTCGACGTACTTCTTGACTGCCTCGCTTAGTTCGCCGATCTCGGGGAATCTTTTCTCCTTGAGTTTGGAGAAGACGAGATCACCGTTTACGGTCAAGTCGAATATGCCGTGCTCGCCGGGAACCAGGGTTAGCTCGTCGGTCTATTCGGCGAAAAGGTTAAGGAGTTCTTGCGCCGTCCACGCGGCGCGTGCGGTGTAGTTTCAAGGCACGCAGTACTTTAGGTTAATTGCCAATTTTTTGGTTTCGGGCATTGTGCGGTTCCTCTTTCTTAAACTCTCACAGGGCATTCTCTCACGCGGGTCAAGGACTTAGTTAGACGCGCTCCCTCCAGAAAGCCGGCTTCTTGCGACTAGTGACCGCTGATGCCTATACTTCGCCTAGCGGGACGAGCGGTTAGGAGACCGAATTGGCCTACAAGATTGTTGAAACCTGTATCGGCTGCACGGCTTGCACCAAGCGGTGCCCGACCGAGGCCATCACCGGAACTCGTAATTCAATCCACCAGATCGATCCTGACCTCTGCATCGATTGTGGCGCGTGTGGTGTCGTCTGTCCGCCGGAGTCGATCCTCGACGAGCTTGGCGACGTGAGCCGCACTTTCGCGCGGCGCGAATGGCCCAAGGCGATAGTCATAGAGGACAACTGCATCGGCTCGGGCTGCGAGGTTTGCATCGCTGTGTGTCCGTTCGACGCGCTAGAGCTCGATGTCACCGGGGAGCAAGTCGGCGATTTCTTTGGTGTTGCCAAGGTTTTGGAGCGCCGCTGCACCGGCTGCCGCCTGTGTGAGGATTCTTGCGGCTGGAGCGCGATCTACATCGATCCGCCAAGGGAGATGATGAAGAGCCGGGTTTGGCCGGAGCAGGTCGGCGAGCCAGAGGAAGAAGAAGCCGCCGTAGAGGCCTAGGGCCTAGGAGCCAGCACGGCCTAGCAGCCGGCAAACCTCCTGATTTCGCGACCGAAGAGGGCTCTTAACGGGCCCTCTTTTGTTTAAGGAGCAGCGAAGTTGGGCTTGGCCGGCGTTTCACTTAAAGTCAGATTGTGGACCCAGTATTTAAAGTTAAGCGGCTGCGGGAGGGCGCCCTCTTGCCGGCACGGGCCACCGAAGGGGCAACCGGGCTTGATGTCTACGCCTGTCTCGAGGGGCACGATCGGATCGAAATTGGTCCGGACGTGACTTTGGTGCCCACCGGTATTGCCTGCGAAGCTCCCCTGGGCTACGACGTGCAGATTCGGCCGCGTTCCGGGTTGGCACGGCGGGGTGTGAACGTGATTCTTGGTACGCTCGATTCCGACTATCGCGGTGAGCTGTTTGTATCGATGCATACATTTGGCTCGACGGTTAGTTATCAGATCGAGACTGGCGACCGGGTTGCTCAACTGGTGATCAGCCGTTTCGAAGCACTGGAGCTCGTCGAGGTCGACGAGTTAGCGGATTCGGGCCGCGGTAGTGCTGGGCATGGCTCAACCGGCCGCTAGGTTTGGATTATGAGCACCCGCGGCAGGCCGGCCAGGTCAGGCAGAATGTCAAAGCCGGCGTCGGGGAACGCCTCAAGAGCGACAGCCCGTAGCGGGTCCGCCTGGTCAGTTCCGAATTCGAGGCAGATGGCTCCCTCGGGACGCAAGTAAGCGGCGGCTTGAAGCAGTAGCCGCCGGATCAATTCCAAGCCGTCAGCACCGCCTTCGAACGCGACACGCGGCTCGTGGTCGCGGAGCTCCGGCGGAAGGGCAGCCCAGTCATCATAAGTGACATAAGGGAGATTGGCCGTGATCAGGTCGACGGTCTGGTCGATCGGCTCCAGGAGATCGCCGTGACGGAATTCGACGCGTTCGAGCACTCCATGCCGGCGGGCGTTGCGCCGGGCAACTTCGAGCGCTTCGCGGGATATGTCTGTAGCGTACATCTCTGCCAATGGCAGCTCGCGGCTGAGTGTAATCGCGACGGCGCCGCAGCCGGTGCCCAAGTCTACGATTCGCAAGCCTCCAAAGACCGGTACCTGGAGTCGCGGTCGAGCAAAATCAAGTGCGGCTTCGACAACATGTTCGGTCTCAGGTCGCGGGATCAAAGTTGCCGGCGTCACTTCAAAGTCGAGTGAGTAAAACTCACGATGTCCGACAATGTAAGCGGTTGGTTCGCTGTTTAGCCGCCGCTGAATTAGAGCTTGGTATTCGGTCTCACTTGGGCCGCGTAACGGATCCGCAAGCCGCTGCAGAAGCGCTGTCCGATCCAACGCCAGGACATGGCGTAGCAGCGCCTCCGCTTCGAGATCGGCGTTGAAAATGCCGGCGGCTTGGAGCTGGTCGCGGGCGCTGCTTAGCGCCTCGCGCAGGTTCACACCAGCGCTTCCTCGAGTCGCTGGGCCTGGTCGGCGGTGGCCACCGCGTCGACCACATCGTCTATGTCGCCATCGAGAAAGATCGACATTCCGTGTCTCGTATACCCAACTCGGTGGTCGGTTATGCGATCCTGGGAGAAGTTGTAGGTGCGGATCTTTTCCGCCCGCTCGCCGGTGCCGGCCTGAGATTTTCGCGAGTCGCTAATCTCGGCGGCCTGGGCTCGCTCCTTGACCTGTAATAGGCGCGCACGCAAAACGCTCATCGCTTTGATGCGGTTTTTTAGCTGGGAGCGCTCATCCTGACACTGCACCACGATGTTGGTGGGCAGGTGGGTTATGCGGACCGCGGTGGCGACCTTGTTTACATTCTGACCGCCGGCACCACCAGAATGATAGATGTCAATGCGCAAATCCTTTTCGTCGATATCGACTTCGACCTCCTCGGCTTCGGGCAGGACAACCACCGTGGATGTGCTTGTGTGAACCCGCCCGCTGGCCTCGGTCGTCGGTACGCGTTGGACCCGGTGCCCGCCACTTTCGAATTTGAGCCGGGAGTAGGCGCCACGGCCATGCACCTCAAAGACGATTTCCTTGAACCCGCCCTTTTCGCTTTCGCTGGTTGACATTACCTCAACTTTCCAGTTTCTAGTTTCCGCGTAGCGCGAATACATACGGAACAGATCGGCGGCGAATAGGGCGGCTTCTTCGCCGCCGGTTCCTGCCCGAATCTCAACGATCACGTCACGATCGTCGTGAGGATCAGTTGGAAGCAACGCAAGCTTGAGATCGTCCTCAATGCTGTCTCGCGCTGGTTCGAGCGACTGCAGTTCCTCGCGTGCAAGCCGGGCGATTTCCGGGTCGGCGCCTTCCCCAGTTAACTGGCGGGCCTCCTCAAGTTGGCCTTCGATTTGGCTCAGCCGGCGGTAAAGCGACACCACTTTGTCGATTGCGGAGCGTTCAATTGCCAGCTCCTGCAAGCGCTGGTAGTCCGCCAGGACCTCGGGCTGGCCCATCTGCTCGTTGAGTTCTTCGTAGCGCGCTTCGATCGCGCGAAGCTTGTCTTGCATGTCGATTTCGCTCTCAAAAACAAACCCCCGAGGATTCAGGGGTTCTTGAAAATTATAGCACAAGTGAGCGAGTTTGAGTCTGGCTGGGAGGCATCAGAATCCTACCCGGCTGCGTCGGAACCCCGGCAAGGCGAAAGGTTTTAAGCCGGGATGACCCTCTTGACGGCATCCTCGATCGAGAGGGATTCCTGGGTGCCCGAGTCCAAATCTCTGACCGAAACTGTGTTCGCGGCTACGTCTTCGGTGCCTAGAATAAAGGCGAACCGCGCGGCTAATGTGTTGGCTTGGCGCATTTGGCCCTTCAAACTGCGTCCGGCAATACCAACCACCACATTCAAGCCGGCCTGACGCAGGTCACGAGCCAGCGTCAAGGCGCGAACCTGAGCCGAAGCATCACCGATAGCGATGAACGCGTCCGGGCCGGGTGCAGCCTGCGGTCCAAGCCCCTGGCTTTTCAGGTTTATCAAATTGCGTTCGAGGCCGGTGCCAAAGCCGATACCCGGGGTTGGTTTGCCGCCAAGCTGCTCGATCAAGCCGTCATAGCGGCCGCCGCCGCCGAGCGTGCTCTGAGCGCCATCTTCTTTGGGTTGAAACTCGAATGCCGTGCGTGCGTAGTAATCGATACCGCGTACTAGAGAAGTGTCGATCGAATAGTCGATGTCAAGCGCTTCGAGCACTCCGCGAAGACTGCTGAAGTGAGCATCGCACTCCGGGCAAAGATGGTCGATGCTCTTGGGCGCGGCCGACTTGAATGGCTGACAGGGCTCGTTCTTGCAATCCAAGAGCCGAAGGGGGTTGATATCGATTCGCCGCTGGCAGTCGCCACAAAGCCGGTCGAGCTTGTCCGTGTAGTAGGCCCGGAGCTCTTCCAGATACGCTGGCCGGCAGGTTTGGTCGCCAATGCTATTGAGTAGCAGCGTGAGCTCACGCAGACCAAGCGCCTGGTAAAAACTGTTGAGCAGGTCAATGACCTCGGCGTCGACTCCAGGGCTGCCATCGCCAATCGCTTCGGCGCCGAACTGATGGTGGAGCCGGTAGCGGCCGGCCTGTGGCCGGTCATAGCGAAAAACCGAGGTGATGTAGAAGAGCCGAACCGGCTGGGATTTCGATGCCATGCCGTGTTCGATATAGGCGCGGGCGACGCCATGGGTGCCGTCGGCGCGCAAAGCCAACTCGTCGCCGCCTCTATCTTGAAACGCGTAGAGCTCGTTGTCGATTAGGTCGGTGCCCTGGGAACCGGGACGTTGAAAGACGGCGGCGTGCTCAAATACCGGGGTCTGGATTTCGCCATAGCCGAATGATTCAGCGACACGCGTCGCGGTATCGCGCAGCCAGCGCCAATAGACCTGGTCCTCGGGCAGGATGTCAGAAACTCCGCGAGGCGCCCGGTTGGTCACAACGAAAAAAGTTTGGTTCGGAGATATGGCATGAGGCTAACCTACGTGATTGATGTACCTGACCGCAACACGATAGAGAGCAGGGATGACAGAGCTATAATTAAACAATGATCGACGAAATTAGTCGTCGTCTCGCCGAGTACCAACCGCACGAAATTGAGCAGGCTGGCCTGCCACGAGCGGCTGTTTTGATACCTTTACATAACCGGAAGAGTGACTGGCATGTCGTCCTGACAAAGCGTTCTGAGCGCGTGGAGCATCATAAGGGCGAAATCTCCTTTCCCGGCGGGTCCATGGACAGCGGTGACCCCGATTTGGCGTTTACTGCTCTGCGGGAAAGCGATGAGGAGATCGGATTAAGGCCGAAGCACGTGCGAATTATCGGCCGTGTCGATGACATTGTGACCATCAGCCGTTTTCATATCACCGCATACGTAGGCGCGATTGATTCCGACGTTTCGCCCTATGCTTGGCAGCCCCAGTCCTCGGAAGTTGCCGAAGTTTTCGAGATTCCTTTGGATCATCTGTTGGACGCCAAGAATCGGGTGGAGTTGCCGCGTCAGAGAGATGGAAACTTGCGAATGATGGAGGGTTTCCGGTTTGAGGAGCATATCGTCTGGGGATCGACGGCCCGGATGTTGCGCAACTTTCTGGAAGTGTCTTATGACCTCCCTGCCGCGGATTCATCTGGCGTATGAGGCTGATTCTGGTACGGCATGGTGAATCGATTGGTAACTTCGAGAACCGGCTACAGGGTCATGCGGATTTTGACCTGACCGAACTCGGCGAGCGCCAGGCTGAACTAACAGGGCAGCGTCTGGCTGCCATGTCCGTTAGCGCTCTCTACACGAGTCCGCTGCTACGGGCCGCGTCCACGGCGGAGAGAATAAGCCGGAGCACCGGTCTGGAGCCCGTTCCGTTGCCTGAAATGAGCGAGTACCGCTTTGGTGAGTTGTCCGGCAAGACCTACGCCGATTTGCGCCAGCACTTCGCCAACAGCGAACCTGGCTCCAGTTCACCTGGGGAGCGTAGGTATCCTGGTGAGGAAGGCCGGGGGGCCTTCTATGAGCGTGTCACTGGTGCTGCGAGCGATCTTGTACAGAGTCACAGGGGCGAGACTGTGGCTGTCGTCTCCCACGGGGGGCCTATCGCGCTTTTTTGCCAGACAGTGCTCGGCCTGCCTTATCAAAGGCCGATGCCGTTCTCAATATCAAATTGCTCTATCACCTCTGCCGAAGCCGAGGGTGAAGTCCGTTCAAACAATTCCGATCTAGTTCTTTTGAACCTGAACGACACCTGCCATCTAAAAGCGGTCTAGAAATCCGCCGGTCCGTGTGGGCAAGGTCACTGGGTTATGATGTAAGTGGGACCTTCCCCAGAAAGGAAACTCATCACATGAGCCTTTTCGCCAATGACTTTAAACGTAGGACGAGTGGTCGTGGTTCTAATGGCGAGGATCGCCAGCCAAGATCCGAGGCGACCCTTCTTGGCGACGCAAATCAGGTCTTAGCGTCCAGGCCCGATGCGCTGTCTCGTATCAATCCGGAAGGCGAAACCAAGACAGAAACTCGGCCGCCGGCCGCTCCTGCTCCTTCACTGCCATCGATTGCTGGCCCGAATCCTCCCGATCGCTGTTCAAATATCGTGGCGTCCGGAGCCAAATGGCAGGGCACTCTGACGGTTGACGACAGCGTGCGAATTGATGGCACGTTTTCGGGAGAAATCCGGGCCAAGGGCACTGTTCATGTTTCGGAAGGGGCACAGGTTGATGCCAAGGTCAGGGCGCAATTTGTCGTAATATCCGGCTCCTTCAAGGGTGACATGCGGGCCGACCAGAGGGTAGACCTACTGCCACACAGCCGTGTTAGCGGTGAGCTATCGACTAAGGTGCTGAGTGTTCAAGAAGGAGCGCTCCTAGACAGCAAGGTCCAGATGACCGGACTGTCGGATTCAGAGACCAAGGCGGAATCGGCAAAGGCCACGAAGGCTACGGCACCGGAGGGTAGCAATGGCGCGGCGACTGAGCCACCCGCGGACCGCGAACCTGCCGAAACAGGGGCCAAGACAAAACCAGACTAAAACACCGCCGAGTGAGAGGGCTCAGTCAGTCCTCGTAAGTCTCAACAGTGGCTGCCGGTTGAGCCAGCTAGCCGACACCTAGGATCTCGTCGACTTCCTTCATTTCGTCTGGGGTCAAGCGCCAATCAGCTGACCTAGCATTCTCTTCTACTTGCTCGGGTTTTGTCGCGCCGGCGATGACGCTGGCCACGAAAGGCTGGCTGGCGAACCAGCTCATCGCCAGTTCGACCATCGTGTGGCCGCGCTGCTCGGCAAATTCCTCGAGCTTCAATAGGGGTTCGTAGTTATCTTCGTTGAGGAATCGGGCGGCAAATGGGCTGGCTTCTGCTAGGCGGCTGCCCTCCGGAGGTGGTAGACCAGGCCGGTACTTGCCGGTCAGAAAGCCACTGGCTAGCGGGAAAAAAGGTAGGAGTCCGACATTGTACTTGCTGCAGACCGGCGTTAGCTCCTTCTCGATGTCGCTCTGTAGCAGGCTGTACTCATTTTGGGCGCTTATGAACGGAGTCAAGTGCTCAGTTTTGGCCACCCAATCCGCCTCTACGACTTGCCAGCCCTGTAGTTGCTGCTGCCGATGTAGCGGACCTTGCCCGACCGAACCAAGTCATCCAGAGCCCTCATCGTTTCTTCGATCGGTGTTTTGGGGTCTGGTCTGTGCATTTGGTAGAGGTCAATGTAATCAGTGTCAAGCCGCCTGAGGCAGTCATCGACGGCGTCCATGATGTACTTGCGTGACGCACCGACCCAGTACGGCCCCTCACCCATCTAGCCGGCTGATTTGGTGGCGATGACGACATTGCGGCGATGAGGCTTGAGCACCGGTGCCAGGAATTCCTCAGACTTGCCTTGGCCGCCGTAGATGTCCGCCGTATCAAAGAAGGTAATTCCCTCGTCAATACACTTGTTAACCACGGCTGCCGTGGCAGCTTGGTCGAGGCGCTGACCAAAATTGTTGCATCCCAAGCCGACGAGAGATACTTGGAGGCCGGAATTGCCAAGGTTTCTGTACTCCACGTTTGACCCTTCCTATTGCCTCTAGCGAAAACCCAACGTCGATTGTGAAAGCAGCACGAATCCTGCGGTCAGAAATGACCCTGTCCGGCGAACAGTATAACTGTGGGGAAGTTTGAGCTGAATCTAGGCTGTCTCGCGTGAGGAATCAACATCGCGGGCGACGCTGAAGATGCCGTGAATGGCTTCCATCTTCGCCAGCAGCCTAGACAGCTGCTCTACACCTGTGGTTTCGAGTGTGATCGAAACGGAGACGCTCTGGTCAGGGTGCTCTTTGGTGCTGACGGCCTGCATGTTTACTTTCTCGTCGGCGCTGATCGTGCTGAGGTCACGCAGTAGTCCAACGCGATCCATGGTCTCAATCCGAATCGAGACCGGGAATAGCTGGCCGCGCTGGCCCCATTCGACTTCGACCAAGCGTTCCGGCTCACGGCTATTGACGACGTTACGGCAATCCGCCCTATGTACGGTTACACCCCGGGCCCGGGTCACGTATCCAGTGATCGGATCGCCGGGTACCGGCGTGCAGCAGCGGGCAATTTGAGTGAGGATGTCACGGGTACCAAGCACACGGATCGCATCCCCGTATGTAGGGCTCTTACTGGTCGCAGGGGCTTGTGGTAACTCCTCAGCCTCGCCACGGTGGGTCAGAAGGGCAATCCGGCCGGCAATCTGGTTGAGGCTAATGCCGCCGAAGCCTACAGATGCATAAAGGTCATCGGCGCTGTCATATTTGAACCACTTCAGCAGATCCGAGAGGTGGTCGCTGGCGCTGACCCCCAGGCGTTTGAGCTCCCGATCCAGCATTTCCTTGCCGCGCAGGATGTTTTCGTCGCGTTCCTGGCGCTTGAACCACTGGCGGATCTTCGACCGCGCGTTTCCGGTCTTGATGTAGCCGAGATTTGGGTTGAGCCAATCACGCGAAGGCCCACGTGAACCACGACTGGTGACAATCTCGACCACGTCACCATTCTGAAGTTTGTAAGTTAGCGGTACGAGCCGGCCGTTGACTCGGGCACCAACACAGTGAAAGCCGATGTCGGTGTGGATCCGGAAGGAGAAGTCGAGCGGCGTCGAACCGGCGGGCAGGTCCTTAATCTCTCCCTTGGGCGAGAAAACGAATACCTGGTCGCGGAAGAGGTCAGTCTTGATGAATTCAACAAACTCCTCGGCTTCCGCGGTTTCCCGCTGCCATTCCAGAAGTTGACGCAACCAGGTGACTCGATCTTCGAAAGCCTCATGGTGTCTACCTCCCTCTTTGTAGCGCCAGTGAGCGGCAACACCGTACTCGGCGGTTCGGTGCATTTCGTTGGTGCGAATCTGCACTTCCAGCGGGCGTGCGCCTGGACCCATGACAGTCGTGTGCAGTGACTGGTAGACGTTCTCCCTTGGATTGGCAATATAGTCGTCAAACAGCCCGGGAAGCGGCCGCCAGATGCCATGGACCACACCCAAGGCGTGGTAACAATCGGCCAAAGTTTCGACCTGGATGCGGATCGCAAGCAGATCGTAGATGTCGTTAAAGGATTTGCCCATCTCTGTGTACTTTTGCATCTTCAGGTGGATGCTGAAGATGTTTTTGGCTCGGCCGGACATCTCGGCCGTGATGCCTTGCCGGGTAAGTTCGTGCCGGAGGAGCTTCACGACTTGCTCAACATAACGTTCGCGGCTCTCACGGCTGACAGCAAGCAGGCTCGAGATGTTCCGGTAGGCTCCCGGTTCGAGATACTGAAATGCGTGGTCCTGGAGCTCAGCGGCGATTTGGCCAAGGCCGAGGCGCTGGGCAAGAGGTGCGTAAATCTCCATCGTCTCCCTGGAGATACGAATCTGCTTCTCGGGAGGGAGGGGCTCCAAGGTCCGCATGTTATGGAGGCGGTCCGCGAGCTTGATAATGACGACGCGAATGTCTTCAGCCATCGCCATGAACATCTTGCGCAGGTTGTCAGCCTGGCCGGTTTCCTCGAAATCGCTCTCTTCCGGACGCAGAAGGCTAATTTTATCGAGTTTAGTGACGCCTTCCACGAGACGGGCAACGTCATCGCCGAACCGCTCTATTAGCTCGTCATTGCTGATACCGCAGTCCTCTACGACGTCATGGAGCAAGGCGGCAGCGATCGCGGCGCCGTCCAGGTTGAGCCCAGCTACGGTTAGAGCAGCATCGATTGGATGAACTATGTAAGGTTCGCCCGAGTCGCGCGTTTGGTCAATGTGACAGACTGTTGCGAAGTCGTAGGCCTCTTCGATCAGTTTGGCGCGCTCGGGGGGAATCGCATCGCCAGCTCGGGCGAGAAGATCACCAGCGCTTGGAATGGCAACGTCGACCATGCTCAATTGTAACCCTTGCGAGCAATAGTTGACGATAAGGTTGAGAATTCTTGGCTACGTAAGAGCCAAAATGGGGGAAGCCAGGGATTAGAGCAGACAGTCGTGGTCGTTTGCTCCTTTTTTCGAGGCATTTTTGAGCGTTTCAAGGGCAGGAAGCCGCGGTTGTAAGGCAGGGAAGTCTCAATGTTCCACGTAGTCCTGATCTCACTCACCGTTACGGTTGGTATTCTCGGCTGGTATCTGGCTCATGCCGCACCCGGACTCATAAGCCGGATCCTCCCGGCCGGCCTGGCCATTGGCTTGGGAACGACGCTGGTCTTGATCGGCGCCTTCGGCGCCTTTCTCGATTCCTACTATTTGCGCGACCCACGGGGAATCCTTGGTTCCTTCGTGATCATCATCGTTGGCCTTTGGTTCAGGCTCGCTCCAACCGCTCACCTTCGCGGAACCTATCGTGACGAACAGATGCTTCGCCGGCTTTTTGCTATGTTGGCGGTTGTTTTCGCCACTATCATCGGTTCGCTTTATGTGCGCGCCGATGAGGTGACGGCTCTCTTGAGCTTGGTGATGATCATCGTGGGCTTTTGGATGGCAACCAATTTCTTTCGCCAGCTCGATAACAACCGTTGAGGTAGGCCTTTTGGTTGACAACGGCGAGAAGGGCATGGTAAATGCTATGAGGCCTGGGACGGTCAGCGCGCCGGTAAAGGCCGTGGCCCCCAGGAGGATTTAGCTCGGAAAGGACTGGGCAACTGGCCTCCGATACCAAACCACTCGCCGAAGACGAACTTCCAGGCTCCGTTTCGATCGACGCCCTTACTGCCGACGGTTATGACGATGCTGCAAACCGCGACGTCTTTGCCAAGGCGCAGGCGTTCACGCTTGTCCGGCAAGCCAAGGCGTTCAATATGTATCCCTTCTTCAAAGCCCTTGATAACAACGAGGGCCCGGAAGTAGTAATGGATGGCAAGCGTGCCATCATGCTGGGCTCAAACAACTACCTTGGCTTAACCCGTCACCCGAGGGTCGTGAAGGCGGCCGCGGACGCCGTCGAACGTTATGGAACCTCGATGACCGGCTCCAGGCTGCTAAACGGCTCCACATTGCTTCACGAGCGCCTTGAAGAGCTGTTGGCCGAGTTTTTCGGTGCGGAGGCCTGCCTCACGTTCACAACAGGCTACCAGGCGAACCTAGGTGCGATTTCGGCTCTCGTGAACCGCCGCGTGGCGATTGTAATCGACCGGTCTGACCACGCCAGCATCTACGACGGCGCCAGTCTGTCTGACGGGGAACTCTTCCGCTTTCGCCACGATGACATTGACCACCTCGACCAAATCCTGGCTAAGGTTACGCAAGAGAAGGCCGCGCTGGTCGCGGTCGACGGCGTCTTTAGCATGGGCGGCGATATTGCCAACCTGCCGGAGATCCTCGAGGTATGCCGCCGTTATAGCGCCAGACTTTTGGTTGACGACGCTCACGGAGTCGGAGTCATCGGAAAAGGGGGTCGGGGTACGGCCAGTCACTTCGGTCTTGAATCCGAGGTTGATCTGATAGCCGGTACCTTTTCAAAGTCCTTGGCTTCGATTGGTGGCTTCGTGACGGGCCAGGCTGAAGTTATCGAGTGGATCAGGCATTTCGCTCGGCCCGGCCTCTTTAGCGCCAGTCTTCCGCCGGCCTCTGTAATGGCGGCGACGACCGCTCTCGAAGTCCTGATCGAAGAGCCGGAGCTCGTTGATAAGGTAAGCGAGAACGCGAAGCTATTGCGGAACGGGTTGCGGTCTGCTGGATTTGATATTGGGCGCTCCGAAACACCAATCGTTCCAGTTGTTGTTGGTGATGAAGTGAAAATGGTGAATTTCTGGAAAGAATTGCTGGCCGAAGGTGTGTACACCAACGCGGTGATCTTCCCAGCCGTGCCGAGAGGTGCCGGCATCTTACGCACTAGCTGCATGGCCACGCACACGCCTGAGCAGATCAAGAAGGGCGTGGATTTGATGGCCGAGCTTGGCCGGCGCCATCAATTGATTTCCTGACCGAAACGCGGACCGCGTCCTCCTTTTCTTGGCGCTGTTGAAGGGTTTTTCTCTTCGAGGTTGATCTATGCAAACCGCCGGGACCGGCCGTGTCTCTATCGAGGAAGTGCACACCAAGCGGGAACAGGATGACTTCCTGCGTTTGCCCGGGCGTCTGTACGAAGCTGACCCCAACTGGGTCCCGAATCTCCTGTTCCTGCAACGTGAAACAATTTCAGCCAAGCACAACCCGTTCTTCGAGCATGGCGAGGCGGCTCTTTTCCTGGCGAAACGGGAAGGCGAAGTCGTCGGCCGGATCAGTGCCCAAATAGACCGCCGCCACAACGAGCTTCACGGTGAGGCGACCGGCCTTTTTGGCTTTTTCGAGGCGATTGCCGATGGCGAAGTGAGCGGAGCCCTGCTGGCCGAAGCCGAGACGTGGCTACGGGCACGCGATATGGACCGCTGCCGCGGGCCACTTAACTTCAGCATCGATGAAGAGGCCGGGTTACTCGTCGACGGCTTTGAGCAGATTCCGATGATTGGCATGCCTTACGCACGGCCCGAATACGGTCCGCTTATAGAAGCGGCTGGCTACGGCAAAGCCATGGACCTTTTGGCCTATCGCTGGGATATCAGCGATCTGCCAGAACGCATGATGGAAGCGATTGAAAAGACCAGGCGTGTACCCGGCCTTAGCTTACGCAAGATCAACATGAGACGTCTGAACGATGAGGTCGAAATCCTGCTCGACATCTACAGCCAATCGTGGCAAGACAACTGGGGCTACGTCCCTGTGTCGGGGAGAGCGGCGCGCAAGATGGCTTCAGACATGCGTCTCATCGCCGATCCGAACATCGTGCGTATAGCCGAGGTGGACGGAGAGCCTGCCGGTGTGGTGGTTGGAATTCCGAACCTCTACGAGGCGATTCGGGATTTCAAGGGTCTGATCGATCCCTGGAAGGCATTAAAGCTGCTGTGGCGCCTCAAGATAAAGGGGGTGGAGACCGGGCGGATAATGCTTTTTGGCGTCAAGCCAAAGTTCCGCACCCGCGAGCTCTACGGTCTACCGTTCCTGCTGCTCCATGAGCTTTACCTTGGCGGTATGAAGAGCCGCTACAAGTGGTGTGAAGAGTCCTGGGTGCTGGAAAACAACGCGCGCCTCAACGCTCTTATGCCCTACTGGGGTGCTTACGTCTACAAGCGCTACCGGATCTATGAGAAGCTGATTTAGCAATGCGAGTTCTGGTAACCGGAGCCAATGGATTTCTCGGATCGCATGTGGCTGAATTGCTCGCGGCGCACGGCCACGAGCTTAAGCTGCTGCTTCGACCGACCAGCCGGCTGGAATTCCTCGGTGATTTGGACTTTGAACGTGCAGATGGCGATGTGCGAGACGGCGATTCGATTCTCCGCGCCGTTGAGAACGTTGAGGCCATCGTTCACATTGCGGGTCTGACTTCGGCCCTCTCCGACCTGGATTATGAGGCGGTGAACGCAGCTGGGACGGCAAATCTTGTCCAGGCCGCCCGCGCGAGTGGAATCCAGCGATTCGTTTATGCCTCCAGCCTGGCGGCCCTAGGACCGAGCCCTGACGGAGCAGTTAGACCGCCGGAGCCCGCGCAGCCAGTAAGTGCCTACGGCCGCAGCAAGCTGCAGGGTGAGTACGCCGTCAGGGCGGAACGTCATCGTATGAAGGTGAGCGTTCTGCGCCTGCCGGTGATCTACGGGCCACGCGATCGCGGCCTCTTACCGTTTTTCAAGCTCGCCAAATCCGGCTTTGTGCCGTTGTATGGCGATGGCCTCCATCGCATTACTTGGGTTCACGTCCGTGACGCCGCCACTGCTCTGGTGCTGTCGTTGGAGCAGTCGGAGCGCTCAGGAAGTGTTTTCACCGTGGCTGACGGGGAGCCGCACACGTGGCGAGAATTAGCCGAGGCGCTCGGTAACGCTCTTGGTAGTGAGTTGCGGCTTATCCAGGTTCCACACCGAGTTTTTGCTGCCGCGGGAGCTGCCGCCGATGGATTTGGCCGCCTAACAAAGCGCCAATTGCCCCTTTCAGCCGAGAAGGTTACAGAGATGAGCCAGCGCTTCTGGGTCTGTGATTATGAGCTTATTGGCGAGGAACTGGGCTGGAAGCCAATGATTGCCACGGAGGATGGCATTTCCCACGCCCTGTACTGGTATCGCCAGAATCAATGGCTTTAGGCCACGACCGCATCGGCTCCGACCCGGGGTCGGGCGATGCATCTATTCGGAGTTGGGTGAATTCAATTTCGCTTCGCTAGGGAGGGATAAGCGGTGGCTGGAGACACGTATAAAGTTATTGATTTGGTAGGCACTTCGGAGACCGGCGTCTCCGAAGCCATCGAGTTGGCGGTAGAGCGCGCCGGCGCAACCTTGAAGGGGCTCAACTGGTTTGAGGTCCAGCAGATCAGGGGCCGGATCGAGAATAGTCGCGTGGCGGAGTATCAAGTTGGGGTTCGAATTGGCTTCCGGCTTTTGGATCCGTCTGAGTTGAAGGCGGACTAAGGCGGGACTCGTCCGAATTCCCCGTGGCTAGGGCGGAGTTCCGCCCAGGAGGCGGATATCCGAGAGCGGCATGGGTCACGCACAGGCTAAGAAGCCCCGGAGGAGATTCCCGAGGCACAGCGAACCGTTATCGATATCCGGTTGCTTCTGGCTGAGCAGACTTATTTGGCCCTCACGGCTGGCCCCGGTGTTTCTAGCTGCCTAAGGTTTTGCCTCGTAGGCTAGGTCAAGCATCTCGACGACGTGAACGACTTCTTGGTCGGTTTGATGGAGACTAACGCCTAGTTCGAGCTGCATCATGCAGCCTGGGTTAGCGGTCGCGATCACCTCACAGCCGGTAGCGCGGGCGTCAGCCATCTTTTCGTCAAGAACTTGGCGCGACATTTCCGGCTGAGTGAGGTTGTAAATTCCGGCGCTACCGCAACAGCGATCCGGATTCTTCAGTTCCGTCAACTGGACCCCAGGTATCGACCGAAGAATCTCTCGTGGTGCGTCACGAATGCCCTGGGCGTGCGCCAGGTGGCAGGAGTCCTGGTAGGTGACTTTGGCTTCGACTGCCACCTCCGGCTTTTCGAATCCAACCTGCACCAGAAGTTCCGTCACGTCCTTGACTTTAGCTGCGAAGGTCGTTGCCTTGTCGGCGTAAGCAGGCTCCGCCGCGAACAAGTCTGTGTACTCCTTCATGGCCGATCCGCATCCGGCCGAATCTACGACGATGTAGTCAACACCGGATTCGAGAAAGGTGTCGATGTTTCTCCGGGCCAGTTTACGCGCAGCTTCGGGGTCGCCAGCATGCACCAGTAGAGCGCCACAGCAGCCTTGATCTTTGGGAACGATGACGCTCATCCCGTTGCGTGTGAGCACGCGAATTGACGCAGAATGGGTTTGAGGATAGATGAGGGGCATTACGCAGCCGTTGAGCAGCGCTGTCGTTGCCTTTGGCGGTTCTGCGGTAACGATAGTTGCTTCGGGAACCTCGAAGAATTGGCGGCGCAGACGCGGCAGTAGTTTTTCGATCTCGCGTACGCGCCGGGGCAAGATTTTGGCGATGAGTCTGGATAAAGACGACATCTGGTAGAGACGAAGCAGCGAGAACAAAAAGCGCAACCGCCAGAGACTGATGAGCACCTGTCGTAGCAAAAACAACTGGAATCGTCCTTTGAGAGGAGCGCCGGCGCTCTTCTGCACTACGGCGCGGGCGCCTTCGATGATTCGCCCGTATGGCACACCTGACGGGCAGGCGGTCTCACAAGCTCGACATCCGAGACACAAATCGAAGTGTGCTGTCAGCTTCGGTGTCACCTCAATGTTGTCCTCGGCCAACGCTCGCGCCAGCTGAATGCGCCCACGAGGAGATTCGGTTTCCAGACCGGTAATGACATAGGTCGGGCACGCCTGAAGACAGAAACCGCAATGCACGCAGCGTGCCAGGTCTTCGGCGTGTAGCCGGTCTGGTGCTGTGTCCGTGATGGTGGGCGAGTCAGCCATCAGAGATTGCCGAGTAAGCGTCCGGGAGAGAGGACTCGATTTGGATCGAATTGCTCCTTTAGTCCGCGCATCAAATCGAAGTCTGATCCAACTGGTCCCCAAACGTCAAAGCTCTGCTTCAGCTCCGGAGAACCACTCTCAAGAACGAGGGCGCCACTCCCGGCACCGAGGCATTCCGACCGCAGCCGTTCGAGATCGTCAATGGAGGGCAGGTGGCTAGCCGGCCAGTGGCCTCTCACGATTCCGGCGGTTGGGTAGGCCGAAATCGAAGCCCCCAAGGCTACGAGCGCCCGGCAAATAGTAATTGCGTTTGAGGCAAGGACGCTGGCGCGAACCGCTACGTCCTGGGCCGGTTCAGGTAACTGGCAGGCTTCGCCGAACGAAAGGCCGGCGGCGGTTGCCAAGTCTCCAACTTCCGTCTGAGAACGCACAACAGCGCCAGCGCCGCCTGCGAAGATCAGGTCAAGATGGCAGTAGCCGGTGTCCTTACGGAGCTCCAAGCCGTTGATTGCCAGACCGCTGGCGCCGAGCCGGAGGGAAGTTGACATAAGTACATCTAAAGAGCCGCTTATACGGCTTGTCTTGCTGCTGTTCGCTAGCGGCAAGACCTTGAAGGCCGCGCGGGTTATTATTCCGAGGCTGCCAAGAGCGCCGATCTGCAACTTGGCCATGTCGTAGCCGGCGACATTCTTCACGACGCGGCCACCAAACTTAAGAATCTCGCCGTTCGCCGTGACCAGCTCCATGCCGATGACATGATCACGGGCTGTTCCATACCGCATACGGGAAGGGCCACTGGCATTGGCTGCCAAGAGTCCACCGAGGGTCCCAGCCTTGGGTGGATCAAGCGGCAACCACTGATTGTGTTGGATCAGATGCTCTTGGAGGTCAGAAACGAGGACGCCAGCTTCCGCTGTTAGCGTCAGATCTGCCGGCTCATGTTCGACTATCTTATTCAGCTTTCTGGCATCGAGGCCAACCACGTAGCGTTCAGGTGGAGCGCCGAGCCCCATGTGGCGGCCGGCGCCCCATGGGATAATCGCGGCCTGATTTTCGCTGGCGCAACGGACAACGGCGGCGACCTGGGTGGTAGAGGCGGGTGAAACGACGAGCTCGGGTGTGATGCCATCAACTCTGTACGCTGCAGTGTCTCGGGAGATCGAGCCGGCGGGCAAATGCTCCCCCAGGGAGCTCTCGATTGCGTCAGCGACGCCTAGTGCCATCAGATCGCCGCGTCGGAACCGAAAGCTTGCAATGGCGTGGAATGAATTTCGCCGCAGCCTTTGGAGGTCGGAAAGAGCTTGCAGGGATTGAAATTATCGTCAGCACCAAACGCGGCTTTGAGCTGGGACATAGCCTGCATGTCGGCATCCGAGAAGATCCACGGCATGTAGGTGCGCTTCTCAAGGCCCACACCATGCTCACCGGTAATGGAACCGCCGGCCTCCACACAAATGCGCATTATTTGTTCTCCGGCAGCGAGGACGGCTTCGGCGGCTCCGGGAACGCGTTCATCAAACAGGATGTTGGGGTGGAGGTTGCCATCGCCGGCGTGAAAGACGTTGGCGATCGGCATCCCGCTTGATTCGCTGACTTCCGCGACGCGCAGCATCACCTCTGGCAGCTTTGTCCTGGGCACCACGCCATCGAGCACGTAGTAATTGGGCACTATGCGGCCGATAGCGCTGATAGCTCCTTTGCGGCCAGCCCAGAGGCGCTCTCGGTCAGCCAGGTCAATAGCCTCATGCACTTCTCTGGCTCCGTCTTCTAAACATAAGACTTTGGCGTGCGTGGAATCCTCGAGTGTTGCCTCCTCGAGGCCGTCAACGTCGATCAGGAGTACGGCGCCGGCGTCGAGTGGGTAGCCGACGTTGAAAGCTGGTTCGACCGCCTGGATTATGGCGTTATCCATCATCTCGATAGCGGCGGGGAGGAGCCCGCCGGCAAATATCGCTGACACCGCGTTTGAAGCTGATTCGATAGAATCGAAGATTGCCAGCAGGGTCCGAGTTGATTCCGGCAGGACGGACAAGCGAACCAGGGCTTTGGTGACTACGCAGAGTGTGCCTTCCGAGCCGACCACAGCACCGGCCAGGTCATATCCCGGCAGGTCGCTCGCCGCGCCACCGGTCCAAGTGATTCGGCCGTCAGCGAGGACCAGTTCGAGACCGAGGACATGGTTGGTTGTGGTTCCGTAGGCAAGGCAATGGGGGCCGCCGGCATTCTCGGCCACGTTGCCACCGATCGTGCAGGCGCGCTGACTAGACGGGTCCGGGGCGTAGTAAAGGCCATCGGCTGCTACGGCTGCGCTCAAATCAAGGTTGACGACGCCGGATTCAACCAGGGCCGTCCGATTCTCGGTATCGACCTCGAGAATCCGATTCATGCGGGTCATCACCACGAGGATTCCGCCGGCCGCGGCTACGGCGCCGCCGCTGAGGCCGGTGCCGGCCCCTCTGGGAATAACCGGCAAGTTGTACTTCTTGGCTATTCTTAGGATCGCAGCTACCTCATCGGCGCTGTCGGGCAGAACCACAGTTGAAGGCAGTCCGCGCTCGATGGTCGCGTCGTATTGGAAAACCATTACGTCTTCGGGCGCGTCGAGCACACGGGCGGGCGTGGTAGCACGCCGTAATTCAGCGACGGCGGCGTTAGGTACTGGAGTTGGCATAGTGAGATGGTAACAGCCCGCGAAAGGGCTTCTAAACTGTGCGTTAGGCCAAGTTGGGCGAAATGTGGCTGAAGACGTCCGTTACGTCGATCACTCCTACCGCGAGGCCGTTGTCGAGGATAGGGATGTGGCGGAAATCACCACCGGCCATAATGTTGAGGGCAAGGGCGATGCTATCGTCATCCTGGAGGATAGTCGGTTCTGGGGTCATGACATCTCGGCAGGTGACTGCGTTGAGGTCTTCGTTCGGACCTGCCACCTTGTGCAAGATGTCGCTGCTGGTAAGGATGCCAACCACGGCTCCCTCGTCTGCGACGAGCACGAATGTCGATCCCCGATCTTGCATCTGGCGGATTGCAAGGCTGACTGGGTCTGACCCGCCGACATTTCCAAAGGGCTGCTTTGCAAGATTCGAAATCGGCTGGTTGATAAAACCAAGGTCGCCGTTCCCACTCGACCCGCTCGCTAAATCCAGCCCATACAGGGGCTTACCGCAGCTCGAGCATTCGTCGGTGCCCTCGATATTTTCGGTCTGACAGGAGGGGCAGATCATCAACATACTCCTTAGCTGGGAGTTGGGTTAGGGGAGCCGCGAAGTTAGACAGCTATTGTGGTCTGCTTACTCGACGGTCCAGATGTCTCCTGCGCGAAACAGAGCGTCAAGGTCTCCTTCGCCTTGCTTGGCGATGGCGCCTTGGATCTGGTCTTCCAGCATTTCGTCATAGGTCGGACGTTTCACGGCGCGAATAACGCCCACTGGCACCGGGTATTCGGGATAATCCATGCGGCTGAGCATGAAGGCAACAGTAGGATCTTCTTCGGTTTCATCGTGGACCAGAATGTCCTTTTCGGTGACACCATTTTCACCAAGCTGGACGACCTCGGGCTTTAGACCGTTGAGTCGAATGCCTTGATCCTCGTTCTTGCCGAAGATCATTGGTTCGCCATGGTGAAGGAAGAGCATGCGATCCGCCCGTACCTCACGGGCGGTGAAATCCTCGAAAGCGCCGTCATTGTAGATGTTGCAGTTTTGGTAAATCTCCAGGAACGAAGCTCCACGGTGCTCGTGCGTCCGCGTCAGCATCTCGACCAAATGGCGGGGGTCAGTGTCTAAGGATCGGGCGACGAAGGTTCCTTCGGCGCCTAGAGCCACGGCGAGGGGCCGCAGCGGCCAATCGATAGCGCCCAGAGGGGAGGACTTGGTGACCTTGGAGAGCGGCGAGGTGGGCGAGTACTGTCCCTTGGTCAGCCCATAGATTTCGTTGTTATGCAGCACGATTTGCAGATCAACGTTGCGGCGCAGGGTGTGAAGGATGTGGTTGCCGCCGATGCTGAGTGCATCGCCATCACCTGTAATGACCCAAACGCTTAGCTCCGGCCGGGTGGCCTTGAGCCCGGTAGCGATGGTGGGAGCGCGACCGTGAATGCTATGAAAACCGTAAGTGTTCATGTAGTAGGGGAGCCTGCTGGAGCAGCCAATTCCGGAGATGAAAACGATATTCTCCTTTGGCACGCCAAGATCCGGCATCACTCGCTGAGTTTGGGACAGAATGGAATAATCCCCGCAACCCGGGCACCAGCGAACCTCCTGGTCGGAGGCGAAGTCCTTCCGGGTCAGGGACTGGATTGCGTCACCACTCTTATCTGTCGTAACCATAGCCTTGCTCCCTAGGTTTACTTAGTCGACGAGTTCGTAAATCTTTGCTTCAATTTCGGCTATTGTGAAAGGCCTTCCGGTGACGCGGTTGAGGCCTTGTGCATCGACAAGGAACTCACCGCGGATCAGCAGGCTTAGCTGACCAAGGTTGTTTTCCGGGATCAGCACCTTCTTGTAGCGCCGCAGCAAATCACCAGTGTTCTTGGGAAAGGGATTGAGATGTTTCAAGTGCGCTTGCGAAACACTCTTGCCTTGGGCCCGAGCCCTCTGGACGGCGGTTCGAATAACGCCGTAGGTGCTTCCCCAGCCGAGAACCAGAAGGTCGCCACCTTCCTCGTCGCCGTATGCTTCGAGCTCGGGAATATCATCGGCGATGCGCTCGATTTTCTCGAACCGAAGCCGGGTCATTAGGTCGTGGTTCTCCGCCTCATAGTTGACGGCGCCGGTGATATTTGCCTTCTCAAGGCCACCGATGCGGTGCTCTAGGCCAGGCGTGCCGGGAACGGCCCAGGGGCGTGCCAGCGTCTCAGGGTCCCTCTCGTAGGCCTGGAATGTTTCGGGATCGGAAGCCAGGTTGACATCGATCTTTTCCATGCTGTCAAAGTCGGGAATCAGCCACGGCTCAGAGCCGACACCGAGGTACAGGTCCGACAGAAAAATGACCGGGGTTCGATATTTGATCGCCAAGCGCCACGCTTCAATTGCCATATCGAAGCAGTCCGATGACGTGGAAGGGGCAACGATTGCTACCGGTGCGACGCTATTGCGCCCAAACATGCTTTGCAGGAGGTCGCCCTGCTCGGTCTTCGTCGGGATTCCAGTGCTGGGCCCTGATCGCTGTACGTCGATGATGACCAGCGGTAGCTCAACCATTACGGCCAAGCCGATGGCTTCACTTTTGAGCGCGATGCCGGGGCCGCTAGTACCGGTCATGCCCAGGCTGCCGCCGAAAGCCGCGCCGATCGCCGAGCCGATGGCGGCGATTTCGTCCTCGGCCTGGAATGTCCGGACTCCAAAGTGCTTGAAAGTCGCTAACTCGTGAAGGACATCGCTGGCCGGCGTGATCGGATAGCTGCCATAGAACAAAGGACGGTCTGCTAGCTTGCTCGCCGTAAGAAAGCCCAAGGCGGTTGATTCATTGCCGGTGATGTTGCGGTAGACCCCGGGGTTCAGTTTGGCTTTGGGCACGTGGTAGTGCTGAGCAAACATTTCATTGGTTTCGCCGTAGTTGTATCCCGCCTTCAGAGTCTTCAGGTTGGCTTCGGCGATTTTTGGATTGCGCTTGCCGAATCGATCATCAATGTACCTGGCAGTTGTGTCCAATGGGCGGCTGTACATCCAGAACATCAGACCCAAGGCGAACATGTTCTTGGAGCGGTCTATTTCCTGCGCGGAAAGGTCCATGTCGGCTAGCGCCCGGCTGTTGAGCGTGCCGATTGGCACTTCAAAAGAGCGATAGGCACTAAGAGAGTTGTCCTCTAGTGGATTTGAAGTGTAACCCGCCTTTTTGAGGTTGGTTTCGGTAAACTCGTCGGTGTTTATTACCACGATCCCACCGCGCGGCAGTTCAGGGATGTGTACCTTGAGGGCTGCGGGGTTCATTATCACCAGTACGTCTGGGACATCGCCCGGGGTGTAGATATCGAAGCTAGAGAAGCTAACTTGGAAGGCGCTTACGCCGGGGAGTGAACCTTGAGGGGCGCGGATTTCAGCTGGAATGTCGGGCACCGAGCTGATGTCGTTACCGAAGACGGCAGAAGTTCGCGAGAATTGAGTGCCAGTAAGCTGCATGCCGTCACCGGAATCGCCGGCAAAGCGGATGGTTACACGATCTAGCTCGGTAACATCTGGTTGTGCCTCGTCTTCTGTCAGTGTTGTCACTTATCCACCCTCCGGTTTTGGCATTGTCTGGTGAGGTTCCGGCGGCAGGTTGAGGAGCTCCTCCGGGAAGGCCTCGGCCAGGAAGTGAATCACATCCAGGGTTCTTAGAACGGCTGTAGCTTGTCCGGCGGCATCAACGATTGGAATGTTGTCGATACCTTCCGAAACCATCGTCTTGACCGCGTGGGCAATGGTCTCCGATTCCGTCAGGACCACTGGGATCGTCGAAACGAAGTCCATGACGCTGCTGTCGTACTTCACGTCACGGGCGACGATTCGCATCAAAACCTCGCGCTCGCTCATGAGCCCACGAGGCATCCCTTCCTCGACTACTAAAACGTAACCTTGACCCTGGCTCTGTACAGCCTTTAGCGCGGTCTCCACGTTTGATTTGGTGCCAATGGAAACAGGGGCTGGTAAGCCTAATGCGCTTATCGGGTCGGTCTCAAAGGTCCCTCTAACAATGTTCGTCTGCTCTGCCAAGGGTCCTCTTATGTCCTGGCGGCGGGCACAAACCCGCGGCCGGCTGCGGTTAATTTGCGCAATCAATTGTACTACAAAGCACAGCCACGTGCCTGGGGCCATGAGCCCGATCGTGCTACATGCGGCCGGGTTCAATTCTGGCCGAGAAGAGACCCAGAGGGCCATCGGGCCCAGTAACTATCCAGGTCAGATACATGGCTCCGTTTCAGGTCCTACGACGGGTGACTACAAGTTCCGCAGGCTATAAAATCCTTAGACCGACGAGGTTCTTTTGAGAGGAGCAGTGCCCCAATGGCGATTAAAGCATACATTCTGGTAGTGACAGATCCGGGGGCGACCAAGCGAGTCTTCGATGTCCTCTCTCAGGTCGAGGGCGTTGTGGAAATTCACGAAGTCATGGGACCTTACGACATCGTGCTGGAGCTCTCGGTTCCTGGCCTTGTGGATGTGCCGCCGATCCTCAGTTCGCAGATTCGAACCATTGACGGTATTCAGAGCACCACCTCGCTGGTTTCATTCCCGGATAGCTAGGAATCGACCACCTGGCGGGTTCTTGTCAGCTAAGCCTAGGCTTCAGTTGAGGAAGTATGTGGCCAAGCTGCCGGATGATCTAATCGAGTCCGATACGGGTTTCGATCGCGTCCAGAAGGTCCTGGGCGTCAGCCTTGAGGCCGGTGTCCGGATCCAATTCGATGCATCGTTGCAGGCGCTCCGCCGCCAGGCTGTATAAGCCGACTGGATCCCGGTAGGGAGGATGTGCCTGCTTCTCCAGGCGGTAGGCGACGAACTCATAGCACCAGCCGAGGCTGTAGTTTGTGCCGGGGTCTTCGGGTTCCAGCTCCAAAGCTTGCTCGAGAGCTTTGAGGCCGTCAGCGAATTCGAGCCGGCGCGTGATCAGAGTCGTGCCGAGGTAACTCCAGGCTTCGATGAGATCGCTTGACTCCTCGATCGCTTGCCGGGCCGCCTTGAGGGCTGACTCAGTGTCACCCGCGGCGTGCAGGTCATGGGCTTGGCGCAGCAATTCGTTGGCACGATCGCGACTCACAAAACTAAGTCTAATGGCATTGCCGGTTGGGACCGTGGTATCCCGCTGGAAGTCTGCGATATGCTGCGAAGACCAAGGGTGAGGTGGTAATGCAACTAGCGGTTTTTCAGATCGATGCTTTTACGAAATCGGTATTTGCCGGCAACCCGGCTGCGGTGGTTCCGTTGGATGAATGGTTGCCCGATGAGGTACTGCAGTCGATAGCCGCAGAGAACAATTTGTCCGAGACTGCTTTTTTCGTCGCTGAGGGTGACGCTTGGCGCTTGCGCTGGTTCACGCCGGCTGTCGAGGTTGATCTATGCGGTCATGCGACTCTGGCCACGGCCCATTTGATCTTGGACAGCTTGTGGCCGGACGAACGGAGAGTTGAATTCCTCACGCTCTCCGGTCCTCTCTTTGTCGATCGGACGGGTGATTTGCTGGCGCTGAATTTCCCAGCAATGCCTCCTACGCGAGTTACAGACGGCGTTGTGATTGAGGCTGTCGGTTCCGCGTTGGGCAAGAAGCCGCTGGAAGTCTGGCAATCACGAGACATAATGACTGTTTACGATACGGCCGAGGACGTTATCGGCCTCGAGCCCGACATGGACGCGGTCAAGCGACTGGATACGTTTGCGGTGATGGCGACCGCTCCCGGCGAAGCTCAAGGGGTAGACTTCTGCTCACGATTTTTTGCCCCGGCAAAGGGGATTCCCGAGGATCCGGTCACCGGTTCAGCTCACTGCACGCTGACGCCTTACTGGTCTCGACGTTTGAGAAGGAAGGAACTCGTGGCGCATCAGTTATCCCGACGCGGCGGTGAGCTCAGGTGCGAAGACCTTGGAGAACGCGTCTCGATCGCTGGCCACGCCACACTGTTCCTGGAGGGGAAAATTTACATTTAGGGGGGCTTGCGATATAAGCGCTTGCATTATTATATTCTACTTAGTTGTGGTTTTACGGCTTTGGTTAGCCTCCATTCATCTTCTTTGACTCATCCTGGCGGTCCTAAGCGCAAACTTGCCTTGTCCCGCACTGCGGACGGGGAATTCGCTGAAATCAACCAATGAAGTCGTGCTCCAACTGTCGGAAGACGCAAATGAATTCAGGCTCGACTTCACGACTGAGTTAGATCAATCAGAAAGATGCCCACGGGGTCCGTGATTCGGTGTTGGTAACCCGGTTAAGCGGTCGGGCGAATTCGCTAAAGGAGCCAGTGAATTCGTGTTCAACGTAAGAAAAGCCGGAAAAACGAGCAAATAATAACTTCGCACTATATATGTTATGTAATGACACTCGAGGCGCTTCGGCTATCGACGTGCGGGTGGCTAGCCCAGGACGCGTAGCGGCTCGGATGGGCCCATGCTAGACTTTTACAGACAGAGGGGGTTGGATGTTGGAGGACGCATCGAGTAAGCCGGGCAAGTCCTGGCTGACAAAAGCTGTTTTCGCCGGCGCGGCCGTCCTGCTTCTCGCGGCGCCTGTCCTGACCTTTTTCGTTGGCCGTGAGACGGCGCCAGACGACAAATCAGTGGTTGTCGAACGAGTCAGCGACTACGATTTCAACGTCCTCAACGAAATCCTTGAGATTCTCCATAATGATTATGCAAAGCAGGAGAACCTTGACGATCGGACCCTTTATGAAGCGGCAATCGATGGTTTCCTCGGCGTTCTTAACGATTCTGGCACTTATTACATCGATCCGGAAACCTATCGCGTTAGCACAACCCCGGTGCTCTCGGGTGGATTCGATGGCATAGGAGCCACAATCTCGGCTCAAGATGGTGAGATTGTTATCGTCGCTCCGATTAAAGGAACGCCGGCGGAAAGAGCCGGACTGGTGTCCGGGGATGTCATCATCGCTGTTGACGGCGAGTCGACGGCCGGCTGGAGCCTGGAGAGAACGGTCCTGACGATTCGTGGTGAGCGTGGGACTGAGGTCGTGATCACGATTCGGCACGCGGACGATTCGGAGGAAGACTTCCCGATTACACGGGATCGGGTCGAAATCGAAAGCGTGGTGACCGTCCCGCCCGGCGGAGCCTTGCACGACGCTCAAGACGAAGTCGTTGACGACATTGGCTACATCCAGATTCGAGAATTTACGCCGAAGACGGCGCAGGAGCTGGATGCGGCGGTTAGGGAGGTTGTGAGCGAGGGCGCGAGGGGCATCATATTGGATGTTCGCCGCAACCTTGGCGGCAGCCTTTCGGCAACGATCAGCTCTGCCGATCTATTTCTCGATACTGGCACCATCGTTATCCAACGAGAGAGCGACGGCGAGGAGACGGCGTTTGTTGCCCGCCAAGGCCAGGCAGCGCCTGGCGTTCCGATAGTGATTCTCACAGACAGATTTAGCGCTTCTGCTTCAGAGATCCTTGCTGCTGCCTTGCAGGAAAATGGCCGGGCGATTCTGATAGGCGAGACCACTTTTGGCAAGGGGACGGTAAACTCGCCGCGCGAGCTCAGCGACGGTGGCGCACTCTTCGTGACGATTGCGCAGTGGTTGACCCCCAGCGGTATTCTGATTGACAAGGTCGGTATCCGGCCCGACATTGAAGTGCTACCTACGGATGAAGATATTGACCTGCGCCTGGACGTGCAGCTCTTCAGAGCGATTGAGGTACTTCAGGGCCAAGTACTGGCACCCTAAGCAATCCGGCCGGTAGCCTCGAGTAAGTATGCCCAAGTTAGCCAAGGCGAGCACAAATGGCGCCAGAGTAAGGGATGTCGCCGTCAACCGCCGCGCCCTGCATGATTATCAAATCCTGGAGAGATTTGAGGCAGGAATTGCTCTTACCGGCAGCGAAATCAAGTCTGTCCGCGCCGGCAAAGCCACCCTGCAGGAAGCTTATGCTCGTCCGGAACGTGGCGAAATTTGGCTTCAAGGAGCGCACATCGCACCGTACGAGCCCGCCGCCCAATTTGGCCACGAGCCACGCCGGCCGCGTCGCCTGCTGTTGCACAAGGCGCAAATCCGCCAGATCACAGCTGAAGTTGACCAAAAAGGATTGACGCTAATCCCGCTGCGTATGTATCTCAAGGATGCTAAGGCGAAAATCGAGCTCGGCGTCGCCCGCGGCCGTCACCAGTACGACAAACGTCAGGTTATCGCCAAGCGAGATGCAGACCGCGAAATGGAACGGGCACTGCGCCAATCATCTCGGTAATTATGTAAACTTCTTCCGCGTCAAGCGCCGATCCACAATCCCGATTCAATCTTGGAGGCTATGGAAACCGGCGGCGCCTGCCGGGTACCGGCGCTCAAAATTCGCGACTGGATTTTCACGGGCGCCGACTGATCCCCTGGTCTAATCACAGGCATCGCTTGGCCAACCAAAACGCTAAACGAGCTCTATGAAGCTGAGCCGCCTTGTACCGCCGCTGTCCCTAATTATGGTTATTGCTCTTGCCTGCTCTGATGACGGAGCTGCGCCTGCCAGCGATACGCCGGTCTCTACGGCACCGGCAAATCCCTCAGTCGCGGCCACGGCAACGGCTCCGGCACCCGAGGCAACTACGACGAACCCTCCGGAGCCAGCGAATACGCCTCGGGCTCACCCACCCGGCAGCACGAATCCAGTGACCGTGGCACCGGTTCCTGCGCCTCCAACCGGCACTTCGATTCTGACCGACGTCAGGGTCGGTGCACACCCGGAGTTGGGCGGTTGGGACCGAATTGTTTTTGAATTCGAAGATAGTCTGCCGCCAGGCGAGATCCGTTATGGCCCTTCTGTTGTCCGCTGTGGCTCGGGCCTTCCCGTAAACCTGAATGGCGGCTCCATCTTGGCTGTGACCTTTATCATGGCGCAGGCGCATAACGAGGCTGGAGAGCTGACCATTGATGCGACTGAAGTGGACGGACCAGGGTTCGTTATCCTGCGATCTCGCCAGATCTGTGACTTCGAGGGGCAAGTGAGCTGGGCGGTGAGCGTCATTAGCGCTCGACAATTCACGGTGGTGAAGCTTGCCGATCCGCCACGGATCGTGATCGACATCAAGCAATAGGAAACCGATGTCGGACCGTCTTTTCAGGCTTGAGGACGCCAACGCCGTGCTGCCTGATGCTGCTCTTTTGCTTGGCGAAATCCAAACTGCCAAAGCCGAACTAGAGGAGCTCAGCGATGGGCTTGAGCGACTGATGATCGCGAATGCCGGTAACGGTCACGTGGGAGAAGATATCGCCGACTCGCGCCGACTCACTCAGGAGGCGGCCAGAGAGCTAGACCGTCTGCTTAGTGAGCTCGAAACTACGGGAGCAGAACTTAAGAGCATTGACGATGGCTTGCTCGACTTCCCCTCCGACCGAAATGGCCGAATCGTTTACCTCTGTTGGCGCCTGGGGGAGACGAAAATCGCTTTTTGGCACGATTTGGACACTGGCTTCGCCGGCCGCAAGCCGCTCTAGCCCTCCAGCAGGCTTGCAAGCTCCAAAAGCTCGATACCGGCACTCAATCTGTCGGCTTGTGGGTGGAGAGATGGGTCTGATTTGCCGAAACTTTATTTAGCAATATGAATGAACCAGCAATCGAAAATCTGCTCGTCGATTTCTACTTCGCCAACGCCCAAGTCTTCGGCATTATGCCAAGAGTCCAAGTAGAAGTGGGCCGACGCCTGGTGGATGTACTCTCGAATAGCGATGAATTGCTGGAACTACGTGCCGGGAACGTGCGGTTGGCCGCTGGCGGCGACACGCGAACGTTGGAAAACTTCTCGTTGAAGAAGTCGGAGATCTTAATCGCGGTGCCCCGTGAGACGCAGGATCAGATTCGTCATCGCGCCCATTTTCGGAGCGGAATCGACTCCATCGCCGGAGTTCCACTGTCCGTTGGCCTGCTGCTGCCGCCGTTTTACGTCGAAGGATCGCTGAGTGCTACCGTGTTGATGGCGAAGAGATTGGATGTCCATGCCCTCGAGCGCTTTTTTATCGTGACCAGAGCCGCCGTTTGGCTCCCCGATGGCTCGCGCCACGCGGAGCCGTTCATGGTCGTCAATCGCGACGGAATCTCGGCTATTGGAGAGCTGGAGGAAGCGAGCGCGAACTCTAAGATGGAAGCACCGCTGAGCTACGCGCCGCGGCGCGAGGCCTAGCCCCCAGGAACAAACTTTCTGGCCTCATCCCTCTGAATTGATATTAGGCCTCTGTCTACCAATGCAGGATTGGTTTTCGGGCCGCCTTAGCTTCGTCGAGACGCCGGACCGGTGTTACATGAGGCGCTGAAGTCACGAGATCCGGCTCGGTCTCAGCTTCTCGAGCAATTTCCAGCATCGCATCGCAAAATGCGTCGATTGCTTCCTTAGACTCGCTTTCAGTTGGCTCGATTAGCATCGCCTCGTCGACGACCAGCGGGAAATAGACGGTCGGAGCGTAGTAGCCGTAATCCAGCAACCGTTTAGCGATATCCAGGGTCCGCACGTCGTTTTGCCGCTGTTTCTTGCCGGTTAGCAGAGCTTCGTGCAGGCATGTGCGGTCGAATGGAACGTCATAAGCATCCCGTAGCCGCGCCAACAGGTAGTTTGCGTTGATAATTGCCGCCTCGCTCACCTCGCGCAGGCCGTCAGAGCCGAGAGTACGGATATAGGCGTACGCCCGCAAGGCGACACCGAAGTTGCCGTAGGCACCGGAAAGCCGGCCGATGCTGTTTGGCGGGTCGCTGGTCTGGAAGGCGCCATCCTCTGAACGCGTAACGACCGGCCCCGGCAGGAAGTTTGCCAAGCCTTCCCTGACCGCGATTGGGCCGGCTCCGGGTCCGCCACCGCCGTGCGGCGTGCTGAACGTCTTGTGCAGGTTGAAATGCATTATGTCAACTCCGAGCTCACCCGGCGCTGCCCGGCCCACCAGTGCGTTGAGGTTGGCGCCGTCCATGTAAAGTAAGGCCCCACAGTCGTGGACCTGACGGACGATTTCCTCGATCTGGCTTTCGAACATTCCTAGCGTGCTCGGCAATGTCAGCATGAACGCGGCGACATCCGGGCCGAGATGCGAAGCTAGTTGGCTGACGTCAATGTTGCCAAGGCCGTCCGAAGGGACTTCGGAGACCGTGTAGCCGGCCATAGCGGCGGTTGCCGGGTTAGTGCCATGTGCGGAATCAGGGATCACTATCCTCTTGCGCGTATCACCCTCGCCGCCAGATTCGTGATAGGCGCGACTGATCAGAATCCCGGCCAGCTCCCCCTGTGCCCCGGCCGCTGGGGTTAGGCTAGTGGCACTCATGCCGACGATAGCGGCCAGCCAGTCCTGCAGCTCAGACATCAGCCCTAAGGCACCCTGGGCATCGGCGTCGTCGGCTAGCGGATGCAAGTCAGCAAAGCCGGGCATTCGAGCGATTTCCTCGTGCACCCGCGGGTTGTACTTCATAGTGCAGGAGCCAAGCGGGAAGAAGGTCGTATCTATCGAGTAATTTAGCTGCGAGAGACGAGTGAAATGACGCATCACCTCCAGCTGTGACAACTCCGGCAACTCCAAGTCTTGTCTCAGCAGGGCTTGATCCGGTAGCGGAGCAGGAGGTACGTCGGACTCAGGCAGATCGCAGCCCACCCGGCCGGGCCGGGATGCCTCGATCAGGAGTTGTTGGCTATCGATACCACCATTCACGCGGCGCCACCGATCGCGGCCAGCGACTCGACCAGAAGATCGATTTCCTCACGGCTGTTGGTTTCGCCAACGCTCACCACCATCCTGCTCTCCTCGGCGCTGGAAACGTCGATGCCGCCCACAACCCCCCGATCGCGTAGCGCCCTGTTGACCTGGGTCACAGGGAGCGGGCATCGCACGGCGAACTCTTGGAAAAATTCGGCTTCAGGATGGACGAGGCTCCAACCTTCTAAGGCCGTCACCTGATTTGCTGTGTAATGAGCCTTGTCGTAGCAGAGCCGAGCCACCTGGCGAAGGCCGCTCTTGCCCAGACAGGCCAGATAGACGGTTACCGCCAGGGCCAGCAGCTGCTCACTGGTGCAGATATTCGATGAAGCACGCTCCCGGCGAATGTGTTGTTCGCGGGCCTGCAAGGTAAGCACGAAGGCTCGTTTGCCATCGACGTCTGCGGTTTCTCCGACGATGCGGCCCGGCATCAAGCGCACGTAGTCCTGCTTGGCGGCAAAGAGGCCGACATATGGTCCACCAAAGCTCATCGAGAGGCCAAGCGATTGGCCATCTCCGACGACGATGTCGGCGCCGAGCTCGCCGGGTGACCGGTACAGCGCCAAGCTCATCGGGTCGGCGCTGACGACCAGGAGGGCGCCGGCTTCGCGGCACATTTCCGCCGGACCCTCGTCAGTCAGGGCGATGCGGCCGTAGTAGTCGGGTGTCTGAAGAACCAGGCAGGCATGCTCGTCGCTAAGCTGGGTGATGCCGGATGGAAACTGGTCGAGGCCGATGCCCTGCGGCCTCGCGTAGGTTTCGATCACCTTCAAGTAGCGAGGATTGATCGTGTCGGCCAGCGCCAGGCGTCCGCGGCCGGTGGTTCGGCAAGCCATCAAGCAGGCTTCCGCCAGGGCACTGGCGCCGTCGTACATACCAGCGTTGGCGACTTCCATGCCGGTGAGGGCACAGATCATCGATTGAAACTCAAATGCTGCCTGGAGTGTGCCCTGAGAGGCTTCCGCCTGGTAGGGCGTGTACGAGGTCAAGAACTCGCCACGGCGGATAATTTCACCGACGACGGCGGGAATGAAGCGGCGGTAGACACCGCCACCACGAAAAAAGGCGGCCTGCTCACCAGAACGGTTCATCGCGGCGATCGCCTGCATCTCCGTCATCAGATCGAGCTCGGACAAGGCCGGCGGGAGCGCGGGTACCCCGTCGATTAAGGCGGCGGCTGGGATGTCTTCGAACAGCTCATCAATACCGGCAGCGCCGATCGTACCGAGCATCTGCTCACGGTCAGCCTCGGTCATCGGGATGTAGGCGCGAGCCACTAGTTTCCGCCTCGCTCCGTGCGCACCAGATCCGTGTAGGCATCAGGGGTCAAGAGGTCGTCGATCGCATCGGGGTCGGTCAGGCGGACCAGGACCAGCCACCCTTCACCGTACGGATCCTGGTTTACAAGCTCTGGGGCCGTATCGAGTTCGCCGTTTATTTCGATCACTTCGCCCGTTACCGGTGAAAACAGCTCAGAGGCAACCTTGACCGATTCGATCTCGCCGAGCTTCTTCATCGCCGAGAGCTGGCTTCCAAGCTTTGGCAGATCGACGTAGACTATGTCGCCCAATTGATCCTGGGCATAGTCGCTAATGCCAACCCTGGCGTTGCCGTCCTCCAGGCGCAGCCATTCGTGCTCCGTCGTATAGCGCAGATCGTCGGGAATTAGATTGCCGTTGCTTGCCAAAATCGCCTCCTTGGCGCTTTCAGTCCGTTTTTGAATCTGGCGAATGGGCGTAGAAGGGCCGCTTTACGGTATGACAGGCGAGGTCGCGGCCGCGCAGATCAACCTGCAAGCTCACGCCGGCTTTCGCCAAGGGACGAGGCAGATACGCCATCGCGATGCTGGTGTTTAGCATCGGCGAAAAGCCGCCGCTGGTCACCGTGCCGACCTGCTGCTCATCTCTAAGGACTTTGAAACCGGAACGAATTACACCGGCCGCTTCCGCAACGATGCAGGCGAGTCGCAGCTCGGTTGCTTCCTTGCTTTGGAGCAGAGCATCACGCCCGCGAAATTCGTGGTCAAGATCCACCGCCCAGCCAAGTCCTGCCTGCCAGGGTGTGGTGGATTCGTCGATGTCGTGGCCATACAGCGCAAGGGCTGCTTCAAGTCGCAGGCTGTCGCGTGCGGCCAGGCCGCTGGGCTGGCCGCCGGCCTCGACTAGGTTTGCCAACAAATCGGCGGCGGCGGCTATAGATGTCATGATCTCGAATCCGTCTTCGCCCGTGTAGCCGGTTCGAGCCAGAAAGTAGTCTTGCTCGTTGGCAACTAATCTGGCGCAGTGGCGGCGGCTGATTTCTTTCGCGGCTGGTCCAACGGCATTTGCCACCAGGGAGACAGCCTCCGGACCCTGCACGACGAGCAGAACGGTCCCCTGTTCCCGCAAATCCGTGATCTTGCTGGCCCTGCCAGGCAGCGCATCCTGAATCAGATTCCGGATTGTGTCGGCGTTGTCCGCGTTGCAGATAACTAGAAACGATTCTATGTCGAGCCGGTAGATGAGCAGGTCATCGATAATGCCGCCGGCATCGTTGCAAGCAAAGCCATAAACGCTGGCGCCAGTTTCCAGCAGCCCGGGATCTCTGGTGAACAATGACGCCAAAAGAGCGGCGGAATCCGCACCATCGATGCGCAATCTGCCCATGTGGGAGATATCGAAGATGCCGGCGGATTCGCGCACGGCCGTGTGCTCTTGAACCGCTCCCGCGTACCAAAGCGGCATCTCCCAGCCCGAGAATGGGCCAAAGCGCGCCCCGAGTCCAGCATGCAGGGCACGTAAGTTTAGCTGGCGGGAGGCGTTTTCTTCAGTCTGTGTCACTTTTGCCTGCGACGAATCTTACAGGGGATTCTGATGCAATCAATGTTTAGAAATCTGGGCCTGACATGGTTGGCTACAGTCTGATGATTCTTGTTAAAGAGGGCAAATGCTGTAGCAGTTCGGCGTTCTTGAGCCGATTCAGGCGCCGGGCGATAGGCCTGTCTACGCCACTTTGTTGCTTGTGGATCTGCGTTGGCATGGGTGATAGAAGCGGCAACCTAGTTTTCAAAGCGCCCAAAGCAGCCAGCCCCGGGAACGTCTTCGTTTCAAGTCAATCTAAACCAAAGTGTCCTGTGTTTTGTGGCGCCTTCTAAGCTGGATCGGCCACGTCGTCGGTTGGGACGTCATCCAAAGCCGGCGAAATTTCCTCGATCAGCTCGGTTGGTTCGACGACAACCGCGATCGGCGACGGGTTATGAATCAGGTCGGCTATCAAGCTCGGCACCAGCTGGCCGGTGATGACCAGATGAGCAAACAGGAAGAAAAACAGCACGTCGACGGCGAGGCTGAGCCGGCCCCGACTATGGAACACGCTTAACATTGCCAGCTACCCATTCATCCCCCACGCGCTCTTCTAATGAATCGGCATGATACTGCTATGAAGGTCGCTTTACTAGATCAAACGTTGGCGATTTCGCCTTGGATCTCGATTAATCGGGATTTTGAGCGCATCCCAAGCTAACTTTCTCAATTTGTTGAATCAGCGCTTGGTGACCCTGAGGCCGCGGTGCCGCTGAAAAGCTATGGCATTTGGCTTAGTCCCAAGCTCATTTCGCGATGCTCGATGCCAGCCTCGAGGAAGACATCGCCGTGCGCCTCATAGCCCAGCCGCTCGTAAAAGGGCAGGGCGTGAAGCTGAGCCGAGAGCAAGATGCCGGAATAACCGCGTTGCCGGGCTAATAGCTGCAAGGCCTCCATCACGGTGCGGCCCCATCCGTGACGCCGGTGGTCCGCCAGCACGGCCACGCGGCCGACATGGGCCGCGAGAAGGCCCCCTGGAGGGGTCTTCTCGCTCTGTTCGGCCGCGTGGGAAGCAGAGTCGAGCAGCAGACGTCCGGTGGCCACGGGTACGCCGCCGCTGCGGCCTAGCACGTGCAGGGCGGTCGAGATGAGGTTTGGGTCGCCATCGTGCTCGTCGATTTCGATTTCGATCGGCACGTTTTGCTCCTGAACGAATACGGCTCGGCGAACGGCCAGCGCTTCATCCATTTCTGCTGGTGTCGTAATGAGAAACACTTCCAACTCGCCCATGGGCCAAGTTTAGCAGCGCGGTTGGCTCAGTTTGTGTCGGGGGAGCGCCGGCCGCGCTTTTTACCTCCCGGCAAGCGCCACACGGACAAGCGCAGCATCATCGGAGGTGTTAAAATAAATCCACGGGGACGACAGGTTTCGACAGGGAACGGCGTACCTGGATTGCAGGCCGAGGTGCCATCATCTCGTTAATCAGGTGGCAAATTTTAACTGGCGAAAAAGAACTCGCCCTCGCCGCTTAACTAGCGGTGACGTTGACCCTCATCTCGCCCTGATGGGTGGGGAGTCAGCGACGCAATGTCAGGGTGCTGCGACGCCAACACTGGTAAGCGCCGCCTAAGATAACCGGTAGTGCTGGTCATAAGCCTGCTGGCGCGGCGCATGACTAAGCGAGATTAAATGCCCAGATAAGCTTGTAGTAGATCCTCGACGTTCTTCATCTGGACGGGGAGTTCGATTCTCCCCCGTCTCCACCAACTCCAAACTCCGAGGCGCTCCATGTCGTCCTGGGATGCCAGGACGATGTCGGAGCCGCTCTTCCGCACGGCACACTGCAAGAGAGCCCTGAACGCCGGTGTGGGCGTGATAGGACCAACAAGCTTCAGGTCCATATCCACGTGGACGCGTTCGATCAACGGTCTGAGCAACCTGCGGCGTTCTTCTCGAGTCGCCTCCTTCCACAAAGATTCGATATGCTGAAATAACTCCACGGCGTCCTCGATAGAGGGCGGCACGACGGAGTCCGCTTCCTTGATTAGCGCATCGATTTCGGCCTTCTGCCGCTTGTACTCGGCCTGACCAATAGTGCCGTCGACGAAGACGAGGCCAAGACGCTTCCGCTTGGCGCGCAAGTCGTTGGTGCTGGGACCGCTGTACTCCGACACAGCAAGTTGGGCCATACGGTTGCGCCACTCGCAGGGCAGCTCGACTGAGCGGAGGATGTTTCCGATTTGTTCGTCGAAGGGCTCCGCCATGGCGGAGCGACCGTTCGTGAAGCAGTTCAACGAATGACGCTCGCGATACATAGGCGCACCCAGGCGACTGCGGTCAGACTGAACCGGAGTGCCGCAGTTGCCGCAGGCGATGAGGCCTTGTAGCGTTCCGGCGGCGCCACATGTCTTCCTTGGTCCCGGCGGGCCGTGACGCCTGTCCTGCACCGCCCGGAACAGCTCTTCCGTGATGATTGACTCATGCTGGCCCGGGTACTCCGTGCCTCTGTAGGTGACGATGCCGACATAGAAGCGGCAGTTGAAGATGTCCTTCATGGCGTGGGCAGTGAAGCGATTGCCGCCCTTTGTAAGGAAGCCTTGATCGTTGACCCATTTGGCGATGGAGTCGTAAGACTCGCCATCAGCCCGCCGGCTGAAAGCGTGGGGGATAACCTCGGCTTAGGCAGATTCAGCCACCGGGACGCCGCCGGGCTCAAGCTGACGGTAGCCGAACGGGATCGGCCCGGCAGGCAGGCCTACCTCGGCGCGTTCGTGAACTGCTTTGGCCACATGTTCGGCAAGTTGATCGGAGAAGAACTCGTTCACCGCCCCCATGACGCTCATCATCATCCTCCCGGCGGAGGTGGTGAATTCATGCCCCCCCCCACAACCGTCGCGAAGCCGACCTGTTTCTTGCCCAGTGCCTCCAGGACGTGACGCTGCACGCCCTGATTTCTGGCGAACCGGTCTAGCGTGTGGACTACCAGGATATCGAACTCCTGACGTTCGACGGCAGCAAGGATGGACTGCAACTGAGGCCGCTTGTCGAGCCTATCCGTCTTGGCGGAGACGCCCTCTTCGACGAAGAACTTGGCAGAGTAGTCGCGGCTCTCGCACCAGCGAGTAATCTCGCGCCGCTGGGCATCAAGAGAGTAGCCATCGACTTGGCTGGCATCTGATACTCGAATAAGGCAAGCAGCTCTCATCATGACTTGGCGCTCTCCCTCCGCATCAACACCGCCTTCGCGACGGCTGCCCATTCCTGGCATAGGCGCTCGACTTCAGGCTCCAGGAGGATGCGCGACTGTGGAGGACCAGAAACCGCCACATCGCGGTTACATGTTCGCTCTGGTGGCCGCTTCTTATCAACTGGTTTCATGCGGCTGGCCCACCATTCGCCGGAGGGCGATCAGATGCGGAACTCACGGCGGCGGTGATATCAGAGTTGCGGAATCGCAAGCGCCCGCTTGGGAGCCGCAGGGCGCAAAGCTGACCTCGCCTAACCCAGCGTCGAAGGGTCTTCGGATGCACCCCAAGCTGCGCTGCCGCCTCACGAATGGCAAGTGGCCGTTCGCTTGGTTCGATCGGTTTCTCGGTCCGTTTGGCCATGATTGGCCTATTATTTCAGTTACACATTTGGTGATGGGTGTAGATGAATGCCATTGACATCGAAACTGAACCCGAGCTGCGGAAGAAGGTTGAAGCTCGACTCGGCTTCAAGGTCTCCACTGACCGCTGGCATGAGGCGAAAGAAGAGCATGCGCCATACCCTCCGTGGGGGAATGCTGAGGTTGCAGCTTTGTGCAAGGCACTTCGCGAGCCTGGTCAGCGAAGGAGAAATTTGTTCGGCAAGGCGGAGGTCGGGAGTGACCAGCGATTCGAATTGCCCGAGGTTGAGCGCATAGTTCAGGAGTGTCGTCTGTTCCTGTTTGGGGCTGTCGACCCACCATTCAAAGATCTGGCCACTGCGGAACGCTGGATCGTTGAACGTGCCCAGGCTGAGAATGAGTCTGGGGAGAGTTCGCCGACCTTCGGCTTCCCGAGCGATCTCGCCCAATTCACCACGCCTGTCATCCTCGCCTTCCCAGGGAAGGAAGCCGTAGCACGCGTTATGATTCCCGCACTTTGCCGGCTCGCGGCTCTGGCGTTGGCCGGGAGACAGATCGCCGACGCAACGCTGTGCGAGCAGTACCAGGCGGTAGGTCACGTTCTTACGGGTATCCCGGTTCTGATTTGGCCGGTGAAGGTTACAGAAACGGTGGGGTTAGGCGGGCCGATGAACCCACGTCGAGTGACTCTGGATATCAACTTCGATTGGGTCACGAAGGCTGATGTAGCGGATTTCTACCAAGACGTTAGGGAACCGGCTTCTCCTGTGAGCAGAGATGATTGTCTTCGAACCTTCCCTAGGCATATCAGCGGAACGCCAGAAGAACGCATGCGGACTTGGAACAAGCAATACCCTCAATGGGCGTATGACACGGTTCCTGCCTTCAAGACAGCAATGTCCCGGGCTCTAAGGAGGCGGCGTCGGCTTGATCGTAGTGAACGAAACCCCATCGTACTTGACGGCTAACGTGCCCTAATGTCTACTCACGACGCAGAATCCGGGAGCTTCTCCGACTCCTAGCGCCCATCTCACTAGCTGACGGCTTAGGTTGCTGCCACATCGCCTTCCGGTGGTGGGGAGCATCCGCATGACCTGCTCCCCGAAAACCGGTCCATTGATAATTGGAGTCCTTCCGGAGAAAGCAGGAGGACCGCATGCGTGGAAGCAGGTTTACGGACGAGCAGATCATCGGGGTGCTGCGAGAGACAGACGCAGGAGCTTCAACGGGCGATCTGTGCCGTCGCCATGGGATCTCACCCGCGACCTTCTACTAAGCAAAGATCAACCGTCCTGGAGGAAGTCAGACTCCGAAGATCGACAGTCGTCCTGTACAAGGAGGCCTGCCTGGCCTCGGAGAAACTCACTGAGACAGTGCTCCCGAGTCCTCTCTCCCACGTTATGCCGCCGACGGGTCGGTCTCGATCGGGATGACGTGGTCGACGACGTTGGCGGGATCGCCGCAGGTGACACACTCTGGGTGCTCGGCGAGGTGAGCCTTGCGGGCCGCGCGCCACTTGCCGCCATAGCGGACCTTTGCATTGTCGGACTCACTCATCAAGGTCAAGCGGCGGCCCGTCGTCGGTCTGCATGGATGGTGTGGAGGGTTGTGGATCGTTTTGCGAAAAGACTTTGCGATCACTAGGAGGCTGGGTTTCTACTAGTACCTCCTGCAAACCCTCCACTTCAGATTCAGGAGTTGGTTCCAAACCCGCCATCGGCATGACTTGCTGGTGCTCCGAGAGCAGACCAAAACCGAGGTAGAAGTTGGCCGTGTTGCGCTTCTGGCGCACGAAGCGCTGGCCGATGAGCTTGCCGAAGGCGGTCGATGAGATGGTCTCGTCGATGCCCATTCCCTGGCTCGCGGCCCACGATTTGTATGCTATGTAGGCAGCGTTCGCCGCGACGCTGAACTGCTGGCCGAGAACGCAGGTGTCCGTTAGGAAGCCCGAAAGTGGGTCGCTCTCGGTGCGATAGTCAGCCGTTGCCGATGAAACAGACTCAGGCTCGCTCATGCCGTTGCGCCGCCATTCCAGGCAACCGGCTATCATCCAGTTGAGAATTCCTGCCCTTTCAGCCTGGAGCTTCTTCCGCATTTGGCGTCGGATCAAATTGGTTCCTTTCGACGAAACGATCAGCCCCAGCGAGAAGGACCCGCACCTCCTGAGAATCAGGGTTCCTAAATATGCTCAATACCATGTCCTCATCGTGTTGAGAGACCAACGCCTCATTCACCATGTGACGCGCTCTACCGGAGCACAGCAAATTGGTCGGTGGCGCGAATCAGCTCTCGCGCAAGCCCCGAATTAGTCGAATGGCCTGCGTCGTCAACAATAACGAGTTCGGCGGGGGGCCACGCGCGTTTTAGCTCCCACGCATCGCCGAGTGGTGCTTGAAAGTCGAACCGTCCGTTCACTAGGACGCCAGGCGTATTCGCCAGCGTCAGAGGAAGTTGGAAAGGTTCTTTGAGTTGAGGACGACCTGGTCCAAGAAGATGTGGCGTTTGGCGATTTTCCATGATTCAGTTTCTCGCCGCAGCGTGTCGAGGCGATTGCCGACCCAAATGTCGATGTCGTTATCCAGCCGGCTGCGGTAGCAGAAGAAGTAGACATCAAGATCCACTTCCTGCCCCTGGGACGTTTCTCGTACTTCGAGGATTCGCACGTTGTTGACCATGTGACGGGTGCGGCTCGGCGGGTCCTCCGACCAGGAATAACCCGTGTCCAACTTTGCAACTCGCTGGCGTAGCATGTCCAAATCGTCATCATAGTAGGCTTGCTCACCCGGCAAGCCCACCTCGTATTGCTCGACGTCCTTTGCTAGTACAGTTCGTTTTAGAGGCGCCCAGTAGTGAATGTCTTCGGCCAGCAGCTCGAGCCAGTCATGGAATCGCCGCTCGTCGAGCGTAGCTGCCTCGTCGTACAGAAAACGCTCGATCTCGCGCAACATCTCGTCGCTGTGAACCGAGGTCATGGTCATTTCTCAACCCCCACTTTTAGACTCGTTCAAAGGGCATCTTGGCGAGCTCGTTCCAGCCCTTGCCGTTCATCATTTCTTGCCAGTGCCGGTAGAAGTTGAGCTGGTTAGTGTCACCTAGGCTACCTTGACGCCGTAACGGCAGGTCTTCTTTGGGCTCCATCCAGTCGTTGTGCTTTAGCCCCATAGAGTAATTGAGCGGGTGGCGGCGACCAATGACACTCTTGGCGCCGGCGGTGCTCAGCCGCCAGTTGTCGGAATCGTCCTGCTCGAACATTCCTGAAGGACCAAAATGCCTGCCGGCGCTCTGCACGAGATGATCCTTCACTCCCTTCGGAGCGGCTTTGTCCACAAGGACATAAATCCAGCTTTCCGTGGATAGTGGTCCACGCGGGTGCCAGACGTGGATCTGGTCGGCGCTGGTGTTAATGGAAAAGTTGGGGAACATGCAGTTGAAGCCGCCAAGCCTGGCGCGGTTGCTTCCTTGCGAACCTTCCATGGCTTCGTGTCGCTGCCTGTAATACTCGGTCATTTCGGCTGGCATTTCCGCTGTCGAAGCCGGGGCTTCTGTGGGTCGAAGTGACAGCCCAGCACCATGCCCGAATTTCGTGGCCAACCGGAACGTATCAGGGTTCGTCTGTCTCTTAAAACTGGCGAAAGGATCCGCTTCGCGATCAAGCGATTGGCCCGTCGCTCGACCGTTCGCCGTGGAATGTCCGGCAAGAATCGCAGATTGGTGGCTGATAGCACCGTGATAGCCATCACCAACAAAGTTGTCGGCGGCGAACTTCCAGTTGTGGTCCATTGTCCACTTGTAGATGCCTGCGTTGACTTCGGAGCCTTGGCCTTGAGGATTGACTCGCGTTTCGAGGAACCAAGCGTAGTCTCCCATGTACTCGACGAGGCCCGGGGCACTGGCGTCCCAGTTCGCGAATATGAGGCCATGAAATGACTCAACCTTAGGGCACTCGATTAGCCCCCAGCTGGCCATGTCCACGTCTTCGTGGTACAGCTCCTTGAAGCCCGGGACCGCGATAAGATCGCCCTTCAGGTCGTAGGTCCATCCGTGATAGGAACACATGAAAGAAGTGCAATTCCCTAGGTTGGCCCGCGTCACGGCGTTACCACGGTGCCGACAGGAGTTCAGTAAAACGTTTATGGTCTGATCGGGAGCCCGAGTCACAATCACGGGCTCCTCACCCATGGTGGTCGTAACAAAGTCGCCAACCTCAGGGATCTGAGACTCGTGTCCGACGAAGAGCCAGGAACGGGCGAATACCTGCTCAAGCTCTCGCTCGTAGAGCTCTTGGTCGAAGAAGACATTGCGGTCGATCAGACCGTTTTCGACATCGACCCAGTTCATTCCCTTGATGACCATCTCCGACCCCTTTCTCGACCTCGTCGGTGCGCTTGTGCTCTCAACTATCTGAGCCAATTCCCCATGTAACACGTCCTTCTTTCACCGGGTTGCCCTGGAGGCTCGGCTGGCAACATAAATTCAAGAATGTTGCTTCTGCGCTCGTGTAGCTGATTGTCATGCCGGACTCCACTCTCTCAAGATCAATTGTCTAAGCTAGACGTATTTGATGCAGCAATCATATCTGTGAATCACAAGCGGTTAAGAGTCGGAAAAGAGATCTTTCGTGTTCCAGAGTTTAGCTTGGCCGGCTACATGCCGCAAGCCCTTTGTACTCGTCCAGTAGATGCCGGACACTTACCTCCTCTCGGTGAATGCTAGCAGCCACTCTTGCGGCGTTAGATGGCCAAGGGCCTGATGGGGCCGGTAAGTGTTGTAACGCTGCTCCTGTTGGAGCAGCTGGGTTCTCAGTTGGCTGAGCGAGTCGGGTGGGTCAACCAACTGGTAAAGCTCCTCTTTGTGGGTGCGCTGGGCTCGTTCCACGCAGCCGTTGAGCTTGGGGGAGCGTGGTGGCAGCACAAAAAGCCGCAGCCCCTTCTGCTCACAGGCGGCCTCAAACTCGGCCCTGAACTCAGAGCCACCGTCCAGCTGGATCGCCTTCACCGGACCCGGCATACGCTCGATGACCGTATCGAGGAAGTCGCGCGCCGTGCCGGCGGTAGCGCGGCCGTAGACACCCAAGACGTCCCAGCGGCTGACAATATCACGCGCCGAGAAGTGCTTGTAGGCATGGGTAATACCGGTCCAGCGCACGTCGGCGCTGTCCACCTGAACCAGATCTCCCGGCGCCTTGACGACGTAGTCTTTGGGCTTACGCACGGCATAGGGCCGCACCTGAGGCCGAGAGACGATGCAAGGGTCCTTCAGACTCGCAGGCCCCAGTTTGCCTTGGCGTCTGAGCCGGCTGAGGATGCGGCCCACCATCGAGACCGAGATAGTGACCCCTTGGCGTCTGAGGATCGGCTGTAGCTTGTCTTTGCCCCAGACGGGATTGTCTTGGTGCAGGCGTAGCACCGCTGCTTCGAACTCTAGGCTCCAAGTCGGCTTGCGGACCTGGTGTGGCCTATGGCTGCGGTCTTGCAGACCCCGCGGACCCTGGAGCCGGTAGCACTCTAGCCACTGGTAAAGGGTTGAGCGGCTGCGTCCAAAGCGTCTTGCCGTCAGACTCACCTTCTCGCCGTGATCCTTGTGCCACTCAACAGCCCTGAGGCGCGCCTTCGCCTCACGTGATAGTCGTGGCTCCTCCCTGCCTTCCTGCGCTCCCTCTGGGAGGAGACGAGCCAGGGTTGGACCGCCTGGGATGATCGACCCGTACGTCTGCATTGGGACTCCGTATCGTCCCCGCCTTCTCATCATTGTCGTGTACGGCATCTTTCTGAACGAGATCAGCCCTATTCACTGATGCAATCACCTATGATAAAAGGCTATCGATTTTTCATTAATTACTGTTGACATTTGACATTCCCCGCCACTATGACATGCTCTGCCACATTGCCCGGCAGGCGCTGGATTAGCTGTCAATTCCTGACGGAAGAGGAGAGTCCAATGGCTGGAAACTACTGGGAAAAGATCACCAGCAACCGTGTGGCACGGCGCCGAATTTTGCGCTCGGGCGTAGCCCTTTCGGTTAGCGCTGCCGCATTGGCCTTGGTCGGCTGCGGCAATGACGAAGCGGCCCCCACCGGCGGTGGCTCGACCTCCGCTCCTGCGGCGACAACGGCGCCCGACCCGACGGCGACCATCGAATCAGTTGCGCCGTCGACCGGGGGCGTTTACTCGCCCAGCGACGGACCGGTTCAGTCCGGTGGACACTTTGTGTTCCCCATATCCGCCGTTGCCAGCTTCAATCCCTTCTCCAACTGGAGTGAGGGTGTCAGCCTTGGTGGAGTGCACGTTTACGACCGCCCTCTGACCTCCCGCACCGACAAGCGCCGCTTTGTTCTCGAGGCCATGGAAAGCATCGAGACACCCGATCCGCTCACAGTAATTCTCAAACTGATCCCCGGCCAAACTCATCACGACATCGCTCCGGTCAACGGCCGGCCGCTGGTCGCGGAGGACTACGTTGCCAGTCAGGAATATGTCCGCGATACCGCGACCTCCTTTGATAAGACATTCGTTAACGAATTCCTTGAGAGTGCCGAGGCGGCTGACGCGACCACGGCCATTCTCCACCTCAAGCGTCCCAACGCCTATCTCTTCAGCAGCAACATGCTGGGCAGCGGCGTAGCCCAAGCAATCGTTCCGCCCGAGACCTACGACGACCTCGACACTGCCCACCAGGTGGGAAGCGGCCCCTACATCCTTGACAAGGCCGAGCTCTCGGTCCGCTACAACTACTTCAAGAACCCAAAGTTCCGCGGTGCCGCCGACGGGCTGCCATACATCGACACCCGTGAAGCGATAGGCATCACCGACAGTGCTGCCCGTGAAGCCGCCTTCCGCAGTGGTCAGCTCGACAAATGGATCTCGCCGACACCGACCCAGCTAAAAGGCATACCGGAAGACATGGGTGACAAGGCGCGAGGCTTCTCGTTGCCCGGCCTGCGCAACTTCTTCTGGCACATGAACACCTACAAGGGCTTCCCCTGGGAGACCGACATCCGCGTGCGGGAGGCCTTCTGGCGGCTGACAAACCGCGAGCAGATCCTTGAGCTCGGCCACGATAGCATCGGGGCCCTGCCAAATGGCATCCTACCCGCCGGCCTCGAGGCTTACCAGCTCAACTGGGATGACATTAAAGAGCACTATGTCGAGGACCCCACCGAAGCCAAAAAGCTGCTCGCCGCTTCTGACTTCGACATTGACCGTGAATACGACCTCATGGCCAGCACGCCCGGCTCGGCAACCGACTTGTCAGCCCAGATCTGGCAGCAGCAAATCCTGCGCGCTGGCATCAAAACCGCGATCACCAACGTCACCGGCGGCGCCCAGCTCTTCCAGCGCTGGACCGACAACGACTGGGAACTGATGATCCAGGGATCACCCGGCACCGATACACCTGGCCAAGCGCTGCGCAATCAGCACTCTGACGGCTGGTCCGACGTCTACTGGCGGTTCGCCCTCCGCGACCCGGAGATCGATGACCTGATCGAGACCTCCGAATCGACGATAGATTTCGAGGAAAACCTCAGGCTGGTCACCGAGTGCCAGATGCTCTGCATCGAGCGCAAGACCAGTTCCTACCAAATCATGACCGAGGGCTACAATTGGCTGCTCTCGGGCCGGGTCCAGAATCACGAACTCACGACTGTCTACCCCCACTACTTTAATGAAATCTGGCTAAAGGACGACTAGACTAGTCACCAAAAAACAGTCAAGGCCCGCTGCTTCCGCAGCGGGCCTTCTGGTTTTCTTCGTGGTGAACGGGTTTGGACCTTTCTTAGAACCGCTAGAAAGACGCTAGAAATCCCAAGGTTGTCCGGGCAGCAGAATCCCTCAAGTACTGCACCCGGAAATTAGAATCGTGGCGTCCCACTCTTCGGTTCCGGTGTAGTAGACCAAAATCCACCTGTGGTTTTCCTTGCCCTCGGCGTAGAGCCGAACGGTATTCTCGCCAGGCATTAGATACCAAGAACATTCCCAGACGCCGTTTTCGTCCGCTTGTGCAACCACCGGGTCAACTCTCACCGCCACATCCCGCATGATGGCCACGCCAGGCTCAGAAAGCCCCCGGACGGTCACAAAAGGCTGGTCAACGAGTATCCCATTCTTGGGTTCATCTATCCGCAGACCTTCCGGCCCCGAAAAAAACACCAAAACGAGAGAGATTAGCAAGAGCGCGGAGAGAAGACGGATTCCTGGTCTCCATATTCCCGGAGGCCGTCGCCCAGCCATTTTCAGTAGCCTAGGCTCTTCTCAGTTCAATTTGAAAAGCGGTCGGGAATTTCTCCAGCCAAGGCCGCTCAAACTACCCCGTTCGCAACCGGCTGGCCCGCATGCAACGCATCCCAGCTATCGGCCGCCATCCAATTGGCCCAGTTGCGGTAGTACCAGAGTTGCGCGTGCTCGGCGACGCCTGACTCCACGTAGGGTGGCGCGTCCTCTTCTTCGATCACCTCGCCGCGGCCGACGTTCATGCCGTAGTGCAGTGGGTAGCGGCTGCTGATCACGCCACGCATGGCGCTCGTGCTCTCTCCCCAGTTCTCGCCATCATCCTGCTCCCAAAATCCCGCCGGGCCAAAGCCATGCAGTGCGCCCTTTCGCTGACCATCCTTCTCGTCCGCCGTCAGCCCGTCATCGAGCAGCGTAAAGAACCAGTGCTCCGTGTTTCGCGGCCCCTTCGGCAGCCGTAGAATCACCTGGTTTCCGGTTATCCACATGTTGGGGAAGATATGTGGATGACCGCCCGCTTGCATACCCATGCGCCCCAACTCAGCCTTGGTCTCCGCCTTGTCTCGCCACTGGTCGTTGGCGCCGCGGTTCCGTGCGGCACTCTCGTTGCGGTTGCGTTCCGGGTTCTGCGCCGGACCGGCCATCACGTGGCCGTAGGGCGCTAGAAATGAAAGATTGCGCGCCACGTAGCGGCCCTTCGAATCTCTAATCGCCGAGTTCATCGGGGTGGTGGCGATATAGGCCGAAGCGTGGGTCGTGATGCCGTGGTAGAAGTCCCAGACGTTGTCGGTCGCGAACTTCCAGTTGCAGGGAATGTTGTACTTCAGGATGCCGCCCACGGCTCTGTTGTCACCATGCAGCGCCAACATATTCAAACCCATGCGTCCGACTTCGCCCAGGTAGTCGTCGAGATCGGGGGCCTGAGTGTCCATAGTCGCAAACACAAAACCCTTAAAGCTGTCAACGCGCCCGGCCTTGATTAAGCCCCAGCTTTCGCGGTCCAGATCCTCGTGGTAGACCTCTTTGAAGCCTGGCACGCCAACCAGGGCACCTTTCAAATCATAGGTCCAGCCATGGTAAGTGCACATGAAGCTGGTAACGTGACCCTCTTCCGCCCGGCAGACCGCGTTACCGCGGTGACGGCAGGAATTTACCAAAACCTGGGGGTTGCCAACGTTATCCCGGACGCAGATCACCCGGTCTTCGCCAATGAAGGTCATAAAAAAATCGCCCGGATTGGGGATCTGGGAGTCGTGGCACATAAAATTCCAGGCTCGCGCGAAGATCTGCTCTAGTTCCCGTTCGTAGATGTCTCGCTCGGCGAAAATGCGCCGATCTACCGTCCCATCCTCGGCGTTCACCATTCCGAGCATCTCTTCGTTACGGTAGGCGACTGTCATACCTATCTCCAGTCTCTGGCCTAGGGTCGGTATCCAAGTCTGAACAGTGGATTCCAGGATGACATCCCAGACCTAAAAGTCAATCCGTATATTCAAATCTTGTATGGATGCAATGAACGCTTTGAAGTCGCGGCCCAGATTTCGCGCATTCACTCAACGAAGCTGGCGTGGGGCTAACTGTCCGTTCAATTGTTATCGAGACACGATTTGGTCATAGTGTCACCGGTTTAGAGAAGCTCATACTCGGCTCAGGAGTTACGACGGGATTGCTCGACGATTTGGATAGAAGTGAGTTACCGAGATAGAGGCTACCTGTCCTGACGCTCCAATACGTAGCCGTTTTCCTCGAGAAAACTCAGCAACGAACCGATATTCCAGCGCCGTCCCTCGTGAGCGTCAGCAGCAGAAAAAGGCGAAGCGCCTTCTTCCTTTAGTCCCTGGAGCTTCCAGCTTAGGGTCTGGTCATGCACCGAGAGCGCGGTCTCGCTGATTTCAGCCGCTATCTGGCCCTTCTTGTTTCTCACCCAATAGATCATGCAAATCCAAGTCTTTGAGCGCCCATTCTAAAATGCAGCGTTTCCCTGGTATGGGGTCAGTGCAATGAATTAATTTCTTTATAGCTCCCAGTTTAAGACTTGCAGACTGCTCTAGTCAGGGAGAGGACCTCTCTATTCAGTCATTGTGACACCTAGATCAATCACGATTGGTTCCGAAGGGCTGTCGCCCACGAGCAATTAGATGCAGTTTTTGTGGCCCGGTCGCGCGGCGATCTTCTTCCTTCTATTCTCAGACTTCATCAGCCCGAGCCACCGGCCCTTCGGGATTCTTCGTCATACTTGGCCGCCAGCTTCCTTGCTTTCGAGGCGTCACTCTCCGTGCCCTGGTTCGACAACTCTGCAAGAAAATCTGCCGACCTGCCAGCGTCTACCTTGCCGCCCCTGAAGTTCGCATAAGCTCGCGAAATATGCCAACCCCAAAGCAACCGAGCGCCCCACCATAGACCTCTAATGAGCCTATGTCGTCGGCATCTGAGACCCAAGACTTTGGTGAACTCGGGCCTGCTCGACACTAGTCTCTGGACAAAACGCCTCTCGCCTTGGCGGTCCGTAGACCTCTCCTCCGTCGGAGCTGAGACCTCGTGGTGCATTATCACGTCGTGGAACTCGACCCAGCGAACGGTAAAATCTCTGCGTCCACATACTTCGCAGCCAGTTACTTCTGTAGGGGCAGGCGCTTCACCGACTCCGACGGGCGTGCCGCAACTTGGACAAGTAATGGCGTGAGTACTAACTTCCGAGCCGCATCCGCCACAGGTGACCATTGCCATGAGGCCCCCATCATACTCAGTCAGTCAACGTCTCAGGCACCGGCTGGCACAAGCAGGCTGGGAAAAAAGCGAATGAAGCGAAGAAAGTGAATGGTTAGCTTTAGTCCAAGAGCATGATATTCGGCGGCTAACGAGTTTCCGTTTCTCCTCAGATGCCGAGCCACGGCCCGCGCACAAGAACAACCCTTCCTGGTTCCTTCGTCCTGTGGATACTCACGGCGCACGCTGCCGGGTGCTCGGTGCACTCTTGATACATCTGCCCGGCGTGACCCTGGCACTGCGGCCAGGCGTTAGCGAAGTGAATCTCCAGCGTGCCGTGCAGATCCGCTCCCATTCTCTGGCCCAGAGCTTCCTCTGCGTCGTCTAAGCGGTTAGCAAGGCTCTTCAAGTCGCACCAGGCTTCTTCTGCTCTGCGCTGCAGCGCTTCCAGTAAGCGTAGTAGCCGATGCGACCACCACAGAGCGGGCAGACTTCAAAGAATCCGAAAGGCAGCCGGTAGCCGCAGTCTGCGCAATCGTGCAGCGGCAGCACGTCTTGAAACATGTAGACCTCAGCCACCTCCGGCGGCATGGCTAGGGCGACCTCTGCCGGAATCTCGTCGTCCGGCCAGTGACTTCGTGGGTCCTGCATGGCTCTGAGGCAGCGCCGTGATAGCCGGCCTCCCGGGGTGCTGTATTCCTCACTCACCCCATTGTGCATCCCGGCCGCGAAGGCTTCGAGGACCAGAGCGACGTGTTCCTCACGCATGGTCGCTCGCATAATCTCCCACGCGCATTGGAGCCTCTCATTATCTTCGGCCTGGGCACGGGTCGTATCTCGGACAGCGGAAACAGCCTTCTCAACCTGCTCAAGCCTCTGATCGAGATTCGCTCTCATCCCCTGGCTAGCGCCTCGCGCCCGACTTCGTGCTTGGTCTAAGGGCGGCTTCCACCTCCGTGAGCCGTTCCTCTATCTCGCCCTTCTCCAGCAAGGTGACGGCGACTTGAGCCAAATAGCCGAGGGCTCGAACCCGGTTGATCGTGTTGTCGAGGCCGAGAGCGTCGTAGGCCGCCACCTCAATCAGGCGGCGGATTTCCTGGATGCTGGTTAAGCCTTCGAAGTCATAGGCGGTTGCGAGGGTCGCCTCACGCTTGCGGCGCTGGCCGCCGGCACGGCGGGCTTCCTGAACGACTTCGGCGTGCTCTGGATCATGGAAGACGCAGAAGGCCCCCTCGCGCAAGGGAGCGGCTTTGCACGGTTCACCGCGGTCGTTGTTGGCCTCGCAGGTGCGGCGCCCTACCATCGACTACTCCTCACCTAGTCGGAAGTGGTGGTGAAGGGGAAGTAACACGATGACCGGATCGTGTGCCCTCATTCGACCTTCACTGCCTTCTCTCCCGTAAACGCTTCCGAGCGCATCACCGCTACGTCCACGAATCGAGGTTCCTGCTCCATGGCGAAGCAGCGACGCGAGAGGCGCTCAGCAGCGATGATCTGGGTACCCGAACCGGAAAACGGCTCGTAGACTACGTCGCCAATCTCCGTGTGCCACTCGATAGGCCGGAGGAAGACTTCGGCAGAGTTTCTGAGTCGGGTGAATACCCATCGACTCGTTTCTCTGGTCCAGCTGCCAGACGTTGCTGGCGTTGGACGGTAGCTTCTTCTTCGGCTGCTGCCCTTCCGCCCAGCCATAAAGGCGAGGTTCACTCTGCCAAAGGAAGTGAGAGTGAGTGAGCACCGAACGCGCCTTCACCCAGACGATAGCCTGATGCATCAGGAGGCCAGCCTCGGTCCAGGCTTGCTCGACCAGGACCCGGCGCTTGTCGGCGTGCCATTGATAAATCGCGGTGTTTGGCTTGAGATGAGGCAAGGCCACGGTTAGAAACTTGCAGAAGAACTCGACCGAGGTTTCTGGGTCGTGATAATCGTCCCAGTGCCTGTCCTTGCTCTTGCGGCCGCGGCTCGACTTCGACTCCGGGTGGTTGTCTGCTTGGTGGTCCACGAGATAGGGCGGATCTGTGGCGAGGAGCGACGCCTGCTCGCCGTCGAAGAGCCTGTCCACGTCCTCCGCATTGGTAGAGTCGCCGCACATGACGCGATGGTCGCCGAGTGCCCAGATCTCGCCCGGTTGGGCGCGTGGGGCGGCCCGGGTGGCCTCCTCCGCAGCATCAAGGTCGAATTCCTCGATGCGGTCTTTCTTGTCGCGCACGTCCAGCGACTTGAGCAGCTTGGCCAGCTCGTCTTTGCTGAAACCCGTGAGCGCGAGATCGATCTCTTCGACCGGCCTTAGGTCGGCGAGTAGACGCGCCAGAAGTTCCTGATCCCAGTCGCCCGAGATCTTGTTGAGACCAAGGTTGAGCACGCGAGCCTGCTCCAGGGTCAGGTCCAGGAAGATAACCGGCACCGTTTTGTAACCGAGGCGCCGGGCTGCGGTGAGCCGTTGGTGGCCGCCGATCACGGTCTTGTCCTCGCGCCTCGCCAGGACCGGCTGCACGAAGCCGTACTCCTTGAGACTGCCGGTTAGTGCCTCGAGTTGGGCGTCCGATATTCGCCGCGGGTTCGCAGGGTCCGGGTGCAAGTCGTCGATAGCGACTTCTTCAATGCCCATCGTTGCAGGTGTCTTTTTGGTCATCTTTCTGCCCTACGCTATTCACTCTTTCGGAGCCATCGCTCAAACTCATCGTCTTCCGGATCCGCTGGTGCGGCAGAGACACGCGTCCGGCTCGTCGGCGACATGCCAAACTCCGAGAGCAGCGAACGCATCTGTTCCATAGCCCGATTGGCGACGGCCAGGTAAGGCGACTGGATTGGAAAACCGTTCGGTGACTTGAGCATCACGCCAAAGTCTTTGAGCGATTGCTCTGCTTCTACCCAGCGCCCGTAGCTAGTGCAGTACGCAGCAAAGGCTGCCAGGTCGAGGTCCGAAATCAAGCCAAGGTTAAGTAGGAAGGCTCCAGCCCGGTGCCACTCCTTCAGAGCCTCGTCCGAGAGGTGCGCGGGTGCCTTGGGCAGAAGCGGTTCAGGCTTTGGCTCGTCTTCATTTAAGGGTCTTCGGCCCGGGTTGCCGTGAAGCTGTTTGAGTGCCGTTGGTATTTGCTTTCGCCCGCCACCTGGGGCTCTACGGTTGGTCATGGCCTAATCCCCCTCCCCTTCCTTATTTCGCGCCCACGCACGCTTTGGTGGCGAGCGCTCCCTCGACCTCGAAAAGCCCAAAATTTTCGACCGCCCTCCCTCATCTCGCTGCCCTCCGTTTCTTCCTGCCCGCTTGCCATTCTTCCGCCACCCGTGAAGCGCACTCGAAACACGATTGACCTTCTGGCATGGGCTTGCCGCAGCCACCGCGGCAGAGGTTTCTTGCGTCGGAGGTCGCGACGATCTGTGTGGGACCAGGCGAAGGCGGAGAGTCCTGAGGAAAGGTGATCACACCCTTATAAATAAGATCCTTCTTAAGGGTGTGATCATGTGTCCTCAGATAACTGGCGGCTGTTCGGCGGCTTGCGTGGGCAACCTTCGCCAGGGAGACAGCCGTCACCGGCTCGCATATTTCTTGAAGTTTCAGGACCGCGCTACGGATGCGCCGTTCGGATTCAGCGTGGCGCTGATCGTTGACCTGGGTAGACTCCGTCGTTGTAATCAGTTCATCGACCCGAAGTCCGGGCACGGGGTGGCTGGTGTGCAGGATCACGCGTAGCTGCTGCCGCGTTGACGCACCTTCGTGGGACAGCAGAGCAGGCTGCTCGATGGCGAAGATGCGCGCCCGGTGGATAGCCTGTTCCATTTCATCTTCACGCCCGGCGCGCAGGAGTTCTGCCGCCCTTGGGTCGGCGAAATCAACAACGTCTACTTCGTAGCTCTGTCCGCCGAATATCCGCGGCGCCAGCACCAGGCTGTCGCTTACCGCTGCTTCGTCTGAGTGGAGGACCTGAGCGAGATAGACCAGGTCGTTGCCAGGCGGCATTGGCCGGCCTACGAGATGAAGTCTTTCCACCTCGGCGAACGCATTGGTGCCGCGAACGCTGCCGAAGCTGGCGACCTGTTCGTCGTCAAATCCTTCGACAACCAGGCTTGGGCGCATGCTGCGAAAGCAGACAGCGCCTTCCTTGTTGGCCGGAAGTGGCAGCTTCAGCCGCTCGGCGCTGATCTCCGCTTTGACGCCAAGAGCCTTATCCGGATCCCTCAGCACGGTGTGTCCGTTTGTCGTGGTGGCGTATTGAACGATCTGGGCGTTATCAGGCATCCGGATGCGTACTTCAAGGTCCGGCAGCCTTTGATGATCGCGGGTCAGATAATCAACCAGAGTCGGAACCGGAGTGGCATCGAGGATCAAAAGATCCATTTCCGGCAGGAGTGGTAGCCCGTGCCTGCTCCGCGCATGGTCCTTGAGACACCAGACCTCAATCCCCTCCGGACTCAACCGCAAATTGCTGTTGAAGTCCTCGCCGGTGACGAACCGAGGCAGTTCGTCTCGCAAGACTTTGATTTGAATAGGAGACGAAGCGTCGCGGGTGGCACGTCAAGGATTGCCTCTCTAGAGATCACTCCCTCAGTGTCAGCCTGTGGTTTGGCAAGGCTCACATTCTCGGGTAGCGCCTCAATCAGCTCCTCGATGCGAGTCCCATAGATGCGAGCCCTCCTGGCCAATTGGTCCCAGACAGCCGCACCCGTAAGGGACAGAGGTGTGCCATCTTCACGACTGGGCGCGTCAAGGAGAGCATGTCCAAGGATGGTGAGCAGTTTACGCACGACGGCTCGGCGCTTGCCCCGCAGCAGCTTGTAGGTCCGGTCAAGGTCTGCCTTGCTCACGAAGATGCGGTCAACCAGGGCCCGCGCGAGATCGGCGTCATCGACTACGGCGAGACGGCCGCCGGCGAGAAAGTTGCGATTGAAGGGCTGCGAGGTTGCGCCAACCCGCGGCCCTTCCCGGTCGAACTGACGCCAATAGGCACAGTCGTTGCGAAACGGGCAGTGCGGCCTGTCGCTGCGACCGCAAGCCAGAGCTTCCACCTCGTGCCCGGCTTCGCCCAGGGGCTGTACTACGTCGACACGCTTGCAGTTTCCGGCATGACGCCCTTCCACCAGTGCGTAGCCGTGCTTGCTAGACAGTTCACGGGCCAGCCGCAGGGAACCAGTTACGATCCGAGCACTGACATTTCTTTGCTTTAGGGCGGCAGCCACGGCGGTCGTTTTGCCGAAACCCGGCGAGGTCTTAATCAGTTGGGCTTTCATCGCCGCTGCCCGCCTTCAATGAAGTCAAAGATTGCCTCTTCGGTATCGTGGCGAACTGAAGCTAGCGAAACGCCGGGAGCAACATCGCCGCGCCTGGCTGCCGGTCGCACTGTCCGCCGTTCGCCAATGCCGGCCGGTGCAAAGCTCACGGAGCGGAGGCGAGGACGCTCGCCCGAATAGAAAAGATCGTCGATGCCTTTTGGGCCGCCAACGTCGGCTCCCTCCCAGATTGCCCGGAAGGTGGGCAGGTCGGCATGGAACAGAGCCCTCAACCATTTGTCGCGCGCGGTCCGTGCTCGGGTTACGTTCTTCGTCGAGCGCAACGATGACTCGCCCCGGTTCCAGGCGCCGGATGATCGCAACATGGTTTTCGCTGAGCGACTGGCCTGGCAGGCCCATTACTGTTATGTCGCCTAGCCGATGAGCTACGTGCGCCTTGATGCCGCCCTCGGTCAGATAAAGATCACCGCCTGAATGGATCGCGCCCGCGACGTGGAACATGGTCGCCGTGCTGGTGCCTCGTGCGGTTTCATATCTGCGGCCGATGAACTTGAACTGAAGCCCGGTGATGAGGCCGCTCTCATCCGAGTACGGAACGACGTAGCCCTCCGAGTCGGTTGTGGTACGGAAGTTGGTGCGGCCGTTTTTATCAACGAAGCCAGGGCAGCGTCTTAGCCAAGCCTCACCAAAGCGGTTCACCAATTCGAGCAGGAAACTCTGTACTTCGCCGCCCTTTTTCGGGAGGGATCTATAGCCAACGTCCTGAATGTCGCTTTCGGTCAGGCCGCGCCGGGAAAGGTCTGCTCTGGCCTCAGCCCGGAGGTCGAGGAGGTCGAGGGCTGCCTCATAGATTGTGTGGCGTTCCGCCGGGTTAAGGCCCTGAGGCTCGGTTGAGATTGCCCTGGGCTGCTGGCGAGGTTGGCTGGCGGGTCCGAATCCATGCTCAACTTGGCAGAGACACAGGCCAACGAAGCTGTGTTTGTAAGCCGGTGGCTCTGTTGTTATGTCGAGTTCTGCCCTGCCGGCGTACTCCTCACGCGTGCAGTAGACGGCTACGCCAATCGAGAAACCAGCGCAACGAATTCCTTGTCCTTGCGGCAGACCGGAATGGCCGCCGCAAACCGGGCACGGAAATGACCGATTATGGCGCTGAAGCTTGGCCTTGGGCGAGGAGACCATCGGGAGCGCTCTCGGTCAGGCCACCCAGCCGACTCCGAACGCGCCCCAGTGAGTCTTTAGTGAATGCGGAACAATGATTTCTTGGGTTTGGAGTTGAGGGAGACGGATTCTCCCCCGTCTCCACCAGAGATATCCACCCTTCTGAATCTGAGAGTAATGATTCGAGGGGCATTTTCTTGTGTTGGACAGCCTGAGTGAAAGCCTGACGCCCTGAATCGGGCCAGCCGGGCCTCGCAATGACACACAAGGCCACATTCCGTGCGGTGACTCTAGGGCCCGCCAAGCAACCGATCCATCGCAGTAGCAGCTTGTTCCTGCATATGTGGGAGAAGGTGGCTGTACGTTCTTAGTGTTGTGGTTGTTCCCGTCCGTTGATGATCACGTTGCTCCGTAGACAAGCGTAAACTATCTGCACATCTCGCCGCAGCTAGATCCACTTAGGCGTGAGGAGGAGCCGTGCGTACAGATCTCGTCGAAGTTACAACAACAGACGGGCTTGGTTTGTCGGGCGCATTTTTCGCTCCAGACAGGACGACCTCAGATTCAATTGATGCATTCGTCTTTTTCCACGGTGATGGTGGTCATTTTTATCGGTCGCTCTATCTTGGGATGGGTCAACACTTCTCCGAACGTGGCGTCGCGTTTATCGCTGCGAATCGACGTGGACATGATATGGTCGCCGGCGGTTCGCCTGGCGGTCGTCTGCAGGGCTATGCGTTTGAATCTGTCTCCGAATCCCCTTTGGACTATGAGGCCTGGCTGGACTTTCTGCGCAGCAAGGGCTACACCAAGATTGCGATCGGTGGTCACAGTGGTGGTGCGGTCCGCGCCATTTACACCCAGGCCACAGACCCGCGTCCAGATATCGTCGCGGTCGTCTCAGTTTCCCCAGGTGAATACGACCATCAAGGGATCGTCGCCCTCCATCATGAAGCATTTACTGGACCGTATGAGCAGGCAAGGCGAGATGTCGAGGCGGGTTCTCCCGATACTTTCCTTCGACCAGGTGTTCCCTGGGGATCAATGTGGACGGCGCAAGCGTATACCGAGTGCTTCCATCCGGACAACCGGTATAGCGTCAGTCGCCATGCCGCAAACACTAACTGCCCAACTCTCTTTGTGTTTGGATCTGAAGAATGCGCAGGGCCGCAGATTCTTCCCGTTTGCGGCGCGGCACGAAAGGCACTCACCAAGGCAGGATATCCTCATGTGCGCGTCGAAACGGTCGAGGGGGCGAATCACGGGTATAACGACCGGGAGATGCGGTTGTATACGGTCATCTCTGAGTGGATAGATAAAATCACGTAGATCCGGGAAGGGTTAGAACGACACCCTGTGTGTCGCTCCAGTAGTACACCCGAGTGACAGTTAGTCCTCGAATTCGTATCTGGGCATGGTCCGAAAGCAGACATTTGCTCGCATTGGGGTTGTCGGGTAGAAGACGCCAATCCCGAGGTCAACGAGAGAGTAGATTAGCTGGCGGCCATTCGCGGACGCGGGCGTGACGACCGTCAAGACCAAAGACTTCACTTATCTTCGCCACCGTTTTTAAATCCTTTGACAACGTTGGTGCTCCGGCCCATGATAGGCCTCAAATAGGAGCCGGTTAATTTCGAGGAGATCACATGGTTAGCATCGAAAAGCACAATTCAGCCAAGTCGCTGGTCGATATGTCAACAGGGGTGATCGATCGTGAAGTTTTCGTCAGCGATGAACTGTACCGGCTCGAACTCGAGCGCGTCTTCGCAAGAACCTGGCTCTTCGTAGGCCATGAGTCGCAGATCCCCAACCCTAACGATTACTTCGTGTCTCGAATGGGGGAAGAGTCTGTCATCCTTACGCGCGACCGCCAGGGGGAGATCCACGTTTTGCTGAACACCTGCATGCATCGAGGCATGAAGGTCTGCCGCTACGACGAAGGCAACACGCCGGTCTTCAGCTGCCCGTACCACGGCTGGAGTTACTCGACGGATGGCAATCTGGTCAGCGTCCCGGGCGAGCTTATCGGTGTACCGCAATTTGCCACGGCCTACCACGGGGAGCTGAAAAAAGAAGAATGGGGGATGATATCTGTCCCCAAGATGGCGGTCTATAAAGGGACCATCTGGGCATGCTGGGACGAGGAGGCGCCGGAATTCGTCGATTATCTTGGCGGAATGAAGGTGTTCTTTGACCAGATCCTCGAGACGTCAGACGGAAATGATCAGGCGTTGGCTTTTGATGGCGTCCAGAAGTGGTTGATGCCCTGCAACTGGAAGTTTGCCGCGGAGAATTTCATCGGTGACTTCTACCACGGCATCTCCCACGGGTCGGCGCCGCACCGCCGGCTTGGAGGGCGGCAGGCCGCGAATCCCGGCACCGGCGGCTCAACCGTCTTTTACGCGTTTCCCGAGGGCCACGGCACTCGCGGATACGCTCCCGAATATTGGGACGAAGAACTTGCCAGGGACCAGAGTACAACGAGGACGACACGCTTGCGCTCGGCGCAGTACGTCGAGACGGACGCCGAAAGATTACGGCAGTACATCGAGAGCAGCGCCGAGACGCGAGCGAACCGCGCCAAAGGCCGTGGCACCGGTACGAGTGTCTCTACAATTTTCCCGACCATGTCCACGCTGGACAGCATGGAGTCTGGCGGAGGTCTCACCATTGCCGTCTGGCACCCAGCAGGACCGAGGCTGACCGAAGCCTGGCGCTGGTATTTTGTCGATAAGAACGCGCCGCCTAACGTCCGGGATTTCTTACGACACCATCGACTTACCTGGTCTGGACCATCAGGCATGGTGGAAGAAGACGATATGGAGAACTGGAACTACGCTTCTGAGGCTAGCATGGGAACCATCGCAAAACGGTACCCGTACCACTATGCGCAAGGCCTCAAGCACGAAACAACAAATGAGGCAGTGCCTGGTGCTCTGCTGAGTGACACAGTCAGCAGTGAGCAAAACCAGCGCCATTTGTACAAGCGCTGGGCCGAACTCATGGATGCCGAAAGCTGGAATGATCTCAAGTAACCCGCCATGACAAACCAATCCTCCAGCTACGAGTATGTTGACTTTTTCGAGGTTCAGGTTGGCGACCGCTTACGAGTGGGCGAGGCCTTGATCGAGGTAGTCGATAACCCAATGGACGGCATATGGGTTCGCGGCAGGTTCTTGAAGGTCCCCAGCGACCCGAGCCTGGAAAATACGGAAGACCAGATTTTTCGCTTGGACGTGACGTCTCGAGCCTAGCCATCCGACATACCAAGCTGGTTATCTCTACGCACGGGCGCTCGGGCATCTCCCGCGGGCGTCACGGCAGCGTCCCCGCAAGTCCGCCGGTGGGCTCCGCTTCAATTGGGGGCGGGACGATTAACGCCCATCCAGTGCTCAACGGGAGTTCAGCCAGCCCTGGACCATCTAGAGGGACGAGGATTCGGTTGAAGGCAGTGATGGCCGTCGCCTCTCGCCATGCTCCCTGTTCCACTCAGACTTCCCACGGTTTTGCCATGCCGTTTCTGTCAGTGGTCTCCAGCCATAATATAATATAGAATATACGTGCTAAGCCGAAAAGCCACCCGACCTAATCACGCTGGGCCAATTGCGTCTAGGAGCGACCCCTCGGCACCCTTACCAAGCGCCAAGTGCGACCGCCTCTTGGCCATCACTGCGGTTCCGGTCATGTCGTCCGATCACCTCCAGTGCATCGGCGCTACATGTGTTGGTCCCGTGTACCTGGTCAAATAGTGTTGTGGGGATTAGGCTCTTGCGGCCTCACTTCTTCTTCGGGATCGTCCGGGTCCCCAGGTACACGGCCCAAACTTCTCCGTTCGTGTCCCGCAAGAAGCGGAGCGGGCCTGTTCCCGGTATCAGGAACCTGTCCCGTCCAACCGGTAGGAGAGTCACAGTGGCTTCATCACGTGTCATCCGCAGACTGCCTTCCGCGACCGAGAGCTCCGGTGCCTGGCGTTCTGCCCAGAACACGCCCGTGTACTCCGCCAACTCCGACGCCTCCATCTCATACTCAGAGAACTCGACCCTCGGCGTCCCAAATGGAAGCCCGAGGACGGCGTTGAGAGCGCCGGTCATTATGCGCGGCGCCGGCGCAGCCGCCAGGTTCGTCAACGCCACAGCGGTGAAGCCTCTTTCTCTGACCAATGCCATGTCCGCCGCGATCCCCTTGTTGCCACCTCCGTGCCCGATCAGATCGACGCCGTGGTAGTCCTTGAGCACCTGGAAGCCGTAGCCGAAAGCGGCATCGAGCGGCGTCGCCATCTGGGGGCTGGTCATCATCTCGACCGCCTCAGGCGACGCGACGCGAACACCCTTTACCGTGCCTTTATTCCGGTAGACCTCGAGGTAGCGCAAAAGGTCGCCGGTATTGGATGCCAGGCCGCCGTTGCCGACGATCTCGCCGATGTCGTGCCAGGCTGGTGACTGGAACACGCCGGCGGCCCCGCGCGCGAAGAGGCTGGTGGTGTTCTCGTGTTTCGCGACCATCTCCGCCTGGGTTCCCGTGTGCTCCATCCCCAGCGGCTGCCAGATGTTCTCGCGAAGATACGGCACCATTGGCTTGCCGCTCACCCGTTCGACGACGCCCTGGAGTAGAGCGAAGCTCTCATTGGAGTAGGAGTGGTGGCTCTCCGGCGTCCCCAGCATCTCAAAGTACGCCTCGGCAATAAGCGCAAGTAGCCCGTTGTAGTCGGTGATGTCCTTCGCCGCGTACTCAGGTGTGAAGAAGGCCGACGGCAGCTGCTGGCCGTGAAGTTTCTTGATGTCCGGGTCGCGACGCATGCTCGGCCCACGGGCATGCACCAATAGCGGTTCCTCGGGCAGTCCGCTGGAATGAGACATCAGGTGGTGGAGGGTGATCGGCGCCTCCGATTTCGGTCGCGGCACCCGGAACTCCGGCAGGAATTTGACCACCGGGTCGTTGACTGACAGGTTGCCGGCGTCCGCCAGCTGCATGATCGAAAGCGTTGTGAACGACTTCGTCAGCGAGCCGATGCCGAAGATAGTCTCCGGTGTTACCGGCAATCCTCGCTCCCGGTCGCGGAGTCCGTAACCACCCTCGTAGACAGTCTCACCATCGAGTGCGACCGCGACCGCGAGCCCCGGCGTCTCGCTCTCGGCCATCACCTGGCGATTAAACGCTTGGAATTCGGGAACCCATGCCGGCTGATTCATTACTGACACAGTGCCGTGATCATGCTGCGGGTGATAAAGGCTGTCAATGCGACCAATTGCCTGACACTATGTCCTCATAGTGTCAGGCGCGAACACACCGCCATACTTAGCTACCCGTAGGGCCCGCCAGACGTAACGGACGGGTCCCATATAGGACATACACACATATGTATACCGCCGTACCACCCTCAGAAAACGGACCTACCCGGCACCCCTCCACTAATCAAACTGGCTCAGCCTTTGACAGCCAGTTTGACAGCCTGCCCGAGCTACGGTCAGCATCTGCTTGCGACGGCCAAGAGCGTTTTTGAATCTACAGACTACCTCCACCTATCTCTGGCAACACGGCGGTGACGAGTTCGATTCTCCCCCGTCTCCGCCAACTTTTTATGGCACTTTTGAACCCGCTGCGAATCGGTCGTTTTCGCAAAAGGCAAAAGGCGTATGGCCCTCGCCATGCATGATCTGCGTTGTGTACCTCATCCGAATCGCGGCGCGCAAGCAGCTAGCATGCCGCGCTAGGTGGATCTGCGATGTTATGGCGTTAGTGAAGTCAGGCTAGGCGGCGCTGGCGAAGGTGTCTGTCTGCTTAATCTGAAACTGATACCAGCAGTTGAAGACGAACCATTGCCAGGCTTCGGCAATGGCTCGTTTTCTCCCTTGCCGGATGTTCTTATCTAACCAGCGAAGGTAGCTCTGCGTCACAATTCTATCATCAGCGAGTAGATTCAGGCTCGGCACCAGCATTCGGTTCAGCCAGCCAGGAATTGGCGCGCTCGGGAAGGCTTCGTGTTCCCGCTGATTGAAGTCGATCTGGAGGACATCACGGTAAGACTCTTTGAGCAGCGCTTTATCAAAGGCTTTCGAGTCGATTCCTTTGAACTTTGCTGGCACAGACACGGCAAACGATGCTAATCGCGCATCCAGGTACGGCGCCCTCTCATCGAGCCCCAGTAAGGGTGGCATGTACCAGTAAGGGTGGCATGTATTGGTAGAAGAGACAGTTGCGTGATGCTGACCTGAGAACGATTCTGCCTAACGCTGGCCCCTGAACCTGGTCGAGCTCTTCTAATAGTTCGCGGTTTGCCAGTAGCGCTTCATCTAGAAGGGTCGTTTCGGGTGGGTGGACGAGGGCACGATTCATGCGCTCCCCCTTGAAGTACCTCCCTTTAAGTCTGGCGGACAACGCTTCGTCCAGAGACTCGAAGGTTATGCTCTCCTGCCCCCTTTGACGAAAAGCGAAAAGCTCTCCAGCTGCCCCGCCATTTATCACTGAGTCCAATCCACCTGCCAGCGCAGCCGTTGCCAAGAAGTACTCGCTAACGATGCGACCGGCCGAATCGAACGGCTCGTCAATTCGACGGAGTAAGGTGGACAGCAGCTCCGACGTTACTTCGGCCTCCGGGTCCACCAAGATGGTTTGCTGCTGCGTCCCCGTAGCTCTCGCAACGCGTTCCGCCCAGGCGATTTCAGACTCACTGCTAGTTCTTCTATAAGCCAGCGTGAAGGCTTGTGCGTCGACGTGCCCGCTCTCCTTCAACGCGGACAACATCACCGATGAATCGACCCCGCCGCTGAGATACACACCGACCCTTTCAGCATCACCGACGGTTCGCCGGACCGCCTGCACCAATTCGTCTCGGGTCCGCTGAAGCCAGTAGTCGAAATCCTCCGGTCCGGTCTCTAACGTCGGGGACCAAAAGCGCTTGGTCTTCGCCCCAGTGAGAGCGAAAGAAATGCATTCGGCGGGTCGAAGCTTGCGAACACCCTTCGCCAGAGTGAACGGCGCAGCCGGATAGCCGTGGGAGAGGTAGACAGGCAAGACTGTTTCATCGAGCTGCCGGAGAACTGATGGGTGGGAGAGGATAGCCTTAAGCTCAGTCGAGAAAACTAGCAGCTTCCGCTTAGCATCGTGATAGTAATAAACCAGCTTGTGGCCCATGGGGTCAGTGCTGATATGTAGGGTCTTTCGCCGCCGATCCCAGAGGAACAGGCTAAAGACGCCGTCCATGGCTTCAGGGAAGGCCGTAGTGTTCTCTTCGAAGTGCGCCACGACGGAGCCCGCATGCGGGCTCTTCATGGAAGACGAGCGGCCCTGCGAATGAGTGGCTGCATCGTACATGTCGCCATCTACAGCCGCCACAACGTTCTCATCCTCGTGCCAGGAGGGAACATCCTTGCGATGGCCGAAGGTCGCAGTATGGCAGTAGGCGAGAGCAACGCCGTCGGCCGGATCCACGAAGGTCTTTTGGCCGTCTCGCGCCCGGTGCCGCGTCACGTCCAGCATCGCCTCCAGAGCTTCCGCCGAGGCCAACTGAGGATGGCCCCTGCTCAGAATCCCGCAGATCAGGCTCAAGGTCCCTCCCTCTGGATGATGACAAGTCAGCCCGAAACAGACTGCAGGAAGTCCGACCCTATTGCTTCGGCAGGTGAATCATCGCTCAGGCCGGAGCGCTTGTCGAAATTCGCGGCTCAGAGAGAGTCCATCTTCTAGTCGTACAGCCCCTCTCTCGGTCCTCCGCCGCTTTTGGGGCGGCTTCGGCCTATAGTGGTAACCGTTCGATGCGTAATGGACGCTTTTTTGAGATAGCTTGAAAGGTGATGAACCGCCAATGCCTGAAGAACCGACCTCAGAGGAAATGACTTTGGATACGCTGCGCGGGCTTGCGAACCGGACTGGGCTTGAGATCCCCGACGATGAATTGGCTGACATGATGCCGGGAGTGTTGCGCAACCTAGCGATGGCGAAGGCGGTTCGAAAATGGGCTGATGCCGGCGTCGAACCATCGACTGCCTCGCTGGCGCCGCGCTCTTAGGGTCCGGGGGTTAATCATGGCAGCACCCGACACTCGCTTCCTGAGCATCGCCGAGGTTGGCGCCCTTCTAAGGCAGCGTTCGATTACCTCAACGGAGGTCACGCGGACCTCTCTGGACTTGATCGATTCGATTGACAACAAACTGCACAGCTTCATTCTGGTAACGGCCGACCTGGCGCTGGCGCAGGCTGCCACGGCCGACGCTGATTTTGCCAAAGGGGTGGACCGCGGCCCGATGCAAGGCATACCGGTGGCGCTCAAAGACCTCTACGCGACCAAGGGCATTGCCACGACCGCCCACTCTCGAGTCCTGATCGATTCGATACCAGAAGCGGACTCTGCGGCAGCGGAGTCGTTCCAGAACGCCGGCGCGGTCCTCATGGGCAAGCTGGCGATGGACGAATTTGCTTTTGGTGTTTACGACGAGAACGTGCCCTTTCCTCCGGCGCACAATCCTTGGAACCTAGACCACGTGCCCGGCGGGTCAAGCTCGGGTTCCGGGGTATCGGTGGCCGCGGGTCTAGTCTTCGGAGCGCTCGGGTCAGACACAGGCGGGTCAATTCGCTTCCCGGCGGCCCACTGCGGCATCGCCGGCATCAAACCGACCTTCGGGCGGGTCAGCCGCCGCGGTGTCGTGCCGCTAAGCTGGTCGCTCGATCACGCCGGCCCGCTGGGCCGGAGCGTAGAGGACTGCGCCATTTTGTTGCAGGCGATCTCCGGATTCGACCCTGCCGACCCGGCTTCGGCCAACGTACCGGTGGCCGACTTCAGCAGTGATCTCAATGCCGGCATTCGCGGGTTGCGCCTTGGGGTGCCGCGAGACTGGCTCAACGAGGGTGAGGGTACGGTCCCTGAAGTCGTTGCGGCCTTTGAACGCGCTCTCGAGACCCTGACCCAGCTTGGCGCAATCCTGGTCGATCTTCCCGGCGAACCGTTTATCGATGCCCGGCCCGCCAATTCGATCATTTCGATCTCAGAGGCCTTTGCTTATCACGAGGAAACGGTGCGCACGCGGCCCCAGGACTTCACACGGAACGTGCGAAACCGGATAAGGGAAGGCGCATTTGTAAGCGCGTCTGACTACGTGCAGGCGCAAAGGGCGCGCGTGGCTCTGCGTGCAGAAATCGACTCGATTCTGGACGGTGTGGACGCCATTGTTTCGCCGACCGCGCCGGCAACGGCCGAACGATTCGACTCGCAAGACCTTGCCGGACGCTTTCGCAAGCCGTCGTTTGCCAACCCAGCCAACCTAACCGGGTTTCCCTCGATCTCGGTTCCCTGTGGTTTCTCTGAGGCGGGCTTGCCAATGGCTCTGCAGTTCACCGGCCGCGCCTTCGATGAGGTGACGATGTTTCGGCTGGCGAAGGCTTACGAGGATGCTACCGACTGGAGTGAAAACCACCCCTCGATTTAGGGCCGGCGGCTTCTGGCAACAAAAGATTCCAGAGCTTTCGGGCGCTGATTCGGAAAAAGGGAGCTCCGCTGAACGGTACTCCCTTTTTCTAGATGACTAGCGGCTAGGTTTTCTCAGGTGACCTTCTCGCCGGCGATGAACTGACGGCAGGCCTCGTTGAAAACCTCGGGGTTCTCCCAGTGCGCCCAAAAGCCGGTCTGGGGCAGCAGCTTGAACTGAGCGCCGGGGATGATTCCCGCGAGGCGCTCGCCGGCGTCGGGACCGTTGCCGGCGGATCCGTCACACCAGAGGACCAGGACTGGCAGTTTCAACGTTGCCATCTCCTCCTCGCTGGCGAAGTGGGTCGCCGATGTGCCGGAGTTGAGGCTCTCGTACATCCGCGTCTGCGCTTCGTTGGTGTGTGGCCGGTTGTAGTGGACAAAACGCGTATCGACCAGTTCATCGGTGACGTGCTCCGGGTGTTCGTAGTGCATCACCATGAGCAGACGCTCGCGCACGCCCTCCCAGGTTGGGTTCTTTAGCAGCTGGCGGGTGCGCTCGACCATGGGAATGCCACCCACGGGCGGCAAAGGTGGCTTGACGGAGCCTTCTTTGAACTTCATGCCGACGCCACTCTCGAGGATGATGCCCTTGAGGCGGTCAGCGTGCTTGCGGGCCATCCAGCTAACGGCGCTGGCGCTCATCGCTTCTCCGTGGACCCAAGCCTTGTCGATGCCCAGCGTGTCCATCAGATCGATAATCTGGTCGGAGATCTGTTGTGGCGGGTTTTCACCCATCTCCGGCGCATCGGACCAGCCGTGCCAGAGGATCTCCAGACCAATCGTGTGCATATGCTCGCCGAGAGGGACCACGTTATAGGCGAAGGTTTCCAGGTGGCCGCCGCCGCCGTGGGTCATGATCAGGACCTCAGGCCTGCCCTGCCCTGCCTCGGCGATGCGGCTGCGGTACTTTTTCCCCTGGACGAAGCGGATGTCAGCACCCTGCAGGGCGTTCCAGATGGTCAACGGCTGACTCAAAGGCATAAATTTCCTCCTGAATTATTGGCTAAGGTTGCCCAAGTACTCGTACGTTATGTCAATCGTAATCACCTATTCAAAGTGAGGACCGATTTGTGCAGGCCTCCTGGCCGGGTTGATTTCAATCAGTATCCCCGTTCCCAGTCAACTGTGTTTACCAGTTCCTCACCGCGCAGCAGGCGGCCGAGGTTTTCGCAGAGAATGTCGATGCCGCCGCGATAGTTGCCGTCGGAGCCGTTGCTTACATGGGGCGTGATGACCAGATTGGGCGCTGTTAGCAATTCGGGAATCGGTGGCTGGTCTGTGTCGTTCCACCAAACATCGACGTAGGCGCCGGCTAGTCGACCGTTCTCGAGCGCTTTGACCATGGCGAGTTCGTCGACTAGCTCCCCCCTGGCGATGTTGAGGAAAAAGGCACCGGCCTTTGTCACCTCGAACGCCGCTGCGTCTAGCATTCGCTCGGTCTCGGGAGTCCACATGGCGCAAGGGGCCACGAAGTCTGACTCTGCCAAAAGCGCGTGCGTTTCTGAAGCTGGCAGCAACAGATCAACGCCATCGACATCCGTCTGGCGCTGTTTGGCCGAGTGCCGGGTCGCGATCACCCGCATACCAGCGCCGCGGGCGAGGCGCGCCAGCTCGCTACCAATTCCACCCAGCCCAATGATTCCCATAGTTTTGCCATGCAAGACACTCATGCCCGTGCGGTACGTGTCGGTGTTCAGTTCACGGGCATCTGTCTGGCGCACGGCCACGTCAAGGCGGCGGGCGAGCATGAAGGCGCCGGCCATTGCTGACTCGGCGATCGGTATGGCGCCGGTCGAGCCTCGGGCGCTGGTCAGCAGCGCCCGACCCCCCCACCAGGCGCTTTCCCTGAGGTTGCTGACGCCGGCGAAGGGTAGATGGGTCCAAGCCAGGTTGGGCATACGGGCGGCAGCGGTTTTCGGCCAGGGGACACCGACGATCGCCACACTGGCCTCGTGGATCAGCTCCTCAAGCTGCTCCCGATTCCGTGAAGGCGGCGAAACATTGCCGGCGCGGCGTTTCATGGTTTCCGGCGGCCATTCTTCGGCAAGTTCGGGCTGAAAGTCGTCCCAAACCGGGTAGACCTTGACCCGGCCGGGTGCAACCGCCTCGATGCGCTCCACAGTGGCAGCGTTCATGGGAGAAATAACCAAAACGGTCAAGACATCGGGCAGATCAACGGGCACCTATCACCGCTTCTTCGCTGCTTTGAACAGACCTGCTGTTAAAGGACGCCTTTCGGTGTCGAATGGTTGGCTTTGAGGTGCGACCAGCTTTCCGCGGCCATGAACTCGGCCCAGGATCGATAGTGCCAGAGCTGAGCGTGTTCGTTGTAGCTGGTCTCGATCCTGGTCGGCCCGAGCTCGTCTTGAATCACCTCTCCGTGTCCCAGGTTCATAGCGTAATGCAGGGGGAAGCCGCGGCTGATAGCGCCGCGGGTGCCGCGAGTACTCTCGTTCCAGTTCTCGCCGTCATCGATTTCGGTCATGCCGGCTGGGCCGTTGTGCCCAGATGAGCGCCTGACAATCGCCCGGCGGTCCTCGGGATCCATCTCCTCTGGGGTGAAAGTGAACCACCAAATTTCTGTTTTGGTCGCACCCCTGGGAACCCTGAGGGCGACCATCCAGTAGTTCTGCTGAATCCACATGTGAGGAAAGATGTGAACGTTGCCGCCGGCCCGAATGCCGACTTCGCCCAGTACTTGCTTTGCTTCGGGCCACTTGCGCCATTCGTTGTCGTAGGCCGGGCGCAGGGCGGTTGCTGCTTCACTGACCTCCGGACCGCCGATCGCATGGCCGTACTCGCCCAGCACGGCCAGATTGGGCGCGCTGAACCGCGCCGAGATGTTCGATGGCCGCGAGCTGCCCGGCCTCTGGTTCCAGCCGGCCATTCCAGCCGAGGCGTGGGTGATTCCGGCGTGGTAAAAGTCCCATACATTGTCAGCCGCAAACTTCCAGTTGCAGGGGATGGTGTACTTCTCGACTCCGCCGCCTACTTTGAGTGTTCCGCGCACGGCAAGCAGGTCAATATTCATTCGACCGACTTCGCCGAGAAATTCGTCCAGCGAGGGAGCCTCGGCGTCCATGGTGGCAAAAATGAAGCCCTTGTAGGTTTCAACCTGCCCGGCCTTGATCAGCCCCCAACTGTCGCGGTCCAGTTCCTCGTGATAGACCTCTTTGAACCCGGGAACGCCAACGAGGGCGCCCTTGAGGTCGTAAGTCCAGCCGTGGTAAGTGCACATGAAGGAGGTGGCGTGGCCTTCATCGGCGCGGCAGATGGCGTTGCCGCGGTGGCGGCAGGAGTTGACCAGAACTTGAGGTTGGCCATCCTTATCGCGCACAACAATGACTCGGTCTTCGCCCATGAAGGTCACAAAGAAATCCCCGGGGTTGGGGATCTGGGAGTCGTGGCACATGAAGAGCCAGGCGCGAGCAAAGACACGCTCTAGCTCCAACTGATAGATGTCCTCGTCGGAGTAAATGCGACGGTCGACCAGTCCCTGCTCAACGTCAACGAGGCTCAGAATGTCTTCGGACTTTGTCGAATACTGCTGCATGGCTCCTCCTTCTCCGCTCTGCGGCTACCCGATGGACTGAGTGGCGATCAAACACGCCAACCGTTCCTCCGAGTGGCTAGATTTTACATCTAATCCCGGTGATCTTCGTTGGAAGGTTTGGCGAAATACCGGTCTGGATCTACACGGCCTGCAGATCGGGGACGCTGAGAGGCGGCCGCCGAACGCGAGCATGGCTCTCGAAAGCCTGCGCGTAACGTAAGAGCGCTGGTTCGGTCCAATCCAGTCCGAGGAGCTCGATGCCGACCGGTACACCAAGGGGCGCGGTCTCGTTAGCAGCTGAAAAGCCGCCGGCAAAGGTCACGGCCGGAAAACCGGTTGAATTCGAAAGAACACCGTTGCGTTCAAGTTGCTCCTCGCCGATCGCGACGACGAGGATTTGCTGATGCGGGTACAGCAACGCGTCGAGTCGATTTTCCACCAGCACGACGGCGACTGCTTCGCGCAGCGCCTGGCGACGCAACAGGCGGCTCATGTAATCGGGGTCCTCGCGTGGGTTTTCGCGCGCCGCGTCGGTCTCTAGGCCGGGCCGCAGGCTTGGGAGGAAGCGGCAATCGGCAATGAACTCATCGAGGTCTTTCACCCCCCCGCGCTGGGGCAGGGAGGCCAGGTAAGCGTTGAACAGCTCCTTGAACTCGAAGCTCGCGGTGGCGATGTTGGCGGTTAGTTCGTCCAGCTCGGGGATAGATACCTCGACGACGGTCGCACCGAGGGCCAGCATCGTTTCAACGGCTGATGAAAGGACCGCGTTGACCTCCTCGTGGCGCTCTTCATCGCTGACAAAATCGGTCAGCAGGCCGAATCGCGCACCCGCCAGCGTGGCGCCTTCGAGGCTATCTAGGTAACTGGCTGGCCGCTTCCCCTCGCTCAGTGCGGTGACCGGGTCGGCCGGGTCGTAGCCGGCCATGATGTCGAGCATCCTGGCCGCATCGGCGACGCTGCGGGTGATCGGTCCGGGCTCGTCCTGGGTACCGCTTAGCGGAATGATGCCGGCTCGGCTGAGCAGCCCTTTTGTCCCCCGGACGCCGACCAGCGACGCCGCCGATGCCGGTGAGCGGGTCGATTGACCAGTGTCGCTGCCCGTGCCGAGCACGCCGAAATTGGCGGCGATCGCGGCACCGGTGCCGCCGCTTGACCCACCGTTGGTGCGGGTCAAATCGTAGGGATTTTTTGTCTGGCCGCCGAGCGAGCTCGCGGTCACGGCGTTTCTTGCCAGCTCACCCATGTTTGACTTGGCAAGGATGACAGCGCCGGCATCGCGCAGCCGGCCGGCGATGAAGGCGTCCGTATCCGGCTGCGAATCTTTGAGAGCCACCGAACCGCCCGTGGTCACGACGTCCTTGGTGTTGTAGTTGTCCTTGAGGATCACGGGAATGCCGTGCAGCGGCCCTGCACTCGCAGGATCTTCACGAAATCGGGCGTCCAACTCGCGGGCAATGTCGCGGGCATGTGGGTTGAGGTTAATAATCGCGGTTAGCTCCGGCCCGGCGCGGTCGTACCGCTCGATGCGGTCGAGGCAGAACTGAACAACCTGCTCGCAGGTCAGTGATCCGCTGGCATAGCTTGCCTGCAGTGAACCAACGCTGGCTTCCATCAGATCGAGCGCCATTGTTTCCTCCTGGGGCCTCGCCCCAACCGCCATACCTTTATCATTTTTCATTCGCTCTCGGCCGTTGCCCGAAAACTAGCCATCCCCTGCCAGGTTGTCAATCTGGATCTGAACCGGCGATTTAGAACCTGCCAACAATATTTCTCAACCTCCCGAGGCCTCCGGTTTGTATCGCCTTTTCTTTTACGAGCCAGCCTTGCTACTCAGAACTAACCTCCGGCAGGCGTACCTCGTCCGAGCGGTAATTGACTCGTCCGTTACGATAGTCTTAGGCTGAATCCTCGACGTCGTTTGTCCCTAGCGCAGGAGGTAATCACCGTGGTCGCGACTGGCAAGAAGTATGACATCATCGAACCCGGAACCGGCAAGCTCGACCGCAGTATCTTTGTCGATCAGCAGGTCTACGACGATGAGATGGAGAAAATCTTCGGGCGCGCCTGGAACATGGTCGCTCACACCAGCCTGATCCCCAATCCAAACGACTTTTTCCTCTCCTACATTGGCCAGGACCCGGTAATCGTCACGCGCGACGCCGATAGCAAAATCCACGTCCTGCTCAATATTTGCCGCCACCGTGGCAACCGCCTCACCCGCGCCGATGACGGCAACACCAAGAGCTTCATGTGTACCTACCACGGCTGGACCTTCGATAACGATGGCCGCCTCACCAACGTTCCTGGCGAACAAGAGGCCTATTACGGCGCCCTTGACATGGAAGAACTCTGCCTGATCGAGGCCAAAGTCGACACCTATGCCGGCATTATCTTCGCCACCTGGGACCAGGAGGCACCATCGCTCGAAGCCTACCTCGGCGACGCGCGCTGGTACCTCGATACTACCTTCAACTACAACGAAGCCGGTCTCGTTGCCCTCGGCCCGCAGAAGTGGATCGAGAACTGCAACTGGAAGACACCGGTCGACAACTGCTCCGACAACTACCACCTGCCCTTCACCCATATGTCTCAATCCCTTGCCCGCCACAAGATAACCGGCGCCCCGATCCGCGATCTCCCCCAGCTGCTAAAGCACCCGAACGAAAACCACCACGTTTTGGTTAATGGCCACGGGCTGACGTTTAACGTTTTAGACGAGGGGCAGCAGCCGGGATTGCGCGGTCAGGTAGACCCGCGCCGTCTTGGTGAGAAGGGCCAGGCTCTGGCTCTTGAGTTTCAGAAGGCCAAAGAAGAAGACAGCGTGCGCCGCTTGGGCGAGTACCGGGCAAAGCGGATGCGCATGGGAAACCATAGCCTCTTCCCCAACGGCGTGCTTGGCTTCCGCCTGGCACTGCCACGCGGTCCCTACCAGACAGAGTTCTGGCACTTTGCCATGGTCGAGGCCGACGCTCCTGAAGAGCTCAAAAGGGCGCGTTCAGCCGCCAGCGCCGCTAACAACGGGGCCGCCGGCCTCAACGAGCAGGACGATATGGACAACTGGGGCCAGGTAACCCATTCCGGCGACAGTTTTATCGCCCGTCGCAGCCGAGCCGTTGTGGCGATGGGCATCGGCCATGCCGGCCGAAGCGAAGAATGGCCCGGCGTAGTTTCCGAGCGCTACATCTCGGAGAACAACCAGCGCGGCTTCTACGACCGCTGGATGGAATTCATGAACGCCGACAGCTGGGCTGATGTTCACATTGACCTGATCACCGTGCAGTTCGAGGGAACTGCCAGCATGAACACCTAGCGAGTGTAGGCAGGCTCATTTCAGGCCGCCTTAAGTCCGGAGGCGGAGTACGTTATTCGCGCACCTTGCAACTAGGCGGTACCCTCTTTGCTGGCCCTTCAAAAACCGGGCCGGGCGGAGCCCGCTAACGCCGAAGGAAGAAAACGCTGGCCGACGCACCGGGCAAGTGCACGGCGAACAGCGAAGCCGAATTGGCGGGCATTAAAAAAATCCGGGCCCGGGCGGAGCCCGCAAACACCGAAGGCAGAGGACGCTGGCCGGCGCCCCCTGGAAGGCTCACAGCCATTACAGGCATTCAGAAAGATATAAAAACATGGCCTTTGTGACCGCAGACGGACTGACTGAAGAAGGTACGAGCAAGACCATTGAGGCCGGCGGCATGAAGGTCCATTACCACGACATCGGCGAGGGCGAGCCTATCCTCTTCTCGCACTCCTACCGTCCCGGCACAACCGCCTGGATCACGTGGCACAAGGTGGTGGGCGAGTTCGCCAAGCACTATCGCTGCATCCTCTGGGACATGCCGAACTTCGCCAAGTCCGGCCCGGTTGTCTTCAACGAGGGTATTCATTCGATGCAGGCGCGGGTTGGCACGCAGCTGTTGGATGCGCTGGGCATCGATAGCGCCTATTGCGTAGGCAACTCCCAAGGCGGCCAATCCAGCATGGTCGCGGCTCTCAATCACCCGGAGCGGGTGCGCAAATTCGTGCTCGGCGGTGCCCACATCGGCACCGGCGGTGACCGCTACCTGCTGGGAAACATGCCATCCGAAGGCTGGCGGGCCACCGTGGAGGTCATGCAGAAGCCGACCAAGGAGAACGTGCGGCGCTACCTCAGCGTGCACATCGATAACCAGAAGTTGGTCACCGATGAGCTGGTCGACTACATCCATCACTGGGAAACCTGGTCGCCGGAGTTCACCGAAGCGCGGGAAAAGTCCACCAGCCCGTCGCACGACTATACCGCTCAACTCGACGCCATCCAGGCGCAGGGGATGATGGTCTGGGGCCGCTACGACCGCATGGTCGTGTTCGAGATGGGCATCGCCATGCTCAACCACCTTAACGATGCCCGCATGGTCCTCCTCGACGAAGTCGGCCACTGGTCACCTTTCGAGAAGCCGGCCGAGTACACGGCCCACGTGCTGGGATTCTTGAAAGGCTACGATAATTTCGGCCCGAAGTAGAGTACACGCCGGCGGAACCCAAGTCCACACCGGCCAAGCGGGCTCGGGCAGAGCTCGCTAACTCCAAGGACGGAGTATGCTATTTGCCGCCGGGGAAGGCTCACAGCCGTGGCCGACCTTTCAAAAAACCCGGGCCCGGGCGGAGCCGGCTAACCCCGAAGGCAAAATAAGTCGGCCGGCGCTCCCGGCAAGGGCACCGCGAACAGCGGAGCAGCATTGTCGGTACCCAAAAGGATAAAGACATTGAAATTCGGCGTTAACATCGTCAATTTTGGCCCCGGGGTGCGGCCAGATACGTTCCTGGAGTGGGCGCGACGCTCCGAGGATCTCGGCTACCACTCGGTGATGATCTTCGACCACGTGGCGGTGACACCCTCGGTCGCTCAGCGCTACCCCGAGCCGTTTTACGACCCATTCACTGTTTTAGCCTGGCTGGCCGCCGCCACGACCAGAATCAAGCTGGGTACGACGGTTTGCGTGCTACCCTGTTGTCATCCAGTCTTGTTGGCGCGGCAGGTTGCCGATATCGACCAACTAAGCGGCGGCAGGTTCATCTTCGGCGTTGGGGTTGGCAAGCCGGAGGACGAATTCGCCACGCTTGCCGTTCCCTTCGAGAAGCGTGGCGCTATGGCCAACGAGCAGCTCGACGTCATGGTCAATTTGTGGACCTGGGATGAGCCGGTCAGCTATGACGGGCGACACGTGCAAATCAAGGACGTCTCACCGATAAAGCCGCTGCAAACACCACATCCACCGATATGGGTTGGTGGCGGCAGCGAGGGTACCCTGAAGCGCACGGCGAGGTTTGGTGACGCCTACCACCCCCCACGCGCGCTGGCCTGAAGCGCTCAGAGGCGAGACCATGCCCCGGATCCGGGAGATGGCGGCCGCACGAGGCCGGGCAGCGCCGGCGTTTTGTCCGCGAATCCGCCTCGACATCCGCGAGGCGCCAATCGATGGTAACCGAGCCTATGGCGAAGGCAGCATCGACCAGATCAGAAGTGACCTGCAGCATTTCGAAGCTCTGGGTGCGCAAGAGATCTTGCTCGACTGGTCCACCGGCGACCTCGAGCGCACCAAGGATCACGAGCACGGCTGGCGCATGCTATCTCAAATGGCCGAGCAGGTCCTGGACCTGGCAGGGGAAGGTCTGCGCAGCTAACCAGAAGCCTGGGAAGCGACCTGGGCGCTCGCAACCATGATAACGAAGCGCACGCGCCCGAGGAACAGCCAGGCTCACTGCCGCAGCACCAGAAGACCGATGGCCAAAGTCACGGCAGCGGCAGAAAGGAGTTTGAGGGGGCGTTCCCAAGTCGCGAGCAGGTACTCACGCGACCATAGTTCTGCCTCGTGCGGGCCCTCAATACTCACCGAGACGTCGAGGGCGGTTCGTCGGATGTAGCGGGCTGGCTTGCTTAGGGAGCGTTGAGCCAGGCTGAGAAGGGTCGCCATCAGAGCAACAATCAGCACACCAAACTCAAACTGCTCAGCCTGAGCCCAGTAGCCGGCCAGCACGGGAAAACCACCCCAGGCCAGACCGAAGGCCAGGTCCGTGTAGAACAAACGCTGCCACTCGAGTACGTAACCAAGGGCCAGCAACACGCCAACCGCCGCCCAGGCCAGCGTCCAGGGGGAGATAACAAGGACACCGGCCACGGCGATCGCCGCGGCTACTGTTAGGCCGCCGGCGCCAAGCGCCAGGAGGACAGCGCTACTGATCCGCGTTCCCCGGGGCCGAGAATGAAGCTCGTCAAGAGCGTGCGCCGCGATGCCGGTGCCGAGAAAAAATGCGCCTAGCGTACCGGCTAGGCGCAGGCCGTCGATCTCACTAGCAAGGGCAGCACCAAAAACGACGTAGGAAAGATGCCAGGCCGTGTATGGAGGATGCAGAAGGGTTAGCAGATCGCCAAGCTGGCCGCCGGTCTGCCCGTAAAATGCCGGCTGCAAGCGCTCGATCCTGCGGCGCATGACCGCGGGTCAACCTCGCCGGGCCCAGACGATGAACCCGCCACCAAGCGCGCGGCGCACAGAGCGAACTTCCGTCAGTCCGGCTGAGACCCACAGATCGGTGAGCGTGTTGCCAGGGTATTGGCGGTAGAAGCGATCGATGCTTGGACCCAGGAAACGGCCGACGCGCGCCCACCCGCGGCCGGCCAAAAGCCCGGCTACGGGCAGGCCGATTCGTGTATAGACCCACCACAGTGGCCCCCAGAAGCCAGCCGGACGACCGAATTCGACCATGCCGATTGCGCCACCTGGCCGCACCACCCGCGTCAGTTCGCGCTTCGTTGCACCCGGGTCGGTAACGTAGCGCAGCAGATAGCCAAACGTAAGCCCGTCAAAGGACGCATCAGGAAAGGGCAGATCCTGGGCTGTTGCTCGCACCGGCGAAGCATCATGGGGCCGGATTCTCTTAAGCATCTCAGGGCTAAGGTCGAGAGCGATCACCTTGTGCCCCCGCTTCTCAAGAAAGTGACTAATAAGACCGGTCCCGGCGGCGACATCGAGCACACACGAGCCCTGCGGCAGCTCGAGACGCGTAACCATCTCACCGCGCCAGCGCGTGTCCTGTCCCAGGCTCAGCAGCCTGGACCAGCGGTCGTAATTTGGCGCAATCGGTGCGAAAAGACGCATCGCAGTGCGATTCAGCGACCCTGGCTGGCGTGAATCGGATGTTGGCATTCGTCTATCCTGCCACGCCAGAGGCCGCGGCGGACGATCGGCGCTGGAAACGAAGCAGTCAGATTGCTTCGGCACCTACGTTGGCTGAGAGCCCCGCCTACGTCTCCTGAATCCCGGTCGCCTGGGACCAGACCACCTGCCACTGCCCTTCGCGGCGCTCGTAGACGTCCGTGTGCCAGAGACGCCGGCGGGGAAACTCGCTGCCGCCGACCGAAATCTCCATCTCGGCCCGGTAACGTACCACGGCGAGATCACCGCTGATCCGTACTCCGATCGCCTCCGGCTCCCAAACGTGGTAGTCGATCTCACCCGAGGCAATGTCGCCCATATACTCGGCCTTCGTATAGGTCCTGCCGACCGGGTTGACCAGCTGAAAGTCCTCGGTGTGAAGCTCTCCGGCGCGCTCGACATCGCCCGCCACCATGGCGCGCAGCCGCCCGCGCTCGAGCGTACGTATTTCATCGGCTTCGGCTTCAGCGTTGGTCATGATCAATCCTTTCGCGCCGCTGATTTCGATTGCGGCGTTACGTCAGGCCACTGCAATGAGACGGTTGGCCATATTATTACCGACGCTTTGCTTTGCTGTATGCTTCCTCGCGATAAGAATTCGCGGAGGAGCCGTATATGGAAACATCGCCTGAAGACCACTATCTGAGACCGGCACAGATCTTTGATGGCGAAGCCGCCGATTTGCTGTCAGGCCAAGTGGTCCAGGTTCGAGAAAACAAGATCGAAGCCGTGGGACCGCCGGCGTCCTTCCCCGAGCTCCACGAATCGCAAGTGATCGAGCCGCTGGGGCTGACCTTGATGCCCGGCTTGATCGAGGCTCATTCGCACGTCCTGCTCCATCCTTACACCGAGACGACCTGGAACGACCAGCTGGCACATGAAGCCCTGAGCCTGCGCACCGCTCGCGCCACCAACCACCTGCGGGTCACGCTTCTGGCCGGGTTCACGACGATACGAGACCTCGGCACCGAAGGCGCCGGTTACGCCGATGTTGGCCTGCGTCAGGCGATAGAGCAGGGGATCATCCCCGGTCCGCGTATGCAGGTCGCCACCCGGGCAATTGTGACTACCGGCGCCTATGGCCCGAAAGGCTATGCGCCGGAATGGGACGTGCCGATCGGCGCGGAAGAGGCCAACGGCTTCGATTCTCTGATGCGGACCGTGCGCGACCAGATCGGCCGCGGCGCCGATTGGGTGAAACTCTACGCCGACTACCGTTGGGGTCGCACGGTCTCAGCGCCGACTTTCACTCAAGAAGAACTAAACACCGCGGTCGAGGTTGTCTCAAGCGCCAACATTCCCGTTGCCGCGCATGCCAACACCACCGAAGGAATGCGACGGGCGGCGCGGGCCGGGGTCAACACCATCGAACACGGTGACGGCGGCACTGCCGAGGTATTCGGCCTGATGAAGGAAAACGGCGTCGCACTTTGTGCGACCTTGTCCGTGGCGCCCGGCGAGCGGGCCGAACGTAAGCGGCGCATGTTTGAGACCGCGCTTGAAAGCGGCGTCTCGATCGCCAGCGGCAGCGATGTTGGCGTCTTCCCGCATGGCGACAACGTCCGGGAGCTAGAGGCGATGGTCGCCGCCGGCATGGCGGTCCTCGACACGGTTGTCGCGGCGACATCCGGCACGGCGCGTATCCTCAACCTCGAGGTCGGGCGGGTCAAATCCGGACATTTCGCCGATCTGCTCGCGGTTCAGGGCGATCCGACCAGTGATATTTCCGCTCTGCGCCGGGTCGAATTCGTCATGAAAGACGGAGCCGTCTACAAGCGTCCCTAACGGTTCCGCTGCGCTTCACCTCAACCTCACTGGCGGTTGCGCCTCTGAGTGATCGTTTTTCGGCTGTTGGTCTCAACACCCTTCACCGGTTGAGTTCAAGCCCCGTGTCAGCACTAAGACTCAGCAGCCGCCTTTGACGGGTTTTTGAATAGTGCTCCGACGGCGATCTCGTTCTCGGCCGCAAGCTCAGCCGCCGGCTTGGCGCCGGCGTCGAGACGAAGTTTGCGGACCAGCAAGGCGCCGTCCGCCGCGCCGATAACCATGCCGTCGTCGTCGAGGGTGGAAACAACACCCGGCGCCGATTCTTGCCCAGGCAGCGGCCTAGCGTCCAGCATGCGTAGCTTTTGCTCACCCCATCTGGACCAGGCGCCGGGACTTGGGTCACAGCCCCGGACCAGGTTGTAGACTTCGGCCAGCGGCAGACGCCAGTCAATGCGGGCGGCCCGGTCCTCGCACGGCTTCTCATAGGTCGCCTCGGCTTCGTCCTGGACCGTTTTCGGCGCGGCGCCGCGGCGGACCAGCTCAACGGCCTCGGCCAATGCCTCAATGCCGACCGGATAGAGCTTGTCCGTGTACAACGAACCGGCGGTGTCGTCCGGGCCAATTTCGACATTTTTCTGCAACAGGACGGGCCCGGTGTCCATGCCCTGGTCGGGCCAGAAAATCGAAACACCGGTCAGCGTCTCACCTTGAATGATCGGCCAGTTGACCGAGCTGCGCCCACGATGCTTTGGCAGCAGAGAGGGGTGGTATTGGATTGTCCCATGCGTGGGAAAATTCAGGGTTGCATCAGCAATGAACTCCTGCACGAAGGCCATAACGCCTAACTCCGGCGCGGCCGCTTGCAGTGCCTCTTTGACCTCGGCTCCCTCTAGGCGATTGGGCTCGAAAACCGGAATCGAAGCGGCTTCCGCCTGGGACCAAAGCCGATCTGCGCGCCCGCTCAGCGATTGCTTGGGCGCCGCCACGGCAACGACCTCGTCGCCTTGTGCCTCAAGTTTCGTCAGGGCATCGACGCCAAAGGCGCCTATGCCGTTTAGGATTATCCGCATGCCGCTCCAGCACCCCCGTCTAACCGCTAGCCGGTGTTACCCCTGATTCAGGCGATTTGCTAGCGCCGGGCCGCTACCGCTCCGGTGTTCCAACTAAACTCCTGCGGACGTCGAGCCGCTTTGTTATCGAGTACGACGTTGATTACTGCGGGGCCATTAGACGCGAATGCCTTCTGAATCGCCGGGCCGAGGTCATCGGGGTCGTCAACGTAGATTCCCAGGCCGCCGAAGGCTTCGATTACCTTCTCGTAATGAGCGTCGGGGTAATAGGCGCTCACCGGAATCTCGTCGATACCAAGGAGCTCAGTCGGGCCACCGCCGATGCCGTTGTTGTTGAGAACGATGAAGACGATTGGCAGCTTGAGGCGGCAGGCCACTTCGACCTCCATGCCACTAAAGCCAAAGGCTGAGTCACCCTCGATATCGACTACACGCAGGCCAGGGTTGGCGATTTGGGCGGCAATAGCCTGTGGCAGGCCGACGCCCATGGTCCCCCAAGTGCCCGCATCGATGCGGTGCCGCGGCAGGCTGTTGTTTATTACCTGCCGGCTGATGTCCATGGTACTGGCACCCTCGGCGACCAGCATGACGTCATCCGGCAGCAGGTCATCAATTTCTCTCAGGGCCCGGTAGTACCCCATTGGCTTTGCGTCATCCACCAGCATCGGTGCGGTGGCCGCGACGTTTTCTTCGATCTTCTTATCGATGCTGGTGCGCCAGGTGCTCTCCTCGGGGTACTGCCACGGGTGCATCTTGAGGTAGGCGTTAAGCTGGCCGGTTACCGCCTTGGCGTCACCAATCAGCGGCACCTCGGTCGGGATGTTGGTGCCGATTTCCTCTGGAGAGATGTCGAGCTGGATCACTCGCACTCCCTCTTTGAAGCGCGGCGGCTCACCAAAGTGCATTATCCAGTTGAGACGCGCGCCGATCAGGAAAATCAGGTCAGTGTTCTGGAGCGCCAGGGAACGGGCGGCGCCGACCGACAAGGGGTGGTCGTCAGGAACGACACCACGGCCCATCGGCGAAGCAAGAAACGGCAGCTGGGTAGTCTCGATGAACTCCCGGACTTCATCCTCGGCTCGGCCGTAAGCGGCGCCCTTACCGACGATCACCAACGGCTGCTTGGCGCTCTGCAGGGCGCCCATCGCCGCCTCAACCGAGGCATCGTCAACCACCGGGCGAGGCGCGTCACGAACCGCCGGAGGGAACTTGATCAGTTCCTCATCCACCGTACCGGAAATCACGTCATCCATCAGGTCGAGGTATACCGGTCCAGGCCGGCCGCTGATCGAAGTTCGAACTGCCTGCTCGATGTAGAAAGGCAACCTGCCGGTCGACTCTGGCCGCATACCGTACTTGACGAAGGGCCGGGCCGCATCCAACTGAGGTGCTTCCTGGAACGCACCTTTCCCCATGAGATCGCTGCTGTTGGAGCCGCCAAGCAAGATCATCGGCCAGCAGTTGGACCAGGCGTTGCCAAGACCGGAGATCGCATTGGTCATGCCCGGGCCGGAGACACACAAGGCGACGCCGGGCCGCCCGGTTAGATATCCGATGGTACCGGCGGCATAAGCAGCGGACTGCTCATGCCGCATGCCAACGAAGGTAATGCCTTCCTTGCGCACCGCGTCCGCGATTGATCGCACTGGAATGCCGACGATACCGAAGGCGTATTCGACGCCGTGGGACTTCAGGCTTCTAGCAATAATTGTTGCGCCATCTATTTCCGCCACTTGATTCCCTCCTAAAGGTGCTTTGTACTAACTGGTGCTTTCGACGGTTGGCCTGGGGCCTATGGCCCCTGCCTCGCGCAGTTCTGTCAGGTCGTCCCAGGTAAACCCGGCCTCCTCCAGAACCTCCTCGGTGTGCTGGCCGAACTCGGGGGCAAGGCCGCGGATATGACCCGGTGTTTTGCTAAAGATAACTGGCAAGCCAACCATCTTTACCGGCGACCCACCGTCTTCTGGTTCAACGTCAGTAATGTAGTCGTTCGCCAATACCTGCGGGTCTTTCGAAACGTCCTCGTAATCGTTTACGGGCGTCGCCAGCAGGTCGGCTTCCGCAAACCGGCGGATCCACTCTGCTGCCGTTTCGGTCGCAAAGATCGCGTCGAATTCCGCGAACAGCTGGCTCGAATTATCCAATCTTGCCGGGAGGGTTGCATATTTCTCGTCGGTAGCCCATTCCGGCCTGCCGACCGCGGCAGCGATCCGGCTCCAATAGTGCGCCGCACTCATACCCAACGCGAACCATTTGCCGTCGCTGCCCTGGTAGGTGCTCCAGGTCGGGTTCGGTCCCGACCTGTGGACGCGACCGCGTTGGGTGCCACTCCAGAGATAGTCCGTTATGTTAAATGACTGAACACAAAGTTGACCGCCCAGAAGGGAGGCGTCCACCTCTTGGCCTTCGCCGGTCCGCTCACGATGGCGCAGCGCCACAACCAGTCCAAAAGCCATCGTTATGGCACCGATGTGATCGGCGATGGCCACGCCGGCCCCTTTTGGCCCGCCTTCCGGGTCACCGGTCTGGCTCATCAGGCCACCGCGGGCCTGACCCAGTATGTCCATGCTCGCACGGTCGGCATCCGGGCCTTCGGGTCCGTAGCCGGAACCGCGGCCGTAAATAAGGCGTGGGTTGATTTCACTCAGGGTCTTGTAATCGCAGCCTAGCCTGGCCAGCGCCGGCCGCCGATAGTTGCTAACAAAAATGTCGGCATCCTCAACCAGGCGATGGAAGGTTTTACGACCTGCCTCGTCCTTTAGGTCGATGCAGATGGCGCGCTTGCCGCGATTGAGCGTTTGGAAGTAAGCATTCATCGGCCCTTTGGTGCTGGTTACCATAGTGGAGCGACCAGGATCCGGCGTGTCCGGTCCCTCGATCTTGACCACGTCGGCACCGAGGTCGGCCAGCATAGCCGTCGAGTAGGTGCCTTGTTGGAAAATCGTCAGATCCAGGACTCGGACGCCTTCAAGGGGAAGATCCATTGTTATCTCCTGACACTGAACTAAATCAGGTGCAAAGTAACACCTGATTCGCCACCTGGTCCACCCTCAATTTTGGGAGCAGGAAAGCCAGCGTCACGCTCGGAACCGCATCGGCTGGTCCTGCCGGTTTCGCTACTCGCCGTGTCTCGCTTACCCCTAGACGCCCCTGAACTCGGGCTGCCGCTTCTCGGCGAAGGCTTTGCGGCCTTCGACATAGTCTCCGCTGGCAAAACAGTCAGCGATCAGGCGTTCGATATGCTTGAGATCACGGTCTTTCTCGTCTTTGACGGCCTCGTCGATTGCCGCGCTAACCGCTTTGACCGTTAGCGGAGCTGCTCGTGCGATTGTGCCGGACAGCTCTCGCACTCTCGGCTCGAGCTCATCTATTGATACGACCTCGTTGATCAAACCCATGCGCAACGCCGTCTGAGCATCGACCCGGTCACCGGTGATTAGGATCTGGCGCGCATTTGCCGGGCCAATCAGATCGACCACCGGCTTGACTTCGGAAAAGCCGTAGCCGAGGCCGAGACGAACCGCCGGGATACCGAACTGAGAGTCGTCCGATGCCACGCGCAGGTCGGCTTTGAGCGCCGTGAGCAGGCCGCCACCCACCGCGAAGCCGCGAATCATGGCGATTAGCGGTTTGTTGAGGGTTTTGTAGCTGGCGCTGGCGCGGGTGCCAACCTTGTTGTACTCGGCGATTTGCTCCGGTGTGGCCCGGTTGCTATCGAACTCCGAGATGTCGGCACCGGAGACGAATGACTTGTCGCCTGCACCGGTCATCACGACGACCCGCACCTCGGGGTCGTCTCTGAAAGACTCGAGAATGACGGGGATCGCTTCGCGCATCTCTCTATTGATCGCGTTGCGGCGTTCCGGTTGGTTGAAAATCATCCAACCAACGCCGTCCTCTTTGTAGCCGATCATTTTCGTGGTTTCGACCTTGATCTCTTGCTTGGACATGGCTGTCATATGGCTCCTTGCTGGCGTAGTTCACTGATGCCGTCTGTGTCGTAGCCCAGCCACTCCAACACCTCGTCGGTGTGCTCTCCCATCTCGGGCGTGGGCCGCCGGATTGCCGGCCGGCCACCGGCGTTGCTCAGACTGACCGCCTGGCCCACGACCTCCTGGTCGCCCAACCGCGGGTGTTTTACTGGACTCGCCATCCCCAGGTGGCGCACCTGGGCGTCGTCCATGGTCTGATCGATGCTATAGATCGGACCGCATGGCACACCGGCCTCGTTTAGGATATCAACCCATTCGTTGGTCGGCCGAGTCTTGGTGTGCTCCGATATGGCTTGGTTGATCTTTTGCCGGTTTTTCGAGCGGCTTGGGCCATCCTTGTAGTCAGGGTCTTCTAGCCATTCCGGCGCTCCAAGGGCCTTGGAAAGCCGCCGTACACCCTCGTCACTGCCGGAAGCGATGTTCATGTGACCGTCCGCGGTTGGAAACACGCCGGTGGGAATGCTGGTCGGATGGTCGTTGCCGGCTTGGGGAGGCACCTCGTGGCCGATCAGCCAGCGCGCCGCCTGGAAGTCCAGCATGGCGATCTGCGCTTCCAGCAACGAGGTGTGCACCCACTGGCCCTCTCCGGTTCGCTCTCGCTCGTGCAGTGCCACCAGCATGCCCATGGCCAAAAACACGCCCGCGGTGAGATCAGCAACCGGGATTCCGACCCGCATCGGCCCCGCGCCCGGTTCGCCGGTCACAGACATCAGTCCGCCCATGCCCTGAGCGATCTGGTCGTAACCCGGCCTTTCGCTGTAAGGGCCGGTCTGACCAAAACCGGAAATGCTGCCGTAGATGATCCGTGGATTGACCTTGCGCAGGTCTTCGTAATCAATGCCAAGGCGCGATTTGACGTCGGGCCGATAGTTTTCCACGACCATGTCGGCCTTGGCCACGAGCTGCATGAAAATTTCATGGCCCTGCTCCGACTTCAGGTTGATCGTCATGTCGCGCTTGTTGCGGTGCAGGTTCTGAAAGTCGAATCCATCGCGCGCGCCGCCAAACGGGTCAGCACCCTCGGCGGCAGGCTCCTCGATTTTGATCACATCTGCGCCCCAGTCGGCCAGTTGCCGCACGGAGGTAGGCCCGCTGCGCACCCGCGTCAGGTCCAGCACCAGCAAATCGGAAAGGGGAAGGCCGTCTGGCATTTATAGCTCCTGAGCAGGTAATCGGTCAATTTTCGAGTGATCTAATGCTGCCAATTTGACAGGAGCGAGTCACATGGCGTCAAGAGCAATGTCCCGCACTGGCGGGCTGACCCGCGATTCCGTCGCTTACACGGGGCAGGCTCGCCTTTAGCCGGCGAAGATGTCCTCCGGCAAGAACGCTGACACGGTGAAATTTGGTATGTCGACGACGTTGGCCATGCGCAGGTCGACCGCAACGCTGCAAATTATGTAGGCCTGTTCGCGGCTCCAGCCGCGCTCCTGCAACAGATCGATCATGTTTATCAGGGCGTTTCGGGTTGCCAGGTTGAGGTCGCCATCCTCCTGGGTACCGTCCTCGCGGATCGGCATACCGGTTGTCGCGATAACGTTGCGTGGCGCCGCCCACTCCGGTTGGAGAAAGTAGCCGGGGTGCGAAAAGCGAGGCTAGCGGATGTTGTGCCGCGCCGCCTCTCCCGGATGCAGGTGGAAACGCACGGCGGCGGTGGCGCCCATTTCTATCGCGGTGATGCACGCTTCACCATCGCCCTGGGCGAAGTGGCCGTCGCCGGCGGAGTACAGCGCACCGGGTACCTGCACCGGCACAATCAGGCGTGAGCCCTTGGTTAGCTGTTTGGCGTCGATATTGCCGCAGGTTTCGCGCGGCGGCATCGTCCGCGCGGCTTCTTTGCCAAGGCTTTCCGGTACTGCGCTATCAAGGTCTGGCAGCAGTGCGCGGCCGCCTCTCCCAACCAGGTCGGCCTCGCGGCGGTTCCAGGTCGCCAGCATCTCGTGCGAGGGAGCAACGCCTGCCGTGCCCATGAATGATCCGTCGGGGATGTGGACGCCCGGCAACTTTGGTGATGTCGCCCAACCGTCTTTGATATCCCACATGGACCATGTAGGCCTCAGGAAAGAGGTCCGCCAGGAAACCGCCGGTTGGGCCCAGGCGGGTGAACCCCCAGTTCTGTGGGGTGATCTCCAAGTACTCGATCTCTAGCAGATCTCCGGGCTGAGCTCCCTTTACGTAGACCGGACCGGTGAGTGGATGCACACTACCGAGGCCTTCGCCGACCTGGTCCGAGCCGTAGACGACGTTGCCATCGACCGCGTCACGCGTCTCGAGCACAACCTCTTCTCCGGGGTCTGACTCGACGATCGGTTCGATGTCAGGGTGCCAGCGGTTGTGACCTGTACCGGGTCGTCTTTTAGCCGCTTGGAGCGATCGATTGACACAGTTTTCATCTGCAAACCTCGGTTCTTTGCTCGCCGTTACGTGTCGAGAGCCTACGCCAAAATGGCCAAAAGCGCGACATTCTTGCTGCACGTAGATTGGCAGCGTCCGAGGAAGCTCAATCGAGTAAGATAGCTGCCATCATGATGACAGACGCCCAGGTTCACCTCTTCGACGCTAACACTCCTTCGCGGCGGTGGCCTACTGATGGCCGGGCTGAGCCGGTAACCAAACTGCCAAGCTTCGGCGGTGAGCACATGCTCGGCGCCATGAAAGCCATCGGTGTAGATCGAGCCGTCATCGTGCCGCCGGTCTGGGCTGGTGACCACAACCTGACGGCCCTGGAGGTCGCTAATGCTTACCCAGATCAATTCGCTGTGATGGGGAGAATCGATCCTTGGGCTGATGACACGCCTGCACGTTTGGAGAGTTGGCTGGACCAGCCTGGGATGCTCGGCATCCGCGTTAGCTCACGATGGGGCATTCATCTAGGGCTATTCGAGAAGATGGCCAACGACCAGGATCTGGGCTGGTTCTGGGACGCCTGCGAGGGTCTGGAAATCCCCGTGATGTGCTTGACCCGTGACGGTATTGCCGGGCTGGAGCCGATTGTTTCGGCCCATCCGCGATTGCGAATCATCATCGACCACCTGGGCATGACCGAGGGTTCTACTTTGGACCTCGCGTTTCGCCATCTCGATACGTTGGTGGCGCTGGCCCGCTCTGAAAATGTCCATATGAAGGTCAGCATGGCGCCAAACCACTCGCACGAGCCTTACCCGTTCACGGACGTTCAGCCGATCTTGCGCCGGATTTACGATGCTTACGGTGCCCGCAGGATGTTGTGGGCTGCCGACATGACTCAGCTCTCAAAGAACACCTACGCCGAGTGTCTGCGTTTGTGGCAGGAGGGTTTGCCATTTCTCAGTGCATCGGACCGCGACCTGATACTCGGTGGGGCTGTCGCGGAGGTCCTGCCCTGGCCTGAGCCGTCCGTCTAGGCCAGGGCAGAACCCACCGGCTGCTCTGTTAAGTGCCGCGTGGGATTACCGGCGCCATGCCGGATTTGTCGACAAGCTGGTTAAACGCCTCGAGATCGCTAGCCAGAACTGCTTCCAAGAGTCCAAGCTGCTCATCCAGCAGCCCCGTGTAGTGAGCCAAGACCTCATAGGACTGCTTGGTAGGCACAGATTCGGCGCTTGAGACTGCGGCTGCCAAAATCCCGATCTTGTTGTTGAGCCGGCTTGGATGGTTGAGCCTCGCGTCCTGAGGGATTCGTGCCTTCTTTTGAATTAGCTGCTCTTCAATCGCCTCAAGCTTGCCTTTGACCTGGCTGGCGGCCTGAGCAATTGCATCGGCGTCCGGCCTGCCCTCGGCGCGCTTGGTCCACTCGTCCATTTGAGTCACCACGCTACGCAACTGGTTGATCGATCCATTCGCTTTTGAGAGTGTGTCCCGGATACTGGTTATCAGCTCAAATTGCGCGTCGAGATCCTCTTGGGTAGCCCTGATGCGGGGGTCTTTTAGAAGCGCAAAGCTCTGCTCCAAAACCGCATCACCGACCTTGAGCTGGACCTTGTAGGTGCTCGGCGGCATAGCCGGCCCGTTTAACAGCGCGGCGGTGGTTACGTCACCGGGTACTCTTGTCGCACTGGTGCCGCGTAGGTTCCACTCGAAGCGGTTCAGGCCCTGCTTGGCCGGCGCTAGCGGGTCGCGTTGCTCGGCAGGAAGGTCGCAGGCGTTTGCCGCCTCTTTGCTCGAGAAGGATCGGATTACCCCACCGCTACTGTCGAGGAAGGTCAGGGTCAACTCTTCGTCGACCTGGTTCGGCAGATAGTAGTGGACCACCGCGCCGCTGGCTGGGTTTTTGCCGGCATCAAGGAAGACCCGTTTACTCTCGCCTCCTTCGGGCTTGGCCGTGTCGTAAAACGCGATAGGCAGGTTAACTGACCCCAGCTTGTAGCTCTTGCTGCCGGCTGGCGGCGCCCGACCGGATTCGGCGGCAACCTTGAATTGAGTCTTGTCACGCGGGCGTAGGAGCTGCACTTTCGCTGTATCGAGATCGAAGTAGGCCTGCCGCAGGGTCTGCAGATCGTCAAGGATCCAAAAGGCGCGTCCGTGGCTTGCCAGAACGAGGTCATCCTCTTTGATCAGCAGGTCATAGACGGGGCACACCGGCAGGTTCAACTGCAAGGACTGCCAGTGCTCGCCATCGTCCAACGACACGTAGACGCCGGTTTCCGTTCCGCTGTAGAGCAGTCCACGCCGGGATGGGTCCTCCCGAATCACGCGCGTTATCTCGCCGACACCGTTGGTGATCGACTTCCAGGTCTTGCCGTAGTCCTCCGTCTTGAACAGGAATGGCGCGAAGTCGTTATCGACCTTGTAGCGAGTTGCCGAAACATAGGCGACCGCTGCGTCGTGCGGTGACGGTTCGATCGTGCCTACCTGAGTCCATTCCGGCAAACCGGTTGGCGTTACGTCTTGCCAGTCTTTGCCGCCGTTATGGGAGATATGGATCAGGCCGTCATCGGAGCCGGCCCAGAGCAATCCTTCCTGAAGCGGCGACTCAGCAAAGGCGAAGATTGTGCAATAGTATTCCGCTCCAGAGATGTCGTTGGTGATCGGTCCCCCGGATGGTTCAAGCTTGGTTACATCGTTGCGGGTTAGGTCTGGGCTAATTGGCTCCCAACTCGTTCCTTCGTCGGTGGACCGGAAGACCATGTTGCCGGCGCAGTAAAGAACGTTTTGGTCGTGCGGCGAAAGCAAAATCGGGAAGGTCCATTGGAAGCGATACTTGGCGTCCTTGGGCCCGACGCCGCCGGCCAATTCCGGCCACACGGTTACGACGCGTTGCTGTTGGGTGCGGTGGTCGTAGCGCAAGAGAGCGCCACCGCCGCCCTCCGAGCTGCCTATGGCGCCGGAGAAAACTATGTTGGGATCGTCAGGCAGAACCTGAATGTGGCCGCTTTCCGAGGTACCAACCGAATAGCAGTCCTGTATCGGTATGGCACCACGTGTGGATCGGCTTGGAACGCTCATGGCCGAATTGTCTTGCTGAGTGCCGTAGACGCGGTAAGGAGACTGAGTGTCGACGGCGACGTGATAGAACTGCGCCGTTGGTTGGTTGTAGATCGATGACCAGGTTGAGCCACCGTTGAAGGAAACGCAGGCACCGCCGTCGTTGCCCTCGACCATTCGCTGCGGGTCGTTCGGGTCAATCCAGAGGTCATGATTGTCGCCGTGGGGTGTCGGCAGCGCGGTAAACGTCTTGCCGCCATCGATGGATTTCCAGGCCTGGACGTTAAGGCTATAGACCGTTTCGGGGTCGACCGGGTCGGCGAAAACGTGCTCGTAGTACCAGTGCCTCAACTGCAGGTTGGGCTCGTCGGAGACCCGCTGCCAGGTATCACCCGCGTCCTCGCTGCGATAAATACCGCTGCCACCGTCCGCGGCTTCGATTGTTGCCCACACGCGCTCAGGCTTTGGTGGCGAAACCGCGATGCCCATACGGCCCTTCAGGCCCTTTGGCAAGCCGGGATTGTCGGTAATGTTGACCCAGCTGTCACCGCCGTCCAGAGATTTAAAGATGCTGCTCTCAGGCCCGCCGCTGCTCAGCTTCCAGAATGTCCTGTTTGCTTCCCAGATGGTCGCGTAGAGGATGCGTGGGTTTGTCGGGTCTAGCGAGAGATCGGCTGCCCCGGCGTCCGGGTGCCGAAACAGCGCGCGATCCCAGGTCTTGCCGCCGTCGCGGCTGCGATAGATACCTCGAGCTTCATGAGATTCGGTCATGTGGCCGAGAGCAGCGACGTAAACCGTGTCCGGGTCTTTCGGGTGGATCCGGATCACGGGCGATGTGCTGCGTGTCGCTCAGGCCAACGTTGCTCCAGGTCTTACCGCCGTCCGTGGACTTATACACACCGTCGCCGTGAGATACGTCACCGCGGATGCAGGACTCGCCCATTCCGGCGTAGATAACGTTTGGGTCGGACTCCGACACCGCCATCGCACCGACCGAGGCCGTATTGAAGAAGCTGTCCGAGATGTTCTGCCAATAAGTTCCGCCATCAGTAGTCTTCCAGACGCCGCCAGCGGCGCCACCGAAGTAGAAGGTCATCGGGTTGGTTGGATGACCGGCGACCGCCACAACTCTGCCGCCGCGATGGGGTCCGATATTGCGCCACTCCAAGGTTTGGTTGAGGGTTGAGACTTCTAGCATGATGCATCACTCCTGTTCAGGCGGCGCGGGGGTTTTCGCCCGTGACTATAGCATCAATTAAGCGCCGGCAATGGCCGTGGGCCTTGCCGGGAGCGAAGGCAACGTCCTTCAAGGTGCTCAAATGAGAAAACTCCTCGCCGCTTCTAAGTCTGCGCATAGCAGGCTAGTCTTAGGCGATGCTGGTAGTTATCGCCGCGCTGGTCGTATCGGCGCTTGGCTTCACGCTTTCGGCCTCTGCCGGCTTGGGTGGCTCGTTAATAATCGTGCCGGCTCTAAGCGTGTTGCTGGGAACTAAGGAAGGCATCGCTCTGGGCGCCATGCTGCTTGCTGCCAACAATGTCGCGAAGGTGGCAGTCTATCGAAAGACGATACCGTTGCGCATCGCGCTTGGCGTTCTTGTCTTGACGATCGCGGGCGCCGCCGTCGGGGCCCGGCTCCTGGTAGATGCGCCGGAGGAATGGGTTGGCCCAGCGGTCATCGTCAGTTTTATCATCGCCTTTGTTTTTGAACGGCGCCGGCTTTCCCTGGCCCAGAAGGTTGCCGCGCCAGTGCTGGCTTTCGGTGCCGGCGCGACCTCCGGATTCTCTGGAACCTCAGGCCCTTTGAAAGGGATGGCGCTGCGCAACCTGCGCCAGGACCGTCTGAACTTTGTTGGCGCCGCTTCAGTCGTCTCACTGGCGAACGACGCGACAAAGTCGGCGATTTATTCGGAGGCTAACCTGATCGACGGCGAAGCCCTCATAGTTCTGGCGCTCGCCTTGCCGCTGATGCCCTTGGCCACTCTTACGGGCCGGCAGATCAATAGCAGCCTAGGCGAAAAAGCTTTTACCGGGATGTTCTGGCTGGTGATGCTCGGTTACTCAGCCAGAATCGTCATCAATCTGTGATTCAGTCGCTACGAGAGGAATTGCCTCGTTCCGCCCAAAGCGAACGCCGGTATCGTCCCGCGGAGCGTTTCTCATCCCATTGACGACCGCTCGATCGTCTACTACCCTCGGGCAATGTTTGACACGGTGATCAAAAACGGCCAGGTAGTTACGCCACAGGGTGTGGGCAGTTGGGATATCGGCATCGTCGGCGAGCAGATCGCCGCGGTCGGCCTGCCGGATTCGCTGCCAACCGAGTCCTCAAGGGTGATTGACGCGGCGGGCAAGACCGTAGTCCCCGGTGGCATTGATCCGCACACCCATCTCGCGCATTTGATCATGAGTAATCCGGAGAAGCCCGAATACACCCTGGGCCCGGAGGATGACACGCGCGGCATGGTGTTTGGCGGCACGACAACCCACATAGACTTCGCTTACGTCCGACCCGGAGACGAGATTTCTGACGCGATCGAGAAGAGGCAAGCCCGTTGGGTCGGCAATTCTTACAATGATTACGCGTTCCATGTCGCGCTTTGCGGGCCGCTTGACCTTCAGGTTTTCGAGCAGATTCCAGACGCAATCCAGCAAGGATTTCCCAGCTTTAAGGTCTTTACGACCAATATCCTGCCGCCCGATCCGGACCGGCTTGGCAATCGCCTGGACTTCGGCCGCATCGGCTTCGCCATGGACAAGATCGTCGCCAATGGCGGGTTGCTCGTGGTCCACGGTGAGGATGAGGACGTGGTCCAATTCAACTACGAGCAGTTCCGGGCTGAGGAACGTATGTCCGGCACCAACATGCATTTGGTCCACAGCAAGCTATCGGAAATGCTCGCGTTTCGCCGCACCACGGCGCTGGCTCGCGCCAAAGACGCCGCGGTCTACTTCGTCCACACATCCGCCAAGGAAGGGGTGGACGCGATCGCCGAGGCGCGTTCTCTTGGTCAGCCGGTCTACGGCGAAACCTTGCACCAGTATTGTTGCTTCAACGCCGAGCACTATAAGACGCCGCGTGGGTTCTGCTCTCACACATATCCTTCGTTGAAGTTTCCCGAGGATCAGGATGCACTCTGGAACGGTCTGGTTCACAGCGGCCTGGCCACGTTGGCAACCGACGAGTACCCGACCTCGCTGGCCGTCAAGATGAGGGGCAACCTGATCGACAACGTCACCGGCGGCAACGTCGGTGCCGAGGCGCGGATGGGCATCGCCTGGAGCGAAGGAGTTGTCAAGCGGGGTATGTCACTGCAGCGCTTCGCCGAAATCACCTCATCAAATGCCGCGCGCCTTTTCGGACTAGATCCAGCCAAGGGCACGATTGCGACTGGCGGTGATGCCGACTTGGTGTTTATCGACCCTGAAGTGAGCAAGACGCTTACGGTCGATGATTTTCACGTCACCGATTACAGCCCATGGGAGGGCTGGCCGGTTTCAGGCTGGCCGGTACTGACCATGCTGCGCGGCCAGGTCGTCGTAGATGACGGAAAGTTGGTTGGCAAACCCGGTGACGGCCGTCTCGCCACCGCGCGCAAAATCGGGAGCCCCGTGCTGAATGGTCCGGTCCTCTAAAATCGCGGAAGCGCTGGCTCTCAAATTAGCAATATCGAGTCAATGAGTATTCCTGAGACGGCCGCTCGCCGGTCGAGGGTCACGAATGGAAGGCACACATGAATGACGGCCTGCCCCTTTCCGATTTGCTGGTATTGGACCTGACCCGCGCCCGCGCCGGCCCCACGGCAGTTCGGCAACTGGCCGACTGGGGCGCCGACGTAATCAAGATCGAGGAGCCGGCCGATGCCGGCGCTGACATCATGGGCGGCGGACGCGACGGTGTCGATTTCCAGAACCTGCAGCGCAACAAGCGCAGCATGACGCTTAACCTCAAGTCGGAGCAGGGTCTGGAAGTTTTCATGCAGCTTGTAGCCAAGGCTGACGTGATCGTTGAGAACTACCGGCCGGACGTTAAGTCCCGGCTTGGTATCGATTTCGAGGCCGTGAGCAAGGTCAATCCGCGCATCGTTTACGGCAGCATCTCCGGCTTCGGTCAGACCGGTCCCTACAGCGGCCGGCCCGGCTACGACCAGATCGCCCAAGGGATGGGCGGACTGATGTCCGTGACGGGGCTGCCTGGCCAGGGTCCCGTGCGCGTCGGCGTGCCAATCGCCGACCTTTCATCAGGCATGTACCTGGCGCTGGGAATGCTGGTGGCGTTGCACGAGTGTGAGCGCACCGGCAAGGGCAAGTGGGTGCACACTTCCTTGCTGGAGGCGCAGATCGCCATGATGGACTTCCAGATGTCGCGCTGGCTGATTGGCCATGAAGTGCCGCCTCAGGCGGGTAACGACCATCCGACCAGCATCCCGACTGGTGTGTTCCCCACCACCGACGGCCACATGAACATCGCCGCCGCTGGCGACTCGATGTTCACGCGCCTTTGCAACGCCCTGGGGGCTCCGGAACTGCTCGAGAACCCCGACTACAAGGACTCGGAGAGCCGCTCCCAGAACCGGGTGGCGCTAAACGAAGCCTTGACGAAGTGCACTGAAATGCGATCGACCGCGGAATGGATCGAGGTTCTAAATCAGGCCGGAGTGCCAAGCGGGCCGATCTTTAGCGTCGACCAAACCGCGGCCGACCCCCAGGTGCAGCATCTGAGAATTGCCACTCCGGTAACCCACCCGCGTCTGGGCGAGCTGGAAGTGGTTGGTCAGCCGGTCAGTCTCGGCCCCGAAGGCCGGCCTAGCATCCGCCGTCATTCGCCCGATCTGGGCGAGCATACGGAGGAGGTGCTTGGGTGGTTGGGCTATAACGCGGCGGCAATCAGTGAGCTACACGAACAAGAGGCGATCTAGCCGCTCGCCGCGCGTTCGATCGGCTTTTCTCCGGTAAGGAAGCGCCGCGGCACTTCCTCCATCATCAGCCGGATTTGTTCGTCGGAAACGCCGTCCTCGATAAGCGCGGGTAGGGCGACGCGTTTGAGAAAGGTGTAACGAACCGGGTCATCTTCAGGTTCGTCCGCCGTATCCACCATGACGGACTTCGGCGGGTAGTCATGTCCGAGCATGATACGAGACGCCCAGCCGCGATCGATAAGGCGTTTGACGGTCGCGTTGCGTTCTTGCCACTGCAATCCTCCCGGCCCGGCCGGGTAGCGATCCATCGAGAGGTAGCAGCCCTCCTTGAGCAAGTCCTCCAGGAAGGCGTCATTGGTTGTATCGGCGCTATGGCCGATGCAGACCAGGTGCATGGGTACACCCTCATCCAGCAAGACTTCGACCTGTCGGCGGCCCACCTCTTCCGGCGCCCATTGATGGGTGCTAATCGGAATGCCGGTTTCCTTGGCAACCCGAGCGGCGGCTCGGAGGGCCTTTTCGGCAATCTCGGTGACGCCTTCCGCGTCGCTTGCCATCTTTATGACACCGGGCTTGATGGGGGTTCCGTCAATACCATGTTCAATTTCGTGGAACATGAAGCGGGCGATGAAATCTGCATCTCTCTGCCAGAAGACGAAGGGAATTTGGCGCCAGAGGCCGGTCGCCGCGATGATATTGACGCCGGTAGCCTCGGAAATTTCCTTCATGACCAGGACCTCGCGACCGATGTCGATGGTCGAAAGTTCGATCATGCTGTCAACACCGCCGGCCTTCGCCGCCCTGAGCAGCTTGATGCCCTTCGCTACGCTCGCGTCTCGATCGAAGAGAAAGGGCAGATAACGCCAGGCAGCCATGATCATCACGTGTTCATGGCTGAGCGTGAAGCCGAGTTGCCCTGAATCGACAGGACCTGTAACGGTGTTTACGTTCGCCATGGTTTGCCGCTCCTCTTACATCCCCATCACTATTCGATTTGGGATAATCTCACCAACCGCAGCGTGCAAACTAGACTGCATCGTTTAGGTTGTCAATTTCGGCCATTGAGGACGGCTTCACTTGCCAACCGCGGCTCACCTCGGTCAAAGTTCAGATCACGAAGCCAGCTTGCGCTACAACTTCGTTGCACATTCACCAGGAGAACGGCTTTGACAACCGCGTCAGATCTCACCGAAGCAGGCACCAGCAAGACGGTCCAGGTCGGGCAGGACAAGATTCACTACCACGAAGCCGGCGAGGGTCCGCCCGTGATCTTCTGTCACGCTTACGGTCCAGGAACGACCGCCTGGATAAACTTCAGCAAAAACATTGGTCCCCTTTCGCAACACTTTCGTTGCCTGCTGGTCGACTCCAACGCCACCGGTAAAACCTCGGTCGCACCGGTGGATGGCGAGACCGGACACGAAACGCTGGCCCGCACCGTACTGCTTTTCATGGACGCTTTAGGGATTGAAAAAGCCGACCTGCTTGGCGAGTCGATGGGAGGCACCACCGTCCTGGTCTTTGCCTTCAAATATCCTGATCGGGTGGGAAGAGTTGTCACCGGCAGCTGCCACCACGCAACATTGCAGTCCTCTCGAGATGGCGGCGAGCCCTACATGATCGCCAACCGCCCTTCAGAGGGAAACCGCAGCACTGCCAGGGTGACCGCAGACCCTTCGAAGGAGAGTTTCCGCGAATACCTCCAGGTCCATCTAGACCAGGAAAGCCTGGTTACAGATGAGCTGGTCGACTACGTGCATGGCGCCTATCACGAATCCCAAGCCGATCGCCCCCCGGACAGCCAGCGGGGGCCTGGCGCGACCTACTCCAACCTGCACGACCTCTGGGATGTAAAAGCGCCAACCATGATCATCTACGGGCGTTACGACCGCATGTGTTCCTACGAAATCGGCCTGACGATCCTCAACTACGTCGCCGACTCGCGCATCGTGGTGCTAAACGATTGCGGCCACTGGCCGCCCTACGAGCGCTCGGAGGAGTACAACGCCTACGTCGAGGCCTTTTTGAAGCTGGGGTGATCGCAAGGCTGCTCGGACCATGACGCATCTGCTCGCTTTGCTTTGCTTGTTTGGAGTCGTCAGCCTTGCTTGTGCTGGTAATTCGACACCGCCTTCACCAACCACTGTGTCTGCCACGGCGACAGCCACAACCGTGCCGGCCACGGCGACGGTGGCGCCTCCGACTGCCACACCGGCGCGGAGCATTGTTTTTTCCACAACCGTTTCAAGCGTCTACTTCGACGTGTTCGGTTTGACCACGCGTGAGATTTTCGACTCGATTGATGCGAATGGCCCGCGACTTGAGAACGATGAGTTGGGATTGGCATCCTGGAATTATTCCGGACTGGATTGGCGAGTTCGTGCCGGCCTCAACAACTGCGGCATCGCTTCCGTCAATTTGAGCGTCGAAATCGTTGTCACCCTGCCAAGGCTGGTTGACTTTGATGATGCAAGCGCCGAAATCCAGCGCCGCTGGGAGGATCTTGCGGCGGAAGTTGCCGCTCACGAGCAAAGGCACGTCGATATCGTTCTTGAAGGCGTGGAGAGCCTGGAGCGGAAGCTGGGGACATTGGAGCCGCTAGCTTCCTGTCCAGCACTCGATTCCAGAATCGAGGCGCTTTGGAGCGAGCAGCTGATTCTGATCGATGAGGCCCAGGAGGCCTTCCACGCCGCGGACGAGGCACGCCTGGAGTTGCTTCGAGCCCCTTTAACCAGTCAGCTAGAGGCCAACTCTGCCCAGTTGGTCGCCTGGGAAAGCCAGCTTCAGTCGCTCGATGCTGAGCTTGCGAATGACGACGCCAGGCTGGAAATCATGCAGGCTGAGCTCGAAATCCTGGCGGCGGAGCTCGATGAAATCACCGACGCGTATCCGGGTGGAGCGCTGCCGCCGGCGGTTTCCAACCAGTTCGAAGTGCTGAGGCAGAACTATAGTAGCAAGCTTGCCCAGTTCAATGATTTGGTAGAGCAGTACAACGCCACTCTTGCCATTCGCGAATCTCTGGCAGGCCAGCATGATGTGCTGAGAATCGAGACGAACAGCATCCTTGATCAGATAGCCTGGATTCAGTAAACGCTCTCCAGGTTATCGATACCGAAGGCAAGGTGATTCGCGAAAGCGAGAAGACCCACCTCTGTCGACGCGGCAAGTCAAGCAATAAGCCGTTTTGTGATGGCTCCCATAATGAAGACTTCGAGAGCGTCATTCGCGCCGAGTAGGTAGCCCAAGACTCGGTCGCGCGAAGGACCCGTTCAGTCGTGGAGCCGAGCGCTGCCCGAGAGGGCTGGTTGGGGACGAAGCCGTCTTTGGATGAATGACTGAATGAAAGCGGCGCCGAGCTTGAGGCTGTTCGCCCGCTGCATGAACAGGTCCTTGCTGATGCCGTCGTAGTAAACCGACTTTCGAATCGAGACTCCTTCCACCGGATTTTGAAGACCGCCCATTTCGAACTCCCTGCCGGTCAGTTCCATCGCGAGGTCGAGCAGTACGTCCATACGGTCCTGTTCAGCCAACGAGTCAAGTGCAGCCTGGTAGATATCGCCAATCTCGACGATTGCTTCGAGAATTACCTCGTCCACTCGGTCGGGCCGCATGTAAACGCCGACTTGCCGTCCTGCCTCCTCAGCGGAAAGACGCCAGCTCAGGTTTTCAGGCGGACTGTCCAAAACGCCCCAACCATCCTCACGCAGCCAGTCCTGGATGCGGGTTTTCAGAAGGGCTGGCAGCGTATCCTGGCTGTCGTCGTCAAGCATTTCTAAAGCACGCCGCTCAGATTTTTCATCGTTTTGCCAGCCGATACTCTCTCTGCCCGTAATTTCGGTCGCAATGAGTCCCTTCTGAGTACAACGCATTTCGGGACTTAATATCACATCAAAACCTCTCGGCGTTTGATTAGTCATTATGTCAATAATTCCGATCCTTTAGCTGCCCCCCAAAGGGTTCCGAAACCTGTTGGGTCTTTCGGCCCTTCTGGGGCGAAATCAGGTTGGCCAAAGCGAATACCAAAGATTTGCAGAGCAAGTTGGCATGGTGGATGGCGGGCCTTGGGTGGCGGGGTAAGATGGATCTGAGGCGAGGCATGGCAGCAAAGCCTGGAAGAGGATCCCAGACGAACCGAAGTAGGAGTCAACGCGGCCTACTGCCGATTTTGGCGCTTTTCAGCGTCGTCTTGCTTTCTTGGGCTTGCAGCAGCGCGGGAACACAGGATGCCCCGGCCAGGGAGGCGCCACCGACGCCAAACCCGCCGACCGTCGCGGCGCCGACCGCGACGCAGCCTCCGGAGGCAACTCAGTCGATTCCGACGGCGATCGCATCGCCGGGCCCCACCTCCACACCACAGTTGGCCGCCGGTGAGGCGATTGTTGTTGGCGGCGAGGTTCGAACCCGGGCAGAGCCGTCTTCAGAGTCGGAGCTCGTGGGCTCGCTCGATGACTTGCAGAGAGTAACGATCGTCAGGCGGGTCCAAGGCGAGAATTGGGTTATCGGTGACCAGACTTGGGTTTCGACAGCGCCCAACTGGGCCAGTGAGTGGTTCGAGCTGCAGGACGGGAGCTACGTTTACGGGGCGTTTGTCTTCATCCTCAAAGAGGGTGAGCTGTCGCCGACGGCGCCGACACCTGAGGGCGAGGAGCGCTGGATCGACATTGACCTGTCGGAGCAGATGGCACGGGCGATGGTCGGCGACCAGGTTGTGTTCGAGGCACCGATAACCAGCGGCCAGGCGCCTTTCGAGACGCCAAAGGGCAGTCTGGCGGTCGAGCCGGACGGGCGGATCGCGGTGGAGAAAATGACCGCGTCGCAGGCGGGTTACGCGGAAGAAGTGGCGCAATATGACGTTGAAAGAGTGCTATTTACGCAGTATTTCGACCGCATAGGCAACGCGCTACATCTCAACTACTGGCGGCCCCACTCGGTTTTTGGTAACACGCCAACAAGCCATGGCTGTGCCGGTTTGGAGTTGCACGAGGCGCAGTACCTGTGGCTATTTGCCACGGCGGGTACTCGGATTGAAATCCACGACTAGCGGCGATTGGTTTGAGATCTTATTCACGCTATGCCCTGGCCGCCGCCGCCGGGCTGGGGAGGACGGTGCGCTTTCGTAGAAACAAGGTCGTGAACGCTGCTATCACTGAGAGGCCTAGCATCAACGAAAATGCGGCGTCATAGCTTCCCGAAGCGTCAAAAATCAGCCCGCCGGCGAATGCGCCGAGCCCTCCACCCAGTTGATGCACCATGAGGACAAAGCTGGCCAGGATGGCTAAGTTTCTCTGGCCGAAAAGGTCTTGGACAAAAACCGTAACCAGAGGTGCGGTGATCAGAAACGTAAACGCGAATAGCAACCCGAAGCCAAAAATCGCCAAATCTGCTTTGACCAGGACAATCATTGAGAAGATTGCGATCCGCAGGAGAAAACAGAGCATGGTCGCTGCAACCGCGCCGACCGTATTGGCCATCAGACCTGCGGTCAAGACACCGGCAAACGCCATGACCCCCATAACTGCCAGCATGCTGCCAGCGGCGCGCTGACTCACGTCCTGGTCGGTTGCAAATGCGACCAGATGGGTGGAAACAAAGACGTCATGGAAGCCACAGATCACATAAACAAAGGCCAAAATCCAAAGCGCTCGGCTGCGGGCGTAATCCTTGAGGCCGTTTGGTTCGTTGGCCGTGTCCTTAGCACTCTCTGGGGATTCAGACTTCGGGTCCTGCCGGCGAACGGCTGAGGGAGCGTCCCGAGGCGAGCGTGAGGCAGGAACCAAGGTAAAAACTAGTGGCATAACCGCGAGCAGGAAGGCGATTCCGAGAACAGAAAATGCCGCCCGCCAGCCGAGGTCGTCCATGAAAGCAGCTAACAAGCCAATCAGCACCAGTTGGCCAAGGCTGCCGCCGGACTGGGCAACGGCGTTGGCAAGTCCGTGTCCACGCTGAAACCAGCGGCTGATCATCACCTGAACCGGTAGCAAAGACGTGCCAGGATTGGCAAAGGGGAAGGCTACGCCGTAAAGAAGGAAGACCTGCCAAGGCGCGTTAACCAGCCCTAAACTGGCGATGCTGACACCGCTAACTAGGGTTGCAGCGGCCATGATCAATCGCAGGCTGTGCTTGTCCAGGAGCCGCCCTGTGAGCAGGAGTGCAGGGGCGGCGACGATAGATGAGGTCGTGACGACCAAAGATTGGGTGGATCGGCTGAGGTCCAAGTCTTCACTGAGTGGCTTGAAGACGAGGCCGAAGATCGCTAACCGGCCGCCGCCCATGAAAAGGATTAGGAATCCGGCGGCCCAAACAACCCATCTTGGCTCTATGCCGCCCGTACTGCTCCGGATGCGGGTGAAACGAGGGCTCGGGTTTTCGGACACGGTCCTCGGATCATGTGGGCCGGTCAAATCAACGTCAAGCGAGCCGGAGTGCCGTCCGGAATGACCTTGAAATAGAAAGAAAGAGACGGCTCGTACCCGGCGAGCCATCTGTTCTAGTTACTGCTGGAACTGTCTAAGCGTGGCCCCCGGGTGGTGGTGTGTGGTTGGCCTTCAGATCCGCCCAACTTTCAGCCGCCATATAGTCAGCCCACGCACGATACGTCCAGAACTGGCCGTGCTCGTTGACCTTGGCTTCAATATGCATGGGCCCACTCTCTTCTTGCAGGACTTCGCCACGGCCGAGGTTCATTGCGTAATGCAGCGGAAAGCGCTTACTAATAACGCCCGCGGCTCCACGTGTGCTCTCGCCCCAATTTTCGCCATCCTCCGTCTCCAGCATTCCGGCGGGGCCGAAAACATGATTGGCCATTCCGACACGCTGCTTGAAGGCTCCTGGCTCGAGGCCTTTCTCGATGATGGTGAACCACCAGATCTCAGTCGAATAAGGGCCTTTGGGTAGGCGCAGGCTGACCTGATTGCTCTCGGTGATCCAGAGGTTGGGGAAGATGCTGGGGTGGCCCATGGACTTCAATGCCACGCTCCCCATCTCCCGGATTACCTCTGGGCGCTCGCGCCAGCTCTCATCTCCGGCCCACTGCTTTACAAACTCGGCGTACTCCGGCGTGTACTTGGGACCGCCCACGGCGTGCCCATATTCTCCCAGCATGACGAAATGATCCCGTACCAGTTCGCTTTTTATGCCCGGAGTCGGGCCATTGCCGGCGATGCCGGACATCATCGCAGAGGAGTGGGTGATGCCGACGTGATACCAGTCGAAGAGGTTGTCGACGGCAAGCTTCCAGTTGCAGGGAATCGTGAACTTCTGGATACCACCGACGATTTGCAGCTCACCGCGCTCCGCCAGGTAGCTGATGCCAAGCCTGCCGATCTCACCAAGGAACTCTTCTAGCCCTGGTGCTTCAGCGTCCATGGTCGCAAAGATGAAGCCCTTGAAGGTATCGACCTGGCCCGCCTTGATCAAGCCCCAGTTTTCCCGGTCGAGCTCCTCGTGGTAGACCTCCTTGAAGCCCGGGACACCAACCAGCGCTCCTTTCAAGTCGTAGGTCCAGCCGTGGTAGGTGCACATGAAGGAAGTCGCGTGGCCCTCGTCGGCGCGGCAGATCGCATTTCCACGGTGGCGGCAGGTGTTGACCAGGACTTGCGGATTTCCGTCGTTGTCCCGGACCACAATGACGCGGTCCTCACCGACGAAAGTCATAAAGAAATCGCCGGGATTGGGAATCTGCGAGTCGTGAGCCATGAAGTTCCAGGCGCGAGCGAAAATTCGTTCGAGCTCGAGCTCGTAGATGTCTTGATCGGAGAAGATGTTGCGGTCAACGGTTCCTTTTTCCAGATCGACCATACGCAGCATGTCTTCGTTCTTGTAGGTGGTGGTCATGAGAGGTCTCCTACTTTGAAGGTTTTCTACCAAAAGGGGTTTACTGAGGTTTGATGGACGTTGGTTAGTTTGGATTGTAATCGTCGGATTAGGTGGACTCGCGAGGCGCTAGTTGAAAGATTCTTAATTAAGGCGGCTACAAAGATTTGGTGATTCTGTAATCCAAAGCATTGTAAACGCAGTGCTGCCTACCTTGGTACCCGTCCCGAACATATTTATGTAAAGGTATTAGCTTCCCTAACATTCGCACTGGCGCTAACCTAAGGCCGCCCTTGATATTTTTGGCGGCTCACCCGCAGCGGGTACATCTTGGGTCGGCACAGAGAAGTCACTGCCGCGCGGCCGTGATCGAAGAAAACCAGGCAGACGTAAGGAGCCTAGAAGGAGTTTTTCATGGGTTGGTTAGAAGGCGTTTCGGCCATCGTTACCGGCGGGGGATCAGGAATCGGTAAGGGCATTGTGGAGCGCTTCGTCGAGGAAGGTGCCCATGTCACGGCTGTAGACCGCGTCGAAGATCGAGTATCCGAACTCGCCGGGAAATTTCCGGGCAAAGTCATCGGCGTTGGTGGCGACGTTGCTAGTCTCGCTGACAATGTTCGGGCGGTTGAGGAGGCGGTTAAGGCCTTCGGAAAATTGGACGTCTTTATCGGCAATGCCGGGCTGTGGGACTTCAGTCGCGGACTGACCGACACGTCGGGTGAGGACCTAGCATCCGGCTTTGACGAGCTATTTGGCGTTAATGTGAAGGGCAATCTGCTGGGGGCAAAGGCGGCGCTGCCGGAGCTAACCAAGAGTGAAGGCAACATGATTTTCACCACCTCCAACGCCGGCTTTTGGCCCGGTGGCGGTGGTCCTATCTACACGGCGTCAAAGCACGCCATGGTTGGCCTGATTCGTCAATTGGCGTTTGAGTTGACGCCGACGATTCGGGTAAATGGCGTCGCACCGGGCGGAACTGTAACCGATTTGCGGGGCTTGAATGCATTAGGGCAGGCGGAGACTTCACTCTCATCCCTGTTTCAAACACCGACAGGCGAGGCTTTCCCCGGCATTTCACCGCCCGAGGATCATGCGGCTGCCTATGTGTTCTTGGCTTCGAAACAGAATTCGCCCAATACGACTGGAGCCGTGTTGGACAGCACCAGCGGCATGCTGCCCAATCTGATGAAGATGGCCATGGGCTCAATGCAAGCCCAGATGAGAGGCCAGTAGTCTGTGCGACTTGCGAGCGATCGATAACTTCAAAGGGGGAGCCACGATCGTGGCTCCCCCTTTCGATACTTGGACGCGGCCGCTTAGCTCTGAGAATGTGGCTTCATTACTCCGCTAAACTCTGTCCTCCGGAATCGTATGGTTGTGTCTTAGGTCGTCCCAACCGTCGGAGGCCATCCAGTCGGCCCAGGATCGGTAAAACCAGAGCTGTGCGTGCTCGTTTACGTTCGGCGCCTCGACTCGTGGCGGGCCTAGTTCATCGTCGATGATGTCGCCATGGCCGATGCTCATGGCGTAATTGAGCGGGAATTGCTTGCTGATAGTGCCGTTGGCACCCAGGGTGCTCTGACCCCAGTTCTCGCCGTCATCCTGCTCCAGCATGCCGGCCGGGCCAAAGTTGTGAATCCGGCGGTCTAGCCGCTCCCGGTTGATATCGACGGGGGCCGACTTGTCTAGGATTGTGAACCACCAGATTTCGGTACTTTGGGGGCCTTTTGGGATGCGTAGGCTGACCTGGTTGGTGGTTAACCACAGATTGGGAAAGATATGTGGGTGTCCGCCTTGCATGATACCGACTGGACCCAGCGCGTCCTTCGCGGACTGCTGCTCTCGCCAGGCATCGTCGTCGATTCCGGTTGTCCGACTTGTGAGATCGCGTTGGGCGTCGGTGCTCTTGGCGCCGCTGACAACGTGGCCGTACTCTCCCAGCAATACTTGTTGAGGCCGGGACAGAGTGGCGGACAAAGTTTGACGGACGCGCGCAAAACCGGCCATCTGCTGTGAAGCGTGAGTGATCTGGGGGTGATAAAAGTCCCAAACATTATCGGCGGCGAATTTCCAGTTGCAAGGGATCGTGTACTTCTGAATGCCAGGCAGGACTGTCATATCACCACGCTCAGCTATGATCATAAGGCCGATTTTGCCGGTCTCGCCAAGGTAGTCGTCTAATTCGGGTGCTGCAGGGTCCATGTTGGCGAAGATGAAGCCCTTGTAGCTATCGACCTTAGCGGCCTTGATTAAACCCCAGTTCTCACGATCCAGTTCTTCGTGGTAGACCTCTTTGAAACCGGGCACGCCTACCAGGTCACCCTTGAGATCGTAGGTCCAGCCATGATAGGTGCACATGAAAGATGTGGCGTGACCTTCCTCGGCACGGCAAACGGCGTTGCCGCGGTGGCGGCAGGTGTTGACCAGCACTTGGGGGTTACCATCGTTGTCACGGACAACAATGACGCGGTCTTCACCGATGAAAGTCATGAAGAAGTCGCCGGGGTTGGGGATCTGGGTTTGGTGGGCTACGAAATTCCAGGCGCGGGCGAAGATGCGCTCCAACTCCAGCTCGTAGATATCCTGGTCGGCGAAGATCCGGCGGTCGACGATGCCTTTATGGGCGTCGACCAGCGCCAGCATTTCGTTGCGATTGCCTAAAAGCGTCATGGATTCGCCTTTCTGATCATCGGGCTAATTTCCTTGCTTAGGCAATTAAAACACCCGAATCGAGAAAAGTCGATCCCTGCTGAACGTGATAATGGAAGTCAAGTTTGGCGCGCACAACTACCTTGGTCCTAAAATGATTTCGGCCGGGGCGAAGTAGAGGAGCGGGATTTATGAGCATCTGGTGTGCAGGTTCAAGCGAAAAGGTTTACAGGGCTGTCAATACAGCGCCTTGTCCAAAGTGTGGCAAGATCGTCGATCTCACCCAGCAAGGGCACATCAAGCCGCATGTTGGGACCAAGGCACCGGCGAAAGGCTAAGTTGGACGGTGATGGCGGTTTGCCTGGTTGAGGCCGGCGGGCCTGCTTGAAAAACTAACAGTCCTCAGGAATGTCAGACATTAGTGCTAATAGACAGGCAGGGCCGCTGCGACAGTTGAGGCCTGTGCCAGATTTCATTAGTGCGCTCCGTCAGGACGCAGCACCTTGATCCGACGGGCAAGGACGCGGGTCTTTCACGGCTGGTGGATAGTCGTCAACGGATTCTTGATTCAGCTTCTGATCTCGGGCCTGCTGCAGAGGTCCTTTGGCGCCTACATCGTCCTATTCCGAGACCAGTTTGGCTGGAGCAAGACGGCGCTATCGGGCGCCTTCTCGCTGCAGCAGGTGGAGAACGGGCTCCTCGGTCCCCTACAAGGCTGGGTGATCGACCGGTTCGGCCCACGCGCCAGCATGCGAGTTGGCATCGTTTTCTTCGGGCTTGGTTTCATCACCCTGAGTCTTATGAATTCACTGCTAACCTTCTATTTCGCCTTCGCCTTGCTGGCAATCGGCAGCAGTACCTCAGGCTTCTTCCCGATCACGGTGACGGTTGTTAGCTGGTTTGAGCGCCGGCGAACGCGCGCCCTCGCCCTGGTTTCGTTGGGATTTGCGGTAGGCGGCTTGCTGGTACCAATTGTGGCATTTGTGCTGGAGGAATTTGGCTGGAGAGGAACCGCCTTCGGCTCTGGTGTCCTGGTGATAGCTGTTGGCATTCCATTGACGCAAGTGTTCCGCAAAGAGCCGTCAAGGCCTGGAGAGTACGTGGACGGAATCAAGCCGACCGGCGCCGTGAGGGCGAGTCAACCCGGCGAGACTAGCGGCGAGGTCAGCTTTACCGCCGGGGAGGCCGTGCGTACGCGGGCCTTCTGGCTGATTTCCCTGGGTCATTCCGCGTCTCTGCTTGTCGTGCAAGCCGTGAACGTTCACTTGATCATTCACCTGAACGAGAGCCTCGGCTATTCGTTGGCCACGGCCTCGCTGGCCGTGACAATGTTGAACGCCTTCCAGATCGTTGGCAACCTGATCGGGGGCGAATTGGGCGATCGTTACAGCAAGCGCATAATCACAGCTCTAACCATGGTGCTGCACGCCAGCGGCCTTCTGATGCTGGCTTTTGCCAGCAACCTGGCAATGGTGGTTGGTTTCGCGCTGCTGCATGGCACCGGTTGGGGCGTGCGCGGCCCGCTTATGCAGGCGATTAGAGCTGATTACTTCGGTACACGCTCTATCGGCATGATCGTCGGCCTCTCCTCGATGATCACGATGATCGGCAACACCTCTGGTCCTCTGATCGCTGGCGCTTTGGCTGATGCGACCGGAGACTACAAACTTGGATTTACCCTGCTGGCGGTGCTGGCAGGGTTGGGTTCGGGCTTCTTCTTCATGGCCAAGAAGCCGGCGCCTCCGGCACGAAGCACCAGCCCAGCGCCGGGCAGGCCTTCTCCGCCGGTGAGCTACCAGGAGTAGGGCTTTTCTGTTCTCCAACTCTTCGAGGCAGTAAAATTGCAGTTGATGCAACGCTCGCCGAAGCTGGAGATCGAGTACTGCACCCAGTGCCGCTGGCTCACCCGCGCCACCTGGGTGGCTCAAGAGTTGCTTACAACTTTCGTCGAAGATCTCAAAGAAGTCTCGATCGTCCCGGGCAAGGGTGGAGTCTTCAACGTGACGGTTGACGACGCTTTGATCTGGTCCAGAGCCGAGGCCCGCCGCTTTCCTGAATTGTCTGAATTGAAGCAACTGGTTCGTGACCAGGTTGCACCGGGGCGCAGCCTGGGACATAGCGACAACAAGAAAGAAGAAGTGTAGCCGGCACGTCTTCAAGTATCCGAGTGAGCTCGAACCTGATGCACGGCCGCGGAATTCCGCCTGCTACTATCAAGGCATGACCATGCTTTCGTTTTCCACCATGTGGGCGCAGTATCCACCCGTATGCGCCATGCCGTTGAATCTGCGAGCCTGAGCGAAACCTGCTCACTTATCGTTGATCCGAATCCCATATTGGCCGGGTGCTTTATTCTCCGAGAGTATCTGAAGTCACCCGGCTGCCAACCCTCCTGTGCGATCCTGGGTCGTCTAGTTGTTGCAGTTCGTTTGCAATCCGTTTGCAGTCGGGCCAACTCTCCAAAGCCGCGCGCCTGTGGAGCTGCTGACCGGGCAGGCCGCTCAAGTCGACGCTGTCAAGAATTTCAGAGCGGTTAATCGCTCGATGCTAGGCCAGCATCTCCGGTACTCGGTGGCGAGATCTGTTGCTGGGCAGCTGCCGTTTCACGGTTCTCACGCGCCTGCTGAGCGCCACCTGCAATCACTGCCCCGAGGCCGGCGCCGAGGTTTACTGCCGGAGGCTCAACTACCTCTAGCGGGGCATCACCCTCCCCGACATCTTGCCCATCCACCGTGATGACACCGTCCAGCGATTCAACCGTCACGCTAAGCAATTCAGAGCCATCGAATGTCTCTGTTATCAGGGCCGTCTCGCCGGGGTCAATGACTACGAGAACGATTGTCCCGTCAACCGGAATCTCTATTTCGGCCGGCCCTCCCAGTTCGGTTGTCACCGTAGAGACAGCCTGTGGATCTGTAAGCACATAAGTGCCGGCACGCAGCCAGTAGAATCCGCTCTTGCCGTCGAGTCTGATCAGGACGCGTTGGAAGAAACTGCCGCCCGTCACTACAACCCGCACGCCAGCGGGGTTGGCAGCCTCCGTTATTGCAACACCCATGCCAGCCGGAACGCTGACCATTGATCCTGCGGTGGCGCCGCCGAGTCCAAGGTCGGAGAAACGGCTGCTGGCAGTAGTCGGAGTTTCATCCACGGTGTCGTCGATGCCATCACCGTCCTCGTCCACACCAGGGCAGCCGTCAGCATCAAGGACACCATCCAGATCTTCTGGATCGCCTGGGCAATCGTCGGAGCCGGTGCAGGCGGAGGGACCCACGCCGGGAGCGGCTGGGTCACATACCCCGTCCCCATCAGCATCTACCTGAGCGTCGGAGCAACCACCGGCGTCAACCGCGACAGCCCCCGTGCCGGGGCAGTCATCGCTGCCCGTACAGGCCGAGGGACCTAAGCCGGGAGCGGCTGGGTCACAGACCCCATCACCGTCCGCGTCAACTTGGGCGTCGGAACAGCCGTTGCCGTCCACCACTGTGGCCGCAGGCGTGCCGGGGCAAAGGTCGCTGCTGTCTGGAACGCAGTCGCCGTCGGTAAGCACCACGGCCCCGACCTCGCGTATGCGCTGGTTGTTAGTATTCGCGATGAAGATATTGCCGGAGCCGTCCAAGAAAACACCCTGGGGGCTCCCACCTGTGCGGTGGTGGCCGGGATACCGTCGCCATTGAAGCCCGCCGCGCCCGTGCCGGCCACGGTGCTGATCAGGCCGGTGGCCGCGTCTACCTTGCGGATGCGATTGTTCGTCTGATCCGCGATGAAGATATTGCCGGCGCCATCCACAGAAACGCCGCGTGGGTTGTGCAGACGCGCGCTTGTGGCGGGGATCCCATCGCCGTTGTAGCCGAATGTGCCTGTGCCGGCTACCGTGCTGATCAGGCCGGTGGCCGCGTCCACCCTGCGGACGCGATGGCTCGTCTGATCCCCACTGAAGATATCTCCGGAGCCGTCGACAAAAACACCTCGTGGGTTGTGCAGATTCGCGGATGTGGCGGGGATGCCGTCGCGGTTGACGCCGGATGTCCCCGTGCCGGCTACGGTCCTGATCACGCCGGGCTGTGCAAAGACCGTCGTGGCCAGGACGAGCATGCCGAGCGTTAAAGCCAGCAACCAGAATGACGTTCTGCTTTTACGCAAGCGTGGAATCATCGTTACCCTTCAAGCCTGTGCGAGCGGTTGGCCGTCCTACGCCCATTCTACAGCCACGGGTCGAGTCCACTGCATGTACTAATCTGAGCCGTCATGTAAACGGCTATGAGCGATAATGAAAGCTAAGAATGTCTGAGACCATGCTTTCGTTTTCCACTATGTGGGCGCAGCAGGATCGCTTCCGCGACTTGGAGCCATTCCGTCGCCAAGTCGCGTCCTATGGCTTTACCGGGATCGAGGTTAGCCATTCGACTGACGATGCCGGCCTGGCCACCCTCATGGGTGAGGGTGAGATTTCGCTGACAAGTTTGCATGCGCCGACGCCGAGCCGGAAATTGGGGGATGGCAGACCAAACGGCGATGCCAACCTGGCTTCGACCGATGAGGTGGAGCGACTTTTGGCGCTGGTTGAGACCAAGCGCACGCTGGGTTATGCGGCTCGCGCCGGCCTGCCTTTTGTGGTCATTCATTTGGGTGGAGTTGGCAACTACATGACCGATCTTGAACGGCAGCTGCGGCGCCTGTTTCAGGAGGGCGGTGCTGAAAGCGAAGATGCCCAGTCTCTGAGACACGAGCTTGCAGCATGGCGGGTTGCCGGCGCTGAGCCTCATATTGAAGCCGCGAAAAAGTCGCTCAAGGAATTGGTTGAGTTCGCCGCACCACACGGGATTGCGCTCGGCCTCGAAAGCCGGCTGCACTATCACGAAATACCTCACCCGGAAGAGGCCGTGTATCTAGTTTCCGACTTTAGCAACGAAGTAGCCGGCTACTGGCACGATGTCGGCCACTGCGAAGTCCAGGCCCGCCTTGGCATGATCGACCGTGATTCCTGGTTTCCGCGACTCACGCCTCTGACGATCGGCAGCCACCTGCACGACGTCGATGGAATTGCCGACCATCGGGCGCCGGCCAACGGCGACGTCGACTGGTCCTATATCGCCGCCGGTTTGCCGGAGTTGGCGCTGCGCGTTTTCGAAATCGATCAGCGCCAGCCCGATGATAAAGTCGCCGCCAGCATTGAGTTCCTGCGCTCTCAGGGCGTTGTCTAGCTCGGACCCGGAATCGTTGCGATAATCGCCAGGTACGGCGTCTGGATTCGGGCCGCCTTCGAGGGGGACAGTAGGCAGCTGGTGAGAGGGAACGGAGATCGAGTCTCTTGAGAATGTCGCAGTCATTCGGCAAGACCCTGCGGGAAGCGCCGGCTGAGGCTGAGCATGACTCCCACCAGTTACTGCTAAGAGCCGGGCTGGTTCAGCAAGCGGCGGCTGGCATTTACAGCTATTTGCCCCTCGGCTGGAGAGTCCTGCGGAAAATAGAGCAGATCATTCGCGAAGAGATGGACGCTGCCGGCGGGCAAGAGTTGCTGATGCCGGTTTTGGTTCCCAGCGACCTGCTGGAGGAGACCGGCCGGCGCCAGACGATGTCGCCAATCCTGTTCGCGCTTCTGGACCGCCGTGAGCGCAAACTGGTGCTCGGACCAACCCATGAGGAGGCTGCTATCGATCTCTTTCGTCGAAACGTTCAGAGCTATCGTGACCTGCCGTTGATGCTCTACCAGATCGAGACCAAGTTCCGGGATGAAGCTCGGCCGCGGATGGGCCTCATCCGGGGGCGTGAGTTTGGCATGTTGGACCTCTACAGCTTCCACGCCGATGTTGAGGACCTGGACCGGGGCTACCAGCGCATGTACGAGGCTTACGAGCATGTCTTCCAGCGCTGTGGCGTGCCAGCGGTTTCGGTGTTTGCCGATTCCGGCGCGATCGGCGGCAAAGAGAGCCAGGAATTCATGCTTTTGACCGACATAGGCGAGGATGAATTGGTTGTCTGTCCGGCCTGCGCGTACGCAGCCAACACGGAGCGCGCCGAACACCGCAAGCCGGAGGCAGCTGCCGGAGAGCCGGGTCAGCTAGAGGAAGTGAGCACGCCTGACCAGAAGACGATCGAGCAGGTTGCGAACTTTCTCGGCGCGCCCACCACCGAGACGTTGAAGGCTGTGTTTTACATGGCCGACGACGAGCCAGTGTTTGTGGCGATTCGCGGCGACCTAACGGTGAATGAGGTGAAGCTGCGCAACGCGACCAAAGCGCTGGAAGTGCGCGCCATGACGGACGACGAGACCAAAGCATCTGGTCTGGTGGCGGGCTTTGCTTCGCCAGTTGGCCTAAAGGATATTCGAGTTGTCGCCGACGATTCGGTCGCGGAAACGCCGAACCTGATCGCCGGAGCCAACAAGCCCGGCTTTCACCTCAAGAACGTCAACTACGGCCGAGATTGGCAAGCCGATTTGATCGCCGACCTGTCATTGACCAGAGAAGGCGATATCTGCATCGATTGCGGATCTGCGGTTGAGGTCAAGCGCGGCATTGAAATGGGGCATATCTTCAAACTTTTGACGGTCTGGAGCGAGAAGATGCAAGCAACATTCCTCGACGCTGCTGGTCAAGAGCAGATTCCGCTTATGGGAACCTATGGAATTGGCACATCGCGGTTGTTGCAGTGCGTTATCGAGGCCAATCACGATGAGAACGGCATCATTTGGCCGGCCTCGATCGCCCCTTACGATCTGCATATTGTCGGTCTTGGTTTGGACGGCGAGGAGACGGCGGAAAAGGCTGAGGACCTATACAATTCGCTACTCGAAGCAGGCTTTGACGTGCTGTTTGACGATCGGGCCGAGCCAACGGCCGGTGTTAAATTTAACGATGCCGACCTGATCGGCCTGCCGCTGCGGGTTACGGTCAGCCCTCGCTCTTTAGCGAAGGGTGCCGTTGAGGTAAAACGGCGCGGCGATGGTGAGTTGGAGCTCATCCCCTACGAGGAGGCGGTGGCTCACTTGAAAGCGGCTGTGGCGGCGAGCTGAGCATTACCAAGGCTCGTCGCCAATCGGCGCCCTCTGTTAAACTGACCTGTGTTCGGCCGGGGCGTAGCGCAGTCCGGTAGCGCACTTGACTGGGGGTCAAGAGGTCGCTGGTTCGAATCCAGTCGCCCCGACCATGTCTTGCATCTAAGACTGCCTTCGAAAGAGGGCAGTCTTTGTTTGTCGTCAGCGAAATGACAGCCATCGTGACAGCCACCCATCTGGCAGCCCCGCTCGTTTCGACGGGCGTTGTACGAGTGGTGCAAGTTGTTGCCATCGATAGGCGTACCGATTCTAGTCGTGAAAACCATTCAAGCCCGCTTGCTTGAGTTGTGACCTTCGCTGGCCTCTACCACACGTCGTCTAGCATTAACCCTCTTAGGTATAAACTTGGCACCAAAGCCAGGCCGAGTAGGGGTCTGCCATCAAAGCTCGTGTTCAGCCCGCGAGAACCGAGGAGATAACTAAAATGGCCGATCTCGCACGGAAAGCCCTTGGGCAAACCGGAATCGAAGTAAGCACACTTGGCTATGGAGCCATGGAGCTGCGTGGTCCTATGCCGGGCCCGCTCCAGGGGCCACCGATTTCGGACAAGGATGCGGAAACCATTCTCAACACTGTGCTCGACGTTGGTATCAACTTTATCGACACATCAATCGATTATGGCCGTAGCGAAGAGCTGATTGGCCAGTTCATCTCCCACCGCCGTTCCGAGTACTTTCTCGCGTCGAAATGCGGCTGTGTGCCAGGCGCCGAAGGATTCGTAGAGCACGTCCACACCGCGGCGAATATCCGGGCAGGCGTCGAAAACAGCCTTCGCTTGCTCAATACCGACTACCTCGACCTCGTTCAGTTCCACATCAGTCTGACCCAGCAAGAATTCGAGGCTGAGGGTGCACTCCAAGAGGCTTTGGCCTTAAAGGAAGAGGGAAAAGTACGACTGATCGGAGTCTCGGGTACTCTCCCAAACCTGGACGAGCAAGTTCAGATGGGCCTGTTCGACGCGTTTCAGATTCCCTATTCTGCCCTTCAGCGAGAACACGAATCTGTGATCGAGCGAGTGTCAGCGGCTGGGGCAGGGATCATCATCCGAGGCGGAGTAGCGCGCGGCGCGCCCACAGATTGGCAGGAACGCTCCTACTACATGGTGTCGACCGAGGATTTGCAGCAGCGCTGGGACGGCGCCAAACTCGACGAGCTTCTGGGAGGGATGAGCCGCATGGAATTCATGCTCCGCTTCACGCTTTCTAACCCAGACCTTGACACCACCATCGTTGGGACCAAGAGCGTCGACCATCTTAAGGACAACGTCGAGGCAGCCCTAAGAGGTCCTTTGCCGTCGGATGTGATCGACGAGGCGAAGAAGCGTTTGGCACTGGCGGGCTCGCGCTCTCAGTAGATAATTCCCGGAGATCGCAGCGCTGAGGGTGCAGCGAGCTATTGAGCTCTTGCTTGCACGTGGATGACGTGCTGCTGGCGCTGCACTGGCGGCGGTTCTGGCTTCGCACTATGGTCGCGGAGCTAATAATAGTTCATCACTTCAACCAAATCTTGAACTGCGCCGAAACGCGCCCGCCTTCCGGGTGTGGGTAGTGCAGGCGCTGGCTCGGTATCGCCGTAGCCAGGCTGTCGTTCGCGTAGCGGTTGTCTGACTCGGTGCTGCGCGTCCTGTAAATCGCGCCCCGGCCATTCGCCATCGGCTCCTCAGCATGCTGTCGCTCATTTGAAGCGGATCGCAGGGACGTCCACCTCAGACGTTAAGCTAAATGCGGGGGAAAGCGGTGTCGCTCAAAACTATCCGGATAGCGACGGTGAAGGCACCAGGCCTGTGGATTCATGTCGAGCGAAAATCGTGGCAAGGGTTTGTCAAATGAGTGTCCCGGTTATCTACATCGCTGGAAGCGGCAGAAGTGGCACCACCTTATTAGGACAGCTCCTCGGGCAGGTAACTGGGATCTGCTTTGTTGGCGAGTTAGATCAAATCTGGCAAATTAGCCTGGATCCGGATCACCTCTGCGGCTGTGGCAGGCCTTTTCGCTCTTGCGCCTTTTGGTCTGCAGTCATCAAGCGAGTGTTCGGAAACAAAGGACTAAGTGAGCGTGACGTGGAGGCAATCGTAGAGCTCAAGCGACGCGCTACCAGACTGCGCTATGTCCCGTATCTCGAATCGAATAGACATCCGCAACGCTACAGAGAGCAAGTACGGGAATACGGGGCCATATTGAGCAACTTGTACCAAGCGATTGAAGCTGAATCAGGCTGCCGAATTATCGTTGACTCATCCAAGCTAACGTCTAACGGCTTTCTGTTGAAAAGCTTAGAAACCCTTGACCTACGCGTTCTGCATCTTATCCGCGATAGCCGGGCCATAGCGTATTCCAATAAACGGGGTCGGAGAGATTCGGCTGGCTACTTGCTGAAGGCAGACCTGCAGCCTTCGCGATTCAAAGCGGCGGCACAGGGCGCAGAATGGAGCATTTCGAACGCGGGCGCATATGCACTTAGACGCCGCAGCCGCTTGGGACTGCAAGTGAAATATGAATCGTTCGCATCCTCTCCGATGGAAACCGTTTCGAAGGCGCTGATGATGCTGCTGGCGCCGGAACTGCACGGGGACAATTATGTTGAACCAAGTTTGAGCAGTGGGACGGAGTTGGCAACTACTCATACCGTAACCGGAAATTCGATGCGTTTTGAAACTGGACCGCTTCGTATCGAGGAAGACATCGAGTGGAAATCGCAGCTAGCGCCATACCATTTTTATCTGGTCACCTTCCTCACTTTTCCGCTTCTAAAAGCCTTTGGCTACCCGCTAAGAATTAGATAATCGTTTGAACCGTAATATCGCGCCGCCAGGCCGACTGGGCAGATCCCGGCGCGCAATGGCAAAATTCCACTGGACGGTTTTGAAGTGCGATAACATTCGATCATGTCGAAAGAGGCAGATGCACCGCGGCGAAACGCCGAGCCCGCTCTGCTTACCGCCGCGAAAAAAATCGAGTGGATCCGCTCTCAAACCAACGCTCCAAAGCCCGGTTTGACTGAAGCCGCCATTCTCACTCATCAGATATCGTTGCTCGGGCGACACTGGCCCTGGCAAAGGGGCCGTTCAGCAAAAAGCCTCTCCTTTGATGTCCGTCGCAAAACTTCGACTCGGGGTGCGATCACAATCGTTGGCCTCCGAGGGATCGGTGGCGCAGCGACCGCGGTGGCAATCGAGGAGATGGCTGTTGTTGGCGTCAAAAAGCTCGTAGCCATCGATATTGCCGGAAGCATTGCTCGCGCGGGGTTCGAAGTGGCGATGTAGTTCTTGTTGAAGGCGCTTTGCCTGCCGATGGGACGTCTCCACACTACAGTGACGAAGCCGTAATACTTCTGGTCCAGAAAATGACGGATGGTTTGAAAGAGATACTTGTCTCGCATCAGGTTCCGTTTTCCAGCGGTCTGGCATGGTCAACCGACGCGGTGTACAAGGAAACGCCGGCTCTGATCGAGAGAGCGCGCAACCAGGGCGCCGTCGTTGTCGATCTAGAGACGGCTTCAGCCCTGGCGGTGTCTAAGGCCGTCGGAATTGAAGCAGCCGTGGTGCTGGTCGCGGCAGACGAACTCTTGGAGGACTGGCGGCCGCCAACCGAGCCAAAACTGGTTCAATCCCGGCTGCAAGGGCTGATGTCAGCCGTAACGGACCTGCTCCTGCAATGAATCCTGCTATCGTCGTGCTCGCTTATGACCGGCCGGAGGCTCTGGAGCGGCTGCTTCATTCGCTGGATCAGGCCTTCTTGCCAGAAAATACAGAAGTACCGCTAGTGATTTCCTTGGATCATTCGACCAGCCCGAGTGCGTGCCGCACGGTGGACCTGGCAAGAGCGCGAGACTGGCGCTTTGGGCCGAAAACAGTCATTGAGCGGACTGAGCACCTTGGTGTCGTGGGTCACTTTCGAGCGGCCGGGGAACTAACGCGTGAATACGCTTCTGCCATCATGCTAGAAGATGACCTGACCGTAGCACCGCCGTTTTATGAATATGCCTCGCAGGTTCTGGACACTTACGACAGCGATGATAGTGTTGCCGGTCACTGCCTGTATGGCTTGCGGTTTAACGGCTTTACTCGAGAGCCTTTCATTCCGATCGAGGACGGCAGTGATGTCTTCTTTCTTGGCGTGCCCTACACTCAGGGCCTCTGTTTTAGCGCTCGGCAGTGGCGCAATTTCGAGGCCTGGCTTGAAAACCATCAAGTCAAGCCACATCGCGACCTTCATCCGGCATTTCTGTCTTTTGGTCCGGAGGAGTGGTTCCCTAACTTGGCAACCTACATGGCAGAAACTGGGAGATTCTTCAGCTTTCCCAAGGTTTCACTGTCCGTCGCGTGGGGTGATTCGGGTGCTCATTTTGCTGAGAGCACGTCCTGGTTTCAGGCTCCGATTCAGCTAGGCCGGCGCGATTTTCAGTTCCCACGCCTCGATGACGCGGGTTCAGTCTACGATGGTTTCTTCGAGCTGCTGCCGGGAAGGCTCGATTCCACATCTGTCGACGTCGTCGAGTTCGATGTCGACCTCAATGCCACCAAACAGCCTGGTAATCTGAGATTCGATTGGGTCTTGACGACTAGGCCGGTGCGCAAGGCCAGGATGAGCTACGGCCTGACCATGTATCCACCCGAGTCAAACGTTGCGTTTCGTGTGCCTGGCAGGGATATCTCACTGGCACATCGAGATGACGTGCGCTGGGGTACCTGGGCTGAGACCGAAGCACGTAGGCGGTTGCATGAGTACTACTGGCGCCGAAATCGCTCTAGCCGCCGACGATCGCTTCGCTTCGCCGTCGCAAGGGCGCTCGAGGTGCTGCGAGACCGGTGGCATTGGGGTTGAACAGGGCGCTATTCTCAGAGACGCCAGTGATCGTTTAGGGTCATGGCGGACGAATACTTAGAGTGACCAGATTGAACGCCATTGGATCGAAGAGTCCGGATCTGCCATCGGCAGCGAAACTGACCACAGTTCATAATCGCCAGCCCGAGCCGCACATTTTTTACTTTGCATCCAAAAGGCTGCTTGACGTTTCTCTGTCTCTTGTCTTAGTCGTTCTCTCGCTTCCGGTACTGCTTATTTCGGCCAGCGCAATCGTCTTCACGACCCGGAGGAACCCAATCCTTTTACAGGTTCGTACTGGCCGGCTGGGGTGCGAGTTCAGGATGCTGAAGCTTCGCACCATGCAAGGCCCCGGCAGCCTCGAATACCAGGACGGTGAGGTTTCGAGCGAAGTATTCGTCCTGAAAGCTAGGGACGACTCGCGAGTAAACTGGATTGGGCGGCTGCTACGTCGCAGCTCAATCGATGAGCTGCCGCAACTGTTTAACGTCCTAGCGGGGCAAATGAGCCTGGTCGGACCGCGGCCCAGCCTGCCTGTGGAGGTTGCCAGATACTCTCATCCCTGGCGGCGGCGTCTCGCTGTCAAGCCGGGTCTGACCGGCCTTTGGCAGGTCAGCGGCCGCAGCGAGGTCGCGCCGTCTCGTCGCATGGCCATGGATCGCCACTACATTCGCAACCGCTCATCGGCCGCCGACTGTCTAATACTGCTGCGCACCGTTTTCGCCACGATTTCAATGCGAGGTGCCTGGTGAGCCTGATGAGAGATGCGATTCCGACTGGTTTTACAAGTGTCAGTTTTGTCCACGATTACATGACTCAACTTGGCGGGGCCGACCGCGTTGCGGGAATTCTGGCCAGCAACTTGGCCTCGGCCAACCTGCTGACGTCGGTGCATCGCCCCGAAGCCGTGCCGATCGATACCATCGGTGGACGGCCATGGAGGACCAGCTTTCTGCAGCCCTACGCGAGCCGCGTGCCGCTCAGAGTGATGCTGCCCGCGTTGCCAAGAGCTGTCGCTTCTCTCGACGTCACCGACAGCGATCTAGTCATCTCGAGCTCGAGCGCGTTCGGACATCACGTTCGCCCTTCGCAGGGCGCGAATCACGTTTGCTATTGCTCCACGCCGGCGCACTTCCTCTGGAGCCAAGCTGAATACTTTCGTGGCCGATCCGGGTTGAAAAGACTGCTCTCGCCGCTCCTACGAAAACTGCGACGCCTGGACGTCGAAGCGGCGCGGCGAGTCACCACCTACATCGCCAATTCGAATTACACGGCCGAGCGGATTGAGATGGCATATGGGCGGCGTGCCACGGTTGTCTATCCACCGGTGGAGCTTTCGCGTTTCCGGCCCGGGCCTGATCGGTCGGATCGGTTTATCGTCGTCTCGCGCCTCGTGCAGTCTAAGCGGGTTGACTTGGTTGTTGAGGCGGCAAACCGCTTCGAACAGCCCCTAGACGTCATCGGCACTGGGCCAGAGCTCGGGCGGCTGAGGCAGCTGGCCGGCGCATCAGTGCGAGTTCTTGGCTGGCAACCCGATTCTGTGGTCAGGCGGATGATGGCTGAGAGCGCGGCGGTGGTCGTCGCGGGTAGAGAGGATTTTGGTCTCGTGATCGCGGAGGCACAGGCTAGCGGCCGGCCACCGGTCGCGTTTGCCGCCGGAGGCGCCTTGGAGATCATTGATGATGGTGTTACGGGGTTCTTATTTCAGACCCAAACACCGGATTCGATCGGAGAGGCTATGGCACAAGCCCAGAACCGCGAGCTTGATACGTGCGACTTGGTGGCGTCGGCAGCTCGTTTCGACGTTCCACGGTTCATCGATGCATTTCACAACGCGGTCGAGTCATGCGACTCGCCATGACACTTTTTTCAGACCCGCGAGGGAAATTGCCGAAGGCGTCGTAGCGAGAAAACTCCATGGCTTTAACGAAGGTGAGCAGCCTCTCTGAATCATTGCTGACGGCAGAGCGGCGGACGGAGTTGGCCGCGACAGCCGCGGCGGCCGCCGGATTGGCACTCAGCGGAGCCATAGTTCTAAGCTCGTTTCGCGCCCGAATTCTCCTGAGTGAGCGTCCGCTGCCACCGGTTTTCGGTGACTTCCGTGACCTTCTCTTGTTTTGGAATGAGCTGTTTGTAATTGGTGTTTTGGGTCTTTGGGCTGCCAGCATCCTCTTGCAGCCACGCAAGGTTGAATTCGGCCCTCTGCTAGTTCGAATTCCAGTCATGGTGCTTGCGGCGGCAATTATTCTCTCGGTTCTGTTCGCCCAAGACCGCGGGCTGGCGCTGTTTAACGCGTTCACGCTTTTAGGGTTCATGGCTCTGGGTCTTTATGTGGTTAATGAGGTCCGGAGTGCCGCAAGCCTCGCACCGGCGATAGCGATAATGATTTTGCTCCAAGCGATCTTGGCGATCAGCCAAGTCGTCAGCTAGCAGTCATTTGGCCTGGCCGATTTAGGCGAACTTGACCTTGACCCGGGTGTCAACGGAATCAGCATCGTTTGGACTGAAAACGCCCCAGCCATCTTGCGAGGCTACGGCCTGAGCGATCATCCAAACATTCTTGGTGGTGTCATTGCAGTTTCGCTGCTGGTGCTGGCAGCGAATCTGAGCCGTTATCGAGAAGGAGCCCTGGCCGTGGCTTGTGCGATCTTCGGACTCGGCACCGCGGCATTGTTCGTGACGTTTTCGCGCTCGGCAGCGCTGGGACTCGGCACCGGCCTTGGCCTGGCTCTTGTGCTGTTCTTGGCCCGCCGTGACTGGCCGGCGCTCAAAGTTTGGTCTGCTGCATGTCTTGTCGCGGTCGTGATCACGGCTCCTCTAATAATGCCGTACTCGGACTATCTCGGCGCGCGCCTAAACCCGAGTGCCCAGGCGGAAGGCAGCCCGGAGCAGCGGTCGCTTAGCGAACGCGAGTCGCTGGCCCGGAACACCAATGAAATATTCGTTGACAACCCGTTGGTTGGTGTTGGTGCCGGTGTCCTGCTCACCGCTATGAAGAACGCTTACCCTGATTTCCATTACAGCTACGCTCCCGCCCACATCGTCATTCTGGTTGTGGCCGCCGAAACCGGCATTCTTGGCGCATTTGCCTATGGTGTGATCATGCTGGCGCCTTTGGTTCTGCTTTGGCTGCGACGCGATCGTTTGACTCCGGAGCTAATCGGTGTTTCGGCTGCATTCTTAGCCCCGCAGATTATCGGGCTTTTCGACTATTACACCTGGAGCCTTACGGCAGGCCGGATCTGGTTTTGGTTGATTCTCGGCCTCTGGATTGTCGCGTATCGGCGCGCCGTCGATCGGGTCGCCGATGCTTGACTTCCTTTTCATCCCGCTCTTGCTGATCTACTTTGGCATGATTGCAACGCTCTTCGTCTACGGCGCGAATTTCTTCCACCTCACGCTCATCGCGATTCGGTCAAGCAAAGCCGCTCCGCCCGAACTGGTGCCCGAAGAGTGGCCGAATATCGCCGTGCAGCTCCCTGTCTACAACGAAATGTACGTGGCCAGACGGCTGATAGACGCTGTGGCGAGTTTCGACTATCCGCTCGACAAGCTCGAGGTTCAGGTACTAGACGACTCGACGGACGAAACGCAAACGATAGTGGACCAGGCCGTCGAATACTGGCACAGCCGTGGCCTCAATATCGCCGTGCTGCGCCGGAGCGATCGTCGCGGATTCAAGGCGGGCGCGCTCGCGGCAGGTCTAGAAAGGACGGATTCGCCGTACATCGCCCTGTTCGACGCGGATTTCGTACCTAAACCCGACTTCCTCAAGCGCACCTTTCCCACGCTCCATGCCGTCGAAGGACTGGCCTTTGTCCAGACTCGCTGGGGTCACACCAACCGAGGTCAGTCCGTCTTGACCTTCTTGCAATCACTCTCGATCGACGGGCACTTCTCGGTGGAGCAACACGCGCGCTGGCGGGCCGGATATTTCTTCAACTTCAACGGCACGGCCGGGATCTGGCGACGCAAAGCAATCATAGACGCGGGCGGCTGGAGTCAGAAAACGTTAACCGAGGACCGTGACCTCTCATATCGGGCCTTTCTGCAAAACTGGCGCGCCGCCTACCTGCGAAACGTAGTGTCGCCCGCCGAACTGCCCGTGAGCTACCATGCCTATCGTAGGCAGCAACAACGTTGGGCCCAAGGCAGCTTTGAATGCGCGGCCATGTACATCCCCGCGGGTCTGGCGATCACAGCACCCCTGGCGGCGCAAGGTTCAGGCAACGCTGCATCTCTCTGGGTACACTATTCACCTCCTGCTCCTGTCGTTGTCATTGCTCTATCCGCTACTGCTGGCTGAAGCGACGCGCTATCCCATCCTACTCTCGGTCTTCAGTTTTCTCGCTTTCAGTAACATCGCCGCGCTTGCGCCGCTTGCCTTGTTCACCGCCGCTCAACAGCAACTCGAACGTAGATGGTGGCACTTGGTGTCCTTGATAATGCTGCTAAGCCTCCTTGGTGCGGGTATGATGCTGACCACGGCAAGAGCCGCGTTGCGAGCACTTTCAGGTAAACGCGGAGCCTTCGAGCGCACGCCAAAGTTCGGGCAAGGCAAAGAGAGCAAGGACTGGATGCGGCTACGCTACCAGAGCCCTATCGACTTGATCGTTATTCCAGAGATCGCCCTCGCTGGTCTCAACTTCCATACCAGCCTGACTGCCATCGACGCCCATTTCTGGCCTATCGCCCTGTATACTGCGATCTTCGGTCTGGGCCTGACCTTCACGGCGGGGGTTACGATTTTTCAGGCTCTGGGCCGACGGCTGAAGGTCTCGCGCACGCAAGAGCTATGCGAGCCCGCAGCCGCGGGCTCGCCGGCTGGTAGCGAGTGAATCCAATGCAAACCGCGACTGCTGCTAGCGCACTTTCAAGTCTCGAAACCGCCGTTCTCGAAACGGTGGTTTATTCGGACGCCTTCGACTTTCCTGTGACAGTAAATGAAATCTGGCGTTGGCTGCCGGTCAAAGCCACGCTGATCGAAGTTGAGGAAGTCTTGAGTGGCGGCAAACTTGTCCCGGATTTTCTTACCGAGGCCTCCCCCTACTTCACTCTGACGAGTCGCGAGAATCTGGTAGGCCTCAGAGAACAACGCCGAGAGTGGTCAGCGGTGCTGCACAGCACGGCGGAACGATATGCTCGCCTGATTTCCCTGCTGCCGTTCGTGCACCTGGTGGCGATTACCGGATCAATCGCCGCGGAGAACGCCGACGAAGACAGCGACCTCGATTATTTGATCGTCACCGCACCCGGGCGCGTTTGGCTAGCGCGATCCATGACGATGCTGGTGGTTCGTCTCGCCTCGATGCGAGGTGTCACGCTGTGTCCCAACTACCTGTTGTCAGAGTCTGTCACAGTCCTGTAGGAACATGACCTGTACACGGCGCGCGAGCTGTTCTCGATGATTCCGGTCGGACCCAGCCCGATCTATGCCAAGATGATGACCGAGAATGCTTGGTGGCATGAGTGGTTGCCCAATGCGCCGCAACCTTCCTTCCCAGAGACAGGAGAAGGAGCATCGATTTTTCGACGAGTTGCGGAGGCGCTTCTGCTCGCGAAACCGTTCGATTGGCTGGAGGCCTGGCTCCTCGCACACAAAGGGTCCGAACTGAGACGGCAGGCCGGCACCGAGGCAATTTTTGACGAAACAATGTGCAAGGGGCATTTCGAAGCCTGGGGCAGACGCACTCGCGAAAAAATCGCGGAACGCATGCGGCAGCTCGGGAGGGTAGGCTCATGAGCCGTGTGCTGGTGGGTCACTCCTATTTCTTGCGATTTGACCCCAAACTGTGGCAAGCAATGCAGCCCTATCCGCCGCTTGGAACCCTATATGCCGCGGCGCTCCTCCGCCAGGCTGGCCACGAGGTTTCCTTTTACGATGCAATGCTCGAAACATCGACAAAGGGATGGGGAGAGATGCTGGACGCGAGCTCTCCGGACGTCGCCATCCTGTCTGAGGACAACTTCAATTACCTTTCGAAAATGTGTCTGTTGAACATGCACGAGGCAGCGTTTGAGATGATCGGCGCGGCAAAGTCTCGCGGCTGTCGCGTCATCGTCTGCGGCGCTGACGTCACCGATAACGGCGAAGCGTACCTGGATCAGGGTGCTGATTTTGCGGCGATCGGTGAGGCGGATGAGACGGTTCTGGAGCTGGTTCAGGCGCTGGATTCGAACAACGCCGACTCCGCCTCAATTGCTGGTGTGGTGTACAGGACTTCATCAGGGGAGACATCGTCCACCGGCCGCCGGCCAGTTATGCACGAGCTTGATTCTCTGCCCGAACCGGCCCGCGACCTCATTGACCTCAACAGATATCGCGCTGCCTGGCAGCGTCACGGGCGTTTCTCAATGAATCTGGTCAGCTCCCGGGGCTGCTCATTTCATTGCAACTGGTGTGCAAAGCCGATCTGGGGCCAGCGCTACAACGTGCGTAGTCCGGCCAGCGTCGCGGCTGAAATTGAAACTCTACGGGAGTTGGGAGCCGATCACATCTGGTTCATGGACGATTATCTTGGGTATCAAACCCGGGTGGTTGGCTCAACTTTCCGATCTGATCGAGAAGCGAGGTACGCCGGTTCCGTTCAAGTGTCTGAGCCGAGCCGACCTCCTCCTGCGACCTGGGGAGATCGATGCCCTCGGGGTGGCTGGTTGCGAGACGGTTTGGATCGGCGCCGAGTCCGGCTCGCAGAAGGTCCTCGATGCGAAGGAGAAGGGGACAACGGTTGCTCAGACGCGGGAAGCGGCGAGAGAGCTTAAAATCAACGGCATTCGGACCGCTTTCTTTCTTCAGTTTGGCTACCCTGGCGAGGCCTGGCCAGAAGTTCAGGAGACCCTTCAGCTTGTCCGTGACTGCGAACCTGACGACATCGGCATGTCCGTTTCCTACCCATTGCCGGGGACACCGTTTTTTGATCGAGTCAAGGATTCTCTGACGGAGGGCGGCAACTGGCTCGACTCGAAAGAGATGCCGATGCTGTTTGACAGCCCGTATTCCACAGCTTTCTATCATCGTCTGCACGATGCGTTGCATGCCGAGTTTCGCATCCAAAGGGTGAAGCATGGTTCCAGCGTGGCCCGGCGATTGCTTGATCTAGTCAGGCAGGGAAAAGTAAGACATGCGCTTGGATTCGTGCGTGACGTTTTGCTGCTACCGGTTCATCGCGCGCGTCTCAATCATGAGCGTCGACGTTCGAGCCGCAATGAGCGCACTATGCCGAGAGTAGAACTGAGCCGCAGCGAGGCTGGTGAGCCGTCCGCTCAAGACGACCTTTCTGACCTGTCACGGACCAGAGCCCCATCTAGAGCGGCCGGCGACTCAGGCTGTGATGTCTGGGTCAAATTCCGTGGACGTAGAGGCTATCCAAAGCGGCTTTTCAGCAATGGCGGCAGAGTACGACGCATTGGCCAGATCGCATCCCATTGTGATCTGGATGCGGGCCCGAATACGCAAAATGGTTGAACAGGAACTGCCGAAAGGCGGCTCGATTCTCGAGATCAACTGTGGCAGCGGGCTGGATGCCGCCTACTTCGCAGCTAGGGGTTATAGCGTTCATGCGACAGATGTAGCGCCGGGCATGCTGGAAGCGCTCGCGGAGAAGGCGCTCCAACCGCAAGTTGAGGGGCGCGTTAGTTTTGAAAGCCTATCGAACACGGAACTCGGAGCTTTAACTGGTGGACCGTACGATCTCGTGTTCTCCAATCTCGGCGGTCTCAACTGTCTCGATGACCTCGAACTGGCTACGCGACATTTCTCCTAGATCGTCAAACCTGGCGGAAAAACGGTTCTGGTAGTTATGCCTTCTTTTTGTCCCTGGGAGATGCTTCAGGCATTTCGGGGCCACACCCGGACGGCGTTTCGTCGATTCTCCCGTAACGGGACCGAAGCAAACATCGGCGGCAGCAAGGTCCTCACCTGGTATCACAATCCGGGGAGACTGGAAGCGGCGATCGGTTCTGGATTCGAGACGGTTGCTCTTCGCTCATTCTGCACCTTCGCACCGCCGGCGTACTTCGATGGCTTCGCGCGACGTCACCCGAGCATAATCCGGGCTCTGACTGGTTTGGACGATAGGCTGGGCGCGACCTGGCCGATCAACCGGATCGGAGACTTCTACGCTCTCGTGTCACGTAGCGTTGGCTGAACCACAAGGCAAGCCTGGCAGCCTTGCAAGTTGACAAGATCGCTCTAACGTTATGTATTATTGAGGCATGGCCCGTCGCACCCTTCCCCTGCCAAGGTTTCGTTTGACAAGAAGGAACCTACTCAGCGCATCACTCGGCGCCGGTCTCGGTGGCTGGTTATTCGGCCGACAAACCCGGCTGGCTCGCGCAGCTGCCGCCAGCTCAGGGCTGAAGCATCTGGTCTGGGTTTGGCAGTTTTCCAATGACGCTGAGCCCAACGAAATTGCCCTCAGTCTGCGTGACTTCGATCTTGGCATTGTCCTCAAGACTCACGATGGTTTGCAGTGGATGTCGGAGTACGACGTCTCGCCATTCGCGGTTAGCGGCCCGTCTCAGGTTCGCGTGCTGGCAAATTACTTTCGGAGCGCCGGAGTTCCCTTCCACGCTTGGACCGTAGTGCACGGCTCCGATCCAATAAAGGAGGCGCGGATGGCGGCGGACGTGCTTGGTGCCGGTGCTCAGAGCATTCATCTGGACGTGGAGCCCCATGCTGGTTTTTGGCGGGGCTCGGACGGAGATGCCGTGGCGTTCGGACGCGAGCTAAGGCGTCTGCAGCCGGATGCCAATGTCGTCTTATCGATCGACGCTAGGCCTTGGTTGATCGATGCGATACCGTTGCAAGAATTTGCTGCCTTCTCCGATGTTATTGCGCCACAGCTTTACTGGCGCACGTTTGATAACTCGGCTAACTACACGAAATTCGCTGAAAGCGGTTATCCAGTGCCTGCCGGTGGCATGACCCCGGAATTTCTCCAGGAGGTTTCCCGGTCCGTGCTGTCAGAGCTGGAGATGAAGGTCGTTCCTGTTGGTCAAGGCGCATCTTCGGACCAGAATGAATGGCGGAGTTTCGTCGAAGGCGCATTTGCCGACGGGAGCGAATTCGTGAGCGTCTGGCGTTATGGTGTCACTGGTGGCGAGATTCTGTCTCTGTTGCGCGATCTGCCACCGCCTCCCCCACGGGTTGCCTTCCACTTGGTCCAAAACGGTGACACGCTGGGCGGAATCGCCGAGACCTACGGATCCAGCGTGGAGGAATTGTCGCTTATTAACGGGTTGAGCGATCCTAACTACATTTACGTGGGCCAAGAACTTGCTCTTCCCGGTGGAAGCAACGCCCAGCCCTCTAGGCTTGAATCTTCAGGCTCAGGCCAGGAGTATGAAGTCCAAGACGGCGATACCCTCTATGGCATTGCCGGGCTATTCGGCACGAGCGTTGACTCCATTGCCGAACTGAACACATTGGAGGACCCGAACCTAATTTACGTTGGGCAGGTTTTGCGGATTCCCTGACTTAGCACTCCAACCAGCCCAGAGCATAGATCGGGTCGCCAAGCGACCCGATTCGATTACGCCTGAATGGCCGATCAGGCGGACTGCTCTAGATTGGATTCATCGTCAATATCCTCGTAATCGAAGACGAGGTGGTCGCCGACCTTGCTCATTGATTGAAAAATTGCGCCTTGCGGGAGCTCGACCGCGTAGAAGGAGCGCAATGGAGCCGCAACCAGTTTGAAGGGCCTAACGCCCGCTGCCAGCTTTAGCACTTTTCCCCTCCTATCGGTGTAGATGAGGTCGATGGGGAAATGCATGAAAAAGGTGTGCATAGATGAACAGTGCTTGAACAGCAAGCCCTGACCATCAGCAAGAGCATCGCGACCGAGGAGGCCTTTGACCCGTTGTGCGGCGGTCTCCGCTACCTCGATGGCCTCGCCGAGCACAGAATCCCGTTCGGCGTTGCGTACAATCATGGCTTATCCCTTTATCAGTTGGTCGTAAACGCTCAGCGCGGCTGGGCCTAGGATCACGATGAAGAGGGTTGGAAAAATACAAAGGACGAGCGGGAAAATCATTTTCACCGGTGCTTGTTGGGCCAGTTGCTCCGCGCGTTGACGCCGGCGGATTCTCATTTGCTCGGCCTGAACTCTGAGCACGGTAGCGATGCTTGTTCCCATTGACTCGGCCTGGACGACCGCGTTCACAAAGGTCGTGAGATCTTCGATGCCGCATCGCTCGGAGAGTTCTTTGAGTGCGTCACGACGCAGTTATCCCAAGGAAATCTCTCGTAGCGTTATGGTAAGCTCCTCACCGAATGGGCCTTCTTCTTTTTCCGCTACTCGCGCCAGTGCGGCGTCTAGCCCAAGTCCAGCCTCTACGCAGGTGGTCACCAGGTCGAATGCATCAGGAAGACTCTTCAAGATGATCTTCTGGCGACCTCGGACCCGGCTGCTTAGCCAGATTTTTGGCATTAAGAGCCCAAGTCCTCCAGAGGCCACGAGGGCGATAATTCCCTTTGCGCCCTGGAGGTTTCCAGCGCTGAGAATCGTGAGCCCAAAGAGCAACAACGAAAGTGTCCTCAAGCGTGCCGTGGTCTTTTTTGCCCGTAGATAGCTGACAGTGAGGTTGTGCGCGATGCGTAGGAGCCAGGCGATGAAGGGTGCGCCGCGTTCCTTATAACGAGCAACTGCCTCCCACGCCTTGAGAAAGGTTTGGGCAGTAAGGTCCTCTGTCTGCTTTACGTCATGAACGAGGTAGTAGATGTGCCGGTAGACCCGTACGACGTGCAGGTCGTAAAGGGCTGCAAAGGCGGCGGCATCATGAACAATAGCGCTCTGAACCAGGCGCCGTTCTTCTTCACGGGCTTGCCGTACCAATTCATCTGCAGCTGAAGTGTCGTCCGAAGGAGCGGTTGCCTCCAGAGAGCCTGATGCCATTTGAAAATCCTCAATAAGAGGATCGGTCGCAAGTTTAAGAACTAAAGGCTTATGGGGTTTGCGGCCGTAGGGCTGGATCATCGGGTGGCGGCGACCAGGTTTGCCCTGGGGCCTCGGCGTCTGACTCAACCTCCGGGAGTAATGCAATGCTAGGTGCTTCGGTTAAATCAGCTCAATCCGCTTCTTCAGCGGATTGAGAGTCAACGCCTGCTTCGTTTGGTGCTTCAGCTTGAAACAAAAGTCGATAGGAACCGAGGCGAATTTCCTCGCCTTCCTCAAGAAATAGCCAGCCACTCTGCACGCCGGCGGTTGCCATAGCGCTCAGTGTCGTCAGTTTGTGGTAGACCAACCGGCCGCGATGGATCCAAATCCGAGCCTCTTCACCGGCAATTGCGCCTTCGTCGTCTTGAACCCGAATTTCACAGGACGATGCTGTGCCCAAGGTCAGCGGTGAGCCGCCGATCGGAAATTCGTGAATCGCTGACAGGTCCCCATTGCGTATTGCCGTCTCATCCATCACGACGAGTCGGCCAAGCTCCTGGACAGGAGTTGGTGTTGGAGCTGGCTTGGCTTCCGGCCATTCCTCAATAGAGGCGGAGTTTGCGCGCTCAGCGACTTTGCCTTCCAATGGCGTTACTCGATTAACATACGAATCGATCTGAGGTTTTCGGCGGCTGATAAGTATGGCGATCATCAGTACCGCGAGGATCGTCGCGCCGCCAATCGCCAGGGTTGGAGCCAATTCATCGACTCGGCTGGGAGGCGGTGGTAGTGGAACGGCGAATGCGACCTGGGTGCCGCCGACACGGCCACGATTATCGGTAGCCTCAACCCGAAGCAGTTGGGTTCCCGATTCGAAGGTTGCGCCATCTAACTGGAAACTAAACGGCTCTTGTTCTGCCGTGAAGACGAGCTCTTCGTCAACGTAGTATTCGACCTTGGAGATAGTGACTTCTTCGACTGGGTTGGGAACCACGCTGACAGTGGATTCGATCTCCTGGCCGGCGGTGATTCCCGTCAAAGTTAGGGTGAAGGGTGGCGCCACAGCTCCCGCCAGTGGGTTGAGGACTACCTCGGCGACAGTGCTTTCGACGCGCACCGTAAGCCGGATTGAAAGGGTTCCCTCGACAGTTCGGTCCACGGATGGAGGAACGGCAATGTGGAGCGTGTATTGGTTCCTCAGCGAGGCAGCGAGGTCCACGTATTCCTGCCGCAAAGCTGCTGGCGTATCTGCTTCCAGGAGAAGACCGCCGCTGGCCGCGGTTATTGCAGTGAGGTATTCGATGTCGCCGCCGCCGCCAAGGCCGACGGCAACGATAGTCGTGCCGCTGTTGGCCGCGGCTTCGATGGATTCGGCTCGCTTCTCCTCGTTTACCGTGGCCAAGCCATCACTGAGAAGAACAACCATTTGCCGTGCGGTCCTGAACTCGGACGCTTTTCTGGTGCCGTCAATGACGGCATCGTAAAGGGCTGTGTTGCCAACAGGTGTCAGGCTTTCGATGGCTTGAAAGAGCAAATCCCGGTCGGTTGTAAAATCTTGTATTTCGGTTACTACCGAGTCGAACCCAAGGATCGCGACTTCATCGCGAGGGTCAAGGTTGAGCACGAATTCCTGCATTGCCGCTTTGGCCTGGATCATTGGTTCGCCGCGCATGCTGCCGCTGACATCGACCAGCAGCACAACCCCCGTGGTGATGCGCTCTGCCGAATCAGTTTCAATTGATTCGATCGAAAGTGAGGTTTCGTCCAGAGCGGCACGAAAGTTAGCTGGGCTTAGCTCGGCCAACGGATTGCCATCGCCGTCGAAGGCGCTTACCACGACGGTTAGTTCCCCGGGGCGCTCTTCGACGGCAGCGATTTGCAACTGGAGAGGTTCACTGGCGGCGGCGGGCAACGCAATGAGGATGCTGCCAAGACAAAGGAGAAAGGCCAGAAACCTCAACTGACACCTCATTTATGATTTGGTCTACTAATGTTTTCGGCCGATTTCGTCGCGCCTTTTGGCTTGGCGACCTTCGAAGCTAGGAATTCAAGCCAGGAACCGCCAATTTCAGGGTGGGCGCCGTTTTACGGCTTTGGTAAGCCATACGCTGCCCTTGGAAACCTGCCCGAAATGGGGTATCCGCTTTGCTTGACCCCCCTGCTCCGCACAAACTCCTTTGATTGGCTTGACTTAACGCGAAACTTTATGGCACCATTGCGCAGCCTAATATCAGAGATTCACTAGCTAATCTCGGCTTTCAGGTGAGAGGTCTTGAGCAAACTGAAGCTCAAATAAATTGAATATCACCGTTCTTCCCAGTTCGGGAAGAAGATGTCCATCGGGAACGGACCGGAGGATCGAGGTACAGGAGGCGGGGCCTGGGCCGCGACCTCCGGTCCCGGACCCGTCAAATCAACAGTCTCAGTTACGTTTCAGCGATTGAAGCTTCAACGGCTTGGTAGAGGTCTGCGCCTGACCAATCCAGTGTGAACAGCCGCACGTCTACGGCGCGGCTGAATCTGGCCGATTATTTCTCAAGGACTATTTGCTGAATTAGGAGACCTAGGTTTTATGGAGGCACTTGCTCGTCAGCACGAAACCCACGCCGGGGAGCCCCCAGAATCGTCTGTTAAGACTCCGTTTCGTCCGCAGCCGACTACGGTTGATGACACGGGCATAGACTTCGGTCAATTGGTTGACCTTTGCATAAAGACTATTCACTACCGGGGACGGCCATCCGCTCGTGAGATCCGCGAAGCTATGGCACTACCATTCATTGTTCTGGAGGACATTCTCGGCTTTCTTAAGCGGGAAAAATTCATCGAAATAATCGGCTCCGTTGGCGTGGGTGAGCAGCAGTACCAATATTCTCTTTCAGACAAAGGCGTCAACAAGGCTGAGGAAGCTCTTGGGGGCAACCAATACGTAGGGGCCGCACCGGTGCCTTACGAAGAGTGGGTCAAAGTTGTTCATCAACAATCGATCCGTAATATCAGCGTGGACGCTGCGACGGTCGCCGACGCGATGTCAGAGATGGTGCTAAATAAGACTACCCGCGAGCTGGTTGGGCCGGCAGTCAACTCGGGACGCTCCATGCTTCTATACGGTGACCCAGGCAACGGCAAGAGCTCGATTGCGAAGGGCATCGGGCGCATGCTCTCCGGAAACATCCTAATTCCCCACGCTATCGATGTTAACGGTCAGACGATTCGTGTCTTCGATCCCCGGGTCCATCAGATAGCTGAGGCTCCGGCGATGCCCGAGACCGCACCAGGCCTGCTTTCGACGACACCTCCGGACCTTCGGTTGGACCAGAGGTGGGTCGTTTCTCACCGGCCTCTGATCATAACTGGCGGCGAATTGACCTTGGCCGACCTTGAGCTCAAGTATTCACCCCAGTCGCGCTTCTACCTTGCGCCACTGCAGATAAAAGCCAATGGCGGGATCCTGGGTATCGATGACTTTGGGCGCCAGCTTGTCCAACCGAAGGAATTGCTTAATCGCTGGATCGTGCCGATGGAAGCGCGGGTCGATCATCTCTCGCTTCTCAGTGGCGAAACAATCGAAATCCCCTTTGAAATGCTCCTGGTCTTTTCCACCAACATTCCGCCTCAGCAACTCGGAGATGAAGCGTTCTTTCGGCGTATTCGGCACAAGATTGAAGTCGGCGATCCTGACGAGGAAAGCTTCCTCCAAATTTTGAGCGGGGTCTGCCGAAAGAATGGGATCGCTTTTGCACCCGAGCACGGGCGCTATCTAATTGAACGCTACTATTGGCCCAAAGGGCGCAACTTCCGCGGTGTCCACCCGCGAGACATCATTGACCTGCTAATGGACATCAGTAGCTTTCAACGGCGCACGCCTGAATTCACTCCGGAGTGGATCGACCTGGCTTGTGCTTCTTACTTTATCGACGACAATAATCAGACGTAAGAAGCTTGCCGCACCAATTAGCAGCGACGATGGCGGCCCGTCCATTGTCGCTGTTTTGATTTCATGGCAATGCCGAGTGCGATGCGGGACCTCGGTGTGGCCTTGGTCTGCGGTCAACGCCAACTGGGCTAGCGAATAACGGGGCTGTCTAGTTGCCGGCGAACACTACTGCGAAGTATTTCATTCCCGCGCTGTCAATCGCCAAGCCAATGCCAACCTTATTGAAGCGAGCGTCCAAGATGTTATCTCGGTGTCCGGGACTATTCATGAATCCGGTCATGGCTACGCTTGCGGACTCGTCATCGGGGTAATTGTTGCGTGCGATGTTTTCACCAGCAATCAGATAGAAATAGCCTAGGTCATTCATGATGCTGAAGGCGGTTTCACCGGTCGGCGAGGTGTGGGAGAAGTAGTTGTTGTCCGCCATGTCTTGGGCTCGCTCACGTGCGATCTGGACTAGCACTGGATCGAGTTGCAGCGAGGCAACACCGGCGTTAGCCCGCGCGACGTTGTGGCTTTGGAAGAGCTCCTGTTCCAGGGATGTCAGGCTGATCGATTGGGGTGGCGGTGGTGCGATCGTGGGCGGAATTATGGTGGCTGTAGGAGGTACTGAGGTGGCTGGGAGCGGCGTCGCGGTCGATGGCACTTCGGTTGGTGGCACCGAGGTTGAGGTGGAGGTCGGCGCCGGCGCCGGGGTAGACGTTGAAGGCGGCACGGGTGTGGGCGTTGGATCTGGCGCTGGGGTAGCGCTGGCGACAGGTGCCGGACTTGGAGAGACTGGGGCCGGTGTTTTATCTGGCGGCGGCTCAGTCGGAACTGGCACTGGCGATAGCACCGGAGTCGGTGCACCTGGTCCAGACGCAGCTGGTGCTGTCGATGGCGTCGACTCTGCTTCCTGAGGGATGATCCCGCGGTTGCTTCTGCCGATCCGGGCTCTGATGCCAACGCAAAATCCAAGGGTGCCGCAGGGGGCAAAGGGATGTCACTATTGAGCGTTGAAGCCGCGTTCGTCGCTGTGGCTTCGAATTTCACTAGGCCGCTTGGCGCAGGGTGGGAACTATCGTTGCCGCCCAACAGGCCTGTAGAAAGCTGCAAGCTGGCGCCTAGAATGGCCAATCCTGCGGCAAGAAAAACAACAAAGCTGACGCGTTGAATCTGCGTAACGGCGTCTCCCGTTCCAGTCAAAGAGCGACTGGGTTGGGCCCGGGAGCGCCTCATGCGGCTTCACCTGGCTGAGATTTTGAATCTAAGTCCCAATCCCTAGGGGACTTCCCTTAGGGATATTCGTCAGGTAGGAGCACAGGCTTTAGGCTGCCGGCCTTGAAACGGCCGGGTTTCGGTGTACTCGATTCGACTGGCAATGGGTGCAGAAATCGCATCCACCCAAATCCGAGCGTCGAACCGCTAAGCTAGCGCTGTGTTAGTCGCGGGTGTTGATGGCTGTCGTGCCGGCTGGGTCGTCGCAGTTGCTGAAGCCGACGAGAGCCAGTCGATTAGCACAGTGTTGGTGGTTGAGAGTTTCGCCGAGGTTCTCTTGCTGACCGAAGAGTGCGCGGCGATCGCCGTTGATATTCCGATTGGTTTATCAGATCGGCAGCCGCGGCAGGCCGATATCCTTGCTCGAGGGCTGCTCAGCCCGAGCCGAGGCAGCAGCGTCTTTCCTACCCCCGTGCGAGCCGTACTAAACGCAACTACCTATGAATCAGCCTGCGTTCTGTCACGCAAGGCCTGTGGCAAAGCAGTGTCTCGTCAGACGTTTGGCATCCTCGCGAAGATTCGTGAGGTAGATAGACTGATGACAGCGGAGTTGCAGCGGCGAGTTGGAGAGTCCCATCCGGAAATAAGTTTTGCGGCCTTGAACCAAGGCAGGCCTGTGGCCGGCAGAAAAAAGACCCGGCGTGGACAAATAGAGCGCGCTGAGCTACTTGACGAAGCTCAACGATCAGACCATGCGGATCCTTTCATACCCAAGGGCGCCGCCCGCGACGATGTGTACGATGCTCGTGTATTGGCTTGGACGGCGTGGCGCAAGACACAGGGTAGGGCTTGCCTCCTGCCTGCTTTAGAAGAGCGGGATGCCCGGGGACTCAAGATGGAGATTGCTTATTGACAGCCAGCTCGCTGGGCGGCTAGCGCCTACTAAATCTCCGGGCGAGTTCATCGGAGCTGAGATGCAGCATGGTTGGGCGGCCGTGCGGGCAGGTCTGTGGCAGTTGACACGCTTCCAGCTGCCGCAGCAGGTCACGCATTTCGTCGGTCGTGAGCGATTGGCCGGCTCGCACGGCGGCATGACAGGCCATAGAAGCCGCTACGCGCGCCTTCGGTTCGACTGGCGCATCATCCCGGTTCAGCAGGTCAAGCAGTTCCGCAAGAGCACGCCCGGAATCTTCGCGCCGCAAGTCCGGTGGTGCCGCTCGAAGCAGATAATCACCGGGCCCAAACGACTCGACTTCAAATCCGAAGTCTTTCAAGGCGTCGCAGTAGGTTGAAATAAGCGACTGCTGGGTCGGAGTAAGGTCGACCGCGATTGGTGAGAGCAGTGCCTGCGTTGGGCTCTCGTCTTTTGTGACCTGTTGGGCGGAGATGCGCTCGAAAATCACTCGCTCGTGGGCCGCGTGCTGATCTACCAGGTAGAGGCCTGTAGGTCCTTCGGCGATAATATAAGTCGTGCCTGCCTGGCCGAGCGGCCGCAAAACCGGCAGCGCTGCGGGCAAACCTGGTTGAGTTTCAGAGGTCGATTGACCCGGCGCTTCGGCAGCGGGAGCATCGCTGGGGTGGCTCAAAAGCGATGGGGCGGCGATTGGCATGGGTGTCCCCACGACCGGAGCAGACGGACGTGGCGTCAGGATTTCCTCGGTGCGCGGCCAGCCGACAATTGGGCCCGAGCCAACCGGCGCGACGCCGGACAGCGCGTTTCGAATCGGCTTTTGGACGTAAGCAAATACCTGTCGTTCGTTTCGCAGGCGGACTTCGGTTTTCGCCGGATGGACGTTCACGTCGACTTCTTGCGGTGGTAGGCGAAGATCGACGATCGTCAGCGGGAAGCGCCTTACTTGTAGAAGGCCCTGATAGGCTTCTTCGACCGCGAAAGACAGTGAACGGCTTCGCACCCAGCGGCGGTTGATAAAGATGGTTATGTAAGAGCGGCTGCTACGGGATTGGGCTGGTGGCGCAACCAGTGCTTCCAGCGAGTGCTCCTCGGACTCGTCTCGCGCGTCGATAAGAGCCGCGCCGAGATCTGGGCCATAGACGCTGGCGGCTGCTTCTCGGCGGCTGCCTTGGCCAGCGGTGGTGAAAGTCTCGCGCCCGTCCTGGCGGAGTGAAAATGCAACCTCGGGATACGCCAAGGCATAGTGGCTTACCACGCTGGCTATCTGGCCAGCTTCTGAGCCCTTGGACTTCAAGAATTTGAGGCGGGCGGGCTGCTGCTGGAACAGGAGCCGAACCGTGATCGTCGTGCCGGCAGGCGCGCCCCGGGCACCTTGATCCACAAGGTCACCAAAGCGGAAATGAGCTCGTCCAGCTGTCGGTTCATCGACGGTTCGCGAGACTGCTTCGACGTCGGCTACGGCGGCGATGCTCGGCAATGCCTCGCCACGAAAGCCCAGGGTTGAGACTGCATCAATTTCGCCATCATCGTGCAGCTTGCTCGTGGCGTGGCGGGAAAATGCCAGAACCAACTCCTCTGGGTCGATGCCGCAGCCATTGTCGGTCACGCGAATCAGCGCCCCACCGCCCTCTGCTGCCTCCACGCTGATCCTTGTGGCGCCAGCATCGAGGGAATTCTCGACCAGCTCCTTCACAATCGACGAAGGGCGCTCAACAACTTCACCGGCGGCAATCCGGCTGGCAACTTCTGGGGGAAGGACTGCAATCGACACGCAACTAGATTCTAACGCCTGGCGCCTGGCAGGATTCTGGCCGCTTCGAGTTGGAGGAAGCGCCTTAGGCGGCTGGACCAGGAAATGTGGCCGATCTGACCTGGACTGCCAGCTTGGCCGCCCTCTACCATTGACCTATGTCGATCAAACCAGGCTCTCGACCTGAACCCAACCCAGAATTGATCCTAGCCAACTGGCGAGCCGAGTTAGATAGCGCTGACCTCTACCGTTTCATGGCGAGCAGGGAGAAGGAGGCCAAGCGAGCCACGCTGTTACGTGAAATGGCCGCGGCGGAGACCCGTCACGCTCAGGTGATGGAGCGTGGCCTAAATGAGCGGGGCATTCCTCTGCCCACCCATCGCCTAAGTCTTCAAACCCGGATTCTCAAGACTATTGTCCGGTGCTGCGGCCCACGGATGATCTACCCGCTCCTTCATGGCACAGAGCTGGCCGCGGGCACGGATTACGCGGAACAGGATGCTAACACAGCGTCCTTGGCGGCTGAAGAGCGCAGCCACGCCCGCGCCCTTGGCCAGATCACTCAGACCGCCAGTCCCAGGACGGAAAGCTGGCATAGTTCTGGCGGCGGCGGTACTTTGCGCGCGACCGTCTTTGGCGTGAATGACGGACTGGTCTCCAATCTCAGCCTGATCATGGGTTTCGCCGGCGCCAGTGCTGATGCCAAGTTTGTCCTTCTTGCGGGCTTGTCCGGCCTCCTGGCGGGTGCCACGTCAATGGCGGCCGGGGAATACGTGTCGGTCAAGGCACAGCGTGAGCTCTATGAACGCCAGATCGAACTTGAGGCGGCTGAGTTATCGGTTACTCCGGAGGAGGAAGTTAGCGAGCTGACCTCAATTTATGAGGCCAAAGGGCTGACAAAGGAAGAGGCAGAATCTGTAGCGCATCGCCTCACGGCTGACCCGGACATAGCGCTGGACACGTTGGTCAGGGAGGAGCTCGGCCTTGATCCTAATCAGTTGGGCTCGCCCATGGCCGCGGCGATTAGTTCTTTTTTGGCTTTCGCGATCGGTGCATTCTTGCCGGTGATACCGTACTTTTTTGGCGCTTCGGCAGTTCTGGTCTCTATCAGTCTGGTATTCAGCGGCGTCGCCTTGTTCAGTGTCGGTGCGCTCCTTTCAGTATTCACCGGTAAGAGCATTGCATTTAGCGGCGGCCGGCAACTTGCCATCGGCGCCGTGGCTGCCACCGTAACCTTCGGCCTGGGCAGTCTGATTGGCGTGGCCACCGGCGTCTAATCCGGACGGCCCTTCCTGAGTTTGGCTTTGAGATCGTAAAGCTTCTCGAGTGCTTCGAGCGGGGTCAGTGAGTCTGGCTCAAGCGCCTCGAGCTCATCTGAAATTGGTGAGGGGGGCTGGAGTAGAGAGAGCTGCGAAGAAGGCTCCCCTGGAAAGCTGCGGGGTTTGGAATTTGACGTTTCCTCGAGTGAAGCTAGAACCTGCCGCGCATTTTCGATGACGGAGGCCGGCATGCCCGCGAGCTCGGCAACGTGAATCCCGTAACTGCGGTCGGCACCGCCGGCAACGATCCGGTGCAAGAAGACGACTTCACCATCCTGCTCGGACACAGCCACACTGAAGTTGCGCAGGCGCGACAACGATGATGCCAATTGAGTCATTTCGTGGTAGTGGGTTGCGAACAGCGTTTTCGCGGCGCGTTGAGGCACAGCGTGTAGATACTCAACCACTGCCCGGGCAATTGCCAGGCCGTCGTAAGTGCTGGTTCCGCGGCCGACTTCATCAAATAGGACGAGTGAACGCTGGCTCGCGTTGCGCAATATCGCTGCTGTTTCAAGCATCTCGACCATGAAGGTTGATTCGCCGCGGCTGACGTCATCTTGGGCGCCGATGCGAGTAAAAATGCGATCGACTACGCCGATCTGTGCCCTGATTGCCGGGACGAAACTGCCAGTTTGAGCCAAGAGCGTGATCAAGGCGACCTGGCGCAGGTAGGTTGACTTTCCGGCCATGTTGGGGCCGGTGAGGACAATGATCTGGGCATCGCCGGACTTGAGTTCGGCATCGTTGGGCACGAAACGCCCCTGGCCGAGGTTTAGTTCCACCACCGGGTGACGCCCGGAGTCGATTGAGATATCGCTGCCCTCATCGACGGTCGGTCGGCGGTAGTTTTGACGCGCTGCCGTCTCGGCCAGACTACTAAAGACATCGATTTCGGCGACCGTCCAGGCCACGTTTTGAAGTCCGTTGCTGGCGGCGGAAAGTTGGGCGCAGACCTGGCGGAAAAGCGAGGCTTCGAGCTCCCCGATCTCTTCGCGTGCCACCAGGATGCGGTCTTCCAACTCCTTGAGTTTGATTGTTGTAAAACGTTCGGCGCCGACCAAGGTTTGGCGGCGCTGGAAGTCCTCGGGAACCAAGCTTAGATTCGAGTTCGTGACCTCGATGTAGTAGCCAAAAACGCGGTTAAAGGCCACCCGCAGGTTCCGGATGCCGGTCCGTTCACGTTCCTCGTTTTCCATTTCCGCAAGCGCTCGCCGGACATCGCTGGTGAGGATGCGTGCTTGGTCGAATTCCTCGGAAAAGCCAGTGCGAATCACTCCACCCTCGCCAACCTCTGTTGCCGGCTCGTCGGCTATTGCGGCATTTAGTAGTGCCAGGGACTCGGCCACGATACCGAGCGAGGCGTCGTCATTGGGACTTTGCCGGTCGCGGTTTGCCTGGATCAGAGCAGGATATGCGCCCAGGCCCTGGCGCAGTGCCACCAGATCGCGAGGCGGGACCAAACCGGCGCTAATCCGGCCAACTATGCGCTCGATGTCGGGCATGACCTTGAGGTGCTCGCGCGTGGCGGCCCGGCGTATCGCGTCGCCGAAAAATCCGTCCACCCGGTCGAGCCGGCTGTTGATTTCGGCAGGATCCAGCAGCGGTTGCCCCAACCAACGTGCCAAAAGCCGGCTGCCCATTGGCGTTTGAGTTGAATCGATTGCCGCCAGCAACGAGCCCTTCTGACCGCCGTCTCGCGAGGAACTAAAGACTTCTAGATGGCGTCTAGCGTTCCCGTCCAGAACCAGGAACCGCGCTGGATTGTAGACACTCAGGTCCTTTACATTGGCCAGTGCCGCCTTTTGGGTTTCGGCTAGATAAGAAAGCACTGCCCCCGCCGCTGTCGTTGCTAGTGGCAATCCGCGCAGGCCAAAACCCTCCATAGACGAAACGTGAAAATGCTCGCGCAGACGTTCGTCGGCGTCCTCGTAGCGAAACAGACGCGGGTCGACGCCGCTGAGCGGCGTATCGGTCGATTCTGAGAGGTCGGTGCCCTCGGGAGAAAGAATTTCAGAGGGATTGAGGCGAATCAATTCAGTTTTCAAGTCCTCGGAGGAGGTCTCCGCCGCGGCAAACTCCCCTGTGGTTATGTCGATGTACGCCAGTCCCTGTTTGGTTTTGCCCGGGGCGATCGCGGCCAAGTAGTTGCTGGCCGCGGTACCAAGAAGCTCATCCTCAACCACTGTTCCGGGTGTCACCACCCTAACCACGTCACGTTCGACCAGCCCCTTGGTTTGCTTTGGGTCCTGCAGTTGCTCGCAAATCGCGACCTTAAAGCCGCGTCCGACCAGGCGGCGCAGATGAGCCTGCAAGGAGTGGTGAGGCACGCCGGCCAAAGGTACGCGCAAATTCTTGCCCATGGTCTTGGAGGTAAGAGTTATCTCCAACTCTCGCGCCACCAACTCGGCATCCTCGTCAAAGGTCTCGTAGAAGTCCCCGAGGCGAAAGAAGACGATGGTCTTGGGAAAACGACGCTTGATGTCGAGATATTGGCGCCGAATTGGTGTCATCATCTGCCTCGGGCCATCGTACGCGAACCAGCCGGACAACGGCAGCGTTTGGCCGCCAATTGTCTGGGGCTGATTTTGACAATTTCATCGCCCAATGCGTCAGAGATCTGCCGAAAACTTTAGGCTAGTCGAAGCCTAGTTCGGCAAAGCGAGCTTAAGTGACGGAATTATCGCAGCTTCAGACTTGGGCAGGTTGGACGGAAATAAGTTCGGGTGCAGCGCCCAACCCGGGCTCGAAAGCGTCTACGATCCGAATGGCCAGGGGCGCAACTTCGCGGCAGGCGTTGCAACGGACGCAAAGCGAATCGTCGAGCGTGTATACTTCGCCGTCCTGCTTAATCGCGCCGGTCGGGCAGTAGTCCGCTGCTCGAGAAAGTTCATTCGAGCTGTCGTCATCAGGAGAGTCAATCTCGTAACGGATCAAACCTTTGCAGGCTTTTGCCTGGCAGCGATGGTTGACAATGTGATCGTTGAGCTCTTCGGCGAACCAATCGAGCATGTTGGTAATTATCGCCGGCGCGGCCTGGCCGTGCACACAGTTGGAATAACGTAGAGTGTCAGCCAATAGAGCGAACCTGCCGATGTCTGACTCACGCCCGCCGCCGTTTTGGATGCGGCGTAGAATTTCCACCATCCGCTGGGTGCCGCCGAGACAGGTTGTGCAGCGGCCGCAGGATTCATCCTCGAGAAACCACTCAAAGTGGGCGCAGAGGTCGACGATACAGGCGGTTTCGTCGAGGAAGACGAATCCACCACCACCTAACGTGCCCACGCCAACTTCGCGAAACTGCTCCGGCTCCATACCGAGATCGAGTGACAGAAGCGGCATGACTCCGGTAAGCGGACCGCCGGGCTGAGTTGCCTTGAAATTGTGCCCAGGCAGCGGGCCGCCGGCACAAACCTCGTAGGCCTCGCGGACGGTGCTACCAAAAGGCAACTCGAAGCAGCCGTTTTGCTGAACCTGGCCTGAGAGAGTGAACATCATCGAGCCGGGATTGAGCTCGGTGCCAATCTCGCGGTAGCGATCGAGCCCATTGCGCAGGATCCAAGCTGCCGTATGGTAGCTCTGGACGTTGTTAACGTTGCTGCCCTGCCCAAAAACGCCGGATCCTGCCGGGAACGGTGGCCGAATCTTGGGCATGCCACGCCCGTCCTCAATCGACGCGATCAGGCCGGACTCCTCACCGCAAACATAACTTCCGGCGCCGCGCACGACCTTGATTTCGAAGTTAAAGTTGCGACCGAGGATTCTCTCGCCAATCAGGCCATGGGCGCGCGCTTGTTCGACAGCCTGGGTCACACGCTCGAAAGCCAGCGGATACTCTTCGCGGATGTAGATATAGCCTTGTTCGGCTCCGGTGGCCCAGCCGCCGATCATGATGCCTTCGATAAGTGAGTGCGGGTCATTTTCCAGGGTCATGCGATTGACCCAGGCGCCGCCATCACCCTCGTCGGCGTTGCAGACCATGGCCTTGGGAGTTGCGGGCGACGTACGCAGCAGGTCCCATTTACGCCCGGTGGGGAAATAGGAACCGCCTCTGCCGCCAAGGCGCGAAGTTGTCACCTCGGCAATGACCTCTTCCTGGCTCAGGGTCAGTGCTCGATCAAGGCCGGCATAAGTACCACGCGCGATCGCATCATCGATTTCAGCTGGGTCGATGATTCCCATGTCCTGCATCAGGCGCCGTTCCTGTATCGCCCACCAGGGATGCTCGCTCATCAAAGGCAGGGTGCTGCCTTCTGGGGATTCCAATGCACCCATCAGCCAGCGGTTGTTGAGGTTCTTACGCACGAGTGTTGTTTCGACGAATTCGGGAGCGTCAGCGGCACTAACCGCTTTGTAGAGCACATGAGCGCCGTCCGGTGTGGCCAACGAGACCGTCGGGTTCGCGAATGGGAGACCGTTGCCACCGGTTTGGCCTACGGCGAGATCGAGACCCAGGCGGCCAACTTCAGCGCTCAGCGCCGCCAGCGTTTCGCGGGCGCCTAGCGGCAGGCTTGAAGTGTCAATGCCAACCGTAATTCGTGGCCGGTCTAGCGCCTCTAAGCGGCGTTTGGCAGTTTGAGCCTGGTCGACAAGGTTGTCATAGGTCGGCATGACGCTTAGGGAAGCTTCCCTTCCTTGAGGTCGCGGACCAACTCGACGGTCTTAGATGCATCGAGCGGCCCGACGATCTTGCCATTGACCCAGACCTGAGGCGCTGTGTCACAGGTGCCGTTGCACTGCCCGAGATGCAGGCCCAGTTGGTTGTCCGCTGTGCTGCCGCCCATTTGGCAGCCAAGCAGGTTCTCCAACACCAATTTGATGTTGGCGCCGCCTTTGACGTAGCAGGCGGCACCGCTGCACCAAGACACCAAAGTTTCCGGCGGCGGGGTCAAGCGAAATTCGGAGTAGAAGCTGATAGCGCCAAAGACGCGTGCTTCTGGCAGACGCAGATGGCGGGCAATCGCTGCAATCGCCTGGCTTGGCACGTAGCCAAAACGATGTTGAATGCGGTGGAAGCCCTCAAGCAGGTCACCCTCACCGGGAAGCAGTCCTTCGAGCAACGCTGTCAGTTCCCCAGCCGTTGTCGAAGTGGCCTCGTTCCTGGTTTGGCCGTGGGCGCTAGTCATCTCTCAGCCAATATACGGAGACGCCGAGCTAGGGTAAAGACAGAAGGCAATCGACGGTGAATCCCGGTTCTGATCGCTACAGACCGAGGTGCCGAAGGAAAGCATCGCTGTTGGGTTCTCGTCCGAGAAATTCACGCACCAGGACGTCTCCGTCGACAGCGCCACCGCGTTCGAGCACGATTCGCCGGTATGCCTGTCCGAGTTCTGGATTCAAAGGGCCCGCCGTTTCGAAGCGAGTGAACATGTCATCGGCAAAAACCTCAGACCACTTGTAGCCGTAATAGCCGGCGTCGTAGCCGAACAGGTGCCCGAAACCAGACTGCCAGTGAGTATCGGCCGGCGCCTCAAATCCAGAGATAGGGTGCAGGCGGCTTGCCATCTCAGTCGTGTCCTTGCCGCGGCCTTCGGCGTGGTATGCCATGTCCAATTCAGCAAAGTAGAGCTGACGCATCGCCATGACCCCGGAGTCGAGGTTCTTGGCCGCAATCATCGAGTCCAGCAGCGCCTGCGGCAGCGGCTCGCCGCTATCAACGTGGCGGGAGAATCCGGCTAGCACCTCTGACTGCCAGACCCAGTGCTCCAGCATTTGTGACGGAGCTTCGACAAAATCGGTCTCTGTGCGAGTTCCGGAGAAGTGGAGACGGTCGGCTCTGGTAAGAGTCTGATGCAGGATGTGGCCGAACTCGTGGAACAGGGTGATCACCTCACTGTGACGCAACAAGGAGGGCTGGTCCGCCGTCGGTTTGGTGAAGTTGGCGACGATCGCGCTAACTGGTTGCTGATAGACATTATCCGGCAGGAGCCTCCCGCCGACGAGCGTGAAGGCGGCGGCGTGGCCAAACTTGTTGGGCCGCGGAAACAGATCCATGAAGAAGAACGCGAGCTCCTCGCCACCTGGCTGATCGAGGACGCGAAACAGCTTTACGTCTGGGTGCCAGGCGTTGGCGGATTCCACAGATTCAAATCGCACCCCCAGCATGGTCTGGGTAACGTCGAATAACCCCTCCAGAACGGCATTTAAGGGAAAGTATTTGGCAACTTCGAAGTCGTCCACCGAGAAGCGGGTTCGGAGCAAGTAGTTATGATAAAAGCGCCAGTCCCAGAGCTCAACCTCAGCCTCCGGGTTGCCCGTGTGAGCTTTCTTGGCTTCGCGTAGCCCGTCCAAATCACTCCTAAGCTTCGGTTCAACCCGTTCACGAAGGTCGGTCAAGAATGTATCGATGGCGGGAGTAGCCTTGGCCATTCGCAGCTCGACGACGTAGTCGGACCAGGATTCGTAGCCCAGCAGACCGGCCAATTCGTCGCGGACGTCAATCGCTTCTTCGAGCACAGGCAGGTTTTCCGCGCCACCCTTGAGATAGTTTTTAATCATGAGAGCTCGGCGCAATGGCTCTGATTCGGCGTTGTCGAGAAAGGGGTACATTTCCGGGTAGTCGAGCGAAACTCGATAGAGCGTCACATCGTTCCTCTGCTCGGCGCGTAGATTTTCGACGTAGGAGTCGGGCAGCCCAGCAAGCTCATTCCGCGTAACCAGGAGCGCATCGTCCCATTGGTCAACATTGCGTTGGAATGCAACATTTAGTTCAACCAAACGCTGCTTTAGCTCCCGTACACGCTGCCGCTCCTCGGCCGAGAGGCCAAAACCGTTGCGATTGAAATCGCGCAGCGTCTGCTCCAGCAGTCGCTTTGGTTCGCCCTCTAGTGCTTGAGCGGCCTCGGTTCCAGCGAAATTGGTCACCGCCTGATAGAGGTCCTCACGAAAACCGAGCTCGATCTCGTACTTTTCCAGCGCCTCACGAAGTTCGTCGGCCGCGTCGCGCGTTTCCGCAGCTTCGGCTACGAATGACATGAATCCAAAGCGCCCGTGGGCTCGCTCGAGCAGGTCGCTGACCTCTTCCAACGCCAGCAGGGTGTTCTCGAATGTCTTGGCACCGTCCTGGACACCCACAATGGCGGCGACGATCCTGTCGGCGTTCTCAATTGAGTGTTGCTGGGTGTCTCGAATTTGGGCGACCGAGGGAATTGTGAAATCTAGCAACAAAGAGCCTTTCAGGAAGGAAATGGTCGTCTGGCAACCTGGTTACTCCGGATCATAGCATTGCGGCCGCTCTTCAAACGTTGCCGGCCTGGAGTTGCCTACGGCCGCGTAGAGACCACTCCACCTAGGTCTGACGCAACGCTTCGAGATAGATCGCTTGGGTTTGAGGAGCGGGATCGACACCGAGTTCGTTACTGATCAGTAACCGGCAGCTTTCATAGACCCTCAGCGCTTCGGCTCGATTACCAGAGTCAAGGTGAAGTTGCATCATGCGGCGGTATACCGACTCCCGGAACGGTTCCAAAGAGATCATCTCTTCGAGAGCCACAATGGCGTGAACTGTTTGGTCGATCTGCTTGAAAATGGTTGCGAAGCAATCGAGGCCGCGGTATCGGATGCCATGGAGGCGTTCGCGCTGACTTTCGGCCCAGGGTCCGGTTTCGCCCGGCAGGAATGGCCGGCGCGTGACCGCCGTTACCACACCAGCGAAGTTGTATGCTCGCTTGGAATCGCCGGCGTTCAGCGCGCCTTCAGCTTCGTCAAGCGCGTGGGCCGCCGCGTCGACGTCTACCCGGGCTGACCTCCGGCAGCCGCAAGTAGTAACAGCCCGTGACCATCTGAATAGCGTTGCGTGGCAGTCCGGCTTCGGTCAATATTCTGCGGAGATGACTAATCAACGCGCTTAAGGCGCCGTCCCAGCTAACTGGCAACTCCTCAGGCCACAGTATTTCGGCAAATTCCTCTCGGGTCATCGGCCGTGCCCGTTCCAGTACGAGGGCGGCAAAAAGCAGGCGGCCTTGGCGGCCGGGAAAGGCGCGTTCATCAGATAGCTTATCGCCTGCTTCAATGTAAGTGCGGCCGGTAAGATAAATCCGTAAAGTTGGCGCCAAGGTTTTTCCAAACTAAGGACTGGACAATTCGTCCATCCCTTCAAAGTTTCGAATTCAGGAGGACGACATGAAGAAGCTTATCGTTTGCCAGTGTGGCGAAACAATCCGTGGCAAAGATGACGACGAACTAGTAGTCAACGTGCAGAAGCACGCCGACTCCGTTCATGGCGGCATGGAGGTTAAGAGAGATGAAGTAATGGGGATGGCTCAGCCTGACCCAGAGGCGTAATCCGCAGAAATGACAGCCAGTTGAACTAGTGGCCGTGGGCATAGGCGCCTTCATAGCCCAGGTTTGCCAGCAACTCATCCTCGTGGGAGCGCATCGCCTTCGATGCACTGTCCTTCTCATGGTCGTGGCCGAGAATGTGGAGGAGCCCGTGCACCAGCAGGTGGACGACTTCGCCGCCCACGGCTCGGTTGGCGGCATCTGCCTGAGCCTCGGCGACCGCCAGGCAAACGATTACCTCCCCCAAAGACGGTGCCTCTTGCGGCGCCTGGAGAAACGCATCACCGTCGTGGGCCGCGAACGACAAAACGTCGGTTGGCTCGTCGCTGCCTCGATAAAGCCGGTTGAGTTCCTGGACCGTCGCCGCGTCTGCCAGTACGACCTCCACCTCAACCTGAGGTGCCACCTGTTCAGCTTCCAGGACCGATGCGGCGACGCGTCGCAACTCACCGGCCGTCAGGCGGCCGCGGCAGCCGGGCAGAACTCGCACCGGAATTCTGCGCTTCATGTCTGGAGTCGCATCCGAACGCTCAACCACGCCATAAGGGACCGTGGAGCCTGTTTCACAGTTCGCGTATCGCAATCATTGGGAGAAGACGGCGGCGGCGGTCTTTGCTGCGTCTAGCAAGGGCGAAGGCAGGATGCCGACAAAGAGAATGCCCGCGGCCGCAACACCGAGCGCCAACTTGAGCCCGGCCGAAGTTTGGACCGGTTCCGTTCTAAGCGACTCACCACGAAACATCAGACCAGCGATCCGTAGGTAGTAGAAAGCCGAAACAACGCTGTTGACGACAGCGACGATCACCAGCCAGGTCAGATCGCTTTCAACCGCGGCGTTGAAGATATAGATCTTGGCGACAAAGCCGGCGGTCGGTGGAATACCTGTCAAGGAAATAAGCGCTAATCCCAGACCACCGGCCAACCATGGCGACCGCCTATAAAGGCCGGCGTAGCTGGAAATCAGGTCATCGCCGGTTCGGGCCGAAATTGCGATAACGACGATAAAGGCAGCGAGATTGGTCAGGGCGTAGCTGGCAAGAAAGAAAATTACGCTGCTGGCGCCCAGGCTTAGTCCGCCGGTGGTTGCGGTCACGGCTGCGAGACCAACCATGATGTAGCCGGCCTGGGCGATCGAGCTGTAGCCAAGAAGGCGCTTGATGTTGCTCTGCGCCAAGGCCAGCAGATTGCCAGCGCTCATCGAAATCGCTGCCACGACCGCGAAAATTATCGACCAGTCGGCGCGGAGGCTTGCATCCGGCAGCCCTTCAAAAAAGATCCGCATAACCACCACGAAAGCCGCGGCCTTGCTGGCGACGCTGAGGAACGCGGCGACCGGAGCCGGCGCGCCCTCGTAGACGTCCGGCACCCACATATGGAAAGGAACAACCGCCATCTTGAAGCCCAGTCCGCCAACCAGGAAAACTGTCGCCAATAACAGGCCGGCCTGAATATCTTCGCCGCGTTCGGCAACGACGCTGGCGATGCTAACGCCACCATCAGGTGCCACCAGACGAGTAGTGCCGGTCAAACCAAAGAGGAAGGCCATACCGTAAAGGATCACCGCCGAGGCTACGGCCCCAAGCAGCAGATATTTGATGCCCGCTTCAACTGAGCGCTCGTCCTTTCGGATTGCCACCAAGATGTACTGAGTAATGCTGGCCATCTCAAGGGCAATAAAGATCAGGATCAGGTCACGGCTGGCAGTCAGCAAGAGCATGGCGGCGGTGGCGAGCAAGACCAAAGCGTAAAATTCCGCTTCGTACTTCCCGAAACGTCTCGCATGTTCCTCGGATGAGAGGACAACCACGGCCGCGATAGCGGTGAACAGGAAAAAGAAGAAGAAACTGACATCATCGAGGACGACGGAATTGGCAAAGGCAAAGCCCTCTTCATCGCGCAGCAGCAGCGACAAGGCCCAGAGGGCCGCGGCCGCGGGTCCGAGCAGAGCGAAGGCCAACAAGGGTTTGCCGCGTGCTGCCGGGATCCGGCCTGATGAGGGCAGGAAGTCCCAGATCAATGTCAACGCGGCAACAGCCGCCATGACGAGAATCGGGCCAATGCGATCGAGGTCGTCCAGCATCGCCTACACCAGCCCCAAGGTGCGCTGCACGCCATTTTCCAGGACATCGAGTATGGTCGAGGGGTAAATGCCGATGCCGATGATAACGGCAACCAGCCCGGCCATGCTCAGCTGCTCCCACCACTCGGTTGTGTCTTGCAGTTCTTCCCAGCGATCGCTGCGCGGACCAAAGAGGACACGCTGAAGGGTCCAAAGAATGTATCCGGCGGACAAGACGATACCAAATACAGCGACAATCGTTGGCGCTTCGAAGCGGTCGATGCTGCCGAGGAACACCAACAATTCGGCTACGAAACCGGACATCATCGGCAAGCCTAGCGAGGCGAGCCCGGCAATAGCGAAGACAGTAGCGGCGATCGGCATCACGTGGGCTAAACCTGAGAGATCGCCGATTTCGCGGGTGTGGGTGCGGTCGTAAATCAGCCCGACCATCACAAACAGCAGTGCCGTGATCGTGCCGTGAGTGAACATCTGCAGAGCCGCGCCGGTGACGCCGACGTGGCCTAGCGCCGCAACACCGAGCAGGACATAGCCCATGTGGCTGACGCTTGAATAGGCGATCAGCCGCTTGAGATCGGTCTGGCGAACAGTCAATACGGCGCCGTAAATGATGCTGACGGCGGCCAATACGGCCAGGTAGACATCGAATTTGCTGAATTGGTCCGGCATAATCCCGACCAGAATCCGGATCAATCCATAGCCGCCCATTTTGAGCAGCACACCGGCTAAGATGACGCTTACGGCGGTCGGAGCGTCGGTGTGGGCGTCCGGTAGCCAGGTATGAAAGGGAATTACCGGCAGCTTTATCGCAAAGGCGGCCAGGATCAAGAAGAAAATAGCGTTGAGGGAGATGGCAGCGCTGCCAATATCGGCGGCGGCCAATTCTTCCATATCAAAGGTGCCCTGGGAGAAACCGAGCACCAGGAAGCCGACAAGCATCAGAGCGCTGCCCGAAAGCGTGAAGAGCACAAATTTCATCGCCGAGTATTCGCGGCGTCCGGTGCCCCAAATTGAGATCAGGAAGTACATTGGCACTAACTCAAGCTCCCAGAATAGGAAGAAGAGAATCAGATCTTGAGCCGCAAATACACCGATGACCGCAGTTTCCAGCACCAGGAGCCAGGCGAAATATTCTCGTTGGCGCGGGCTGACTCGCCACGAGATCAGCATTGCGACGAGGAACAAAAGTCCCGTGAGCAAGATCATCGTTGCGCTGAGGCCATCGATGCCGATGAAGTACTGGAGATTAAAACCCAGGTCATCGGCGGGAATCCAGGTAAGCCTTTCGACAAATTGCAGGGCCGGATCAGCCTGGTCCAAGGAGCCGAACAAGAGGACCGCTAATACCAGATTGATCAGGGCCACTGTTGTTGCCAGAACTCGAGCGTGCCGTTCCTGCTCACGCGGAAGAAGCATTAGCGCGATGGCGCCAGCGGCGGGCAGGAAGATCAAGACTGACAGCAACCGCTACTCCTACAACGGGTTGAGAACTAGGACGATCAAGGCGGTGAGCACGAGCCCGCCGAAGGCCATAGCCCCATAGGTTTGAAATTGGCCGTTTTGGATAAAGCGCAGGACGAGTCCTGCCTGCCGTGTCGACCGACCGACACCAACAGCCGCGCCGTCAACCACGACAGAGTCAAAAGCGGCGCTGGCGCCGCCGACCAGCCGGTAAAACAGAGTTTCAACGATGACCCTTTCATACAGGGCGTCGAGGTAGAACTTATTCTCAAGCAGCTTGTGGAGCGGGCGGGAAATTCGTGACAGGGCTGGCGCGGGAATGATCTTGGCTGAATAGATGGCGTAGGCAAGCGAGATGCCGAGCAGCGGCAGGATTGTCGAAGCGACTGCTACGCCGAGCCGGAACTTGGAGTCGGCGATGTGGACACCGATCAGTTCTAGATTCCCGACCAGCAAATGCTCGATGTCTTTATCTATGTTGGCAAAGCCAATCAGGGCGGCCGGAACGGCCAAAACCAGAAGCGGGATCGTCATCACCTGTGGAGATTCATGGAGCTCGGAGGCGTGTGCGCCTTCACCACCGTCTTCAGCCGATCCGCCACCGCGGTATTCCCCTCCGAAAGTCAGGAAAATTACCCGGAACATATAAAACGCGGTCAGACCGGCGACGAGAAGAGCGATGTAAAACAGATAGCGTCCATGCGCCCAGGCATCGCTGAGGATTTCGTCCTTGCTCCAGAAACCGGCGAAAGGGAAAAGTCCGGAGAGGCTGATGCTGGCGATGACAAAGGTCCAAAACGTGATCGGCATCGATTTGCGCAAGCCGCCCATCCGCCGCATGTCAAACGTGTTGGTGGCGTGGTTGACGCTGCCCGACCCGAGGAACAGGAGCGCCTTGAAAAAGGCATGGGTTAGCAGATGGAAGATCGCCGCGACGTAGGCGCCGATGCCAAGCGCCAGCATCATGTAACCGAGCTGACTGATTGTCGAGTAGGCCAGCACGCGCTTGATGTCGGTCATGACCAGGGCGATTAGGGCGCCGGTTATGGCAGTAATGCCGCCGACAGCCGCGACCATGGTCATCGCATCCGGCGATTGCTGGAAGACCGGGAACAGGCGTGCCACCAGATAGACGCCGGCCACGACCATGGTCGCGGCGTGGATCAGGGCGCTGACCGGCGTCGGACCCTCCATGGCGTCGGGTAGCCAGACGTGGAAGGGCACCTGAGCTGACTTGCCAGCCGCCCCGGCAAAGATGCCGAGCGCGAAAAAAGTCAGAGTTGTGCCGCCGATGGCGCCGGTGATCGCGAGGTATTGAATCTTTTCGATATCAAACGTGCCGTGATGGGCGTAGATCAGAAGGATTGCCAGAAGGAAACCGATGTCACCCAACCGGGTGACGAGAAAAGCTTTCTTGGCGGCGGCCGCGGCGGCAGGCCGGTGGAACCAAAAACCGATCAGAAGGAAGGAAGAAAGTCCAACAAGCTCCCAGAACACGTAGACCAGGACCAGGCTGTTGACCAGCACCAGGCCAAGCATGGAGGCCGTGAACAGCGACATATAGGCGAAATAGCGCCAGTAGCCCGGGTCGCCGGCCATATAGCCCAGCGAATAAACCTGTACTAGGAAGGCGACTGAGGTGACGACCACCAACATGATCGCGGTGAGGCCATCGACATTAAGACCGGCCTCGATGTGCACGCCGCCCACCGAAAGCCACTCGCGGCTGGCAAATTCCAGTTTTTCACCGTCGGCCTGGAAAGCGCTATCCAGCACCCATAGCGAGAGCAGGAAGGACACGCCGATGCTTACCGCTGCCACGATGCCGGCACGCTTTGACCGATTGAAGACAAACATGATGGTGATCAACGAGATCACGGGCAGGAAGAAGATCGCCCAGACCGCGGCCTCAGGCACCTGGCTTAACATTGGCGCTTCTCAGAACTGCGAACTTTTATTGGCGTGGCTGGCGAATTTGAGATCGCGGTTGGCACCTACACCTTCCTCATGATCTCAACCGCGACGTGTGTCTTTGAGTCCGGCACCCAAATCTCTCGCGGCTCGGTCAGTGAATGGGCAGAAGTCAGCGGCGGCACGATTCGGAGCCCTACGCCTTCGGCGTCGTACAAGTCTTTCCAGACCTGGGCGACGTGGCCATTCTTGACCGTCATCAACTTAGCCCACATCGAAAGTCACCACTTCAGCAGGTTCAGCTTGTCAACGTCGATATTCTGGCGCAGGCGGTAGATGGCCACGGCCAGGGCGAGAGCAACGGCCGCTTCCGCCGCCGCCACGGTGATTACGAATACGGCGAAGACCTGGCCATCGATCGGCCGGGGTGACTCGACGAAGCGGGCGAAGCCGATCAGATTGAGATTGATCGAGTTGAGCATAAGCTCGACACCCATGAGAACGCCGATCGCATTGCGCCGCGATAGAGCAACGTAAAGCCCAATGCTGAAGAGCAGAGCGCCAACAACCAGAACGTGCTCGACATCGACCACTTAGCCGCCCTCCTCCTCTCGGCCGGCACCGACGATCATGATTGCACCGACCATTGCCACTACCAGGAGGACCGAGGCGACTTCGAACGGCAGGACGAATGGATCGAGCAAAGCAGCACCAATCTGCTCTGCCGTGGTTTCGAATCCGCCGTTATCGGATTTGGACCAATCCGTCTCCAAAGCTACGAAAACAATGATTGCTCCCAGCATGCCGGCAATGACGCTGAGTGGCGCCCGATAAGTGACGGCGGCGTTGTCCCGCGCCGATCGCGGTGTCAGCAAGATCGCGAACAGCATCAACACGGAAATTGCGCCGACGTAGATCAGGACCTGGACGACGGCGACGAAGTCGGCCGAAAGAGTTATGTAAAGTCCGGCCACGCCGACAAACGAGAGAATGAGAAACAGAAGCGCGTGCACCAGGTCTCGCACCAAACTCACCATGAGGGCGCTGCCGAGGGTAATTACAGCCAAAACCCAGAATGCAGCGACGAGTACCGCGTCATCCATTAGCGAGACACCGCCGGCCTAGCACTTCAAACAAATTCAAGCATGCTGGCATCACGATGGTAATGCTGTTTCTCGCGTTGGTGCCGGTAGCGATGGTACAGAGATGTCGGGTTCCAACCGGACTCGCCGCGGTAAGCGATAGAATCCAGCGGTCAAGGAGCGGAAGAAAACACCGAACAAGATCACCGCTAGAACAAGGTTGACGACGCCAAACCCAGCCAGAACCCAGTTTGTGAGCTCTAGCTCGCGCCAGATTAAGACTTCCGTGGCGACGATGGCGATATTTATCAGGGCTAGGGGAATCAGCATCTTCCAAGCGAAAGCCATGAGTTGATCGATGCGCAGGCGTGGCAACGTGCCTCTCAACCAGATTAAACCTAGATAGAAGAAGTAGATCTTGGCGATGAAGATAATCCAGGGTGGTATCCACTCCTTCAGACCGAAGAACGTGTATCCACCAAAGAACAGGCTGGCCAAGATCGCCGCGACGACCAAGGAGTTGATCAGCTCGACCGCGTAGAAAAGGCCGAACTTCATGCCGGAATACTCGGTGTGAAAACCGGCGATGATCTCGGATTCAGCTTCAGCGATATCGGCCGGTGTGCGGTTGAGTTCCGCTGTCGCGGCCATGGCGTAAATCAACGCCGGCAGAGGCAGGAGGAAGGCCAGCCAGAGGTTGTGCTCCTGCTGCCAAAGGACAATTGCTGGAAGGTTCATGGTTCCGGCGAAAAGAACCGGGGCCAACAGGGCAAGTATCAGCGGAATTTCGTAGCTGATTGCCATCGCGATAACGCGCATGGCGCCCATCAAGGCATATTTGTTGTTCGACGACCAACCGGCAATGAAGATGGCTAGGGAGGTGACCGAGGAAAGGGCCAGAAGGTAAAGGACGCCAACGTTCAGATCGGCGTAGATCAAGTCCGGAGCCCAAGCCAAAACGGCAAAGCTCAACAGTGCCGGAATAAAGATTAGAATCGGCGGCAAGCTGAAGAGCGCAGCATCGCTGGCTCGCGGTTGGAGCACTTCTTTCTGAATAAGTTTTATGGCGTCAGCGACTGGCTGGAGGAGCCCCCAGGGGCCGACCCGGTTCGGGCCACGCCGTACCTGGATCCGGCCGATGATTCGCCGTTCCAGCCAAACGTTGGCCAGGGAGCCCAGCCCAACGAAGCTCAGCACGCCGATGGCCCCAACCACGGCGCTCAGGACAAACACAACTTCGGACGAGGTTTTATCGCCAATCCACTCGTATAAGTCGCGGATCGGGTCGAAGTCGTACCAGGCAGCCACCAAGCCCGTCATCGGTCGATCTCACCGACGTTGATGTCGAGGCTACCCAGGGTGACAATCGCGTCGGAAAGCGGCGAGCCGACGACCATTTCCTTGAGGACGCTCAGGTTTATGTAGGATGGCGAGCGGACATGGAAACGATAGGGTGTCGGCGCACCGTCACTCACCAGATAGAAGCCTAGCTCGCCCTTGGGCGATTCAATACGCGTGTAGGCTTCGCCCGGCTCCGGTCTGAAGGCCAGGGGCACGGGTACGTTTACCGGCCCCCCGGGCAATTGGGCCAGGGCTTGCTTGATAATTCGCGTGCTCTGGCGCATTTCTTCCAGGCGGACAATAAAGCGGTCGAAGCAGTCCCCGTTGTGGCCGACCGGGATATCAAAATCGAAGCGGTCATAGCCACAGTAAGGTTCCGCTTTGCGCACATCCCAGGCGATACCGGAACCACGGAGCAGCGGCCCGCTGCTGGAGGCATTGATCGCGAGGTCTGGCTTAAGAACGCCGACATCGCGGGCCCGTGCCAAGAGGATTTCGTTGTCTAGCAGGAGTTCCTCGTATTCGGAGATGCGGTCGGGCAACTCGGCAACCAGGCTCTCGATCGCTGGGTACCATTCCTCTGGCACATCAAAGGAAACGCCTCCAATCCGCATGTAGTTGGTGGTGAGTCGAGCCCCACAGGTCATTTCGAACAGGTCAAGGATTTTTTCCCGCTCGCGGAACATGTACATGAGGGGTGTTTGCCAGGCGCCGCAGTCGTTTACAAAGGTGCCGTTGGCCATCGCGTGGGAGGCGATGCGCTGCAATTCGGCGAAGATTATCCGAAGGTAGGAAGCCCTCTCCGGGACCTCGACATCACCGAGTTTCTCGGCGCTGAGGCAATAGGCCAAATTCCCGGTCATCGCCGCCAGGTAGTCCATCCGATCGGTGAAAGGGATGTTCTGCGTGAAAGTCCGCTCCTCGGCCAACTTTTCCATACTGCGGTGCAAATAGCCGAGAATCATCTCGGCGTCGATGATTCTCTCGCCATCGAGCGTTGCGCGCATGCGGAAGACACCGTGGGTTGACGGATGCTGCGGGCCGATGTTGACGACGTATGGAGGGGTTTGCAGCTCGCTCATAAATGACAAGCCTCGCCGCTACTCGCCAAGGCAAGCTGCGGGCCAATGTTGACGACGCAAGGAGGGGTTTGCAGCTCGCTCATAAATGACAAGCCTCGCCGCTACTCGCCAAGGCAAGCTGCGGGCCAATGTTGACGACGCATGGAGGGGTTTGCAGCTCGCTCATGAGGACGGCGTCTCGTTGTCTATTGGATCCGGGTTTTCTGGGGCCGTCGCTTCTGCCTCCAAATCTGGTGCGCCCTGCTGATCGCTGTCTTGCAGCGCTGGGTATTCGGTCTGGCCCTCGGGAAATTCGTTGGGGAATCGTGCCAGCCCGGGCCTTTCGCCGCCAGGAAGGGAAAGGAAGTCCTTGCGCAACGGGTGCCCCGGGAATCCCTCCCAGAGAAATATCCGTTTCATTGACGGGTGGCCTTCGAAGGGAATCCCCATCAGATCAAAGACTTCCCTCTCCTGGAGATGAGCTCCAACCCAAACCGAGCTTACTGACGGCACTTTTGGATTTTCGTGGTCGGCGCGGGCCTTGACGACAAGAGCCTGATTTTTTGCCAATGAAGACAGGTGGTAAACGATATCGAAGTGCTCGAGCCAATCCACAGCCGTGAGGCTGTTCAAATACTTGCAATCGAACTCTGGGTCGTCACGCAAGAAGAGGGCGACTTCTACCACGCGACCGGCTGGGATCAGAACGAAGCCATCTTGCGCTTCGATGATTGCTCCGGGAATTTCAGCTTCGAGGCGTTTGGCGACATCCAATCCGGAGATGACGGCCGTCGTCACTGCCACTCCAAGGCATGCTTACGCCAAGCGTAGGCGTAACCGACGGCCAGGACGGCAATGAAAGTCAGGGCTTCGATGAATCCAACCACCAACTTGTCCGGGAAAGCCACGGCCCACGAGTAGAGAAATACGACCTCAACATCGAAAATCACAAAGACCAGGGCAACTAGGTAGTAACGAAAGTTGAACTGGACCCAGCTATCGCCTTCAGTTTCGACGCCGCACTCGTAGGTGTCCAATTTGACTGGATCGGGCGCTTCCGGCCGAAGCCGTAGCTGGCGGAACAGGAACGAAATAGCCAGAGGGAGGGATGGAAACAGCACGGCGAAAAGTAGAAGTATTCCTGTGCGTCCGAACTCGTTGAGCACGAGACCTCCAGGCATCGTCGCTTGTGAATTTAATCCCGAATAGCGTCGCCAATATAGCAGCAATCACTCTAAGAGCAAAGACCGTGTACTCGTCCAGTAGATGCCGGACACTTACCTCCTCTCGGTGAATGCTAGCAGCCACTCTTGCGGCGTTAGATGGCCAAGGGCCTGATCGGGCCGGTAAGTGTTGTAACGCTGCTCCTGTTGGAGCAGCTGGGTTCTCAGTTGGCTGAGCGAGTCGGGTGGGTCAACCAACTGGTAAAGCTCCTCTTTGTGGGTGCGCTGGGCTCGTTCCAGGCAGCCGTTGAGCTTGGGGGAGCGTGGTGGCAGCACAAAAAGCCGCAGCCCCTTCTGCTCACAGGCGGCCTCAAACTCGGCCCTGAACTCAGAGCCACCGTCCAGCTGGATCGCCTTCACCGGACCCGGCATACGCTCGATGACCGTATCGAGGAAGTCGCGCGCCGTGCCGGCGGTAGCGCGGCCGGAGACACCCAAGACGTCCCAGCGGCTGACAATATCACGCGCCGAGAAGTGCTTGTAGGCATGGGTAATACCGGTCCAGCGCACGTCGGCGCTGTCCACCTGAACCAGATCTCCCGGCGCCTTGACGACGTAGTCTTTGGGCTTACGCACGGCATAGGGCCGCACCTGAGGCCGAGAGACGATGCAAGGGTCCTTCAGACTCGCAGGCCCCAGTTTGCCTTGGCGTCTGAGCCGGCTGAGGATGCGGCCCACCATCGAGACCGAGATAGTGGACCCCTTGGCGTCTGAGGATCGGCTGTAGCTTGTCTTTGCCCCAGACGGGATTGTCTTGGCGCAGGCGTAGCACCGCTGCTTCGAACTCTAGGCTCCAAGTCGGCTTGCGGACCTGGTGTGGCCTATGGCTGCGGTCTTGCAGACCCCGCGGACCCTGGAGCCGGTAGCACTCTAGCCACTGGTAAAGGGTTGAGCGGCTGCGTCCAAAGCGTCTTGCCGTCAGACTCACCTTCTCGCCGTGATCCTTGTGCCACTCAACAGCCCTGAGGCGCGCCTTCGCCTCACGTGATAGTCGTGGCTCCTCCCTGCCTTCCTGCGCTCCCTCTGGGAGGAGACGAGCCAGGGTTGGACCGCCTGGGATGATCGACCCGTACGTCTGCATTGGGACTCCGTATCGTCCCCGCCTTCTCATCATTGTCGTGTACGGCATCTTTCTGAACGAGATCAGACCGCGAAGCGTTGGGAGCTTGGAAATTTGAATCAAATTGAACTGGAATCGGATCGCCGTTGCGAGTGCTAAACAGCTTCAGCACAGCCCGGCTTGGTAGAATTAGGTCAGGCAGGAGGACGGGCGGCCGCCCTGGTGAATTCTGGGGAGGAAAGTCCGAGCTCCAAAGGGCAGGGTGCTGGGTAACGCCCAGGCGCGGCGACGCGACGGATAGTGCCACAGAGACAGACCGCCTTTCCGGCAACGGAGGGGTAAGGGTGAAACGGTGCGGTAAGAGCGCACCAGCGGCCGGGTGACCGGCCGGCTGGGTAAACACCACTCGGAGCAAGACCAAATAGGAGAGCTATAGGCTGCCCGGCCTGCTCTCGGGTTGGTCGCAAGAGGCTGTGAGTAATCATGGTCCCAGATGGATGGCCGCCGTCTGGCTTTAGCAGGCTTTGCCTGCAGGAAGCGGGATACAGAACTCGGCTTATAGTCCTGCTGTCGAAACGGCGTCCTTCCCAGGAAGGGCGCCGGCTCATTTTCAGAACCTAGACAAAGACTGTGACATACGAATAGGCGGAAGGCCGGGAATGTGGCCGCGCCGCTGCAATCGATTCCTGCCGAAATGTTTTCCTGGCCGAATTTCATGACGCATCGTCGTTGAGCCGGCAATCAGCTCCACGCCGATTTGTCGGCAGTTGGTTGAAGGGCGACAATATGCCGACCGTCGATGAGCTGCTCAACCTCCAATTATCAGCGAAAGCGAAATGGGCTGACTCAGGAGAGCGGAGGGGGACGAGCCTTGGTTTACTGGGGAAAGTCTAGCGGCGTTTTAGGGCTACGGCGTTATCAGGATTTCAATCGTTGCTGAGCGTCCGACACTGGCTTGCCAAAGCCAGCCATCGGAAGGGTCATGCCAGAAGATATCGACCCAAGTGTTTGGCAGCAGGCCTCGATCTTCGCAGACGTACACCCGTTCGGTGGGGTCGCCGACGATCGTGAAGTGGGTGCCGATGGCCAAGTTCCAGCTGCAGGCAGCGGCGCCCTCGTAAACGATTTTGCCGCCGTACATGTGCCCGCAAAATCCTTGGGACAAGCAATCATAAAACGTAATGTTTACGTTGTTAATCCACTGACCGACGACGAATTGATCGGCGGCCGGCAAGATTGGCGCGGCCGGAGGCCCCGGTCTTTGTTGAGGCGTGAGGAGTGCAAAAGCGCCTAGCTCGGCCGGGTTGAGGAGAGTCCGTCTTGGCTGTTCGATGGCTGACGGCCAATGTGTATTGAGGGCGCCGCCAGCCGCCTGGGTAGAACTCCGCAATTGGAGGCTAGGCGTTGCTCCAGCGAAGATAGTCACCGCAACTGCGACTGTAATAGCCAGCGATGACAGACCGACGCCCGCACTGATCAGGAGGTAGCGTTTGAGAGCATCACGCCACCTAAGAAGTTGGTGGCGCTGGTTGCCAATCAGCGCGGCATAAGGACCGATCCCAGGCGGGTGTTTTGGTCGTTGAAGGTTTTCCATAGATGCGGCAGCAGCCTGCCGTCCGGTTTTAGTATCGGTTGATTTATCGTCGTCATTAGTTCAGTTCATAAGGCTCTTTGTCGCCTAACATAGGTTTATGAAGTGGTGGGAGCAAATTGTTGGCGCCAAGATTTTAGGTGATATCCCGGCGGTCTCTGGGCTAACGCTGGATTCGCGTCTGGTTCAACCGGGCTGGGCTTTTGTCGCGGTTCCAGGCACAAAATCGGATGGTCACGATTTTTTGCAGCAAGCCGTGGACGCTGGAGCCGCCGCGCTGGTGGTTGAGGAGCATCAAACGGATAAATGGGCGATGCTCTCCGGCAATGCGCCAATTTTGGCGGTTGCCGATAGCCGAGCCGTCGCGGGGACCCTATCTGCCGCGGTTTATGGCTTTCCGTCCCAAAGATTGCGTCTGGCCGGCGTGACCGGAACGGATGGAAAGACAATGACTAGCCATTTGGCGGCCCATGTTCTGGAGGTTTGTGGGCTTGAGGCCGGTTACCTCAGCAGTGTCGGCTTTGAAACTGGGGCCGGTTTCATCGCCAACACGAGTCATATGACCACCCTTGAAGCGCCAGCCATCCAGTCCTTGATGGCGGAAGCGGAGCTGGGAAATCGCAAAACAATGGTCGTTGAAGCCTCATCTGAGGGCTTGGCGCAGCATCGACTGGACGGTTGCGAGTTTGACGTGGCCGTATTTACAAACTTGACTCGTGATCACCTCGATTTCCACCGGACTATGGAGCGGTACTTGGCGGCGAAGGGACTGTTGTTCCAGATGACTGCGCGGTCCAGCGCCAAAGCCTTTCCTAAAACTGCGATCCTCAACAACGATGATCCAGCGTCCAAGCAGTTGGCCGCCCTTACCGATTTGCCAAGCCTGACCTACGGGATGAGCGAGGGAAGTGACTTACGCGCGACGGAAGTTCAGGTCTCGGGCTTAGCGATTCGATTCGTAGCCGAGTACACGGGGGCTAGGTTCAAGGTCCGAGCACCGCTGATCGGCGAATTCAACACCTACAACTGCTCTGCGGCGGCAGCAGTCGCTGTCAGCCAGGGCATTGATGCCGGTCAGGCGCTGGCTGCTCTCGAGAGTTTTTCCGGTGTTCCCGGGCGCCTTGAGCGCATCGATCAAGGTCAAGCGTTTCAGGTGTTTGTCGATATAGCCTCGACGCCGGCGGCTTTGGAAAAGGTTCTCGCGGCCCTAAGAGCAGGTACCCAAGGCCACCTCTGGGTGGTGTTTGGTGCTGCTGGTGGCCGTGACTCAGCCCGGCGCGATGGTATGGGCCGAGCGGCAGGGCGCCTGGCCGATCGGGTGGTTTTGACCGACGAAGATCCTCGCGACGAGGATCCCGAAGCGATAATCGAAGATATAGCCTTGGGCCTTCGCGAGACTGGGCGCCAAAAGGACAAGGATTACTTCGAGGTGTCGGATCGTCTCGATGCGATTCGCTTCGCCTTTAGTCAGGCTGCGGCCGGTGACACTGTGTTGCTGGCCGGCAAGGCAACCGAGACGTCCATGATATTTGGCCAAGAGGCGAGGCCCTGGGATGAGAGGGCCACTGCCCTCGGTATTTTGACTGGCGAGAGCTGAAGGCTCGCGAAGACCCGTCTCAAACGGAAGTCACTGGAACCGGCCGCTCATACCACGGGCCAGACGTTCCGGACGGACGAACATGCCGACTATCAGACTGACCAGGCTAATGATCAGCGCCCCGAGCAGCGCCGCACCGGTACTGTCGACCTCGAACTCAGCCAAATCGGACCAGCCGGCGATCCAAGAGGCGAGACCCAGAAGACCCGCATTGATAACGACGAGAAACAATCCAAAGCTAACCACCGTTAAGGGCAAGGTCAGAATTGTCAGGATCGGTCGCAGGTAAACGTTGAGCAGGCCGAGAATAGCCGCGACCAGCATGGCACTCTCCCAACCATCGACGCGGATCCCGCCAACCAACTCACTGGCAACCCAAACCGCTACACCAAGAATGGCCCAACGGATCAAAAGCAGCAGAATTCGCTCTGAGGACATCGAGCTCATCGAACAACCCAACCTATGTTGTCTAGCAATAGCGATACTACCTCCGGAGGAGTAGCTTCGGATCGTATCCTACACTTGACTGCTTATGGTGTTCAGCTTCTCTAAACGTCTAACAGAACCGATAGCGGGATTGAGAGCGTTTGCCAAAGAAGTTGGTGAGGATGACCTGTCGGGCGCCGCTGCCGAGTTGGCCTACCGAATGTTTCTAGCGATCTTCCCGTTCTTCATCTTTTTGACAGCCCTCGGCAGCTTCGCGGCGGAAATCCTTAATGTCGCTAATCCGGCCGAGGAAATTGTCGACGCGCTTGGGGAATCACTGCCGGAGGATTCGGCAAACGTCCTGCGCCGACAAATCGAGAGCGTGCTTGAAACTCGCAATGCTGGCTTGCTCTCCGTCGGTATCATCGGCTCGATTTTGGCTGCTTCTGGTGCTATCGGCACGATCATGAAAACGATGAATAGTGTCTACGACGTGCGCGAATCGCGGCCAACTTGGAAACGCTATGGGACCGCTGTTGGTCTTACGATTTTGGGCGGCGCCTTCCTTCTAGCAGCGATTCTTTCTTTGGTGGTCGGCGAGGGCTACAGCCGAGACCTGGCGGACGCCATAGGCCTTGGCCATACCTATACGGAGCTGCTTTACTTTAGCCGCTGGCCGGCAACGATAATTGTCATCATGCTCGCGATGGCCGTTTTGTACTGGGCTGCCCCGGCCGTCGATCTACCGTTTCGGCTAATTTCACGAGGTTCGATTTTTTTCACACTCGGCTGGTTGGTCGCAAGCTTCCTTTTCGGGCTTTACGTCGCCAACTTTGGTTCCTTCAACTCCACCTACGGAACCCTTGGGGCAGTGGTGATTGCCTTGCTGTGGGCTTACATCACCGGATTTCTTCTTCTGCTTGGTGCCGAGATCGACGCACTTGAGTATCAGCGGAAGAACAGGCTCGCCGAGGTGGCGACTCAAAATGGCGAGACCCCGGCGGCGCTTGCGAGAAAGAAACTGCCCAACGCCTGGTTAGTTGGGTTGGCTACAATGGTAGTGGCCGTGATGCTCGTGACCTGGCGCCGGTGGACCAACGGCGCCGCCGACGAAGCCGACAATGGCTCGTAGTCCCGTAAGGATAGCCGTGATGGCAATTTCAGCGGACGGAGAGCAGCCGAAAGAGGAAGAAAGATTCGACGCTAGCGAGGTCTTGGACCCTGAGGCCGCTGAGGAGAAAGTGATACTAATGAACCGAGACGATGAGGGCAAGGCCGAAGAAGAAGCTGGAGGTCCGCGTGAGGTCGCGGAGGCTGCGGTATTGCAAGCAAGAGGCAAGCTTGAAGATGGGCGTGAAGGGGTTGCTGAACTCCTCGAGAGAGTGGCAGACGAGCTGCGTGAGCGAACGGCCGGCAACGCCGGTGGCCCCGTAATCGAGCGAGTTGCCCGGTCCATGGATTCTACCGCCGGCTATCTGCACGATCACGAGACGGCAGCAATTGCCGGCGACTTATCAAGCTATGCGAAACTCCACGCGATGAGGATGGTAATCACTGCCGCCTTTTTGGGATTCTTACTGGGCCGGCTATCTAGATAGTCTCCAGATGAGAGAATCGGTCCCTGTCCCGAAACGGTGAGTCTGAATAAAGCGATGTGTAATCGAGAACGGCGGATGATCGCTAGAATCTGAGAAACACCAGGCCGGCCGGAGTGATAACTTCATCCAAGGTCAAAACTAGCCGGGCGGAGGCCGTTTGACACGCACCGACGCCAAAAAAAACCAGTTTCACGCTCCTTGTCCTTACGGCAGCACTCGGCAGCATGCTGGCGCCACTCAACTCGACCATGATTGCTGTCGCCTTGCCCGGTATCCGGGAGGCATTTGATGTCAGTCACAGTCAGGTTGCCTGGCTAATAACCGCGTACTTGATAACGATGGCTGTGGCCCAGCCGGTGGGTGGACGCCTTGCGGACCAAATCGGGCGGGGGCAAACTTTCAAGTTCGGATTGATCGCCTTCCTCGCATTCTCCCTCGCTGCCTTCGCGGCTCCCAATTTTCTGGCTTTGGTTTTCCTGAGGACGGGGCAAGCGCTGACAGGGGCCGTCGTCATACCTAGCGGAATGGCCATACTGAGGTCCGCCTCAGACGATCATAAATTTGGTGAAGCGGTTGGCATTCTCGGTGCCGTGATCGGGCTATCGGCGGCGGCTGGGCCGGTTATTGGCGGCGGACTACTGGAGCTTGGCTCGTGGCGTTTGATCTTTCTGATGAACATACCCCTGGTCATGCTTGCTCTTGGCTGCCAGGCACTTTTGGGCTTTAAAGAAGAACCAACCGGCCAACGGCTAAGCCTCGATCTACCCGTCGCTCTGGCTTTGGCCGGAGTCCTGGGCTTGATCACATTCCTTTTGAGTTCAGCCGGAAGCTCCTCTGTCATTGAGCTCGCGCTGGCCGGCGTGGCACTCGCCGTTGTCGGTGGGTTATTTATCCGCGGTCAGCTTGGCAGCAAGATGCCGGTTGCTGAATGGCGTCTGTTCAGAAACAGGTCGTTTGCCGCCGCGACTGGCTTCATCCTGCTCAGCAATATGGTTATGTATACAACCCTTCTTTCGATACCGTTGTTTATCAGAGAGGTTCAGGGTCGGGGCGAGGCTGTCTCCGGGTTGTTGCTTGGAGCGATGTCGATCCTCATGGCCGCGCTGGCGCCGATGGCTGGACGCCTTTCCGATCGCCGGGGACGGCGGCTGCCGACGGTCCTGGGCGGTGGCGCGCAAATCATGGCGGTGGTAGTGCTTTTTATCGGCATTAGCGAAGGAGCATCAGTGCTCTTCTTAGCCGTCAGCCTGGCCTTGCTGGGTTTAGGCATCGGCTTGGGTACCGGCCCATCGACCGCCGCTACAGTGGAGGCGGCGCCGCGAGGGTCGGCGGGGATTGCCTCAGGCACCGTTTCAATGACCCGCTACTTCGGCAGCATTGTGGGCGCCGGTGTCCTTGGCTTGTTTCTAAGCCAGGACGACCCCACCAGCGTCGGCGTTTTTCAGTTGCTCTTTGCCGGCATGATCGGTATCGCTATCCTAGGCACGATTTTTGCGAGTCAGATCCACGATTTTGCCGCTGACTCTCAGTCCAAGGCGCTGAAACAAACCGTATCAAACCACTAAGCTAGACGAGCGATGAGCCAGCAATCTCAACGACAGTCCCAATCGGCACTGAGCCTTGTGTTTTTGGATATTCGGTTCCTTGCCATAGTCGGCTTTATTGTCGGTGTGCTGTTCCATGTTTGGGTGGTGTTCTCCGTGCTTGACGACAGCAGTGAGACGGACTCTCCGGCCGTAGTCCCCATCGCCACAGAAGCCATATCGACCCCCGTCCCTGAGCCGACGGTGCTGCCCGATCGCACCGATTGCGATGAAATACGTGGGACTCAGTACCGGTCAGCGAGCGAACGCCAGTACTTCTTGGAAACCTGTATTTAGCTCAAATTCAGCCTCAGCGAACCGTTTCATCGCAGCGAGTGTGGATACAGCCGCGGGCTCGCCTGCCCGATCATTAGAGCGGCAGAAGCTCCAAACGTTGCTGGGTTGAGGCTTCAACTGCTGTCGGTGACCAGGCGATGGGAACGCCTTCACCCTTCAACCAGTGTGGCAACAAGTCATCGTAGTGCGGTGAAAAAGGATTTCCTGACTGACCGCCCGGCATCGAAAAGCGGGCGTTCTCCCAGGAGCCTACGTCGACCACCATCCGCATCGAAGCAATTGCAAGCGGATTGCCAGTAGGGCGCAAGGGAGTGGTGCCAGCCTGGGAAATTGTGTTGCCGTCCCCACCGAAGGCGAAGGGCCCGCGGTTGAACGTCGACGCGAGAAAACCGATTCGTCCCAAGGGATGCTCCAAGGTCAGGGGCCGCAAGGAGCCCCAGGCCCAGCCGGAGTGGTCAATTCCCCGCTCGGCCCTGAGGGCGCGAACGACTCTCGAGAGAGCTTCAGCCATGACAGCGGGCCAGGGCTGATCGAACCAGCCCTGAGGCTGCTCGATCAGCAGCCTGAGCAATTGGCTGCTGCGGCCTGCGGCAAAGGTGGTCAGCGGCAGCAATTCGACAAAGCCTTGGCCAAGGGCCCAACGCGAGGCGTTTGGCGCCCGTGCTTGAGCTACGCGTTGCCACATCTCTGCTAGCAGATGTTCATAAATAGTTGCCGCTGCTGAACCGGCCGTAAGGTCTCCGTCCCAACTCTCGAGTAGTCTTAGGGCCTCCCCTGCATCTGAATCGATTGGTGGCGTCGCAAGAACCGTGTCTCTTACCTGGCGCCAGGCGAGCGAATTTTGATCCATCTGCAGGATCAGGCTGGACGCGACATCCCAGTCATTCCTGGACTCGAGCACCTCAAATATGCGGGCCGCACGGTACCCGTCCAACCAATCGACTCCAAGGAACGGTCCAATATCGTTTGTGGTTGGCTTGTTGTTGGCGCTGGCTATAAGGCCGGAATCGGGATTGATCGAATGGGGCATCTCGCTGAAGGCGACACCTGAGTCGCGCCAACCGGCCGCCGGATCCCAACCGGCTTGTGGGAGTGTGCCCCAACCTTTATTTCGAACCGGCACGTCACCGGTCAACTGCCAGGCGATATTGCCGTCGGCATCGGCGTAAGCCACGTTTTGGCTGAGAAACGGCCACTGTTCAAGCTCGAGGCGGAACGCCTCCAGGGTCTGGGCCTTGTGAACTGTTAGGAAGCCGCGGGCCGGTTTGGCGTCAAGCCAAACTGCCCGAAGTGACAGCACCGGAAAATCGCCTTCGAGAGCTGGACTAATGATCGGGCCCCGCGGTGTAACCAATACCTCCTCGGTCACGGCAGCCTTGCCGCGAATCTCAATCGTCTCCCGGCGCACCTCGCAGGGCTCAAAGACGTCATCGTGACGGACACTTTGCCCGTCCGAACCCACTTGCTCGAGAAACAAATCAGTAGTGTCCGCCAGCCCGGCGGTGATGCCCCAAGCCGCAAACCCGTTATGGCCTGCGCCGATTGCCGGCGACCCGATCAAGGCTGCCCCGGCAGCCGCCCACTCTGGGGTCTCAAGGTGCGCCAGATACCAGTGGGGTGGCAAAGCGGGGTCAAGGTGGGGATCGTTGGCCAAGATCGGCCGGCCGGAGCGGGTGTGAGCCGCGGCGATTGCCCAGTTGTTTGAGCCTCCTCCGTAGCCGGCGAAGGTTATAAGAGCCGCCATATCCTCGCTGAGCCGGTCGATCGCCGGGCCCGCGGACGCTCCTGGCGGCAGCGAAACCGGATGCTCGCCGGGGTAAACCGGGTTGAGGTCCGCCAAAACATCCGGTCCGTCCTCGATCAGAATTTTGAGCCGCGCTAGCTCAACATCCCAATTGCCGATCAGCAAAAACGACATCAGTTTACCCATGCCCACGACGTCGGAGCTCTGCCATCGTGTCGGTCGCGATCGAAGCAGGACAAATTCATGTGGCCGTGAGCTGAGGCCGGCAGCATGTGCGGCGTTCATCCCGCTTGCGAAAGCCTCGATCTGTTGGCGAATGTCTTCCGCCAGGATCGGTAACTGACGCTGCGACGCTTCAAGAAAGCCAATTCGGCGCGACAGCCGGTCGACGGCCAAGCCCTGCTCGCCAACCAGGGCTGCCAGGGTGCCACGAACCGTTCGCAATCGTAGCTCAAGCTGGAACGCCCTGTCCTGCGCCTGGCAAAATCCCAGACCGAACCAGGCGTCCATTTCACTGGTCGCGTCAATATGAGGAATGCCGAATCGATCTCTTCGGATCGTCACGCCGGCGTCAAGGCCCGATACGCGTACTGTCGGGTCTGTTTTCGGCAGTCTCGCCCCCAAGGCTAAGCGGAGTAGGAGGCGTTTGGGGTCCATTTTCAAGGGGTGATGAAGCGCCACACGGCTTCGATAGCCTCGGTAGTGGTAAAGCTATCCAGCCAGCGAGCGTAGTGCAGCGCGTACTCCTGAAACATTTTCAAGGCGAGCATAGCAATTAGAAGTGCCGCCAAAGGGGTACCCACGAGGCGCGATTCGAGATTGAACTGTATCCTTCCGGCCATCACCAGAAACCAAGACTCGAAGAGGTTGGGGAAGATAAGCAGAATCCAGCGCTCTTCAAAGGTCTCAAAGGCGACGAACCCAACAAAGCGGAAGATAAACAGGCCCACGGCGACTGAGCGGGGAAAGCCACGCCAGCGGAGTGCCACGATCAGGAAAGTAAGCAGATATGCATGGTCAAGGACCTTGTCAAAAGTCTGATAGTCACTAATCCCACCCAGATGGATGAGATTCATCAGCAGGAGGTCGCTTTGGTCGACCAGCAGCGCTAGGAGGCCACCATAGAACGGCCAGCGCAAGACTGGGAGCGCACCAAGAATGCGCACCGTGGAGATGATCAGCAGTTCTATCGTCACGGCTCACCATCGCAGACCGAAAGTCAAACTGGCCGAGAAACCGGCCCGAGATCGAGATCTCGGGCCGTCAGATATTTTGAAGTTTCGCCGTTAGCTGGTTGTTAGCTGCACCGGGTTGGCGTGTGCCTCGTCTGCGCTCTCCAAAGCCGCCACGATTTTTGCCACCAACTCCCGCGCTGACTCGGCGCTTATTTCAACCGCGACCCGAGTCTGCGCCCCGTTGGCCTCGTTGACGAAGTCGATGTTCAGGGAGTGATCCAGCGGCGCGTGGTATGGGTGGTCAAAATAGACATTAGCCGTATCGACGTGGAACCAGCCCTGCGGACCCTTGGCGCTGCCGAAGATCTCTGCTTTTTCAGTGATGTAAGAGCACACGGTATTCTCCCTTAGCGACCGGCTGCGACGGCCGCGGTCCTTAGATGGGCCTCGTAAAAGGCAAAAACCCGAGTCCAGCCCTCAACGGCCGGTCCTTGGCGATAGCCTGGCCGGTCGGTGGCAAAAAAACCATGGCCCGCATCGTCGTAGCGGTAGAACTCGTAGGTTTTACCCTGGTGCTTGAGAACTTCTTCGGTCCGGTCGACTTGGTCCGGCGTGGGGCTAGAATCATCGTTGCCGAAAATCCCTAGCACGGGGGCGGTAATTTTCTCGGTTAGCTCGATCGGCGCAACCGGCCGCTTCTCCGAGATTTGAGCTGGATCGTCGACAATAACACCGCCGCCCCAACAATCGACGGCGGCATCGATGTTGCCAATCCTGCAGGCCGCGAGGTAAGTGTGGCGGCCACCGGAACAGAAGCCGATGACACCAATCTTGCCGCTGGAAAGCGGCTGCACTCTTAAGAAATCCATAGAACCTTCGACGTCGCCGATAACTTGGTCATCGGAGACGCCACCCTCAGCCCGTGCTCGGGCGGCAACATCGTCCGGGGTCCCCGGCCCCATTCGGGAATAGAGGTGCGGCGCGATCGCGGCGTAGCCGTTGTGGGCGAACTTATGCGTGACCTCCCGTGTCCACTCGTCCCAACCGGGCATGTGGTGGATAACCACGACGCCGGGAAACGGGCCGGCGCCAAGTGGGCGGGCGTAATAGGCCTCAATATCGTCACGGTTGTCACCGCTGACCGTGACCGTCTCTGCGATCATTCCTTCGTACGCCATTTCCAGACCTCCGTCGAACGCGTATGCACAATTGTGATCCGTTAGCGTCCTGGAATATACCATTCGGAGGCGGCCATTTGTAGTCTGAAGGAGGCGCGAAGGCTGGACGAAGTCATGTCTTGAGCCGCAGCCGAGTACGAACTAGGGCGAGGTCTCAATTACCCGGAGTGGATTGCCGTCCAGGAAGGCAACGATGTCCTCCAAAGCATCCTGGTAAAAGAGACTGTAGTTGTCCGATGTGACGTAGCCGATATGAGGTGTGACCAGGACGTTGTCGAGCCGTCGGAAGGGGTGTTCGAGGGGTAGAGGTTCTTCATCGAAGACATCCAGCCCGGCGCCGGCGATGCTTCGCTGTTCCAGCACGTCGATCAGGGCCTGTTCATCGACTATTGGGCCTCGCGATGTGTTGAAGAAGGTCGCGGTAGGCTTCATTCGCGCAAATTCGGCGGCGCCTATCAAGCCTCGGTTGCGATTGCCCAGAACCAAGTGGACCGAAATGAAATCTGATTCACTGAACAGTTCGGCTTTGCTTACCAGCCGGGCGCCTGCTTGCTCGGCGTGCTCCGCCGCGAGGTTTTGACTCCAGGCAATAACGTCCATTTGGAAGGCGCGTCCCACCGCCGCAACCTGAGATCCGAGATTGCCGAGCCCGATAACACCGAGCGTTTTGCCTTCCATGCTGGGTCCTATGCGCACTTGCCATTTCCCATCCCGTACCGCGCGGTCCTCTTCCTGGATGTGGCGCGTGAGGGATAGGATCAGACCCCACGTAAGCTCTGCGGTGCCGGTGCGCATGCCGCGGGTTCCGCACACTGTCACACCGAGCTTCGCCGCCGCGGCCAAATCGATCGACGCGTTACGCATTCCGGTGGTGACTAAGAGCCGTAGTTGCGGCAAGCGCTCGATCAACGTGCCTGGGAATGGCGTGCGTTCCCGCATTGCAACGACAACATCGAAGTCATTCAAGCGCTGGGCAATTTCACTCTCATCCTTTAAATGGTCTGAGAACGCTTCCACCTCTACGCCAGCTGGGACGCTGCCCCACTCGGCCATATCCAGAGCCACTGACTGATAGTCGTCAAGTATGGCGATTCTGGTCACTAGATCCCTTCTTTCCCTGGTTGAGGGTCTTGCGCGCAATGCACAACCCGCGTCTGGGCTTGACCTTTTCGGGGAGACGGCCAGGGAGATGGTCCCCCATCTTTGGTTTCGATCCAAACGCTAGCCCGCCGCCAAGAGTAAACGTTGCTGCAAATATGGTGGCATTTGGCTTAGACGCGGCTTACCCTACGAATGCCGACTCGGCCTTGAAACGCAAGCATGTCTGCGCTGCCGTGAGGCAGGCCGATTCGGCCGCGGCTCAGGTGTCCGAACCTTGGCGGACCAAAGGAAATTCGGAGGTTTAAGCGAAGAGGTTAAAGATGCCGGGAGAGATGTTTACCGCCCACCGCCGTGATACCGGGGAGGCTGTGGAGTTTGCCGTCGACTGGCCCGAGGTGGCCGACTCGAAGTCGACGTGGCGCTGGGATGCGGAGCACAACGCCTTCCCGCCCACCCCTCTTTCCATCGACCTCGGAAATGGCCGTTTGGGTATCTCCCGTGCCCTCGTGGCCTTGGGAGGCGAACCGCCGTCGGACCGCGGAGTCTCGGTGAACGGCTATCGTTATTCCCTAGCCGGTGGGCCAATGCCTCCGGAGTCTTCAACTCAACGCCTTCGCAAAACCCTTGCAGAGCTCTCGCCTCATTTGGAGCAACTCTGGTTTCAAACCTGGCGTCCGCAGATCGAGTCGGAGGCAAGGGAGCTCTGGCTGCGAGATTACTCGGACTTGTCCTGGTCTGATCTGATCGACGTCCTCGGCGGTCTTCCTGAGGTCGGCGCGCATCACGCCGATCTAATGTTTCGCGCCCGACATTTGGTTACCTTCTCCCGCACCCGATTGGTAGATTTCTGTTCCGGGCGGTTCGCCTCCGATCCAGAGGAGTTGGTAAACAGACTCCTCCAGGGAGTCGAAAACGTCAGTCTAGACTCCGGCGCCGATTTGTGGACTCTTTCCCAGGGGGTTAGAAGGCATTCCCAGCTGCTGGAATTCATACAAGCGAAGCACTTCAGCCGGACGGAAATATCTTCTGTGGAGGGCGGAACAGAATTTCAGACGGAAATGAGCAAATGGCTTGACACGTATGGGCGGCGCAATGGTTCTTTTACCGAGATTGGTGAACCAAGCTGGTTTGAAGATTGGACAGTGCCGCTTAGCCTAGTAGCCGGTTACCTCGATGCCGCAGATCCACGGGCAGCCCAAAGATCTGCGGTCGAGCAACGTGAGGAGCTAACTAGGAAACTGGAAGGTTCGCTCGAATCGGATGAGGATCGCCAACAATTCCGCCAATTGCTTGAGGCCGCATTGCCCTATCTGGCCGTCCGCGAGAGCAGGCCGTTTGCCCTGGCCATGTCACGCGCTTCTTTTCGCATGCCGGTCCTGGAGGCCGGGCGGCGATTGACTGAGAGAGGAGTTTTGACCGGTGCCGCCGACATATTCTTTCTTTCGTTGGCTGAAATTCGTGCGGCTGACGAAAGCCATTCAGCAGAGACACAAGCGCTAATTAAGGCCCGCCGCCGCGATCACGATTACTGGCGCAACATAGTGCCGCCGTCTGAGATTGGCGGTGACAGTAGCGCTGAGGAGTCTGGGGCTGCCGCTTTAACGGGTACGGCCGCCAGCGCCGGCCAAGCTAAAGGTTGGGCGCGAGTGGTCATGACCCTAGATGAGGCTGATCGACTTCAGCCCGGGGAAATACTGGTTACACGCAGCACGTCTCCGCTTTGGACGCCTCTGTTCGCTGTAGCGGCTGCGGTGGTTACCGATGGTGGCGGCATCCTTTCCCACTGCGCCATCGTGGCGCGTGAGTACGGCATACCGGCTGTAGTTGGCACAAAGTCGGCCACACACCGGATACGCGACGGAACTCAGGTCCGCGTGGATGGAACCGAGGGTGTCGTCCATTTCAGCGACAACAAATAGAACGATCTTCTTTCGGCCTCTAGCCCTTTCTCGCCAGAGCCACCACAGGGATCGTACGGCTGGTCTTCTCTTGGTATTCCGTAAACTGAGGAAAGTGCTTCTCCTGGGTCATGTACAGGCGGTCTCGTTCCTCTCCTTTTGTCACAACGGCTGAAACAGCGAATGTTTCGCTGCCGACCTCAATTGTTACATCCGGATTCGCGACAAGGTTGTGGTACCAGTGAGGGCTGGCCGGTGCGCCGCCCTTTGAGGCAAAGATCACGAAACGGTCCCCGTCCGGCAGGTACAAGAGTGGGGTTGTATAGCCGGTGCCGGTTTTAGCCCCCGTCGTGCTCAGCAGAAGCAGTGGAGCGCCATCAAATGGTCCGCCGACTTTGCCAGCGTTGGCGCGAAACTCTTCAATAACCAAGCGGTTGCGATCGTCCATTGTCATTGTCAGTTCTCCCGACAGCCAGTATTGCACGAGGCCTGCTGGTCCTTGCGACCTAAGGCTGTTGAGTGCAGTTCCAGAAGCTGGTCTGCGCGGATCAATTCGCGTCTTCCAACAAGGTGTACACGAGGCAGGTTCCGCGAAGGACTTCGGTGCCGTCTTGATTGCGGGCCACGCATTCCAGGCTGGTTATCGGCTTGTCGGAACGTGCTTCGAGTACGACTGCTTCACCGGTAATCGTGTCACCGATGTAGACCGGAGCCGGGAAATCCCACTCCTGATGCAGGAATACTGATCCGGGTCCCGGTAGTTTCATCGCCACGAGCCCGTGGAAAAGGCCGGTCGTGATCCCGCCTTGCCCGATTAAGCGACGGAAGCGGGTGCCACTGGTAAATTTCTCGTCAAAGTGAAGCGGATTTCTGTCTCCGGTTACATCGGCAAACATCTCGACGTCGCGCTCGGTGACCGTCTTGGTTTGCGTTGCGTTGGTGCCGATTGCCGGCGGATGCCACTCAGCGGCCATCAGAATTCCTCCGTTTAGAATCCTCCACAGCATACATTTCCGCCGCACAAAGAGGACCCACCGCCCCAAGACGGCTTCAATTTGGCCGCGGAGCTTGAAGTCAGGTTTGGCCTTAGCCGGTTGAATTGCCGGATGCCATCAGCGCGGCCGTATGCTGCCGACGTTAACAACTATGAGGACTTCTGCATTTGAATCGATTTCTGACACCACTTCGAGTCAGCCCGCTGTGAAAATCAGGGCGGTGATACTTGATTTTCACGGCGTTCTTTACTTTCGTTTCAAACCCAGCCATCGTGAGTTTTTTGACTACGTCACGCAAGAGTTCGGTATGTCGCGTGACACTCTGACGAGAATGTTTCCTGCCGTCATGATTGGAAGCATGAAGCCAAAGGAAATCATGGCTCTAATGCGGTCCAGGCTCGATTTAGGTAGCACCAAGATAAACGTCGATGATGTTCCAATCCAGTCCAGGCTGGTCTTGATCGAGGAGAATGTCGAGCTGGTCCGGTCATTGGATGGTGATTACACACTGGGCATGATAGCCGACCGTGACGGGACCGCGGCGGAGAGGCTGGAGAGCTTTGGTCTCCGACAATACTTTGACTGCGTGATCGACTCAGAGATCGTTGGCTGCAAGAAGCCGGAAGCGGAAATATATCGACTGACCGCCGCTGGCTTGGGTTGCAAGCCGGACCAATGCGTGTTTGTCAATGATCGCCCAGAAAATGTTCAAGGCGCGCGCGCCGTCGGGATGTTCGGCATCCTCTATTCGCGGCATGCCGATGCAGGCCTGGCGCGCCAGCTAAGTCGGCTGGGAGTGTTGATTAGCCAGCCGAAGACCGAAAAGTGGGCCGGTCTGGCAAGCTAGGCCCCAATCCAGCGCACAGACGAGTTTCGCTGGCCCGGTTTGTGGCAACCGGGCCGCTCAACTCGCGAAAGCCCTAGAATAGCTCGAAGCAGGGATGGCAGTAATAAATACCTTTCCGGTTGAAGATGCTTGTGCTCAGCTAAGGGCTGCTGACCCCGCCCTGGCCGCGGTCATGGACCGGACTGGGCCATATACGTCGGAGGTGCGTGATGGGGATCCTTACGCCTCGCTCTTGAGGACGATTCTCTATCAGCAACTGGCCGGCGCCGCTGCAAACGCCATCCAAAGCCGTTTCCTGGCCTTGTATGGCGATGCCGGTCAGCCACCTGCACCAGAACGACTGCTGGCCACGACCGATGAGCAATTCCGCGGTGCCGGGGTGTCGCGTCAAAAAGTCGGCTACATGCGGGACCTGGCGATCCACGTCTCGGACGGCCGCTTGAAGTTCGATGAGTTCTCCCAAATGGATGATGCAGAGGTGATAAGCCAGCTTGTTGCGGTCAAGGGCATAGGCGAATGGTCGGCGCACATGTATCTCATGTTTCAGCTTGGCCGACCCGATGTCCTGCCGGTTGGTGACCTCGGCGTGCGAAATGGCATGCGCATCACCTACGACCTGCCCGAGACACCAACACCGGCGGCGGCACGGGAAATTGGCCTGAGTTGGGCTCCCTACCGTTCGGTTGGCTCCTGGTACATGTGGCGAGCCGGCGAGCCGACAGCACCGGACATCTAACGGCCGGATGACATCACCTGATTGCATCTAAACCCGAAGTCAAACCAGGAAAGGCTGTGTATAATCGCGCCATGGAAGAGCTAAAAGTCGACGAAGAAACAGCATCGATCATCATCGTCTCGGACTTCGTCTGACCCTGGTGTTACATCGGCCTGGTCGAGGTCGAAGGGCTGCAGGAAGAGTACGAATTCGAAGTCCACTTCTCACCATTTTTGCTAAGGCCGGATACCCCGCCTGAAGGGATGCCTGCACGTCATTCGGTGGCAGCTGATGCGCCGCCAACACCGATTGAGCTACGCAGCGAAGCCCTGGGCATCAAATTCACGCGGGGACGCACACACACGCCCAACTCTCATCTCGCGCTTGAGGCTGCCGAGTTTGCTTTCGAGCAGGGTGATTCGTGGCAGTTTCATCGCGCCATGCTCAAGGCATATTTCGAGGATTTGAAGGACATCGGCGACATCGAGACTATCGTTGAAGTTGCTACATCCACTGGTTTGCCGGAAGGGCCGATGCGCGAAGCTCTCCTGGACCGGAGTTATCGCGATCGAGTGGATGAGGGGATAACCTGGTCGAAGCAGATTGGCGTCTCAGCGATTCCGACCTTCGTGCTGGATCAGCGATACGGGATTGTCGGCGCTCAGGAGTTGCCCGCGTTTCGGGAAATGCTCCAGAAACTTGGGCATCCGCCCAAGGCCTAATCTTCTTCCGTAGACCGTTCTTCTGAATCCGGCTAAATTTTCGCTTCCTCGTATAACGGGAGCCGCGGCGAAACGCTTTAATTTGTAGGCCTCAGTGGGCCTGCATCAAAGCTGAATGCTCGCAAGGAAGCGAACATGGTCGCCGCTGAAAAGAATCGACAGAAAAGCCGCGACGCCCCACCACCGGGGAATGCCGGCTTAGTCCGTCGTCATGGCCTTCTTCTTACATTGGTGGCCAAGGCTGCCTTCACCATGGCCTTGCCTCTGGGGTTTCCGCTTTGGCTCCTAAAACGCCTTTTTCTAGGGTGGATAGAAAGGAGCAGCCGCCGGACGAGCATCTCGTTTTGCTACAGAAACGCCTGGATGCGCTGGCTGTTCGAGGCCGGACCGTCACTTACATGCTCCAGTCCTGCATTGCTCAGCTGGACGTGTTGCTCGGTGGTCGTCATCCAACTCACCCGAATCAGCCTCCGTCGGCATTGCCGGGCGCGGGTCGAGCCCTAATTCAGAAGAAGCGAATTCCTGGCAAAGGCCCGGTTACGGCGAGGCGTGGCCTGGCCCCCATGCTGACCTTGACTTTGATCGTGCCAGCGTTGTTAATCGCCACCGTTTTTGCCGTTTCCTCGGTCTACAAATCTTATGTTGGCGACATCGCTTCCCCTTCAGAGCTGTCGATCAACGAGTCGTCGCGGGGCTCGCGGATTTATGATCGCAATGGAAGGCTGCTTTACGAGTTCGTCGACGATCGTGACGGAATTCGCCTGCCTGTTGGCCTGGCAGAAATTTCGGAAACCATGTTGGTCGCTACGATTGCGACCGAAGATGCCAGCTTCTACGCCAATCCCGGTATCAACCCCCGAGGTTTGATCAGGGCAGCTTGGGAGAATCTGAGTCCGATTACGACGGCGGAAATTCTCCAGGGGTCCGGCGGCAGTTCAATTACTCAACAGCCGATAAAAAACGTCTACATTCCTACGCACTAGATTCCTACGCACTAGCGCCAGGAGCGATCCTTTGAGCGGAAGATAAAAGAGATCGCCTACGCGTTGGAGATAACCCAGGACTACAGCAAAGATCAGATTCTTGAGTGGTACCTCAATCAGATCAGCTATGGCGGCCTCTATTACGGCGTAGAGGCCGCGAGCCAGGGCTACTTTGGAAAATCAGCAAATCAGCTCACCTTAGCCGAGGCGGCCCTGCTGGCTGGTATTCCTCAGTCACCGGCGAAATATGACCCTCGAAACTAACCCGAGGCTGCAATTGCCCGGCGCAACGAGATTCTCGACCTGGTTTCCGGCCACTCTAAGATTTCGCTTGGCGGCGATCGCTACTACCCGGCGTTTTCGTGGCAAATCGAAGCTGCAAAGGCCGCCTCTCTGGGAGTCCTTGAGTCGATATTCCCGATCGAGGCGCCGCATTTCGTTCTCAACCATGTGACTCCGCAGCTCGAAGAGTTGTTCGGCCGAGAGGCGCTACTAAGCGATGGTCTCATTATTACGACAAGCCTCGATATGGAGTTGCAGGAAAAGGCGCTTGAACAACTCGAACATTGGATTAGCGAATTCGAGGATATTTCCAACAGCCGCAACGGCGCCTTGATTGTTCTAGATGCGCCTACCGGCGAAATCCTGGTCCTGATCGGCAGCCGCGATTACTATCGCGAAGATATCGACGGCAACGTGGACAACCTTACCGCTCTTAATTCGCCAGGTTCGTCCTTCAAGCCGTTCATCTATCTCGCGTCTTTCATGGAATTGGGTTGGACGCCCTCGACACTCATTCAAGACACGCCAATCAGGTTTCAGGAATCAGATGGCACAATCTTCGAGCCTCGCAACCCCAACCCAAACAGCTATCTGGGCTGCATTGATATCCGTACGGCGCTCGGCAATTCACTGAATGTCCCGGCGTTCAAGACGGCGGTACAGCTAGGCGTGGGTCCGATAGTCGAAGTCGCCAAGCGGGCGGGGTTCACCACGCTTGACGGGCAGTATGGACCGGCGATTGCGATTGGCGGTGTTGACCTCACAGCAATGGATTTGGCCCTTGGCTACAGCGTTCTGGCCAACAATGGGAACTTGGTGGGCCAGAAGGCAATCTTGCCGGCGGAGGAGGATGAGCGTCAGATCGAACCGATTTCAATCTTGCGGGTCGAAGATGCCAGCGGAAGGGTGCTCTATGAGGCTGACGAGCGGCGAACCAAGCAGCAAGTGATTCCGGCGCAGCAGGCGTACATGGTGACGAGCATTCTTTCGGACTCGAGCGCTCACTGCATCACATTTGGCTGCGGCGGCGTGAGCATTCCCGGACGCACCGCAGGGGTGAAAACGCGAACAAGTGAGCCTTTCGACCCCGACGGACCAGACGCTGGGAAAATCGGCGAAACTTGGGCTTTTGGCTATACCCCTGATTACGTGGTCGGCGTGTGGGCTGGCAATTCGGACAACGCGCCCATCGTCAACATTTCAGCACATCGATCTCTTTTAGAGCGATGCGGGACACACTACAAGCTTTGTACGACGGGCTTTCATCGCAAGCATTCGCCAAGCCACCGGGGATCGACTCCAGCGCGCTTTGTTCCGCCGGCCTGGCCTGCGGGACAGAGCTTGATGCAACGGCGTCATCCCAAGACCCGGAATCTTTGGAGAAGGAATCAGAAGAGACCAGCGATAATTTACGCCCGCCGCTGGCTCTCATAACTTCGCCGACAGGCGTTGTCTCGGGCACCGTACAGTTAACCGGCTGGGCATGGTCCAGTTCTATAGAGTCCTACACTATTCAGTTGGGATTTGGAGCGGCGCCTTCGTCCTGGCGAAACCTCGGGAGTTGGCGGACTCCGGTTGAAGGAGGAGTTCTCGGTTCTTGGTCCACGGCTGGATTCGTGCCGAGGCAGTACACGATTCCAATTGTGGTACATGATGCCGTGGCGGGGACGATTGTTTCGCCTGGTGTCATCCTCACCCTGGCGCCCTGACTGATTCGCGGACTTCGACGGGGTTACCCGCCGCCGACCGGGGTTGGCAAGCTGATAGCCCTTGGCTCTAAAAAACCTGTGCTAAAATTGCCGCTGTCATCCCACGTCTGGTTTTCGCCCGAGGAGGCGATTGTGAAGGTCCACGAGTATCAGGCCAAAGAGTTGCTTGCCCGCTACAGCGTACCGATACCACGCGGCCAGGTGGCATCGACCCCGGCGGAAGCCCGCCGGCAGGCGGAAGAACTCGGCGGGCCCACGGTGATAAAGGCCCAGATTCATGCCGGTGGCCGTGGCAAAGGCGGTGGCATTAAGCTGGCGTCCAGTCCGGCGGATGCCGAATCGGCTGCGGAGCAGATTCTTGGCATGACCCTCGTAACGCCTCAGACCGGTGCTGAAGGCCGTTTGGTAAGAAGAGTTTTGGTCGAGGAACAGACGCAAATTGCCCGTGAACTTTACTTGGCTGTCCTGATCGATTCGGCAATCGGCCGGCCGATTCTGATGGGTTCAGCCGCCGGTGGAATGGAAATTGAGGAAGTCGCCGCATCCACTCCGGAGGCGATTCACCGGGTGCCGATTGACCCGGCCGCGGGGTTTCAACCCTTTGAAGGCCGGGCTCTTGCCTTCAAGCTGGGGCTGGATGGTGATCTTTTGCGCCCGGCCGTGGCTTTGATGGCCAGCCTTTATCGCGCTTTCAAGGAGACGGATTGCTCTCTGGCCGAGATTAACCCGCTGGTCGTTACAACCGACGACCGCATCCTGGCGCTCGATGCCAAGCTCAGCTTCGATGACAACGCTGCCTACCGGCACTCCGAGATCGTCGCCCTGCGTGACCTCGACGAGGAGGACCCGCTCGAGGTTCGCGCCCAGGCCGAGGGCATTAGTAATTATGTAAAGTTAGACGGTAACATCGGTTGTGTAGTAAACGGCGCTGGCTTGGCGATGGCCACCATGGATGCAATCAAGCTGGCTGGCGGTGAGCCTGCGAACTTCTTGGACATTGCCACTGCCAACGATCCAAAGACCGTAGTAAATGCCCTGGCGATCATCAGCTCCGATGCTAGCGTGAAAGCGATTCTTTTTAATATTTTTGGCGGTATGGCCCGTGTCGACATCACCGCCCAGGGGATCATCGAAGCCAAGGAAACACTGAATCTGAACCTGCCAATCGTGGCCCGCCTCGCCGGGACAAATCTGGAGGAAGGCCTGCGCATGCTTAAGGAGTCTGGCATTCAGGTTGAGCGCGCTGAAGACCTCGGCGAAGCGGCCGAAAAAGCCGTTGCAGCAGCGCAGGTGAAATCATGAGCGTTCTGGTTAATGCGGACACTCGTGTGCTGGTCCAAGGAATTACTGGACGTGAAGGTGGCGCCCAGGCCGAACGCTGTATAGCCTACGGTACCAAGGTTGTGGCCGGGTGCACGCCAGGCCGCAGTGGCGAGACGGCCTACGGCGTACCGGTCTTCAATACCGTTGCCGATGCCGTGATCCAAAGCGGCCCGATCGACTGCTCGCTGATCTTCGTCCCGGCGCCGGGCGCTGCCGATGCGATTTTGGAGGCGGCAGAGTCCGAGATTAAACTGATCATCTGCATTACAGAAGGTATCCCAACCCTGGACACAATGACGGTCAAACGGGCTCTTCAGGGCAGTGACCTGACGCTAATTGGCCCAAACTGTCCCGGCGTTATCACTCCAGGCGAGTGCCGGGTGGGGATCATGCCGGGCAATGTTTTCAAACCGGGAAAGGTTGGCGTGGTTTCGCGCAGCGGCACTTTGGTTTATGAAGCGGTAGACCAGCTCTCCCGGCAAGGAATCGGCCAATCGACCTGTGTAGGTGTTGGCGGCGACCCGATCATTGGCACGACCCAGCGCCAAGTGGTTGAAATGTTCAACAACGATCCCGCCACCGACGCAATCGTCATGATCGGTGAGATTGGCGGCACCGCTGAACAAGACGCGGCAGAGTATATCAAGGCGGAGGTCAAGAAGCCGGTTGTAGCCTTCATCGCCGGCAGCGCGGCACCAGCTGGGCGGCGCATGGGCCACGCCGGTGCGATCATCGCCGGCGATACCGGGACCGCGACCGCCAAGAAAGCAGCCCTGATCGATGCCGGTGCGGTAATCAGCGAATCCCCTGCTGAGATCGGTGTGACCATGGCGCGTGTTCTAAAAGAGCGCGGCCTGGCGTAACCAGCACCCCACCTCAGCAACAAAAAAAGACGATAGGCAGCTCCAAGTCTAGAGCACCCGGCTGACCTGACGCTCTAAACGCAACGCAACTTGCGATACGTTCCGGTCCGAGTTGGCTTTATGAAAGCAACTTTAGGGTGTCGGGGTATTCGGTGTTATTTGGGTCGGTGTCGCCGTCGCTACCGGGATGGGTGTGGCTGTGCTTACTGGCATTGGCGTCCGGGGCAAGATCAGAGTTGGCGTTGCAGTCGGCGGCGTGCCGGTTATGGTTGGACTCGATGTTGGCGTTTCGGTTGGAACGGCGGGTGGAGGTGCGCTGGTCGTGGCTGTAGGCTCAACCACCGAGATTGTCGTCGTCTCTGTGGGAGCCGGGGTTACGGTCGGCTCAGGAGCTTCGATTCCCTGGACAATCACCGTGCACTCGGCCTCGATTGTTTGGCTGCCCTCGGCAAATGTCACGACCAACAGATATTCATCGCTAAGCCCGGCCGAATCAGGTTGGGAACCGGCGACGAAAAGGACTGATTTGTCTGACTGCGCGAGAGTATTGATGTTTTCCGTCGATGCGCCACTCACTGCAACGCTGGAGACTGAGTAACCGTCTGGAACCTCGGGAAAGATCAAATTGAGGCTTGTGCCGATATCCATTCTCACCGGTACCGAACTGCAGATTCGGACCTGCAAGGACCCGTCTGGCGTGGGCAGCGGCGACAAGGAGGAGGAGCCACTGCTCTGGAGGGAATCACCTAAAGCAAGGCCAAGGTAGGCCGCAAGAAGGGTAACGGCGGCGACACCGGCATAAAGTAGGTAGAACCTGGACCGCTCGTCTCCTGATGGGCCGAGATCCGGCGGCTCGGTGCCCCCTGGGGTCCGCGCACCGCCTCCTGTCCAGTTGGGTCTATCTGAGGAAGAAGATTTGGCAGCCGGCGCCGCTCCGACGGGTTCCCGAGCAGGTGGTTGCCAGGCGGGTTTGACCGGTTCGTCTCCTGCAGGCAGATCCTCGGAAGTTTCATCGAGGTCGGCTGAATCCTGAGAGAGGTCAGACAGTTGTGGTTCGGGAACAGGTTCAGCCGTATGGCCGGTGAAAGCGTCCTCGTGGGTCGTCTGGCGATCACGAGCTGAGAACTCCCCGAGAAGGGGTGCTTCGCCTTCTTTAGGTTCGTCATCATCCGCTCGCTCTGAGCCCGCTGCAAATAAAGGAGCGGCCGCCTCCAGGCCTCCGGACTCTGCGGCGCTGTCGTCGGGCGCCCGTTCCGGCCAAGCTTCGGCGGTGGCGAAGAGGGCGGCGTGCAACTTCTGCGCAACCTCTTGGGGCAAGGCCACATTGCCGAGATTAGCGAACACTTCCGCGGCCGGTGGTAAAGCCTGGCGAGTATCACGGCAGTTCGCACAACCTTCGATATGGCGTCCGACTGCGCGGCGCAGGGCCGGACCAAGCGTCTCCTGTTGTCCCCAAAGCTCGTCCAATTCTGAGCAAGCTTCGCGGCCTATTTCGAAGAGCGCCGCCGCGGCGTAGGTTTCCTCAAAAACGCCTCGCAGCCGGCCCAGAACTGCGTAGACCCCGTTGTGAGACAGAGCGGCAACTTCGGCGATGTCCTCTGGCGTCATCTCACGGCGTAGGAGCAGATCGAGAATGCTGTAATCCCGCGGCCGCTGGCCGCGGACTGCCTGCCAGGCCCACGAAGCGGCGGCGGCAGCAGCCGATATTTCATATTGGATAAAGCGCGGATCGAGAACTGACAGGGCACTGGTTCGCACTTCTTCTTCGCCGGCTTGGTCTGCTTGAGAAGGCCGGTGCACACCGTTGAGCGCCTCATCGCGCGTGACGCCGTAAATCCAGGAGCTAAAGTTGAGCTCGTCAGGACGGTTGGCGAATTCTTCGCTGATGCGCCTCAGGGAGTTCGTCGTAGCGGTTTCGGCGATTGTTGGGTCCAGCGTGACTCGAATTGCAAAATCATAGATGCCCACGGCATAGCGCTGGGCGAGGGCCTCGCCCGCGGTACGGTCACCTTGGGAATATGCAAGTGCGAGGTCTTCGTCCAACCTCTGGTCGGGAGAATTCATTTTCAGTCGCGAGTGTAACGCAAGGGCTTGGCTGGTTCCAAGCTGAGCGGCCTGAGCCCAATGGGGCAATCTGTCATGAGCTGGGAAGGTCGCCTGGACGATGACTCAGATTGCGAACGCCCGTCAGCCGGAGCCCACCCGTGTGGTCAATCATCTTTGACGGGCGAGGCTTGGAGTGCCGTGAAGTTCGCCTCGTTTGAGAGGTGGGATGCCCGACCCGGTCCCGGCCATTCCCTGTCAGGAATCGCCACGTAGTCGGTTAGTCTTCGGACGCTGCCAGGGCGGTAACATCCGTACTGCGATTATCAACCAATCTCCAGGAGGGTAATTTGGGGAAAACCCTAACGACCCGTACCAGGTTCGGGCGCTTCAGAGCCGATTGTCAGGCCGCCCAGAATCGGTTACTTTGCAGGCCAGGTGACCCTTTCGGTGGCCGAGAACGCGTGATATTTTTCCGGCCACGGTCCTGATCAGCACTGCCTAGCGGACGCCGTTTCACGGAATCTAAAGAGAGGCACGAAGTTGAAATCTGTTGAATGCTTCCTTACGCGCAAGGACGAAGTCCTGATGCTGCGTGGACAGGATGAAATGCTCACCCCTCTGGTCACCGAGGTGAGGGCTGGTGAATCCCCCATTGAAGCATCCGTGCGAGTGATTGCGGAGCAGACCGGTCTGCATCCCTCTCCGAGCTGTGCCGGGCTCTATTTTCGTCTTAGGCCGGGCCATCTAACCGAGGATGGATTGGCGTTTGTGGCCGAAGTAAGCGTTGAAGCGGAGCTGTCCAACCCGGCAGCAAGAAATCACGAGTGGGTTGGCCTGGGGAGCATCTCCAACAGATCTGACGTCTCGTCGTCAGATCAACAGCAGACGGCGCGCTTTCTCGCGGCAGACCATCCACTGGTCGTTGTTTTGGCTGAGGGAGAGAAAACACCGGCGAGCGGCGAAAGCCAGGTAGCCGTTTCGTCTCTTGACCCCGCAGTTCTCAGCCCGTTGGTTTTCGCGGTCCAGTCTTAGAAATCCGAATCTCGGAACTCCAAGCATCTCGTCAACGTCGCTGTTTGAATCGATTACGCGAAGTCAAATGCACTCACACCGCATGATCCCGCCCGCCACCGCGGCTCGAAAGGTCAATTGAGCGCTGGTACTGATGTTCCGACGGTGGAGTTGAAGATGAAGATGGCAGCATTAACGTTTTGGATGGCCGGATTAAAGCCGGGAACCCATGTCTCAAAGGCTTCCGGGTCGATAACGCCGCTAGTCGTTATGCTGTCGATCGTTATCGAGTATGCAAGGCCAGCCAAGACATGTGGCCATTTTACACGACCATGTTCTCCGATGCCCTGGAGGCGGCGAATTCTGCCCCCAGGACAATCCAGACCTATTGCTTGGCCGTGGAGCAATTGGGTGATTACCTGCGCGCTCAGGGAGTGCCCGCAGACCCAACGGGGCTTACCCGCAGCATCTGACCGACTGGATGCGCTACTTACAAAGGCCGGCAGACCTCGGTGGTCGGGGCATCAGCGCCATGACGGCAAACCAGCGCTACAGGTCGATTAGCCGCTTCTTTAAGTTTCTAGTTGAGATAGACGAGATACATGAGACACCACTGGCAAAAATGTCGCCGCCAAAAATGCCGGAACACTTCGTCCCGGTCGTGCCGGTGGACGCTCTGCGCCGGTTACTCAAATCCTTGTCGGCACGCGATCTCGACTCAAGACGCGACCGAGCGATTATGAGCATCCTCATCGATTGCGGCCTCAGGGTAAGCGAAACGGCGGCACTCGACCTCGAAGATGTCGACCTCGAAGGCCGTGACCTCATCGTGCACCAGGGCAAGAACCGCCGCGACAGGCGGCTGCGCTTCACGCGTGAAACACGGGCCGATTTGCAACGCTACCTCCTGAGCCGCCGGGGCCATCCCCACGCCGCGGACGCGGCTCTCTGGGTGGGCAAACGCGGTCGACTGACAAAGAGCGGTGTCTATCGCGTAGTCTGCAAGAAGGCAGGGTTGGGGCACGTCCATCCCCACGCGCTGAGGCACACGGCCGCTCACCGGTCGAAGTCCGGTCTTAACGTCCGCGCAACGGTCAGGATTCTTGGTTGAGGCTGCCTCTCGCCGAGAAAAGATCGCTCTTTCAGGTCCCGCCCAGTAGCCTTTGGGCCAGGCCTACTCAAGGCTCAACCGAAAAGACCTCAAGATCCTCGATCCCACCATCTTCCGTGAACCGCCAAACGCCGATATGCCCGCGCTCGAGATCGCCATTGGCGTCCCAGTCCAGCGTCGAGGCAGCACCCTCAAAATCGATCTCCTCGCCGGCACGTAGAAGGCGCAAGGCGCCGGCCACACCATCAGGCGTAGCGTAGACCTTCTGCCCTGGCGGGCCGCCGATGGCACGGAGCTGGTCCCGGATAGCATGGCCGTCGACGCTTCCGGCAGCCTGAGCCGCCAGCATGATAGCCAGCGCCGCGTCGTACGCCTCCCTCACGTACGGGACCGCCGACAATTCTCCGTACTCCGCAGCGAACGCCGCATCCCACGCGGTGCTAGTCGCACTGTCTGGCGCCGGTGCGCCTGCCGTGCCGTACATGCCACCAAGGTGCTCACCGCCGATGTCCTCGATCAGGCTCTGCCGTTTGCTGGCGTCGCCGAAGACGAACTGATTATAGAGTCCCGCATCCAGCGCCTCGCGCACGATCAAACGCGTGTCCAATACGAAGTTGACCACCAGCAACGCCTCGGCCCCCGCGCTCGTGGTCTCCCTAATCGCTGCCAGGAAAGACGGCTGCTCGGCGTTGACGACGACGCTTATGATCGTTCCTTTCCAAGCGGACTCAAAGGCAGCCGCGAGTCCTCGCCCATACGGGTCGTCGCGGTACACGAGGCCTACGTTGCTGAACCCACGCTCCTCAGCGACGCGCGCGAGAATCGGGCCCTGGGCGGTGTCGGAAAGCGCGGTGCGGAAGAAGAAGTCATCGTCCTTAGCGTCGGTCAACTGCGGCGAGGTAGCCGACGGGCTGATCATGGGGATTGCCGCCGACCTGATTACCATCTCCGCAATGGGCAGCGATGCGGCGCTGGATGAGGGCCCGACGATGGCGTGAACTCCCTCGCCCAGTAGCCGCTCTGCCGACTCGATGGCGACGCTCACGTCGTGAGGCGCATCACCGGTGACGAACTCCACCGGCCGCCCCAGCACACCCCCCGCCTCGTTGACCTGCTTAATGGCAAGCTCAAATCCACGCTGCCTATCAGCCGATACTTCGGGCGATCCGGAGAAGTCCAGCAACAGCCCCAACTTCAAAGGCACATCCGCCTGCCGCGAGTCCTCCACCTGACACCCGGCGACGGCGGCGGCGAGCAGCAACCCGACCGCTAGTATCCCAACAACCCCTACCCTTACCGGCATCGCACTCTTCCTCCGTCATTTCTATGAGCCTATTCTATCTATTCACGCCGCCTGAGTCTGCGCGTTCTGAGGTTGCCGAAGAGCATCACACTCGGCCCGAGTCGAACGCGAGGTGGGCGGGGTTAGGCACTTTTCCCTCGGCCCCAGCCATCTCGCTAGGGGCATCACCATAGGGGGGAACGCTACGCCGGATGTGGCCGCCAGCGCCGTGCCCTCAATGGGCAAACGGAATGATGTTCGACATCTATCCGTTTGACAACAATCGATGACATCTGGCCACCGGCGTGGCAACAACTCCGCAGGAATCGGCAACCTTGTAGAAAGCCAGCACTATCGCCGAGAAAGCATGAACCTTCGTAGCTGGCAAAAACTCGATCACCCCCAACAAAATGGCGAGACAACTCTTATGAACAAACTGTCGGCCAGTGTGTGGGAGAAGAGTTAACGCGATCAAGCTGGGCTCGCCAGGTGCTAACCAGATTTTGAGTATGCACGAGCCTAAGATTTTAAGGGAAGCGGTTATGTCGAGAGTTGATCTCGGCAAAGAATTGGGCTAGCATCGCCTCTGCCGCAACTAGCTGAACCTTCGAACACCCGAGGAACTGCGCCTGATCACTGCTCAATGATTGATCACCAGGGTGGCATGCTCCCGGTACCTATCGCTGGCTGAAAGCGCATATGCGCAGATTTTGGGCGCTCCGGTAGCCGAGATGATGTTGCCAAGCTTCCAGGTTCGCAAGCCTGCCGCGCGGCTCGTAAATGAAGCTAGCGGCATAGAGGTGAACCTACGCGGCCAGCTCGATTTCGGTCAAGGCATACATGGCCGGAGCGAGGATTTGCGACCAGTACATACGAAACCAAGGGAAGGGATTGGCGTCCCTCACCGGCAACGGTGGCAGCTCTAGCACCGGTTCGGGCTGAAGGCGCCCTGTCATCTGGACGTCCGAGCCTTGCGGCTTCTGGCCCTGGCCGACGCGAGCGCCAGTCGGGCGAAGTGAGCCTTCCGCGCATAAGTAAGGCGGCGAAGCCGCTCAGCTTCCGGCAGGCCGGGCTCGCGGGCGTCAATCTCGGCGAGAAGCCGGGCGTCGAGGGCTGCAGCCGCAGCCGCGCGCCCAGGAGCACTGACCTTCAGCGTGTCGTGCTGAGAATGCAGTGTGAGGGCGCCGATGCGCCCCCGGAGCGATCGTTCGTTTTCGAGAAACAATTGAGCAACCTCCACCGGTGCTCTCCGGTTTCTCGAAAGAGACGCGCGGAGGCGGCTGGCCGCTCGGTTCGGACTTCCTATCTAATTACGTTGGTTTTAGCATGGCGCTGGGCTTTTTGTAAATGAGATCTCAAGCCCGGTCCGCAATCAGGCGCGATTTCATCCCAATTCACAGCATCTGAGCATCTCGGCTGCCGAGTTCCCGGCCTGTCCATCGGTATTTCCCGGTAATCGTCACGGTGCTTGCCTTCAACTCTTAGAGGGCCCGTATCGAGGACGTTAAGTAAGCCACACGCCGGACATACGGCTTCACAGGGGAAGAGGAACACATGCCACGCGGGCGTCTTGCCGAAGCCACTATCTTCTGCACTACGCCGTTGCCTCCTCATTACGACCCACACATTGTCTTCGTAACGCTCCACCCAACACGGCGGCATGATCAACCACCGCTCCAAGCGGCTGCCTGGTTGCACTTTGGCAATCCTCCCTAGCTCGCGCCCGCAGCTGATTTGGGCACAAACCACACGCTGGTCATTCTGCTTGCTCAGTCGTGCGTAGGCTATCGTCAGAGCTCCCTTTGCAGCGAGCAGGAGGTATGATGCTCCGCCGCCGTGGAGACCCCGTAGATTGGATGACAAGGCGTCATGTCGAGAGTCTACTTGCGGGCGACATCTTTAACAGCGTCGAGAGTTGGACCCGCCACCTATGGCATCGAGTCGATCTGGTTGTCCACGAGTGACCGGCAAAACAGAAGGTCTTGACCGGCTGGACTATCATTGCAGGAACTTTATTGCGATATTTCTTTAAGTGTGATCGACTCCTTCGAGTTCCTATGGCTACCCGATGCCCTCAAAGCCGGTAGTAGCACTCAGCGCCTCCCGCAGCTTGGCACGGTCGATGTAAAGAGTATCTCCGTCGACAACCGCGACCTCCTCGATGGCCCGAAGAAGCATGGTGGCCGCGTCGTAGGCATGGGCCAGGTAGGCAGATGTCGGCGCCTCACCGTACCGCTCCTGATAGTCGGCGATGAGCGCGTCGCCGCTCTTGCCGGTCGCCTCGTTGGTGTTGTCGCCGAAGCCCAACTCTGGACCTGGAAGTAAACGCCCTCCGACTCGGGGATGGCCAGAAACTCGGAAACCAGCAGGGCTGCGCCGCCAATCAGCGCTATGTCCTCGCTTCCAGGGACTTGGCTGATCTGCCGGACGATGGCTGTACCTTCGTCTTGGAAGAGCGGAAAGAAGATGCCGTCCGGACTGCCTGCCGCGATCTGGGTGAGGACGGGGCCCATGTCGGTGTCACCACGGCTGATGGAGGTGAGGGCAACCGAGCCGCCAAGCTCCTCGACAGCGCTGCAGCAGCCTTGCAAGATTGATGCCGCTTTTTGGGATGAGGTCGACTACCCAGTTCCCTTAGTCTGCCTCGGCCTCTTGGCCAGTGTTGACCCTGCCCAGGAAGACCTGGGTGAGGATATCAGTTTCTCGGATCGAGCGGGGTGTGCCGTCGTGTGCGACGCGGCCCTTGTCCAAGACGTAGGCCCGGTCGACGATATCCAAGACGCCCTTGATGTTGTGCTCGACGACAAGGATAGTAGTATTGAGCTTCTGGCTTATTTGGGAGACTAGCTGAAATACTTCTTTGACGACTTTGGGGGCAAGGCCTAGCGTGGGTTCATCGAGCAGCAGCACCTCTGGGCTGGCCATGAGTCCTCGGCCTAGGGCTAACATCTGTTGCTGGCCACCGGACATCTGGCTGGCCAAGTCCCGGCGCTTCTGATACAGGATCGGGAAGAGATCCATGACCGAATTCCAGCGGCGCTCTTTCTCCACCTTATCGTTGAGGTAGAGGCAGCCCATCTCCAGGTTCTCTGCGATGGAGAGGTGGGTGAACACGCGTCTACCTTGAGGAACAAAGGAGATGCCCTCCTTCACTATTTCATGGGTGGGGGCTGCCAGTAGCTTTTGGCGCCAGTAGACACTGCCGGCGACCACGGGCGCGAGCCCCATGACGGCTTTGAGAACGGTGGACTTTCCGGCTCCGTTCGGACCCATCACCGCTACAACCTCACCACGCTGGACCGCCATCGATACTCCATCGAGGGCTACTACAGTCCCGAAGTGCACAGATATATCGACCAGTTCCAGAAGTGTCGCTCGGTCGGGGGACGGTTGAGTTGCGCCAGAAATTCCAGGGCTCGAGGCCAGGTTATGTTCTTTTGGTCTTTCCGAACTGGTCACCAAATCACCTCTGTTATGGCTACAGCGTTCGACGTTCGACGTGAGGCTAGGTGCCCAGATAAGCCCCTATGACCTCATCTCGATGCAGGACGTCTTCCACCTCCCCTTGGGCGAGGAGTTCACCGCTATCGAGTACGATTAGGTGGTCTGAGAGCTCTCTGACTATATCC